>JBCDHD010000002.1:0-532218 GCA_038750505.1 Bacteroidota bacterium | reverse complement strand
TATAGGAATCTGTCTGCTGAACTGGAAGCCCAACTTTTTTCTATTGATTTCGCGCCAAAGTGCAATTTCACCAAAGGTCATATTTTTTCGCAACTTCTTTGCTAAAGACACTAAATTGGGATTGTATGGAATTATTTTTCTTATTGTCATACCCACCCCTTACTCCCCTCCCAGGAGGGGAAGAATTGTGTTTTTGTCCTCTCATTTATGCGCATACTACCGAAAATCAGAAGGGTAATTTCACCAATGGTGTAGAGCGAATAGGGAATAACTCTTTTTTCGGAAAGCAATTTTTGACGGATCTTTCGGAAAAACGAGATCATATTACTTATTGAGTTCACTTGTTATTATTTCCAAAATCTCCTCAATATCTTTTTTGAGCGGCACGTAATATCCCCTATTGGTGGTTTGAGAAATTGCCTGGTAAAAAATGAGATAGTTCTCCACAGGCATGAAATCAAACAACTTTTTTACAGCAACGCCTTCAAATTGAGAATTCCCAGCAACTTCACTTCCTACCGCTTCAAATAAGGTCCGTAAACTTGTGTTCTTTTTGACAAAAGCACCTAAACTATTTAATTCTGTTACCGCTCGGATTTCCTGGCGCTTAATTTTTTCCAAAGTGTTCCCGAAAGATGCTATTTTTTGGCGCAGTAAAGGATTTCTAAGCTGTTTTAGGTTCCCTGAGCTAATAATATCCGTTTGCACCCCTGTTGAGGGATCGTAAAACACCTCGTAGCTCAATGCCGATCCAAGGGCTTTTGCAACGGTGGTAGCCGGAATAGTGTCGAGTTTTTCGCTCTCAAAAAATGTAAGGAGTTGGTCTAACTGCTCCAGCAATTGATCGTTTAGTTGTATGGTACGATCAAGTATTTCTAAGTTGGTCTCAAACTCCGACTGCAAGGCTTCTAAATAGGTTTTTTCAATCGCTTTTTCCGTTTTGGAGTTGTTCCAGTTGTTCACTTGCAAGGCGATCAATATACCAATTACTACCAAAATAATTTCACCAATAGCATAAAGTAGATATTTGGAAAACTGGCCCGCCCCTGCCGAACCGGTATTTTCAGACGAGTTTTCCGAAAGGAGTTTTAGCCTAATGCGGCGGAAGATTTTAATCATAATTCCTATTGCCTAAGTTCTTTATCGATTAAATTAATCAGCGTTTTAATTTCTTTTTCGAATATGAAGTAGTGTTCCTCATCAAGACTAACACCGGTCAATACCGCCAACACCATTATATTTTCAAATTCTTGGTCTTTTAGAAGAAAAAGATTGCTAACTTCTTTGGTATTCTTAGGGATGCCATACTCCGCGCTAACACCAAAATCGCTGACCAGTTGTTTGATGGAACCTTTTTTTTCTAGTATGGAATTCCCTTTGGCAATGTAGTCATTCACCCTAGTTTCCTGTGCACGTAGTCGTTCTAAATTTCCATCTATGGAAGCTAAAATATTCCGAATGCTATCATTGGTGATATCCTTTAAATTGCCGTTGGCTATAATTTCATTTAACGTGCCACTTTTGAAATTAATATCCATATCATTGCTCAGGATAGGTGCTAGCATTCCAGAAAGTTCCTTATTGGTAATATTTGGGTCAGGATGGGCATAAGCCTCCAAAATTTGTTCTAAACCCTTGAAATAATCATCCAGGATTTCTCTTTCCATATTTATGGATTGCAAGTTGCTCAGCATTTCCTGTTTGATGAGTAAAAGATATTTGAGTTCTTTTTCCTTGGTCGTATACCCTTCGTTCCAGGTATTGATTTGCAGCGCGATTAAGATCCCGACAACCACTAATATAATTTCACCTACGGCATATAATAAGTACTTTGAAAATTTGCGCTTAGAAAGCAGTTTTAGTCTAAGTTTTCGAAGTATCGAAAGCATTTTATTCTGTTGCTTTGGTTAACACTAATAGGGATTCAATTTTATCACGGACCACAAGGTAGGTGTTCATCAGGTGTGCGCTGGAAATATACATGTCGTCAACATGGTTTTCAAAGCGATAGTCCTTGAGCAGCGCTGTATTTTTTTTCGGTAAAATAGATCTGCTTATGTTAAAGTCTTCATTTTCAGCATCAACATTTCTGGCAGCGCCCTCATCTATTAGAAAAATCAAATAACGGTTGAAAGCATTACTAATCGCTCCTTCCACTTCGCGGAGATTGCTATAATACCGTTCCCAATCCAACAGGGCATTTTTTAGTTTCGTATTGTTCAACTGGGCAAACCCACCGGATTTTTTTAGCTCTTCCATAACAAAAAAGCTGGGGTTCCACGTGGGGGTGGAAAGCCCTTTGCTGATAAGGCGATTCAACTGGACTTCGGAAATGGAAGGATTTGGATTTTGCAAAAGCGCAAGCAATTGCGCATTGGACTGTTCTACAGCCTCCAGTCTTTTGATATCTACTAGGAGCTGATCATAGTTCTTTTGGAATTCATTGTGCAAATCTTCGATAAGCTGCCCTTCTTTCTCCTTTGCCTTTCGCTCTTCATTCCACGTGTTGATCTGCAGCGCTATAAGAATACCGATGACCACTAAGATAATTTCACCAATGGCATATAGTAGGTATTTCGAAAATTTGCCCGCCCGTATCGAACCGTCCCGTTCGCGCAGGTTCTCAGAAAGCAGTTTTTGCCGGATTTTGCGAAAAAACTTAATCATTACCGCCTTTTAGTTTTTGTTCCAGAATATCTAATAAGGCTTCAGTATCCCGTCGTATTGCCGGATATACCGTATTCTTTTGAAAGCCATAAAGCACCAGTACGTTGTAGAGTTGATTGTGGAATAGGCGATACTGTTCGGAGTTTATGTTAAGTTGCCAATCTGTAACAGATCTGTGCTGTTTTGTGGAAACCTTATTTTCATAAAAATTATCAGTAGCAGTGACATACTCCTGAACTATATGGACCACACCATCAAAAGTTGTTCGTTCGTAGTATTGATATATTTCATGGGTATTTTTCAACTTGGCGATGGCTTTTTTTTCCAATTCGGAAAAGAGGCTGATATCTCCCGTAGTTCCTAATTCATCTAAGGTAAAAGAAGACTTGTTAAAACTGTTTATCGAGTAAATGACACTGTCTTTTTTTTGACGGAGCAAATTGATATTTAGATTTTCCTGATTGTAATAATCAATATACTTTTTTATGTTGGCTTCATGCTTATCTCGCAAGTGGTTGAGGCTATCCAGTGTCTTAAGATCAATTTGAAGTTCGGCAATTAGATTCTCTCTGTGTTGCCACAATTGTCCCTTTTTCTGCTGATGCTCATTCCAGGTATTGATTTGCAAGGCAATCAAAATACCAACGACCACCAAAACAATTTCTCCCGCAGCGTACATAAGATATTCAGAGAACTTGCCTTCCGAAAGGAGTCTTTGACGAATATGACGGAAGAATTTAATCATGTGATACAGGTTCGGTTAGTCGGATGATGTCATTTATCATTTTTAAAATGCCTTCTTCCCGCACGGCCGTTATATTGTTATTCAAGTCTCCAGCTCTTTTGTAAATAAAATTTCTATGTTCTTTGCTAAATAGCGCTTTAACATTGTCCGGGTCGTTATCACTGTCGGGGTCAAAATGTAACCGCGCCCAAGGGCCGTATTCGTAAAATAAAAAATTAGCCCCATATTCCTCTTCTTCCAAATAATCTGAGAGCACATCCTTCCAAGAAATAAGGTTTCTTCTAAGCGTATCATTACCGATCAAATCAAAGGAAGAAGAATTTAAAAGGGCTTCTACCGTCCCATTTTTTGGATTGAAGGATTTGTTTCGCCAGGCCAATTTATTGTAAAACCCAATACTGTCGGCAAAGTGTGCATTCGCTTTGGTGATTTTTGGATCTTTTGGGTCGAATGCTTTCATAACTTCCAGAAGTCGTGAGGCGGCATGATAACTAATTTTGTTGAATTCGACTATGGAGTCCAACTGTTCTTTGTTGGAGGTAAAGTCCAGGTTGATCTCTTGTAAAAACGCCTGTTCTTTTGCCCGTTGCTTTTTCTCTTCATTGTTGTTATTGATCTGTAAGGCGATCAAAATTCCGATAACCACCAGAATGATCTCTCCCATCGCATACAGCAGGTATTTTGAGAAGGAATTCTCAGTAAGCAGTTTCTGGCGAATTTTTCGGAAGAGTTGGATCATGGATTCGTATTTTTCTCCTTCCTTGAGAGGAAGGTATGTGTTTTTGTGTTTGTATATATGATCATACGACCGAAAGTTATAAGGATAATCTCCCCAAAAGCCGTACGTAGACATCGGGAGAATTGGCCCTGTGCTACTAAACGGGTACGTTTGGGTTGGTTTTCCAAAACCAGTTGTAGGGGAATACGTGGGAAGAATTTAATCATCGTAGTGGGAAAGGCGTATTATTTCGTCGATATCGTACTTGATTCTTTCTTCTTCAATGGCTTCCAGCACAAAGCCTGCTAACAGCCGTTTATCCAAAAAAGTATTTTGAAATTCTACCGTTTTAATGACCTCAAGATTAGGTTTCGCGTAGGGCTTGAGAAAGTTAAAGTGCTTTCTGAGATACGGTGTGAAATTCTGAAGTTGAAAAGTGCGTTCCAGTTGCTCTTCTTCCGAATAATCCTTGTACACATCCTGCCAGGAGACCAACAAATTCCGTAAGGAATCGTTTTGGATTAATTCAAAAGAAGACGAATTTATCAGGGCTTCAACTGCACCGTTGGAAGGATTAAAGGTCTTAATTGTATAGATATCAGCTGCGTATTTAAGCAGGGTATCAATGGCACTGGAATCAGGATTGACCAGTAGTTCATCAATAAAAACTGTTAGCGCATTTAGTTTTCTTTGGTTGATAATTACGATACTATCCAGCTGTTTTTTATTGCTTTTAAAATCCCTATGGATTTGTTTTAGAATAAGGGCCTCTTTTTTACGGTCGTTATTTTGGTTATTCCAATTATTTATCTGCAATGCAATCAAAATACCAATGACCACCAATACGATCTCTCCGGCTGCATAAAATAGATATTTTTTAAACTGACGTTCAGTGAGTAATTTTTGTCGGATTCTTCTGAAGAATTGGATCATAGTTGGGTTGGCACATAAGGGAATAGCTCAAATATACTGTTTTCAAGCCCATTGTGTTAACAAAAAAATCCCCGTAAAGTCACGGGGATTTTTAAACCTATTTTAAAAAACGGTTATTCTTCAATCTTGGGAGCGCCAATAGCTTCAAGGCGTTGTAGTAAACCACTTAGCTGTGCTGTAGCGGCCTTAACCCTGCTTTCAAGAGGACCCAGTTGTTGCGTGGCACGATCCAGTGCCTTTTTATGTGTGCCTGTGGGGCCATAGGTCGTACGTAAAGCCCTTCCCGCTATAAAGCGGGCATCACCAGGAGTAGGAGCATTATTTGCCCCAACTTCATCTTTGCTCTTGTTCCCGTTCAGTAAGGTATCCAAATCTTCCAATTCGCTGGACAGGGAGAATAGGGTATTGGAAAGATCATCAGGTTGCTGGTCCGCCAACAAAAAAGCTTTGCGCATGGCGGTTACTTTCTTCTTCGCCTTTTTTAGCATCATATTAGTAGCCGACAAGCTTTGCTGAAAAGCGTCATACTGGACTTTAAAGGCTGCAAATTCATCAGCAGAAGCTCCTTGAACTGCCGGTTCCAACATACGAACCACCTCAAATTGTTGTGGAGCTGCCAATGGGGTGGTCACCCCATCCACAACTTTGGATAAACTTACCGAATAGGTCCCCGGAGTCACTATAGTACCCGATGGGCCAAAGAAGTTGCGTTCCCGTTCTCTGGCATCCAATTGTACAATATTTTTGGAGTTGGTGGACAAGTCCCAGTAAGTACGATTCATACCTTTTTTAGGTTTTGCACTCAGGGTTTTTACGATGTTTCCCTGGCTATCAGTGATGGTAAGCACAATTTTAGGTGCTTCCTGCCTGCGTTCTTGCTCTATCGCATCCCATCCCGGAAATGGAATATCCTGACCCGCTGTTGTCGCCTTTTTTTCGCGCTCTTTTCGGTTTTTACTTAGCGTGGTATACGCATCCCGGAGGTAATAGGTGAAAGTTGCCCCGAATTCTGGGTTTTTCGCGCGATATTTCTGAGCCCCATGACTACCGTTAATATCGCTTACCGGAATGTACCAATCGGCCTTACGGGTTTTGAAGAGCAGTGCTTCATTTTGTTCCAGGTCTGCCTGAGAAATGGATCGTAATGCGCTGTAATCATCCAATACATAAAAGCCTCGGCCAAATGATGCGGCAACCACATCATTTTCGCGGCGCTGAATGGTAATATCCCTAAATGATAGCGTAGGTAACCCCCCTTTTAACTGGATCCAGTTTGCTCCTCCATTTATCGTAAAATAAATTCCGAATTCGGTAGCCAGGAACATCAGATTTTTGTTGACATGATCCTGAACCATACGCCATACTAACAAACGATTGGGCAAATCGCCATTTATGAGCCGCCATGTTTTACCGGCATCAGTACTCTTTATTATATACGGTTTAAAGTCCCCGTATTTGTGGTTATCGAGTGCGGCGTATACCGTGTTTGCCTCGAACAGGTCTGCTCGAACGTCATTTACAAAGGCGGTTGCAGGTAATCCCCGTATGCTTTCGTAAGCCACTTTCCGCCAGGTAGTACCCCCATCTTCAGTAACCTGAATAACACCATCATCCGTGCCAGCATAAAGCAGCCCTTCTTTTATAGGGGATTCGGCAAGAGAAGTAATGGTGCTGTAGTTAGACATCGCTTTTACATCCCAGGCATTGTCCCAACTTTGCAATCCTCCCATAATAGGCTGTTTTATGCGTTCCAAACCTTTGGTTAAATCGCCGGAGATCGCTTCCCAGTCATCCCCTCGGTTGTCAGAGCGCCAAACCCGATACGAGGCAAAATAAATTCGCTTCGGATCGTGAGGACTTACCAAAATCGGCGCATCCCAATTGAAACGTTCATACGGCTCGTTTAAACCAGGTTGTGGTGCAATAAAAACGCTTTCGCCGGTTTTATGGTCTATACGAAAAAGTCGGCCTTGCTGAAATTCCCCATACGTAATATCCGGATTACCGGGTTCAGTGGCGGATTGATGACCGTCCGCACCAAGCACCTTTGTCCAATCCCGGTTTAGGATCCCTTCGCGACGATTGGTCCTTGAAGGCCCCTTATGAGAACCATTATCTTGAGTACCCCCGTAAATATTGTAAAAAGGTTGGGCATCATCTACTGCGAGTTTGTAATACTGTGTAAGGGGGAGATTACCCACAAAGCGCCAGGTTTCGGTGCCATCAAAGGTTTCATAAATACCTCCATCCGAACCCATAATAATGTAGTTAGGGTCGTTCTTTCTAAAGGCTACTGCATGCATGTCGCTATGCATGTATTCCCGACGCATCCGATAGTAGGTTTTACCGTGGTCATCGGAAACCAAAACATTGTTATTCATTAAATAAATACGGCCTTCATGATGGGGATCTGCATATAATTCCTGATAGTAATGCGGGCCGGTAGCCCCAGAGATCATATCCGATTGTTTGGTCCAGGAACTGCCCCTGTCGGTTGACAGGAAAAGGCCTCCTGTAGTGCGGTCCAGTTCAATGGCCGCATAGACCACATCGGGGTTAAAAGGGGACAAGGCCAAGCCGATTTTACCTAAATTCGATTTTGGAATGCCTTCGGTAAGCTTTTCCCAGCTTTCTCCTCCATCAGTACTACGGTGTACACCGGAACCCGGTCCTCCGCCCATATACGCAGCCACAGTACGATGCCGATCCCAGGTAGCAGCAATAAGCATATCAGGATTTCTTGGATCCATGACAACATCCGTGACCCCGGTCCATTCGTCATTGCCTAAGGTTCTTTTCCAGGTTTTTCCACCATCTATGGATTTGTAAAGCCCGCGCTCTCCACCTTTGTTCCAGAGCGGGCCTTGGGCAGCCACCCAAATCACATCAGAATTGTCCGGATGTACAATGATCTTTGAAAGATGTTGGGTGCCTTGTAAACCCATATTCTTCCATGTTTTACCAGCATCAGTACTTCGATAGATCCCATCGCCAAAGCCCACATGCCGGCCACCAACATTCTCCCCGGTACCAACCCAAATGGTATGCGGATTATTAGGGTCTATGGTTATACATCCTATGGAATAACTTTTTTCCTTGTCAAAAATAGGTTCCCAGGTGGTGCCCGCATTCACGGTTTTCCATACATTTCCTGAGCCTACCGCTACATACATAATATTTTGATTGGTTGGATCAATAGCTATTTCTGCAATACGACCTGAGGTAAAAGCAGGACCTATATTTCTGAATTTAAGGGCAGAAAAAGTTGAAGAAGACATGATATCTTTCTTTTCCTGTCCAATAAAAACAAGGGAATAGCACAGTACTAGGGCGAGTAGAAATTTTTTCATTTTGAGCTGATTTAAGGTGAATTAGTTGTTCTAAAAATAGCCGCTGAAGCGAAGAATTTTGTCCGATTTAGCAGGTTTAACAAAATATTAGGGTTGCTATTGAATATCGAAGAATACAGGTGTCAGTTTTTAAAAACCTTCGGGAAGGTTTCAAGTACGCTAATTGTGGCACTAGCGGATGGAAGATCTGACCTGCGCTAACAATTGTTGCATTTTGGTTTTTTGGCCTACATAAAGACCATTTAACGTAGTTGCCATATGTTGTTGATTACTGACCAGGTTCAAAAATCTCCGGTCTGCCAGGATTCTGGTTGCCGTAGCGCGATCAAGGAAATTTCCTTTGAAGGACATTCTATAAAATGGCGTTTCGGTTGATAAATAATCAATGCACTGTAACTGATTGTCTTTTCCCAGCGCCTCATATTCCGTTAAGAACTTCAGTTCGGAACTCCAATTGACCATAGATTTCCTGATGGAATCATTTAGAATCAGTGCCAAATCTCCAGAGCCAAAAATATCATTAATGGTCCCTTCCTGGCTCAGAAATAGCGTGTAGTTTACCGATTCCATGACCAGGTATTCGATTTTGCTACTATCTTTTATTTTCAGCATGCCCTTTGCATAGCGCAACAGGGAATCCGTAGCACTTAACGTCCTGTTCGATTTTGTGATCACCCGGTCCAATTCACTAAGATTTCGTTCAAGATCAGTCAAATAATCTCTCAAATACAGTTGTTCTCTGGCCCGGTTACTCTTCTCGGTACTCCAGGTGTTGATCTGGAGTGCCAGTAGAATACCAAGAACCACTAATATAATTTCCCCAAGGGCGTATAGCAGGTAGTTTGAGAATTTGCTTTTTGAAAGCAGCTTTTGACGGATTCTTCGAAAGAATTTTGCCATCAATCGAGTTTTTCGGGGCTGTCGCTATCCGAACCGACAAACCAATGTTCATCTTCATAAATGGAGGTATAAATTACCTTAAACTCAAAAGGAAAGTCATCCTCACCTTCCATACCCAGATAGGTAAAAATTGAATCTTGGTTTTTTGGCTCAAATTGATAGCTGTAAATCACAGTTTCTTCGCCAGCTAGAAAAGTGTTCCCTGGACTTAATATTGAATTACGAACCAATTCGCCGTAATTTTCCAGTTCAGGCACTTGGTTTTTAATGAACTCATCCATATCCATTACAAACGGATTTCCCTCATATTCGATATAAATGGAATCCACTATGGCCGGCCCCAACCCCTTATTGTAAATAAGGCCATCAATTCGAATTAGCGTATCGTAGCTATGAGAATTTGTGGAAAAAGACAATCGGGGTTTTACAGATAATTTACTTTGCACCCGCATAATGTCGGTTTGATAAATAAAAATTACCAGGGTTAAGATACTAATGACCATGGCAGAAATACCCAATATGCGATCGGCACTAATTTTTTTGGCCCTCATACACAATTCAAAGTAAGGTTATCGTACTAAAGATAACGGTTAATAGCAAAAATTGCAGATTTTAAAGTTTCTTAGGTCAATCTGTTCCTATCTGGCCTTCGGAAATTGACAGTAGCAATTGGCTTTATTCGGTCATTTCCCAGTGCCGGGAGGGGTTCGGGCTGGGTTTCAATTTTTCAATTTCTTGCTGTATTTTATCTAAAACATGGCTAAGATTATTTTTCACATCGTTTTGCCCACCCCTCAATCCCCTCCCAGGAGGGGAAGGTAGTACGTGTGTCAATTGCTCAAAACAGTTTGCAAATGCTGGCTTTGTCCGGTCATTTCCCAGTGTCCAAGGGCGATAGGGATGTTACCTATACGATTTAAAGTATCGAAAAAATCGTTCACGCTAAACGGCTGGTTTTTTAGTTCCTGGATACGTGCATAATCAGCCATAGCATTTTCTATGAGATACTTTCCCGTAATGTAACTGGTACCATATCCGGGCTGTCTCAAATACAAGTGCTGTTCAAAAATGAGGAGTTCTTTTTCGGTTTTCATCCAACCTCTTGGTGTATATTCCGAATGAATCCCTCCCGCTTCTTCCATAGTCATTTCGTTGGCATGGGCATAGAGGGACCCCAATCCTCTGGCGGCCCGTTGTGCAATCATTATGTATACAATTTCTCGTGACCTTGGAGAGTCATCGTATAATCCCGCGTCCATAAACATTTCTTCCACAGCGGTTGCCATTCCCTCGTTTCTTGAATCGAAAATATTATACAAGAGTGGTCCCCTTCGAATTGCGCTGGGGTTAGGTTCCATTTCCATACGAGCTAGTTCAAACCAATGGTAAAAGTGCGAATAAAGGGGTCGTGGATCGTAATGGGCCGCGATCCAAAAGAAGTTGCGACTT
This sequence comes from Bacteroidota bacterium, assembly GCA_038750505.1. Lineage (GTDB taxonomy): Bacteria > Bacteroidota > Bacteroidia > Flavobacteriales > Flavobacteriaceae > Croceivirga. The sequence goes on along the minus strand of JBCDHD010000002.1, from coordinate 521,456 downwards.
TCTTCAGGGATATAACTGCCCAGGTGCTCTCGTAATGCTGGTTCAAAATAGGGCTTTACGGTTACAATATCTTGTTCTTCCAGGAATTTCATCATACTTCTGGTGGCTGTATCAGCCATCTTATCGTAGGCTTCCTGCGAGTCTGCGGCAACGAGTTCAGGAAGATCTCGATTTCGATGTTCTTCCAATTTTAAGGAGGCCCATGCCCTGGCCAATTCCCTTTTTAAAAGCATTACCTCATCTTCCCAGGTTAAAGGCACTAAGTGTACGTTTTGGAGATACCACGTATAGTTTTCCTTACCAATTCCGGAAGGTCCTGTTTTGGTTTTGGCTTGGTCTTCCAACCAGATTACCAAAGCATCGGTGGAAGCCACTGCTTTCATAATAGCATTAACCAAAGGGGTATTCTCACGCACTCCCTGTTGGTATACTATTGTTTTTAACACAGTGCTTTGATTTTTAATATCACGTATTCCTGCGGTCCAAAGATCTTTGGCATTACCCGTCAGGTTTTGTTGGGCCTGCTCGTTTAACGCAGGGATAATGTTCAAATCCCGGATCAGCCGCTCAACCTCACTATTCGAAAGGGGAAACGCATACGTCCAAAGTTCGGTAGTACCATGATGTGTAGGCCCTTCATGTGCGGGAACATCACTTTTGTAGGTCCATACAGATTTATAAAATGCCGGATCCCGCTCCCAGGGTTTTAAAACCCTGCTATTAAAGTCATATCCATTCATTTCGGCCCAAACGATCATCCAATCTACCTGATGCGGAATGGTCCATCCCGTGGTGTCGATTTGATTTAGTTGATTTTGAAGTTCCTTGAACATTGGCCAACGCTTTTCAAACGTGGCTTTGGTGTAATCGGGGGCACCATTGCGTTTGGGTGGATCTTCAAAAGATCGCCATTCTTTGAAAAGGGTGACCAAATCTTCATAAGCTGTTGTGGTGAACTCGATATTCGAAATTCCATTTTTCTCTGAAGTTTTATCCTTGTTACAGCCGAATAGGCAGAGCATAAAAAGGAATAGGAAATAGCTGTTTTTCATAATCAATATTGGATCAAAACAGAAGTGATTTCTGTGTATTTCGGGAGGAAAAGAACCGCTAGATACTCCCAATTCAACTTAGAGGATACTATCATATCTAATAAGTAGCTTATGAAATATAGGAATTAATACGGTTACCCCTAATATTCAAAATGATTAAAAGTGGGCACCTACCTAACTTTTGAAGGACCAAACCACTTGGCGATCACATTTTCTGCAGGCTTAAATCGTGGGGAGAAATTTAAATTCGTGGCGGCATTTGATTCTTGGCTTTTTGTGTTCCATTCCCAAATGTAGACTCCGGCAAACCAATCTTTATGCCAAAGTTCTTCAAACAGGGCTTCGAATGCCAGCTGCTGCGTCTGATCTGACTTTTTCTTATACAATACACCAAAGGTATCGTCCCACTCCCAAGGTTTTATGGTTGCGGAAGCCTCGCTTTTATAGCCCACCTCGGTAAAAAGAATGGGCTTCCTTTCTTTTTCATATAATGCAGCCAGGGTTTTTAAATGGGGCTGCCAACCTGTTTTTATGTGCTCTATATCTGGATTTTTGGTTTTGGTTAAGGGAAAATACGCCTGTATGCCAATATAGTCCAGTTCATCCCAAAACGTAATATATTCATATTCATCATGCCAGTTGGCAGCATAGGTTAAAGGACCCTTATACACTTCTCGGATATCCTTTATAAGTTGTTTCCAAGCTTCCGGTTGTGCTTTTACCGAAGTACGTAATTCCGTACCGATACAAAAGAGTTCAACCTTAGTGAGATGGGCCATTTTAGCATAGTGAAGCATACGACTTCTGTAGGAATTGAACCAAACATCCCATTCCGCTTTTGAAGGGTAATTGATGTTTGCCCGCCAGCCTTCTCCCAACCAAAGATGTGGTTTGAGATGTACATGAATTCCTTTTGCGTGCAATTCATTAATAACCTTTATAAAGAGGGAATCCCTTTTCGTAAATAATCCATCTTCGCGTTTCGATGCAATTTCGGGGGATTCTTCTTTGTCTTGCCAAATAAAAGGAACTACTGCTACCCATTCCACATATGCATTGATCAAAGCTTCAATGTCTTTGGAATTACTTTCTTGCCAGCCAAATACACTCATGCCGCGATGCAGGCCATCCCTTTCAAAAAAATTCCCCACTTCTCCGGATGGATTCATCATTTCCTGATCCCAGGTGAACTGTATGGCTTCTGAGGTGTTGATATGAATTAAGGTTTTAAAACCAAGAATAAGCAAGATAGCGGGGAGCAACAGATAAAGGGTTAACCGCTTTAACATAGTGCGTCTACCGTGTTTTTGGTAGATTGTTTTGAAGTATCGAAACAGGAAAAATAGAACTAAAAAAACTACAAATAGTAGATGTTGTACAACCAGGTATGAGGTGTTGGGGAGGATTTGGTAAAAATAGAGAGATACGCTTTCCAAGAACTTTTGTCCTTCGGCCATCAATTGCCATACGAGCAAGCCAAGCCCAATCAACCAGGATATCAAATAGAGTACCAGGACATTTTTAACTGTTCTTCTCATAGGTGCAATTGCTTAGCCATTAAAGGCTTTTTCAAATATGGAATAATTTTTTGAAGTTATCCTTTTCATAATTCATTGGTAAATAGCGGTATTGCCGTAAAGCTAACGAAGAAATGGATAGTACAATACTTTTGAAGAAACCCTAGTTTCGTTTACCTTTAAAATCCTCAAAAAAATTACGATTCATGCGAATTTTTATACTCTATTTTTCGATTTTGTTCTTGTTTCATTTTTCTACCGCTCAAGAACCTAATTTTTCTTATCTGGATGTTTTTGATTTACAATACGTTTCCGATCCCCGGATCTCTCCTAATGGGGATTGGGTGGTATATCGCCGAATGCAGTTCGATATTATGAAGGATCGAAGTAGCGGGAATCTTTGGATCGTAAAGACGGATGGCAGTCAACATCAAAAACTAACCGCCAGGGAGGTGTCGGAAAGTAGTCCAAGATGGTCTCCAAACGGCGATAGGATTGTATTTTCCAGTAGTACCGATGAAGGCGCTGAGGTGTATATGTATTGGGTGGCTTCCGGAAAAACGGCGCGGCTCACCCAATTACCTTTTAGTCCAAGTGCTTTGACCTGGTCTCCGGATGGGAGTCAAATTGCTTTTTCTATGAATGTTGCCGCAGCAGCACCGGTTATTGCTAAAATGCCTAAAAAACCAAAAGGAGCTCGGTGGGCAGATGCTCCGCGAATAACAGACCGTGTCTATCACGAAGCGGACGGTCGCGGTTATATCAACCCCGGATTTAACCACATTTTTGTAATGTCCGCAGACGGAGGAGCACCACGGCAGATCACCTCAGGGGATTGGCAGCATCGCGGGACGCTTTCTTGGTCGCCGGACGGCAGTACAATTTACTTTTCTGCCAATCGTGTTGAAGACTGGGAATATCGTTTTCGCAATAGTGAAATTTACAGTGTGGCTGTAGCATCTGGCACAATTTTAGCGTTAACAGACAGGGATGGTCCGGATAATAATCCACAAATATCCCCTGACGGTAGGTTGATCGCTTACTTGGGTTACGGCGATAAGAAACAAGCCTACCAAGTTCGCAAACTTCATATTATGAACAAGGATGGTAGTAATAAAAGGAGTATTTCAGATACTTTAGATCGAAGCATCTCGGGCATTCAATGGGATGCCAAGGGGAGCGGATTATTCTTTAACTACGATGATAAGGGGAATGGCAAAATAGGATATATCACCACGTCTGGTAAAGTGACCCAAATGGCAAACAATCGCGGGGGAACCACTCTGGGAAGGCCCTATGGGAGCGGTTCGTACAGTGTTTCGAAAAATGGGAGTATTGCTTACACCCTTACCCGACCCGACCATCCGGCTGAGTTGGCTATCGTACAACCGAAGGCAAAGGATCCGGTTAAAATAACTGATCTAAACAGGGGACTTTTAGGGTATAGAACCTTGGGTAAGGTAGAAGAAGTGTGGTATACCTCCTCCTTTGATAGTCGTGATTTACAAGGATGGATTGTTTATCCTCCCAATTATGATGCTTCAAAACACTACCCGTTTATGGTAGAGAATCATGGGGGGCCAATCCTCAATTATGGCGATCGCTTTTCCATTGAGATGCAACTATACGCTGCTGCGGGATACATTGTTTTTTATCCTAATGCCCGCGGTAGTACGAGTTATGGGGAAGAATTTGGCAACCTGTTGTATCGGAATTATCCCGGGGAAGATTACAATGATGTAATGGATGGCGTAGATCATTGTATCCGGATGGGGATTGCACATGAAGACCAATTATTTGTAACAGGAGGAAGTGCAGGAGGTATCATGACGGCTTGGATGATAGGGAAGAACAACCGCTTTGAAGCGGCCGTGGTGGCAAAACCCGTGATGAATTGGATCAGCAAAACCCTGGTGGCCGATAATTATTTTGGCTACGCCAATAGTCGATATGAGGGGCAACCCTGGGAAAATGTTGAGCACTATTGGAAATTTTCACCCATTTCGCTCGTTGGTACTATAGAAACGCCTACCATGGTTATGGTTGGGATGAACGATTTACGTACTCCACCTAGTGAAGCCAAGCAATTGTATCATGCGTTAAAATTGCGTAAAAAGGAAACGGTCTTGGTAGAAATTCCTGGTGCAAGCCATGGGATAGCCAACAAACCCAGTAACCTGATAACCAAAATTGCGCATACCATAGCATGGTTTGAACGGTATAGATCGGATAAAGAAAATGAAAAAAAGGAATAAGACCTGGTTTTGGAACGTTCTTATTGGCCTAACCCTGTTGTGTTGTGGTGTAGCTTTTGGCTTGCATTATAAAAACTGGGTCGCTATTGAGAAAGATCATTTTAGCATCACTTCCGGGATATACCGCCAAATAATTCCCTTATCAGCAATAAATACCTTACAGTTTGTGCCGAGGATCCCGGAACTGGAACGCAAAAACGGCTTTTCTTGGATGGCAAAAGAGAAAGGGGTTTTTATGGATTCCATAACCGGATCAAAAGTGTATGTTTTTGTAGATGACCTCTGGCAACAAAAGGTGGAAATGGTCCATCACGATTCCCTGGTATTGTATTTCAATATGACAGACAGCCTTAAGACAAAAGAGTTCTTCGATACCTTAGCTTTGAAAATAGAAACCGGAGATTGATTTTTTGTACTCTAATTTAATCCTATGCGACTACTTTTTTTGTTTTTTCTACTGTTTTCGATAACCCAAGGTTTTGCGCAAAGCGAAATCCACGTGGAAGTGCTCAACGTCCCTGCTTCTGAGGGTAAAATAAATGTAGCTTTATATAATCATGCAGATGCTTTCTTAGAGTTTGATAAGGTCTTTGCATCTAAGTCGGTTCCAGCTCAAAAAGGGAGTACAAAATTGGTATTGCAGGATCTTCCCAAAGGCGAATACGCCATAGCCCTCTTTTATGACCAAAATGGTAATGATGAACTAGATACCAACTGGTTGGGTATTCCGAAGGAAAAAGTGGCCTTTTCGAAGGGAAAATTGAAAGCTTTTGGCCCTCCTAAATTTGAAGAATGCGCTTTTCGGCTTAAGGATGATCTATCGCTTCAAATTTCATTGTAAAACCATCGGAAAATAAATACCCCACAAACCACAGAAATTCAAGGATTACTACCGGTTATAATCTTCTTTACCGCTAAATGGAACACCTCCTACAAGGGAAAGCAATTCTTTTTACATGAATTCAATCGGACCAGAGGCAGCAAAAAAGGCATCCTTTAGGATGCCTTAAAATAGGTAGTTGTGCGCTATGGCCAATTATAAACGCAAGTACATGTTCCCATTAACAGTGTTGAGCCGTAGTTTTGAGGAATAGCTATCAATAGTGCTTCTTACTTTTTGGCCCACATAACGATCATCCGAAGTGATATCGAGTGCGCCATCTGCATAGATATCACCATTTACTGTCTCGGCGGTAAAGCGCGCCCCACCTACTTTTAGATCAATGGTGCCATTGATGGTGCTAAGATCCAAGTCTCCGGAATATTTTGCTATCTCGATATCGCCATTGATCAGTTCTGCCTCAAAATTACCCTCAATAACTTCAGAGCGCATACTACCATTAATACTAGATACCCTGAATTCTGTATTTTTTGGAACGTACAAGGTGTAATCAAAAGTGTATTCTGTGTAGTAGTACCTTTTTTTGGTTTTTTTTCGTTCCCCTTCGAACGCTTTAAAAATAGCCTTCGTCTTGGAAGCAATTGTAATAGAGGTACTATTTTCCTTGACCTCCAGCTCATACAGGTCTAAATATTGCGGATACTCAGTGTCGATATTAGCTTTAAAATACACCTCTTTTTTATCCCAGGTTTTTATATCAATTTCGGAGGCAAAAGGGACATCTAATTCAACATATTGATCTTTATGAGGGATATTCTTTTCGATGACTTTTTGTGCATTGACCAGGGCAAAACCCCCTAGCGCTACGACCATCAGAATTACATTTTTCATGACTTTTCGTTTTTACGTTTTGAGTTGCTCCCTTTTTACTTTTTTCTTAGATAGATATTGCCGTTGGTTGACTTCAATTTTATGCTAACGCCTCCGCTGTTTATCTCTCCTTTAATGCTTTTACTGGAAATTGAGGTCAAGCCGTTTTTTTGGGGCCTTTTCAAGTCAAAATTGGTATATACTTCTCCGTTCCTGGTGGATAAGGATAAGTTGGCCGTAGTATTGGCAGGCATCGTGATGTCTACCGCACCATTGGTGGTGTAAATGGAAGTAGGGGAGGTCTGTCGTACTGATGTAAAAACGACTTCCACATCACCATTTAAGGCATTTGCGGTAACCGGACCGGTAACGTTGATAATTTCGATACCGCCGTTAAGCTGTGCGTCCGCTTCAATTTCACCGGAAAATCCTTCTATAGTGACATCACCGTGCCAGGTAGTTTTTACCGATACATTTTGAGAAGCCGGAAGATAAATTTCAGCTCTATCCGATTTCCTGAGATTTTTTACGATCAGATTATTACCATCTTGAATTACCGAAAACCCAACGTCGGTATTATCAGTACCACCTCCGCTAACTAATTTCAAGCCCTTTGCCCTTTCCGGCCGCTCCGAACGGGCTTCACTTTTGATCAACAACTGATTGCTGTCATGTGTTTTTAAAATAATTTCCGCTTTGGACTCAATTTTTACCCACGCAATCCCATTTAAGGATTTGGTGTAATCCGTCTGCCCATTTAAGGCCACGAAGGCTAAACCAGCAATTAAAATACTTGTTACATTTTTCATGATTTTCGTTTTTGATATTATATTATTTTGGGTAGTGCATTTGTAATCTCCTCTTTAATAAAAGGTTGGGTCTCTTCGCTTTGCAAAAGGTCCTGCATGGGACCAATGGCCTTCTTCTCTTGCATTTGAACAAGATTTTGGATAATAGCGATTTGAATACTAGGGTCTTTTTCCGTTTTTAAGGCTTGGATAAAGGCTAGTTTTACCCGTTGTGAATTTCTAAAGCCGGATAGCGCTTCCATAGCAGATAATCGGACATTGGTATTCTCATCTTGTAATAATCGCTCTACCAAAGCATCTATCACCGCAGTATCCGGTGTTGTAAATTCCTCAATGTATTGCACCCCTTGTATCCGTTTGCTAGCAGATTGATTTTCTAATAGGGAGATTACAGCAATTTGTTTTGCTTCCTGTACCTGATTTTCAGCCACTGTCAGCTCCTTAGACCGCTTACTGTCTGCTGTAAAATGACCAATGGCATAGGAAGCCAGTAATAGGGCAAGTCCTGCAGCAATTCGCAACGTAGCAGTAAATAGTTTACGCGGAGCAGTTGTTTGTTTCACCGCAATTGGAATAGTAGCTTGCTGCTGTGCTTTCTCGTTTTCAAGCATCGCCTGGAATTTCTCTTTTAATTCTCCAGAAGGAAGGAGTGGTTCCTCATTTTTAAAAGCCTCCAAAAGCGATTCGTACTCCTTTAGCTCTTTACCACCAACTTCCGAAATAGCAAGATATTTTTCTACTTGCTTTGCCTTGTCGGCATCCAATACTCCCTCCAGGTATTCGGGGAATAAACGGATGATATCTTCTTCCTTGTTACTCATAGCTTTTGGGTATAGATTTCTTTTAATTTTTTTAAGGCTCTGCTTACTTTGGTTTTAACGGCTCCTGGCGTGCTGCCGAGAATTTCAGCCAATTCCGGATAACGCACTTCCTGAAGCTTATGTAGTACCAATACCTCTCTATCTGAGGATTCCAACATGCCCAATGCAAGATGCAGTTGGGAGTACTCTTCTGTATTATTAGGGGCATTTGATGGTTGTTCCGCAATACCTTCCAGTGTTTCATGATAGTGATGATTCCTGGAAAAATGGGTCTTTAAACCGTTCCGTGCTATGGTAAACAACCATGAAATAAATCGCCCGTTATTATATGTAGATCGATACTTGATCACTTTATAAAAAACATCTTGTGTTAAATCCTCACTGAGCTGCCGATCCCCGCACATTTTGTGCAAAAAATTGAAAACGTGCAGGTGATGCCTGTCAAAAAGCAATTTTAGCACTTCTAAATCCCCTTTGGACACCAAGGCCATTAACGCCTCGTCAGTCTGTTCGGTTAGCAGCATGGATTGAATTTGTTGTTCATATTTATATAGTCAGAAAAGTACAAAAGGTTACAGGGCTAAAATGAATTTTTTTAAACCGAGTAAGAAATGAAAAGAAAGTCGGGAATTTCCAGTTCGCTATCGGCACTCGCAGTCGGTGCCTCCACAACTTTTTTGTGGTTTTTTTCTTGAGGAAAAAAGGGTAATGGGGTGTATAAAACGGTGAAATAAATAGGTCAAGGCTAGGAAAAGAATACCATATGCAATTATATACTGTATCATAGTCAGTGAAGTAGTTGATACGCTGCCAAAGCCACAAGATACGCAAATACCGACATAAATGCCAATTGTAAAAGGGGCCATTTCCACGAATTGGTTTCTCGTTTTACGATGGCCAAAGTACTCATACATTGCATGGCAAAGGCATAAAATAACATTAAGGAAATTCCGGAAGCCAGATTAAACAAGGGTTGTTTTCCGTCTGGAGTGAGTTCGGCTGCCATTCTATTTTTGATCGTGTCTTCCTCATCGCTTCCAACACTGTAGATGGTGGCCAGGGTACCTACAAACACCTCCCGGGCAGCAAATGAAGTAAGTACGGCGATACCAATTTTCCAATCGTACCCCAGCGGCTTTACCAAAGGTTCAATGGCCTTGCCAGCATACCCAATATAGGAATGTTCCAGGCGGTAACTTGCAATTTCCTGGTTTTTGGCGTTCTCATTCAAGATACCCAGTATTACCTGAAGGGAATCCCGATCAGCGTGGGTATCCGTTTTACGTAAGGTAGCGTAACTATTAAGGTTGTTCTCAATATAGTTCTTACTGTACGCGTTAAGCCCTTTTTCTTGAATACGTTCTGTAACAATTTGTTCAGCATTGGTGAAATTTTCGGAAAAGCCATTAGAACCTAGAAACCAAAGAACAATAGAGATGGCCAGAATGATCTTTCCCGCACCAAATACAAAACTCTTGGTTTTTTCAACTACTGTATATCCAACGTTTTTTAGTAAAGGAAAGCGGTAGGTGGGCATTTCTACCATAAAAAAAGAATTGCTTTTCATCTTCATTACTTTATGGAGTACAACAGCGGATAGTAAGGCCATTGAAAAACCCAATAAATAAAGCAGCAAAAGCATCAGAGCCTGATAGCTAAACCCCATAATCCTACCCTCCGGAATAACCAAAGCAATTAGGATCAAATACACGGGTAATCGTGCGGAACAGGTAGTAAACGGTACCACCAATATAGTGATCAATCGTTCCTTCCAGCTCTCGATAGTTCGTGTAGCCATAACCGCCGGTATCGCACAGGCTGTGCCGGAAATTAAGGGGACTACACTTTTTCCGCTTAATCCAAAAGGCCGCATTACCTTATCCATTAAGAATACCACGCGGCTCATATAACCGGACTCCTCCAGTAAAGCAATAAAGAAGAACAAAAAGGCAATTTGGGGAATAAAAATGACCACGCCTCCAATACCCACTATGATTCCCTCCGCCAAAAGGTCGGTTAAAATTCCCGAAGGCAAATTGTTCTTTACCCACTCGCTGGCGGCGGCAAAGGCCGCGTCAATTGCATCCATCGGATAGCTACTCCAGTCGAAAATAGCCTGAAAAATTAGTAAAAGCAACGCAAGGAAGATGAGATAACCCAATATTTTGTGGCAAAGGATCCGATCCAGTACTGCGCCTCCTCTGGCATCTGAAAGGTTGATCGTATAGGTATCCTTTAGTGCCGCATTGATGAGTTGATAGCGTTTAACGGTTTCCTTATGTTGCAGGCGCTTGATATCATCTTTAGATCGTTCCACTGGGTTGTGATCAACCTGTTGTTCATGATCTCCGGAAAGAGGACCTTCTTGCGTGATACGGATCCATACGTTATAAAGGTCTTGATCCGGAAACGACTTCTTCAAAAGGGAGAAATACTCCGGATCAATAACGGAAATATCCAGACTTGCTTTAGGGGAAAGAGTTTGGTAGTTTTCAATTAATGCTTTTAGTTCTTCTATTCCCTGACCTTTTCGGGTACTTACAAGCGCAATTTTAGTGTCTAACTTATGCGCTAAGGCTTCCACATCAATAGCTATTCCCTTCTTTGGCATAATATCGGCCATATTGATAACCAAAATTGTGGGAATCTTAAGATCTTTTACCTGTGTAAAGAGTAGCAGATTCCGTTTTAGGTTTTCCACATCACTTATGACTACTACAACATCCGGGAAATTTTTGCTATCGCTATCGGTAAGAAGTGTATACACTACTTCTTCATCCATAGATGTAGTGTTAATACTGTAGGTGCCGGGAAGGTCTAAAATTTTGGCTTTAGTGTCATCCGAGAGTTTCGCTATCCCTATTTTTTTTTCTACGGTAATACCAGGGTAATTCCCCACTTTTTGCCGTAAACCGGTAAGTAGGTTGAAGATAGAGGTTTTGCCGGTATTTGGGTTCCCTACCAAAGCAACTTTAATGGCAGCATTCATTTCCTGGAATTGTTTTCTACAATCTCAAGTGTGATCTCTTCTGCTACGCTTCTGCGAATAGCCACTCGAGAACCATTGAGGTCTATATGTATGGGGTCATTGAGCGGTGCGATTTGCAAAAGCTCCACGGTGTTGCCAGGTAAGCACCCCAATTCTAAAAGTTTGGTTGGGATGCGTTCAACATCAAAAGGGGTAATAACTCCTTTTTGTCCTGGTTTTAAATCAGCAATTGAAACCACAAATTTAAATTTTATCAACCCTAATTATACGAATTACCGGTAATGGGCTGGTACATTAGAAATCGCTAAAAAAATCATGACTTCTTTTTTGGTAATTCTGTTTCTCTCTTTTTGAATCGTTATTCTCTCTCTTCTAAAATAAAGTTTTCTTGTATGCGAAATCTTGTGTTTACTTATATTTTGGGTCTTTTTTATATGATTCCGATTTCACGATGTCTTATTGTTCTGTTTTGATCCCTGCCGGGAAGCGACTTTTTTAGCCCTTTCTTTTTTAACACGACTTAAATACGGCAGTAGTGTGCTATAATACGGGCACCCGAAGCGCTTTTGAAGGCTAGAAAGTGGCGAAGAATGAATACAATCAGTGTCGTTTGGTCGGTATAAGATACTTTTTGTGTAGGTATAATGGGCTTTTTTAGCTTAGCGTTCAAAAGCCATAAGTGCGCTTTCTTCAAATCCTAATAGCACTGTGTTTTGCATCTTTTTAGTAGAAACAAATTGGATTATTTTAGTATTGGGCAATTCCGCTCGATTGAGGAAAAAATTGCCAAGATAGGTGCTTTCCTTAATTATAACTGCTGTAGCATGTGGGAGTTTTTTATTGTTTACCTCAAAACGATCTTGCCGTATCGCATAAGTGGTTAACGCATTCCCGGTAAAATTAAAAAGACTTAGATCATTGCGATTGAATTCTACTACTGGTCCAAATAAGGCAGCGATATACAAGTTATTTGGATTTTCAAATAACTCCTTTGCAGTGCCCCCTTGTTGTATTTCCCCGTTTTGAAGTACTACTATGGAATCCGAAACCACCATAGCATCTTGGGTATCGTGGGTTAAAAAGAGCGCGGTTACGTTGCTTTTGCGAATAATTTGAAACAGCTCGGAACGCAGGTGGTGTTTTAGGCTAGCATCCAGGTTACTAAAAGGTTCGTCAAGCAGCAACACCTTGGGTTTCGGCGCTAGTGCCCTTGCTAATGCGATCCGCTGTTGTTGTCCCCCGGACAATTGATGGGGATAGCGATGTCCTACATCCTGAAGTCCAACCAAAGCTAGTACCTCCTGTACCCGATTTCCTTTTTCTGAGGGATTGGGAATGCCGTAGCCCACATTTTTTGAAACGGTCATATGTGGAAAAAGTGCATAATCCTGAAACACCATACCCACCTTACGATGTTGCGGTGGGACAAATCTCAACGCATTGGCAACTATTTTCCCATCTAATGTAATCTCACCGGAATCAGGAACTTCAAGTCCGGCAATAAGCCTTGCCAATGTGGTTTTACCAGACCCACTTTCTCCCAAAAGAGACACTACCGCACCCTTTGAAATACGCAGATCAATACCATTGATTACGGTTCCTTCTTTGGGATTAAAGGATTTTATTAGTGATGTTATGGTAAGGAGATCACTCAATTTACTTCAATATAAAGGGTTACTTTTTCTCACTATCTGGAATTGTCCAACAGCAATTTATTTAAAAATAGGATAGGAAGCAGCCCGGCTGCAATTATGGTAAGTGACGGAAGTGCCGATTCCATGATCAATTCGTCACTGGCGTATTCATACGCTTTTACAGCCAAGGTATTTACATCGTAGGGTTTTAAGATCAAGGTTAAAGGCAGCTCTTTCATGATATCTACAAAAACCAGTAATACGGCACTGAAAATCCCTGTTTTTAAAAGCGGAGCATCGACCTTAAAAAAGGTTTTGAGGGTATTCCGGCCTAAGAGCTTAGAAGATTCGCTAAGCGATTCACCTAGTTTTAATTGACTTGCCTGGAGGGGTTTAAAACCCACAGCAAGAAATCGTATGATATAGGCATAAACTAAAGCGATTATGGTGCCATTCAGTACTACTAGTGCCCCCGTTCCGCTGCCGTCAGAATTTTGATTCAGTTGCAGGAACCAACGGTCCATTTGAAGGGTAGGCAACATTACACCAATAGCCAGGACCGCCCCCGGAATTGCATACCCCACGGTAGCTAAACGGGTGCTACCTTTTAAAGCTTTTAAGCGATTCCATTTTGGAAAATAAATGACCATCAATACGGCCAATACAGTTAATAGCGCAGCGAGTAGTGCAATGCCTATGCTTTGCAGCGCAAGGCTAACATAGCTTGCTGAAGCTGTTTTACTCCAGGTAATACCCAGCCATTTTAGCAATTGAAAGACGGGTAACAAAAACCCTAAAAGAACAGGTATAAATGCAATGCCAAATGCTACGCCTTTTTTTCGTTTTGAAGGATGCACGGCTTGCAGTCGGATATTACTTTTTGTCGTTATTTGGAAACTACGATTCCCACGTTGCCATCTTTCCAACAGCACAAATAGCAACACCATAAGCAGTAGAATCAGGGATAGGAATACCGCTGTATTAGGTTCTTCCAAGGCAAACCATGCCCTGAAAATTCCTGTGGTAAGGGTATTCACTCCATAGTATTTTGCGGCGCCATAATCGTTGAGTACTTCCATGATGACCAATAGCAATCCTCCGAAAATTGCAGGCCGTGCCATGGGCAATACCACACGAACCAAGGTTTTAAATCCCTTTGCTCCCAGCATCTGCGAAGCTTCGATAAGGCGACTTGATTGGTATAGAAAAACGGCTCTGGCGGCTACATAAACATAAGGATAGAGCGATACCGAAAGAATAAAAATGAGACCTGGGAGATTTAGGATATCTACTTTTAGCGTGCCAAACCCCAAAGCCTTGGCCAATATTGAAAAAGACCCACCATAATCAAACAGCCCGGCATACGCATAGGCAGTAATATATGAAGGTAACGTTAGCGGTACAATTAACAACCATTCCAATAGTTTTTTAAATGGAAAATGATACCGACTTACCACCCAAGCCGTAGGAACGCCTAATAGCAAGCTAAATAGAGCGGTGCCCAGTACCAGCACAAAGGAGTTGAGGGTATACCCTCCAAGCACTGTATCCATAAGATGTGACCAGCTTTCACCAGGTCCCGAGAAGGAGCGCAGAAAAAGCGCAAATACAGGGAGGGTAACGAAACTAACTAAGCACAGTGTACCCCATGACCAACGATTGGTATCCCGTAGTAAGGTTTTTAGATTGAACAAACAATTTGCTTTGAAACAACAAAAGTCAAAATTACGGTATTCAGGTCATACAAGGCCTTAAACCTATTGCCAACCTACTTCATCAAAGAGTAATACCGCAGCCTTATTGTTCGTCCCTAATTCGGAAAGATTGAGTTGATCTTCTTTAAAAGCCCCCCACGATTGTAAGAGCAAAGCGGGTTGTACATTTTGATTTACAGGATATTCGTAGTTGGCCTCTGCAAAGACGGTTTGTGCTTCCCCACTGGCCAAAAACTCTATGAATTTGACCGCATTTTCCTTATTTGGGGCATATTTTGCAACTCCGGCACCACTTATGTTAATATGTGTACCTCTATCCTTTTGATTCGGGAAAAAGATGCCAACACCTTTACCTGCCGTTGCTTCTATCGCATCGTCAGAATTGATCATACGTCCTACGTAGTAGGTGTTCACTATAGCCAGATCGCCTTCGCCGGCAACAACGGCCTTCACCTGATCTCTGTCATTACCTTTGGGGTCGCGAGCCATATTATTAACAATTTTTCCGGCCCATTCTTTAGCTTTTTCTTCGCCTAAGTTGGCAATAAGCGATGCCATAAGGGATTGATTGTAAATATTACCTGAGGAACGGATCAATAATTTTGCTTTCCAGGTATCGGATGCTAAATCCTCATAGGTAGACAATTGTTCCGGGTTTATCCGGTCTTTGGCATATGCGATAACCCGTGCTCTCTTGGTTAAAGCGAACCACTGTTTTTCTTCATCTCTCAAGTGGGGTGCAATAATTGAGTCCAGGAAAGGGGAGGCAATGGATTGTAACAGCTCTTTTTCCTTTGCGCGCACCAATCGTCCTGCATCAACAGTAATCAAAACATCGGCAGGAGAAGTCTGGCCTTCTAATTGCATCTTTTGAATCAGTTCATCGGCGCTGGCGTTCACCACGTTTACGGTTATCCCTGTTTCGTTCTCAAATTGGGCAAAAAGTTCCTGATCCGGGGGATAATGACGGTGGGTGTAGACGTTGACCTCTTGTACTTTGGCGTCGTCTTTTCCTGCGTTTTTACAGGAAAATAGTGCGCTCAAGAGCAGGAATATAAAAAGTGGTTTTTTCATTTTACGCTTACCTTTAAATCAAATTTTTTTGGTAGTAAACCATGTTCAAAACATTAACCCGCCTTGCTGGACGGGTAGGTTCGAGTGATTTTGAGTGGTCGCTGAGCTAACCGAAGTGGCGCCAGCTTTGTATTGAGAATACGTTTTAATTTAAAACCTTTACCTGTCTTCCAGCAGGGAGATCTTCAATACAAATTTTAGTTGCTACGCGTCATAAAATGCACTCAAACTGACGGTTTTTTTACTGTACATTATTTTAAATCAAGTTCCTTTTTTAAAGCATCCACGTCTAGATCCCGTAATAGATCCATCACATTGGGATACCAGTTTTCATGATAACCAAATTCTTCTTTCCGCAATTCTTTAATAGCTTCTTCTTTCTCCCAATCCTCAAAAACAATGCGATACGCTGCAGAAATAGCCCCCGTTCTATCCGAGCCATGCCAGCAGTGAAGTAACACAGGTTTTTCAGCAGCATGAACTACTTTCAAAACCATTAGGATTTGCTCCTCAGTCAGCTCCTTCGTTTTTAATGGGAGATATTCTAAGGTAAGGGCTGTCTTTCGCGCTTTTCGATCATCTTTTTTGTTGCGTCTAAAGTTAATTATGGTTTTTAGGCCCATCGCCTCAAGCTGTTGAAATCCTTTTGCACTGGGTTGCTCCGAGCGATATATGGAGTCGTTCAGCTTATACAAGCGTTTAAATCCCTTGATGGCAACTTTTTCAGCAGAAGATTCCTGGGCGAAACCCCATCCAAAAAAAAGCAAATATGCAATTCCAATATACATAATGGTCTTTCCGGAAAAATTGATCGACCAAGTTGTTGATTTAATCTCCATCGTTATCAGTTGAGGTTAGTATTACGGACAAAATACTGCGGGCATCAACGCCCATCCAAATATTAAGGGCGGTAAGCTTTAAATGCAGATGCTCCACAGCTTCGGGATAGGTGTCCACCGCTTCCTCCAAAGGTACAGGAATTGCAGCGATGGCCTCCTTTATTTCACGGATAGCCGTTTTAATACGCGCATTGGTTACTCCATCTTCGGTAAGGGATGAGATATATTGCGAAACATTGTGATGGTCACTACCAAAAAAAACCGCTTCTATGACTTCTACAGACGCTGAGGTTAAGGCCAGCGATTCATCACTGTAGGGGGCTTGTACTTTTTGTGGGTTGGTCCGCGGTGATTTTTCAAAGCCTCCGGGCTTACCAATTTTCGTCACCTTTGACGTATTCGCGGCATTGTAAAGCCCATTAAATAACAGGTTGAATGGGGCATTGATCCCCGTTGCTTTGCTTGTAACGAACGTTTCTGCATAGTTTTCTCCCTTCGGGTCCCATATCGTAACAAGTCGATCAGCCTGTGCTTTCAAAAATTTGGTGCAATGTAGGAGATAGGCCCTACGCGATTCTTTTTCCATCATTTCGTTGTGGACGGCAATACTATCCTTTTTGAAAAGCAGGTATTCCAAAGCGGCCAATCCTTTTATTTGTGGACTTGCTTTGGACATGGTTTCTGCATTGATGGTTTTGGAAGACACTGTATTTTCTATTGTTTGGGGAACGGTTGGCCAATTGTAGATAGCACGGTGCAAAAACCTTGATTTTGCCGGGCCAAAGTGGAAGTTATAGCTGCGCTCATACGCATAGGCTGTTTTGAGCCATTGCGCTCTCAGCACTTCCAATTGCTCCAAGGTTGGGACAGTCATATAGGTTGCTGTCTCTTTGGCCAATACTTCGGCTTCATCTCTAAAATCATGGAGTGTGGGAAGGATAACTTTTTGGGTAACTTCTTGCAAAAACAGGTCCATGTCAAATACGTTGTGCTCTGTCTTTTCACCACAGCTGCCAAGCAAAATTAAAAAGAGAAAGGTAGCTGTTATTCTTGTTCTGATCATAGCACCAAGTTAAAGCGATTTGATAAAGGCCAGCAATTGTTTGCGCTGGGTTTCGGGTAATTTTTTAAACTTTTCTTTGCTCTGTTCGGCTTCACCACCATGCCAAAGAATGGCTTCTTCAATGCTGCGTGCACGCCCATCATGTAAGAAGTAGTTGTGTTTATTTACGGTTGGAATAAGACCGATCCCCCAAAGGGGTTGCGTTCGCCATTCACGTCCATTGGCTTCGTAGTCCGGGCGATTGTCCGCCAGGTCTTCTCCCATATCGTGAAGCAGAAAGTCCGAATAGGGTTTAATCGTTACCCCCTCTAGCAAAGGATTTACAGGGAAACTCCCGGTTACCTGGTCTGTGGCATGGCATCCTACACAATTCAATTTGTTGAATAGTGCTTTTCCTTTTAACACCTTTTCTTCTTTTGCATTTCTTCTGTTTGGGACAGACAAGGAAGCCTGATAAAACAAGACGCGTTCCATTTGTTTTTCGGTCACTTCCGGTTCACCGCCATTGGGTGCTTGGTTGCAGTCTATTTGAGGGTCCGGGCAGTCCTCTTCCGGGAAAACGGGATTGGTCAATCCCATATCACCGTGAAAGGCACTGGCAATCTGGGTCTTTAACGTGGGCGCATTTGCCTTCCAGCCATATTTACCTAGATCTTTTTCGTTGGTTTCGTAATTCCAAACATAATTGGGTCGTCCGGAAATACCATCGCCATCTTCGTCAAATTCATCAGCATACTTCAAGATCTCACTGTCTGGCAGGGCACTAATAAGGCCCATACCAATGGTTTGCTGTGCCACACGCGGAGAGGTCATAACATCCTCTATTTTTCCAAAATTTTCCGATTCGAAGCTATAGATGGGTTTATAAAGCCTGTAGGGTTTCCCATCAGCGTAGGCACCGTGAATGGTATCATAGGTTACCGCTATTTTGGCCTCAAAGGGAATACTACGGTTGCTGCGGTCCTGTAGTTGGGCACCGTAATTTGGCAAACCCAATGGCCCGCCAAATTGATCGGTTCCTTCCTGACTTAATCGCATCAGAAAGCCGGTGGTATTCTCATCAATGAGTAATGGCTTCCCTCGACCATCTTTAAAGTGGCAGGCGGCACAGGCACGGGCGTTGAACGTGGGACCAAGGCCATCGCGAGCGGTTGTTGATGCCGGAGAAGATACCCATGACTGGTTAAAGAGGGAATTCCCTAGGGCAAATTTTGCCTGCTGCTCAAAGCTTAGTCCGGGAATTTCAAAACCAAAGGCATTGGAGGTCCTTGAGTTGACCCCAAGGTCGCCTGCCAATCGTTCTTCACCCTCCTCATAAACCGCCAAATACTGCTCTTCTTTGGATTTGCACCCAAAAATGAAGAATACCAGAAGTAAAGTATGTAGCGGGAGCCTTTTCATAGCACTATATTTAACCTACAAATCCCAATGAATATTCATCGGGATTTGGGCGGTCACTCCATATACAAAGGTATTGATTTTCGGGAGCTCTAACAAAAGGCAATTACCTTAAGCTGATCCCGATGGTATTTCCTGAAACACTGATTTGGTCACCCAGTTCTTGCAAAGCGACTACAGATTGCATTACCGGTCCAAATTCGGGATCTGATGAGGATTCCTGGGTAATCAAATAATCAAAAGGTTTTGCATGGTCGGCAATTACCTGTACCCGTGCCATGGCTTCATCGGCAGCAACCTTCAATTTTTCGGCTTGTTCGGCATCGGCTTGCTTCACCAGATCATAGAACGAAGGCCCTGTAATGGTATCGTAGGTACCAAAAAGCACATTGTTGATACCCAACATGTTCACATAGATATCGCGATGGGTATTATCTGCAAAACAGGAATGTTCGTCCTCCTGTCCTGACCCATCTACACCATCTGTGGAGTCCACTGGAGCGATCATGCGTTCGGAACTGAGTTCATCTCCTGACATAAAAAAGGTACCATGTACCAATTGTGAAAGTGCCTGATTCGTTTCCAAACCTTCAAAAACCGTACGGTAGGTACCTCCTTCAGACCAGGTATCTACTAATTTTTTAAGATCTGCTACCAGAAGGTCGGTAGCTATTTTAAGATATTGACTCCTACGTTCTGCATCAGGAGCCGAAGTATAATCGATGTATTCCCGCATTCCTGGTTTATCCTCTTCAGGAAGGGTAAGGTCTTGTCCCCAAAGCAGAAATTCTATGGCGTGCCAGCCTGTGCTAATGGACTTGTCCGTGTCTTTTTCGTTGAGGTCTTTTAGCAACTCCTGGGAGATGACTACGGAAGTATCGGCTATAATGCCTGTGTATATGCCCGCATGGCTTTCTGTGCCTTCGGCGGCGTAATCGATATAGCTTTCATCAATGGGCCAGGCATTCATTTGCGCCTCGTTGGCTATTCCCCAGGGAGTGGTTTCACTTTCTTCTACGTCTATCGGACTGTTGGTTTCACGATAGACTTCGGTTTGTCCGTAAGGTTCCCGGGCAACGAGCCAGGCTACTTTAGCGGCTTCCAGACCTTCTTCCGTAGGATCTTCTAAAAACGCATTGATGGCAGTCTGCATTTTAAGTGCTTCCTGGTAACTGTCGTTATAGGATTGGTATACCATGTTTGCGTAGTTGGCAACAACCGCTTCTTTAGGAATTTTTGGTTCTGAACAGGACTGACAAACGAGGAGTAGGATTACAATGCATGCTGGATAGTGTAACTTTTTCATGGCTATTATTTAGAATCATTTTGAATAGGAAAAATAGCCAATAAAATCATCTTGTTCAAAGATATTGTCGGACGTATAGAAAGATTTAACTTTTAGTACTAAAACCCACCTTTAAACGCTGATGTAAAACCTTCCCTTGAATTTCATTGCTAATAGGGATAAATGGGTCCGCGATGCACCTGATTCCCTACAGTTAAAGCATAACGATAGACCTTTGTTTTGAAGTCATAATCACCCAATGCTATTTCCAAAGTATTTTTTGATCCTTTGATGGTTCCTTCAAAAGGTTTTTCAACCACATTGCCATAGTAATCCAGCACTTCGAACTTTGAATAGCTGTTGGCTTTTGGTACGGTATATTCAAAAACAAGGGTGTCTTTGTTTTCGTTGCGATGCATGCTTAACGGGACCTGTACCCCATCAATTGTAATTTCGGTCCGTATCGCACTGGAATAAATAACCATTTCCTCAAAGTTATCCTGGGCGATCATTTTTAGGTAAACCATCTTATTGGATTTGTCCCAATAATACGTGGATGCCTTGCTGCTTTTTAAGGCATCCATATCCTGTACTGAAAACAGTTGATTTCCGAAAGAACGCATGGCCACGGGGGTATCATGTGGATAGGGCATTTTGATGTAAATACTTTTTTGCGAAGGGGCTTCCCATTCAAATCCAAAATCAAAAAAGGGCAAAGGTTGCTCACCAAAATCCAATTGGTAGCATTCATCGGCCATCAAATCTACTTCGATTGCATTATTTTTTTGACTTATCGTTCTGGAATCCCCAAGGCTGTTGATTAACGTTACCCCATCGAATTGCCCATGGTGTTCATGGACCGGGTCGGTTAGCCCCATACCGGTAGCTACTGTCAACGTCCCTACAATATTTCTAGGAGCATAGTGCATATCCCCAACATTGGGCAGCGGTTTGTCATTCGGATAACGTAAAAATGAATAGCTAGGATAGAGGATATATCCTTGGGGGATATTGGTAACTTTTGCCATATGATGTCCGTGGTGGCTACTACCGTGCATCTGGTGGTGTGAAGATATTTTGTTCGGAATTCGAAGTAAAGAGCCATCCTTGTCGTGAATTACTGACCTTGGGGCGATATCGGAAAAAGCGAGGGGATTTGTTCCTTCAAAATGAAAAGCTTCAAAATAGTTTGGTGCGGAGACCAATCCATCAAAGCATAGGCCTTGCCCATGGTTTTGAATGGATATGGAACTCATCTTGGGGGCCGATTTTCCAAACCGGTCGGTAATCCAAAGGGCTTTAGATCCATTTTTTACTTTACCGGTTTCTCGATGGAAGGAAGACTTTTCAATGTACGCTGTTCCCGGGATACAGCCGATGCGATTATTCAAAAACGAATAGTTGGACAACATAATGTTTCCGGAGTGCACATGGGCACCGATCCCAAAATTTTGAATGTGATTAGCAGTGCTCTTAATTAGCGATTTGGATTGCAAATCCTGTATTGAAAGACCAATAGTTGCAGTAGTGTCTGATGATGATAAATTTATGATCCGATTATTATCAAATGTAAAATTTGCACGTTTGTTAAAGCCTGTGCCCTTTTTTTCACTCCGATGTAAGACAGATACCCCATTGGTCCGTTTTTGAACAAACACTTTGTTTTCGGTAAACTCCTGATTCAGGTTTTCTAATACAATGGCAAAAGAATCCTTCCCGGCGGTGTTGATAATACTATTTTTTCTAAACCGGGGAAATGTATGGTTAGTGCCACCAAAGCTTTTAATGGAGGTATAGGTGGTGGAGAGGAACAAGTTGTTCTCAACCACCATAGTGCTATTCGTTAGCCGGAGGTCGATGTTTTTGCTATTGCACACCATGGACTGTTTTAAATAGCTATTTGCCGCCGATAGATCATAAATACCGATCGCAGCATGGGCGCTGGTCCCAAATCCGTCAATAGCAACACCAGAGGCTTGGATAGTACTGTTTTCAGTACTCGTGATGTATCCCGATTTTCCTTTGAGCACCTCCAAGCGAATATTCCTGTATGTTTTTACACTATCTAATTTTTCAGGTGCAACTGGTTTTTTAGGTTTCAGCGCACTGGTAGCAGCTCCGGTTAATACTAAACGACCGCCATTTTGTACACGTATTGCTCCGATAGTTGCATCCAAAATCAAAGAAAGTTGATGTTTGAAGGGTTTTGAGGGTGTTCCCGCAATCAATTGCCCACCATCCAGAAGTAAACTTGAGAAACGGAGGGTCAGGTCTTGTTGGTCCATTATGGTAACCGTTCCCCGTATGACCATTCGGTCAATCTGTAGATTATCCCGAATTAGAAGTTCTTCTCCTTTTTCAACAATTAAATTGTTTTGTTGTTGTCCAATTACGCGGTGCTGTATCTGAAACAGGAGAACAATAGCAAGGGCATAGGGCCATTTCATGGTCGTTAAGTACATAAGGGACACTTAAGGTTTAATGACTTTCATGGGGATGGAGGTGTTGTCCACATTAATATTCAGGACATACATTCCCGAAGCTGTGCCAATGCTATTTAAAGGAATACTGTGGTTGCCGGAATCTTGCTTTCCCGAGTAGATGTTTCCTAAATTTCGCCCGAGAATATCAAAAACATCAATTGAAACATACTCTGTTTGTAACAAGGTATAGTCCAATGTAGAATCGGGGGAAAGGGGATTTGGGGAAATACGTAAATCCTGAAAATATTGAGCTGCACTTCCAATATCCAACCCAAAGTTAGTGCCTGTGTTTTCCCCTCTTGGGATAATGGTAACATAGGCCTGGCCGTCAAGGTCAGTCACCATTTTTAAGTAGATGGCCCCTTCATCCGGATTAAAATAATAGGCAGTACTATTTTGTTGATTCAATTCAGAAATGCCGGAGACTTGAGGCACCGAAAATTCATTTTTATCTAAGAGTTCCGTATCGGTATAGGGCATAGGAAACCTAAAGATGCTCCATTCGCCTTCACGCCCAAGAACACTTCTCAATTGCATGCTATTTCCTTTTTCCTCCATTTCCCATTGCCCCATGACGGTATAGCGTTGTTGTCCAAATAAATTAAAATAGCGTTGTTTGGAATGTTGCATTTTTGGAATGCGAAGGTTATCAAAATCTCGTATTAGGGAAACCTCTTGTGGGAGGTCAAAACCGATATTCCCAATACGAAGTTGCATGGCACCTTCCGCTTCTATAATGTACGCCTGCCATTCTTTATGGTAGGCAATAGCATCTTTTTTTAAGGCAGAATAGGGGTGCGCGATTAGCACGGGTCGGTCATAGCCTGAAAGGCTGCCATCTTCATCCAAAAGAAAAGATGAATTTTCATTACGCCCCTTATTGCCTCGCGTGGACATCCAAATGGGCTTGGTGTCTCCCACTATTTTTATGTTCTTCAGAAAGTTTTCCTCCTTGTGACCTCCCGCACCAACAACAGCTGCAGCTACTTTATCTGGTGCTATATCTTTATTGATGTCGATAAAAGTAACATCGTTCAATTTAGGTTCCTTACTGCCTCCCTGGGCGATGGAATAATATCCTGCTCGTTTATCACCATGACGAAGGTTTCGGTTTACACCGCCGATGGTGTTTTTAGATTTCCCGATAACGATTGTATTTTCTACATGTGACTCTGATGAAAGGAGTCCAATGGAATTGTCTGCCAGAAAGAAATTATCAAGTGTTACGTTGGTTATCTCTGTCCATACGCCGCTCATCATATTTTTATAGCCGGTGTAATTGCTCAAAGTCCACATGAGGTCTCCATTTTGGAAAGTATTCATAAATATACCGTGTCCAAAACCTACTGCACCATACATGGCTACGTTTGAAACACCTTCGTTGCCCAAAGCCCCGGGGACAGAACACGAATGCGCCACATTGCCATCGAAGACCACGGTTCTGGGAAGCAAATCAAAATCTTTGAAATCCCTTGACCGCCCGCGTGTATCAATAAAAAATCCGTTGCCCTTTTCAACACCACCCACATGGTTGCCAATGAGGTTATTATGTGGATTTCGCATCCAAAAACCGGAAGAGCGCTGTTCGCCTTGGGTACTGGTTTTTCCGTTATCTTTAGGAAATGCGAAAAAGCCTTTCTCGGGATTAAGGGTGAGGAGTGCCAAGTTATTCTTGAAAGTATTATCCACCTCATTCCCATCTTCAGCAGGGATAAATGCGTGGTTTTTCACATGGTAGGAGACTACATTTTCTACAAGTACATTGTCCGTCTGGTGAACGACCACCGCACGTTGAAGACTATGGTGTACACTGGAATTCGTCAGGTAATCCCCTTCACGATCACCAGCTAAATGCCAGTGAAAATTATATCGAGCCTCCAAGCCTGGTTGTCCCAAGGCTGTGAATTCAACTCCTTTAATATGGACAGGCCCGGAAGAATTCATGATCATAATGTGTCCTCCATAATTTTTTTCGAAGGAATCGGGAGCACCTTGTATTTTGATGTTTCGGTTCAGCAAACCCACCTCGGCGCGTTCGTCCAATAGTTTTCCTTCATATTCCTGAAGTTCCCCGAAATGGGCAAAATTAACTGCAGGTGAAAAGGAAATGGTTCTTCCTTGAATAGCGGTAATTGTGACTTCTTCGGTTTCGAAGGCGTCAAATCCGCTTGGGGCGATAACGATCTTATCCCCGGTCTTCCATGCAATAGGATCTCTATCAAGCACCAATTGAGAATCGCCGATCTCAAGATTTTCAGAAAGCTGGCCCCAACTGAGTTTCGTGGAACTTGCACCGTGAATTTCCAGTTGGCCTCCGGCCATAGACACCAAAAAACGTCCGCCCATTTCGTTGATGTCTTCCTCCGGACCGGTTAAGGTAATCGTTGCTTTACTTTGAAAAGGGTTCGCTTCAGTTCCGATTTGAAGCAGACCATGTACCATTATCCAACGTGCGGTAAGGCGTATTTCCTTGTCCTGAAAGATCAGGTTTCCGTCTATTTCTAAGCTACCTAGATTTGGGGTATGTACATCGAGTACAATAGTTTTTCCTTCCGGGATAACAATGTTCTCACCAGCAGTAGGTACCTGCCCTGACGGCCAGGAGTTAGGATTTGACCAATTATTTTGTGCTAAAAGATGAATGGAAATACTGTTGAATGCCAATAGACATAGCATTCGAACAAGGGTGGTCGTGTTCATAGTATTGGGGTTTTGAATTGGGGTGATACTTCCTGGGTATGCTACTAGCCAGGAATCACCAAAAAAAGAACAATCGACTATCGATTAACCCTACCTTTTTTTCGATGAAATGCACAAAATGGAAAAAAAAGTGCAGCATAGAACCGAATGATTCGTAAAAATTCAGACCATTTGCGAATAAAATCCGCGCTTTACAACGTATTATTCTTTATTTGGACAGTTCTTCTTGTTGTGCAGGCACCACATATTCGTCAAAATACCAAGCAGACCATTTTTCCAGGGACAAAAAGATGCCCAGTCCAAGAATTAGGATAATTGCACCGACAAGCAAAAGGTTTTTCTTTTTGCGCTTTGGGTCAATGGAACATTGGTTCTGCATTTTACGGTAGCGATAGATGCCAAATACCCCAATTAAGACAGCAACTCCCCTTAAAATCCAAGCACCGGTACCCACTGAGCCATCTTCCTTATAAAAAAAATCAGCAAATGAAATCGCATAGGCACCTCCCATCAAACCAACCATGAATAAAATGGCCGGGGCAACACAACATAGAATCCCTGCTATCCCAGCAGATGAGGCAAACTTAAAGGCCATTTGTATAAATTGGGTTCCTGTTTTTCCATATCAAAAATTTATCTTTTTGAATGCTATTCCAAAAGCATTCCATCAAAATCAGTGATCTCTGAGGTACTGTCGATAATTGATTTCAGATGGTCTTCCATCTTCTCCAATGATTTTTTGTCCAGTTCCAGGCCTCCATCAGAAGATAGTTTTACCACGTAGTTGAGGAGCTGTTTATCACTGGTTTCCCTGTAATCAGAACGTTGATGGGCTCCCCGACTTTCTTTCCGTGCTTTAGCCCCTAGCATAGTAGCTTCGGCGGCCATTAGTGCCCCTTCCAGATCAAAAGCTAACATCAAATCTTCATACCCTTCGGAATCGGGTCGTACATCCAACAGCGGTAGGGTATTCTTCAATTGGGTAAGGCGTTCTAGTCCGGTTTCCAGTTTTTCTTCACTTCGCACCACACCGCAGTGTTCCCACATAATATTTCGCAGCTCACGTTGTAGCGGTCGTGCCACTTCGCTTCCATTTTTAAGAAAGGAATCGATTTTATCATGGGCCTTCTGAATCACCTTCCGTGAACGGTGTTGTACGTCTAATGCCAACGAACGTTCGGAGGCATAGTATCCGGCCCTTTTACCAAATATCAAAATTTCAGCAAGCGAATTTCCACCTAACCTGTTGGCACCATGGAGACCGCCGGTTACTTCCCCGGCAGCGAAAAGTCCTTCAATTCCGGTACTATGGGTGTCGGGTTCCACTGAGATACCCCCCATAGAGTAATGTGCTGTGGGAGCAACTTCCATAGGTTTTTCTGAGATGTCAATCATGAGAGTATCTAAAAATTGCCGGTACATTCTCGGTAATTTTTCAATGATAAAATCTTTTTCCCTATGGCTGATGTCCAAATAAATACCCCCATTTGGCGTTGCCCTGCCTTCTGTAATTTCCAAATAATTGGCCATGGCTACACGGTCTCGGGTTGATAGCTCCAAGCGTTCCGGATCGTATTTTACCATAAACCGCTCTCCTTTGCCATTTATGAGGCGGCCTCCCTCACCTCGAACGGCTTCAGTAACCAAGGTCCCTGCAATTTCTTCGGGGATCACCATACCTGTGGGATGAAATTGCACCAGTTCCATATCCGTTAGGATGCAACCTGCCTTTAGGCCCAGATAAAAGCCATCACCTGTATTTTCATTTCGTCGCGACGAACTTTTCCGCCAAATACGGGTATGACCTCCGGCGGCCAGAATGGTAGCGTCTGCCAGAAATACGGTACGCTCACCATTTTTAACGTTAAAGGTCATGGCACCAAAACAAAGGTTATCGTGCACTAAAAGTTCGGTTACGTATTGGGAATCCAGGATTGGGATTTTGAGTGCTTTCGCCTTTTTTAACAGGGCATTTAAAATGGAACGCCCGGTGTAATCCCCGGAATAGCAGGTTCTGCGGTAGGTATGCGCCCCAAAAAACCGTTGGTCAATTGTACCTTCTTTACGTTTAGCAAAATGGGCGCCCCAGGAATCGATCTCCAGTACGAGTTCGGGGGCTTCTTTGGCCATGAGTTCTACCATCCTGGGTTCGGAAAGATGATAGCCTTCAATCATGGTATCAGCAAAATGTTGCTGCCAGGAATCCTCCGGATCCACATTTCCAAAAGCCGCATTAATTCCTCCTGCGGCAAGTACGGTATGTACATCTTCTTTGGGCCTTTTGCCGATTACCGTAACTTCAACGCCGGCCTTTTTAGCTTCGATGGCGGCTCGCAAACCGGCACCTCCACTTCCGATCACTAACACATTTGAGATATGCGTACTGTGTCTGGGTAGTTCCATAATAGCAATTTCTTTTTTAAAATAAACCCGGCAACAAATACTGTTGCCGGGGACATGACGGTTGATTTTGATTAACTTAAACTTAGGTCCCGTTCACATTTTTAGGTTATGGCAATGCATTTAAATTCATCCATAAAGCTTATTGACCTCATTTACGGTGATGTCATGAATCGCTTTTTCATACTGGGTCCTATCAAAACAAAATTTAAGCTCCGGGTATTTGAAACACTGTTTTAAAAAGACAGAACAGTTGATAAAATCGGTCCATTCCACCCTATCCTCATAAATAGTAATACGGCAGGCTACGGTATGTTCGCCGGGGATACCGGAATGAACATATTCAAAAAGGGTAAAGCGATTGTCGGCCTGTTGGTATTCACTTACGGTTTCCTTTAAAAAATGTTTGTGCATATGAAAAGCAATAAAAGCCGAGATGCCTTCATATGCACCAACCAAATTATAATCTTTGTATTCGGTAACTTGCTCAATTTCATAGGAAACCAAAATATTCCGTAAGTCGCAACCATTTATCAGTATGGTTGTGGTAATGTAGTCCTCGATCAAGGCGTCCGTTAGTTTGAACGAAATCAAATCCATTTCAAAACATTTATGTAAAATTAACTATTTAGAAGCATTCTAAATAGTTAATTTTATAAAAAGTTTGCTATTGTGGTCTCAACGGATTATTATCAATTAGAAAGAACGTTAACCGAAGAACAACGTCTCATACGGGATTCCACCGCAGCCTGGGTAGAAAGTTTTATAAAACCGAAAATTGATCGCAGTTTTAAGGAAGGTAGGGTGCTGGAAGACGTAGTGGAAAAACTTGCCGAGATAGGAGCTTTCGGCCTTATTATTCCGGAGGAATATGGCGGAGTGGGGGCAGATTATATTTCCTATGGTTTGATGATGCAAGAACTGGAACGGGGAGATACCTCCATTCGTGTGTTAAGCTCCATTCAAACCTCACTGGTTATGTATGCCATTTATCGTTTTGGTTCGGCAGCACAGAAACACTATTATCTTCCAAAATTAGCTTCGGGGGAATACTTAGGGGCTTTTGGATTAACAGAACCTAATTATGGGTCTAATGCTGCCGCTATGCATAGTCATTTTAAGATTTCAGGGGATAGCGTTATTCTTAATGGAACTAAACTATGGATCGGTAATGCAGAAAAGTGTGATGTTGCTATTGTATGGGCCAAAAGCGAATCGGGTGCTATTCAAGGGCTTATTGTAGATGCGGAGAAAACGAGCAATTTTACCACGTCTACCATTCACGACAAATGGTCTTTTCGGGCGTCAAGCACCGGCGAACTCATCTTTTCAAACGCGGAATTGCCCAAGGACTTACTATTACCGGAATGTACATCTATTAAAGATGCTTATGAGTGTCTGAATATTGGTCGTTATGCTGTTGCTTGGGGCAGTGTGGGTATTGCCCAGGAATGTTACGAAATTGCACTGCAATATTCGCAGGAACGTATTCAGTTTGACAAGCCCATTGGCAGCAACCAACTGGTACAAAAAAAGTTGGCTGAAATGATAACGGAGATTACCAAGGCACAATTGTTATGTTATGCGTTGGGGCATCTTATGGACGAAGGTAAGGCCACCTACCAACAAATATCAATGGCAAAGCGAAATAATGTCCATATGGCTCAAAAAGTAGCGAGAGAGGCGCGACAAATATTAGGGGGTATGGGAATAACAGGCGAATACCCTATTATGCGACACATGATGAATATCGAAACCCTGATTACGTATCAGGGGACCCATGAAATGCATCTATTAATTACGGGCAGGGATATTACGGGTTTTGATGCCATTTAGAAACCTGTGTTCACCGAACACCTGGTCGCATCGTAGTACGATCAGAAGAACTATGCGTTGGCATCAACTACTATGGAGATACCGCGCTATCTGATAAAAGCGGTCCGTTAAAAGCCTAATCTGCATAGGCGCTCTGAAGAATTTGGATATCCTTTAGCAGTTTTTCAATTTCTTCGGGATTGGTGCCATCGTAAAACCCGCGAATGCGTTTCTCTTTATCGATAAGCATAAAGTTCTCGGTATGGATCATATCGAAAGGTCCTCCATCACCAGCTGTTTTTACTGCTAAATAGGATTTACGGGCTAATTCGTAAATATGCTTTTTGTCGCCGGTAACTAAATTCCATTTGGCATCGATTACTCCTTTTTCAAGGGCGTATTTTTTGAGCTGTGGAACGGAATCTATCTGTGGGGTTACTGAATGTGAAAGCAACAAGACATCATTATCTTCCAGGATGTTCCCCTGTATTGCAGCCATGTTTTTGGTCATAATAGGGCAAATAGTAGGGCAGGTAGTAAAGAAAAAGTCCGCCACATAAATTTTCCCCTCATAGTCTTTCTGGGTTATGGTATCCCCATTTTGATTGACCAACTCAAAATTAGCAATGGTGTGGTATTTTTTCTTGTAGTGCAGGGAGCTATCCACCAATTCCGGATTTACCATGGAAGGTTGATAGATAGGTAGGCGCTTGTTTGGCTTTAGGGCATCATAAATGAAATAGATGATAACCAGTGAGAGGAGCGAGAAAACAAGGGCAAAAAACCGGTATTTGGCAAAAAACTTCCGCATGGGTTGCAAAATTACAGCAGAATACGTTGCTTTTGCAAGCAACAAAAGCAGATCGCCCCTAAAACTTTCTTAAAAAAAGAGATGCAGTTCTGCGGATGTTTTCATAAGCTTGAGCAAAAATGTACTTTTGTGCGTTCTAAGCGAAAGAGATTACCATGAACCCCATAGTTACACAAGTTATCCAGTTCTTTTTGAGTTTGTCGTTGCTGATCGTACTGCACGAGCTGGGACACTTTATTCCAGCAAAACTCTTTAAGACAAGGGTAGAGAAGTTTTTCCTGTTTTTTGATGTGAAGTTTGCCTTGTTTAAGAAGAAAGTAGGAGAGACGGTCTACGGCATTGGGTGGTTGCCCCTTGGCGGTTATGTGAAGATCTCCGGGATGATCGATGAGAGCATGGATACCGAGCAGATGCAGCAGGAACCTCAACCCTGGGAGTTCCGAAGTAAACCGGCCTGGCAAAGGCTCATCATTATGTTGGGTGGCGTAACGGTGAATTTCATTCTTGCGGTTATCATCTACATTGGGATGGCGTATAAATACGGGGACGAATACATTCGGATGGATAGCCTTAAGGATGGTGTATGGGTTGTGGAAGAGAATATAGGAGATAAAGCGGGTATCCAGACCGGGGACAAGATCCTTGCTGTTGATGGAACCGAATTAAAATCGTTCCGGAGTGTATACATAGAACTAATTAATGGTAATACCATAACCCTGGAAAGGGATGGGCAAATTATCGAGAAAGAATTACCTGTAGATTTTATCGCTACTCTGCTGGAAGACGAGGATAAGGTTCGGTTCTTATATCCAAGAGTACCCTTTGTAGTTGGCGACATCCCCAAGACCTCTCAAAACAAGAATTCGGGCTTACAGGTTTCAGACAGGATCGTTAAAATAGGAAATGACGAGATAGGCTATTATGACCAGGCAAAAGCTATTTTGAAGAACTATTCGGGTCAGCAAATTGATTTGGAGGTAGTAGGAAAGGATATGAACAAACGATTTGTTCCGGTCCAAATCAGTGACTCTGCCACCATAGGTATTCTGCCGGGCTTACCCAATAATATGCTGGACCTTGTTGAATCTGGTGTAGTGGAAAAAGAAACGATCTCTTATTCTTTTCTGGAATCCATCCCGGCCGGGATTGATAAAGGCGTGGAGACCCTTACCAGTTATGCGAAGCAGCTTAAAAAGATATTTAATCCTTCTACAGGCGCCTATAAAGGGGTAGGAGGTTTTGCTGCAATCGGAAGTATGTTTCCTCCCACCTGGGATTGGGTTGCTTTCTGGTCTACAACCGCTTTGATCTCTATTATTCTGGCGTTTATGAATATCCTACCTATTCCGGCATTGGATGGTGGTCACGTGGCCTTTTTGTTGTATGAAATGGTTTCAGGAAGGAAGCCAAGTGACAAGTTTTTGGAATATGCCCAAATGGTAGGCTTCTTTGTGTTGATCGCCCTGTTGTTGTTTGCCAATGGGAATGATATTTATAAGGCAGTTTTTAAATAGAAATTAGTTTTTGCTTGTAGTCTTTTAAAGAATCGGCTATATTTGCACCCGCCTTTGCCAAGGCTATAGCGGGTAAGCCCGTGAAATATAGGATATTCCTCCTTAGCTCAGTTGGTTAGAGCATCTGACTGTTAATCAGAGGGTCCTTGGTTCGAGCCCAAGAGGGGGAGCAGAGTAAACAAAAGGCTTCAGAGAAATTCAAACCCTGGAGCCTTTTTTATTTGCACATAATTTGCACATAAAGCCATTAGTTTCTACCAGTGGTTCCATTTACAGTGTTTTGCTGTTAAAGCGTATTGAAAAGAATCTGACCTACCGTTTTGGAGTAAAATACCGGAATAACCTAGTAGTGTTCTTTAGCGAAGTTTCATTGAATCGGTTGGCTAAACACCGAATCGCATTATACACAATACACATACCAAAACTGCTAAACGATTTTGAAAAGTAGTCAGGTGGCTAAGTAAAGACAGTAAGGAAAAAACTGCTAACAACCATAGAGAGGATTCTTACGCCTCAGTACTTTTTTTAAGATATGCCACAATTTACCCTTTGTTGAAAAGCCCCAATGATAACAGGGGAATCCCGCTTTTTTTGTGAAAAAAAGGCACAGTTTTTTCGAGAACACGGTTTGGCGGT
Source organism: Bacteroidota bacterium (assembly GCA_038750505.1). Taxonomy (GTDB): domain Bacteria; phylum Bacteroidota; class Bacteroidia; order Flavobacteriales; family Flavobacteriaceae; genus Croceivirga. Next base: position 488,935 of record JBCDHD010000002.1, on the reverse strand, counting down.
TTGAATTTAATTGCCTTAACTTAGAGTTAGTTCTGTATTAACTTCGGATTAATTTAATGCAGTTTAAAGTAGAACAGTCCCCCCAACCGATGAACCTTGACGAGACCTTGCGAATTGCTTTGGCACTCTAAGCTAACTCGATGTCTGAGCAAAATGCACATACCCTATCGCTTGCGGCGTACAAAGCCCATTTTGATACGTTGTACGTGCCCTTGTGCCTTTTTGCCAATAAATATGTCCACAATTTGAATACGGCCAAGGACTTGGTTCAGGAGGTCTTTATCAAGATATGGGAAGATAAAATTGAGCTCAAAAACGAGAATGTAATCAAGTCCTATTTATACACGGCCGTTAGGAACAAATCGCTGGATTTTTTGAAAAGCCGCCATCATAAATCCTCTGAGCGTTATTCCAAGGAGGAATTTGAGAGTATCCAAACAGAGACTTTCTTTTTACGGGAAGTGGTCATCAGTGAAACATCGACCATCATTGAAAATGCGGTCAACACCCTGCCGAAGAAATGTGCGCAGATCATCAAGCTCAGCCTAAAGGAATACAGCAACAAAGAGATTGCGCAAGAGCTTTCCATATCTGTAAATACAGTAAAGGCCCAAAAACGGATTGCCTACCAAAAACTACGCCCCATCTTAAAGGAATCCTTTTTTCTCATTGCCTATATCTTCAGTTCTTAAAATTTTTTTAACCATTTTTTAACCCACTTACCTTTTTTCGTCGTCATAGGGATATAAGAAATACATGCCTATGTCCTTATTTGATGAAATTTTAACCCTTTCCAAAAAAATCGCCAAGTCGATTTTGGGGAACGAAAAGCCCACAGATTTGGAAGACTCCGAGCTGTTCGACCAAGAGGATAAACACCATATTCTAAAATCCCTTACCGATACTTCCCAGCTAAAAGAACGTCAACAGTTGCAGAAACAGATTGACACGGGCAAGGACTGGAAAGTGATTCAAAAGAGGACTGAAATTCCGGTACGGAGGCTGCCCTATTGGAAATATGCCTCGGCAGCTGCGGTTTTTATTGGTGTGCTTACATTGGGCTATTTCTACCAACAAGGGGCATTTGATTCTAGTGAGAACAACTTGCTTGTTCCGACCAATGAATCCATCACCCTACAACTGGAGGATGGAACCATAGAGGTCATTGACCCAACGGCCACCAAAGACTTGCGGGACAAGGATGGAAATCTGGTGGCCAACCAATCACAAACCCAACTACGGTATGATGGAGAAGCAGCCAAGACACTTGTATATAATACCTTGACTGTTCCATATGGCAAACGTTTTGATGTCGTGCTCTCCGATGGCACAATCGTGTATATGAATTCAGGAACGGAATTGAAATATCCCGTTTCCTTTTTAAATGAAGGGAATCGCGAAATCTTTGTGCAAGGCGAAGCCTATTTTGATGTGGCCTCTGACGCAGCAAGACCCTTTATCGTAAATGCGGAGGAACTAAATGTGGAAGTACTTGGGACCGAGTTTAACGTTTTGGCCTATCCCGAAGATGGCGTTACCGATGTGGTACTGGTGGAAGGAAGTGTCGGAATGTATGCCGATGACACCAAAGAAGAAAATACGGTAGTGTTGACACCAGGATTGAAAGGAACTTTTGATAAGGCCAACACGAATATTGGTACAGAGAAGGTCAATGCCAACGTCTATACTGCATGGAGGAAGGGTGAGCTGGTCTTTCGGCAGATGCCCTTGGACAATATCCTGAAAAAATTGGAACGTCATTACAATATAAGCATTGTGAACAACAACAAGGCCTTGGGCCAAGAAGTGTTCAATGCCAGTTTTAAGGACCAATCCATCGAAAAGGTACTGGGCTATCTGAATACCCTGTACGGGATTGAGTACGAGATACAGAACAACTCCATCATTATCAACTAAACCAAGAAGGAACAATGAAATAAAAACCGATACAAAAAACCGGGAAATGCGCCAACATTTCCCGGTATAAAAAAGCAATTATTTAAAAACTAAATAACCACTTTTCAAGCACTTAAAAATATGAAAAATGATTGGAACACCAGGTCGTGGTCTGTACCACTGCCAAAATTCGATTTGAAGATGAAATTGACCCTGCTGTTATTGTTCACTGCCCTATTTGCACTTCAGGCTAATAACAGCTACGGCCAGAAGACCAAAATCTCTTTGGACGTGGAGAACATGACCACTTCCTCGGTCATCGATGAAATTGAAAACGCCTCTGACTTTCGGTTCATATACCTAGCAAAAGATGTGGACCTTAACCGTAAGGTTACGCTTAAGGTCAAACGGGAACGTATCGAAAAAATACTCGGCCTCTTATTCGGCCAGACTAATACCGATTACACCATCGAGGATACCCAGATTTTGTTATCTGCTAGACAACAACAAAGTCTTGGCCCAAAACAACAGGCTTCTGTCTCCCAGGACCCGATTCGGGTCACAGGTCGTATCACCGATGAATCTGGTGTTCCCCTCCCGGGCGCTACCGTGCAGCTAAAAGGCACCAACCGTGGTGTATCCGCCGATTTTGACGGAAACTATTTAATTACAGTGCCCAATTCCGAAAGCGTTTTGGTTTTTACCAATATCGGCTTTGCGGCCCAAGAAATCACAGTAGGTAACCAAACAACCATAAATGTTTCCATGGCTGAATCCGTAAGCAAATTGGATGATGTTGTGGTAGTTGGATATGGGAAGCAACGTAGGGTTGAGCTTACGGGTACAGTAGCAACTGTCAAAGCTAAGGATATCGAAAACTTGCCAGTAGCGAATGTAAACCAAGCAATACAAGGATTGGCTTCTGGTGTTTTTGTAGCCAATACTTCCGGAGCACCTGGAGGGGCAACGGAAATATTGATTAGAGGGCAATCCTCTATTACAGCGGGGAACAATCCTCTTTATATAATTGACGGAGCTCCAGTTACCGTTGGACTCCTTGGCAATCAAACCTTTTCGGCAACTGCTGGCCCCAGTACAGATGTTTTGAGTAATCTGAATCCTAATGACATTGCTTCCATTGAAGTTTTAAAGGATGCTTCCGCAAAAGCTGTTTACGGGGCTAGGGCAGCAAATGGTGTTATTCTGATTACCACCAAAAAAGGCCAATCGGGTAAGGCGACCATTAACTTTTCAACAACGGCGGGTTGGGTTTCTCCAACCAACAATTACGATTTGTTAAATGCAGAGGAATATGTATTACTACAGCGGGAAGCTTTCACAAATGATGGCCAACCGATTCCAGATAATCTTTTGAATGTGGACCCTAATATAGACACGGACTGGGTGGACCTTATTTTAAGAAATAGCGTTTTCTTCCATGAATACAACTTGGGAATAAGGGGTGGCAACAACGATGTGAAATATTTCGTAAGTGCGGCCCTAAGGGATGAAGAGGGGCTGATTAGAAATAACGACTTGACCAGATTTACGCTTCGTTCCAATCTGGAGTTCCGGGCCACGGACAGACTGAGGGCAGGCCTGAACATTTCCTTGGGTAGAATCAACAACAACGAGGCAAGATTTGCTTTTAGTAGTCTTTCAAATGTCATTAATTCGGCTCTTCTCCTTCAACCTATTGTCCCAGCCCGTAACGAGGATGGGGAGGCTATTTCAACGGATCCAGTTTTTATGAACGCCGTGGCTATTATCGAGGAGACATCCGACAAAAGTACAACCGATAAGGTGTTGTTAAGTGCATTTGCTGAGTATGACATTTTACCTAAATTAAGTTTAAGAACCAATGTTTCCTTTGATTTGAACAATATCGAGGAAAACGCTTTTGCTACACCGAATTCCGATTTGTTTTTGAGATTTTTTGGAGACGATTTACGGACAGTACGCAACAGGGAGTTAAGCACATATAATATTGAGCCTTTTTTGAAATATGATTTTGAATTGGGAAAACATCAATTAGACCTTATCCTGGGTACCACTTTTTTGGAACAAAAGGATGCCTTTACCTTTGTATCAGGGACCGACTTTCCCAATGATCAACTGACGCAGCTAAGCTCAGCAGGGAATCTTGTACAGAATCTTTTCGGCAGGAGTGTTTCAGGCGGTACGGAGACGGCCTATTCTTTCACTTCCATTTTTTTACGGGCAAATTACAACTATAACGATAAATACTTGTTTAGTGCGACCATTAGAAGAGATGGTTCGTCCCGCTTCGGCCCTGATACCCGTTATGGGAATTTCTGGGCAGTGTCGGGTGGTTGGAATTTTGCGAACGAGGCTTTTTTGGAAAACAATGGAATACTCAGTTTTGGAAAACTACGGGCGAGTATTGGAGTGACTGGCAATGACCAGATTGGTAATTTCCCTTCTATAGGTACATGGGAAGGTGGAGGTAACTATTTGGGACAGTCTGTGTTGACTTCGGAGCAAATCGCAAATCCTGATTTAAAGTGGGAAGAAACCCGCGACATTGATTTGGGACTTGATTTAGGTTTTTTTAATAACAGATTAGAAGTTGGTATTACCTATTTTAATGCGAACACCTCAAATCTGCTCTTCTCCCAACCAATACCAGGGTCCACGGGCTTTACTAGAATAACAGAAAATGTTGGAAAGGTTAATAATAAAGGTTTTGAATTGGATATTGCAAGTACCAATATCAGTACGGACACTTTTAGGTGGCGAACCCAGTTAAATCTAACAACAGTCGAAAACGAAGTGATTAGTCTTTTGGGTGAAGACCCTATAGGGTTCAACCTGACTCGACTCATTGAAGGTGAACCCATCAATGTTTTTTATGGATTGGATTTTCTTGGGGTCGACCCGGAAACAGGGGATGCCGAATACCGGGACGTAAATGGCGATGGCGTGGTGACCCTGGCTGACGACCGTACTGCAATGGGAAAGGCCCAGCCGGATTTCTTTGGGGGATTGACCAATACACTGAGTTACGGAAACTTCACATTGGATGTCTTTTTTCAGTTTGTCTATGGCGCAGATATTTACAACAGTATAGAAAATAGTCAAGAAAATAGTTTTATCGGAGGATATAATGCCTCTCGTTCGATTTTGAATCGCTGGCAAGGGCCTGGGGACATAACGAATGTCCCAAGGTTGGGTACAACTAGGGGTCTTAACCAAGCAGATTCGGACCGGTTCGTGGAGGACGGTTCCTATGCTCGATTGAAGAATGCAACGCTCTCCTATACTTTTCCAATGACGGTGTCCAGTAAATTGGGGATCAGCAATGCTCGCATTTTTGTATCAGGACAAAACCTGTTGACCATTACTAATTATTCGGGTTTGGATCCCGAAGTGGGATTGAGTGGTATTCAACGTGCTGACTTTCCACAAACTGCCATCTATTCCTTGGGCCTCAACATTAACTTTTAAACAAAACACTATGAAAAACTTGATTAGGATAGTCATATTAACTTTTTTTCTGGTATCAACCGGTTGCGATGACTTTTTGGAACAAGAACCTGTAGATGAGCTCATTAATGAAAATGTAATCCAGAACGCGGATGATGTAACTGTCGCAACCTTAGGAATTTATAATGGGTTTCAGAGTTTTGGAAATTTACTGTTTCCCCAACTTAACCAACTGGCCGACCATGCAAATTCTCAGCTCAGTAATAATGAATTTGTTCAAAATGAACTCCTCGCCGATTCACCATCATTAGGTCAAGTTTGGAACATCCTCTATAAGGTCATTCATGATGTTACCTTCATACTTGGAGAACTGGCACAGTTGGAAAATGTTTCCGAAACCCAAAAAAACGCATTTATAGGTGAGCTAAAGTTTTTAAGGGCCTACGCATATATTAATTTATGTCAGTTGTATGGGGATGTTCCTTTGGTGGTTTCCACCAATTCGGATGTCAACCGAACATTGCCCAGAACCGAAGTGAATGAAATATTTGTCAGTTTTGTATTACCGGAGTTACTGGAGGCCAATCAGCTTGTTCCCGAAGCTTACGGTGATATCACGTCCACAAAGACACGGGCCACCCGAGCCGCTGTACAGACTTTGCTTTTGAACACCTATATGCTACTGGAGCAATGGAACGAGGCGGAAAATATGGCCAATATCTTGATTAGCAATCCTGACTACGCACTTGAACCCAGTTATGAAGATCTGTTCAGGGACAGTACCTTTTCTGAAGAAAGCATTTGGCAAATTTATTACGATGAAAACGACCAAAGTAATCTTGATAATGGTCATCGAACACTAATATTTTATCCCCCAACTACCCACATCATCAATGCTTTTGAATCAGGGGATATCCGGTTCAATACGGCATTGGCCGAACTTCAGCCAGGGGTCTTTATTGTCAATAAATTTAGGGATGTAGTCCCGGGAGACGATAGGCCCTATATCTATCGATTGGCTGAAATCTACCTTTTTCGGGCGGAGGCGAGGGCACAACAAAACAATCTTACTGGAGCACTAGAGGATGTCAATACTATTCGTAATCGATCTGGACTGCCAGATTTATCTGGAAGTGATCGAAATACCATACTACTTGCTATAGAACAGGAACGTCATGTGGAACTGTGTTTTGAAAGCAAGCGTTGGTATGATCTCTTGCGTACCGATCGCGCAGATACGGTGTTGGGGGCACTTAAACCCGAAACCTGGGATCCGGAAATCGATAAGCTACTGCCCATCCCATTACAGGAATTGGACAATAACCCCAATATAACGCAAAATCCTGGCTATTAGAATGTACCATGTTCTTAGTGCCCTGGTTGCAATTGAATTGTAAAATGACAACTATGAAAAACAAGATTAATTTATTGCCCATTTTACTTCTCCTTTTAGGTTTTAAGGCTAAGGCAGAGGGGATAGTTTTTTTCTCTGGGACCTATGAAGAGGCCATCTCCAGGGCGAAAACGGAGAACAAATCCTTGTTTGTAGAATTCTATACAGATTGGTGTGGCCCATGTAAAAAGATGGACAAGTATGTCTTTACGGATGATAAGGTCGCCAGTTTTTACAATAAAAATTTCATCAATCTAAAGGTCAATGCGGAAAAGGGGGAAGGCATAACACTGGCAAAGGAATTTCAGGTAAAGAGCTTCCCTACCCAATTGATTCTGGACCGCCAACTAAACCTTGTCCGAAAGTCGGTGGGATATAAAGATTCAGAAATGTTAATCCAATTTGGGCGGGAGGCCCTTGATCCGTCCACCTCCATTGATATTGAGGTGATCCAAAAGGAATATGAAGCGGGCAACAGAGATCCCGATTTTGTAAGATTCTACATTGAACAAAAACAACTGGAAGCCGGAAGTATAACTGATACACAAGAATATTCAAAAGCCAGGGGCCAAATAAGGCAAATCTCCAGGGATTACATTCTTTCCAAGGATGCTTCCCAGCTTCTGAACGTTGGGGATGTCGCTATCATTAAAAGTATTTACTCGTACACTGAGTGGGGGGACGAAATATTCAGGCTTTTTGTGGATCATTATGACGAATTTGCCAAGGTGGTTCCTGAACTAGAGATTGCGAATGCTGTGGTAAATAGTAGTGTGAATGCTGCTTATACTCTATCAAGCCAGGGCAAAAAAGACTATAAGGAGATAATTGATTTTATATTCAAGAGCTTTAAACGACCTGTTGAATTGGTAATAAAAGAAAGACCGGATTACTCTCTATGGACGATTTTCGCATTGGATACAGGTTTTTTTCCAGATTACTGTGATTTTCTTTTCAACTTGGCACAAGGGAAATACAAAAAAGGTCTAGCCATAGGTGAAAGGCTTCTGAAATACAGAATGACTTCATTGGAGGACGAAATGAAAAAGATTTCATTGATAGCCGGAACTATTTCGCGATATAAAGATTTTATTGGAAAAGAATTCTTCTTGAAGCTTTTACCCGAGCTGGAAAAAGCAGCATCGTACAACCTCCCATTAAAGCATATGTGTGCTACAAGGCTTCAATTAGCGGAAGTCAATTCAGTTGTTGGGCGACATGAAGTGGCAATAGCCCTTTTTAACCGGTTAAAGGAAGATTTGGAGGAATATGAGGGGACAGATTTTAAAAAGAAAACCTTCCTTCAGATAGTGGACAGAAAACTAAAGGAGATTGAAAAGTAATGCCTTTCCAAGAGCAAGATATTTTTAAGAAAGACCTTAATTCCTACTAAAGCACATCAATGTGTAAGGAGAGTTATCGTAATAAACAAAAAAATTAAAAGATAGATTTAAACCAAATTTTAAGTAATCTAAAATGAAAAGACACATAATATACCTGTTATTGGTAATTATACCATGTAGCTCAGGTTTTGGTCAGGAGAATAACCAAAAAAGAAATTTTGAGGTAGACGACCTCTTTAGGAAAGAGGTTTTTTCGGGCAATGAGGGTATTGATTTTAATCCTGTATATTCTGAATATACCTATGTCATGGCGCGGCCGAGAAATAAATCGACAAGATATGGGGGCTTTCTACAGTTGTTTGGGTATAATCGTTCGGACATATATGTTCGGGACTATAAGCGAAAAACAATTACCAAAATTACCGATGGGGATGTAGATGGAGCAGGTTTTTATAACCCCTGCTGGTCGCCAGATGGCAAGAAATTGGTCATGCTTTCCAACCGGGGAGGGGATTACAAAAAAATATGTGTTTGGGTGTGGGACCGAACGACCAAAGTGTTGGAAAAATTGAATGAGACCCAAATACCTCCATTTTTAAATCTAAAGTTTCGATGGTTTTCCAATGATATGGTTTTGTATCAGGTAGCAGGAGGCAAAAAACAGGCCAGTCTTATTGAGACTTTTTCCAAAACAGCGGAATTGTTGAACGAAAAACAGCTACAAACCATAGAGGAAAAGGAGCCATCCTATGGGGTTTTGGAAAGTAAAGAAGATAGGAACGCCCCTATGGGTATGGGTACCAAAATTGTGAAACAAAATATTGTTACCAAAGAAGTGCATTTCTCCAATGTAGATTATTTTCAACCCAATCCCGATGGTAGTGGTTCGTACTTTTCCCTTCTTTCTCCAAATAAGGAATATTTGGCGGGATTGGTCTTGGCTTCAAAGGAGCCCCTTCGAGCGGGAGAGCCTATCAATTTAACGGGTTGTAATGATAATCTAGCGCTTAAAATCTTTAAGGATGATAAAATTGTGGACACGCCTTCACTGAATAAATTGAAATCAGTGTTAAATGGGAGTTTGAAATGGTCGCCAGATGGGGAAACCATCTATTTGATTGGCACTGAAAACAATAAAAGAAACCTATCGGAAATTATCATGGATCAGGAAGAAGACCAGTTTTTCATATACCGATATACAATACGAACCGATGAGCTCCTAAAAATCAATACCGGGCTTATCACACCAAAAATAGATAAAAATATATATTCCTATAAAGGAAGTTTGGTCTCAACTTGGACGAATAAAGGGGAACTAGTTTTTTACGGCGAGCATAGTGAATCAGGCCGATACGATTGGTTTAGCGAAAATAGTTCAGGTTTGAGGAATCTAACAACCAAATTGAGTAAGGCACCTAAAAAACTATATCGCGATTATACAGGAAAGTCATTTATCGCTGCAGTTGAGGGTAAAGTTATTAGAATTAGTGAATCCGGTAAAGTAAGCACCGTTTTTGATAGTGCAGATCGAGCAGTCAAAAGCATATTAGATTTTGACAATGTGAACAAAACCCATTTGTTGTACACCACAAAGAACAAAGAAGAATTTTACAGGCTTAACGTAAAAAATGGTTCATCCCTTAGACTTGAAAAACCCAATCCCCAAGCAGATTACATTCGTACGGATTTTTCAAATGGTATCAGTCTTTTTAGTTTGGATAATAATGGTGGTACATTGGTATGGGAATCCAATCATGAAGTTAAGCAAAACTCCATGGTTCTTGGAGTCAATAATTATCTTAAGGAAATTGAACCCGGGACATACCAAGATTTTGAGTATAAAAGCTTGAAAGGGGATACTTTGACCGCATTGATTTTACTACCTCCTGACTACGATGCTAAGAAGAAATATCCCGTAATAACCTATGGATATCCTGGAACTATGTATCATAAGGGATATACCCCAGTCTTTGCCTCAATCGGACTATCCAATACAAGTTTTTTCAATCTTGAAATTCTTGCAGCTAAAGGCTATGTGATTCTGTACCCTAGTATGCCGCTTACCAGTAGTTCCACATATTTGGACTTAACAGATGGGGTAATACCTGCAGTAAATACACTCATAAGAGATGGCATTGCAGACCCTGAGCGTTTGGCGATTATGGGGGTCAGCTTTGGCGGATACAGTACTGTGGGACTAATTGAACAGACTGATATCTTCAAAACTGCCATAGCCTTAAATGGAAAATACAATGAGCTTGGCAACTATGGGAATTTGGCAATTCATGAACGCTACACAGAAAACCCGATAGGACCACTGTCCTATACATACAGGTGGTACGAAAGTGAATATAGCAATAGCAAACTCGAATCTACCCCATGGGAAAACCCACAAACCTATTTACAAAATAGTCCTTTTTTATATATCGATAGAATCAATACACCGCTAATGCTTATCCATGGAGATATGGACAATGCAGTTCCCATAGAGCAGTCCGATCAATTATTCATGGGCTTATATCGTCTAGGCAAAAAGGCAAAGTATATCACCTATTGGGGAGAGAGTCATCTTATGGGTAGCCCGGCTAATATAAAACATATGTGGGATGAAATTTTCAATTGGCTAGATGAAACAGGGTGCAGGCCGGATAGTCCCTAATGATGGAACACCAGGCATCTTTTCAATGATAATCTCATACCCCGAATGTATATGATCTAGGGGAAACAAATTGGATTAAGATATGTTGGCAAGGTATGATATGTCCAGTCTTGTTTTGTCCTCAAAAGTCACTCCTAAATATGATTAGATTTTAAGCTTTTCTCACTACAATGAATTTTAAGAAATACATTACAACTCTTTTTTTATGCCTTTCAGTCTATTGGGGATTTTCCCAAATATTGAAACCCGCATCATGGGCTACAAGTTTGTCCCAAGGGACAATCAGAATTGGGGCAGAGGTAGAGCTTGTATTTACTGTCCAATTGGAAGATAATTGGGTGATTTATTCCAACGAGCAGGAATATGAACCGAAAAAAGGTCCCATTGCTGCTAAATTCAACTTCGAACCAAATGATGGGTATGAGCTGTTGGGAGAAGTCGAGCCAATAGGTTTTCAATCTAAATACGATGATATCTGGGAAGCAAATGTCAGCTTTGCAGAGAATAAAGTAGAGTTTCGACAAAAAATAAGAGTATTATCTAAAAGCCCAGTTATCAAGGGCATTTATGAGTACCAAGTGTGCAACTTGGAATCCGGTCTTTGTATCAATGGTGATGATGAATTTGAATTCCAGATTCAAACAAAGGATTAATATATGGAAGACCTAGGCACCTTTTTCATATTGGCCTTTGGCTCCGGTCTGGCCGCAATGCTGACGCCTTGTGTTTTTCCCATGGTGCCCTTGACTGTTAGCTTTTTTGGGAACTCATCAAGCTCCAATCATGATGTGGTCCATCTGAACAGTTCGGGTTCCGGACTAAGAGGGAAGAATTCCAAAGGATTGCGGACGGCATTGCTCTATGGCTTTTTTATCATTTTGATCTATGTGGTGGCGGGAACCGTGGTGGCCTATATCAATGGTCCGGAGTTTGCAAATTGGTTAAGTACCCACTGGTTGCCCAATGTACTGTTCTTTTTGATTTTTGTGGTCTTTGCGGCCTCCTTTTTGGGGATGTTCGAACTGGCCTTGCCTAATTCATGGACGAACAAGATGGATGCCCTCAGTAATAAAAAAGGGGGATGGCTAGGCATTTTTTTTATGGCCTTTACCTTGGTATTGATCTCTTTTTCCTGTACGGGCCCTATTGTGGGAAGCGTTTTGGTGCTTTCAGCGGGAGGCGCGGTATTGAAGCCAATTGTGGGGATGTTCGCCTTTTCCTTGGCGTTGGCTTTGCCGTTCACCCTTTTTGCGGCCTTTCCGAAGTGGATGGAACGTTTGCCTAAAAGCGGGGGCTGGTTGCAGGAGGTCAAGATGGTGCTGGGGTTTTTGGAATTGGCCCTGGCATTGAAATTTTTGAGTATTGCCGATCAAGTGTACCATTGGAGAATTTTAGACCGGGAGGTCTATCTGGCCCTTTGGATTGTGATTTTTGCCCTGTTGGGCTTTTATATGTTGGGGAAATTGAAATTGCCGCATGATTCCGACGATAGAACAACCACGGTGCCCAAATTGTTTTTGGCCATTGTCACCTTTGGATTTGTGGTCTATATGGTCCCAGGACTGTTTGGTGCACCCCTGAAATCATTATCGGGCTATCTGCCGCCTTTAACCTCTCAGGAGTTCGTGCTCAATCCAATTGAAGAGGAGACAACAATTGCATCGGCTGAAAATGACTGTCCAGAGCCGAAATACAGTGATTTGTTCAAGCTACCATATGGCTTGAAGGGCTATTTTGACTTGGCTCAGGCGAAAGAATGTGCAAGAACCCAAAACAAGCCCATTTTTATCGACTTTACGGGCCATGGCTGTGTGAACTGTCGGGAGATGGAAGCACGGGTATGGAGCGACCCCAAAGTTTTAGAGATTCTGAAGAACGATTATATCATTCTGGCTCTTTATGTGGACGACAAGACGGAACTCCCGGAAACGGATTGGTACGAAAGCGAATATGACGGGAAGACAAAAAAGACCATCGGAAAACAGAACGCGGACTACCAGATTGTAAAGTACGTCAACAATGCCCAGCCCTTTTATGTACTTATGGATGCCGAGGAAAGCATGCTGGTAGAACCAAAGGCCTATGATTTGGACATTGAGAAGTTTATCGAATTTCTGGAGTCTGGGATACAAAAATTTGAAGCCAGTTAAATGGTTAAAATATAAAGAACAAGCTTACTTCATAGAGTTAGTTTGAGTTAGTCAAAGAGAGCGGTTGTAATGGTATAATCGTTAGTTTTCGAAAGACCGCTCTCTTCTTGAAATTATGTAAAAGTATCTATCAAAGGAATACCTAGTTTTTGTTTTCATCAGAGGTTATTTGAATTAGCTATCAAACTCCATAAATCAATACTAATTAGGGTCTTTTGATGCGGCGTTGTCCGCGGTTCGTGAGCGTGGATGCGGAAACTGGAGCGGAACGGCCTATCTCGGTATAAGGTGGGCCGTCCGCTCTTTTTATAGAAAAAAATGGGTACAACAAAATGGAAAAAAGGAACAAAAACCTGATGCGCCTGGTCTGGCTGCTTATCGGCTGCGGCCTGTTCTTTTTCTTTTTATGGCTGTACACCTTGGTATTTGGATGAACCCGGAAACTGAACCGTGACCCGTGAAAGGATATCCGGAAGCAGATTTATCATAGTTAGTTAGTTTTTAAGCAAGTATGGGCCTGCTGTTTTTGGGCAGGTCCTTTTATTAAAAAGAATGTATAATGCCGGAACGAAATCGCATACTGGTCATCGGGGCAGGGGGACAATTGGGCCAGGAACTGGTGCGTACCCTGGTGGCCGTCTTCGGGGAGGATGCCGTGGTTGCTTCCGACATCGACCCTAAAAGGGGGATGTACCTTCCCAATTGCCATTTTGAGCCATTGAACGTCTTTGCCACGGAACGTATGGCCTCCGTGATCCGTAAGTACCAAATCAAACAGATCTACCATTTGGCGGCCATCCTTTCGGCGGATGGGGAAGTGGACCCCCATGCCAGCTGGCAGGTGAACCTGGACGGGTTGCTCTTGGTCCTGGACACCGCCAAGAGGATGCATGTCGAAAAGGTCTTCTGGCCCTCTTCCATCGCCGTCTTTGGGGGCAATACCGAGAAAAAGCGGACACGGCAGCATACGGTCATACAGCCCAATACGGTCTATGGTATCGCCAAGGCCTCCGGGGAACTCTGGTGCCGTTATTACCACCAAAGGTACGGTCTGGACGTGCGCAGCCTGCGCTATCCAGGATTGATCGGCCACAGTTGCCTACCAAGTGGGGGCACCACGGACTATGCGGTGGACATCTTCCACCATGCCGTCAGGGAAAAGGACTATGTATGCTACCTGGACCGAGATACCCACCTGCCCATGATGTATATGCCCGATGCAGTTTCCGCTGCCCTGAAACTGATGCAGGCACCCCAGCGTAGGATCAGCATACGGACCTCCTATAATGTGGGGGCCATGAGCTTCTCACCGGAAGAGGTGTACCACAGTATCAAAAGGTTCTATCCCAATTTCAAGGTCGGGTACAGAGCTGACCACCGACAGGAGATTGCCGAGAGCTGGCCCTTGAGTGTAGACGATACAAGAGCAAGAGCGGATTGGGGCCACTCCCCCAAATACGACCTCGACTATATGACCGAGGACATGCTGGACCATTTGGCCCGGCCCCCAAAGGTCTCCTTGAACATATAACAACGCAAAGTGACCACTATGGCCGGGACTGCCATGGTGGGAAAACGTATGTCCCATTTTAAAATTGTAGTAATCAATGACCTGATAATACAGAATATTCAACATCAATCATTAATCAAAAAACAAGGACCAATATGGGGAAGGACATCGACAGCATCATCAAGGAATTCCAAATCGACCTGGAAACCTTGGAAACGCACGGGGCGGACAATTTCCTGATTGCCAATGAGGCCATCATTCTGAGCCACGATACCTTAAAGGCCCTAAGACGGTATATCGTCAAGAACGGATTTGGGGACATCAAGGAGGAGATCCATTTCTTCAAGAACATCAAGGTGCTGCCCCAGAGCCATCTGTTCTACTATGAAAAGGTGCTCTCCTGCGAGGCCTATCTACATCCCATGAGCCCTAAAAAACAACAGAAATATCTGGAGGCCCAGATGGACGAGATCACCCACTTCTTTACCGTGAACTCCATTTTTGTCAATTATCTGAGGCTACGTCGCACGGATATGGACGATCGCTACTTTACCCGCAAACACCTCTCCCATGCCGTTCCCATGCCTGCCAACGGCGCCCAGTACGACAAGGAGTTCAATACCATGCACGACCGGTTGTTGGCCAAGGTGAGGGCAGAATACCGCTATATGGAACACATCAACCGGCAATTGGTGGAGCTCCGGTACGGTAACTTGGAAACGGCACAGGAACCGGATTCCGGTTTGGAATTTCAAGGGAACAAAATTGACCTGGTGGAACTGGTCTACGCCCTGCATGCGGCGAAGGTGTTCAAGGGCGACCCCGATATCATCGTGATCCAACGGGCTGTGGAACGTGTCTTCAACGTCAGGCTGGGGAACATCTATACCCGTTTCCAGGAGATACAACAGCGCAAGGGGGAACGTTCCCGCTTCCTGCCCCAGCTACTCAAGGCCTTTGTCCAGTTGTTGGAGGACGGGGACGGACTCCATCCCATCGCCCGTTTATAGCATCGTTGGTGCACCTGTTTGGACCATATACAGAACTGCATGGGGAAGAAATGTATTTTCGGGAAACATGCTGAAATCCATGTATCCTGGGAACAAGCATCCATACGGTATGTGGTCAAAAGGGCTCCAATGGCACCAACACCAAAAGGTGTTAAAATGGGCGCCATACAGTACTGTATATGGAAAGATTCCGAAAAATCCCATCCAATTTTGTACTGACACAAACCATAAAAGCAGTATATCATGCCGACAAACATCATAAGCCCAGAAGACCTTATAGAGTTCAAATTGGAGGTGCTACAGGAAATCCGAAACATCCTCAGACAGCACCAGGGGAGCGGACTCAAACGCTACCTGAAGTCGGGAGAGGTCATGGAACAGTTGAAAATCAGCCCCGGGACGCTCCAGAACATGCGACTCAACGGGACCCTTCCCTATTCCAAGATCGGGGGCGTCATCTTTTACGATGCCCGCGATATCGAAAGGGTGATGGAGGAGAACCGTGTCTACAACCGAATCTAAGGGG
This sequence comes from Bacteroidota bacterium, assembly GCA_038750505.1. Taxonomy (GTDB): domain Bacteria; phylum Bacteroidota; class Bacteroidia; order Flavobacteriales; family Flavobacteriaceae; genus Croceivirga. The sequence goes on along the minus strand of JBCDHD010000002.1, from coordinate 473,001 downwards.
ATGGACTACAATAGCTGTCCCAACGTCCTGTTGGGGCCATTCGCAAAAGAGGGCTGTCCGGAGCCTACCAAAGAAAAACACTATGGCGAACCCCTGTAAGATCAAGGAAGGAGCGGTGGAATACACCATCGGCGAGTTTGACGGGCAGACGGTCCTCTATGACTTTCCCAAGATCCTCATCTACCTCAATGCCAAGGGCAAACTGCTCTTTGGCAAACGGTTCAAGATTTATGAGGAAGACTGGGACATCCTGCTCAAGCTCTGCCATTACTTCATCCGCGATTTCGGGAACTGCAAAAAACACGGTATCGACCCTGAGAAGGGGTTGTTGCTGTCCGGTCCGGTGGGCTGTGGGAAGACCAGCCTTATGAAACTATTGCGGCATATCGTGCCCCACCAAAGGCCCTATCAAATCATGCCAACAAGGAACATTGTATTTGCCTTTAACCATATCGGCCATAGGACCATTGAGGACTATGGTCATGGGCAGTTTTTCTGTTTTGACGATCTGGGGGCGGAACCCATGGGCCGTCATTTTGGGAAGGACTGCAATGTGCTGGGGGAGATTCTGCTGTCCCGTCATGAACTCTTTTTGGAAAGGGGAATCAAGACCCATGCAACCACCAATTTGAATGCCCAGGAGCTGGAGGAGCTGTATGGAAATCGGGTTCGGAGCCGGATGCGGGAGCTGTTCAACCCGGTTGCCTTTGGTGCAAACACCCCTGACAAACGCACTTAGCAGGTGTCGCAGATACAGCGTCACCTTGTATTAAAAAACAGAAATAAAAACGGGCCAAGGCCCAAAACAAGAACAGAGAAAATGAAGATAGCAACCTACAACATCCAGAACCTCTTCCATAGGGATGCGGAACTCGTCAAAAAGGATTTGGGCCACAACCTTCGGTCGTTGATCGGGGAATTTGAATCCCTTCGGCTGAAACGTACCACCAAATCGGAAACGGAACTGCAACGGCTCCAGGAACTCGCTTTCCTTTTGGGGTTCCAAAAGACGGCCTATCAGCCCCATTTGGTGATGCGGCGCAGGTCGGGAAAGCTCTACCTACGAAAGAAATCCGCTGTGACCGAAACGGATCTCGCAGGTCAGATGACGGGCTGGCAGGGATGGATTCCCCTGTCCTCGCTGCCCATTCGGGAAGCTGCCATAGCGCACAAAGTGAAAACAGTCCGGGAGGCCCATTCCGATATCCTGCTGCTCCATGAAGTGGAGGATCGCCATTCCCTGAGAGAGTTTGATAGACTCCTTACGATGGAAGAGGAATTGGCCCCGACCTATATGGAGCACTATGTCCTTGAGGGCAACGACTCCATGGGGAGGCATTCGGGCATCATGGCCAGGGAAGGGTATGAAATACTATCCCTCTTTACCCATTGCCATGCCCGTTGGGTGGACCACATGCTCTTTGACTTCGACTTCCAGGAATACGGGCTGAAGACCCCTTTGGGGAACAAGCTCTGGCTGTTGTCGGCCCGGTTCACCGAGGAGGGAAGGGAAAAGGAAAGTTACGATGCATGGCGACGGGAACAGGCGGCCCATGTCGCGGAGACCTATCGGGCCTTTCGCGAGGGCGGATATGAGCGTGTGGCCGTAGTGGGCACCTTCAATGCGCCTTCCTTTTGTGGTTCCCTGGCACCGCTGCTGCAGGATACGGACCTTCGGGACATTGGGCGGCACCCTTCCTTTGCCGCCGTGTCGGACAAGGATGCGGACAGAAGCTACCATCGCCTCGGGGCCTATGCCAAAGGGGTGAACCTCAAACAACGGGACTACCTCCTGCTGTCGCCAGCCCTCTGGGAAAAGGTCCAGGCCTGTGGCATGGACCGTCGGGGAATATGGCCGGAGAAACGCCCGCAATGGCCCGTGTTCAAAACACTGAAAAATAGGGAACAGCAGGCGAGCGAGCATCCCCTCTTATGGGCCGAGGTGGATATATAAGAGTTCAACGATATTTTTTGAAAAGTAGCTGTACCGAATCGATATATACTCAATACAGGTAAGGCTCGTCCTCATCGAAACTGAACCCATAACCGTTCCATCGAAAACCCGGATTCCAGTTTCCAGCTTTTATCTGCGCTTCCCGAAACGCCAGGACCCTATCCTTGGTATCCACTTCTTCCCCCGTTAGTTGTATGCCCGATATCGCCTTGAGGATAAGGACTGCCAAAAGGGCATCGTCTCTGGTGGCCATACCGTCCATATCAAAGCCGGTCCGTTCCCGCAGCGCATCTCTGGTAATTTCAATATCATTGTAATCCAGGGCTTCATAGACCTCGTTGATGATTTCGGGAGCTTCCTGTTGCAGCTTCCTGATATATTCCTCAAGTTTTTCCTTGTCCATAGAGCAAATCATTGCTATATAAATGTAACAAAATATCTGTAAGGCATAGTAGTACAGGAAGTTAAATTCCCTTGGCCCATTGCCGCTACAATTCTTTTTTTAGTTGAAAAAGTATCGCTCAATAAGAAGGATTACTATTTAGCAGAACAGTGCTTTAACCAGGACATTTTATAGAGCTACTTATTTAAAGTATGTTGTTAGAAATGTAATTTCCAATAATTGAGTATATTAAACTCTTACTACCCTGATTGGTTTTTTCATTGGTATAAACACTCCGATGTTTCTGTATTAGGGTTCATATAGAAGTGTAATACGAGCAACTATGTACAGTTGTTACTTAATACTCTGACCAATCAATGAAAAAGTTTATTTATTATCCAAATTTTGAGCCACCAGATAATGAGTGGTTAAAATTTGCAATATTGTATTTGGAGAAATTTGAAAGTATTGTCCCTTACAATAGAAGGCATTTAATAAGTGATGAATTTCGTAGGCTAGAAAACGAAACCGATTTGTTAAATATGTTCTCGCCCGATTACTCACAAGGAGAACGAGCATCAATTAGAGCTATACAGGAATCCGAGCGATTCATGAGTAGAACTTATACTACAAGCAGTCTTTTTAACAGAGTTAATATTCAAAGGGATTGGAGAAACCCTGATAGTTGGGAATATCAAATATTTGGAGAAAAATTTTCTCACTCCTGGGCTGAATACTGTGAACGCGAAAGAATAGGAAGAAGAAACCAGAATGGACTAATGCTACCAAAAAGCCTCGCTTTTATCTATATGACTCATCTTGCCAAGGAAATTGCCTTTGATAGAGAGGGCACGATAATAACGGACAACTTGGAATACGATAGATATACCAGTTATTCTAGAATCAGGTCTACCAACACCCATGTTCGTGATAAATTTATGAGAGGAATAATAGAGCTCAAAATACCTCAAAACCTAAGTTCAATTAGTTTTGACAAACTTATAGAGTTTAGAAATAACAATAGAGAATTAATACAAGCATTCAATTCTCAAATCAATGTGGTTGAAAATTCAATTGGTAACGGACTGACTGAACAAAAGTTCATTGATGATTATAATCATACTCTAAAAGAACTGACAAAAGAGGTCATAAAGTTAGGTATAGACATTGCAGTAATCCCACTTGCATTTTATACATTAATACTGAACTCTGAAGCACTCAACCAAGAATACGTTAAAGAAATACTGACTTCTTTAAGTATTTTAGGAGGCGGATATTTTGGGTTAAGGAAATCTTTATACGACAATAGAGAGGAAAGATTATGTAAAAAATACTTAACAAAATTAAGTCACTTGAGATAAAAAACATTACATAATAAAGATGGCTATCAGTAATTGATTGTTCTAAACTAATCTGAAAGTTCCTCGAGATTTTTCAGCTTGGTGCTTACCTGCCTGTGTAAAGCTGAATAGCCGAGACTTTTAGGAATAAATTGAATAAAAACACTTGGAGTATTTAGATTCAATAATAAAATGGTCCAATGACAATAGTGGTTTTCTATCACTAATTCTATTCATTGCCACTTTACTATACGGTTGGTTAAGTGGTCTTTTTAGCTCTTTGATAAAAAAGCCCAAACTAAAAGTTCGCTTCATTTCCAAAGTTTCATTTTATAGTTCATACAATACAGAAGAAAAATATGAGCCTAAAAAAGGAGAGGTATATGATGTACATAAAACCGGATTTGTAGTTTATGTAGTAATATCCAATATTGGTAATATGCCAACAGCAATTGACAAAATATATTTGGGCTATAAAAAGAACAAGGATATGGGCATTTTCGAAAAAAACAAATATGTCTGGTTAGCCCAATGGCATGCCTTTACCCCGTTCAAAACGAAAATGAAAAATGATTCCGATTTGTTTTATTCGACCCTGAGAATAAAAGATTATCCAACAGATACCTCAGACGATTATTTAAGAGTTGGAGAATCAATAACAGGAACAGCATATTTTGAACAGATGCAAGCGTGGGGAAATTATAGTCCTTTACAGAATTCTGACAAATCGACCAACGTTAAACTTAAAATTGTGGATGTTTACGGCAACAAGTATTATTTTAAGCATAAACTGGGATTTATTGAATTGGAAAAAGCCAGAGAATTCAACGAACACTTTGGAAATATTGAATTCTTAACGAGCTGAATAAACGAAATGGAAGAAATAAACGAAAAGGAATTTTTAGAACTACTCTCTTCCGAAAATCATTTAGAGCACACAGATTTAGTTATAAGTTTTGAGAATGCCACTGAAGTCAACTTGTCCAAAGTGACACTTTCAAATAAATTCAAGAACTGTAGATTTAAAGGGAAAAGGGTTGACTTTTTAAACCGAAGCCTATTCAAAGAATCTGATTTAACGCACTTCTTTGGATTTGACGATTGCGAATTCAACAATGACGTTTATTTCAAGGATTGTCTTTTGCAAGAAATCAAATTTTCGAACATTTCCAAGCAGATAAAGAACCTTCATTTAGCACCGAAGAAACTTGGGTACTTCTACTTTGAGTGTTCGGAAAGTTTGGAAAAAGAAATCATAAACGACATCAATATCACTGTGCATAATTGCGAGATTGTAACGTATTTGGATTTCCTGCATTTAAAATCAATTGGGAACTTATTAATTTCGGGATGCAAAGTCAATAGGGTCAAAATCCACGATTGTGCATTCAAAAGAATTGACATCGACCACAATGAATTCTCCGCAGAATTCCAATTTAGGTTAAATACAATTGAAGATAGCTACATCAAACACAATAGTTTTGAGAAAACAAACTTCTCATTAACCGATTTCGGATCGGGAGCGGTATTTAGGTTGAATGATTTTAAAGGGACCGCGTTATTTGAAAAACTGAAGAATGCAAACCGAACAAGCCTTGAATTCAAAAGTTGTAATTTCTTTAAATATGCACACTTCAATAACTCAAAACTATCCAAGCTTCACATAGACACCTCTAAGTTTCAAGAATTTGCCTCGTTTCAGGAATTAGAACTTAATTCGATTTCCCTGGATAGAACAATATTTGAAAAACCAGCATTTTTTGATGGTATTGAAATCCATAGATTTGGTAAATGCAACAAAAGAACCTTAAGAAACATTAAACAACAATTATTACGTACGGACAACAAAATAGACTACGACATTTTCCGGTCCCACGAGCTGAATTCCTATAAGGAAGAACTAAGAACCCAAATAGCATTAAAACCGAACGCCGACAGAAAAAAATTGCGGAGGGATTTGGCCATTTTAAGGGTTAGTTCTTTCTTTTCCAACTATGGAACCGATTGGGTAAAGGCTGTTAAAAGAACTTTGTTTGTAGCAGTCCTGTTCTATTCAATATTCTACGGTATCTACAATTCAAACAGGGAAATGGATTTATTCAATATTTCGGGATATAATGAATATTTTTTGGGATTGTTCAGATACTTCTTGCTGACTGACTTTCACAATCCCTTAGTAACTGGTCGAGAATATTTGTCAAGTGCTTGGGAATGGATTCCATTTGTTTTTGGAAAGGTTTTTACCGGAATCGGAATCTATGAAATATTGGTTTCATTTAGAAAATTTAGAAGATAAAGCCAGTGGCTAATCCCTCATTAAGTTGCCGAACACAACTATAATCTCCAAAAAAATAATAGGAAGACCATCATCCCGATTTTCCTAAAAGAATGCCCGGCAAAGGCTTCTTGGGCCTTTGCTCAAAATTCCTGAAAATCGGAATGATCGCTCAAACATTTTAAGGGGTTTATAATGGATGAAAGCCCTCGTTGTTTTTCGGGACGGCGAAAAACAGGCATGGCATAACCAATTCCAATCCGGCCCCGCCCATTTCGTTCACTTAACTGCCGGTACGCTCTCTCATGAACAATGCCGGAAGAATTGCTAATGCCCTTATGGAACTCGTCAAGACCGAGCAGGTTTTAGGGACAAATAGGGTTTCTACGGCCTTGTTTTTAGCCCTCCGGTAAAAACTACGTTGCACACACTCCCGATTTCTCCCTAAAAGTCTTGACAAAACCCACTTTATCCATTGTGCTATGCACGCAAGAAATCAAACAAACACCCCTTAAAATTCAATTCGGTTGAAACCCATAAGGGGAAGTATTAATCCTTTAAATTTTTTAATCATGAGTAAATTAAGAAACCATGTACAGTTGATCGGGAACGTAGGGAAAGAACCCCAAGTGACCAATTTGGAAAGCGGTAGGAAAGTGGCCCGTTTTCCATTGGCGACCAACGAACATTACCGGAACCAAAAGGGCGAAAAGGTACAGAGCACGGATTGGCACGTTATTGTGGCCTGGGGCAAGACGGCCGAGATTATCGAAAAGTATGCCGGAAAGGGCAAGGAGATCGCCATTACGGGGAAGTTACAGACACGGAGCTACTCCATGGACGATGGCAACACCCGATATGTGACCGAGGTCATTGCGGACGAGGTACAACTGTTTGGCAGCAAGACGCAAAAGACGAATGCGTAAACAGCCAAAAACAAAGAGGGCGTTTCCAACCAAAGTCACGCCCTCTTTTTCATCATTCCACAACGATAAATCATAAAACAATGAGAGATAAAGTTAACGAAATAACAGTAAGCTATTGCGAAAAACTGGGCGTGATCGACTCCTTGCCTTTAAAGGACTCCGGACAGGTGGCCAGATTGCTCTACGAAAATTGGGATTCGAACACCATAGGGTTGAAAGAAACCTTCAAGGTACTGCTGCTCAATAACGCCAACAAGGTCAAGGGGACCTATCAGGCCTCAATCGGAGGCATCACCGGTACGATAGTGGATGTACGCCTGCTTTTTGCCGTGGTTTTGAAGACCGCTTCGGTAAATATCATCTTGGCCCATAACCATCCGGCAGGTACTTTAAAACCCAGCGAAGCGGACAAACAGTTAACGGAAAAGATACAAAATGCCGCTGAACTTTTCGATATCCGGGTACTGGACCATCTGATTATTGCACCCCATGGGAAGTACTTCAGCTTTTCCGATAGCGGACTGCTTTGACCCCAATAAGAAAAAACCATTTTTTAAACCCCCTGGATAACCAAGGGGGTTTTTTATGCCCATTGGAAGATTCGCCCCCTTTTTCCCGTTTCCCTGAAAATCCCATAAAAATCCAACGGAAGGACTCTTAAAGTTTTGCCTTTGTTCTCGGTTGCAGAACAACGCCCATAAATTCCGGCATGGGTCGAGAAAATTTTCCGTCCGCGGAAAAATGGAAGAGCAAGACGGCAACACGTTTCACGATGTTGCGATTATTGGTGGAGTTCAAGCCCTTGTAAAACAAGGGCTTGAAGCCTCCCAAAACGAATCGGAAATGGCCCCAGCCACTCCCGATTATGTGAATGCTTCTGGGAAGGCCCATAAAACAAGGAAACCGATAACATAATGAACAGGGAACGGACATTTCTGAGCATCAACTTTCACAAGAAAACTGTGGAACGGTTCAAAGGGTTTTGCCAAAAGCACGGGGCGACCTACACCGATACCGTGGAGGATATGATGGACTTTTTTGACCGCTACCAGCTTTCCCCTAGGGTCGATTATGGGAAGAACCTATGGGACATGGAGGGCAATATCAAAAAGCGCATCAATGCGGTGATCGCCATTATCAAGGATGTGGAAAAACACCAGACCGCCCCTACCAATGCCATGATACGCTCCCTTTTTGAACAGGACCCAAAAGCGGAAGAAGAAGAACAGCCCGAACTACTCCTGGCGGAGGCTACCCATTTTGAGGCCATCACAAAAATCCCATCCCGCCCGGAAATGGAACTGCTCACCACCCGAAAGGACTTGGGAAACCTGCTCTCACGTATCCGGCGGGTATCGACCGGCTTGGGCAAAAAACGATTGCAATTGGATATGGGCCTTGAAGAGTTCGAGGCCCTCAAACAAACCTATAAAACAAACTGATATGTACATCACCATCACCAGACAGCACATGGGGGAGCAGTTTTCGCAGAGCTCTGAGGATTTTGTGGCCTATCTCGAAAAGGAGAACGAAGGGAAGTCGCCCGAGTTCCAGGAACATTTTTTTGACCAGTATAATGACCGGATTTCCCCGGAACAGGTTGTAAAGGAAATCGATGGCAATACGGCCAAGCTCAAAAAACGGGAACCCAAGTTCTATTCCCTCACCTTGAATCCCAGCCAGCGGGAGTTGAAGCATATCAACAACGACCCTGCCCTTTTGCGAAGATATGTACGCGAGGCAATGAAGGACTATGCGGCCGGCTTCAACCGAAAAGAGCCCGTTTCCGTGGACAGTATCAAGTACTATGCGAAGATTGAGCACGGTCGTACCTTTAAGGGCTTTGACAAAAAGGTACAGGAGAACCAACCCTATCGGGCCCAAATCGCACGGCTGGAAAACGAAATCCGAAAGATACACCAGGGCGAACTGCAAGGGAGCATCCAAAAACGCCAAAAGCAAATTGAAAAGCTCATCGAGCAGACCCCACATAAGATTGATGGGGTGCCCATCAAACAAGGCATGGCTAAACCGGGCCAGCAGACCCATGTCCATCTCATCATCAGCCGAAAGGATGTGACCAATCGTTTCAGCCTGTCCCCGGGCAGTTCCCACAAGGGATCGGAGGCACAGCTGAACGGCCAGGATGTAAAACGGGGCTTTAAACGGGACGAGTTCTTCGAGAAGGCCGAAAAGACCTTTGATCGGCTCTTTGGCTATGATCGGAACTTTGCCGAACACTATCGGAACCGGAAGACCTTTGTCAGGGACCCCAAGACCTACTTTGCCCAAATGATGGGCCTGCCCACCTCGGAAAGGGGATTGGCCCTAAGGATTTTGAACGAATCAGGGTTGAACGTTCCCAATCTGAACATCCCCGCCAACAAAGTGCAATTGGCCGTCAAGACCTTCCATAAATTGAAACGGGCCATGCAAGTGACCCAAAAGTCAAGTTCCATCGAAATCTAACGTGTTATGATACCAGAAACCCTATTGCCTTTGATGGCCCTTTACCTGACCGGAGGATTGTTGTTCTATCTTTCCTTGGACCAGTTTCGCTATGGCTTTGGACTCAATATGTTGATGGTAGTGGGCCTGGCCTATCTGCTCCATGACCATGAGGTACCTTTTATAACCTCCCTAGCTAAGATAACGTTGCCCTTGGTAGGGGTCAATATGTTGGTAGTGCTTGTCCATTCGCCCAGCAAGGGAAAGGTAGATACGTGTTATACCACAAGGCTCCGAATTAAATCCGGTTTTTTGAAACTGAAGAACATCCGAAGGGGCGTGTCCATTATCGGCTCTGCAGGCAGCGGTAAAACGGAATCCGTGGTCTACGAGTTTTTAAAACATTTCCAAAAGCACCAGTTCTGTGGGGTCATCCATGACTACAAGCACTTTGAGATTTCCGAAATGGCCTGGCCACTGTTCAAGGAGCAGGACATTCCCTTCCATATCATCTCCTTTGACGACATCCACAAAAGGGTCAACCCCATTGCCCCACGGTACATGGTGGACGAGGAAAGCGTGAACGAGGTCTCCCGTGTCCTTCTGGAAAACCTCCTCGAACAACGGGAGACTTTTGCCACGGGCTCCTCCAAGTTCTTCAACGATGCCGTTGAAGGGTTGTTGGGCGGGCTGATCTGGAAACTGAAGACTTCCAATCCCCAGTACTGTACGCTGCCCCACCTGATTGCGGCCTACCAATACTTGGACACCAAGAACCTGATTAAGTTCCTCAGCTCGGACATCACCTCCAGGGGCATGGCCGATGCCTTTATCTCGGGCAAGGCCTCCGACCGCCAGACCGCCGGGGTGATGGGTACACTGGCCAATGCCCTCAAAAAGATCAGTACCCAGCGCATCTTTATGGCCCTTTCCGCCGATGAGATTGACCTGGACATTAACAACCCCAAGAACCCCGCCGTCATCTCGGTGGTCAACAACCCCAAATACGAGACCGCCTATTCCCCGGTCATTGCCACCATCATCCATACCACCGTAAAGCAGATGAGCCTCAGGGGTCAGAGACCCTCTTTTCTTCTTATGGAAGAAGCATCTACGATTCGGTTATTGAACATGCACCGTATCCCGGCCACACTTCGGGGCTACGACATTGCAACTGTCTATGTCATGCAGGACAAGGTACAGAACGATTTGATGTACGGGGAGCGGGCCAGCCGTGCTATCCTTGGCAACCTCTCCTATCAGTTCTTTGGCAAGGCCAACGACCCCGAAACCGCCAAATACTATGAACGCTTTTTTGAAATTGTCAAACGACCAACGAGGAGCGTAAGCCAAAGCAGCAATTGGGACTGGGACACCCGTGTGACCAAAGGGGAAAAGGAGGTGAGCAAAATCCGCTCGGATGAATTTTTTAGGTTAAACCAAGGGGAGTTTATCTCCTTTACGGATGGGAAGGACAGAAAGGTCAAGTTTCGGACTCCCAAGATCAAAAGGAAATTGCCAGAGCCTACGTTTACATTTGGTGCACGGGAAATAGCTGAGAACTACAATCGAATCCATAAGGAGGCAAAGGAAATTTTCAAGTTCAAATCAAGTTCTTGAAGCGTTATGCTCAGTAAAGTAAATATTTAGGGCATCCAATATCTAAAAACCCTTGGGCAAAAAAGTTTTATGTAAAAAATACCTTTATATTTAACTTGGGCGCAGCTTAAATTGATTATCCCGTACTTTTTATTAAAATCAAGTTTCGAACAAATCTTGTTCAATTAAATATTTGAAATTGAAAATCCGTTCCTTTGCGGATTGAAAGCTTCTGAAATGGCCGCTAAATGAAAATATGTTTTGGGCATACTGATACTGAATACAGGTCTTACAAGGGATTTGATTATTCAGGTGAAGAGTGCGAACAATTGATGTGTAGTGAGGTTCGTTCAAATCTGTTGGATCAAGAAGAAAAGGATGCTTTTACTCAGGATTTATCGGACTTGGCTGGATTACCTGCCACAGGCTTTGAGAGTGAACGCCTGTTAGCTGATATTCAGGCGATTGAGGAAGAAAACCCCATTGATTTAAGGACTTGGAGAATCGGTGAAGCTTTTGCAGAAGTTGTACTGGAACTGGAATTAAAAGTCAGGTTCCATTGGAATGAGCTTAGGGATGCACGTAATCCTAGAGGGAATAAAACAGGAGCAGACTTGGTTGGCTTTGTTGAAATTGACGGAGATGTACTATTCCTTTTTGGTGAAGCAAAGACATCATCAGAAATAGCCAACCGCCCTCCACAGGTTATGACGGGAGGGGGTCAAATGGAAGACCAATTGAAGGACCTATACTTCAACAAGGAAAAAAGAAATATCCTAATTCGCTATCTAGCGAGTAAAACCAGAAACCTCAATAGTCAACACCCTTTTAAGGAGGATTACAAGAAAGCATTGAAGAATTATTATTTGTCCTATAATCCCAATTATCAATTAATTGGGGTCTTGGTAAGAGATGTTGATGCAGATGAGAAAGATGTTAAAGAAAGCTACGATAGACTAAAAACGAGTATTGAAGTTCCAAAAGGATTGAAACTGATTGCCTGTTATATACCAATAGCTAAAAGTAACTGGAGTAACCTGATAGATAGAGGAGTAAAAGAATGAGCGATAGCACCAAATATAGTGTTCTAGAACAATTGCACCCTGAATTATTGTTAGGAGTGGGAGCAGTAATTCAGAAGGCAAAAGTGGCACTACGCTTCGATGGAATTCACTTGGTTTCTGAAGAACTCAATCTTCTAAACAAAGCTAAGGAGCTTTGTGAACTATCCATAATTGACTCTTGGGAAGAACAAGAATCTGATGGTTTTAAGGCGCTCTGCTCGATATACTTTGATATCGCGACTCTTTTGGCCTTGCCAAGAGAAAAGCAGGAGCAGGTCTTCGAATTGATTAAGATTATAACCATCGGTTACCTCGGAGAGAGCTGGCATCTTGTTCGTCAACATCTAAAGACTCTAAATCTTGAGCCACTATATAGTATTGAAGATGCGGAGTGGAACAAGAGGCTGTTGTACACATCATTCAGGGCACTGGTAAATACTATAGTCAAAGATGATTGGAACCAGTTGCGAGAAGCAATCACTTACATCAATTTGTTGCGCCGTGAACAGACCACATTCGAAGAAAATCATATTGGTAAACATGAAAATCCTTCAGAAAAAAAATCAGTTGCTTCTGAGTTGATCGCCTTATATCATATGGCAAAATCCATAGAGATTATGTCGAGCTATTTAATTGATGGTCAGCCCAACAATGCGTTAGAGCAAATCACCTATCACCTAGGATATGCTGGACGTTTTGCAGATGAAGCTGGAAATTTTTCTTTCAAACTTTTGATACAGTATTTTGAGCCCTTTGCCCATAAACTGATTAGAAATAGTCTTTGGCACATTACAAGAGGGGTCAATTCCAGGGTAACCCGTTTTAACGAATTCATCTCTCATAGGGAGGATAAACCAGTATTTGAAATGCTGTACCCTCAAAGAGAGTCTATTATCGAAGGAGGGTTATTAAACGATGCATACGATGCTGTCGTTGTGAATTTACCAACATCTAGTGGCAAAACCTTAATTGCTGAATATAGAATACTAAAGGCTCTAAATCAATTTGCAGATCAGGGCGGCTGGGTTTCGTATGCCGTCCCAACACGTGCTTTGGCAAATCAGATTACAATCCAACTCCAAAAAGACCTTGGTCCAATTGGTGTTCGCGTTGAAAAGTTAAGCGGTGGTATAGAACTGGACGGATTCGAAGAGAGTTTGTTGGAAAATGATGCAAAATCTGCTCAGTTCGATGTTCTAGTTACAACATATGAAAAACTAAACTTACTAATTAGACAGGATGTGGGAACTTCTGATAACCGGCCATTGGTTTTAGCGGTGTTTGACGAAGCTCATAATCTTGAAGAGGAGACAAGAGGTATTGCACTGGAACTTTTGCTAACGACAATTAAAAAAGATTGCAGAAGGGCCAATTTTCTTCTAATGACACCGGACATTGTTAACTCATCTGAAATATCAAGTTGGCTAAGTGCGGATAGAGGGATTCCAATAAGCCTCGGGTTACATTGGTGGCAGCCCAATGAAAGAGTCATAGGTGCTGTTATGGCAGATGGTTCGAGAAAAAAATATACCATAAAGCTTAAATCATTATTTACTGAAAAAGGAACATTTAAGGTAGATCAGGATATCGTACTAAAAAGGTATGATGAGGCACCATTAACTAGGTCAATAATATATGGTTCTGGTGGAGTAAAAAAGAAGTTTTCGGCACTCGTTGCATCATCATTTGAGAATCAATCAGCTATAGTTTTGGCCAAATCCCCTGGAGATACGTTTGATATTGCTGAGGATCTATGGAATTATTCTTCTGAAGAATATAGACATGATGAGGATATTGAATTAGTAATAAAGTATGTTGAAGCAGAATTAGGAAGAGATTTCCCCTTGTGTAAATACCTTAAAAAAAGAATAGGAGTCCATAGTGGGGCATTGCCCGAAGAAATTCGCTTTCTTATAGAGGATTTAATGTCAAAGGAAAAATTGAATACCCTGGTCGCAACCACTACAATTGCACAGGGAATTAACTTTCCAATCTCATCTGTTATAATGGCCTCCTACAGTTATCCATTTAAGATAATGCCGCATAGGGACTTCTGGAATATGGTAGGGAGAGTCGGAAGAACTGGACAAAAGAACATAGGTTTTGTTGGCATAACATTGAAAAATGACAATGAGCTGCAAAAAGTGATGACTTATGTGTCCAGTGCGGCGGCATCTTTACAATCACAAATGGTTTCGATGGTTCAAAAAGCATTGGATAATCCCGAAATTAGATTCGAGCAGTGGCTTTTCAGAGAACCAAAATGGTCTAGTTTATTACAATACATCAGTCATATCTACAGACAGACCAAAGCGTTAGATAGTTTAATTGCTAATCTCGAAATTGACCTTCAAAGTACCTTTGGTTATCGTCAACTTACTGAAACGCAAAAAAACTACTTACGCAGGAATATCAGGGAATATGTAAAAAATGTTGCTCCTGGTCACCCTACCTTGTCAGATCAGACGGGCTTTTCAACAGTATCTGTGCGTAACCTTATTGGTGAGTTGAGAAGTGCAGGTATAAGTGCAGGAGACTGGAGTAAAAATCAGTTGTTTTCCAATCAAAACCAAAGTTTGCAGAAGTTAGTTGGGATGATGTTGAATACTCCTGAAATTCGTGAGCAAATGAAGAAAATCAAGTCTGGGGATAATACCTTAGACCGTTCGTCTATCTCAAGACTTATTTCAGATTGGGTAAATGGAGAGGATATTGAATCCATATCTAAGCGATACTTTCCAAACGAAAACCGGACAAAATCTATTGAAAGCTGTACAAGAATTCTTTATAGTAACATTTCCAATGCGGCAACATGGGGATTAGCGGCTATTCAAAAGATTCCTGGAAATGGTTTGGACTGGGATAGCCTGTCAGAGACAGAGAAAAAGAAATTAGCGAACCTTCCAGCGATGATACACTATGGGGTGAATTCAGATGAGGCAGTCTTGATGAGGAAAAACAGTATTCCCAGAAGCATAGCATTTAGGATGGGAGAATTGTTTAGAGCTTCAGTTGGGGAGAATCTATTCAATCAAAGTTCTAACGCAATTAAGACCTGGTTAAAGGATCTAGGTAGAGACGGATGGGATAGGGCTACCCCTGATAATGTTAGAATGTCCGGTCAGGATTATAAAAAAGTCTGGCATAAACTGTCCGGAATGGACAGTTAGCATATACCATCGACAATATCAAAAGTATCTATTATGGTCTTTGGAAATGATAGCTTCCAAAATTTTGTTTGCTATACTACAAAGCGTATTAAAAGCTATTCAACTCCTCTTGATACGAATCAATCACATTACTCGGAAGAGACTTCAAGTAGATTTGGGTAGTTGATAGCTTGCTGTGCCCTAACATTTTTGAAATTGCGGGGAGTGGAATGTTTTTAAATAGGGCATGGGTGGCAAAGCTATGCCTTGAAACATAGGAGGTCAAACGCTCCTCAATTCCGCAGAGGCCTGCTATTTCCTTAAGGCCTTTATTATATCTTTTTAACGCCCATTGCGCATCTTTATATTGGAGTTCTAATCTCTCCCTCTTAATTATGGGAAGTATGAAATCATCCTTTTGGATACCTTTCAGGTAATAATCCAAAACCTCCATCAATTGAGGTGTAAGCTTTATATCATAGGCTTTAGAAGTCTTTCGCCTTTGAAACTTTACTCTGCCATTCACAATGTTTTGTCCTTTGAGAAAAGCCATATCCACGAATGACATTCCCATGGTCATATACGACAGTAGAAAATAGTTCCGATAGTGAAAAAGCGGGTCGTTTTCTTCCAGATGTAATTCAAGGACACGTTTTACATATTCCAAATTAATAGCCCTCTTTTGGGTTGGAGCAGTTTTGATTTGATACTTGAAAAATGGATAGTTGTCCCTCTGGACATGTCCCTCCTTGATGCCTTTGTTGTAAATCGCCTTGATGGTTCGCATGTAAGAAGCTATCCCATTTAGAGAATTCCCTGGCTTGGATAAATGGTATCTCTCAAAGCGTTTTAAAAACTGGTAGTTAAGCTCGTTGAACTTCAAATCCCGGTTCTTGGTAAATGTTTTTAAAATCCCTAGAACACCTTCATAATTTCGTGCAGTACCGTATCGTTGGGATTCTTTTAGTTTTTCAACTTGCGAATACCCGAATTTGTAAAAGGATATATACTTCGTTTTCCCAACAATTCGGTCCTTGATTTCAACAATGGACATAAAATCCAATTCACCTTTATAGAGAAGGTTGTTCACGATTTCATTTGCTTTGGCCAGTTGGGTGCGCAATAAGTTGTTCAAAAAGCTTACGGACTCCACTCCCTTATATGCCCGTCTGACTTGTTTTTTTCTATCATCCCAAAAGATTTCTGGAACGGATTGCCCAGTGGCAATTGAAGTGGTTTTTTGAAAATGGCCAAGCCGAATGATAATCGGATAAGTGTTATCTTTCCGTAATCTTCGTTTGTCCAAACTGAGCGATAAACTGGTTTGCATATTATAAGGTACAAAAAAATTTGCACATAATTTGCACATAAATTATTGATTTTATCTGATTCGTTTTTGAACAAAATTCTATTAAAGTATTGAAAATCAATAATATATGAAGTTAAAAATTTTAACGTTTGCCCCCAAAACCGCTGCTGTTAATCAGAGGGTCGCTGGTTCGAGCCCAGCAGGGGGAGCAAAGCGAGACCAAAGCCATCAGTGAAAATCGATGGCTTTTTTGTTGAAAAAAGCTGGGCGAGAAGTTTACCCTGAGCATGGTCGAAGGGAGCCTAGCCGTTGCACTGAGTTGGTCGAAGTGAGGGGGAGCAAAGCGAGACCAAAGCCATCGGTGAAAATCGATGGCTTTTTTGTTGAAAAAAGCTGGGCGAGAAGTTTACCCTGAGCATGGTCGAAGGGAGCCCAGCCGCTGCACTGAGTTGGTCGAAGTGAGGGGGAGCAAAGCGAGACCAAAGCCATCGGTGAAAATCGATGGCTTTTTTGTTGAAAAAAGCTGGGCGAGAAGTTTACCCTGAGCATGGTCGAAGGGAGCCCAGCCGTTGCACTGAGCAGTTACACTGGGCTTATTGCAGTGTTGTCGCAGTGTTATCGAAGCGGGAGAAAGCAAAAACAGAAGCACCCAATCGAATCTGGTAGAAGTCCTGAAGCGGCAATGTTTAGGGCAAAAAGCCTTTTATAACTGCTGGGTTTCAAGCGCAAAATTCTCAGAATCATAACATACCTCCTCCATTTTTTTACTGGGATTTGGCGTACATTTAGTATATCGTAGTGGAATGCGGTAGGGAAATAGAAAATTCAAAGCCGAGGGGTTATAATGAAGGTCAAAGTTGAAAAGATTCAAGAAACGATTACCGACCTGGAGCAGGTAGCACAGGCTATTTTAGCAGCGGAAAGTGACCAACAGCAGGTCCTGGATAGCGTACACGAAGACTACACCCGAAGTGCACAAAACCTGGTACATTATCGCACCTTTCGAAAGTTTGATCTTCGTACTACACAGAAAAAACTTCGCAATCTCGGGTTAACCCGGTTTGCTAATGCCGAAGGCCATATTTTGGCCAGCATCACGAATACCTTATTCATTTTAAAAAAATTGATAGAAGATGAAGTAGGTACTGCTGTACGGCCAAAACTATCCATTAAAAAAGGGAAACGCCTTTTGAGCAAAAACACGAAGGCCTTATTAGGATATCGTTCCAAAGGAAGACGGGTACGCATTATGGTCACTCAGCCTACGGCATCAGCCTATGATTACCAAATGGTACTGGAAATGGTAGCACATGGGATGAACATTGCAAGGATCAATTGTGCTCATGATACCCCGGAAGTTTGGAAAATGATCATTGCTAACGTAAGAAAAGCAGCAAAAGCACATGGGCGACAGGTGAAAATTGCCATGGATCTGGCAGGGCCAAAGATCCGAACAGGTCATATAACCCCGGGTCCGAGGATTCGGAAATTTACTCCGGAGAAAGATGT
Organism: Bacteroidota bacterium; assembly: GCA_038750505.1. Taxonomy (GTDB): domain Bacteria; phylum Bacteroidota; class Bacteroidia; order Flavobacteriales; family Flavobacteriaceae; genus Croceivirga. The sequence goes on along the minus strand of JBCDHD010000002.1, from coordinate 455,046 downwards.
TACAGGCAACATTATCCAACCAGCAGAGGTGCTGCTAGTGTCTAAAGTAGATGAGTTTTCGCTTCCCAATACCTTGCCTCTGGCAGTTGAGGTTCTTGAAACCTTGCAATTACAGGACGAATTCACATGCACCGATACCCGAAACAAGAGGAGAAGACTAAAGGTAATTGCACAAAGCGATACCGGTCTTATCGCACATTGCTACGAAACCTCCTATATTGGAACAGGCACCTTGCTTCACTGCGCCAACAGGAAATTGGACCCTATTGTGGTAGCAGAACTTCCCCCTGTGGAGCAATCCATAGTCCTACGGGTAGGGGATGTTTTTACCATTGTTCAAGAAGCGATTCAAGGGCTTCCGGCAATTATTGATGAGGATGGCAAAGTACTCCAAAACGGTAGGATCTCCTGCCAGCTCCCCGAAGTTTTCAGATTTATCAGTTCCGGAGATCGCATCCTTTTTGACGACGGTAAGATAGAAGGTGTTATTGAGGCCGTCCGTGAGGGGGCTTTTGACGTTCGTATTACCCAGGCGAGAGAAAATGGGTCCAAGCTTAAGGCCGAAAAAGGGATAAATTTCCCTGATACGAATTTGGGAATAAGCGGATTGACCACTAAGGATAAGCAGGATCTGGAATTCATTGCGGAACATGCAGATATCGTTAATTTTTCCTTTGTGAATTCGAAAAAAGATGTTACTGAGCTACATGAAGCACTCAAAAAACATGGTGTATTCGATCAATTGGACATTATCCTAAAAATAGAGACCAAATATGCGATGGCCAACCTCACAGAGATTTTATTGGCGGCCATGCAATCCAAATCCATAGGGGTAATGATCGCACGGGGAGACTTGGCGGTTGAAACCGGCTGGGACACTATTGGTAAGGTACAGGAGGAAATTTTGCTACTATGTGGTGCTGCCCATGTGCCCGTGGTCTGGGCCACCCAGGTATTGGAGAATTTAGCAAAGAAAGGCCTGCCCTCACGATCGGAGATCACGGATGCTACCATAGCACTTCAGGCGGAGTGTATTATGCTGAATAAAGGCCCTTATATTAATCGGGCGATTGCCTTACTCGATAAAATGCTGTCCGATATGGAAGCGAATCATGAAAAGAAAGAGGTAATGCTTCCCAGATTGGAAAGTCTTTTAGCCAAATAGATCAACAAGGTGTAACCCAAGTTGAAGCTAGCTGTTCAAGTACAATAAAATGACTTTGGTCATCCCTTATAATTTATAAGCATTCTAATTTTAAATAATTGATAATCAGTTATTTATATTGATTCTAGTTAATTTTGGTCGTACCTTAGAGTAAATTCAAAATTAGAAGCGTTATGGCTATACGACTAGGAAACACCTGTTTGAATTGCGACAATCTTGGAAGCAATAATATGTGTTCGGTTCACAGCGTTAAGGTCGGCCATTTATACACCTGTGACAGCTTTGAAATGAAAGCTCGATTGGCCGATGAAAGAAATTGTGCGACCTGCCTTCGATATGAGCGGGAGGATTGCGCTAACCCAGCAAAAGCAGCTCCGGGAATGATGTGTGCGGTTTGGGCACCCAAAAACCTTATGAGCGCTTAAGAGCGGGTTTGACCTAAAAAGGGGGAGGTATTTTGACCGACCCCTTTTCATGGTGTTCTACCGCATTGTAGTAGTTTGAAATTAAAATGATACGCCTTGTGCTATGAATAAAGAACTTCAACTGGAACAAGTCAAAAAAGTTTTCACTGAGTACCTCGGGGAGAAGGCACTCCGGAAAACCCCGGAACGTTTTGCTATTCTGGAAGAGATCTATGCCAGCAATACACATTTTGATGTGGATGAACTCTACTTATCGATGAAAAACAAAAACTATCGGGTAAGTCGGGCTACTATTTATAACAATATCGAATTGTTGATAGCGTGCAACCTGGTACGCAAGCATCAATTTGGGGATAAAAAAGCGCGTTATGAGAAATCGTTTTTTGATCGTCAGCACGATCATGTTATTTTGAAAGATACCGGAGAGGTCCTTGAATTCTGTGACCCAAGAATACAAGCCATTAAAAAGACGATTGAAGAGGTTTTTAACGTTAGCATTGCCTCGCATTCCCTGTATTTTTATGGTGTACGGAAGTAAATGATCTTTTAAAACTACTGGATAGCTGAGTTTTCCGTAAAATCGGGCTGCCAGGTTATAAAGAAATAGGTCGCTCCTGGATCAATTCCGGATTTTTGATTGTTTTAGAATGGTATTGTCAAAAACAATACCTATTACCCCTACCACAACGCTACCGCTTGCAGCTATAAGAAGTTCCGTATATTTTGGCGGTACTCCGAGGCCTAACCATGCTGCAAATCCTCGATAGAAGATCAGTACTTCCGTCAGCAGGAATCCCAACAGGTAAAAACCTATAGCGAAACTGGATAAACGAAGCCACCCTAGGTGACGAACAACCATAAAAATACCGATCGTAATTACCCCTAAAAAGACAAGATGTAGGTAGCCGATGGTAAAATCCAGTGCGGTTGCTGCTAGTTGTGCCACATCAGGATGTGCGCTCGCCAATTGCAGTCCTAGCTTCAGGAGCAGGACTACGAGTAGGATCTTACCAAGAAAGGATGGTCGTCGGGTTTGGGATTTTTGACCTTTCACTTTAAATAGCCATTGTAGTGTCCAGAGAAATGCAATAAGCTGCGACAATGCGCCTATTGCGCCAAGAATGTTAAACGACCAATGTGGCTTGATCCATAAGGTAGAGAGGAAAAAACTAAGGATTATCCCAAAGTTGGCAGACCACAGAATACGCTGAAAAGTGGGTTTTGAAATCGGATGACCAGCCTTGTGCATTATATAAAATAGTAGCCCTAGCAGTGCCATGATCATCCAACCATTGTATTGGAAATGAAGATAAAAATAGATAGCTAAGCGATACCAAATTGAGGTAGAGCCCAGGGTACTCATTATAGCTCCTAACGCCCACGGCCCTAAACTGGAAATGGCCATGTACCACAACCCATAACGAATGCATTTCGCTGCCGGGGTATTTTTTACTTCCGGAGGGCTAAATCGAAGGAAAAACCAAAAGTACCAATAGGAGGCAAACAAAAACAGGGTAGAAAAAATAATGGAAAATAGCGCATACCCTTGAATAGGGAAAGTAACCAGCATGCCTATCAGCGTGAGTTGGGTAAACCAGAAAAGATAGTGATACCTTTGGGTATTTTGAGGGGTATTTAAATAAATACCAAACAGGATAGTCGTAATGGCAAGATATACCCATCCCAAAAGGGCAATATGGGAATGGGTATGAACCAAATACTTGTACGGTACACCTACCGGAGCTACTACAAAAAGCCGTAGCAGTACGCCTAATAAAGCCGCTACCAAAAAGTAGCAAAGGGCAAGCACCAAATGTTTCCTAACCGCCATAACCAAAGGTATCCTAAAAGTATGGTTTTTTAGAAAGGCCCCGGCGGTAATGGATTGATGGTATGCCGCTACGCCTTATGCTTCACAACTAGCACATTCTTTTTTCTGTTTGAACTTTTGGGCGGCATTCATACTATGCTGATAGTACAGCGATTTTAGCCCTAGTTTCCAGGCGGTCACATGGATCTTATTAACTTCTTTAGTAGGCATATCCGGGTGCACGATGATATTAACGGACTGTCCCTGATCAATATGATTTTGTCGGTTGGCTGCTTGATACACAACATCCAATTGATCGATCTCCGAATACGTTTTAAAAACGGCTTTCTCTTCCTCCGATAAAAAGTCGAGATGTTGTACGGAGCCGTCCCGATCGCGAATGCTACGCCATACCTCGGCAGTATTCTTCCCTTTTTCTTCAAGTAGTTCCATCAGGTAGTTGTTTTTGATGGTGACCTTGATTTTTGCAATATCCTTTACATAGATATTGGACCATATGGGCTCAATGCCTTGCGATACCTGTCCTAGGATGAAAGCAGAAGAAGTAGTTGGAGCAATGGCATTCAAAGTAGCATTTCGACGGCCATACCCTTTGAGTACTGCGGGCTCTCCAAAACGTTTTGCCAATTCTGCTGAGGCACTATAGGATTTGTCCTTTATCGCTTTAAAGATCTCGCTGTTGAGATCGTAGGCCTCCTGGCTATTAAACGCCAGTCGCTTTGACTGTAACAAGGAATGCCAGCCCAATGCTCCCAGCCCTAGTGCTCGGTTTTCTTTGGCAAAATTATAGGCACGTTCCATAAACAAAAAGGTTTGCCGATCCTCTCTGTCTGAAGAGTCCCGATACACTTCAAGTTTTTCTAAAAACTCAGTGATAACGGCATCCAGAAAATAGACCATGGTTTCTACCGCATCGGTATCCTTCCATTTGTCGTAATGCAAAAGGTTGATACTGGAAAGTACACAAACAAAGGACCAATTGTCACTGGAAGGCAACATGATCTCCGTACAAAGATTACTGGCGTGTATACGGTGCTGCTTTTCCTGGTATACTTCTACAGCACCGTTGTTGGCGTTGTCACTAAAAAACACATACGGGTAGCCCATCTCTCCCCGACTCTGTAGCACTCTTGCCCAAACGGTTCGTTTTTGAACATCTCCTTCTACCATCTCCTGCATCCATTGATTGCTTACGGTGACGCCATGCGTCAGTTGTTGGATAGGATTGCCTTCCGTACCAATTTCCAGAAATTCCATGATGTCCGGATGGTCTATAGGCAGATAAGGGGAGAATCGTCCTCTTCTCACAGAACCTTGGCTAACAACATCTACCATGGATTCAAAGAGCTGCATAATGTGCACTGCACCGGAGGCTTCTCCATTATTTTTTACCGGTGCCCCGCGATGGCGAATTTTTCCAAAATATCCTGAAGTACCTCCACCCAATTTGGACATCATCCCAACTTCGGATTGGGTGTACAGAATATTACCCATATCGTCGTCAATATGGGAGCCAAAACAACTGATCGGTAATCCCCGCTCTTTTCCAAAATTGGACCATACCGGTGATGCTAAGGAAAAAAAGCCTTCCGCCATATAGTTGTAGAACTTCTTAGCATAACCAGGGATCTGCAAAATCTGTTCTGCGCGTTCTGCAATTTCGAGAATACGACTTTCCGGGGTAGCCCCTTCCGTCAAGTACCCGGAAGCCAAAAATTTACGACTGTATTCGTTTAGCCATGCGAAGCCACTTTCGTTATCCTTAGCTGTTAAATCGCTAATGGCCTCCTTTCTGGCATTAATAAGTTGTTGAGAATTGCTTGGCTTTGTAGTCTTCTCCTGAATTGGAAGTGTGTTTTTTTCCATAGTTTAAAAAAGGTCGTCACTCGTTATACTCTGTGTTCTTTTGCTATAGTTGATCGATCGTTTTACAAAAAAGTCGCCGTGCTTGGTTCCTATAATTTCATCGTCAAACCATTCGGTTTGTGCCAGGAGTTTGGGATCCACATCAAATATTTTCTGGATACCAATACTTTCCAGGGAATTATTAAAGCGGTTTTTCAAAAATTCGTTAACCACGGCTTTTGGAAGGAAATCCAGTTCACCCGCTTCAAAAATCCAATCTACAATCTTACTCTCGGCATTGAATGCATCTTCACATAGTTGTTGAATGGCCATTTGATAGGTTGCGTCAAACCACTCCGGATGCTCTCTTTGAATGATCTTGATAACATCAATTCCAAAGTCGCCATGGATCTGTTCTTCCTTGGAGGTAGCTTCTACCACATTAGAAATACCTTTTAGCATATTCTTGTGCTTGTTAAAAGCCATGATAATCAAGAACTGGGAGAACAAGGAAACATGCTCTATAAATAAGGAGAACAATAAAATGGACTCTGCATATTCCTTATTGTCTTCACTTTTGGCATTTCGTAAGGCAGTTTCCAGGTACTGCACCCGTTTCATTATGACCGGTTTTTTCTTAAGCGATTCAAACTCTTTATTTAAACCCAGGATCTCTAACAAATGGGAATAGGCGTCGTGGTGGCGCACTTCACTTTCGGCAAAGGTTGCCCCCACTGAACCGATCTCAGGTTTGGGCATACGATGATAAATATCCCCCCAAAAGGTTTTCACCGCCACTTCTATTTGGGAAATGGCTAGCATGGTGTTCGTTATCGCACTGCGCTCAACACCAGATAACCGGGATTTGAAATCCTGAATATCACTGGTGAAGTTGAATTCTGTATGTATCCAGTAGGAGTGTCGGATAGCCGGAACATATTCGTATAATTCCGGATATTCATAGGGTTTTAAGTTGATGCGCTTTTCGAAGATGTTGGATTGACGGCTTATGGCCTGCTGATTTCGATAAATGATATAGGCCTTGGCTACATCTTGAAATTCACTTAACATCAGCTTTTGTTCTACTACATCTTGAACTTCCTCTACGGTGGGAACGTAATTTTCATCTTTCCCTTTTCGTTCCAAGAGTACAGCATAAACTTGTTCTGCAATTGTTTGAGCATCAGTAATTTGGCCATGATCCACAGCGGTCATCGCCTTTAAAACGGCATTAGTGATTTTGTAAAGCGCAAAAGGTTGTGTGCTAAAATCCCTTTTAGTGATATGAGCAATTTCCATAAAATGAGAGAATGTTATAAGAATCGTTCTAAACAACGACACTGTAAAATTCACATTTTGTTTACATTCATTTTACGTTGTGAAATTTTGGTTCTTCACAATGTTATTAACAGCCTTGGGAGTAGAGAGAATTGGGGGATTTCGGCATTGAGAACGTACTTTTACTGCTTACAGAATCGCTATTATCACTATGCGGTAGTACTCAGTAATAATTGATTTTAGCGAGTACATTGCATTAGAAATACCCATATCTCAAGCTTATTATTCCGTTGCGATCAGAGCGGCTAGTAAAATGGATAATGAACTTTAATCATCGATTTGTATAGGCATCTACGCTCCAAAGGTTTGTATGTATAGTGTAGTGTAGTTGGCCGTGAAAAGCAGCGTTCCCAGAATGGGAATAGCCAAAAAATATAAACCTCCCAAGTGAATCACTTGAGAGGTTTTGTTAGATAAACACTTAAAAGAATAGGTGCTTTAGCTGTTCAAAGGAAAATGTATTTTAAACGTACTTCCTGTTTTTGGGGTACTCTCCACTGATATTTTCCCGCCCATCAATTCAATTTGATATTTGGCCAGGTAAAGTCCCATCCCACAAGAATAGTCCATATTCTGTAGGGTTTGATAAAAGGCGAAAATCTTATCCTTCTCGTTACTAATATCAATCCCTCTCCCATTATCCTCTATGGACACTACACAATAGTTATCATTCTTTTCTGCATCCACATACACGATAGGTTGCTTATTGTCATTTTTAAATTTTATAGCATTGACCAAAAGGTTGGATATGATGTTTTCGAAATATACCGGAATGGCATTAACTATAAAATCATCTGGGATTTCATTATGAATTTTGACTTTATGTTGCTTTATCAGGCCGTTGTTGTTTTGTACCGTTCTGTAGAAGATATCATTGACTTTAAGCGAAACCTTTTGCTCATTGACTTGATGTCTTATGGTAACCAATTCCCTGAGATCTTTGATGCTAGCCGTCAGATTTTCTACAGATTGTGACAAGACCGTTACAATGCTTTCTCGTTCTTTTTCATCTTTTTCACTACTTAAAAACTTCAGTAAAAGATCAAAGTTCGAGGCGTGACCTTTGAGGTTGTGAGACAGCATATGGGTAAAATGCGTTAGCCTGTGCAATTCATTGTGGGTCAAGGCAAGTTCGGTTTCCAAGGTCCCTTGCTTCAGTACATAGGATGTAATATTCTGACAGGAAACGATCAGTTCTTTTTTGCCAGCAGCAGTGCTTTGCAATTTTCCATTCAACCGATACACCACTTTTTGGGCCAGGTCATCGTGAAAAATTTCCTTCTCAATACCGACAAATGATCCATTGATGATCAATGAGCGCAACCATTGTTGTTGCTCCTCTCTTGATAACCATAGGAAACTTTTAAAATGTTGATTAAGGAACGTATCACAAGGAAGTCCTAACTCCTCCGTTAACGCGCTATTCACTTGAGTGATCTTTCCCGTTTCAAGGTCAATTGTCGCGATAGCGATAGATAGGTTTTCATAAGACGCCGGACTTTGTTGCGCTACTTCTTGTGTTTTTGGTCGTGGCGTGTAACTATCCGTAATGTTTTGTAAGGTACCGATGATACGTACGCATTTGCCGTTGGTGAATTTAGGCCTACCAATGGTGTTTACCCATATTTTCTCTCCATTGGCTGTGGTCATTTGAAGATTTTGATTCCATGGTTTCCCTTGTTCAATCGCTGTTTTCAACAAGGTCTTAATCATGTTCCTGCTTTGTCCCTTAACAAAAAAGGCTAATGAAGTGGCCAAGGTAGCTGTATGCTTTTTAGGAACGTTGAAGATCTCCTTCAATTCCTTAGACCAGTACATTTTGTGATTGGAAATATTATATTCCCAACTCCCAATTTTGGCAATGGCACTTTTCTCTTTTAGGAGCTTTCGTGTTTTCTTCAGTTGTAGCTCGAGCGCCGTTTTTTCTGAGATGTCTTTAAGGTTGAGAATAATACCAACACACTTACCGTAGCCATCTTTCCAGGGATTGATATTCCAGATAAAATCTTGTTCAATTCCTTCATGATTTTTAAACCGATCCTGGATTTTAATATCGCTCAAGCCTTCTTTGGCATACTCGAAACTATCTTCCCAGGTATCATTATACCTTGGAAAAAATTCTGAAAAAGGTTTACCCAAAACCTTTTTACGTTCAAAGCCAAAAGTGCTAAACCAGGTTGTGGAAGCATCGACGAGGTTGTGGTCTTTATCCAGTAATGCACTGGATGAGGGTAGTTGCTGTACCCACCGTGCAGCGGTGGGCTGTTTACTGATTAGGTTTTCCATACTATACCGAATTTACATTCAAGATAGAATAGGAAAATAGGTGCTAAATTATATTTGTTGTCAATCCTAACATTTTTGTGGTTTGCTTTCGCAAATTTTGTTGTGAACAAAAAAGCGCATGCCGTTCATCGATGTTTTTCAAAAGTATTTTTCGACAATAGTGCCAATTGCGTTGGGTTCCAGTGGTTTTATGAGAATTTCGTCCACAGCCTTTACCTCGGCCATTTGATCTTCATCATTTGGACTAAGAGAAGTAGTCAATAGAATAGATCTGCACGATTCTCTTTCTACCCTATCTATTTTACTGAAATGTTCAAAAAACTCCCATCCATTCATCGTTGGCATGTTAATGTCTACAAAAATCAAGTTGGGGAAACTATTCTCCTTGTCTTCTAAGTATTGTAAAGCGTTTGCCCCAATTTCAAAACTGACCACCTCCTTTGCACATCCGGTCATCCTAATAAATTTTTTATGGATAAAATTGGTGGCTTTATTATCATCGAGCAACAGAATCTTGTTTATCATGCTTTTTGATTTTTAATTGTATAGTGGAAAGGGATTCCATGGTCCGGAGCAGGAGCTGTTCCTATTTCTCCGCCGTGAGATGCGATTACTTTTTCGCAATGATAGGAGATCGATACCTGTCAACTGCTACGCTTCCTACTTATTTTATCCATTTCTATCTCAACGTTTTGTCCCCTTCTTGACAAATTTAGGGCATTACCACTAAGAATAAAAAAGTGAACCATCCACAGATTAACTGCCTCTCTTGCCCCGGAGGACATACGTTTTCGCTCCCGCAATCCTGGGGATACACTAAAATCATTTCTTCACGATCAACTTTTTAACCATCGCCTTATTACTTCCTATCACTTGAAGACGTACCAAATAGACTCCGGAAGAAAGCCGATGAATTGGGAGGGTATATTGGTTGTCTCCGGGAATGGCGGCGACAGCGTTGGAATATAAGAGTTGTCCCAAAACATTAAATACCTGTAACTGGGCACGCACCTCTTCCGGACTTTCAAATACTACATTGGCTTCGTTTTGGGCTGGATTAGGAAAGATAAACATTCGCGGTTCTTCAGGTATGGGCTCTTCTATGGTAGTATCTTCTGCATTCTCTTCCGGATCCTCATCCGCATCTTCATCGTTATCCATGTCTTGCTCCTCTTCTACTTCTTCCTCCTCCTCTTCAATATCCGGATTGTTGGCTTCGTCTAAATCGAGCATAAGATTAAATTTTATCTCCGCTATACCATAACAACCCCCACCCCAGTTAGAATTGGCCGTTAACAATACATAACGTGTTTTTTGTCCTTGAAAGTCAAATCCCTCAAATCCGCCGTATATAGGTGTTCCTGTTCCTTGTGGAAAGTCATAGGTGCCCAATTGCGTCCAGTTAACACCATCATTAGAATAATCTACCGTAACGCTTCTAAACCCGTTGTTCAGTTGGGCGGGATCGTTAACATTCCACACATGTACTTTAGAGATCACCCGTTCGGTGCCTAAGTCATACTGAATCCAATGGCCTGCAGGTCTATCTGCATTCGGATTCTGAGAGGCCCGGCACGATTGCCAGGTATTTTGCCAAATAGTCATCTCCGGCGTGGCACATTGCGAATATCCGAAAGGTAAAATAGCCAGGAAAAGTAAGAGGGATAGGACTTGTTTCATAGTGGTATTTTTAGTGTGGTGGTATTACACCTGCATAAATCCAATAGGAGGCGTAAGACTTGGACTGTAGAAGTTGAGGAGGTTGGGAAATATAGTGAGCAAATCCGTATCGGTAACTCCAAACCATCTGGCCAATTCTGCAAAATACTCATCAGTAGAAAGCGTAGGGATCAATACCCCATTGCCTATATCCAATCCACTGTTTAAGGCCAGGTCCGGATAGCTGCCGTAGACTTGCCCGCCGTTTACACTGCCTCCCATAACCATGACATTTCCACCCCAGGCATGGTCAGTTCCATTACCATTGGAAGTCAAGGTCCTACCAAAATCAGAAATGGTAAAGGTGGTTACATCATTGGCCAAACCCAACTCGTTCATGGCAGTATTGAAATCGTTCAGTGCCTGACTAACCACGCGCAACATGGCATTTTGATTATTGGTTAACTCATCGTGATGGTCCCACCCGCCAAAGGTGATAAAGAAGGTTTGTCTGCATACATTTAAACTGTTACGTGCAGCAATAGTTCTGGCAATCATCTGTAAACTTTGCGCCAGCTCACTTTCTGAAAATTGTGTAGTAAGATCCACCCCACCCACAGCAGCACTGAAGATCTCATGGGTATCTTGAGCGTTCCCAACAACATCGGCATAGGTCTTCTTAAAAATATCATTGTATTGCTGTTCCATGAGATTGTCAACAGCCTGGGTGCGCAGCTGGTCTATCAGGTTGGATTCACCATATCCGGTAATACCGATACTTCCGGTCCCTTGACTTCGTATGGTGTATTCTGCTGTAGTATTTCCGGATTGAAACACATTTCTACCCGAAAGTGAAATACTCATAGAAATGTTTTGATTCGCGTTCATGGCTTGTAGAATATCGGCCATTCGGCCGCCCCAACCTTGAGCAGAACGGCTATTGGGCACCGAAGTTTGCCATTGCTGGATCTGATCAGCGTGAGAAAACAATCCCAAGGGCAGGTTTGCAGCACCGCTATTATATTGCGCTAAAGTAGTAGGCGCTACCAAGGTGCCAATATTGGAAATAAAAGCCAAATCCCCGGCATTGAACAATTGCTGTACCTCAGGCATAGCAGGATGCACCCCCAGTGGGGTTTGATTCCCCGCAATAGGGGTCAATCCCAGGAGTGTGTTTTGTGCCAGGGCCAAATTAGAGCGTGTTGTTGCATAGGCGTTATACGCCGAACTATCGGTGGGCACTAACATGTTAAAGGAATCGTTTCCTCCTGCCAGCAGGATGCATACCAGGGCCTTGTAATTGTTGTTAGCAGGATTAAGATTGTACTTCGCAGTTCTTCCGGCGGCGGCATTGGCCATGCCCAAATTGAACAGGGTTGAATAAAAAGTCGTTGTTCCGATAGCTGCGCAACTGGCAGTACCCAGAAATTTGCGGCGGCTCATGTGGTGATGTTTTCCCATAACAAAAATTTTTGAAAGCGGGTATTCTTGGAGGTAATAGGATTGTTTATTTTAAAATGGCATAGTCCGGAGCTATCATTGTCAAATAGATCCCCAAGGCCAATCGATCATCGTTCGCATCAAGCTGTTCCAGGGTATTTACAATAATTGCTTTTGTGGTGCCGGACAGTTGTCCGCAAGCGAGTAATATATCCAAACGATTGACCAATGCTGTTGCATCCTCAACCAATTCCATTTCTTCAGTAAAATCTAACATAGGGTTCGTGATTTCCATATATGTTTCATCAAAAACCCACTCATTAACTTTGTTGACATACCCAATAGAGGTGGAGGAATTGTGGATCTGAAAAACGGGAGCTACCAAATTAGCACGGGCAATATCTCCCTGGGGTTGGTAGGTAGGTAGAAAAAAGTTAAAGACACTAGAGGCATATACTGGAGCTTGGCCTGTTGCTTGAATCCAATCCAACATATTATCTATCAGAAAAGTCTGTTTTTCTGCATTGAAAGCCCTTAGATAGTTGGTAAATCGGAGCAAAGGTTCCCGCATTTTTCCGGCTGTTGGGTTGTTAAGCGGGCTGCAGCTACGTGCTTCATTGTCTAGAAGAATAGCTCTGATAACAGCCTGCATATCCCCACGAACCCCGCTTCCATTGTTGTTGTAAGCGTTAGCCACATTGCTTATGTATTGTGGTGTTGGGTTGGAAGTCACAAGCAATTGTATTAGGGCATTGCCAATGAAGGGCCCAATATTGGGGTGGTTGTGCAGGTTGTCCATTGCACTTTCCAAATCTTGCAGCCCTGATTGTCCTGCCGGTACTATCTGACCATTCAACAAACGCTTTTCCCCAGGCTCATGCCATTGTTCGTACATTTTCATAGGATAGGTAGAGAAGCTATCCAGATCCAGTTCCCCTATTTCAATACCCCATTGCCCCTCAGGCCGCCCATCTCCGAAACCCGTAAAAATTTTAGCAAATTCACGAATATCGTTGTTGTTATAGGTGGGGATGAAGTTGCCATTACCGTCCAATTTTCGAGTACCATCGTTGTTCAGTTCGTACAGACCAATTGAAAATAGTTGCATCACCTCACGGGCGTAATTTTCATCGGGATGAATGTTGTTTGCGGGATCGGACCTCGGGTTGTTTAGATGGCTCAAATAGATCCCCATGGAGGGATTTAAACTGATATCTCGCAATAGCGTCCGGTAATTGCCAAAAGCATTTTCGCCTAACACATCATAGTAGACGTTACTTAGGTTGCCTACATCTTCAAAGAAATCATTTCCAAAGCCAGAAACTACCAATAGCTCACTTAAATTATAGTTAATCCGTTGGCGGAGCTGATCCGGAGCGCTCAACACATAATTCCACCAGGCAGATCTATAATTGGACCACCCCTGACCTGCTTCCCCGGCTTCCGAAATAATTTCACCCAAGTCTTCATACGATTGTCTGGGTAAGGCGAATTGCTCCTCTATCCAAGCCTCAAAACCCATAGCAGCAGTCATTTGTATGGTCGCATAATCGTATCCCATGGTGGCTTGAGCCAAAAATCGGGAAGCATCCGCTAAGAGGTCTGTATTGACTACTTCAAAGCCGTCAACGGAGCTGTCTCCGGGGTTTAGAGCATTCTCATCATGGCTTGTGGTGACCACAATGCCATTGTCATGGCCTGCACCCACAAAATCCCGATGGGTCTGAGCGTGTAAGCATATGCTAAAAAAAAGTAGTGTAAAGCAGCGTAAAACTTTTTTCATAATGGATTTGGTTTTTGAATAGCTTTTGTTAGGGAACAGGAGAAAACAAGTTTACCCCACCCCCCCTATTTAAAAAAGATGCGTTATGGAATTGAATAGCAAAAGCTGTTGGGGTCATTTCGCTACGATGTTCTGTAGCACTTCAAAATAGCGACGGGCAATAAAACGTGCCCCGGCTTCATTATAATGCACATCATCGGCCAATAGCGCATCTGTAAACCCTGTGGCCATATCTACTACCAGTACCCTTGAGGTTGTAGTACTTTGGACCGTGGCAATGCTAACAACATCTTGCTGTAGATTATTGAAATAGGTGGTCAATTGTGGTGTCATTTGATCCGTTCTTGCGGGCGCTAATTGCTCAATAATAATGGTTGCATTGGGGTTAGCAACTTGAATGGCATCGATAATGCCATTGATATTCAGTATTGCCGTATCGTAAGAAAGTCCTTCCAAGGCATCATTCCCGGCAGGGGAACTGAAAAGGACGATATCCGGTATGCCCGTCTGCGCTATCCAGGATTCGATCTCGTTAAGAATCTGTCCTGAGGTCCACCCACCACGACCCTCGTGGTCCAGGTCAAACATGCGACTGTTGTATACCGGATAAGAAGCCTCATCTTCCTGTGTACCGATATAATCAAAATTTACCCCCGCATCTATCAATAGCTTCCAAAGTTCATAACGATAGCTTTCAAATTCCGGGCGAAGGCCCTCCACTCTGGATGCGCCTAGAGGCATTATACGATTAGTGGTTAAAGCACTGCCAGGGTTGAGGTTTTGATTTTCTTGCGGAACAAGTGTTCCTTCGTCTTCATTGGAACAAGAGAAAGTACCCAACAAAAGAAACGTAAGTAGTAGAACTGGAAAATTTTTCATGAAGCAGTAGTGGTTACGGGATTATTCGCTACGTTCTACTACGATAACAGGTGTTTTTTAAAACACCCTACCCCTTAAAAACTAAATCGCCACAAAAATTAGAAGATCAGTGCAAGGAAAGTTGTTCTAATTGTTCTGCTTCTTTCTGGTTCGTTTATTAAGAACAAGCGCCATAACATGGAAAGCCGCACCGGTTCTGGCATCGATTTTTAAGTGTAGTTAGGAAGAGATACAATACCTATGGCTATCTGGCGACAGTTGACCTTGGATCGGCCTAAAAACTATTGTTTAAGCCAACCTATAAAATTTGGTTAAGGAGCTTTTATTAAAGGGCACAATAAAATTGGGATAAAAGGTTACAGGGTATTTAAGTATTCCTCCGCCCGCTGTAGATGCGCATTTCGCTTTTCAGCACTCATTTTATCAAAAGTTCTAACCAACATGCCTAATCTGGGGTTACGCAGAAAAAAATCGCGATGGATATGCATAAAACGCCAAAACAAGCCATCCCAGGTGGCTTGCCAATCCCCTTTTTCAAAGTCGCCCATTTTTATTAGGTAATTACTACCACTTATATAGGGCTTTGTAGACATTATTCCGCCATCTGCAAATTGACTCATTCCATATACATTGGGTACCATTACCCAATCATAAGCATCAATATACATCTCCATAAACCAGCGATACACCTCATCCGGATCAAACTCGCACAACAACATAAAATTCCCTAAAACCATCAAGCGTTCAATATGGTGATTATACCCGGATTTCAATACCTTTTGAATGGTGTTATCTACGGGAGGTATACCGGTAGTAGCCTTGTAAAAGGTTTCGGGGATCTTACGTTCAAAACCCCAAAAGTTTTTTGTACGCTCTTCCGAACCTTTCGCTTCGTATACCCCTCTGATAAACTCACGCCAGCCAATAATTTGGCGTACTATACCCTCTGTGTTGTTGATAGCAACATCATTTTTTCGCGCAAAATCCAGAATTCGGTCCACTATATAGTTGGGCCTGAGGAGCCCACTGTTCAATAATGGTGATAAGACACTATGGTTTAAAATAGTCTCTTTGTCTACCAGGGCATCTTCATAATCTCCAAATTCGGCAAAGCGGTAGTCCAGAAATTGCTCTAACCAATTACGTGAGGTTTCAAAGTCTATGGGGTAGCGGATGGAACCTTCAAGCGTACCGGGATTTCCATGAAAGTACTCTTCAACATAGGCTACTGCCTCTTCATGAAAAGGCGTTGTATCCGGAAAGTAAACTGTAGGGGGTATTTTTTTAGCAGGATATCGCTTTCGATTTTCTGTATCGTACGTCCATTTCCCACTACTTGGAGTGCCATCAACTTCCAATAAGACCCGTAGAGATTCCCGTTGTTGTTTATAAAATTGGGTTTGAAAGAATTTCTTTTTAGACGGTTTAAAAAACTCCGCATGGTCCGCTTTGGTATTGATAAAAGCAGGAGAAGGGTGTATTTCCAAAGCTATCCCTTTGCGGATACATGCTTCTCTTAGTCTGCGTTCCAGATAGTTATCTACAGGATCAAAAACGTGCACTACCTGGGCAGTAACATTTTCAAAAAATACACGGATATCACTCTCAGGGCGATGGCATTCAATGTATTCTACAGGATACCCGGCTGTTTTTAAAAAGTGGGCGTAGGACTGCATTGTAGCGCGGTGAAAAGCAAGCTTTTGTTTGTGAAAGCGGTAGTGATTAAAAAATAGGTATTCTTCCAATAAAAAAGTCGTTCTATCTTTTTTGAGTAAGACGTTTTCTTCAAACAGTTGATGCGGAAATACGAGCACTAACTCCATTGTAATTGTATTTAAGAAAACCCCAAATTAGATTATGGGATTCTTTTCATATAAACGCTTATCAGAGGAAGGTTGCCGGCAGTAAAATCATCACAGCGGATTGCTGTGTATCTTTTTGCCCGGCAAAGATACTACCTAAGGAGGCTATTTTAGAAAGTATTTGCTAATTATTGTTTTGTGATACCCCGTTAAAATACCATTCGCAATATGCGGGACAGATATGGGGACGGCCTGGGTGCGTTTATTTCGGGTAGTTGGTCGAAAAGTATTCCGGACAACATCCAGGGTTGCTTGTTTTTCCGTAGATGTTATAAAATCACCTACTTATGACCAACTATATTGTATTATTTGCATTTTTTGCACTTTGTTTTATCATTGGCTGCGCTTACATTTATTTCTTTACCAAGGGGCCTAATGATGTTTAGGGGAACTTGCCTCGAACTACGCATTCCCTAATTTTATTGACTTTGCGAAAGAGTACCGCTGAAAAACACATCAAATTGTATTTTATGTGACGTTCTAACCAGCAAGCGATTGTTGAAGATTTTGGTTGAAATGAGCGGTAGTTTTTACAACGATTCTCGGTCCTTCCGATGATACCTTTAGCGCTATTTAGCGTAATTGAGTATCCGAAAAAGGGGAATACAGATTTTTACTATTCCTGTAGGGAATATGATATACCAATCCTTTGAAAGGCAAATATTTATATTCATTCTAAGGGTTGTTCTTCCTATTTTTAAATATGCAAACAAATGCGGTGGAGATATGATAGAATTCCCTTTGATCGCCGGGCTTTTGGGAGCTATTCTACACGTTATCTCAGGACCCGACCATCTTGCTGCCATTACGCCATTAGCTATAGAGACCCGTAAAAAAGTCTGGCGCATCGGCCTGTTTTGGGGTTTTGGTCATTTGATTGGTATGTTGGCCATTGGCCTACTTTTTTTAACGTTTAAAGCGCTGATCCCATTGGCCGCCATTTCCAGGCATAGTGAACAATTGGTCGGAATAGTACTAATTGGGGTAGGGGCCTGGGCCTTATTTCGGATTTTCCATAAACCGAAAAAGCACAGACATCCGCACATTCATGGTGGAGATGCGCCATACATTCATGTGCATGACCATAAGCACGGCTCCAATCCGCTGGAACATCAACATACCCATAGGAAAAGCCTAAAGCAGAGCAGTTGGACCTCCTTTAGCATTGGCGTGTTACACGGTTTGGCTGGAGTGGCCCATTTTTTATTGCTTTTACCTGTACTGGGTTTTGAAAACCAGGCACAAGGGGTTTTTTATATCCTGGGATTTGCCTTGGGAACACTTACGGCTATGGCCATTTATGCCTATATTCTGGGGAAGATCACCCAACTTTCAAACCAATCAAAGCATCTGAATCTGTCCCAAAGTATTCGTATTATCGGCGGGCTTTTTGCTATTGTAGTTGGGGTCTATTGGCTCTATTTGGGATTTTAAAGTACCAACTCGGTAATCAAGATACGATGGTTTCCGGTATCGGCCACGATCAGTTGTTGCTCCTGCACGCAAATCGAAAATGGCCAGTACAAAGAACTATCGGTCCCTACAATGGTATCTTTATTTTCGCTCCCCGTTTTAAAATCCCGCTTGCCGATCACCGCATCGGCCTTAGTATTGTTTTCCTTTGGGATAGATCTGAAGTACAATAACCGACTGTTTCCCGTATCGTTTACTAATAATCCTTCTTTGTAAAAGCATAGGTCGTAGGTCCAGTTCAGCGTATGGGCATCCGGGAACAGGCCAAATTGGTTCTGCCCAGCGGCATCAAAGTCCGACTGGCCGATGATCACATCTGCAGGGGTCCTAAAGGCCTCCTCCCAATTGTACCAGAGCAAGGTCCTGTAGAATTGGGTGTCAGCGACGGCCAAGACACCATTTGTATTGATTCTCAAGGCGTAAGGCCAAATAGGCTCATGATTTTCATAATCCCGTGTTGTGAAATTAGGTTTTCCAATAACCTTGTCTGCCGGGGCATAGTTGCGCTTCGGCAAGGTCTCATAAAACAATATCCTTCTATTGCCTGTGTCAGCGATCCACAGTCTTTTGCCATCTGAAAAAACGCCATACGGCCAATGCAGTGTTTTGGCGGTAGGGTCAGTGCCTATGCCTTTAGCATTAGGCTGATTAGAGGTAAAATCAGCTTGTCCCAAAACCACATCTGCCGCCTGACCATTTTCTCTGGGCAGTTGGTGCCAAATCAATACTCTGTGGTTCCATGCGTCGGCTACAACCAATCGGTCACCATCGCTCCATATTCCGGAGGGGTAGTGTAAACTTTGTGATGAAACCGCTCCTCCGGCATTTCTGCCTGACGCTCCCACACTTTGTTGCCCTAAAACAATGTCTGGATCCCGGTGCAAAGTAGTAGGGAGCTCATACCAGACAAATACGCGGTTTTGCCCAGTATCTGAGACAAAAAGCATATTGTTTACCACATGCACTCCTCTTGGGGCTAAAAATGGTTTTAGGGAAGATCCTTTGAAAATATAAGGATGCGCCACATGTGGTCCTAAGGTTGAAAAATCCATACTAGCAGATTCTTGGCAGTTGTTCTCCCGGCAACAT
The DNA here is from genome assembly GCA_038750505.1 of Bacteroidota bacterium. Classification (GTDB taxonomy): domain Bacteria; phylum Bacteroidota; class Bacteroidia; order Flavobacteriales; family Flavobacteriaceae; genus Croceivirga. The sequence goes on along the minus strand of JBCDHD010000002.1, from coordinate 435,971 downwards.
GCTCACCACCCTTTTGCCTCCAATAGCACTTTCTAAAATGACCTGGCCGGGATGTGCCTCAGTCACGGTACCTATAATTCGGGCGTGGGTGCCATTTATATCGGTTTGCAATTCTGCCAAAACAGCGTCGGCCACCTCGTTGGCTACAAAAGCGACGAATACGCCTTCGTTGGCCACATATAAAGGATCTAATCCCAAAAGCTCACAAGCACTCCCCACCTGGTTATCGATAGGAATATCCTTTTGAAAGATAGCTACCCCTTTTCGAATAGATTCAGCGGTTTCCTTAAGAACGGTGGCTACTCCTCCTCGGGTAGGATCGGTTAACAGATGGATATCCGAACCAAATTTTTCAATAAGGTTCAGAATGGTATAATTTAAATTTGTGGTATCACTTTGAATTTCAGATTCAAATTCCAGACCTTCTCGTACAGACATAATGGCCATTCCATGGGCGGCAATCTGCCCGCTAATAATAATTTTATCCCCAACCGTGATAGTATTAGCCGAAATATTCGCCTTAGGATGTACTTGTCCAACGCCTGCGGTATTGATAAAGATCCTATCGCCTTTCCCTTTTTCAACCACTTTGGTATCTCCGGTTACTACCTGAACTCCTGCCTGCTCACAGGCATATTTAATGGCGACCAAGATCTTCCAGAATTCTTCCATTTTCAGACCTTCTTCAATAATAAAACTCAGGGAGAGATACTTGGGAACAGCTCCGCACATGGCCAAATCGTTCACGGTACCGTTCACGGCCAATTCCCCAATATTCCCTCCGGGAAAGAAAATGGGGCTTACCAAAAAGCTATCTGTTGAAAAAGCCGTTTTGCCATTCAGATCTAAAACAGCACCATCGTGGCGTTCCTCCAAAATAGGGTTGGAAAGCAGGTCAAATACACCGGTGTCTAGCAATTTATTTGTTAGCAATCCTCCGCTCCCATGACCCAAGGTAATAACATCAAAGTCCAGCTTGGGCATGGGACATTGCAATTGTATACGCAGTTTCTTTTCCTCCGACATCCAACCGTGTTACGCTTCAACCATTCCTGAAAAGTGATAGTAGGCGGCGCACGCCCCTTCACTACTCACCATAGGTGCCCCAAGTGGAAATGCCGGGGTACATTTCTTTCCGAATTGTGAGCATTGAAAAGGCTTTTTAATGCCTTTCATGATCAATCCGGAGATGCATTTTGGATTTTCCGGGGCCTCTTCAATAGTGACCTCAAATTTCTTGCTAGCATCGTGCAGGGCGTACTTTGGCCGCACGGCATAACCACTTTCCGGAATTTCCCCAATACCGCGCCAGGTTTGGTTTTGTACTTCAAAAACCTCGTGGATTACTTTTTGTGCCTCAATATTGCCTTCTTCCCGAACGATCCGTGCATATTGGTTCTCTACCTCAGATTTGCTCTGTTCCAATTGCCGTACCACCATTAAAATACCCTGAAGTACATCCAATGGTTCAAAACCCGTTACCACAATAGGCACTTTATAAGTAGTAGAGAGGGGGTGGTATTCCGCATTTCCCATTATGGTGCAGACATGACCTGCAGCTAAAAATCCATCGATTCTACTTTCATCGTCATCAATTACCGCTTTTATTGCCGGGGGTACCAAAACATGAGATGCTAAAATAGCATAATTCGTTACCCCTTTGCGATGGGCATGAAGCACTGAAAGGGCGTTGGCTGGTGCTGTGGTTTCAAAACCTACGGCAAAGAAAACGACTTCCCGATCAGGGTGGTCTTCAGCTATTTTAACGGCCTCGAGTGGAGAGTATAAAATCCGGATATCAGCGCCTTCCGCTTTGGCTTCCAATAGGCTTTTTTCAGAACCGGGCACCCGTAACATATCTCCAAATGAACAGAGAATAACTTTTTTTTCCAACGCCAGGTGAATCGCCTTATCAATAAGCTTCAAAGGAGTTACACAGACGGGACAGCCTGGCCCGTGGACCATAGTAATTGCTTTGGGTAGCATCTCAATAATCCCGTTTTTGACTAGACTATGAGTTTGGCCTCCACAGACTTCCATAATGGACCATGGCCGTGAAACGGTGTGCTTGATCTCTTCCAGATATTTTCTGGCCAATTCCGGATCTCTATATTCTGACAGGTATTTCATAGTTGTTCGTTTTCATCGTTTTTTGGTAAATATTCGTCAACATCTTCCAGTTCACCCAGCTCTCCGATTTCCTCTAGATACCGAAAGGTTTTTTGGGCTTCTTCCTCATCCACTTTACTAATAGCTACACCCACGTGTACCAACACGTAGTCGTCTACTTGGGCATCTGGCAGCATTTCCAAACTGGCTTCTTTGGTAATACCTCCAAAGGACACTTTTGCCATCCGCACCAAACCATCGTGAATGGTGGTTATACTCTTTATCTTTCCCGGTACTGCTAAACACATGTTTCCTCTTTTATATTTTGATAATAGGTCAATTGACCCAACGCTATATTTTCATCATTACTAGATACCGCGGTATTAAAAAAACACTCGAGGCCCACCTTATCGGCCAGATCTATTAGGTTTTTTACAAGCAATCTATTTTGGAAAACCCCGCCACTACAGGCTACTTGCTTTATATTGTGTTCTAGCGCCATTCGGATAATCGTCTTAGCCAGGGTAAAAACAAAACTTGCAGCGATAAATGAAGCAATTTGTCCGTCTTGCTTTAATTCCTGCGCTATCGCAATTATTTTTTGAGTTGGGATATTTGTGTAGGATACCCCTTCTAAAAAATCCATTAATGTCCCATCCCCATATTGCCAGGCCAGGCTTTCTAAAAGCATAGCGGCTTCTCCTTCGTAACTGGATACCTCCAATAGTCCAAGAAGGGCAGTCATAGCATCAAATACCCGACCCACGGAGGATGTTTTTAATCCTTGCTTCGTTTTTAGCTTCTGATAGATCTTCCACTCGGAGGTTGAAAACTTATTTTGGATTTCAGTATCAGCATCTACTAGACTGAGTAGTGATAATCGAGGCTCTTGGGCCATTTTATCCCCGGCAAGAACGTCAAAATAGGCAAAGTGATCCAGTCGCTCTATTTGGTTTTCGTTGTACATAAAAAACTCTCCGCCCCAGATCATCTCATCATCCCCAAATCCGGTGCCATCCCAAACAACTCCAAGAACTGGTGCTTTAGCGCCAAACAAATTATGCTCCGCCAAAACACTAGCAAAATGTGCCTTATGATGTTGTACCGCCACTACGGGAATTTGCCATTTTCGGGCGAGCTCTTTTCCCAAAAGGGTACTTTGGTAGGAGGGGTGGCTATCCACTATAATTAGTTCCGGTAGCGCTTCAAAGATTTGAATATAGCCTTGCAAGGTATCCCTATACCGTTGAAGCACCTCATAGGTGTCTAAGTTGCCAAAATAGGGACTCAAATACGTATGTCCATTAGGGACAAAGGCCAATGTACTTTTTAAATGAGCACCCATGGCCAGTACTCTTTTTTGATCGGTTGGCCGATATCCCATAAAATTAGGGGCCATTCCTCTTGAGCGACGTAGCAGTAGTCGTTGTGCTCCTATAAATTGCCAAACTGAATCATCCTGCGGGAAGGAAATATCCAAATTATGGTGCAAAAAATAATCCGCAACAGCTTGCAATTTCTCTTGAGCTTCTTTTTCATCGGATAAAATCGGAGAGCCGTGGATATTTCCACTAGTCGCGACTAAAGGGATCTTTACTTCTCCGGCAAGTAAACTCAGTACTGCACTCGCGGGGAGCATCACACCCAATCGGTCAAGGCCAGGGGCCACCGCTCCGGCTATTTTTTTCCTGGCGTTAGCTTTCGGCGACAACACAACAATGGGTCCCGTTTTGGAGCAAAGGGCCTTCTTCTCTTGCGGAGTGCAATCGAAGTCATTTTGGACTTCCTCCAGGGTCTTATAAAGTAAAGCGAACGGTTTGGCAGGGCGTTGTTTTCTTTTTCGTAATTCCCGAATCGTTTTTTCATTTCGCGCATCGGCACACAGCAAATAGCCGTTGGTGCTTTTTATAGCTACAATGGCTCCATTTAGCAGGAAGCGGGAAAGCTGCTGGATTTCTGTTACCTCTTCCAATACAACGCTTTCCCCTGCTGCATCTACCAATTTTAGTTGCATCCCACAATCGGCACAACTGTTGGTCTGGGAATGGAACCTGCGGTTTTCCGGATTTTGATATTCTTCGCTACATTCCTGACACATTTTGAACTTGGTCATGCTTGTATTTTCCCGTTCGAAAGGAAACCGTTGAGTAATGGCATAACGAGGACCGCATTGGGTACAGGTAGTAAAAGCATATCGAAAGCGTCGATTACCCGGGTCCTGCACTTCTTTTTTGCAGGAAGAACAAATGGCGAAATCGGCGGTGAGTGGAATCGCTACCTTTTGTTTTTTTAAGGGCGATACAATACGAAACCCATCAAATTCCATTGGCGCTACCTCCACCATGCTATCCGATTGAATTATTGCCGTATCCGGTGCTTTTTCCAATATGTCTTCTCTAAATTTCACTACCGTATTCTTTTGTCCATTGGCGTAGATCAAAACGCCTTTACCATCATTGCTTACCGTACCCTGGAGGCCATATCTATTGGCCAAATTGAATACAAATGGCCTAAAACCAACACCTTGAACTTGACCGCCAATCTGTATTTTAAAGGTTTTAAGCACAACCGGCTAAAGCCTTTTTTTGGCATTTACCTTTTCCAGCAACCAATTACACCACTCGTCAATGCCTTCATCTTTTATTGAAGAGATCTGAATAACCTCTAACTCATGATTTACCTCACGTGCGTCCTGGGTCACAGCAGCCACGGAAAACGGTAGATAGGGCAATAGGTCCGCTTTTGAGACCAGCATCATATCACTGGTCAGGAACATCTTTGGATACTTTTTAGGCTTGTCATCACCTTCTGTTGTTGCGATCAACGTAACTCGGAAGTCTTCCCCCAGATCAAAAGAAGCCGGGCAGACCAGGTTTCCTACATTCTCAATGAACAACAGGTCCAGGTTTTCCAAATCGAATTGATCCAATACCTGATGGACCATTTGCGCTTCCAGGTGACAGATACCACCGGTAACAATTTGTAGCGCATGCACTCCGGTTTCGCGTATCCGTTGGGCATCCCGTTCCGTTTCTAAATCCCCTACCATTACAGCCATATTGATCTTGTCCTGTAACTTTTTCGCCGTTTCTTGCATTAAGGTGGTCTTCCCACTGCCTGCCGATGAGGTGATATTGATAAGGAGTGTCTTGGTCCTGGCCATTTCCTTCCGGATACTATCAGCCACAAAATCATTGGCTTTTAAAAGGTGTATATTGGTGTTTTCACATTGTACGGAGCCTCTAGCGGCCTTGGTAGACTTTTCAATCATAACTTAATCTTCAAATTCCACTTTGTGGATTAATAATTCTTCTCCTTGTATTACATTTTTACTGGGTCGATCACAGTTTTCACAGATGAATCGATACTTCTTTATTTGGGTAATATGGTTACAGACCTCGCATTGGATTTTTAACTCGGTAGACTCAATAGTAAGTTGCACCTTATTGTATTCCGGATGAGACAGGTGATATGCACTGTACGCATTGTGGAGCAATCGGGGTTCGATATTGGAAAGGATGCCTACTTTTAAATGGATAGAGGTCATCTTCTCCAATTGTTCCCTTTCGAACTCCATTTCCAGGGTTTTCATAATACTATTCACTATCGAAGTTTCGTGCATACGTTCAAATGATTTCTTTTAGTTTCTCCAGTCGGTTTTCATGCAGCTCCAGCTGAAGTAATAATCCTTTGTCTTTTACCAATTGTTTAATTTCTCCTATATGTTCTTCCATCAGCGCTAATCGCTGTCTCTCAGCCTCAGGATCATCATTGTGTAGCAACCACTCCATTTCCAGTTGGTTGAGCAAAGTGAGGGCTCTTTCCATGGGGAACTCCTTGGCAGTCCTTACCAAAAGGGCCTCTTCAAAGAAATACGCAGCCTTTTCAAGATTGTTGTGCAATTTGGCCTCAGGAAAACCAATAAGGGCTGTTGCATAATTATGGCAGCACATTCCGTACTGATAGGGATGCGCTTCCTTGGTATAATAGGCAAGGGCTTCTTTAAAAGCAGAGGCACAAAAGGCGGTCCATATCGGTTTTTCATCGGGCGCTACCGGGATCTCAGAATAGATCAAGGCAAGATCATGTTGAATGTCGGCAAATTTTTGTGGAAATGCATCGCGCTTAAATACTTTTAGGGCATCCTGAAAAGCGTTAATGGCGGGTTTGTAATATTGAGGCTGTCCATTTTTGCTCCATGAATAGAGTAGTTTGGCCTTTTGCAAGATGGCCTCTCCCAGAAACTCAGGAATATCTGCAGCCGTAAAATATTGGATGGCGGTAGTAATGAATCCCTTGGCTACCCCATAATCTGCCCTAAACCCCGCAATTTCAGCGGCATCTATCAACACCAATCCAGCATTTACAGTATCCTTATGGTGTTCATAAAATGCAATGCACTTTTGTTGTAAGTTTTGGATTTCCTCTAATACTTTCTTCTCCCTGGGAACAGAAAGTTGAGCGGTCAACGCTTTGGCCAAAAGGGTCTGTAGCGCATTTCTTCCCGCTTCTGACACCGATTTTTCCAATAGGGACCGTGCGAGCTCAATCACATGGCCTGCTTCTCCAATATCTAACAAATGTGTTATAAAGTGTTTGGCAGAGAAAACCAATTTTTCGTCATCCGAAGCGGCAGATAATGCTTCTTGATACACCATAGCCAATTCAAAGATACCTTCGCTATGGGGCAAGTTACCATAGTGCCTTACTATAGCGAGATTATGGGGATGGTGCTGCTGTAACCATTGTAACATGGTGGTCGTTATTTCATAACCGAATTGCAAATGCGTAGCGATGCGCATATCCCGATACAAAGGCGTACCCTCTTTAAGATATTGGAACGCTCTTTGATGGTTGCCTAGTTTGTAGAAGACCAGGGCTAAGAAATTGTTTGCCGTAAGTTCGGTGTCCGGAAAAAGGTAAGGCGGTTCTACGTCATACCAATCAAAGGGGCAACGTATTTTATGTGCTTTAATGAGCAGTTGCTTATCCCCTATGGCTATTGCGTTATCTGTGGTCACGTTGACCAATTCCGCTAGCCGGGGAACTGCCGAAATATAATGGTTTACCGTTAGCTCATGCTCAGTTGCAACAGAAATTGAAAGCATTTTTTTTGACTCTTTGGGTTCCTCTTGGATCCCTAGCGGCCAAATCTGTCATGATCTTTCCTGTGATGCGAGCTAGTTTTTCGGTTCGGTAAACGCCAATATACCGTATTAAAAAACGCTTGGGGTCATGGATATCCATAAATAATAAAGACACTTCCCATTGACCATCTTCCTTGGTTATCCGATACTGTACTTCCGAATCCAACAACCAATCGTCATCATGATCTATTTCTGTAAGCATATCTTCAGCAATTTGGTCTTTGCGACCAGTTCAAAGTTTAACTTCCTATCTTCAACATCCAGTTCATGCTCGATAAAGATTTCCCGTACCGCAAGGGATTTGTCTCCCTCTCGGTTGCGTTCTTTCAGCATAAACTGGGCGCCCCCATGAACTTTGGCGAACCAAACACTGGATACTGGTGTTACCAGGAGTTGTTTGCTTTTTTTTTCATAGGTTGCAAATGCGAAAGTAATACCATTAAACAATTTATTGGCCAAATTTGCCGAAATAATGATATGCCCAGATCGTAAATCAACCATCAGGTTTCACAGACTGACCGTAGGTCATCCAAAATAAAATTCACTACTTTATTTCCGGCAGCTTCTACCATAGGACTTAAGGCTACCTCAAGCTTGGTATTATCAATAGCGATGAGATAGACTTGAATATCGTCCGGGTAGTCACTGCCCATTATTTTTTTAGCGTAGGAAAGGGCTTGATCCCATTTCATACCGTGCAGAAAAACCATAGGATCCTCTTTGGGGGCTTGTAGTACTTCATGAGCGGGTACTTTAAATAGTGTTCCCACGGCTTCCCCGCTATTGACAACGGCATCCACTAACAAAATCCGTTGGTGTCCCTTAAGGCCGAACAATACCTCAAAAGCGGAAGTACCCATATCAAATAGGCTTACATCCGGTCGTTCTTCCAACTTTTTTTTGAGACGTTCAATGACATAGATCCCTATAGCGTCGTCACTCCGGACGGGATTTCCAAATCCCATTATGGCAGTTTTCTTTTCCACAGCTATTTTAACAGGAAGTTCCGTAGTACTTTTGATCTTTCCCGGAACGTTCCTCAATTTTTTTATTACAATTTAAAACGTGATAATTCCTTTCCCGTTTTGGCATCATGGGCATGTACGGTACAGACCAGACATGAATCGAATGAACGTGCCACAATTCCTACTTCTACCGGATCTTCCGGATCTTCAATATCAGAACCTAAAAGAGCAGCTTCTATAGGACCGGGATTCTCATTAGCATCCATTGGCCCCACATTCCAGGTAGTAGGTGCCATCACCTGGTAATTTTTAATAACACCATTTTTGATCTCGATCCAATGCGCCAAAGCACCTCGGGCGGCTTCAGTAGCGCCAAAGCCTTTACCATCTTTTTCTACCGGTTTCGTGTAAAAGTCGCCATCCAGGTCGATTTCCGTTAACCATTTTTCAATGAGGGTATACAGTCTTGGGGCTTCGTGAACCCTGGCCAATACTCTGGTAAAAACACTAGGGCCCATCTTTTCCATGATATCCCCGAACAACGGATCTTTGATTTGATGGTCCAGGTTATTGGGATTAGCATTCATGATCACCCGCGCCAGGGGACCTGCTTCACAAGCATATCCATCGTATCGCGGAGCTTTCGACCAGCTGTATTGTCCACTGAAATCCGTGTCATGTAGTGTAGTTGATATCGCGGGAGTCGGTAAGGGTTCTTCCCAGGGATGCAGTCCACTTTCCTGGTCATTGAACCAGGAGTGTTTTACATGTTCACTGACTTTTAGATGATCAAATTCATGCCAGGCTTTACCATCAAAGAAACCACTGGAACTGATCAACGCCTTATTTCTACCTTCTATGGTTGGCGTATTGTATAAATACTTATGCAGATAGGTGCCAAAAGCCATGAACTTGCCTACTCCCTGTCCAAACTTATCCAAACCGAATTCCAGCCCAGCCCTAAGATAAAGTCCTAAATCACTATTGCGGTGGGCTTCGCTTTCATCGAGCCAGGCCATCATATCGTCCCAGCTTTTAATTTCCAAATAGCGTTCAATAGAACAGCCCAACCAGACCGGCTCCAGCCAGTCGTTTTTAAACTGCGTCATAATAGCATGCGCCCTTGTAATATCTTTCAGGGTAGGGGCACACATAACCCCACCGGGAACCATATAACTGGAGTGCGGCCACTGCCCTCCAAACAAGGCATATACCTGTACAGGGAGTCCACTGGCGGTCAGCCCTATTTGAAAAGTCTCTCCTACGTAGGCCGCCCATCTTTTCACTACTTCGCTATACAGCGGTTTTTGGGCAAACTTTTTATTTGCCATATCAGTAGCAAAAATGGCGTAGAACCATCTTGGAATACTTTGTATGGTTTCCGTAGCCTGACCAATTGCTCGCAATAATAAAGCATTGGGCGAAAGGCTTGTACCCCAGGCGGTGTCCAGTGCAGAAGAAGCACAATAGAGGTGTGAACCTCCACAAATACCGCAGATCCTTGGGGTAACGATAAGACCGGATTGTGGATCCTTTCCTTCCATGATCTTTTCAAAACCCCGAAACATAGCAGCTTGCGTGTGCGCCCGGGTTACTTTTCCGTTTTCGATGTATACCTTAACATCCAAATCTCCCTCTACGCGGCCAACAGGGGAAATATTCAACTCTTTTACAGCCATTTTTATATTTTTTAGTAACTATTTTGAACCTTCCATTACCCTATGGTTCTTCGGCAGAACTTTTTGGAAACCGGCTTCTATATAATACGCCATTTTTGTCCTTCCTGTAGGAACTTCTTTGGGTAAAAAGCCCAAATATTTCATTGTTTTGAAGACACTTCCTTTCTTAAGATCGTTGTGAGGAAAACCAGGTTCCGTACACCCCAGACAGGGGTGGTTGGCCCTTGTTTTACTGGATTGTCTATTCCAGAGGATATTATTACAACTGGCGCGTGTCATTGGTCCGCGACAACCCACTTCATAGAACAGACATCCATTGCCTCTACGACCAAAACCACCATCCACTTTTTGAGCGAAGTTGGTAACATTGGTGCAGCCATCCTGTACGAAGTTGGTAAAGAAGGTTTTTGGCCTGTGATAGTCATCGATAAGTACATCCCCAATTCTACCCACAGCAATAGCTACCAAAATTTGACTTATCCAATCGGGATGTGCCGGACAACCCGGGATATTAATGACAGGCAAACCTCCTTTGGAAACATAGTCTGCTCCTAAGAATCCCCCCTTTTCTTTTTTGTGGAATTGCATTCCCGTAGATTCACTGGGATTTGGTGGTACAGCAGGAATACCTCCCCATGTAGCACAATCCCCTACAGCGACCACAAAGCCGGCAACTTCCGAAAGTTCCTTTACCCACTCGATCATAGGCCGATCCGCAAAAAAGTTCATTCCTCCTGTTCCGTTAGGTCCTTGAATCAAGGAACCTTCAAACACCAGGATATCCAGCTGTACTTTTTCCTGTAAAATATCCCGGAGCAGTTCCTGGACTTGATCCCCAATTTGGAGCCCAGTTGTGGGATGCCAAAGAATGTTTAACCCAAAATCAGTGATCAATTCTACCACCGTAGGTTCTTCGGCATTCAAAAAGGACATGGTGTTACCACTACAAGCGCCCCCTTGCAACCATAATACGTTTGCCATAGTTTACCGTTTAAATGTTTGGCTGCTTTTAGAAATTCTTAAACAAAATTGATTTTTGTTTAATATTTTTTGAATTTCTATTACACAGAATATCAAATTTTGTTAATTTATTAGTAATTTGATAAAAAACGTTGAGCTATCAAAGCGGTAGACTTTATTTAAAAGCAGTCTAAATACATATAACTTAACAGTTTATCAATTTTTTGCGGGTCAATTCCCCCATTGGAGCGAAGTACTGGGGTTTGGTTAACAAATTCTCTAGTTTATGGTATCGCGGATTTAAATGAATTGAAGATTTTGATGGCCGTAAAATCGGTTTTACAACCTGTCTGGGACAAGCTGCCAACACCTTGGTCCAAAACAATTTTCAATAGCTTTGGTCTGGTTAAAAACCAAATCACAATAAAAATTGAAGATCAGCCCAGGGAAAGTTACCTCAAAAGCCTTAAGAATACAGGTTTTATGATATCGCTAATTCATTATTTAATTAACCCCTCCCGCAAAGCTTTGCTAATGGCTTCCCCTTGCGACTGTACATGTAGTTTTTCATAGACGTGTTTGATGTGGGTTCTTACGGTATCCAAACTTATAGTAAGATCATCGGCAACCATCTTATAACTATTTCCTTTTGCGAGCGAGACCAGCACATCAATTTCCCGGGCGGTCAAATTATAGTCCAAAGCCGTTTTTTTGGGTCCTTTTTGTTTGATGCTGTCAATGATCAAACGGGCTATGGCCGGACTCATCGGAGAACCCCCTTCCAAAACATCATTAATTGAGGTTACCAATCGTGTAGAAACATACTTTTTCAGAAGATACCCATTGGCCCCGGCATACAGCGCATCGTACACCGAGGAGGTATCGTCAAAAACCGTTAGCATCAAGACAGGGATGGTAGTAGTAATGGCACGTATTTTTTTTACACCATCAATACCGTTTATCTCAGGTAGATCAATGTCCATTAAGATCACATTCGGATGAAGATGAAATAGATGGTTTTCGAGATCAGTGCAGTCCGAGTAGTCCCCGACGATATGAAATCCTTTTTCCCGAGACAGCAGTGCAACAAGGCTATTTCTCAGACTTTCATTGTCTTCATATATCAAAACATTTACATTCATGGTCGTTCGATAGTAAGGTTTTCTTTTTTGATCTTTACACGGATTGATGTTCCTGTATCTTTTTTGGAAGTAATCCGTAAGGGTGCATCGATCTCTTCAGCGCGTTTGTACATATTTTTTAGACCGTTCCCGTTAGCATCCGATGAAATTTCGAATCCTTGACCATCGTCCTCAATGGTCATACACAAAAAATCATCTTGTGTGATAAAGTGTATTACCACCTTTTTGGCCAGGCTATGTTTTACAATATTGTTAATGGCTTCTTTGGCGATAAGGTATATGTTCTTGCGCTGGGAAGTATTTAGTTTAATGGTATCCGGATTTTTGAGGCTTTTAAAGTGTAATAGGATATCGAGGGGTTCAAGAACTTCAATGGCATGTTCCTTCAATTTGAAGATCAACTTATCCAGCCCATCGTTTGCTGGATTAATTACCCATACCATGTCGCCCATTTTATCCATCATACCGGAGGCATATTTTTTAATTTGACCAAATTGCTTTTTCACTGTGCTATCTTCAATAGCATCTTGCTCTGCTATTTTACTGATGATATGGATGCTGGTCAGTGTAGACCCCATCTCATCGTGCAAATCCCGGGCTATGGTACTTCGTAGTTTTTCTTCGGACAAGTATTTGGTAATGCGTTCCGAGCAGATGGCAGCGATTTTTTTTAACAGTTCCAAATGGTGCTTCTTGTAAAAATTGCGTTTTGGGTGTTCCGAATCCAAAACCGCGAAAACCTGATGCTCCACAAACAAGGGAACGGTTATCTCCGATAGTCCCATTTCAATATCCATAATATACCTGGGGTCTTTTGAAGTGTTTTTTATGATCTCTGCAGTACCAGTATAGGCAACGGTACCTACAATTCCTTGGTTCATTGGAATTTCAATCTTGTTTATGATACTCTTACCATGAGGGCTTTTTATCCCAAAAGCTGCTTTTTGATGCAGTAATTCACGTTTGTCATCCAATAGGTAAATAACGCAGTCAACAAAGTTTAATTCCTGTACACAGTAGCGGGCCGTTTCCCAAAAAATACCGTCTACAGTGTTTTGTCCGTAAAGTGAGGTTGCGAAGCTTTTGAGTTGTTTTTCCATTTCCAACTTTCTTCGCTGGAAAGCAAATAGCAGCACCAGTAGGTATAGCGTAAGCACAACTACTATTGTTGTAAACCACCAGCGTTTCCAGAAAGGTGCGGCTATGCTGAATCGTAAGATATCTGATGAATTGTGCCAAACGCCTTCCTTGACTGAAGCGGCCATTTGAAGCCGGTAATCTCCTGCCGCCAACCTTGATAGGGTTAAATTGCTGTTTGTACCAAGATGGTACCAATCCCCATCCTCCGTTAGGCAATAGCGATATTGAACATCCATAGGGTTTCCGTAGTAGGGTGTAGCAAAGGTGAGTGTTACACTTCGCTCTGTATAGGCCAATTCCAGTTTTTTGAACTCATTTATTTCCTTGGCGTTGCCCAATAGTGAGATCTGCCTTAGATAAGGGTATAGGTTCTTTGGACGAATTGTTACCTTTTCGGGATAGAAGTAGTTGATGCCACTCATACCGCCAATAAAGACAAGACCTTCTTCATTGCGGTAGTAGCTGTTTGTGTAAAAGTAATCGCCACGAATATTTTCGGTAAGGCCAAAACTCACCAACCTGTCCGTTTCCTGTTCCAGCCGGTGCAGTTGATTCTCGCTTACCAACCAAAGGTACCCCAGTTCATCCCTAAAGAGGGTTTGTATTGCGGTATCCCGAAGTTTGGGAGCCGTTTTTTTTACGGAAAGCGTATCCCCAACGATACTAAAAAAATATAACCCCTGACGTGTTCCCAGATAATAGCCATTCTCCTGTTCCAAAATACATAACGTAGCATTGTTGTCTAGCTGTTTACGTATTTCATGGGTAGGATTGTAGTTGGCATCCAAGCGGAAAAGGCCATCTAAAGTTCCAATAAAAATTGCGCCTTTCGCATCTTCATAGCTAAATACCACTTTGTGGGTGCTTCCGGGAAAATCGATTTCACGGATAGCATAGGTAGATCCATCCATCAAATAAGCACCGTCCCTCGCACTGATAATATGGTCTCCGTTTCTCAGGGTTTTAATCTGATTTATAAAATCTCCCGCCACCTTATCTTGTAACTTACGGCCAACTTTATCGTCCGTAAATAGGGGTCTTTTAAATCGTTTCTTTTTTGGGTCATATAACCATATGCCCTTGTTGGTCTGTCCTATAACGAGATGGGTGCCATCATAGACCAGCCCTCTAATGGATGCGTGGTTAAGACCCGTGGAGCTACTTTCTGAAGCTTCAATGGTGTGGAAGGTATTCCTCTTCAAATTCCATTGTGTTAGACCATGACCTGTAGCCAACCATAGGTTTCCTTCGTCATCAGCTGCAAAATTCCGTATGCGGTTGTCAAATTCCTGAATGGAATCGTAAGGGTTAGTACGTACATACCGTATATGTTCCTTTGACTGGTCTATATGGAGTAGGCTATTTTCGGTCGCTGCCCAGAAATGACCCTTGCGCTGCTGGTAAATGGCCCTAAAAACAGTCTCCGGATACGGAAGTCCTTCCATGGTTAATCCCATTTTTTGCAGCTTTTTTGATTTAAGATCATACCGAAGTAACCCTTTGGAAGAAGCTAAGTAGATAATGCCGTCATCCGTTGCAAAAGCATGATGCGCATAAAGAAAGGTATCGGGTCCGGGAAGTTTTAATCGGATCCGTTCATGAGTAGAAAAATTATAGTACCACGTTTTGGCTTCCCAATTGGTGGTGATGATCTCATCTTCGGAAAGGGCATGTACCCAACCTACATGTTTTACAGGGAGTGTATCTTTTTTCCCGGATAAGAGATTGTGACGCCATACCCGGTTTGTATGCGTGTAATAAAGCGTTTGCCCAATAGTTGAAAAATGCGTAGACCGTAAGATTATGTTCTCTTCAGGAACTGCCTTACGATTTTTTACGGGTCTGAAGGCGCTTATATTCCTATCATATTCAAATATACCCGACTTGCCCAAATAACGGATGGGTAATCCGTTGTTATGAAAGAGTAGTTTTGGTCCATCGCTAGGGGCAGTGGTGGGAATAGGAAGAAATTTTCGTAGGGGGGCATCATATTTATAAATCCCTTTCTTGGTTGACGCCCAAATGGCAAGATGATCGTCAAGAACCATTGAGACCATTTCTTCTCCCTTAAAATAATCATCGGTATGGGTGCCATCAAAACGTTGTATCCCGTACTTGTACATGATCCAAACAAATCCTGATCCGTCTTCCAACACCTTCTTAAAACTATGCGTTCGGAGCCCTTGTTCAGCATCAAATGCGGTGACGGAGGCTTCAGGCAATTGACCAAATATGGGAATCCATAGCTGCATTGCCAAGACGGCAGTAATCCAAGACTTAAAGAAGAAATCCATAGCTACACCTAGCGGGATTAGTCATTATATCAAAAGTAGATAAAGTATAGAATAGTGAATATCACATATATATGGGATTGTGGGCTGTAATTTCTTATTGCATTTTTAAGGAAACAAGTGAACATTAAATCCTTAGATGAAATGAAAGTTACGACTTTGCCCAAGATGTTTTGTGCCGCCTTATTACGTGTTAGTCTTTTCTCGATGCTGCTGCTGTTGTTTAATAGCTGCGGTTCCGATGAAGGTAGTGATGCTCAAATTGATATGCCTACACAAGCTCCAACTATCAGCTCAATTGATCCCACTACTGGCCCGGTAGGTACAGAGGTCATCATCACGGGTTCAAACTTCAGTGATTCCCCATCACAAAATTCTGTGGAATTTAACGGAACATCTGCTTCCATTAAATCGGCGAGTACTACCACTTTAGTGGTTGATGTGCCAGATGGAACAACTACTGGGGCTGTAAGTGTTACGGTAGAAGAACAAACTGCTACGGGCCCTACTTTTACAGTTACTGTAGAAGAACCCGCAACGGCTATAGAAATCGACTGCGATGCTAACGAAATAACAAGTTCCACGGTATGGCCTGATGTTGAAAGTGGCAATGCTGTAGATTACATTGTAAGATGTGCCATCTCAATTAAAAATAATGCCTTGCTGACTATAGCGCCTGGGGTAATTATTCAATTTGAAGGAGAAGAAGCTGGTATTTTTACCAGTGATGGTGGAGGCTTATCAGCTGTAGGTACAGTAAACGAACCCATCATTTTTGAAGGAACCAGCGATTTACAAGGCGTTTGGCAGGGTATTTATTTTGCCTCTACCAACCCATTAAATACTTTGGATTACGTTGAGGTTAGAAATGCAGGTAGAAATGCATCCCAACAGTCGGGTGTAAAAGCGGGGGTTCAACTATCTGAAAAAGACGACTCAAGGGCAAGCATTACCAATACTACCATAGAGAATAATGAAGGTTACGGTATTTATATAACGGAGGATAGTAACCTTGAAAATTTCAGTACTAATACTATCAATAATAATAGTCTTTCTCCGGTAGGTATCAATTTTAATCAGATTGGTAAACTCGATGCTTCTTCAACATATGGCACTGGAAATGGACAAGCTTTTATAGAAGTAATTCGGGATGAGCTTACGGTTGATGCAGATGTTGCCGCTTTGGATATGCCTTTCCGCTTTACAGAAAGTGATAAATATTATCTTGAAAAGGCATTGAATATTGCCCCAGGAACCATTTTTGAATTTGTGAATGGTGCAGGATTGAAATTGGGCAGACCACTGGCAAACGAATGTTCTATAGCTACAGGTTCTATCAATGCAACTGGTACAGCCAATGATCCAATCATATTTAGAGGGACTGTAAATGGTACAGGAAGTTGGTTGGGTATTGGATTTAATTCTTCTAGTCCCAATAATAAACTGATTTATTGCCAAATATCTGGTGCCGGTTCGGACAAAATGTTCAATGGTGCAGATTTTGGAGCCAATATTACCCTAGCGTGTGATAGTAAAGTGATTATCCAAAATACAACTATTGCCGAGAGTAAGGAATACGGCATTTATATGTTTGATGAAGATGCCATTTTGCAAGATTTCGAAAGCAATAGCTTTACAGCTAATGAAACTGCTCCTATTTACATTGATTTTCCACACATTGGAGAACTGGATAGCGATAGTGATTACGATACCAATGATAGTGGTGCTTTTATTCATGTGTCCGGGGAGCGACTTAAAGATAATGATCTAACTGTACAGGCATTAAACGTACCTTATAGAATTTTTCCGAGTGGATTAGGTCTACCTGTTTTAGTAGAGAAAGAAATTTTTATTAGCCCAGGGGTAATTTTTGAATTCAATGCAGGCACAGGCATTGAACTGGGCACCCTTGGAACTGATTGTGGAATAACATCCGGTTCTCTAAATGCAATAGGTACATCGGAAGAGCCTATTATATTTAGGGGAGTTGTAGAAGGGCAAGGGACGTGGATCGGAATCGGAATTAATTCCAGCACCGCTGCCAACGAGTTAGACTATTGTGAAATTTCCGGAGGAGGTTCTCAACAACTATATAATGCGGGAGGGCAAGGCAATATTGTTATCCATTGTTCGGGAAAATTAAAAATACAAAATTCTACTATTAAGGATAGTGGAGGTTGGGGGATTGATTTTGTACAAACATCACCAAATAATTTAGATGCAAATAATATCTCTTATGAGAACAATAGTGCTGGGAATGTAAATAATTGACATAAAAGAATCCTCCGTAAGTATTGCTTGAAAGAGCTACTACAAAACTAGAACATAACCATAAATCTAAGGACATGAGGAGAAGTAAGTTCACCAGGAACCCTGCCCTCAATCAAAATATCGGTAAGTGGGATGTCATCAAACTAATTACTATACAGATCGTGGTTACAGGACTGCGGCCTTTAATGGAGATCTCTCGGATAGGGCAATAGAAAATGCAATGGGATGAAACGATTTTGCCAAAAACGCTATAGACCAAAAGATGTTACAATGAAAAGAATAGTGCTCTTCGTCTATTTTACCTGTACCTTGTTCTCATGCAGTACTGATGGGGGCACTATTGACAATAATGATGGGGATAGCGGCGAGCCAACCCCTGTTGATGAGGATGTTAATGCAGGAGAGGGTGATGATGATACTACCAATGAAGACACCGCTTTGCCCTTTATCACAACTTGGATCGTAGGGGATACTAATTATGGTGATGGAGCATTGATGTTTACCATTCCAACCAATCCCTTATTTACGGATTACCTGTATGCTGTAGATTGGGGGGACGGTAATGTTAGCACTGCTATAACGGGTGATATTGACCATACCTATGCATCCCCCGGAACCTATACAGTTTCCATCTCTGGCGATTTTCCCAGCTTACATATGATTTCAGGTGGGTTTGGGAACCGGGAAAAGTTGCTTACCGTAGAACAATGGGGCGATATCTCTTGGAGTACTATGAAATGGGCCTTTTACGGATGCTCCAATCTGTCTTTTAATGCTAGTGACGTGCCCGATCTGAGCAAAGTGACGGACATGACCGAAATGTTTAGCACCGCCACAGGTTTTAATGAAGATTTAAATTCATGGGATGTGAGCAACGTCACTAAGATGACGTATATGTTTGGTGATGCACATGGGTTCAACGGAGACATTAGTGACTGGGATGTGAGTAATGTTACGGATATGGTTGGCATGTTCGCAGAGGCCACCGCTTTTAATCAGGATATCAGTAGCTGGGACGTAGGCAAGGTTACTACCATGGAGTTGATGTTGAATTTTGCTGCTGCATTCGATCAGGATATTGGCGGATGGAATGTGGCCAGTGTTGAAAGAATGGACGATATGTTTAACAACGCTACTTCTTTTAATCAAGATATTAGTGGATGGAACGTTGATAATGTAACGCTTATGGATGGCATGTTTGACGGGGCCGCCTCCTTTAATCAGGATATTGGTTCCTGGAACGTAAACAAAGTTACTGACATGGCTACCATGTTCCGGAATGCACAGTCGTTCAACCAAGATATCAGTGGCTGGGATGTGAGTAATGTTAGCGATATGGAAGCCATGTTCAATAGCGCCCTATCGTTTAGTCAAAATTTAAGTGGTTGGAACACAATCAATGTGACCAAATGTTCAATATTCGCTGAAGATTCAGCCATGTCCCCTGGTGATCTACCCTTTATGGGCCCTTGTGATTTTGGACTTTAATATCAATTGGAGTACTACGATCCCTTTACATTGACGGTTATAAACGGTAGTACAAGATATCCAAACTACGGTTGAATAGAATCGATCTTAACAATCGACAAGCGTTCCAAATACGTTTGAAAAGAAAACATGCAACGCTACAAGCAATTTATGATCCGGAGCTATGTCTGCGGTTTCGTTTTTGTATGTAGCCAACTACTTCCTGGAGTAAACGATCTCACCGGAATTTTTAACTTCATTGAAAATAATACGATACAGTATACGGATGGATCCTCTGGTAATAACGGAAATTTTCCACAGCAGGAGCCCCAAAATAAAAAATAGTGCTTTAGTGAAGACCGTATGTAGCATATTGCGACTCTCTGAGTACTTGGGGTTAATCGGAATATAAAAAAACAGTTCTCCTTAGAAAAAAGCGTATGGAAAAAGTTGCCTCAACCTCTACATCCTGGAAACACTATCAAAAAATAGCATTTCGTTTTGCAACCCTGTTTTTTATCCTGTTTATCATTTTTATGGATTGGTCGGTCAATCCAATTTTATCCAAACTCTACTACTATGGCCCGCTTTCAACGCTATTAGATGGTGTTGTTTCCTGGGTAGGAAAAGATATCTTTCAAATTCCTTACACTATCGTTTCCCCATATGACGGGGAGCATAATGATAGAACGTATGTGTATCTGCTGTACTTCACTATAGCCGTTATAGCTGTTTTGGGAACTATCATTTGGAGTTGGCGCGATAGAAAGCGCCAAGGGTATCATGTACTTTATTATTGGCTCACGGCCGTTGTGCGATACTATTTGGCATTCACCATGTTTCTTTTTGCGCTTTATAAGTTTTTTAAGGTGCAATTTCCCGATCTGGGCTATTACAGCTTATCAGCGCGGTTGGGAGATATATCACCTATGCACCTGGCCTGGGCGTTTTTTGGGTATTCGTACGAATACAATATTTTTATGGGTCTGGCAGAAAGTGCGTCATTGCTCTTGTTATTTCGTAGGACAACCACGCTCGGAGCAATCATCACTATGGGAACGCTTGCCAACGTTATAGCCATAAACTACAGCTATGATGTGCACGCCAAACTATATCCCACAGTTTTGTTTATCATGGCGCTTTTTCTATTTCTCAAAGATGCCAAATGGATATTCCGATTTTTCTTTACTGGTCAGGCCACAGCGCTTTCCATGATAAAGGCCCCTGTATTTAAAGAACCGTGGATGCGCATTTCAAAATCAGTCTTGAAAATTATAGGAATAGCGTATTTCCTTATTTTTTCGGTTCAAGGCAATATTGATTACAAGAAGAGTTCAGAAGAAAGATTACAAGCGAAATCCGAATATTCCGGGCTTTATGAGGTTACATCTTTTGTTATGAATGAAGATACCTTATCGTTAGAGGATCCCATACGCTGGCGGCAACTTATCATTGGGGACAGCATGCTTGATGCCATACGTTTTAAGGGAGATAGTGTTGTATTTATCAAAGTTCCCGTTGATAAAAAAGAACTGCTGGTATACGGAGATCCCACGGCCCTATCTGAAAAAATGCAGGAGGTTTACAATGAACTGGGTATTGCTGATAGCATCTATTATGGGATGGATTCCATACTAGTTGCCCGGCAAAAAATTAACAGCTTTCGCCTCGAAAAAATGGATTCCAATACACTACAGCTGGAGGGAATGATCAAAACCGACACTATCCATATCACCGCTAAAAGAAGCCCCATGGACATAAATGACATCAGATTACTAAAGAACCGTTTTCATTGGATAAACGAGACCTCTTATTTCTATTGAGACGTATACCGTAGTAGCTGAAGTCTACAGCATAATCCTCAGGTCAGCTGCATCAATTTACCGCTAACCCTTATATTTTATTTGACGTTTAAACAGGTCCACAAAACCTTTGATGTTAAGCACAATAGGATTATTGCTTATAAAACCTTTGGTTATTCCATAACGCGGTTTCTCCTCTTCCTTTTGATAGGTCTGAAATAGCAGGTCCCAAATAATAAATACTCCCCCAAAATTTTTGTCAATGTATTTTGGATTGGAGCCATGGTGTACTCTATGCGAAGAAGGGGTATTAATGATATACTCTAGCACCCCAAGTTTGCCGATCATTTCGGTATGCAAAAAGAATTGATACAACAAGTTCAAAGAGAAAGACAAGACAATGAACTGAATGGGGAAGCCTAAAAGGACCAAGGGGCCAAAAACCAGAGGAGAAAGCAGTACACTAAACCAATTTAGTCGGTACGCAGTGGTAAAGTTCATCCATATGCTGGAATGATGGGTCATGTGGAAGGCCCATAGGAATTTTATCGTATGGGAAAGCCTGTGATACCAGTAATACACAAAGTCTACCCAGATAAAAGCAAGCAAAAAGGACCATCCTCTTTTAGGAATGGCGAATAGCTGATATTGGGAAAGTACAGCTAAGATCTCAAGCTGTACGGAAAGAAAGGCAAGTTTTGCCAATTGAAAGCCAACCAGGATAGCAATATTGGCCAAGGTATCTTTTGCATCATAGGTCTTTCGACTTTTGCGGTAGCTCCAGATAAGTTCTACCAGTATAAAAATCAAAATAAGTAAGAATACAAATCGTTTCTGGGGTGTTGCAACGCTATCCATTTTTTTTAATAAAAGTCCGGGTTCTTTGCGCCAAATGCTGTGGCAAACTGACTGATCTGGAAGAATACTTAGGTGAATTCTCTTTTTTCCACGCTGAACTCTTTTAAACTTCAGGTGAGGTATAGGACACTTGAACCGGATTTTTTACGGCTTTGCCAAAAAGGCGAGCGTAAGTTGGTATGGCGAAGGCTAAGTTTGACGAAAACCTTACGCATGAAAAAACGATTTACATATATCCTATTAACCGCAATACTGGCTTCCTGTTCTACCGATGAAATAACGAATGAAATTGAGGAAGAAGAACTTTTGATCTATAGGATACCTGTTGTGGTACATGTGGTACATGCAGGGGAACCGGTGGGCGAAGGTGCCAATATTTCTGTAGAACAGGTGCGATCCCAAATTGAAGTACTTAACGAGGATTTCCGAAGGGTTTCCGGTACCAATGGTTTTAATACTCTGGGCATAGGGGCAGATACCCAAATAGAATTTTATCTCGCTGAACAAGACCCGGATGGGAGGCTCCTTGGAGAACCCGGGATAGATCGCATTAATGGAAACAGACAAGAGTGGCCAAAAGGGATATTTCGAAACCCTATTGAAACCGATCTAAAGCCCAATACCATATGGCCTACGGATCACTATTGTAATATATGGACCGTAAATTTCGGTGGCTTTTTAAGTCGGGATTTGTTAGGCTATGCTCAGTTTCCCGATGCGTCTGGCTTGGATGGGTTAAATGAAATTGGAGGTAGTCCGGAAACGGACGGAATAGTTATAGGTTATAAATACTTTGGCAGTAGTGAAAAAGGAAATTTCCCCGGGCTGATCGCCCCTTTTGATTTAGGGAGAACCACGACACATGAAGTAGGACACTGGCTAGGATTGCGACATATTTGGGGCGATGGCGACTGCACAGTGGACGACTTTTGCCTGGATACGCCAATAGCTGCGGCACCCAATTCCGGATGCCCTGTGGAAAGCATTTCCTGTGGCACGCTGGACCTTTTTGAAAACTATATGGATTATACCAATGACGCCTGTATGAATGTTTTTACGCTGGATCAAAAGGACAGAATGCTTACAGTGCTTGAGAATAGCCCAAGGCGGCGGGAGTTGGTTCAGTTACAATAAAGCGACGAAAGAATAACGTTAAAAAAGGGCTAAGCCATCGCTTAGCCCTTTTTTACACCTCTCTTTTTCCCATTCATGAATTAAGTGCATTTTATCAATCTTGAATACTTACGTTGGTAAGATCCACAATAAAGGTTTCGCCATCATCAAAGGTCACCTGGGCTTCATCTTCATTTAAGAAGGTAATGGTCCCCCCATAGGTATAGGTGAGATTATCCCGGCTGTAGGTCTGTTCCAGAGTAAAGGTAGAGCTACCGGATTGGATCGTATTACTTTCCTTAGACACCAGAATATCCACTACCGTACTATCGTAAATAAAATCATAGGTATCCTCATTGAAGTTGGATTCCCATGCTCCGGTCCTGTCATAATTTCCATTATATATTTCATTGAAATCTGTCTCTTCCAAGCCTGTAGTGGTAAAGTCGCTGGTAATTTGATGCACCGCATCATAATTGTAGGCATCTATTTCCTGTACCCCATCAAGCGTATAACTTAGGTTTCTTTCAGGTGTACAAAACAAAGTGTAGACTTCCGTAAAGCGGTACTCATAGCTATAGTTATTGAAACCACCCGACTCTGTTTCAATGTTGGTTGTGGTCGCTTCGCATTCCGAAATGCTTTCTATTTCTTCACTAACTTCCTCAAATTGTGCTACCAGGCCATAGGTATCGTAAGAGAGTAGTACAGCAAAGAGTTCTTCTATATCATCCTCTGCAACATTGAGGTCAATCACTAGGGTATCATTGTCATCCTCACAGCAAGCAAATCCGATGGAAATTATCATAACCCAAAGCCCTATAATTCTTCTGCTAATCGTTTTAAAATTTGTTTTCATCATTTTTTATTTTATTCAGTTTTAATGGGATTCTTTTTAGAGAATTGCAAAGGATGCTTCAAAAGCAATTAGTGCATTTAATGCGTCTTATCAACCACAATTATCCTTTTGGGATATACTACAACGGGCGCAGGATATACTACCACCGCTCTGGGGAGAGGTCGTACTACCCGAATAGGAGGTTGGGGGATTGGACGATACACCACTTTAGTAGTTCCACAGGAGGTAAGGATTGTAGAACTAAACAAAACACTAGCGATAACTACATAGTTCACTCTTTTCATAACACATAAAATTTGATACTGTAAAGGTGATTCCTAATTAGCAGTGTAATTGGAGGGAAAAGGGTGAAGTAGTCAAAATAGCTGGTGAAGTTTCAGGAATAGTGGACCATACCGGGAACAAAGACTATAGATATCACCTCAACTGTGGTAACCTTACACTTTAACCAGTGGAAGGCCTAGTGCTACCAAAATCTACGAAGGATTGGTGTCGCTACTCATCCATTGTTTAAACTGGGGTACTTTCGCTTTGCTTACGATGATCTTGTGGTCAGGCATCGGATCTACATTGACAATCAATCGGCCGTGGAAGTAGAAGTCGATATCCCGGATGGCACGCTTATTTATAATAAACTGCCGGTTTGCTCTAAAAAACTGTACCGGGGAAATTTCTGAGCCAATGCGTTCCAGTGTAGCTTCCAGGGTATAGGTTTTATTTTTAAAGGTCTGTGCGTACACCACATCGTGTTCGGTATACAACCATGCAATGTCGTCTACATTTACCGGAATTAGCTTGTTCTGGTAGTGTACCAAATAAGCTTTTTTATAGTTGGTTGAATGCCTTTTTCCAAGACTTGTTATCAGAGCGGTCAATGTTCCTTCATCAACGATACCCTTCTTTGGGGCGGTGAGGACCTCATATTTTTCTATAGCGTTGATAATGTCCTGCTCCTCAAAGGGTTTAACCACATAGTGAATGCCATTGGTACGAAACGCTTCCAGGGTGTATTCCTCGAATGCTGTAATAAATATGATCGGCTGGGTTGGGGGGATTTGCTTGTAAATTTCAAAAGACAACCCATCGGCCAATCGGATATCACTAAAAATCAGGTCACAGGTTTCTTTGTGCTGTCCAAGCCAGGAAACGGCATCTTCAATACTTCCAAGGACTCGAGAAACTACGATCTCTTTATCTGATTCCAGCAGAATACGTTCCAGATGTCTTGCAATGGACGGCTCATCTTCTATAATAATTGCCCGTATGCTCATGGGGTACTGTTTTTTATGACCAAGGGTAGCCTCACCTGGAATTGATCTTTGGTTTTTTGTATCGTAATCTCTTTGTTCAACAATAGTTTGTATCGTTCATTTAAGTTAAAGAGTCCTATACCATTAGAGGGGCTGTCATATTTTGGTGTGGTCAGGCTATTTATAAGGTGTATCTCGTCATCTTCCACATAGACAGTGAGGGTCATAGGCCATTTATTTGAAATATGATTGTGTTTCGTAACATTCTCCAGCAGCGGTTGCAAAGACATAGAGGGAATTTGATACTTTTCTATGTTTGCCTTGTTTATCGAGATCTGTAAGGCACTTTCATACCGGATCTTAAGGAGCTCAATATTAGCTTCCAACAATTCAATTTCTTTATTGAGGTCCACCAGTTGAGAGGCATTTTCCGTAAGGGAATATCGAAACACTTTAGCCAGGTTCGCTACATACTTTTGAGCAAGCGGTACATCCTCGGCTATAATACTGGAAAGGCTGGAAAAAGAATTGAACAAAAAATGTGGATTTACCTGTGCCTTGAGATTTTTTAGCTGGGCGTTGTAATAGGCAGATTTCAACATTTCATTTTCCAGTTCCTTAGCTCTTTTTTCCCGGGTTAGCATAAAAAACCGGACAAGGATTACCATAGAGACTGCACTTAACGAATATCGTAAGATATAAGTGGTACGATAGGTTTCTACCTGCAAGACATTATCAAAAATCAAACGTTGCGATATGCCTACTGCTGTTAAAAAAACAACAAACACCAAGAACAAGAAAAGGTATTTACGTGTTTTAGTAGGAATACCATCTCCCTTTAGTACAGGTAAGACATTTAATGCGATGTATCCAAAGACATAGCAAAACACAAACTGAAAAAAGGTCTGGTAGGCCAGTTCGGCAGCATTGAACTGCCATGGGATCCCAACAATAATACTTTTATCAAACAAAAAGTTGGTAAGCCTATGACTGTTCATAAGGAAAGGAAGAATAAGCGATACGTAAAATACCGTTTTATTCTCCGCAGTTAACAAGGTAGCAAAACGTTTGTTTTTAGTCATCTGTTTAAAAATACGGTATGCCTGGCAAATGGTAAAGCGTATGCTGCTTCGCCCTTGGAGGTAACCCGGCTCATGCTTGAGCCGTAACGGATGGAGGAAGGACGCTTTTTTTTACTAGCCGGGAAGGTTTTTTAGAGGTGAATTATCCAAATTTAGAGGGCAATCGCCTAATAAAGGGAGTCAAATGAAAGATTCTTCTCCGGTCTAGTTTATTTGCTTACCCTTTAGTATACGTAGGGTTATTGGTGTTATCGAAATAGTGAAAGCAAGTAGTATTTAGATGACCCTCGAAAAAGTAAACTTCGCCCCGGTATTTGTCTTCTTCACCTGAAATCTAAGCTGCTATACAACCGATCCCTTTCAAATTTGCACCCAAATCAGAAGCGTAATGAAAACAAAATTGTTGTATACAACTCTACTACTGCTGTCAGCATTGGCCCATGGACAAGATCAAAAAGATGCCATTCAAGGGCTTTGGCTTAACCATGAAAAGAATGCTATTGTAGAAATTTACGAAGAAGGTAATATCTATTATGGTAGGATCCATGAGGTGCTTGCTATCCCGGAAGAAAAATCCAAAGCGCTTACAGCGGAACAAAGGCAAAAAGGGAAAGCCCAAATGAAAGGAAAACTGGTACTCACGGATTTGACCTTTAAAAAGGATAAGTGGGTGAACGGAAAGATCCTCAATCCTAAGGACAACAGCACACGTGCCAGTTGCACTGCTTATTTGGAGAATGCCAATAACGATCTGAATTTAAGGATCAAAAAGGGCTTCTTGTCTGCTACTAAGGTATGGACCAGGGTCGAGGATAATGCATTGGCAGATGAAAAGTAAGTTACTTCTCCTACAGCTATTGTTGTGCAGCTACGGTTTTGGGCAAGCCGGGCCATCAATTACAATAGGGTCCATGGAAGAAGCCCTTAACTTGGTGTTGGAAGGAAATTTAAGTCTATCCATTAATGCCTTGCAGTTGGAAAAGGCAAACATGGAACTCTCTTTGGCTAAAAGTGCTCGAATGCCACAGGTCAATGGAAGTTTTAGCGGGCAAAAAAATATAGAGCTAGCTACGACACTGGTGCCTGGAGAACTCTTTAATCAGCCCGGGGAAACGGTTCCCGTACAATTTGGGCGGGAGTACAATTACAATGCCGGGATAAACGTAAACAAACCGCTGATTGATCTGAGCAACAGGCAGAATATCAAATCCAAACGTATCGATATTGCCGTTCAGGATATGGACAATACCCTTTTTAGAGAAGCACTCATTAGTCAAACAGTATATGCGTATTACTCGGCACTATTTTCAAAGGAGGCCTTAGGGATTGCAGCGCAAGACTTCGCTATTGCCGATAGCATCCTGGATATTACAGCATCCAAATTTGACCAGGGATTGCTGGACCTGGCAGCCTTAAATCGGGCAAAAATCAATTTGAACCGGGTGGCCCAAAGCCTGGATGAATCGGCCTTAGTGTATGAAGACGCAAAGAATACCTTAAAAGAAGTGCTGGGCATAGACCGCCTAAGTACGGTTGACCTCAAAGAAGACAGTTCCATTGCAACCTTTAGCAGTAATAACGAACTCCATATAGGTCCAAATATTGAAATTGACAAGAATAAACAATTACAAACCAGGGCAGATCTGAGCTTAAAACAGGCCAGAGCAGCGTACTTCCCAACGGTATCCTTGAATTCGTATTTCGGTTCGCAATTGTTTCAGGACGAATTTGATTTTTCCTTGAATGACGAAGGATGGGCGCCTGTACAATATGTAAGCCTAAACCTGACCGTCCCAATTTTTAACGGTTTTACTACACGAAAAAAAGTGAAGATTGCCAGGATAGAAGCTGAAGTAGCCGCTTTAAGTTATGAACAAGAAAAGGATAGGCTGGAGAATTCCGATGAGCTACTGCTGAAGAATTACAAGCTAACGGCCTCTATTGTCGCCCATAGTCTAGACAATTACCAGCTTTATAAAGAAATAGCTGATTTGGAATTTTCAAAGTTTTCGGAAGGGATAGTAGGGTTGGAAACCTACCTGAATTCCTTTGAAGACTATTTATATGCTAAAAATGGCTATTTAAATTCATTAACCACATTTTACAGATACTATGCACAAGTTTATTCGAGGTCGGAAGGCTGATCTATGTAAAAGGGCGTCATTACCAATGCTTTGGGGAGCCTGTATTTTGGGAATATGGAGTTGTGATGACAAGGTGTATGAGGCTCCAAAAAGCCAAAGCGTGAAAGAGGTAATTTTTGCCAGCGGTCATATAGAGACCCAGGAGCAATATGTTGTAGTTGCGGCAGTGGATGGTTACATCGCCACTTCTTATATAGAGGAGGGAATGCTTTTGAACAATGGGGTGCTTTTGGCTGAAATTGCCCAGGAAACACAACAGGCACAGCTCAACGATGCCGAGGCAACGTATAGAGATGCCCGGGAATCACTCCAACCGGATGCGCCAAAGATCAAAGAGTTAGATCTTAAAATTGCGATTGCCGAAAAGGAATTGGTACACAACAAAAAGGTGCTTGGTAGTTATGAAAGGTTGGTGCAGACCAATGCCGTTTCTCGGGTAGATTACGACAATCAAAAATTAA
Organism: Bacteroidota bacterium; assembly: GCA_038750505.1. Lineage (GTDB taxonomy): Bacteria > Bacteroidota > Bacteroidia > Flavobacteriales > Flavobacteriaceae > Croceivirga. Next base: position 407,231 of record JBCDHD010000002.1, on the reverse strand, counting down.
AAACGGAGCGTTCGGAGAAGGATCTTCAGGTGTTTGTAGACTCTAAAGAAGATTTGCTGAGCACCTTAGATCTCAATTTAGTCAATGCCAGCAATCTTGTAAAGATCAGAAACGATGATGTGCAAAAATACCAACTCAGGGCAAGCGGGAGGAGCCAGGTGCTGAAATGCTACCGAAAAGAAGGAGAGTATATCCGAAGAGGAGAAACCCTGGCAGAAATGGGCAGAGGAACCGCGGTGGTTAAACTGTTCGTAGAAGAGGGAGATATTAATTCAATAGCGATAGGGCAAACGGTGGAACTTTCCATAAACACCTATGATGGTGTATTGTTTAAGGGAGAGATCTCAAAGATATATCCTGCTTTTGACGAGACGGAGCAATCTTTTATTGTAGAAGCACAATTCCAGGACAGGCCTGAAAAGATTTTTCCAGGGACGCAGGTCCAGGCTAATATCCTTACCCTTCAAAAGGAAAGGGCGCTGATCATTCCCGCGAAAAGTGTAGTGTCCGGAGATAGCGTAGCTACTAAAAACAAGGGATGGGTCAAGGTTGAGTTGGGTATTAAAAATACGGAATGGGTAGAGGTATTACAAGGTATAACACAAGATGATCTCATCCTGACAGAACCAAAAGGGTACCGGCAATGAAATCTACTAACTATACCATTGCGCTTACGCACCTCACTTCTAGATTGAAGCAAACTGTTGTGGCCGTACTAAGTGTAACCTTCGGGATCTCCATGTACATTTTTATGAACAATTTTATGTCCGGGGTAAACAGCACGCAAAATGATTTGGCATTCAGCACCTTAGCGAATATCCGGATATATAACGATTTACCGGAATACAATCGGGATTTTGAGCAACTTACTGAAAATGGCACATATCTGGTCAACGTACGGAACCCCAGAAGCATACAATACACCGAAGGCATTAAAAATGCGGATGAGGTGGTGCATCAGCTCAAAGTTAACACGCCTGAAAAGATCGGTATTACCACGCAGGTGAACCTAAATGTATTCTATAGAAATGGTGCTTTAAAAATCAATGGTTTGCTGTCTGGAGTAGACGTAGCTAATGAAGACGAACTCTTCAAGGTATCGGAGCATATGTATGCGGGCAAATGGGGAGATCTTGCGCAGCGGAATAACGGTATTATCCTGGGGATCGGATTGGCGGAGCGTTTAGCCATCGGCCTCAACGAATACATTACGATCAGTACTGCAGATAATAGAACCAAGACCTACAAAGTAGTAGGCCTTTTAAAAACTACAATTGCGTCTGTGGATAATGGAAAAGCATTTGTTCAGATCAATTCGGCAAGGGATTTACTATCCGAAAACAGAAGTTACGCTACTGATGTTTTAATGAATATTCGAGATTTCAACCAGGCTATGGAAGTGTCGGAGCGTCTTCAGGGAGTTACCAAATACCAGGTAGAATCCTGGCAGGAGGCCAATGGGCAGTTGGAAGCCGGTAAGGTGTTGCGCGATATTCTGGCGATAGCTGTTTCCCTGACCATTCTGTTGGTAGCCGGGTTTGGTATCTATAACATTATGAACATGACGGTAAACGAGAAAATTCGTGAGATCGCGATTCTTAAAGCCATGGGCTACGAGGGGAAGGATGTAATGGAAATATTTCTTTTTCAGTCTATTGCGGTAGGGATTTTAGGAGGTTTGGTAGGGATCCTTATTGGTTACTTTGTTTCCGTTATCATCAGTCATATTCCCTTTGAAATAGCTGGCCTGGAGTATTTACCCATAGATTTTAAGCCGAGTTTTTACTTGCAATCCTTCTTTTTTGGCTTGCTCACAACCATCATAGCGGGCTACTTACCTGCAAAAAAAGCATCAGGGGTAGACCCTGTAGAAATCATAAGATCCTAAGCCATGACAGCTATTGCACTAAAAGTGAATAATATATCCAAATACTTTCACGAGCCACAAACCTTTCAGGTGTTAAAGGAGGTCAGCTTTGAAGTAAAAAGAGGAGAATTTCTTGCCCTGGTAGGTAAGTCAGGATCCGGAAAATCTACATTGTTGTATGTCCTTTCCACTATGGACACGGATTTTACTGGGGAACTCGCCATCAACGGACAACCCTTAAACGGAAAGTCGCAAAAATTCCTCAGCAGTTTCAGGAACAAGCACATTGGCTTTGTGTTCCAGTTCCATTACCTCCTCCCGGAGTTCAGTGCATTGTATAATGTAATGCTTCCTGCACTGAAGTTAAAAGAATATAGCACAGCCGAAATTGAGGCAAAAGCGTATGAGAGCTTAAAGCTTTTGGGGATACATGATCAGGCATTGAAAAAAGCAAACAAGCTCTCCGGAGGCCAGCAGCAACGTGTTGCCATAGCTAGAGCACTTATTAACCAACCCGCCATTATTATGGGAGACGAACCTACGGGTAATCTGGATTCTAAAAACACCAATATTGTTTTTGATATTCTAAGAGAATTAGCCCAAGAAGGACAGCAATCGATAATAGCGGTCACGCATGACGACGATTTCGCAAACAATTGCGATCGTATTATTGAATTAAGCGATGGCGTCCTGATCTGATAGTCAGGGCGCCCTATCAATAGATTGTAAAACGTAAATGTGGACTATGAAAATACTAGGAGTAACGGTTTGTTTTTATTTTTTGATACTACTACGTGCAAATACGGTTGGACATGCGCAAAGTGTACAAAATGCGGATATCCGCCAACCGATAATTGAAAGCGGTAGCCTACTAAAAACCGTGGAATCTAAAGAATACATTGCTTTTAATGTAAAGACCCAGTTCCCTATCCAACATGCATTGGGTATTGAATACTTACTAAAAGGGGGATTGTCCTTCAATTTTAGTTTGGGGCAGTTGTCCCGGGCCTATACGGTTACCGCTACCAATTTTCTTTCCACCGAAGACGAAAATCAGGCACTACGGAAACAATTTATTAAAGACAAAATGAAGAACGGACTTGTGGCGGAATTTGGAGCCAATTTTTATCCGGAGAATTTCAGGGACTTCTATTTTGGCACCCACATACAATTTCAGCGATTTACGCTACCGGCTACTCCAGAAGAACTGGTTGAGAACTACGGTTTTGCTGATCAAATTGACCAGAACGAACTGGAAGAAAACCTGAACAATGAACTGGTGCAACTTTTTTATGAGAATACTATAATAGAACCTATAGTGAAACCCATTCAACTAGGAGCAATGTTTGGAAAGAAATTCTCATTTTCAAAAATTCCCAATTTCCTTTTACTGGTAGAGCTTAGCTACCATTTTAATCTAACCACTAGAACAAAGTTTGATTCCGCAAGTTTAGTAGGAAGAGTAATTGTGGACGCTTTTATCGAACCCAACTTTGATGCCAGTACTGTGGACAGTTTTGGGAGTTTCAATTTGCCCTCTCTGGCAATACGACTTCAGTATAGGATTGCAACTACCAAACAACCGGGAAAGACAAAAGAGCCATGAAACCGGTCAACGTTACTTTTTTGCTCATTTGTACCCTATTTTGGTTCCAAAAGGCAACAGGGCAAAGGCTAAAGCATGTAATGGTAGATGCCGATACTATACGATATTTCCATACCCCTGATACAAAAACACAGTTGCCCAATTGGCCCATTCAATTAGTGGTTGTAAAAAATCCATTACAAGAACGGTTTTACTGGTATCAGGAAAAGCTGGCGGCAGTTCAGAACAACGAAAAATGGCATCAGGTTTTTGTGGGAACTGATGAAGTTTTGCAGGGCGAAAACCCACTAAAAACACTGGAAAGGCTATTGGATGAACTCTTCTATATCTTGTATTTCGATAGAAATAGAGTTCATGTAGTGATCGAAGAGGACATTTCCCTGTCAGATGTGGGAAAACACCAAAAATTTATAACCACCTTGGCGAGTGTATGTATTACCTCAAATTCCATGGCTACCTACACGGGCAACGCTCATAATATTCACAATCTGGATGAAGCAGCTTTTGGAACAATTCTGCAAAAGTCCACAAGTGTTACCGCTTTTGAGCCGGTTACTATTAAGGGAAAAAATGCCTTACAAAAGAAAAAGGAGCAATTAAATGCCCGGAAGCATATTAAAAACAATCATTTTTTGACCCTTACAGGCGGATACTACCAGGTAGACGGTAAAAATGCAACGGCTTTTGACGAGGAGACACTAGTAAATCTTAGGGATTATAAGACGCTATGGACATTGTCCTACAGTTATATGATTGGTAACAAATGGGGATTAGTGGCAGATCTTGGTTTTATCGCTAAACAAAGTACGAGCAGTACTACGATAAGTACTGCAACCGGAGTTACTTTTAGCGGAGAGGGTTCTGGTGTCGGTATTCTGAAGACAGCCATAGGAGGGAGACTAATACTCTTTAAAACCTTGGATTTACACCTATTTACGGATATTCTGGGAGGCCGTTTACGGACTAAAATCGGCGGGGGTGGTGGAGGAATTACTATTACGGAAAATGGGGTTAGTAGTACTATTGATCGCAACGAAAAAGAGCAAACCACCTTGTATTTTGATGGTAAGTTAGGACTGAATTATCGTCTGGGGAATCGCTTTTTGCTCCATGGGGATCTACTATTCACCACCTCCAATTTTTCAGAGGCAATTGGTTCCGTCACAGGTTTTACCGGAGGAGGCGTTAATTTAGGGATCGGATTCGTATTTTAGGCAGAACACCTAGGAAAACTTCCAATTCATTTATATCCAGCTTGCTATGTTGGTGGCGGTATTTGCAAAGAAGATACACGATGTCGGTAATTCTTTTCTTTACTAGCGTTGAATTAATCGTATTTTCTTTCTTCCGATGAATACAAGTGGACAGCCTTTAAAACAAGTTAAAAGCATAGATGCCAAATATGGTTAGCGCGTATAACAGCGCTACCAAGAGCAGGTAAAAAACGATAGCTCGTTGGGAAAAATCATACTTCCCCGGGAACCGTGATTTATTAAATTTACTATTCATTTTCAAGGTTTTGATTTGGGTATAACACACTAACGGGCCAACAGAGACAGAAGAAGTGTTGCTTCTGTTTGTTTGGACCCTATTGGGTAGCCAGTATAACTATATTTTGATCTTCCTTTAAAATAGCCGTGGTCCGTGGTGCGCTTTTTCACCTGACCTAATAGGGATGGGAATACAACTTGGTGTTTTGTAAAAGGTGTTTTCTTTAGAGTGATTTGGTAGGATTGCTGCCCAAAAAGCAATCAACGAAGTAATACGGTGGTAAAGTTTCATGATATAGGGTTTTACGATTTAGGAGCAGAAAAGGTAGTATATTGATTTCAAAACACTTAAGAATTGCCGATGATCCGCAGAAATTTCTGATATTCTGCAAGAAAACGACTAAAGTGTGCATTTCATCCAATATGCGATCAGTGCCTAAAAAAGGAATTTAGATCGTAACTAGCGCTATACCAATATTTTCATTTGGCCGATAGGTGCCTCAGCGGCAGGAAGATCCACTTCTTCCAACATTTGCCGAATATCGATCTCAATACTCTTGGAAATCCCAAGGATGGGCACATCATTGTACAAGCCTTCGAATGGATTTTCACTGTAATCCCCAATCATTTCCATGGTGATAAATACCCATGCGGCAACAATAGAGAAAGGGATGGTCAGCCATATATTGTAATTTTCGGCAAATATGCCCAACATAGCAAAGGGCAAAAGCAAGACAAAAAGGATGGTAAAATAGTAATTGATTCCAGCATACTGCCGCGGAAAAGGAAAGTTTTTAATGCGTTCTGATTTTCCCATAAGGGTATAGAATTCGGTGATCATTTTCTGCATTTGCTGATGCAGGAATCCATCCAAGATCTGCTGCTCTCTCAACTGCATAATATCTTTGGATTGCAAGCTTAAAAGATGTGAGGCCTTATTTCCTTTCCGCATGATATACTCAAAATCTGTAGTGCTGAGATAGGGCTGTATCCTTTCAAACTTACTTTCAGCAAAGTCGGTATTTGCTGAAACCCTGAATTTTTGATCACCTTTACTAAAATGCTCCCATTTACTGGGCTTTCGCAACTGAAGCGCCAAAGCATATAACCAGGCTACTTGTCGGTAAACCAAACGTTGCTGTATTCGGCTAATTTCTTGTTGGCTATAGCGCCTGGAAGCCGCTGAAGTATCCACAAAATCACGGGCCATCACGGTAAAGGAGCGGGAAGCATTTACAATTCCTCCCCAGATTTTCCGAGCTTCCCACAGGCGGTCATAGGAGGAATTGTTCTTAAAACCCAAATAAAATGCAATGGCGATACCTATTACCGAAACCGGTTGCCAAGGTATTCTCAACCATTCCCAATGCAATTGGTCGTACAGTATTACAGGAATACTCATTAGCAGAACAAGCCCAATAAGAATCCAGCGTTGCCATCGGATTATAGCGTAGATCGAATATCTTCGGGTAGATTGCATATTCTTTAGGATTTTGCGTACATATTGATAGATTCCTCCAGAAAAAGAAGGGCGCTCTGGTCTTCAATTTGAACCGGATAGGGGAATTTAAGGATTTCTACAGGATTTCCCCACTCCTAGGTGCCCGGGAAAAAAGATGTTAGGTACACCCACAAAACAGCTTAGTGGGATAAACTATAAATTGGCATCGTTACTTTCTTCCAACTTATAAAATAGGATATCTTGTTCTTCCAGGGCAAAGACCACCAATTTTATATAGTCCCAGATGCTCTTTTCGATATTTCGAGGGTCCATTACATCAATATTTCCCCGCCATATCAGTTCACGCTCTTTATCCACACAAATGCAGTACAAGGAGGTTTCGGCCTGATAGATCGTAAATTCCTCATAGTAGTCCTTATCATAGTAGATAGGCTGATATTCCAAATAATCATCTCTGAACGTGTTTATAAAATGATCTACGTCTGAGATCCGTTTTCTAAGCGTAGTCCGGTTTTCAGAGCCCGTAATCTTGGTAAATAAAATCGCGTCAAAATCCTTGTCCAACAGCTGTTGTTCAACATCGGAAAGTTCTTCTTCGGACTTTTCCGAGGAGGTAAAGGCTATGTCGAAAAGATCAATACTTCTAAAGGATGCTACCTTGCGTTTTGTAAACTCCTTCTGAAGTTTAGTTTCAAATTGCTCTCGGGACGATTCATCTTGAGTCATCCCAACAATAAGGACTTTGTTGGCATGAAAGATTACATGTTCCGGGTTTTTCCAATTGGTTACCAAACTGGTAGAGGAACAACTGGTTAACAATATAAGGGCTAAAAGAAGAATATTTCTCATGGCATATGTATTAATTGGGAAGAAATACCCGGATTATCATATTCTTTAATTTACTAATCTTTTTTCACTTTCCTATTGCCTGGCTCAACTATTTTAAGGTATACGTATTCTTATTTGATCTCTTGAAGCGATTTTGAAATAGGCTACTCCTTTAATGGGATTACCAGAAATGGAACCTGTGGATTAAACGCGATGTTTTTAATAACAGGTTCGTTCGTTATTCTTTCAAAAAAGCTATGCCAATACTCCAACATAGCGATCATTCCTATTTCATCATGTTCCGTCACCATTTTTTGGACCGATTGATAGATGAAGGTCTCTTCTCTCATCTCAACAAATTCGAGATCTATGGTTTGAAGGTGGTTATGAATGGACTCCTTAGATTTGAGTTGCGCTGGCCCAAGTTCTCTGTGCTTGCCCATAAAGCCCACCATAACACGACCATTGCACAAGGAAGCTATGTCCAGGATGGTTGTAAACTCATAGGCCTCAAAAATATGTTCGTATCCTGTCACAAGAAGGATCGTATTCTTACCGATGTTATTCTCCCAGTCTTCCGGAACTGCAATAACCGGACAAAAAGTAGCATGTTTAATGGTGGTATAGGTGGTACTACCGAAGAACACTTTTTTTAAACCCGAAGCGCCTTTGGTCCCCATGATAATACAATCAATTTTTTCTTCTACAGTTATTTTCCGAATGGTGGCAACAAGATCTCCTGGAATTGCGCTCACCCGAAACACATGACGAGGATTCGGGGTTGGGGACCTCGCTTTGCGGACAATGTCTTCAAGTCTGTTTAAAAAGGTTGCTCTTAAAAGCAAATCTGCGCTTAAGCTTTCGGGGGCATCATTTTGCAGTTGTGATTTGGAAGGGCTACCCGAAAAACAATGCAGCAGAATAAATTCACATGGTATCGCTTCAAAAATGAATTCTGAATAGGCCATTGCATTCCATGCATTCTTTGAAAAATCGGTAGGGAGAAGTATTCGTTTCATTGCATTCGGATTACCGGGGTAGGTTTTGCATGACCAAAAAAGGTATTTTTACCTGAAGTCCCAATTTATCGATGGAGGACTGGTACAATAGATCTTCAAAAAAAGAGTGCCTGGAATTTACCATGGTAAGTAAGGTTGCATCTTTGGTACGGATTTCATCCATAATAGCGTCTACCTTGTTCTTGATTGGAGCGATCTCAAAATGCAGATACGCGCGTGAAAGCGTCCCTTTTAGAAATAGTCTATTATCTATTTGTCGGTCGTTTAGAACCTCAAAATCGGAAATATAAAGGCAATAAACTTCTGATTTGAAATCAGCGGCAAGATCACCTAATAATTTAAGTTCTCTTCGCTTATACGGTAGCATATAATCTGTGGGGAAAAGAATCATCTTTGGCTGTCTGAATTGATACCCTGATGGTACGGCAAGGACCGGACAGGTTACATATTTAAATACCTGGATGGTATAGCTGCCGAAAATGGTGGTATTCGTACTGGTTTCCCCTCTAGTGCCCATAACGACAAGATCTATATTGATCTGATTTACAAAGTCGTTCACAGCATCAACCAGACTATCAAAGGCAGCTATGATTCGAAAGTGATGCAAAGGATTAGGCGGTTCTCCTTGAGCGGGTTCGATCCATGCTGCGAGTTTTTTTTCGGTAGCAATGCGGACTTCCTGTTCTGTTTTTTTCCGTTCGGATACGGTGGTATTCTTGAACCTCCCATACACCTGGTCTGCAAAGGCATGCAGGACGTGGAATTCCGCTTTCCTGCATTTGTATAGTTCCTGGGCGTATCGCAAAGCGCAAAGGGCGTTATCCGAAAAATCGGTTGGAACAAGTATAGTACGCATAACGAGCCAATTTTACCAAAATTAGGATCAGATTGCCTCTTAAAACATGATATTGGTCAATTCGATCAAAATAGGAACGGGCAATGTTAATAGCATAACAGGGTCTTTACCCCACCTCAATGCCTTTTATTGGGCAGGTAGGTGGAAGGCTAGAGCCTACTCGACGTAAATGTTCTTTTCTTACTTTGCTTCCTGCATTTGCCGTACTTGCTTTAGCAATACCTTTTTAGGGGTAAAAGGAATCATCTTCATCATGATTTTTTGAGCGCCTGTTAAACCGGAGACAACATCCAAAGTTCCTTTTATCATCCCATTATAGCCATCTTCTGCTACACTTCGGGCAGAAACGGTCTTTTCAAAAAGGGAGGTCTTATCCATTCCGGACGTTTTGGCAAATTCCGTTTCGGTAGCTCCCGGCATTAGCGTAGTTACCGTAATTTTCGTATCGTATAACTCTTCGGCAATGGCATTACCAAAGAAAGTAACATAGGCTTTGGTGGCAAAATAAACGGCTTGTAGGGGGCCGGGCATAAAGGATGCGGTCGAAGAAACATTTAATATCCTACCTTGATCCCGTTTAACAAATTCCGGTAAAAAGAAACGGGTCAGCGCAGTCAGTGCAACTACATTTAACTGTATCATGTTCAAATCCTGTTCCCATGGTCTTTCGTGGAACTTACCATGCCCTCCAAAACCTGCATTGTTAACAAGATAATCTATCACTATCCCTTCGGATATCACCTCATCAAATACCGCTTTGGGGGCATTTGGATGACTCAAGTCTTTACCAATGATTGTAACCTGAATGGAATATTGGGTTTCCAATTCCGTTTTTAAAGCCTCTAATTTGTCTTTGCTTCGGGCAACTAACACTAAATCCCCTCCTTTCTCCGCATGGATTCTAGCTATTTCTTTCCCAATTCCGCTTGAAGCTCCTGTGATTAACGCTGTTTTTTTCATAATATGTGAGTACTTACTTTTTGTTTGTTTAAAATTTTTTACAACTGATACTTGTCCAAAAGAAATTCTTTGAGATGCTGCTGTGACGCCATACCATCTTTGATGATACCGCCTAAAATACTTTCCAAGATATGCTGTAGCACTTCTGCTTCTTTTTGAGGATTGCTATAGCCTAATGCTTCAAAAGCCCAGGAAAGTTTGTTCAGGAAAGGCTTTGTTTTCTCTCTTCCTGAAATTTCCAACTCCCATTTTAGTTTATATTGTAATTTCCAAAAATGGTATTCTTCCTCATCACCTTCAAAAAGCAGCGTAATAGCTTTCACTAAAGCCTGCTTGGGATTTTCTTCAATTAGAATCGGAGCATAGAGCTCGGCCACTTTGTCAAAGGCTTGCTGAAGAATAGCATTTAAAAGGCCTTGTTTACTCTCAAAATGCCTGAAAATAAGTCCTTCAGAAACCCCTGCTTTCTGAGCAATTTTACTGGTCGATACCACATTGTATCCCTCATGGGCAAAAAGCTCCAGTGCAGCGTTAAGAATTTTTTCCTGTTTAGCAGTCATATAAGTGAGTAATCACTTGCAAATATATACTACTTTTACAAAGAAGCAGAATTTTACAAATAGTTTAACTCAAATAAAGTGCTTAAACCATTTGGCAAGCTTTGTAAAGGTCTGGTAAGGGGCATATCGCACCGGAAGTTCCATCCAATTACTCTTTTTTATAATACCCTTTTTGTGCGAAAAAAGTTCATAAGAGTGTTTCCCATGGTAGCCACCTATCCCTGAATTTCCAACGCCCCCAAAAGGTAGATTTTTATTGGTAATTTGAATTACGGTATCATTTATTGCCCCTCCACCGAAAGCGTAGTGGCGCATGGTTCTCTTTTGAAATTTTTTATCATTGGAAAAGACGTAAAAAGCTAAAGGTTTTTCATAGCGTGAGATGATTTCCTCTAATTCTTCTTCGGTTTCATAGCCAATAACAGGCAAAACAGGGCCAAAGATCTCATCTTGCATAACCATACTATCCAATGAAGGTGCATTAAGCAATGTGGGTTCAACAAACTGATCAGCTGCTTTGTGATTACCACCAAAAAGGATCTCTTGCCCTTCTATCATTGCCACTAATCTGTTAAACTGGTGGGTTGTGGCAATTCTAGCATAATCCGGTGAAGTAGCGATTTCCTTTCCGTAGGATTTTTCAATACACTTGATGATGGCAACGATCAATTTTTCTTTTACACTGTGGTGTACCAGAAGATAATCAGGAGCGATACACGTTTGTCCGGCGTTCATGAACTTGCCCCATACTATTCGTTTTGCACTAATGGGGATATTAGCGGTAGCATCAATGATACATGGATTTTTCCCCCCTAGCTCCAGGGTTACCGGGGTAAGCTGTTTTGCCGCACTTTGATAGATAATCTTCCCCACTCGGGTACTTCCTGTAAAAAAGATATAGTCCCACTTGTAGGCCAGTAACTCCTGACTGGTCGCTACACCTCCCTGAACTACCGTAACATGGCCGGGTTCAAAAACCTCATCTACCATTTTTTCAAGTAAAGTTCCGGTGTGTGGGGTGAACTCTGAAGGCTTTAAAACTACCGTGTTTCCAGCCGCGATTGCACCGATCAAAGGACTGATGCAGAGCTGGAAGGGATAATTCCAAGGGGCGATGATAAGCACGTTCCCATAAGGTTCATAGTGTATCCAATCCCGAGAGGGAAAAGTACTCCAACTACCGCTAACCTTTTTTGGTTCGCTCCACCATGCTACATTCTTTAGCAGGTAGTCCAATTCGGCCAAAACAAATTGCGTCTCTGTAGCGAGACTTTCAAACTTTGGTTTTTTAAAATCCTTGTAAAGGGCTTCACAGATAGCATCTTCATTTGCTTGTATAGCCGCTCTAAGGCGTTTTAATGCCGATATTCTGTAGGGGACTTTTTTGGATTGTCCGGTTTTAAAATACGCTTTTGACCGGATAACATCCTCCTTAACCGTACTATTTTCAAGGGTTGCCTTCATCAGATACTTTCAATAAAGATACAGTATCCCTTATAAATTAAAAGCGTTTTAACTTTACGGAAAATAACCTGTTAATAGTAGTTATGATTAATGCCCTAAAAGAAAGTTTTGGAGACTTTTTTGAGCCGCAACTCCTGGATGAAATTGTAAAGGTTGGTCAGGAAAGGCAGTTTGCTTCCGGGGATAAGATCATTGAAATAGGACAATATATTAAAGGGATGCCTTTGTTATTGTCAGGGGTGATCAAGATTCTGCGGGAAGATGATGACGGGGATGAATTACTACTGTACTATTTGGAGCGAGGCGATACCTGCAGTATGACTATGGCCTGCTGTCTGGGGGATATGCAAAGCGAAATTCGGGCAATTGCTGAGACTGACGTGGCCTTGGTTATGATCCCTATTCGAAAAATGGAGGAATGGACTGGAAAATATAGGTCCTGGCGGAATTTTGTCTTTGATAGTTATCACAATCGCCTAAATGAATTATTGGCAACAGTAGACAGTATTGCCTTTAAAAAAATGGATGAACGTCTTGTTGAATACCTAAAAGAAAAAGTACGGATAGGACAGTCCAATATTGTGCAGAACACCCATCAGGAAATTGCCTATGATCTGCACAGTGCCCGCGTAGTTATCTCGCGTTTGCTGAAAAAATTGGAGCAAATGGGAAAAATAGCGCTGCATAGAAACCATATTGAAATTATTGATTTGTAGGCTGTGCAACTAAAGTCACCCCACAACAATGAAATGCGAAGTACCTTTGTAGCATGCTAAGGAAATACTTTCCTATACTAAAATGGCTCCCAAGCTATAAAAAAAGACATCTTAGTGGGGATATCTCGGCAGGCATCACAGTGGGGATTATGTTAATTCCTCAGGGAATGGCCTATGCGCTTATCGCGGGACTCCCCCCTGTATATGGGCTTTACGCTGCTTTGGTGCCCAACCTGATGTATGCTATTTTCGGTTCCAGCAGAAAACTTGCTGTAGGGCCTGTGGCATTGGACTCTCTAATTCTGGCTTCGGGATTGGCGGTAATGCAATTGACTTCGGTGGAGGCGTACATAGGAATGGCGCTTTTTATAGCCTTGCTTGTCGGTCTCTTGCAGCTCACCATGGGAGTTTTAAAAATGGGTTTTTTGGCTAATTTTTTATCCCGCCCTGTGGTGAGTGGGTTTACTTCGGCAGCCGCTTTAGTCATTGCCGTAAGTCAACTGAAATATCTTTTGGGGGTAACATTTGAATCTACAGGGACTTTAGCTACCTTAAAAACACTTTGGCGGCACCTTCCAAGTACTAACTTTCTGGATCTTTCCATTGGCCTGGTATCCATAGGGATCATTGTATTGTTAAAAAGAATCCATAAGAAACTTCCCGCAGCTATGGTTGTGGTGATTTTGGGAATCTTAGGCATCTATTTTTTCTCCAATCAGAACACTAATGTTGCTTTGCTAGGCACTATTCCCGGGGGTTTACCACATTTTACAATGCATAATTTTCAAACACCGCTCTGGACGCTGGCATTCCCAACGGCATTGGTGCTCGCTTTTATATCCTTTGCTGAGGCCATGACCATGGCGAAAGCGGTTGAAGAAAAAAGCAACGAATATTACACGGACGCTAATCAGGAATTACGCGCTTTAGGCATTTCGAACATTATCGGATCTTTTTTTCAATCCTATCCAGCAAATGCCGGATTTTCCAGAACAGCGGTAAATGTTGGAGAAGGCGCAAGAACGGGATTGGCGTCTATGATAAGTGCGGGGGTGGTGGCACTAACACTACTGTTCCTTACATCGTATTTCCAATTTCTTCCTAAAGCTATTCTCGGCGCCATAATCCTTGTTGCAGTAGGAGGTTTGGTAGATCTAAGTTACCCCAAGATATTATTCCAACGCCGTAAAGACGAATTTGTTCTTTTGGTATTGACGTTCCTCACTACCCTATTGATTGGCATTTCACAGGGCATAGTCTTTGGTATTTTATTTTCCCTGCTGTTGTTGGTATATCGAACCTCCAAACCTCATTTTGCCGTTTTGGGAAGAATACAAGGTACCGACTACTTTAAGAATGTCAATCGTTTTTCTAAGGATATCGAAATCGTTGAAGACATCCTTGTACTTCGATTCGACGGGCAGTTGTATTTCGTAAACATTGAGTATTTCAAAAAAGAGTTATACCGGAATATCGCTACTAAGGGGGAAGCACTTAAATCCATTATTATTAATGCAGAAGCCATCAATTACATGGATAGTACTGCAGTACGAGCAGTAAAACAAATTGTGGAAGATCTCAGGGCCCAGGGCATAGAGCTTTACATTGCCGGAGCAATAGGCCCTATTCGGGATATTTTACATATTAGTGGATTGGCAGACTTAGTTGGGCGGGACAATTTTTTCGTACGTACGGTTGAAGCTTTTGAATACTGTAAAAACAAAGGGCCACATACAGCAATTCAACGTAAAATTTCCCAGGAAACTCAGAAGCGGTCTTCTGTGACTTAAGTAACTTTGAAGAATAATTTGGCGCCTTATTTTTGCCTAAAAGAGATAACGATGAATATTGAACAGATCTATACAGGATGTTTGGCTCAGGGAGCCTATTATATTGAAAGCGAAGGAGAAGTAGCAATTATAGACCCGTTACGTGAGGTAAGCCCCTATTTGGAAAGGGCTGGAAGAGATAAGGCTGCTATTAAATATATTTTTGAAACCCATTTCCATGCCGACTTCGTAAGCGGGCACCTAACATTAGCTAAGGAGACCGGAGCCTCAATTATCTACGGTCCCAATGCTAATCCAAGTTTTGAGGCGATCATTGCAAAGGACGGACAGGAATTTAAGCTTGGGAAGCTCACTTTTGTGGTAGTACACACCCCCGGGCATACCATGGAGAGTACTACCTATTTACTGCGTGATGAAAACGGAAAAGATCACGCTATTTTTAGCGGGGATACCTTATTTCTCGGCGATGTTGGAAGGCCGGATTTGGCGCAAAAAGCTGCCAATATGACCCAGGAAGAACTCGCTGGAATTTTGTTCGATAGCTTGCGTAGCAAGATAATGCCCCTTGCCGATGATGTGGTGGTATATCCTGCACATGGTGCAGGTTCAGCCTGTGGTAAGAATATGATGAAAGAGACCGTAGATACCTTGGGCAACCAGAAGCAGATGAACTACGCATTACGTGCAGACATGACACGTCAGGAGTTTATAAAAGAGGTAACCGAGGGCTTATTGCCTCCTCCACAGTATTTTCCCCTTAACGTCAAGATGAATAAAGAGGGGTACGATGATATCAATGCGGTAATAGAACGCGGTACGGTAGCGTTGGCCCCGGAAGCTTTTGAAGTTGCTGCCAATGAAACAGGCGCAGTATTGTTAGACGTACGTCATCAAG
Source organism: Bacteroidota bacterium (assembly GCA_038750505.1). GTDB lineage: Bacteria > Bacteroidota > Bacteroidia > Flavobacteriales > Flavobacteriaceae > Croceivirga. Next base: position 391,718 of record JBCDHD010000002.1, on the reverse strand, counting down.
ATGATTTTGCCAGGGCACACGTCCCTCGCTCTATATTTATAGGACTTAATGGAAGTTTTGCTCCATGGGTGGGCGCATTGATCGCCGATGTAAAACAACCGCTACTGCTTATTGCTCCTGAAGGGAAAGAAGAGGAGGCCATCACGCGCTTATCCCGGGTTGGTTTTGATGGTACCCTGGGCTATTTAAAAGGAGGGATTGCAGCATGGGAAAACGCTGGAAAACAAGTGGATTCCGTAGAAAGTATTCCTGCCGAAGTACTAAAAAACAGATTGGAAAACAAAGTGCCGGTTTTTGATGTGCGTAAAGAAAGTGAATACACTGCAGAACACCTTGAGGAGGCCCGTCTAACCCCCCTGGATTTTCTAAATGATCATTTGGCTGAGTTTCCGGAAACAGAGACATTTTATGTGCATTGCGCCGGTGGCTACCGAAGTATGATAGCAGCATCTATGCTTAAAAGCAGGGGCATTCATAACCTAATAGATGTAGCAGGAGGCTTTGCTGCAATGAAAAAAGCAGGCATTCCCACTACAGATTACGTTTGCCCCACCACTCTAAAATCATAACGAAAATGACCACAAAGCTAGCAATCCAAAACCTCAAATGCGACGGTTGTGCGACTACCATACGAGAGAAGCTTTCCAAAATTGCAGGAATAACTACGGTGACTATTCTATTGGATAAAAGTGTACTTACAATTTCACATACTGATGAAGTAGCGCCAGCAGTTATTAAAAGCAAACTAGCCGCGCTGGGATACCCTGCGCTTAGTGAACGAAATGATTTGCTGACCAAAGCAAAATCATACATTAGCTGTGCAACCGGGAAAATGTCAAAAGCGTGAAACTTCGGCTTATCTGTTTTGTATTGTTCCTCCTTGGTATTTCCTGTAAATCGGGAAACGAAAAGACCATTACCCTAGTCGATAAAGCTTTTATGCAGGAAAAAGTAGTTGGAAAGAACGTACAGCTAGTAGACGTAAGAACTCCGGAAGAGTTTAATTCCGGGCGTATAGCAGGGGCCGTAAATTACAATATTATCAATCGAGAGGTTTTTTTAACACAGATTGAAGATTTGGATAAGGACCAGCCTGTGTATTTGTATTGCAAAATGGGAGGTAGGAGCAACCGGGCAGCACAGGTGTTAAAGCAAGAGGGTTTTACCAAGATCTTCAATTTTTCCGGAGGGTATAATGCATGGGTTAGTGATTAAAGTGCGATAATTATGAGGTTTTCTGAGATAATTGCGGACGAAACTCCGGTGCTGATTGATTTTTTCGCAGAATGGTGCGGCCCTTGCAAAATGATGCCACCTATATTACAGGAGGTAAAGGCGGAATTAGGGGATGCTTTAAAGATCATTAAAATTGATGTGGATAAAAATCCCGGAATAGCCAATACCTATCAAATACGTGGCGTCCCTACGTTAATGTTATTTAAAGAAGGGCAAATGCTTTGGCGACAATCCGGGGTAGTTCCCTCCGGGGAATTGATCCGTAAGTTAAAAGGTGCTTTGTAACTATTTCTTTTTGAAACCATACATCAGTTGTCCCAAAAATCCCCTGGGCATTTCTTTATCCCCAGGATACCCTAAAGGAATCTTCCCGCTATCTTCCGGGATATAATTGGTCTTGAAGATATAGTCCCAAATACTTAGGCTAATACCAAAGTTTACTCCAAAAGCTCCTTTGGGGAGCACATAAGAATGATGGTAGAGGTGCATGACAGGATTATTAAAGAGGTATTTCAAAGGGCCATACGTGAGTTTAATATTGGCGTGGTTCAAATGTCCTATGGCAATCGCAATAAAATGGACAATGTATGCTTGCTCCGGCTCAAAACCTCCCAGAACCATTACCCCAAAGGTTTTAAGTGGTTTGTAAAAAATGTTTTCCATCCAGTGGTATCGCAGGTGTGCAGCAAACCCCATTTCTTTTACACTGTGGTGTACCTGGTGAAACCGCCAAAGAACCGGAAACTTGTGAAGGCAAACATGGGTAAACCACTGCACAAAATCCAGGAGTACGAAAAAAAGCAGGAGTTGTGCCCATACGGGCCAACCGGAGGTATCGATCAGTACCAGGCTGGTGGCAGATATCCCCATTTGTCCAAAAAACACGTTCAGCAGGCTGTAGATCCCGCTGATCACTATGGTGAAAACAAAGAAATTGAAAAACATGTAAAAGCTGTCCAGCCAAAAATCTTTTCTGAAAATGGACTGTTCTTTTCGCCAAGGGAATCGTATTTCGAGGAACCAAACCAGCAATGAAATTACGATCAAGCCCCAGAAATAATTTTTATACCATGGAACTTCAAACAAAATGGATTTCCAGGTATAGTTAACTGTACCATTAAAACCGTTTAGAAATGCTTCCCAATAGATGGACATAGTTTTTACTTAGCGCCGGATAGTATTCCTGTTACTTCTAGTATTTTTTCTTCGATTCAGATCTATACATTGTTGTCGCCTTGTCTTGACAAACCATTTACTGTAATTCATACCACTTCACCTTGGTAAGGTTTTGCCTCCTCCCTTTTTGATCGGGCCCATAGTTTTTTGCCAGATAAGAGATAATAACTTCCTCGTTTTGACCCAAGTCCCAAAGGTTTTGTGTTTCTTGCATCCATCGTATGGTGGCCTCCCAACCTTCTTTGCTGAGACGGTTTTGAGTAACCAACTTAGCCGAATGGCACTGCGTGCAATTTTGCGCTACCTCGGTAACACCTGCATCCTTTACAAGGCCGTACGTGTCGTATAAGGCGTTTTCAAAAGTAGAAATCGTATCTTTTGGCACCTCTTCTGTTGTGCTCTCAGTAGGCGCTTGCCCAGGAACTTCATCGGGTTTGTTCCACTCGTCCGGATTGTTCATAAAGTATAAAAGTCCGATTACCACAACCGCAATAAGCAGAACTATAGTAACAATAAAATTGGTCAATACGGATAACTGTTTTTTTGATATTTCATCCATGGCTAGATAATTTTTAATGCTATGCGATGACAAGCATTGTTCAAATATCCTTTAGGATTCCAAGCTGGCAAAACCATTGGTTGACTTTTTCCATCAGAATCAGTTGCTTTGGACCAAATTTCATAATATCCTTTTTTGGGAAATCTAATTTCAGCATAAAAGTGTTGCCAAGCCAATCGATTCGCAGGTTTTTGCAATTGACAGGCTTTCCATGTGCTTCCAAAATCTATGGAGTACGCTACTTTTGTTACCTCAAGTTCCCCTGCCCAGGCATGGCCGTTGATCCGCAGGGATTTTCCAAGTTTAAGCAATGCCCCACTCTTAGGGTAGGTAATCAGGGATTTGACGGGCATCGATTCAATAATGCACATGTTTTGATCTTTGACCTCGCTGCCAGGAGCCACCGTTTCACAAGGAATACGATAGGAGGAACCTCCCATTTTTGCGCCGTCATGTTCCTTGTTTCGTACACTAATTCTATTTACCCATTTGCCTGAAGCGGAAGCGGGCCAACCGCCACAGACCAATCGTAGGGGATACCCATGCGCGATTGGAATATCCTCTCCATTCATTTTAAAGGCCAATAAGGTTTCGTCTTGCATGGCTTTCTTTATGGGAACACCTCGGGAAATTGGCTCTTTTGTTGGGTCACCACTTAAATGGATGTCGGCACCATGGTACCCAATATAGACTGCTCCCGGAGAAATACCTACATCCTCTAAGATATCCCTAAGACGAACACCGGTCCATTTCGCGCAAGATACAGCTCCCACTGTCCATTGATTACCTTTGGCCGGAGGATTAAATTCACTTCGGCCATTACCGCCACATTCAAGGGTCAATTGATAGGTATAGGCCTTGAATTTTGATTTCAGTTCTTTTAAGGAATACGTTTTGGGTTGGGTTACAGATTCCCCATCTATAGTTAAGGTCCATGAATTTACATCTGTGTTTTTAGGGATTTTACCATTGTTGCGAATAAACATAAATTGATTAGGAGTCACCTTATCATTCAACAAGTGTGCCTTGGCTTCAATATTCCAAGGGCGATCATTTAAGACGGTCATTTCCTTATCCTTGCCAAAAAGAGAAAAGGGATCTGTGTCTTGTATACCTAAAGGAACATAGCCATGAGGGAGGTATTTGGCAAATACAATTGGGGTCTCCAACAGATTGGCCATGGCCATCATGGAAAGGGAGGTGGTAAATTTTCGTCTATTCATATAGTAGGCCCGAGTAAGGGTTCAATATAACTTGCTATACTTCCTGCAATTGTAACAAAAGTTACATCAATTCGTGCATACCCTCATTATTTTTGAAGATGAAGTTAAAAAAGTGGCACAAACTACTATTGGTCTGCCTTATATGCATCAGTATAGTTGGTCTAACGGTGCTGCTTGTTGAATCTATAAATACAACCAGATGAAAAAGAATATGGGTGGTGCAGACCGCATAATACGAATTACAGCAGCTATTGCCGTAGGATTGCTCCATTATTTTGGACTTATTTCCGGCACATTGGCGTATGTGCTACTTGCTTTGGCTACTATTTTTGTGATCACAAGCGTTGTAAGCTTTTGTCCATTATATGCAATTTTTGGGTTAAATACGTGCAAGGTAAGACCCTAATTGTATTGGCAATAACGAAAGGTAACGAAGTATTAGGTGTATCTTTTGTTCCTTAGGTTATGGGTGCCATGCGCTAAACAATTCGCATCATTTTTTCATTCAATTAAAAGAATATAAAATACGTATGACATCTATTATGGAACCCTGGCCGTGGTATGTTTCCGGACCTTTGATCGCACTTATCATGGCCCTATTGGTATTAGTGGGAAAACGTTTCGGAATGTCTACCAATTTAGAAACCTTATGCACTTTGGGAGGTGCGGGAAGACGAATTCCGTATTTCGATATTGACCTTAAATCCAGGAATTGGGGATTAATTGTAGTGCTTGGGGCAGGTATTGGAGGATTTTTAGCGGCTAATTTTCTTAGCGCAAACAGCGATGTGAATATCGCTTCAACCACTATTGTAAAACTTAACGCCCTGGGTTTTGAAAGTGCGGGAAGTGCCTACCTTCCAACCGAACTGTTCGGGGATGCCGCCTTGTATGAGTTTAAAGTAGGGGTCCTTTTGTTAGTTGGAGGATTTTTAGTAGGATTTGGAGCGCGCTATGCGGGAGGGTGTACCTCAGGACATTCCATTTCAGGAATCAGCAATTTGCAAATCCCTTCTCTAATTGCCACAGTAGGATTTTTTCTTGGGGGATTACTGATGATACATTTCCTATATCCCATCATTTTTTAATTAATGAGGAAGTTAAGCTATTTGCTCATCGGGATCCTCTTCGGCGTTGTAATGTTTAAGTCGGAGGCTGCTTCGTGGTTTCGCATTTATGAAATGTTTCAATTTGACAGTTTTCATATGTATGGAATAATGGGGTCCGCTTTATTTTTAGGAATGCTATTTTTGAAGCTTATCAAGCGCTTAGAAACAACGTCCTTCTTTGGAGAGACTATCTTTATTGCAGAAAAGAAAAAATCGTTTTGGCGCTATGCTATTGGGGGGGTCGTCTTTGGCTTAGGTTGGGCGCTTGCGGGTGCTTGCCCGGGACCTATTTATGTTTTGATCGGTGCCGGATTCTGGCCTGTACTACTGGTATTGCTAGGGGCAATTTTGGGAGCACTATGCTATGGGGTACTACGATCCAAATTACCACACTAAAGAATTACGTACTTTTGGCATAAATTAGAGTTGTCATTAGTTCGTACTCCACCGTTTGCATCATAGAGGACAACATGGTTTCCCAGTTCGCCACGCGCTATTGTTTGGAACAATACGCCGAAGGGGAGCTGTCGATACTTGTTTATGATAGTGCCGAAGATGCACTTGAGGCGTTTACAGAACAGATGCATCAGGAAAAACCACTTCCGGATCTCATCTTCCTGGATTTAGGCCTGGATAAGATGGACGGATGGGAGTTTATGAAAGCCCTGGAAATTCTAGTAGAAAAAAGTGGCCATCCGGATATTTATATTCTTTCTTCCTTCTCCAATAGCAAGGATAGGGAAGAGGCCAGAACACACCCTATGGTCCTCGGATACATTGATAAACCACTTACCAAAATTCAGTTAGAGAGTATCTTTCAAAGCAAATCTTTAAGGAAGATGTAGATGCTATAAGAACAGAATCTCTTGTAAAAGATCACTTTTAAATAGCTTCCGATTATTTGTGGTTGCCATTATTGACGATTTTTGAGCTTTATTATATCGAATGTTGCATCATTAAAAGCTTACGATAAACAGGGTGACCGATACTGTTGTGAAAGCCTCTTATTTTAGAATACTATTTAGCCTCATTTTTTGCTTTACACAAATAATTTCCCCGAGATTCTAAATCGAAATTTTGTAGACGCGCCTTGTCCTGATCGTATTGGGTTTGTTGAAATAAGGTAGAAGTAACATCCAAACGCTAAGTGCTTTCTTGGACTTCCATTCTTTTCTTCGTTTCAAAAGCAAACAAAAAGTTATAAAATTCAAATATGGAAGAGAGCTTTGGAGTTAATTACTATATTTCGTAGATGTTTCCTACAAAACCCTTCTCTTTTTACCGACAATTGGATCAGATGGATTGTGGTCCTACTTGTCTTCGGATGATTGCTAAACACTATGGACGTTCTTACACGGTAGACTTTTTGAGGAAAAAGTCTAATATTACCAGAGAAGGTGTATCTATTGGTGGAATTGCAGAAGCCGCCGAAGGTATTGGGTTCCACACTTTGGCAGTGAGTATCGACTTCAATACGTTTCGGGATGAAGTTCCTCTTCCTTGTATTGTACATTGGCGGGAGCGTCATTTTGTAGTGGTTTATAAAATAGTAAAGGATAGAGTATACGTTGCAGATCCGGCACATGGTCTTGTGGACTATTCTACAAAGGAGTTTATAGATGCGTGGATTGGTAAAGGAGCCCATGAAAATTCTGAAGGCTATTTGCTGATCTTCGAAACTACACCTCGGTTTTATGAATATACAGGGGAAGAGACAAAAAAGTATGGGTATAAATTCCTTTCATGGTATTTTAAACCCTATACAAAATACATTTACCAATTGTTTTTGGGTTTATTTGTCGGGAGCATCCTACAGCTTATATTTCCTTTTTTAACGCAGTCCATAGTAGATTACGGAATAAATTACCAGAATGTTAATTTCATTTATTTGGTCTTATTGGCACAACTTACACTCTTTGTTTCTCAGACCACGGTAGAGGTCATCCGAAGTTGGATTTTATTACATGTTACCAGTCGCGTTAACATAAGTCTTATTTCGGATTTTCTTATAAAATTAATGCGTCTACCCATTGCTTTTTTCGATTCCAAAAACACGGGTGACATAATTCAGCGTATTTATGATCACGAAAGAATACAACAGTTTTTCTCAGGTACAACATTGAACACCATTTTTTCTACTTTCAATATCTTGGTTTTCGGAGTAGTATTGGCATATTATAGTGGAGTCATTTTTACCATCTTTTTTGTTGGTTCGTTAATTTACATTGGCTGGACCCTTCTTTTCTTAAAAAAAAGGGCAGAATTAGACTACAAAAGGTTTGATCAATCTGCGGATAACCAGACTAGTATTTATCAATTGATTTCTGGGATGCAAGAGATCAAACTAAATGGTTCGGAGAGACGTAGGCGATGGGAATGGGAATCCATTCAAATTAAACTGTTTAAAGTCTCTTTGAAAAGTCTTGCCTTAACACAGACTCAAAATGTTGGAGGTCAATTTTTCAATGAATTAAAAAACATTCTTATCACATTCGTGGCAGCAAAAGCGGTGATAGACGGGAACTTAACATTGGGGATGATGCTTTCGGTACAGTATATTATTGGACAACTAAATTTGCCCATCAATAACTTTATCACCTTCATCCAAGCAGGGCAGGACGCCAAAATAAGTTTGGAACGACTCGCCGAAATACATGGGAAAGATGATGAGGAAAATGAAAGCTTAGAACCTATCAAAGAATTGCCTAAAAACCGCAGCATCTTTTTGGACAAATTAACGTTTCAGTATGGTGGGAAAAACGCTCCAAAGGTGTTGGATGATGTTTCCTTCGAGATTCCCAAGGGGAAAATCACGGCAATAGTTGGCGCCAGCGGAAGCGGCAAAACAACCCTGATAAAGCTTTTGTTGAAGTTTTATGAGCCTAAATTGGGAACTATAAGAATTGGGAATATAAATCTTAAAAATATGGGAACCACATTCTGGCGTAAAAATTGTGGCTCCGTTATGCAGGATGGTTTTTTGTTTGGCGATACAATCGCTAGAAATATAACAGAATCTGATTCAGAAGGAATAATTGATCGAAGAAGACTGCTGCATGCAGTTGATGTGGCTAATATATCAGAATTTATAGAACAGCTTCCCTCAGGTTTCAACACAAAAATTGGTAGTTCTGGAGTTAATATTAGTGGAGGACAAAAACAACGTATTTTAATTGCTAGGGCGGTATACAAAAATCCGAATTATATTTTCTTTGATGAAGCTACTAGTGCTTTGGATGCGAATAATGAAAAAAGAATTATGGAAAAGCTGGAATCCTTTTATGAAGGTAAGACAGTAGTGGTGGTAGCCCACCGACTAAGTACGGTGAAAAACGCAGATCAAATTATTGTTTTGGATAAAGGTAAAATAACAGAATTAGGAAGTCATGCAGAATTAACCTCAAAAAGGGGACTTTATTATTCTTTGGTGAAAAATCAATTGGAACTTGGGCAATAAAGTGAAAGAACAAAAATCAGGCAATCGAACGATTAATATACGAGACGACCGCTCAGATCAGGTAAAGGAAGTTTTAGGTAAAACTCCTGGATGGATGATTCAGTGGGGGACTTCTTTAGTTTTCATTGTAGTGATTTTACTGTTAGTTGGTTCCGCTATAATACGCTACAATGATATCATTACCGCCAATATTGTAATTACGAGCAAGAATCCACCGGTTTATTTAAAAGCAAAAGCCTCTGGTAGGTTGACAAAGGTACTAGTGGAGGCGAATCAATTGGTTAGCAAAGGCCAGATCCTGGCGGAGATTGAAAATACCACAAGTTTCGAGGATGTAGTTTATCTTAAAGCACTTCTGGAGGATCATGGTAAAAAGCTGACAAATATTGACACCTTAAAAAAAGTCTTTCCCTCTTACCTCAATCTTGGTGAAATACAGATAGCCTATGGAAACTTCCTTTCTGCCTATCAGAACTTAATTTTATACAACACCTTAGCGCCAAATAGCAAAGAATCGGCTTTAATAGGAAAACAACTGCGTGAGCAGCGTCAGTTTTTGTACAATCAAAGAAGACAATTAAACTTGTTTGAAAAAGATTTAATCCTGTCAAAAAACAATTTTGAGAGGAACGCGAAATTGTTTAACAAAGGAGTGATTTCTAAGGCAGAATATGAAGGGGCTTCAAGGGCTTATTTAGCCGACCAACAGCAATATCAAGGGTTTTTAACCACTATTTCTAATACACAGATTGCAATAGCTAATTTTAATAATTTACTGACCAAAACCAATGTACAGGGAACCGAGGTTGAAAACACTTATATCCAAGAGTTGGGAAACGCTGAGCAAAATTTGGTAACGGCGTTGAATTCTTGGGAACAACAGTATTTAATTACCAGCCCAATTGAGGGTATTGTAACGGTATTTGATATCTGGGATCAGTATCAGAATGTGGAAATTGGCGAAGTATTGTTCACGGTGGTTCCGCAAGAAATAGAAGGTATCATTGGACGTGTTACCTTACCGGTCCGAAACTCAGGAAAGGTTAAGACTGGTCAAAAAGTAGTGGTTAAATTAGACAACTACCCTTTTGAAGAGTGGGGTAGTTTAACCGGTGAGATCATTAGTATTTCCGAGGTACCCAAACAAGGGGAACAGACTTTTTACACGGTTTATATTGAGATTAAAAACTTAACAACATCTTTTGACAAAAAGATCGATTTTAAGCAAGAAATGCAAGGTGCTGCAGAAATAGTGGTGGAAGAGTTGAGCGTAATACAACGCATTTTTTACGAAGTGCGAAGGATATTCGATAGATCATAATAGGTAGCCTGTAGGGAGAAAACGGTCTGCTAAATAGGGATTATATCGGGAATCAAGATGAATCTTTTAAAGATGAGCTCTCTGATTTGATTTTCGGTTAAGACAAGTAGTTCTTCTTTTTCTTTAACAGAAGAAACTTCAAATACCTTAATAAATTCTGTGATAACATCTTTTACTTTTTTTGGTTCTTCAAAAAGTTGAAGTAAAAAGTATTGATATTCTGTTAAGGGACTTTCAAAAACATTGCTGTCGAGCAAGGCATCAGAAGTTCCTGTTTTTTCTAAAAGGAAATAATGATCACTTTTTTCCGTATTCAATATTTCCTTTAAATCAAACATTCCTCGGAACGGATCATTATCGAACCATTTCCAATCCGACTCATAGATATTCACCAAGGGATTTATGCCTAATGTCTTTTCCTGTAGTTCTTCTAAGCTGAGAAACAATAGTTTCTCTCTTTCAATATTATACAACATCTCTTTTTTGAAAATGCGTTCAATTACCTCTTTGGAATCGCGTAACCTTAATTTTTCCTTCTCAATAGCAAAGATCTCCTTGATCCTGTTAAGATAACTGCTTTTGGAAGAATTGATACCTGCATTAAATTGGTTATACAGATCATTTGTACTACCATCAAGGTTGGTACAATTCATGTCAACGGATTCTTTAAAATCAATTCCTATGATTTGCCCAAATTCTAAGGTTCTTCTAAAGTGTTTAACAACCATTTTCATTTACTGCAAGAGAAATAATTCTGTTATGGTATTCGGGGTACTCCAGTAATAACTGATGTTCTAAATTTCTACAATATTCCAGAGAGAACTTTGAAAAGGAATAAAGATGTACGTACTTGGTATTACCATACTTGTTCATGAAGTTTACTAAATCCAGGGATTTTATCTCTTCTCTTCTAAAGAGATGATGGATTTTGATGTTATTCTTACGAGCCAAAGCACTGTACAAGTACTGTTCATATATGATAGCGTACAAGGAACCTACAACAGTTTTGCTTATTTTTTCAAGTTGAGTGTCAATAAAATGAAATGCCTTTTCAACATATTCTTTAAAAAAAATGATGTCGTTTCCTCCAATGATACCTGCATTACTGGAATTGAACCTTTTGTGTATCGCCAAATCTCTTGTTAATACTAATGGAATTTGAATGTTATGTTCTTTCAAATGATCCATTGCAAAGTTGTAATGGGTTTCGTCATGATCCACATGTTGGGCAACTAAGGCCGCTTTTTCAATTTTGGGTTTAAACCTTTTCCAAATGTAAATGTCATTATCTACATGAATGAAGGGTTCATCTTGGAGGCTGTAAGCGAATAGTTTTCCTACAGCCCATAATTGTTGGGGATACTTGTTGAGTTGATCTAATACTATCCTTATGCTAGTGTAAGGCAATCTTAACTGGTCTATTAGGAGTTTTTTTCCATCAATGTCGGTGACCAATTCAATATTAGGATAAAACCTTTTAAAGGTCAAACAACTTAAGGCCCAACTCATCAATTCGTATTTTTTATGGCGCCATCCGCCCGAGGTCTTCTCGGTAAATCCTGTCCGACTAATTTTTCCAGGTTTTGACCAATAACTATGCACTATTTTCATTGTGAAGGAAATAACACCTTTTAGTAGTATGATAAACATTAAATTATTTTTATGCTTATCATACATCATATAAATGTTGATTTATATAATATTTAACAATAATTAAATAGGTATAAATTACCTTTAAAAGTAAGTAATTTCCTATTTAATAACTTTTAAATTTATATCATGAAGAAGAAGAAAAGTCTAAGTTTAACGTTGAACAAAAAAAAAATTAGCGAATTAAGTAATGTAAGTCAGCAAAGGTTAGTAGGTGGTGCCAGCTATAGTACTGGATCTACTTGTGGTTGCAGCTTCACATGCACGATTACAACCCAGAATTTAACTATTTGTTGTTAGAAATTAAATATGTGAAAGGCCGTATTGAACGGCCTTTCACATTGTATAGCATTCCTCTATTTGTATGAATTGAAGGCTCAAGAACTACGTTGTTGGCTATGACGTTTTTTATCAAGGTAGTTCAAGGTTTTAGATTGTAGCGCACTTAGCGTTCTATAGTACCGAAAAAGGAAGTCATAGCAAACCATTTCGTTGAGTCGATTCTGGGATTTAAATAAGCGGTTCAGTAGCATATGAGTATAACTACCCAAAAGATCATCAAGCACCAAACCTGGCTTTCTTTCTTTTATCAGGATTGATATGCGTTCTGTTAACGGCCGTATAGCCTGGTTTTTCTCGGACAAATTGCTTAGTATCGGTTCATAATCAGGATTTGTGTCTTTAGTAAATAACATAAAGGCCTCTATATTTTCTCGCTCGTTTCTATATTTGGCATCTAATTGTTTTTTTAGTGGTCTGGACATCCCAAACTCTCTGCCAAAACCAATTTTTAGAACCTCTAATAAGGATAGTTTTTGTTTTAGGTGATATTTGAAGCTATCCAACAAAGAATCAATGGAACGAAGCCCATACAACCATCGTAATTGTTCTCCTTCACCCCCCTCAATAAGGTCTAAAAAATTTACAATTGCCCTACTATCATGAAAAAATAATGTTTCCGAGAGTTCCATAGTGTGTATGCCATAACGCTCCAATTCTCTCTGATAGGTATCCAGTTGTATTTTCCATATTAAATCTTGATTCATGAATTTCCTTAGCGGAGTATGGAGTGCAGAAATCACCTTATTTAGATGGTTTTGACGGGTTAAGTGAAACCTGATCCGAAGATGGTGATTAGGATCTCCGTAGCGAATAAAAAACCACTTATCTACTAATCCCTCTTGCACCAGGTACTCTGTTATGGGTTTAATGATTTCTGTTAGAATAAGATCAGCGGTTTTATAGCCCGTATACAATTTATAATATAACCATTCACTACCAACAATGAAATATCGAGAGGGCCTATTATTCATTTTTGTTTTCTTTTTGGAATTGGAGCTTTTTTCCATTATAAAATGCGGTTATAATTTCATGGGTAAAAGCTCCATTATCGGATTTTACGATACCATCCTTAGTAAATAAAAATTCGGATAACAGAAATTCTTCTCTATTCTTTACAATATCCAAAAACATTTGTAGTGAGGTCATATTCATAAAATTGACCAAAATTTTGTTCTCCCCATCGTTTAATGAAGTATACTTTGGAAGCTCTATGCTTTTACGCCATTTAGTTACTTCCTTCTTAAGGATTGTGGTACCGTCACTTATGGAAAACAAATGCTGTATGTCTTTCTTTTTAACCTTCCATTTCGCTTCACTTAATATTAGGTTTTTGTATTCTACCCTGGGTAGAAAAGGGCGATTATTCCCCAGGAATCCAAAATCAAAATAAATGTTTTCCCTGAGGTTCTGAGTTTGCATATCACAGAGAAATTGATAAATAGGTAAGGCATTGTCATGGAAATTATGGGCATTACTTAAATGTGGTATAATTTCTTTGTTCATTTTTTTTGAACGTAACACGATGTTATTGCTTCTAATGGATATAAATAAGTCTTCTAAAGCAATCTGATGTTCAAGATTTAAGTCAGATTTCGCCAAATAGGGTATTTCATAGTCTCGAAAAGATGGACGCATGATAATATTGCCAACTCTTGCCTCAGGTAAGTGCACTATTTCTGCCAATACCTTATCTGGGTTCATTTCTTCTTCTACATTGGCAATGTTTTGAGTGAAGGTGTTCAATGCATTATCACTATGGCAAAACCTTCCAAGTAAATTGGTAGCACTGGAGTGCCCCATGCCTAAGATTCGAATTTTTTCGTGCTCGCCTTCGTGAATGACTTGAACCATGGCTGAAAACGTATCTGGCAGGTCTTCCCAATCTATAGGAAAATCTTTGAAATCGTTATCTGTTAATACTAGTTTTTGATCCCCCGATCTATCACAGGCAACTAGCTTTTCTTCCAGAATTTTATAAATACCATTATGGTCAATACTATTTTTTTTGTAGGGATCCTCCTGGACTGGCAAAACGAGATCATCTATTAAAGGATTGGTATCGCCGCTTACCTCATTTTGGAGATAACCGATCCCAGTTTCTACATCTAACACTCGGGAAAGAGGCATTTCCCTCTCTTCGTATCGCTCGAAGAATGCCTCTTTGAATTTGGACAGATTGCTTTCTGCTGTTGGAGGGGTAATTCTATTTAGGAGTATAACTCCTTTTTTCAATGATTTTGCGATATCCCAGGATAGATTATTTTCTATTGTCTTTAGTTCCATATCTGTTTGGAACAAATGCTTATGCTCAAACGAAGTTGGATATTCCTTAAGATATTCGCTGAGCGCTATATAGGTTTTTGGCGTATTTCCTAAGCGACGATCAATAATAGCAAGCTCTTTTTCGATGCGTTCTAAGAAAGTAATTTCCTTTTTACTGTATTTCAATTTTTTGAGTACTTCCAAAATTTGGTTCATAAACTCAGGCCCTGAAACAGAAGGCTCCAATTCGCTTACTAATAATTGACTATCCAATAAGTCTTGTATGAAGCGCTCTGCCTCTTTTGTTGAAATCTCATCACTTTCCAACGACGAGATCAAGTCAATAAGATAAGCGCCCGATTTTGCCTCTTTTAGTATTTTTTGTAGATAATGAGAATTGTCCACCTCAACAATGTGATGTTTACGTCTTCCGTCTACATAGTAATATTCTATATATCGTAGCTGACTACCACTGGTGTAAATACTGGAATTAGGAAAGTGCAATAATTGACTTTGTATTTCTCTTTTTTTAGCTAAATCTTGAGCGAGTGCCACAAGATAATTCATATCCAACCGGGTATGCCTTCGGTTTAGCTCGGGCTTTGCATTTTTTATAGAAGTGAAATCGTGAAAACTACCTAAGCTGCATCCTGCAAAAAGCCCAAAAGGCGTACAACGACTAGACATTCGAGTAAGGTACTTTAATAACGAAAAACGAAGTTTTTTTTCCTTCTTAGAATCCAAGTCGCCGCTGATCCATTTTTCTATCTCATAATGAAGTGTTGGCGAGGCTAAAAAACAAGATTCTTTGACCAAAGGGTTGGAATACGCTTCCTTTAAAATATCGTTGGAAACAACATCTCCTTCAGTCAGCTTTTCATAGTGGGCAAAGCTTAACAGCGGAGTTCGTAACACAAATTGTGGAAAACACTCGTATGGATTTTTAATGGTATTCATAGTCCGTTAGCTTATCATCAGGCATTCATTCCATGAGTTGGGCTTCTCGGAGAGATAGTCAATAATAACAAGGCCAATCCCAGCTATACCCTCTAGCACCGATAGCTTTGAAGTCCAGATTTTACTATGACCATTCCATTGTTTATAGCCACCATAACCATCTTTGTGGATCGCTTTTTGGACACCATCCTCGATCCAAAAATCAAGAGACTTTTTAAATGAGATATCATTACTTTTTTGAAAAAGGCTTTGGTAGATTAGTGCATTACCATACGAACCGTGGCAAATTCCAGCATCATTCACTAAAGTATCATCTGGCATTCTTCTAGTTGTGGTGGTCTTTAATATCTCTAAAGCATGGTTTTGTATAGCTACATCTTCTATGGCTCTGCCTGCACGTAGTAGTGAAAGACCAATCCCAAGGTCCCCATAACACCAAGCGATTCTACTATCGTATTCTATTGGGGCGTCTTTCTCTATCCACGTTGGAAATAGTGATAAGTTCTTCCCATCCTTTTTTACAAGCTCAAGCATGTAATTTGCGCCACCGGCAATTAACTTTGCGGCCGACTCTTTGAAAACATCTATTGTTTGCAACCGAGACAAATAATATAAAATACTTGGAATACCATGAGAAAGCCCCAAATTATACCCCTCTTTTGTCTTATTAATATCTAAAAATGATTTCCACTTCGTAGTATTGTTTTTTTGAATAGAAAGCCTTTCTAGACTATTAATAGATTCTGATAGATGCGATTGATAGCGCTTCTTTAAATCCGTATTTTTAGTATGTTCATACCGATATAAAAAGTAAAACGCATAACCTAAAGCACCGTGCATAAAATCATATTCTCCCTGCTCAAAGTCCATCTTCATTTGGGTAGATAGATAGTTGTCAAATTGCGAAAGCAAATCATCATAATCTATATCGATAAATTGTTGGGCCTGGAGATGTTGAATGGTCCAAGTAAATCCGGCAATGCCCGTGCTAAAAGACGGAAAAGCATAGTTATCATTAATTTTGTCTATAATGTGACTTATAATGTCCATCCCAGCATCGGAGTAGCTATCCTCATCAAAATATTGAGCGCAATAAAACTGGAAAAGAGCAGCACCTGCTTGGCCTTCCAATATACCAATATGAAATAACTCATGATATTTCTGTTGTACTAATTCCGCCAGTTCTCGGATTTTAGATTCTAATTTTTGGCGCATTGAATTTTTAATAAAATTAAAAGTAAATTCTTACCTTTAATATAAGTATTATCTTTAAAAAAGTAATATAAATTATCAAATTCTAACCGAAAGATGTAACCTGATTTTTCTTGGATCCTATCGGATGTCAATATTCTCTATACTCCAATTAAAATAGGGCTACGGGAAATGCTTAGGAATGTTTCTCCTTTTGTTGTAATAAATAAAAGAAGCAGTGCTGGGCATAATCCCTGGGTTGGTAAATAGTAAGATTGACTTTTTAATTATTTTGAACTAGTCTTTCTTGGTGCGTGTAGAACAAGGCACTATGCCATCCGGATATTTATATTCTTTCTTCCTTCTCCAATAGCAAGGATAGGGAAGAGGCCAGGACACATCCTATGGTCCTCGGATACGTTGATAAACCACTTACCAAAATTCAGTTAGAGAGTATCTTTCAAAGCAAATCTTTAAGGAAGATATAACTCCCAGCAAGAATTTAACTTTTCTCATAGCATACCTGTTTTAAGAGGCCTTCAGAAATTCACAATTCTAAATGATTTTCGGTTGACGTTCGAATACCGCAGTTGCGAAATTACGAATGGCCATAAATTTTATGGCGCACTATTCAATTACGAGAATGCGTTGTTATTGAAGAATGCGAAGTTTATGTTGAGACCGTTACATGAGTTGACCAAGCTAATATTGCCAACAACGTTTAGAAGTATCAGCAACTGGCGTGTTAACTCCTACCACTATTTCATTTTGAAATAGTATTTAAGGGGTAGTGTTATTTTTGTTTTCCATAATAGATGCTACCTATAACAAGTGCTGTGGAAATTATCATCAGGTTTTAGCTAATGTACTGCCCTTCAAGGGTGGGCATCAAATAATTGCCTTTCTGAAAGGTAACTTCAGGAAAAAACACCAAGGGCATAAAAGTACCAACCATTTGTAGAAAAAGAAGACATATGGCAATTCGTGTGGTGCTCTTAAAAAGAAAGGTAATTCCTATGATCACTTCCCACCAACCAATTATAGTGAGCCAATTTTCAGCCGAACCAAAGGGCAGCCAGGCCACTGTAGCCCTTAATAACCCTTCGGCCGCTGAAAGATGAAATGGTTGTAATATTCCAAACCAGAAAAAGATCACTGCAAACGAAATACGCATTGCCGGAACACCCCATAGTTTCATATGGCGTGCAATGTATTGATCCAATGCATTGATGTCCGTGTTCATTTTTTTGATGTATGGGTTGCGTAACTATAGCATTGCAACGGTAATTTGAATTTTTACTTTATTGAAGTCCTTCACCCAGTCTGCTGATTTTAAGCAACCATTTTTTTCGTTGGGTGGTAGTAGAACCTTTTATAGGGGCCAAATACGTAACTTTTACAGGCTTCACTCCGCAAAATCCCAGGACCCCTTTTTTGAAATGATTGATAACGGGATTTTTCATTACCAATTGATTATACCAGCTTATGGTGTCAGCCGTAACAATTATCCTGGCCGTTTTTCCTTTTAGCAGTTTGTTTGGAAACAGTTTTCCCTTTTCATACGAAAAGGTTACTCCTGGCAAAAAGGTACGGTCAATAAACCCCTTTAAAATTGCAGGAACACCATACCACCACATGGGAAACACCCATACAAGATGTTCGGCTTCTTTTATTTTCTTAATTGCAGTTTCCAAATCGGGCTCCAATGGATACGGTTTGCGATAACCATACTTCAAAACTGGGTCGAAATCCAAATCAATTAGGTTGATCCTTTCAACCTCAGTATTGCTTTTAAGCGCAGCCTCGCTGTACGCCTTGGCCAATGCAAAATTGAAACTCTCCTTATCTGGATGTCCGTTTATGATTAAGGTTTTTTTCATTTTTTTCCTTTTATTCACCGTGGTGCCTTGTAATAGTTCTAATAATGCTATGAATTTAGGGATCAAATGCTAATTCCTATAAAAACCAACAAGCTCAGTTTTAGGGACCTAATTGATAAACCCTTAAACCAAGGCGTTACTATTTCAAATCTTACGTTTTTGTATTGCAAGCCCAATCGATAAAGGTTGGAAAGATTGGTAGTACTAGAAAAATCTGCGGGACCATTTATCTGCCCTCTAAAGTACAAGGCAACCTGTTCACCTAAAGGGGTCTGATACTCCAGCAACATTCTTGCAAACAAATACCTTTTGTCAGAAACCCTGTAAGACGGAAAAATATTATATCGAAAATTATTTTTGATATCGCTGTATCGCGACCAAATGCGCTTCCAGAAAAAAGTTTTTGACATATACATTGGCTTCCTCGTCCATCCACTGGGACACCAAAATTCCTTTACAAACCAAATAAATGTTTCTTGCGGTTTGCCCGTGATAAACTATGCTTTCATTTTTCCGGACATGTCTGATACCCACCAAAGGCAAAAATAACTCAAAAGAACTTTGTGAGATCCTGGTGAAGCTATTGACATATTGTTAGAAAACTTGGCTGTATGGATGGTCGAAAGAAATCATTTTTGATAATGGCTAATCCCTTGATTGAAATAAAGACACCATATTATCAAGCAATGCCCTCCTCCTTAAGTTCAGCATTTTCGACTTTATACTTAACCGGTGCAAATTTGAATGTTTTCATCAATCTTGTCCAGGTATTGATTTGGGATATAGCCAAAGTCAAATAGCTTATCTCGGTTTTATTGAAATACTATAGCAAAGCGTTGATTTCTTCATCGCCGATGGGCGCGTTTGATAGTTTTGTCAACCGCCTCACACACGGTTTATAAGGATTTACTTGAGAAGGACAAGCACTTTGGTCAAACTATCATGAGCTAATTTACTGATAAAATTCTTTACAAGGCCCCACGGTATTCCTACCAAAAGTATGATCCTATTACTATTAATCTAATCTTGCTAAAACAAACCTTTCCAGAGCTTTTATCAAAAGAAGACATTTTATTTTTGGATCAAAACAAAAGATTGAAACCAGGTTTAGTTCGAAACGGTTAGTTAGCATTAGAAAAAGTACTTACTAGCAAAATCCGTTATCCGATATCTTACCGATTAACACAATTGGACAACAAATCCCTGGTTGCGTACCGTTAGCATTTTTTAACGTTATCGAATTTTTTTAAGTTGTTTCGTTAAAATACTGATAAATATATAGCTGTTGTTGCAACCGTTTAATGAATCGTCATCTCCGAACAAACAATAGCTATGAAAAATCCAAAAAACAAAACATGCCAGGCAACATGCCTTTTATTTCCACCTATTGGTTGGTACCTGTATATAGGTTTACTTTTGGTATTGACCTCCTGCTCAAGCGAATCAGATGCAACATCCAATACTATCATGGATGCCGATAACGGACCGGATATCTCTACGGATAGCGTTCCGGAACAACTATTTGAGTTTAACGTAAACACTAATGATCCTGAAATTGAAATGGCAATTGCCTATACCCTCGATATTTGGAGTAATTATCTGGAAACTGATGCAACCATTCGAGTAAACATTGTCTTTTTACCTGATCTTTCAGGATTTTTGGGAAGGTCAATACCCAATGGTATTAAGAACTTTGATGGAGCCCCACTACAAGATGTTTGGTATCCTTTATCCTTAGCAAACGCGATAAGCGGAAGTAGTTTGAAGCCGAATGAGTTTGATATGGACATTCTGATTGCGTCTGAGGCAAATTGGTATTTCGGTGTAGACGGAAATCCGGGGGCAAACCAATTCGATTTTGTTACGTCTTTACTCCATGAGATATGCCATTCTTTGGGTTTTGGCAGTCTAGCAGGCTTTGAGGAGGGAGTAGGCAGGTTTGGTAACCTTCAACCCAACGGTTACGTTCCTAGCTTTCCCATTCCTGACTTAGAAGGACTTCCTGGAATTTATGATCTTTACCTTGCTACTACGCAAATGGGTCTTATTACCAATACTTCCCTATTTCCCAGTAATTCTATTGCATTGGGTGAAGCACTAACATCTGATGCGCTTTTCTTTTCAGGTTCTGAGGCGAAAATGGAAAATGACGGGGCAAATCCAAAACTATTTGCTCCTTCGGTTTTTTTGCCGGGCTCCTCTATATCACACTTGGATGAAGGGAGTTTTTCAGCCGGTGATTCCAACCGTTTGATGGAGCCTTTTTTTATCCCGGAAGAGGTAATCCATGAGCCCGGACCTCTCGTTTTAGCAGTTTTAAAAGATGTGGGGTGGACAATTAAGAATTCAAATCAATGAATTTTATCCAAGAAAATGTATTGAAGTCTTACTACTATTCATTTAAAAACAACACTAATGAAGACCTGTTTTTTTTTAATACCCCTATTTCTGGTACTCGTCTTATTTCAGAAAGTTGAATTCGACTTTGGTACTACTAAAGACGGGACTAACTGGCAAATACTGAATGACGGCGTAATGGGAGGGCTATCCAAAGGGGAAATACTATTTACTGAGAATTCCTTGAAATTTTCCGGAGCCGTTTCTTTGGAGAATTACGGTGGATTCACCTCAGTAAAAAGCCCTTTTCAAGAATTTAATCTAGCGAACAAGTCTAGAGTAAAAATCCGCTATAAAACCTCCGGGCAGTCCATTGCGATAAGTCTGGAGAATAGTAGAGCATTTTACAAACCTTATTTCAAATTGGAATTGGAAGATACCGAAGATTCCTGGAAAACCAAGGAAATTGCAATAGAGCAGTTCAAGCAGTACAATTTGGGCCAGGTTACCCAAGAACAAATATCTGGTGAATTCCTAAAAACGGTGAAACGCATTGGGTTTATCACGAATCAGAAAAAGGAGGGTACCTTTACCGTTGAGGTGGACTATTTGGTTTTTGAATAAGTTACAGTAAGGTCCTTACGGTGGGATTTAAGAAACCTGCCTGCCAAAGTGGCCTCACCAGGACTCGAACCTGGATCTAAAGTTTAGGAAACTTCTATTCTATCCCTTGAACTATGAGGCCTGTTTGATAATGGCACGCAGGCAGGCTTCTAGGCTATCCATTATCCTTTAAAAGCCCCCAACTGTTGGCTAGGTTCGGAGCTTAAAGGATGGCAAAAGTACTATTTTTTACTGCTTTTGAAAACTGGGCATTTCGAATTCTTCAGTACCTTAGTGGATATGGAAACCGAGATCAAAAATGTTTTTATAGCGGGAGCCATTGCACCGGATTTCATCGCTAATGCAATTGCCAAACACCAAAGTACGACCCAAATTGGTGCACATAATTTTTTTCTAGGGCAGGTACGCGCAGATGAGATCGAAGGTAAAAAAGTCAGTGCCATTGAATATACCGCTTATGAATCTATGGCCAACCAGAAGTTCCATGAGATACGCCAGGCCGCTTTTCAACAATTTGATTTAACGTCTATGTATAGCTATCACAGCCTGGGGACGGTTTCTGTGGGAGAAATTTGCCTTTTTGTCTTGGTATCCGCTCCGCACAGAGCAGTTGTTTTTGAAGCCCTTCAATTTGTGATAGAAGCGATTAAGAAAGAAGTACCTGTTTTCGGAAAGGAGCTTTTTGAAGATAGCTCCTATCAATGGAAAGTAAATACCTAAGTGTCGTATGGTAGATATTACACATAAAGCGGCTACCCTAAGAACTGCGGTGGCACAGGCTGTTGTAAAGTTAGGGGGCCAGGAAACCATTGATGCCATCCGGGAAGATCGTGTCCCTAAAGGGAATGTCTTTGAAATGAGTAAGGCGGCGGGCTTTATTGGAATAAAAAAAACTCCTGAACTTTTACCGGACTGCCACCCTTTACCCATAGAATATGCAGCGGTGGCGTATACAATTTTAGGATTGGAAATCCATATCACGGTAACGGTAAAAACGTTCTACAAGACAGGGGTGGAAGTTGAGGCCATGCATGGCGCCAGCGTTGTTGCTTTGAATTTGTACGATATGTTAAAACCCATCGATAAAAATATTCAAATTGAACACATTCGCTTGTTGGAAAAGACGGGTGGTAAATCGGATATAAAAAATACCTGAAATTAGACCTACCGGGAATTGCGTTGAAAATTGTGCTAAATTAGTGTAATAACCATCAAAGAAATGCACCATCTGAAGCGGGTTATCGTGGATTTCAAAAAACTCACACCAGAAGTTTTAAAGTTGCTTGTGGAAGAGTATCCTCATGGGTATGACAAAAGCGATATCATAGCCTTTAAAAATTCTGTTGGGGAAAAGGTGGAATGTGTTGAAGTACTTACTGAGGATACCAAGTATTTGGTTAAAATAAGTTCTAAACTGGAACGTACCATGGCTAATTATGATGAGGAGGACTATGCCGCTTTTGAAGCAGACGATCCCGATGCGGTGATGGATCCCGAATTATTATCCAGAGACGAAGAGGAATAGGATACTTCTCTACTTTTTTAGGTTTTCCAACATTACTTTAGTTGTACTTTCCAGATCGTATTGCGGGATCCATCCCCAATCCTTTTGGGCAAATGAATCATCAATACTACGGGGCCAGGAATCAGCAATTTGTTGCCTGAAGTCGGGTTGGTAGCCCATCTTAAATTCCGGGATATGGCGCTGGATAGCTTCTGCTATTTGACGGGGAGAAAAACTCATTGCTGCCAGATTATAGGAAGATCGAATGGTAAGGTGCTTTGTATCACCCTCCATTAAGGAAATGGTAGCACGAATAGCGTCATCCATAAACATCATAGGAAGGAAAGTATCCGCCTCTAAAAAACAGGTATATTCCCCATGAGCAAGGGCTTGGTGGTAAATTTCCACAGCATAATCTGTAGTACCTCCTCCGGGAGCGGTTTTCCAACTTATTAATCCTGGATAGCGAATACTGCGTACGTCAACACCAAACTTTTTATGGTAATACTCACACCATCTTTCCCCCGATAGCTTGCTAATTCCATACACAGTACTTGGCTCTGTTAGGGTATGTTGTGGCGTGTTTTTCTTCGAGGTATTCGGGCCAAAGACCGCTATACTGGAAGGCCAGAATATTTTGTCTATCTTCTTTTCTTTTCCAAGATCCAGCACATTGAAAAGCGAATTCATATTGAGATTCCAGGCCCGGGCTGGGAACTTTTCGGAAGTTGCACTTAACATAGCTGCCATGAGATAGACCTCCTCAATCTCATAATGCATCACAACATCTTCAATGGCTTCATAATTTGTAGCATCCAGTAATTCAAAGGGCCCGGATTCCATGAGGCTAGTACCGCCTTCTCGTATATCACTAGCTATTACGGCGTCTGCACCGTATTGCTGTCGTAACTCTAAAGTGAGTTCCGTCCCAATCTGACCGCAGGCTCCTAGAATAAGAATTGATTTCCCCATGCATAGATAGATTTCTAATCGGGAATAAAGATAGGATATCAGAAGAATTTGTACTTTGGCTTTATGCGTAAATTCGTAGTATTTCTTGCAGCTTTTATGTTGTTATCTGGCTGTAAAAATGAGGGGGAGCAAGAAGGGAATTCCGAACAGGCTGCTGAGGACTTTTCCTTTAGAAATATGCCTAAAGGGGTGCCTATCCAACAGGAAGCGCTACAAATCCTCGAGGATTGGCAGGAGTATAAGGGGCTGGAAGAAAGCTTTTCCGTATTGAAAAGGGCTTCCAATACAGAAGACTTGGAATTAGCCATTGATGATCTTATTGAGAAAGAAGCGATACTGGCTAAAGGGGAATATCCCGTTCCTTTTGACCAACTTCAGTTTAAAAGCAGGCAGCGTGTACTGCGTACGTTTTTGTTAAAGATCAAAGGAAATTTAGAAGATCGGCAAGACGTGGAACAAGCCGTAGTTCAAATGCTGGAAGCCTATAATGCAATGAAAATGCAGTTCAATATTTTGACAAGTAGTACTTTGGATAAAAAACTAATACTGGATGAAGAATAATCTATTCGGTGTATTTGTTTTCATCGTAGGGCTTACATTAGGGCAGGAAAAAGCAAAACAGGAGGTAGCAGAGGTTCTGGATGCCTGGCATAAAGCCGCAGCGACTGCTAATTTTGAAGATTATTTTTCGAAAATGACTCCAGGTGGTGTATTTCTGGGAACCGATACTACGGAAAATTGGCAAAATGAGGCATTTAGAGCCTTCTCAAAGCCGTATTTTGATAGGGGCAAGGCCTGGAGCTTCAGTGCGGTGGAACGTAATATTTATTTTAATGAAAACCTGATGATAGCTTGGTTTGACGAACTTTTGGATACCAGAATGGGCTTATGTAGAGGTTCGGGAGTCTTGGAAAAAAGGAAGAAGGTTGGAAAATAGCACATTACGTACTTTCCCTTGCGGTCCCAAATGACAACGTAGACGCCTTGGTACAATTAAAAAAGCAGAAGGACAGCCTTCTGCTTATTGATTTGAAACGGAAATATCTGAGTCGCGAAGATTAGTTTTCGCTCTGCGCGCCGTTTTTCCTGGATTCCAAAGCCTGCTTACTTAAACTAGCTAAATTAAAATTCGCATCGATTTTCAGCGCTTCATCCATAAGTGCTATAGCTTCATCTACCTTGCCCTTGTCCTGGTTAAAGACCAAAAGGCCCTTCAAATGAAAGAAAGCCGCTTTTAAAGGGACCTCATAAGGTTGTTGCCTTTCAAAAAAAGCATATTTCATATCCTCTTGGGCATTTGCCAGGCCGTACTCAATATTGGTGCTGGCTGCAGCCGTATCTCCCGTTTGAATCTGTAAGTCGGCCAATTCATAAGCCAAGTAAGGGGTAGGACTGCGTTGATACAGTATTTGGAACTGTTCCAATGCCCTTTTTGGCTGGTTCAATGCCTTTAAGGAAACCGCTTTTACCTGGACCGCTAGATCAGAATCAGAGGCATTTTTTTCTATACCAATAGTATTTAATGCCTGAAGGTGTTTGTTGCTGTTCATATAAACAAAGGCCAAGGTGTCCCTTCGTTGTTGGGAGGGAGCAAGTACATTGAGGTGCGTAAGAGCACTAATTATGCCATTAACATCCCCTTGCAAACGCATTTCCTGGTAAAAGGCCTCATAATGCGCCAGCAATTCAGACTGGGATTGTGCAGATATACTCAGCGAAAAGGAAAATGCTAGTACGACAACTATTCTTTTCATATTCTCTCGTTTTTGGTGCGGCAAAACTAAAAAAATATTACCAAGCGTGCTGTTAAAGTTGTTGAAACTCAAAAAACAAAAGATGCCATTGGCATCTTTTGTTAGTAGTAACTTTTTGGCAACTTAAGTGTCAGACTACAAATTGCGTTGTTTTTTTATTGGTTAGATCTTGCAATAATCTAGCGTAAAACGCTACACTTTTATTGTCGCTCTCTAAACAAGAACTTAAAAAATCATTGAGATTTTTAAAGAAAAGATTGGTAGGGATCACCTCGAGATTAAGATTCACAGCATTGGGATTGTAGCCTTCTTCATTCACAATGATATTCATCTTAATACGATGACGGTGATAGTCTATTGCTATATCCGAAGCATTATAATGTTTTTTGATTATGGCTTCGTGAAATGCCTCTACCTTTTTGGTTATTTTCCGTCCTGCACTGCTTGTTGCAATTACCTTTTCCATCTCCTTCAAGATCCTTGTTCTTAATCCTGAATTTTCCATAACGATAACTTTTAAATATTAAACAAAGGTAGGTATTTCGTCGATAAGCCCTTTAAAATCAATACTTTAATTAACATAAAGTATTGTGAATTGTTGTGAACTTCGGTATTCTTGTGGTGTGCTAAGAAACAATTGAAGTGTACAGTTGGTGCTTTTTAACAAAAAAGTTTTGACTTAGGATATGTTTCTTAGAAACAGCCGGAACTTCATTAGGATCATAGACCGGGACAGGGAGTTTTCTTTTTACCGCTTCCTCAACATAGTATTCCCTTTTAGGAGGGTGATAGGGATAGACGCCGTTAAATACCTCATTCCAATAGCCGTACTTAAGGATGGTACTTATCATATGGATGCAGTCATCACGATGGATGAGATTTATCAATTCTGCACCGTTTTTTAGTCCAGTCCTGCCTGAGAGTTGAAACACAGGATGCCTTTTCCCCCCAATCAAACCGCCAAAGCGAATGATTGTTGTTCCTAATTGCTTTTCCGCGGTAAAAAGGGTTTCGGTCTGTAGAAGCTCTTTCCCGGATACAGTAACTGGCTTAGGCGAGGTGTCTTCTGTAATTTTACCATTTACCCTACCATAGATCGAAGTGCTGCTAACGAATAGCAATTGCGGTGTTCCTATATTTTTCATATGGTCCAGGAGCAAGTTCATTTTTTTTATATAGCTTCCGGCTGCTGTATTTCTTAGTCTCGGAGGGATGTTGAGGATCAGGATGTCCAAATTTTTAAGAAAAGCATGTAGATGTCCGGAAATTTCCGTCTCTTGAATTTGTACTAGAAAAGGCGTGATCCCAATAGCGGATAGAGCACTCAATTTATCGGAAGAAGTGGTAGTGCCTTTTACCTGATAGCCCTCATTTAACAGACGTTTTCCCAATGGAGCGCCTAACCATCCGCAACCCATAATACCGACAGACTTAATCAAATTCAAGGCTTTTAATGACTACAATAGCGTCGTTAAGTACAAAAGGCATAGGAATGCTATTCTTTGGTCGATCGGGCACAGAAAACATGGCATGGGAAAGCAGGTTGTTGGAAGCCTCGTAGAACGACAGTTTGAGATTTTCTTCTTTTGGGATTTCTAGTTCCAGCTCGGTAAAGTCGTTGTTGCTTATGAAATGTGTTAGGAGCTTTGAGCGGGTTCGTTGCTGAAGATAATAATCTGAAAGTGTCACATTATTTATTACCACCTTGTTAAGCTTGGCCGTATTGGTAAATATGTCCAGACGATTAACAAGGCGTTGTGGGGTAACACAAACCGTCAATAATCGGGAGTCCCCAATAATAGTGTCCCGGGTAACTGAAATATCTGGCGGAGGAATGTTCTTTTTGGGTGCAGCTTGCGTAAAAGTGAATCCGGTGTTATACTTACTCGCAAGGGTTTCAAACGCTCCCTCCTTATCCGAGATCTTTTCAGATTCCTTTAGAAACTGCGAGTTCCACCCAATAAGGACGTTGTCATAACTGGCCCATCTGGACTGATCGGTGTCAGCATTATATAAATACAAGAGGCTACTGGGTTTAGGATGTTCTGGAGAAAATCCGGACTGAAGATGACTCCGTATACTAAATACCATAAAGAGGAAAAGACAGAGAAGCGCTATCCTTAACGAGTTTTTCAACAGACCGAAAAACGGATACACTAAAAAAAACAATAAAGTGGTGAGCAGGGTAGCAGCAATCATCATTTTTAGCCCGAGTCCCACAGGTAGCATTTGAATGAAGGGTACATGAATAAAAATTGCGGGCAGGCATAAAAAGACAA
The DNA here is from genome assembly GCA_038750505.1 of Bacteroidota bacterium. Taxonomy (GTDB): domain Bacteria; phylum Bacteroidota; class Bacteroidia; order Flavobacteriales; family Flavobacteriaceae; genus Croceivirga. The sequence continues at coordinate 363,885 of JBCDHD010000002.1, read as the reverse complement.
GTAGTAACGGATTAGGTTTCTCCTGATTGATAAAAACAAGTAAGGCAACCAAAAGCCCCAGTACCGGAATAATAAAAAAGCTTGCTCCTTTAACATAAATGCCGGTAAGGTAGCACAATACGAGCCATAGGAAAATGGGGCTAACTAATAGGTTAGCAACGCCCAGATTTCTGAATCTCCGATAGGTAAAAAAGCAAATACCGAGAGCAAGTAGTACAAAAGAAAAAATGTACAAATGCCCGTTGTAGGGAAAGCCCTGAAGGATGTCCGTATACCAGGGATACCACCATTTTAGAATGGGCCAACTGCAAAAACCAATTAGGGCATTGACCACAAGCACGATCAAGGCAGGGAGAACGCCTGTAATTACGTTTTTCAGTGTTAGTGCTTTTTTCTTAAATCCATATACCAAAAGGATCAAAAAAATTAAAGTGGTTAAAATAAACATCGGCCAAATCCACTCAAAAGGATAGGTGATAAGTTGGAAAAATGGCATGTTAAAGTAGATGTCGTCATTGAGGCTCTTTATGCTATTTAGATCAAATTCACTAAAATGTGCGAGTAATGGCATTATATAACTTCCCTGGTGTGCCAGGGAGTTCCTATCCATGCGGTCATAGGTGTCTAAAGCCGAATGATAATCATAAAAATCATCGATAAAAGCAAAAACGAATCCTTCAATATCCCTATCTTCTCGAAATACCGTCAAATCCGTATCGTTAGGAAGCATTTTATAAATACTGTAAGCCAGGGAGTTCCCTAAGGGATAAGCAGTTCCTGCTTCAGCAAATTCCTTTATCAAATTAGAATTGCCCCTGTTGGTTTCCATAAGCATGTAACTTGGCCCTCCACTGCCACGCGCCTCAAAATTTAAAACCAAACCTATTTCTTTAGCCCATGGGTGTTGATTTACAAACAGATCAGCTCCGTTAAGTCCCAATTCCTCAGCATCTGAGATCAAAATAATGACATCATTTTTTGGGGTTTTCTTTTCTGCAAGAAACGTACGGACCCCTTCTAACACCGTTGCTACGCCGCTTCCAGCATCACTGGCACCATAGGAAGAATGTGGACTGCTGTCGTAATGAGAAAGTAACAACAAAGCTTTTCCATTACCAGACCCTTTTATTCTTGCCAGGATATTAATGGCCTTACTAAAATTTCCGCTGTCTCCGGCGGTGTAGCCTTCCTGTACAGCCGTTTCAAGTCCCATTTTTTTGAGTTGTGAAATGATGTATGCCCTTGTTGTTGCATGTCCGGGAAAACCAACTGCATGCGGTGTTCTGGAAATATTCCGAACATGTTCCAAGGCGCGATCCACAGAAAAGTCAGTACTGTCGCCTAGGCTATTGGATTTATAGGAGGGCTGTAAGGAGGTAATACTCCAATAGGCAGCGAAAATAACAAGAATTAGACCAATAGTCCGGGGAAACACTGGGTTTTGCTTTAGTTGGTTTGAATTTCATAAAAATAAAACAGGTTCGCAATTTTGAATCAAAAAAATTGAATTTTTCGCTAAAATTCGCTAACTTTATTAGTCAACCGGTAAATAAACCAATATGGGAATCAAGAGTTTTCAAGGGGCTAGAGCAAAAACGGACACAAGAAAGGAGAAAAAGCTTCCTATTTTGGTTTCAGACTACATGACGAAGAAATTGGTAACATTTGCGCCAAAACAGTCTATTTTGGAGGTTATGGAAGCCTTTGCAAAATTCAAGATTTCCGGAGGACCTGTTTTGGATGGGAATGGGTTTTTAGTCGGTATTGTATCCGAAGCGGATTGTATGAAACAAATTTCCGAAAGTCGTTATTTCAATCAGCCTATTTTAGACAAGAGCGTGGAACGGTTTATGACCAAAAATGTAGAAACCATCCCGCATGATATGACCATTTTTGACGCAGCAGGAGTTTTTGATCGTCATAACAGACGGCGCCTCCCTGTAATGCGAGACGGTATCCTGGTGGGACAAATAAGCCGGAAGGATATTGTGGTTGCCGCCTTAAAACTAAGCGGCGCCAATTGGAAATAATCCAGTAGGTATCCCAAATCTGTACGCTGTATTTGAGTGTAAAGCTTACTCCCGTTTAACAATCATGTAAAAGTCATTTTCCAGGGGAAGATACCCGAGGTCATATAAGAAGTAATAGGTGGACCCCTTCTTTGTAGTATAAAGGTTGGTAATAAATTCAAAGTCAAACCCCTTATCTATCAGTTTCGTCCTAGTAGTGGTTGTTTTTCCTTCCTTTAGGGGAAAACTACCTAGAATACGGTAATTCTTTCGAAGCCTGTTATTAATAACGCGGACAAGATTTTTGCTGTCCCTGTTGAGCATGTTATTATAGGAATTTCGACATTGGTCGGAACAGAATTTTTTATCCGACCTCCCTTTTATCGTAACCCCACACTCCTGACAGTATTTTTCAACATTACTCATCTGATAAAATAATGGCCGGAAGTTTGAGATCGCTAAACATTTCATTAAACACTTTCATCTCATTGGCCACAATAGCATTTTTTTCGTTCTCAAAGCTTTCCCAGGCCTGTAAAATATCTGCAAGGCGTTCTTTGGCACCTTGGGTAACCTTGGGTTCTGCCACATCTACAAAACCTTTTAGGTGCATGAGATCTGCATTGAGTTGGTTGTGGAAATTGATCACATCCTGAAAGGTTTTCTGCTGAGGTTGTATCAAGTTTTCTTCCCACTGTTTTATACGATCTTTCAGTGTACCCGCTTTTTCCAGTAGCGCTTTTGCCTGCTCATTATCGCTTAACAGCTTTTCGTATTGTGTAAGTTGATCTTTGGCAGACCGCATCTGGATCACGGCTTTATGCATTGCAGTAAGCGCTGTTTCTATTTGTTTTAAGACGTTCTGCTGTTCCAGATAGTCCTGCCTGTTTGCCAAGATATCCGGATTTGGCAATACCTGAACTGCTGTTTCAACACTATCATTTTCCATTCGAAGTCTTAGGGTGTATTGGCCAGGGGCAACCCTTGCCCCGCGATAGTCACCAAATACAAATACCTTTTCAATCGAAGGGATAGTCGTTCTTCTGAAATCCCAGGTAAATCGATTAAACCCCTGCTTAGCAGGAAGCAGTTGAGGCTTAGGTGGACCACCTGGCCAGGTAGTAAATCCTTTGGGCTTTTGATTGGTATAGGTTCTGATGACCTTTCCATTTTCAATTACCTCCAGGGTTAGTAGTGTAGTGTCTGCCTTTTTAGGCAAATAATAATCAAAAGTGACTCCGGATTTTGGGTTTTGTCCAAGTCCCGGAACCGGTTTTTCCTGATGTCCGCCAAACAAACGATAGGTCGGTTTTGGCGTAATAATACTCAAATCCTTAGCAGCAGACTCCATATTTTGTATTAGCCCTATATCATCAAGGATCCAAAAAGAACGACCAGCTGTGGCCACAACCAGATCATTGTCCTGGATGGTAATATCATTGATGGCAACAACAGGAAGATTCAACTGAAATTTCTCCCAATTCAGACCATCGTTAAATGACACATAGAATCCCGTCTCCGTACCCGCGTATAACAAACCTTTCCGCTTTTTATCTTCACGGACGACCCGGGCAAAAGTGTGCTTGTCGTTAATGCCATTTGTAATACGATTCCATGTTTTTCCGTAATCTGAAGTCTTAAAAATATACGGGCTAAGATCCATGAATTTATATCGCATGACCGCGATATATGCCGTAGCAGGGTCATGTGGGGAAATTTCTATGCTATTGATAATTCCTTCCTGAAGGTTGGGAGGCGTAATATTCTCCCAATTTTGACCACCATTTTTAGTGATATGGACCAAACCATCGTCCGTTCCCGCGTAGAGTACGCCTTGTTCATGAGGGGACTCGACCAGGTACATGATGGTATTGTAGTTTTCTCCTCCGGCGGCTTCATTGGTGTAAGGACCACCCCCAGGACCTTGCTTTTCCCTCTCATTCCGGGTGAGGTCGGGACTTACAACTTCCCACTGCTGTCCCCCATCCTGGGTCTTGAAAACCACATTCCCAGCGTGGTAAATGGTGTTCCGATCATGAGGAGAACTTAGGATCGGAGCATTCCAATTAAACCGAAATTTGAAATCTTTAGGGACTTTACCCAAGCCCAATTCAGGATAGGCCTTAATAGGTTTTCCTTCGCGAGAAGCTTTTACCCATTTTTCAATGATACCTTGATAACACCCGCCGAAAACTACATCTGGCGTATCGGGATCAAAGGCGAGATAAGCACTCTCGCAACCAGCAACAGAATACCAGTCCTTCCAGTCGATCCCAGCATCGTTCGTTCTACTGGCTATGGCAATGGCAGAGTTATCCTGTTGTCCTCCATACACATTGTAAGGCACAAGATTGTCTGTAATAACCCGATAGAATTGAGCCGTAGGTTGCCGTTGTTGACTGCTCCAGCTTTTGCCGCCATTGTTGGAGACATTGGCGCCTCCATCATTGGCATTGATCATTTTCTGATTGTCAAAGGGATGTATCCAAAGATGATGATTGTCTCCGTGCGGGGTAGGTAAGGGCGTAAAGGACTTCCCACCATCAATGGATCTGGTAACCGGCGCATTGAGCACATATACGATATTCTCATCCTGAGGGTCTGCAAAAATTTCCATATAATACCAGGAACGCGCAATATTGATCCGATCTTTATTGACCTGCTTCCATTTTTTCCCAGCATCATCGCTACGATATACCCCTCCTTTTTCTCCTTCGGCTTCAATGACAGCAAAGACCTTTTCCGGATTTGCCCTGGAAACGGAAATTCCTGCTTTGCCAAATTCCTTAGGTAATCCTTCTTTTAACTTTTTCCAGCTTGTTCCGCCATCTGTAGACTTATAAATACCTGAAGTTGGTCCTCCGGATTCCATCTTCCAGGGATACCTGCGGTGCTGCCATAGTGCCGCATAAAGAATTAATGGATTTTTCATGTCCATGGTTAGCGAAGAGGCTCCCGTATTTTCATCGACAAACAAGACCTTCTCCCAATTGGCACCACCATCCAGAGAACGGTAGACACCTCGCTGTTGGGAGGGGCCATATTGTGCACCTTGTGCGGCTATAAATAGGATATTAGGATCGTTAGGATGTATGATTACATCAGAAATATGCCGGGTCTCGTCCAATCCGATGTGCCTCCAGGTTTTTCCGGCATCCGTGGACTTGTATACGCCATCGCCCATAGAGGTCATTACACCGCGTGCAGCATGTTCCCCCATTCCTGCCACTACGATATTGGGATTGCTTTCAGCAACGGCGATAGCCCCTACGGTTCCGGTTTTTAGCTGACCATCTGAAATATTCTTCCAGGTAATACCATCATCAACGGTTTTCCATATACCTCCGCCGGTAGTACCCATATAATAGGTCATTGGTGCACTGACCACTCCGGTACAAGCTACACTTCTCCCTCCCCGGAAAGGACCAATATTGCGCCATTTCAATCCCGAATACAGGGAATCGTGAAGTATAATTTTTGCAGGGGAAGCTGTCTTTTTACGGCGTTGCGCATGGTTATTTATGGAAAAACATAGGGCCAAAAGGCATACGAAAGGAACAGTTTTCATTTTGATGGTGTTAGTCATAGGAAAGATACAAAACCGCAGGCATTTGTTAAGAAAAAGATAAATATTGATTTTTATTTAGAACAATCGTTCCAAAATAAATACGTTTGTATTGGAATAAACGTTCCAAAATAAAAATCTCTAAATAAAAATCACAATGAACAATTCAGGAAATAAGTCTGCACGCCTTGCAGGCAAAGTAGCCATAGTCACCGGAGCAACCAGTGGAATGGGATTAGAAACCGCTAAGCGGTATTTGGAAGAAGGTGCAAAAGTAGTATTGACAGGCAGGAGCCAGGATAAACTGGATGCACTGGAACAAGAACTTACCGGAGATTACCTTCTGGTAAAAGCAGAGGCTTCCAGTGTAACCGATAGTGAACAATTGATTAAGACGACAGTTGCTACCTTCGGTAAGATTGATATACTCTTTTTAAATGCCGGAATTTTCCGATTAGAGACGATTGATGGTCTTTCGGAAGAAATTTATGATGAAGTTCACAATATTAACGTACGTGGACCACTATTTACAGTGAAGGCAGCGTATGAGGCCTTAAATGAAGGCGCCAGTATAATTTTTAACACTTCGGTGGTAAACGTTAAAGGGTTTGCAGGTATGACCGCCTACGCCTCCAGTAAAGCTGCGCTGCGTTCTATTACACGGACGCTTGCAGCGGAATTTGGCCCCAAAGGCATACGTGTAAATGCTATTGCACCCGGTCCTATAGATACGCCAATCTATGGGAAACACAATGTGCCTCAAGAAAATATCGATGCTATGGCTTCCAATTTTCCTTCTATGGTATCGTTAGGAAGGTTTGGACAAGCCGATGAAATTGCTACGGTAGCGGTATTTTTAGCTTCTGATGATAGTAGTTATATCACCGGAGTGGAAATACCGGTAGACGGAGGTTTTGCGCAGGTATAGCTTTTTTAGATAATTTTACGGCACTGTATACAATGCCTAGAACGAAGCAATTTAATAAAGAAGAAGTATTGGAAAAGGCTATGGAACTCTTTTGGGAAAAAGGGTTCCATGCTACTTCCATTCAAGATCTGGTAGATCATCTTGGGATTAACCGCGCCAGTCTATACACTACTTTTGGCGGGAAAGACGCTCTTTTTGAACAGGCATTTGCACTGTACCGGGAAACGAGTGGTCCGGCAATACTGGTGTTTTTTGAAGGGGAGGTATCCGTTAAAGCGGGATTTAAAAAGCTCTTTGAACACGCTATAGCAGAAGCGGTTGCAGATCCTTCTAAAAAAGGATGCTTTGTAGTTAATACAACCACAGCACTTATTCCCGGTAACGAGAAAATAGAGCAGGTGCTCTGCTCCCATAGGAATAAGGTAGAAGAACTGTTCTTAACTTTGGTGACCAGAGGAATTCAAAGGGGCGAAATCGCTCCGGACAAGAACCCTAAGGCCATAGCATCTTACTTGTTTACTTTCTACAACGGATTGCGCGTTGTATCCAAGCTTGATACCGATCCTGAAAGGCTTCGTCAAATTGTGGATACAGGACTATCCGTTTTGGACTAACCGATCAGAACTCGTATAACAATCCTCCTTCTTCCCACCCCTCCAATCGAAGGATCACACTTATCTCGCCCGATGGCGCCAAGGGAGTTAATTCAAACGTAAATGTCCTGGAAACAATAGCATCACAGGGTTCCGTATTCTCCAGAGCAATGATTATGGACCGTTGGGGCGGCAGGGATTCGTTTACACCATTTGAGGCATAGAGTCGTGCACTCCACTCAGCACCATCGCAACCCCCACTTTGGAGTTGCACTTCTAAACAATCGCCATTGACGCGCGCACTTTCTATGGTGTAATTCGAAGGATCGGTAGAAGCGAATCGCGAATCATTTACTTCGGCTGTTACATCACAAATTTCTGATGTTGGGGCGTTATCGTCAGATTCACAGGCTAACAAGGTCACTACAACGAGCAGTACACCTAAATAGGATATTTTTTTCATTGGTAGGGCTTTTAAGCTAGATACCGAAACGGGCAAAAGGATGGCTAAAAAAAAGAACTATTCTTCTAGCTTAAATTTTACTTGTACCGAAGTTTCTACTTTGATTTTTTCAAAATCGACATCCAAAGGGGCTTCAACAGCCATATCCATCTCCGCCACAGCCATTTTCATACGAGGCGCATAGGCCACCGGAGCAGTTCCATAACTGTCTACAATATGAAGGGCTAACCCTACTTTTTGTCCCAGAGGTTGTGTTAGGGCTACCGCTTTTCTTTGTGCTTTTTTGATGGCCTTAGATTTCAATTCTAGTTCCAGGTCGTTTATTTTGGAATAGGTAGTTTTCTCCAGATAGGTATTGGCGATGCCCAACTCCTCTAAAGCCATCAAAACCTCCCCGGCTTTCAACCCATCATAAACCACCAAAGAATACTGCTTGCTTTTCAGCACTTCTTTGGAGCGAAGAAAATACGTTTTAAAACTGCTGCTTAGATCCTTAATTACCAACTGTTTTTCCAGGTCTATTCCTATTGATTTTAGCTTTTGCGCCATCTTGTTCTCCTGTTCTTCAACAGATCGCCTTCCTTTACTATCTTTTTCCTGAATGGTAATATTCAGATAGATCCTATCCGGAGTCACCAAAGTGTCTACTTTTGCCGAGGTTTCCAGATAAGGGACATCTAAAAAGCTTTTGGACTGGGCAATAAGTGTAAGCGGGAGGAATGCACAGGCAATGGCTATACTTCTTTTCATACGTATTTATTCAAATGGTAGGATATCTGGCGGTAGAAAATGTTCTTTTGCCTTAGGATCGCTATAAATATCAAAGCTGTAATGGGTCCGCATCAAATCCTTAAACCGATACTTCAATCGTGGAAACTCCCGGATAAAATCGGAAAAACTTTTGGCCTCAGACTTCAATACAAAGTGATGGACGGCCTTCACAGCAGCGACCGTTACGGTTCGGTTGAATTTATGCGGAGCGCCGTTTTGCAAAGCAAAATTCTTGATCTCCGTACAGATCTTAGCAATTGTAGCTTCCACACCATATTTCATAATATAAAGCCACGCTAACCGCAGATGCGCTTCATGAGAAAAAACGGATGGATCGAGTTTTCCTTTATGGAACTGCTGTTCAAAAGTGTCATCTGTGAGCTTAAAGTGTGCTTCCATGGGTTACCCTAGAAAATTAATTGGGTTATAGGTGCCGTCGCAAGAAGGTATATGATCCGAAGTGCCATAGTTACAAAAAGCAGTAGATCGCTTCATGGTTTCTACGGTTTCATCTGCCAAAACCACGTGCGGGTTAACACGTATGAATAAAGGACCATTTTCAACGATTGTACATGCTGTCATTATGGTTTCCGCTACCTTGGTTTCGCCTTTTAACGTATACTTCAATATTGCCAGGGTCGTATGTTCAGGTTGTATCCATGGCTTTTCTTTCGGTTTGTAGACTTCTGGGAGTGTTTTCCCATAAACTTCGGATCGAATACCGCGTTTTGGCTTCCACACAACGGTTAGCTCCCCTTTTTCATAGTGCCTAACAATTTCTTTTTCCATACTACCCGATATTGATGCCTTTTAACACCAGTGTTTTCCATTCCGGATGTCGTTTCAGATAGAGGGCTACGAAGGGGCATAGGGGGACTAAGGTCAACCCCTTTTCTTTGATGTCCTCCAGCACCTGTTTTACCAGGGCTGTACCAATCCCTTTCCCTGCCAGTTCCTTCGGGACCTCGGTATGCGTAAGGTAGATCTTTTCTTTGGCCTTTATGTACTCAATTCGCGGGACAAAACGGTCGATGTGAAACTCGTACTGTTTGGCTGTTGCATTATCAATTAATTGATAAGGGGGGGTATTTAATTCCATACTTTTAAAAGTACTAATTTCCTGTTGGAAGCAATGCAGAGACTTTCGTATATTTTGGAAAACCTAGTACCATTTTGTTTTGAAAGAAAAAGAAGGGGTGAAATCCTATGATACGCTTTCCGACCTATACAAAGATGAAAAAGTGGGAACACCAATTCAACAGGATTCCAACTTTACCATTCATCGTATGGAGGAGGTGCACGGTATACCCGTTACCTCGCCTATCTTTAGGGCCAATTACTATTCCTTTGTGCTGGTAAAGCGTGGTAAAAGCTATTATACAATTGATGAAAAAAAATTCTTCACCCGTCCTAACACCTTGTATTTTACCAATCCAGGGCACTTAAAATCCTTTGGGATCGAACAGGTGGTCCATGGTTTTTTAATCACCACCCGGGAAGAATACCTAAAGAAGTATGTACATCAGGAGGTATTCAAGGAGTTTTCTTTTCTACTTACCGAGATCGTACCTCCTTGTTTCTTATCCAGCCAAAAGTTTGAGGAGTTGGCTTCCCTGGCCGAGCAGATCCTTTTGGAAGCCCGGAAAGATTCCCCCCTAAAGGATAAGATCATAAGCTCTTTGTTCATGGTATTTCTATTAAAAGTGAAGGAATACCTATTGGCGGATACCTCCTTTAAGATAGCCTATGACCGGGATAGCCAGATCGTGCAACAGTTCAGGAAAGACCTGGAGAAAACCTTCCGACAAGAAACCGTAAGGAGCAAGGAAGTACAGGTTGGGATCTTTGCGGAGCTCCAGCAGCTCAATCCAAGTTACTTCTCTACGGTAATAAAGGTAAAGACCGGTAAATCGGCCAATAAATGGATACAAGATAAATTGATCATCGAAGCGAAAGCGTTGCTATCCGGGTCCCAATTGTCCATCAAAGAAATTGCCTATAAATTGGGTTTTTCCGAACCAACCCATTTCACTAAATTCTTTAAAAGAAATGCTGGAAGCACACCCAACCAGTATCGTTCTGCTTAATTTCTAATCCAATTCTAGAGAATCTGCCCTTCCTTCTAGATTTTAGGCCTTTATCCTCTTTCTTGCCCTCACGACATTTGTGCTGTACTCATGTATAACCCTTTAAAATTAAATACAATGGAAAAGTTAGCGGGTCAGGCTATGCGTCTGGCAGGAAAAATAGCATTAGTAACCGGTAGCAGCCGGGGTTTGGGAAAGGAAATGGCGCTTCGTATGGCCCAAGAAGGAGCCGATATTTTGGTGACCTACAACACGAATTCGGAACAGGCTCAGGCTACTATTAATGAAATTGAAGCATGGGGGAGCAAAGCAAAAGCCTTTCAACTGAATACGGGAGATAGCGGCAGTTTTGATGCGTTCTTTGCTAAGGTCTCCGAAGTTTTACAATTGGAATGGAAGCGTTCTACCTTTGATATTTTAGTAAACAATGCTGGGATCATTGCGCATGTTCCTGTTGCCGAAACTACTGAGGCCACCTTTGATCAACTGGCCAATATCCAGTTAAAAGGTCCCTTCTTTATTACACAAAAAGCGTTACCGTTGCTTAATGACGGCGGCAGGATTATTAATGTATCTACCGGATTGGCACGTTTTAGCATTCCCGGTTATGGCGCGTATGCTGCCATGAAATCCGGGATAGAGACCTATACCCGGTATTTAGCCAAAGAGTTAGGGACACGGCAAATTACGGCTAATGTAGTGGCCCCGGGCGCGATCAATACCGATATGAACAAGGCGGCTTTGGAAAACAATCCTGGTCTGGAGCAAATGCTCTCCTCGGTAACTGCGCTGGGACGTGTAGGCGTAGCTGAGGATATTGGAGGTGTGGTGGCCTTCCTGGCCAGCGAAGATGCCCGCTGGGTAAACGGCCAACGCCTTGAAGCTTCCGGTGGAATGTTCCTGTAAGCTGCGATACACTAGAAATTTACCCCGCACGTATGGTCTTTATGCTTGTGGGGTTTTCTTTTGAAAGGATAATTTGTATATTTAAAAGGAATACTATTATGCAGAGTACAGAACATCTCTAGGATGGGAGTACACCCTATCCTAATTGACCATATCTCCTCCTTAACACAACGTTCTATCGTATGTTTTGCTTAGTGTATACGTCCACCGCCAGCCCGGATTTCGATCGGGAGAAGATCCAGTTGATGCTGGAAAAAGCGCGTGTATTCAATAACAGTCAAGGTATTACAGGCTGTTTGCTGTCCTACAAAGGGGAGTTTTTGCAGTACTTGGAAGGTAACCAGGTTAAAGTACTGGCCTTGTTCGATAAGATCCAAAAAGACCGGCGCCATTCCGATATAGAATTGATCTCCCATGGTACCATTAGGTCCCGGGAGTTTACAAAATGGGATATGGCGTATGAAGATTTTCATGGCGATAATGATACCCTGCAATTCCTAAAATTATTGGTCAGTTCCTATTTAACGCCTTCGGAGAAAGCTCTGGATCCCAATCCCACTTCCGAATACTTTTGGCGTACTGCGAAACGATTGCTTGCCATGAAGGCTACTCACGGATATGGAATATAGTGGTAAAGCAGATAACAGATAACAGCTTTTAAAGAACCGAATACTGTATGGGACAAAGTGAAAATGGAAACGTAATGTTAAGGTAAGATATGGATGAAGTTGTACAAAGTGAAATCACCGCTGTATTTACCAGTGCCGCCCTTACCATAGTTTTTTTGTTCCTGATTTGGATATATAGACGGTATCAGTCTAAAAAGAATAGCGCATCCTCAAACAACCCAAAGGCTGATACGTGGATTACAGGTGACGAAAACAACAGTACAAGACAAGATTAAAAAATTGTCTCAAGCAATCTCCAAATCAGAACAATGCTTGATACTAACACAATACATACACCCGATAGAAATCGTATCACATAAAGACCACCCCAGATTTTTCTTCACTTTTTGGATAAATGGAATCTCGGTATATCCACATAATCCGGAGGCCGCACAAAATACCTAATGCAAGCCACTTAGGGTCGTCCTTAGACCATTCCGTAAGAAACGTTATCACAGTTTAAGGTTAAGAAAGCCTACAGAACTATGGAAAAGCCTGTTAGTATAGGCAATTATATACATTAACAAACGACTACAAACATTTACAATCGAAATTAAGTGCTTTTTGACCGAATCAACGGTACTGCCCTGCCTAGGTTTGCGGTGTCGGATGAAGGACATTCGATAGTATTAACTGTTTAACCGTAAAATTTAAAAAAATGAATGCACTTAGAAACAAAGTACAGTTGATTGGAAATTTAGGGCAAGACCCAGAAATTGTAAACCTGGACAATGGAAGAAAGCTGGCAAAGTTTGCGCTTGCCACTAACGAAACCTATCGAAACAAAAATGGGGAAAAAGTCACGGATACCCAATGGCACAATGTAGTGGCCTGGGGAAAGACGGCCGAAATCATCGAAAATTATCTGAGTAAAGGAAAAGAGGTAGCCATTGAGGGCAAGCTTACCTCCCGCTCCTATGAAACCAAATCAGGGGATAAGCGATACATTACTGAAATTCAATGTAATGAATTGTTGATGTTGGGGAAATGACATCGAATGTAAAGTACCGGGAAAAAGGGGCAATTTGTCCCTTTTCTTTTTACAAATGAAATTTTAACAATAACTTAAAGAAAAAACTGCAACCCTTAACAACAAAAACCGTCTTATAGTACGTAATTCTTAATGTGAACCGGAATTTGTTACATATCGTGCTTGTGCTGCTCATGTCACCGCTTATGACTTTTGGTCAACTATCGCCGGACAAGGCGGAGCATGATTTTTACAAAGAACTGGCCCTTAAAGATGCACGGCATGAACAATCCCTACCCCAATTGAGTAAGGAGGATGAGGCTGATTTCTGGCGCGATCAGAAGAACTTTGAGGTACAGCTACAAAAAGCGAATCCGGCAGGGTATCGTGTTTATCTCAATACCAAGGGAATGGCATATCGGCAACATCAGTTGCATGGACGTAAAAACTACAGGCACCATAGCGAGGAATTTGAGCGCCAGGCTGCCTTCTATATAGTTAACGGACAAGTAGAGGAAATGGCGTATACGATTAAAAGAAAATCAACTGTCTCGAAACATTAATTATTACGCCACCTTTTTTAGCAGATCGTAACAAGGACATTTTTTACAACGCTTCCGCTCCCCTTTTTTAAATTTCTTACAACATTTGGTCTTACACTTACCCGGATTAAGTTGTCTAAGGCGACTTTTTTGCGCTAGGGATACGTTTTTTTTCGTTTTGCCCATACTACTACGTACTATGAACAAAAGTAGATTAATTTTAATACATCTAAATAAAAATTATAAGCTCCTATTCTTCCATAGTTTCGGAGGCAGCACTTTCTACGGTAAGTTGTTGAATATCCCTGTCGAACAAATACAATCCGCCTTTGTCATTGCCAATAAGGTTTATCTTATCAAGAACGGTTCTCGCCAACGCTTCTTCTTCTAATTGCTCCGCCACGTACCACTGCAAGAAGTTGTGGGTTGCATAGTCTTTTTCTTCCAGGGTAACATGCACTAATTCGTTAATACTCTGGGAAACAAATAGTTCATGATCGTATAGCTTTTGAAACATTTGCTGCATAGTCCCGAACTCGGTCTCCGGAGCTTTTAATTCGGAGATTAAAGCGTGTCCCCCTCGTTCATTGACATACTTTATCAATTTTAGCATATGCATGCGTTCTTCATCGGAATGCCCGTACATAAAGCCTGCAACACCCTCTAAACCCTTTACTTCGGCCCATGAGGCCATGGAAAGATAGACCTGGGAAGATTCGGCTTCAATTCGTATTTGATTATTTAGTGCTTTTTCAAGTTTTGTGGATAACATAACCTAGTAATTAGAATTGCAAAAATACAAAACGATAAGGGTTCTTTCAACTAAGCCCGAGGTTCAAAATCGTACGACAACACCAAGGGTGTTTACACCAAAAGTAAGGCTCCAATCAAGAGCAGTTTCTTCCTGGGGATTATATTTTTGTGCGTACTTCCTATCCAGGTATTTGTCGATAGAATCCACTATAAAAATACTTAGCACAGTTCCGAAAGCGACATCCGAAACCCAATGAAAATCATCTATTATCCTTGCCAGCCCCGGAATGGATCCTACGGTATATAAGCCTGCTTTGATCCAAGGACTTTTAAATTGCTTGGCAATGGCATACGCATTGCTAAAGGCCAAAATGGCGTGCCCGGAGGGAAAGGAGTCGTAATTGAAAACCCGATCCAAATGAAAAGGACGATAGGTACTGGAACCGTCCCCACTTTTGGGTCTGGCCCTTCCAATGATGCGCTTGCTCACTTGTTGAAGAAAACCTCCTGCAGTGGCCGACGCGATCAGTAAAACCCCTGTTCTTCGAAGTTTCTCATTTCTCAGGAAAAGCCCGGTCATATAAACCCCGCCCGTCAGCGCATAGTTATTCTGTGGGTTCCCATAGCGGTTCCCATACTCCACTAAAGTGTCCGGGACATCATCGCTAAAACCATTAACCCATTGTTCCAACTCGTCGTCTACTAAAAATAGGGTAGCGGTTCCGGCAACGGTAGCACCAAAGTGGGTCCATTGTTTTCCTTGCCAATGGAAAGGTCTGGAATAGGCATGCCCTATTCCTCCCACAATGGTTTCCAGATCATACGTAAAGTCCTGCCATAAATTTTTATCGGTACGAATAGGGGGATTGTTTTCCGGTTGTGATAGTAATGTGCTACAATAGAACAGGCTACATACTACGAAGAGGTTTCGCATAAGAGACGACATAAGGGTTAAGAACCTATAAAGGTAAAAAAATTGCTTCTGCCTCCTACGAAAAATAGGGGTATTATCCCCAACAATACCCCTGATATCCCGAGAATAGGGGATCCCTACTGCACGGTATAGAGACGCCTTTGGTTGTATTGGTTTCAAAACGTACTCGACCAAGCTGTACGATAATGCATAGTCTGACAAGCACTTAATTTTAGGCAGTTACAGTAGGGAATGGCATTTTCCGATTCTTTTTGGTAAAGATCAGGTCGGATCCCTCCTTTTTGAAAATCAACCCTGTTGCGCCACCTTCAATTTTCAGGTAGTGTTACGGTGAACTCGTGTGCGAAAAGTTCGTTGTTATTTACAATACCTTCAAGGGAAATCTTAAAAGTATCCAAGTAGGGGTTCCAAATGGTAAATTCCAAAGTGTTGTTTGGGTTTAGTTTAAGATCGGGGAACCATCCTAAAATACCAAAATCGGTAAAAAATTGTCCGGTATAAGAAAGGTATTCCGGGCGTCTATAGGTTTTAGGTGGTTCAAAACCTAAGGGGACGGTGTAACCAAAATCAAAGGCCTTCTTCCCTTTCCGATAACGTCTTACCGGATCCGTATAAATTTTTATAACACCACCGCCTCCTCTTGGGCCTCCTCCAATCCCGGATCTGTTCACCACGATATAATCAACAATGTCCAATGTAAAACGATAGAGCACGCTAAGGTCGTAAAGCAGGAAATCGTCTAAATATACCGCTACGCCGGTATTAAAGGGATACGTTGGGGTTCGGTTACTTATAAACACGCGTCCTGAATCTTCACTGACGTTAAAACCAAATTGCCTAAGGTATATGCTTAGAAACATATTCCTTCTGGGGTCATTGTCATCAAAAAATTCTACTCTACCATAATTTTGGTTTCGAATTTTTT
The DNA here is from genome assembly GCA_038750505.1 of Bacteroidota bacterium. Lineage (GTDB taxonomy): Bacteria > Bacteroidota > Bacteroidia > Flavobacteriales > Flavobacteriaceae > Croceivirga. The sequence continues at coordinate 347,771 of JBCDHD010000002.1, read as the reverse complement.
CCTCTCTTTCTGCTTTTCTTTGTGCGACTACTTCTACTTCGTCCAATTCTATAACTTTTTGAAGGGTATATTCTTCAAAATTTGAAGTATTCATTTCCACTTGTCTTAAGGCTTCCTTTGGTAAAAACATCGCACTGGCAATAGGAGGTAATTGGAATCTGGGGAGCGTACTTGGTTCGAATCGAAGAAAGAGCCCTGGTTTTTTAAATTTCCCATTTTTAGCAACTTCAGAAACTACTAGCTTTTCATCCACCAGGGGATATACTTCAGGGATGGTAAACGTATTACTGTTTTTAGCAACAACACCGGCGGCACCATTACCATAGTAGGTGTTGTTAAGTATAAAATTCCTGGCCTTGTTGTTGGGATACCCCACAAGGGTCAGTCCTCGCTCCTTGGGAAAATTGATCTTGTGTTCAAAGACGAATGCCTGATCCCAAAAAATTGGTCTTTTAAGGGAGATCAGCATGTTATTAAGTGAATACGCTTTTTTTGGAGTAAAGTCTGCGAAATATCGTTTCGGTTGAATTAGCTGGCCTTCGGTAAAGGGAATTAGTCCCGTATAGGAAAGAATATTGTGGTTCCGCTGATAACTTTTGGTATTTTTCGGGAGTATAGAAGCACTAAGGCTATTCCATTTCATAGGATCTCCAAGATTTCTAAGCGTCACCCGGACACTGTCGCCAGCTATCCTTTCTGCTGCAACCATTAAAGGGGTTTCCTGCTTAGAAAATTGAAAATTGAAGTAAAAACGTTCTATCCGGGAAGTACCCTCCTCGTCCAATAAGGTGAAAATGTTCATCCCTTGGAATAGGTCCTCTTTTGGAATGATCAAGGTACTTTCTCCATTTTCAAAATCAACGTCTAATGCTTTAACCGTTTTACCGTTGTGGATGGCTAAAAACATCTTTTTATCCAGAGTGGTACGGGTTTTTAGGTGGACACCCAACTTATTTTTTAAATGGTAAATTTTGAGGCCAAAGGGATTTTCTTTTTCTGGTGGCGGGAACGCAAAAGCTTTTCCACCATCAACTTCAGCGAAATACCGCTTGTTTTTTTGCGGTCTTAACAGGAACTGGCTTTCGCCAAATTGATCAAGAGGTGTTTCATAGATTATATTTCCAAGCTCATCTTTTATGGTGGTGTTTAAGTTTCCAGCGGAGAAGCCTTCTGTGGTTGTAGCTTTTATCCTAAATGTGGCTTCTTCTCCTAATAGGTAATTCCCTGCTTCCGGTATAATTTCTAACTTAGGCGCACTAGCTGTTAACGCTTTTATCGCTTCTGGATCTTCAGGATCAACTAAAAGTAACCGTTCTTGGAAGTGGTAGGGTGCTTTAAAGTTTCGCATATAATTGGTAAATGCGGCTATGGTAAAGAACGTTGAACTTTTAAAAGTGCTATCTATTTTAATAATCCCATTGCTCACACCCTGGGTTAGTAATACAAGTTGTTCCTTTAAAATACTATCGTTTTGGTTTTTTATCTGTATATATAGGTTTCTACTTTTGGAAGAAGGGTGTTCATTCGTGTTGTCCCATAAATAGGCTTTAAAGGCCAACTGTTCTCCGGGTATAAAAATAGATTTGTTGAGATGTAGGTAGACGATCTCCCTGGGAAACGCAGTATTTGCTTCATACCGATCTAAGAGTTTGGAAAAAGTAGTTTGTCCGAATGCTCCTGACAGCGGTAAAAGAAAAACTAAAACCAGCCAGGGGAGATTGCCTAAGCTAGGTTTGTGCGATGCTAAGGCGGTCATAATTGCTATCCCATTTTCATTCGTGAAAGACCCAAGAGCGGATAGAACCTAGGTTACGCAAAGTAGCCCTAGGTGGCATCAGCATCTGTTAATAGCTGATCTCTTTTGCCTCCGAGATAAAATGATTCCCATTTACAACACCCTCTATATGAAATATCATATTTTCCTGACCTAAATCCGGAATTTTAAAGCTAACCGTTCCGGAGGTGTCGACGGATAAATTTGGATGCCAGTCAACAGCACCGTATTGGAGGAAAAGCGGATCACTGTAATTCAAATATTTGGGGTTGCTAAAGCGTTCAGGTCGCGCAAAAGCGAGTGGGATATCAATTTCATTGAAGGCTTTACGGTTAATGTTACGTATCCCCAGTTTGGGATCTGTAAATATTTTAATAATACCGCCCCCACCGGCCATAAGGCCGGACCCAATACCTGCTCTGTTGATCTCAATATAATCTACAATATCCATACGATACCTAACGAAAATGGAGAGATCTGTTATTAGGGCCCCATCAAGATACATTAAAGGAATTTGGGGCCCTGACGTTATTGGGTTAATAGCGCTTATTTCAAAAAACCCTCTAGCCTCCGAAACCCGGTATCCAAATTGACTCAAATAATTGCTCAGATATAGGTTTCTTCGAAAATCATCTTTTTCAAAGGCGTGAATTCTTCCATAGGAAGTTGCTTTTATACGTTCTAACCGTTCTTTGCGTCTATCGCCTTCAACCGTTACTTCCTCTAACTGGGTTACTTCAGAAAAACCACTGAATTCTTGAAAAATCCGTTCCTCTGGTTGTAAGTCTTGAAAACCATCTTGCCTGGAATTAGGGGTACTGGAGAAATCAACATTTGGAATACTCATTGGTTTAAAGCGCACATATAGCGGAGGTGCCAAGGATTCTTTCCCTGGGCGAATCTGGGCGAATTTTAAAATTTCATCTTCGTACGGAAATAGTAAATCCTTTTGAAATTCCTTGTTCGATTGATTAAAAGAGAACGTATCTAAATCGTGATTTTCCAAGGGTGACAAGAAAAAGTCCAGGCTTTCTTCGCTATTACTTGTTCCGATCATTGAGATGCCTTTTTCAAAATCAAAGCGGTATTTAGGTGGTTTGTTGATAATCGTATTCCAATTATACGTACTCCTACCTTGCATTAGCATCAAATTGTCAAACTGAAATCTTTTCTTTGCGGTATTGTCAAAAAAGTAATGTTGTGTATGCCTAATGTCGTTTCTGATGTAAGGGGAGAGATGCAAGTACGAGGCTGTTGTGTATTGAGGATTATAGGCTTTGGTTGTAGCCGGGAGTACCGAAACGCTCAGCCGGTTTAGTTTATCGGCCTCTACATTGGGAATAGTAAGGGTGATTTGAAGCGAATCCTCAACTTTTCGAACGTTCACTGTTTCATTAATAGCGGAAAAATTAAGATCCTGAAAATTGAAGAACAAACGTTCGGCCAATACCTTGCCCTTACCATCAAAAAGAGAGATGATGTTCATGCCCGGATGTAAGTCCTCTTTTTTAATCACTTTGATCTGCTTTTTACTTTCTGTAAAATCAATAGTAACGGCATTGAGGTTAACCCCATTGTGAATAATCAACTGATACGGATCTTTTTGTTTGCCTTTCAGATTAAAAATGATACCGATCTCTGATTTCAAATCCGTTAACTGCATATTTACCCCTTTGGATTTTATTGGAGTGATAGGTGTTTTATATTCTTGTTCTTGTAGGGTAAACTTTGCAAAGTATTTCTCATTGGGTCGTGGTGTGAACATAAAACGTCCTACTCCAAACCTGTCCAAAACAAAATCGGTAACCTGATCACCTTGTTCGTTTACAATATTTCCTCTGAGATAGTGCATTGCCTTTCCGTTCTCGTCTTTTATGCTAACGCTGAAGGTATTCTCTACCCCAACCAGGGCATAACCTCCTTCTGGGATAAAGGCAATATTTGGCGTTGATCCGGTTTTTTGTACTGTGGAAATTGGCTCCGCAACATCGAGTACGCTCAGCTTTTGTTCAAAATGATTTTTTTCGGAAAAATTACGCATCCAGTTGGTGAAAGCTGTGAAGGTGTAATTTCCTTTCTGTACCGTACTGTCTATAGAAAAACTCCCATAAGCAAAACCGTCTTCCACGGCGATCATTTTCTGTTTTATTACCGTATTTGTACTATCCTTTAGGGTACAGTACAAATTATTGGTTTCGAGCGAAAGTCTGTTGAGTCCTTTTTCAAACACATAGGCTTGAAAGCCAATTTCCTCACCTTTGAGAAAAACGGTTTTGTTTAAATGCACGGACACCACTTCCCGTGGAAGATCTGCATACGAATCAAAAGAAGCGATAATACTTTTTGGGGTTTGGCCTATGGAAGAAAGGGCTAGTAATAAACTCGCGACAACACAGAATTTTTTCATACTCTTTTTTCCATAAGTTACCGAATATTTACGTCATTTTCAAATGCAAATGACCAGTTTTAACAAATTTTTTAAAAGAAGATTTCCTGCGCAATTCGGAAAGTATTGGCATGCGCTTCTACGATAACTTTAATATCAGGGGAATAGCCACCTCCCATACTACACTGTACCGGGATGCTGTTTTTTTTGCAGGTTTCCAAGACGAATCGGTCTCGGGCAGCACAGCCTTCCAGGGTCATCCCTAAAGTACCTAACTTGTCCGTGATTATAACATCTACACCGCAGAGATAGAAAACAAAGTCGGGCTCTAGGTCATCAAGTAGTTTGGGTAGTACCTCTTTCAGGATGTTGAGGTACGTTGTATCATCGGTCCCTCTTTCCAGAGGAATGTCCAGATCGGATTCCTCTTTTTTAAAGGGATAGTTGGCCTTCCCGTGCATGGAAAAGGTAAAGACATTGGCATTCCGGGCAAAAATCTCAGCGGTACCATTACCCTGGTGCACATCCAGGTCTATTACCAATATTTTTTCTGCCGCTCCGGTAGTTCGTAAATAATGTGCCCCTATAGCCTGGTCATTTAGCATGCAAAACGCTTCCCCTCGATTGGAGTAGGCATGATGGGTTCCCCCGGCAATGTTCATGGCGATACCATTACGGGAAGCGTATGTACAGCCTGTAATGGTACCCTGTGCAATGACACATTCGCGTTGAACCAGTTCTTCAGAGAGCGGAAAACCAATCTTGCGTACTTCGCTCGGTTTTAAACTCAAGTCGATGAGCTTGCGATAATAGTTTTCCTCATGGGCTTTTAACAAGTGCTTCTCTTCCGGGAATCCCGGTTCAAAAAAGTTGTCCTGTGAACAGGTTCCTTCATGTACCAATTGTTGGGGAAGCAGCTCGTATTTGATCATGGGAAAGCGATGCCCCTCAGGCAACGGATGCTTGTAAATAGGATGATAGGCTATTTTGAGCATTAGGTAATGGATACCCCGTTTATAATGTTGTCTTCATCAGGATTTACAAAGATCAATTTCCCATTGTCTTCCGCCATTAAGAGCATACCCTGGCTTTCCACTCCTCGCAATTTACGTGGGGCCAAATTTACCAATACGGTCACCTGTTTGCCAATGATCTCTTCCGGGCTAAAACTTTGCGCAATTCCAGATACAATGGTTCGGGTATCCAGGCCGGTATCTACTTTAAGCTGCAGTAGTTTGTCCGTTTTAGGAACTTTTTCTGCCGCTAAAATAGTGCCTACGCGTAGGTCCAATTTGGAGAAATCTTGATACGATATGGTATCCTTCTGGGGGTCCGGTGTCATAACTGTATTTTGGTTAATTTGTTTAGTGGCCTCTAGTTTCTCTAGCTGCGCAGTGATCTCTTTATCTTCAACCTTTCGAAACAGCAACTCACTTTTATTGATCCGATGTCCTGCGGATAACAGCGTTTCTCTTTTGGAGATATGCTCCCATCCGATCAATTGCTCCGGGTTTATGTGTAAGATACCCTTTAATTTTTTTGCTGTGAACGGTAGCAACGGTTCACATAATACAGCCAAGGCTGTAGCAATTTGCAGTGCTACATACATCACGGTTTGAGTACGTTTGGGGTCTGTTTTGATACGCTTCCAGGGTTCCTCATCGGCCAAATACTTATTACCCAATCGGGCCAAATTTATCAGTTCTTGGCTGGCTTCCCGAAAACGATAGCGTTCAAGAGCATCCGATAGTTTTGACGGAAACTCCTGTACTGCTTTCAATACACTTTTATCCGTTCCCTGAAATGTCGCCGGGGCAGGTACTTCGCCATCGTAATACTTATGTGTTAGCACAAGCGCCCGATTCACGAAATTCCCAAAAATGGCCACCAGCTCGTTGTTATTACGGGCCTGAAAGTCGCTCCAGGTGAAATCGTTATCCTTTGTCTCCGGGGCGTTTGCGGTTAAGGCGTAGCGCAAGACATCCTGCATATCTGGAAATTCCTCCAGATATTCATGTAGCCAAACCGCCCAGTTTTTGGAGGTAGACAATTTATTACCTTCCAGATTCAGGAATTCGTTTGCCGGGACGTTTTCCGGGAGGATAAAATCGCCATGCGCCTTAAGCATGCTGGGAAAAATAATGCAGTGGAACACAATGTTGTCTTTGCCAATAAAATGTAACAATTTGGTGTCTTTGTCCTTCCAATACGGTTCCCACTCTTTTCCCTCTCGGGCGGCCCACTCCCGGGTGGAGGAAATATAACCGATGGGAGCATCAAACCAAACATAAAGTACCTTACCTTCGGCTCCGGCCACCGGAACGGGAATGCCCCAGTCCAGATCACGTGTTACTGCGCGCGGTTTGAGTCCTTCTTCTATCCAGGATTTGCATTGGCCATAGACATTGGGCTTCCAATCCAACTTATGTCCATCCAGAATCCAGGTTTTTAGGAAATCCTGGTAGCGGTTTAAAGGTAAAAACCAATGCTTGGTGTTTTTTAGTGTTGGGATGGCACCTGTAAGCGTTGAGTGAGGATTAATGAGGTCCGTAGCGTTTAATGAGGAACCACAATTTTCACATTGGTCTCCATACGCAGACTCGTATCCACATTTCGGACAAGTACCCGTTACAAATCGATCGGCGAGGAATTGCTGTGCTTCTTCATCATACAATTGCGCTGTTGTTTCCTCTATAAAATCACCCTGTTCATAGAGCTTCTTAAAGAAATCGGATGCCGTTTCATGATGAATTTTGGCGGAAGTACGGGAATAATTATCAAAAGAAATTCCAAAATCCTGAAAGGATTTTTTAATGATACTATGGTATTTATCAATGATCTCAGTTGGCGATACTCCTTCTTTTTTTGCTTTCATGGGAATGGCCACACCGTGTTCATCGCTACCACAGATAAAAGCAACATCCTTGCCCTGCAATCGTTGATAGCGCGCATAAATATCTGCGGGCACATACACTCCTGCCAGATGGCCGATATGGATGGGACCATTGGTATAAGGAAGGGCAGCAGTGATCGTGATTCTTGCGGGCGACAGTTTTGCCATGAAGGATGATTTAAGCCGCAAAAATAGCGAATTTACAGCACCGAAGTATCCGAGTAAAAAAGGAAACCCCCCGAGTCGCACGTCCTAAATTGGGGTGGGGAGTAGTGCGGTCGGAGGGCTTATAAATAATGTGGCTAGGTTTACATGATCATAACAGATTTACTCATTCTTTGATCCGCTACATTGATTTGATAGATGTACTTGCCAGTAGAAAGACTGCCTCTTACCCGTTCTCGGATATTGATTTCAGCGGAGCCTTCCAACATCAATTCGTTAAAAACTGTCCCCACACGTTGTCCCAGAATATTGTATAATTGGATATCAACATGTGCACTGAAGGGCATTTCCAAATAGATATGTGGATTGTTATCTGAAGGGTAATAGGGCCGATGTACCACCTCTGTGGGTAGCTCGTCCGGGATTTGCCCGTCAGGATCACTAGGCGGAGTGTCCGGTAATGTTGGCGGATCATTATCCATGGCAATATCGTCAAAGGTTTCCCCGCTACAGTTAAACCCAAGATTGATCGCACGGTATTGATACCCCAGCAAGTGCTGTTCTACAGACGCCCGCGGTACACAAAGCCATTCGGCCAATACAGTACCATACAGATCTCTAAAATCCATGGTATATTCCAGGTTGCCACGACCGTTAGGTTGATCCAAAGAAGGATGGTCGCCTACAAACGCGCTTCCACTTAATCCGGATCCGAAGAAAAGTGTAGGGGCGGCTTTGCCGTGGTCGGTCCCGTTGGAACCATTTTCAAAAATTCTACGGCCAAACTCAGAGAACGTCATGCTTAATACATTGTTGTCCTGCTCAGTGAACCCCAGATCTTCATAGAAATTATTGACTGCTATAGAAAGCGTAGACATCAGGCGTTCGTGAGCCAAAGGTTGATTTCCATGTGTATCAAATCCACCCATAGAGATCATATAGACTTTGGTACCCAGGTTCCCTTTGATCAGTCGGGCCAATAATGCCAATTGTCTTGCAAAACCATTTTCCTGGTACTCCACATCGTTCTGACCTCTTTCATAGGCTTCATGAATTTTACCAGCGTATTCATAGGTGGTATTGGCTACTCCTCTTAGAAAACGGAGTTGGTCGCCGTACATACAATTATCAAAAGGCGCCGTTGCAATATCATAAAAGAAACCGGTTTGCGCTATTTCTTCCAGTTGGTCGATATTGTTGGTAACGAACGCATAGTTGGTTTCCTCTCCCTGGAATACTAGATTGGCAATACTACCGATCTGGATAGCAGCGGGAGCTTCCGGCGGATTAATAAGATAGTCGGGATACAGATTCTCAAAATGTCTCCCCATCCATCCGGTATCTAAGCCTTGAAAACCTGAGGTGGTTAAATCCGTATTGGCATAAATATCTGAACCGGTAAAGTGAGAAAGACTTTGATTTTCGTATCCTACCCCATGAACCGCCTTAAACTGGCCATCGCCCCACAGGGATTCCAAGGCCCCCATGTAGGAGGGAATACCAAAATCATCTGTTAGTTTTAACACCTTACTTTCAGGAATGTAAATGTTGGGACGCTGGTTGGCATAGGTGTCGTACTGCTGAATAGGAATAACCGTACTAAGACCGTCATTTCCTCCATTCAATCGAATCAGCACCAGGATGTTGTCCGTATTGGCAGCGCTAATGGCCTTAGTTAGGGGCGAAGGTGCCGAAGCAGTAAGGAAATTAGATCCTAACATCATTGAGCCGGATCCGGCGATTCCAAGTGCCTGAAGGAAGGAACGTCTGCTCCAGGCCTTGTGCTCTTGGTCGTGGCCTTCATGTTCAAGGCCTTTGTGGGGGGAATTATCGTGAATATGATGCGTATCACACATAGCTGTAGGTTTTATTTTAGTTGGAATTCAGGTTCTCTGGTCAAGTGTCGTAAAAGTAGATAGACCTGCGAAGGAGTATCTTCTAACATCATATTCCAGCTTCCGGTTTCATAGATGTTATTGTCTTCATAGGGCTCTCTAAACACGGAAATAGCAATAGCATAATCCGCATCAGTTAAAAGACCCTTAGGGGTGAACTTATCAATAATTGCCCTGGCTACTACATCAGGATCATTTATCGTTGCGCCGCTAGGACCCGCCGCAGCGATTCCCAATGCTCTGAATTGCTGTGTATTTGCCTGGAAAAAACGTTCCAGGAATACCTCAGTAGACAGCCAACGCCCTATTATGAAGTGGGTACTGATCCACTGGCGGTCACGTTGCCATCCGGCCACGTCTACAGGATCCCATAGTTCCTGGCCAATCATCGAGGAGGCATCCACAATATTCACGACGGTGCCATCATCATAGCCAAATCCGGTTTCCTTGATCATACCCAAATACAGGTCGTATGGGCTTTTTATGATTACCCCAATAGCAGTTTCGTCAAAGAAGTGCTCACTCTTGAACAATTGACGCAGTACTGGCGCAATCTCAAAATTATTGGCAACCATGGTTGCTGCCAAACCATTTAAAATAGGTTGTGCCTCATCTGCAATAGCATCAGGGTGCACAAAATAGAGGTATAACTTTTTGCATATAAAATAAGCCATTTGTTGTGGACGTTCATTAAAAAGGATGTCGTGTACGTCATCATAGCCCCAGTTACCGGTTTGCCCCATAATAGTCTTCGCATCGGTATCAAATTGTTCCGGATCAAATGTGATTTTGGTACATCCTACCTCACCTCGATTCACGTACCCTGTTAACGCACGGGAAGCTTCGATGATATCTTCCTCCGTATACCCTTGTCCTTCTCCTAGGGTAAAGAGCTCATACAACTCCCGGGCATAGTTTTCGTTAGGACGATTTTTGTTGTTAAATGCACCATCCAGATACCGTAGCATAGCACTGGTAAGCCCAATTTCACTTACAAAAGTTTTGAAATTCCCTAAAGCATTGCGCTGCAGGCAATTCACATACTCGTAAAGAAAAGAATTACATTCATACACATCGATCTCCGTAACAAAATGGTTATGCCAAAAGAAACTTAGACGATCTCTTAGGTTATGGTCTAACAATCCGTTACCGTAGGCAGTAGATAGTTCTTCCCGCTGCGCCCTTCGCAACTGCCGGGCTAGATCGTCATCCTCAGGATAATTAGCATTGGTCCATTCTGCCCATTCCGGTGCGGGAATAGTAGGCGCAGCCAGAGCCTGATCTACAAGAGTATCAACTAGTGCTGTAGCAGATTGCCCCACCGCTTGATTTATGGTCTCCACCGAAGCACTAAATCCCAGCCTTCGATAAAGGTGGGCCGCCCGTAGCCGGTCTAAAGGGGTTGTATACGGCGCTAAAGTGCCCGTATTACAATTAATGAATACTTCCATAGCAAAGTTTGGTATTAAGGTGTGTCATAGTCTTGGGGTCAACTATGCGCTGTAGGTAGGTGTGGTTCTTTTCTGGGTTCAAATTACAATCTTAACGTAAGAAGATCGGTAGCATGTCAAATTTTTCGATGAAATGCACATTCTTTTTTATAATTTTCATCATTTATGGGTAAACACAACGACTTTGGACGGCTTGGAGAGGAAATTGCTGCTGATTTTTTGGTAAAAAAAGGATATCAAATTTGCCATACCAACTATCGTTATCAAAAAGCTGAAATTGATATTGTGGCCCTCAAAGGGAATATTTTGGCTATTGTTGAGGTTAAATCAAGGAGTTCAGATCAACTTCAGGAGATTGCGGAAACCGTGAGCCGAAAAAAGATCAAGTTATTGGTTGCCGCCGCAGATGACTATGTACTCCAAAACAACTTGGATGTAGAAGTCCGTTTCGATATCATTACCCTACTTAAAAAGAACAACAACTTTGTTCTGGAACATCTTGAGGATGCCTTCTATCATTTTTAACCGTTTGTTTTATTTGTAACAATTTGTTAATTTTACAAGAAACCGTTGGTATGAAAACGATTTCCGCTGTAGTGGAGCATTACATCCGAAAAAAACCGTTCTTACAAACGGCCCTTGCTCAAGGAATTATTAATCTTACCTCTCTATCACGAAATATTAAACCGGAAATAGAAGAAGAGTTGGGGAAGCCAGTGCGAAACGGGGCTGTAGTAATGGCCTTAAAGCGTTTGTCGGACGACCTTGAATTCCGTGCAACCCACCGCATCGTTAAAGTCTTAAAGAATATTGGAGAGATCACTGTGCGATCCAATCTTACGGATTACACCTTTTTGTCGTCGGAAACGATACTGGCGCAACAGGCAAGGTTATTGGAAAAGGTACATGAGAATCAGGATATTTTTTATACCTCCTCCCGTGGGGTTAACGAAATAAATATTGTAGTAAGCAATAGTTTGGACACGGTGGTTGAAGCACTTTTTGAACGGGAAAGGTGTACGCAAAAAGTGGAAAATCTCTCATCGGTTACGGTAAAGCTACCCGCTGAAAACGTTTCTGTGCCCGGGATCTATTACTTCATTTTTCAGCGCCTTGCCTGGGAAGGAATTGTGCTGTACGAAGTCATATCCACTACAAATGAGTTCACAATCCTGGTTAATGATAATCAGGTAGATGTTGCCTTTAGAACGATTAAGGATTTGAAGACCCTCTAATTATTGGAACTTTTCCAGCTTTTTATTCATTACCCAAAACCACAGAGGTTGTAGCACGGCCAAAATCATCATTCCGGGATAACCTGTTGGCATTTGCGGACTTTTTTCATGGGATTTTAAGATCTGGTATTTTTTGCTACCGTTATAATGATGATCTGAATGCCGCGATAAATTGAACAGTAATGTCCGGCCAATAGGATGGTCTGAATTCCAGGAATGGTGATGTCGGACCGCTTCGTACCGTCCATGTTCGTTTTTTTTCCGCAATAGGCCATAGTGCTCTATGTAATTCACGGTTTCCAGCAGTAGTATACCAAAGGTTGCCGCTCCTAAAAAGCCAAGAAATACGGAAGTGCCAAAAAAGAAATAGATAGAACATAATACGATACTATTGGCTAGAGTGTAGACTACCATACGGTTTTGAAAAGAAAACCAGGATTTGCCTTTACTCTTGAGACGCTGGTTTTCCAAATGCCAGGCTTCTATATAACTGCCAAAATGTGAACGGAACCAGTAAATAAATAAAAGTTCATTTTTTCTGGCCGTTGCCGAATCCTCAGGAGTGGCTACATTGCGATGATGCCCAGCGTTGTGATACGGTAAAAAATGGGTGTCCAGAGAAGTGAGTAGTAAGATCTCGCCCAAAAATTGTTCCCAGCGCACATGCCTGTGGCCCAGTTCATGTCCCACATTGATGCCGATTACCCCACACATGAATCCCATGGCAGTAATTCTACCAAAATACTCCATGGAACCATAAGGTGTTTCCCCAATGATAAAAAAGAAATAAATTAAAAAGCCTACTTGTAAAGGAAGTGTTCCAAATAAGATATAGTCATAGATCTTTTGGTTTTTTTCGTCGTCAGCGCGTTTTTTGTCCATGTTTTCCCGATCCGGGGGCACCAGCAATTCGATCAACGGAATAAAGCCGAAGAAAACAAATAATGGTAAAAAGGTCCACAACCCTTCCATATTAAAAGCGATGCATACGGTAATAGGGATGGTATAAACAAACAAATACTTTAAGCGTTTCATAAACTTTATTTTGATACCCCTTTGGTGATAACAGTTATAAGATTATCAAAATGGGATTCCAGGCGGTCATACTCTCCTTTGAGATAGAAGTTGGGCTCCAAGCCCTGCAGTAACATCACCAGGACCTGGCTGTATACAAGGTGGTCGCCGGGTAATTCCAGTTCTTCTCTTGTAACTCCACGTTTGATCAACGCCATAATCTGTGCTACTTCCCATTCGATCATCTCTTGCTTTACATCATTTACAAAGTCGTAATGTTCATAAAAATTAGGGCGTAAGGTTTCCTGATAGTTGAGGGCGCTTCGTAATACCTCCATACGTTTTAGCATATAGCAGCGAAGCACTTCCCGGGTATCCGAGTCAACCTCAGCAAAAACCTGTTTCAGTTCAGATTTTAATTGATTCAATTCGGACAATACTACTGCCTCAAAAAGTAGTTCCTTACTGCCAAAATGATAGTACAATGACCCCTTTGCTTTTTGGGCAGCGGTGGCAATATCTTCCATTGCCGTTTTGTAGTAGCCATATTTGCTAAAGGTGGTACTCGCTACTTTAAGAAGCTGATGTTTAATTTTTGACATTTTGACCAAAAATGAATAATAGTCAAATATATAAAAAAAATTAACCCAAAACAATGATATGCAATCAACTACGTATGAAACAATGGTATTGTTTTTGTGGCCTACTTTGTAGCCAACTTAAAATTTCTGACAAAATGCGACTTCTTTTTTTGCCTTCACTCTTTTTTCTATTGTTCCAGAATATACTATCTCAAAACCTGATAACGCTCCGAGACGACTTTAGAGGGGTGTATATTAGTCCTACTCAATATGGACAGCGTTATGAGATTGAAGAAGGTTCGCCCTATTTGAATTTGGAATTTGCACCTGCAAAGATTGGAGACCGGGAAAAGACCTATTTGGTGCGTTTTAACGTCTATGAGGGAAGTGTTGAGGTTTGGATACAGGAAAATAAGGTGATTGAATTGAACAATTCAAGCGATGAACGCATTACGATGTTGGACGGTTCCAATACGGAATATGTAATAACAACATATCTTGATCCCAAAGGAGCCCTTAAGAAAGGCTTCCTAGAAGAGATGAAAGTCTCCAATAGCTACACCCTCTATAAGAAAGAGATTGTAAAGTATTTTAAAAAGGTCAAAGCGGGGGCCTATAAAGAAGAGCAACCTGCGAGATTCGAAACAGCGCCTCCCCAATTCTACTTTAAATTGGTCGATGATGATGCAACCATTAGGTATCTTTCAAACAACAAGAAGAAGTTCCTAAGTATTTTTGATCCCCAGAATACCGACAAAGTCAAGGCGTTGATAAAAAAGGAAAAACTGAGTTTGACCAAAAAAGAAGACATCATTCGCATTTTGGATGGCATTTATGGCGGTTGAATGCTGATTGATCAAAGCGGAGGGGGTACTATTCTACGCGTTCATATTCCAGTCCGGGTCGGTCACAAGGTAAACCGCCTCCTAGTAGATTTGTGGGCGTACTAAATAAAAACCATTCTTCCAGAGATTGGCTACAATTACCTATCAAATCGTTTTCCTCCGCATTGCCTAGAATGAGATAGTCTTCCTTGTTTTGTTGTGTATATTCGAAGGTGCCTATGGCCGTTATCTGTTCATCATTCCGGATTCGAATTCTCGTAAATGTGCTATCGGTATTTAAAATAATGGATTCGCGATAGGGCAAGTCTTCCCCGGAAAATACTTCTCCCGAGAGCCCGGCGTTAAAACGGACCAAGATCCATGTTTGTGGTAAACTGTCGCCAAGCGGTTCAGATTGTTCAGTTTCAGAGCAGGAAATCATCAAAAAACTGAGCATTACGATAGCAATAGGTCTCATTAGGAACATTTATATTGAGATACCATAACCGCGTATGGGTTGCTATTCCAGCCTCCGAATTTTAGCAAATCCTGGTTTTTTCCAAATAGCAATGCTTAGTAAACCCCGGGTAATCCCGGTTATTGAATGAATGCCGTCCAAATGCCGGGTTAAATCCAATTAAATTCCTTGGGGAAAGATTATCTTGAAGGTAACATTGTACCAGGAATTTTAAAGTATACAATGCGATGAAACAACCCGAGTTAGGACTAAAAATAACCACCCTTAGAAAGCAAAAAGGCTACACCCAGGAAGAGTTGGTAGCGCTTTGCAATATTAACGTGCGTACTTTACAACGTATTGAAAACGGTGAGGTCACACCAAGAAGTTACACCATAAAGACCATTTTGTCCGCTCTGGATTATGATTATGAAAGTCTGCAGGAGGAAAGTAAAACGCAGACACCCGAAATAGGACCGCTCCCTGCTAATGCTGTTAAAACAATCCATAATTTACTGACCCTGGCATGGGTTGCTGGTATCTTCTTCCTGGTAGTTGCGGTATTTGAAGGGATTGCGGATTACGTTCGCTTTGAGGATAACGAATTGTTGTACGGCCGTTGGGGGCACCTTACCGTAAAGATCCTGGCATTACTCCTTAATTCCTTATTGCTATATGGGTTTTTAATTTCCGGAAGGATACTGAAAAACTACTTGATGAAGATCGCCTCCGTTTTGTGGCTCTTTGCCATTTTGTTTTTTTATGCTTACGATATTATCTCTGTTTTTTACGACCCGCTTCAGTTTGAAATCGTGCTTTTGGCTGAGTCGGTGACGCTGGGAGCACTTGGTATACTGTTGGGGGTTTCCATTATTAAATCTGAGAAAATACTCGGCACTATCGCCTACATTTCCGGGGGTATGGAACTGTTGATCGCTTTTTGCTTGTTAACGGTTTTTCTATCACCGGTTGCACTGTTTTTGTTTTTTCCGGCAATTATTCTTGAGATTGTGTTGCTGTATAAAATTGCCACTTTGGTTCGGCAACAGGTAGATGAAGGTAACAACTCGCTTTAAGAAGGTTCCAATCGCTTTTCAAATTGATTGTGAATGGCTAAAATAGTTAGGCCAAATACCACAGCAAATACAATGAGCACGGTATTGACCAGCCCATCTACTGAGAAGGAAATGCGAATTAATATCGTAGAGATGACAAAGCCTGAATTTCGGATAACCTTATGATACTTATCGGTGTAAAAAAAGGAAACCAGTAAGAGCAGGACGTCTACAATGATGAGCACTGTAAAGAATTCGTCAAAAAAAACATTGTTTACGTTTTTAAGTTCGCCGAAACTCCCGTCGTAATGGCTAAACTCCAAATAGCCCCATTTACCAAAGGTATAAAGCGCCAAACCTAATACCAAAGGAACCAGAACAATAGAGATGGCTTTTTTTAGATGAACAAATCTATCAAGGGCAGGACCTATTGTAGGCTCGGCCTGGTTTATAGTCTTTCGGTTTTTGTTCAACGTATAGAACCAGTACAATAAGTAGAACAGCATTATAGAGGCTAAAATATCATAAGTGAATTGCAGATCCCCTTTTATACTAAACCAATCGGTACTTAATTTCAGGTTGGCGAGATCTTTAAATAACCGCCGAATAATGATCAGGCTAATAATTTCATACTGTTTGCTGATGTAGGTGGTAATGGATCGAGGTAAATAAAACACCAATAAATAGACTTCATATACTAAAATAAAAGAGAAAGGGGTGTACACTGCTGCAATAGGATTTCCCAGAAGTGCACTATTCGGGTCCAAAAAGGAAAGATACGGGGCCAAATAGATCAGCAATAGATGTATAATAAAGCTCAGGATAGCCAGAATTAGGATAGTGCGTTCTATGGCCTGTTTAGAGGTTTCCGATAGCAATAATTGATGTAGTCGCTGCACTAGTGCTTTCAGAGAAGACATTGGTAAAGTTAGGCAATAATTGATAGACTACATTTGTACTACGATGTTGAATTACCAGAATTACTAAAAGAGGAAGATGATCAAGACATTTACGTATAATGAACTCATGCAACTGCCCAGCCGATATCGTGGACAATTGCTCAATAAGGTTTCGGGACTAAAACCTGCAAACCTGATCGGTACCCTATCCAAAACCGGCCAGACGAATCTGGCCATTTTTAATTCGATAGTGCATATTGGGGCCAATCCTCCGTATTTGGGTTGTATTTTCCGACCCACCACCGTAGAACGGCATACCTACGAAAATATCCGGGAAACGGAGGTGTATACGATCAATCAAATTACGACAGCTATTCATCAAAAGGCACATCAGACATCGGCGAAATATGATCGAAGTGTTTCCGAATTTGAAGCGGTAGGTTTGCATGAACAGTATCATCGTGATTTTTCTGCACCTTTTGTAACAGAAAGTCTGATCAAAATCGGACTGCGATTTGAAGAAGAGCAGTATATAAAATGTAATGATACCCGGTTGGTGATTGGAAAGGTGGAGCATTTACTACTACCAGAAGTTGCCATTGCTGAAGATGGTAGTATCAATATAGCTGAACTAGACGGTGTAGCTATCGGAGGTTTAGACAGTTATTATTCGGTGGAGTCGCTAGGGCGGTACGGGTACGCTAAGCCCTAATAATGGGCTTGTAAGACCTTGACACTTTTTTTATCTTTTAGTAGAATGAAAAAAATGCAATCAAAAATAAACCCTATGCTACCGACCAGAATACTTTTTGGAATTGCCTACCTTTTTAGTGTATTCATAAACGCACAAAATACCAACTATCAAGTACTTGATACTGAACTTATCGAGATTTCAAAACTCGGTCTGTTACGAGGTTTTGGTGTTGCTGTAGTCACCAAGGACAGTACCCTGTTCGCAAAAGGTTATGGTTTCGCAGATGTTCACCATAAAATTCCCTATACCGAAAACTCCATTCAAAATATAGGCTCGGTCTCAAAAACGTTAATAGGCATTGCTTTACTGAAGGCCCAAGAGTTGGGGAAACTTACCCTTGATGACCCAATCAATGCTCATTTGGATTTTGAGGTCATTAATCCGTATCATCCTCAAGAAACGATTCGCATTCGACATTTGGCTACGCATACCGGAACCATTTTAGATACGGACCTGTATGATCAAAAAGCCTACTATGTACTTAACGAAGAGGACTTAAAGTTACCTGTGATAAAAAGTATTGGGGAATCCCTGCAAACGCTTACCACCAAGGTCTCCATGCAAGCCTTTCTCAGGAATTTTCTTTCCGCCGAAGGCATCTGGTATAAAAAGAAAAATTTTTTGAAGAAGCGACCTGGAGCAAAATATGAATACACCAATATTGGAGCAACGTTAGCGGCCTATGTCCTGGAAAAGGCTACGGGTATTTCCTACGATGAATTTACACGAAAATACATTTTAGAACCCCTGGAAATGCAGGCTTCGGGTTGGTCATTTGATGGCATTGACAATAGCAAACATTCTAAATTATATACCGATAAGGGGGAAGTGATCCCACCGTACAGTTTGGTGACCTATCCAGATGGGGGTTTGCTGACCGATTTGCACGATTTTGTGCTGTACTTACAGGAATTGATGAAAGGGCACGTTGGGGAAGGAACGCTTTTGAAATTGGTATCCTACGAAGCGCTGTTTACCGAACAGTTGCCGGCAAAAAAGATGCCTAAGGACCCTAATCGCTATAATGACGAGTTCAATGCCGGGATTTTTATGGGGTTCTCCCCTGCAGGTTGGATTGGGCATACCGGCGGCGACCCCGGCATTAGTACCTTTATGTTTTTTGATCCGGAAAACGGCTTGGGGCATATCGTAATGCTGAATACTTCGTTAAGTGGAGATTCAATAAATCAGCAGTTGATACCGATCTTTAAGGCGGTAAATAAGGCTTTAAATGAGTAAGGTTGGACTTCATTAAAATAGGGTTGCGTTTCGAAGAAAAGCACTATGTTAAATATGTCTGTAGGCGGCTCGTGAAAGGTGAAGTATTTACTATTGCCAGAGGCTGCCATTGCTGAAGATGGTAGTATAGACCTGGCTGAACTAGATGGTGTGGCGATTGGATAGCTACTATTCGGTAGAGTTATTGGGGAGGTTCGGGTATACTAGACCTACTTGATCCCTTTAGCCCCACAAATACCTAAGTGTCTTGTTCTTGGTTATGATCTTCTGTTTTCTTATTTGCCTCGTCTTTTATTTGAATTTTGCGATCTCTTAGAAATTCTACTTTTTTGAATAGATCATTATCACCAGAACCAATAAGTTTTTTTGTTTTTTTATTTACCTCGTCCTTTATTTGAATTTTACGATCTCTTAGATATTCTACTTTTTTGAATAGATCATTATCACCAGAACCAATAAGTTTTTCTTTTTTTTCTGGATTCAAACCGTTGTCACATTCTAAACATTGATAGTACCTGTGGTCAAAATTTCTATATGAGAAAACCCCACATCTGCTACAATCCCTTATTTTCTGATAAATAAAACTTTCAAGACTACTACTTGACTTACAAGCGACTCTTGCTAAACAAACATCACTAAATGCATATTCGTAGGCAGGTATCTTACTAATAATAGTGGACTTGTTAATTACTTTTAGTAGGCGTTGAGATTGCAAGTTGTTTACAAAATCTTCTAATCCAAGGATTTTAAGTGTATTTGATTTTTCGTAAATCTCCTCAAGGACAAAGGAAACAGAGTTTAATCTTTTCAATATTTTAAGGTAAGATTCATTACCTTTCAAAAGCTCCAAGGCCTTTTCCTCACAAAATTTTTCAATTGCTGTATTAACAGTTCTTCTTTGAAATTTATATTCGCCGCGATTTGTATTGAACTGTTCCGATAATACCTTTTCACCAATTCTTATAAGATCACGAGGCGAATTTTGGGAGAATACAATATGCCTGCCCAGACTATTCTCATCACTATAAATATTTGTAGCATCCGTATATCTATTGTCACTAAATACGGCTATTCTTTTATTGAACAAAGCCCGAAGAGAGTCATAGTTCCATTCATATTTATAAGAACGAATTCTGTCTGGTCTAGCGCTTTCAGCACAAAACGGGATTAGTTGATCCCAAAGGAAGAACTTGAACCCTATGCCTGGGGTCTCAAGTAATTCCAAGTCTTTAAGAATTGGGGCAATAAATTCATAGCTGGCGATTGGATCGTTTCCTGTAATACTTTGTTCGTCAACTTTGTCAATTAAAAAATAAATCGATTTCAATCCTACTCTGGATAACAAATCCTTGATATTCAAAAAATTATCCCTATGAGACATTAAAACCTTTTTGTTTAAAGTCATTTTGGAAATATCAATTTCTGCTCCTTTTGCTGTACTAATCACTTTAATTATTTCAGATAGTGGATCTTTAAAATTTCTCCAGATATCAACCAATCTATCTTCTAAGGTTTTAATTGAACTTATTGCATGTTTAGGAAAAGACTTCGGGGTATTATATAAATAGATTTTACATAGTTGATAAATATACTGTCTCTCGTTGTAGTTAAATTCGAATAAATACTTGTACTCTCCAACAGAATAAAGATGGTTCAAAAAGGAAAGTAGCATTAACCGATTTAAGTAAATCAAGTGATACGACTGATCTATTTCCTTGGTGGTCTTATAGTTGGACAAATTATGATCAGTATATTTTATGATTAAAAGGTTATTATATTTCTTTTCTTGCCCTCGTTTTTCAAACATTAAACGTTGAGCGGTTTTACCTCCTCCTCGAGGCGCGTACATGATGTTAGAGACAGGATCCTCATGGTCGCCCCACATCTCCTCAAAATAATTCGGCTTAACAAAGTATTGCTCCAAATATTTTTCTTCCTTATCAGCATTTGAATGCAAAAAAGGGTTTTTTTTAAAGTTGAATTTCTCGAGGAAGTTAGCTAAAGTCATATAATACTATAATTGACCTGATAGGCTTAGAAAGTTAAAAAAATAGAGGCTAATTAAATAGATAAATTGAAGGATTATATAAAAATTTCGAATACCGTAAAAAAAGAGTATTCAATCTGAAATACCTCATATTTTATCAATTACAGTGCAATGGTTAAGTCAGTATAACAACATCTTTCCGTTGTTATAATTTCTATGCTATTTTATCCATCGAAGAGATCGATCACACCACTAGGGTAGTACTTTAGTTTGTTGATCTAAGGGTTCCAACACCTTCAATGCCTTATCGACACTGGTAATCCCTTCAAAAACCACTACTAACCGCAATCCGTTCCGGGTTTGTTTTTCCTTGAGCTGGCATTGTTTTGGGTGGGTTTGTACATAGTGTAGTACGCGGGTAAAAGCTTCGGTTTGATAAAACTCCGATTGTTGGTCCGCGATAAAATAGCCCAGAAGTTTTCCTTTTTTCAAGATCACTCGTTCTAAACCTATAGTAATGGCATTCCATTTAATACGAACGGAATTCAACAAGTCCCTGACCTGTTCGGGTAGTTCCCCAAACCGATCGATAAGTTGGGCTTCAAATTGCTGTAATCCCTCCTCATCCTTTATCGCATTAAGACGGGTGTAGAGGTTTAAGCGCTCCGTGATATTGTTGATGTAGTCATCGGGAAAGAGTAGCTCAAAATCTGTATCCAATTGGGTGTCTTTTACAAAGGTCTTTGCTTTGTCTCCCTCTACTTCTTCATAGAGCTCCTTAAATTCGTTCTCTTTTAATTCTTCGATAGCCTCAGTTAAGATCTTTTGGTAGGTCTCAAAACCAATTTCGTTGATAAAGCCGCTTTGCTCTCCTCCCAGGAGGTCTCCGGCACCGCGGATCTCCAGGTCTTTCATAGCAATGTTGAAACCGCTGCCCAGTTCAGTAAACTGTTCCAGTGCCTGGATACGTTTACGGGCATCTGGTGTCATTACCTCATAAGGAGGAGTGATAAAAAAACAAAATGCCTTTTTATTGCTGCGTCCTACACGTCCCCGCATTTGATGCAGATCACTCAATCCAAAGTTATGGGCGTTATGGATAAAAATAGTATTGGCGTTGGTGACGTCCAGCCCACTTTCTATAATGGTAGTAGATACCAGAACGTCAAATTCCCCATTCATAAAGGCCAACATGAGTTCCTCTAGCTTTCTGCCCTCCATTTGCCCATGTCCAATACCAATTTTGGCGTCGGGAACCAGGCGTTGTATCATTCCGGCTACCTCTTTGATATTTTCAATGCGATTATGGACAAAAAATACCTGCCCTCCCCTTTGAATCTCATAGGATACTGCGTCTCGAATGATCTCTTCGTTCAATCGGATCACCCGGCTTTCAATAGGGTAGCGATTGGGAGGGGGAGTATTGATAACCGAGAGGTCCCTTGCGGCCATTAGACTGAATTGCAAGGTTCGCGGTATGGGCGTAGCGGTCAGCGTAAGAACGTCTACATTTTCTTTGATGGATTTTAATTTGTCCTTTACACCTACACCAAATTTTTGCTCTTCATCTACGATGAGCAATCCTAAATCTTTGAACTGCACATTTTTATTGACCAGTTGGTGGGTACCAATAATAATATCAATTTTCCCCTTAGCTAGTCCCTCCATGATGTCTCTTTTCGCTTTGGGGGTTCGGAAACGATTGAGGTAATCTACGCTGACCGGTAGGTCTTCCAGGCGTTTTTTGAAGGTGGTGTTGTGTTGAAAAGCCAATATTGTGGTAGGTACCAACACAGCAACTTGCTTACCGTTGTCTACTGCTTTAAAAGCAGCACGAATGGCCACTTCTGTTTTTCCAAAACCAACGTCTCCGCAGATAAGACGATCCATGGGACGTTCACTCTCCATATCTCGTTTAATGTCGTTAGTGGCTTTGGCCTGATCCGGAGTGTCTTCATATAAAAACGAAGCTTCCAGTTCGTGCTGTAAATAACTGTCAGGTGAATATTGATATCCTTTTTCCAGGCGCCGTTTAGCATATAGTTTTATCAAGTCAAAAGCAATTTTCTTGACCCGCGTTTTGGTCTTTTGCTTTAGTTTTTTCCAGGCAGCGGACCCCAATTTATAAATCTTGGGTACTTTCCCATCCTTACCATTGTACTTAGAAATTTTGTGAAGGGAATGAATACTTACGTACAGAATGTCACGGTCACCGTACACCAATTTTATGGCCTCCTGCTGTCTCCCTTCTACATCAATTTTTTGAAGCCCCCCAAACTTTCCGATACCATGGTCGATATGAGTAACGTAATCCCCAATCTCCAGTTTGGTCAATTCTTTAAGGGTAATGGCTTGTTTTTTGGCGTAGCCATTCTTCAAATGGAATTTGTGATACCGTTCAAAAATTTGATGATCGGTATAGCACGTCAGTTTTAGATCTTGAGAGACAAAACCCTGATACAACGGAAATACGATAGTATGATATCCAATGGCAGCATTGGTATCGTCCTCATCCGATAATAGCACTGTCGTAATAATGTCTTTTAGGCGGTTGGCTTGTTGTTCGGTGGCGCAACAGATTACGTTGTCAAATCCTGTATCGTGTTTGTTATAAAGATCGTCTGCTAACAACTCGAACTTTTTATTGAAAGCAGGTTGGGGGGTAGTACGGAACGCAACGTTAAGTGAAGGATCAGTAGATGTACCGCCTTCTGCTAAGACGAGTACGAAGTCTTCAAGTTGTTTTTTCAGGGCCACCGAATTGACAAATAGTTCTTCAGGACGACTATGTTTGATCTCCGAGCTCAGCTGTTTAAAGCTTTCTTCCGCTTTTTTAAAGAGGGTATCTACCCGGTGGAATACCACATCCAAATTCCTACTGAAGATCACCGTGTTTTTGGAAATATATTTTAAGAAGCTCTCCCGGGTTTCCTGTAGGAATTTGTTTTCTACGTTAGGAATGATTGTGATCTTTTTCACCGGGTCTGTAGACAGCTGGGTTTCCACGTCAAATGTGCGAATGCTGTCTACTTCATTTCCAAAAAAATCGATCCGATAGGGTTCATCATGCGAAAACGAAAAAACATCCACTATGCCCCCTCGTACTGAAAATTCTCCGGGTTCGGTAACAAAATCTACGCGTTGGAATTCATATTCAAAAAGTACTTCGTTTAAGAAATCTGGAGAAAGTGTGTCTCCCGATGTAATTTTCAAGGTGTTCTTATCCAGTTCTTTCCGGGTAACGACTTTTTCAAATAAAGCATCGGGATACGTGACCACAATTGCCGGCTTTTTTCGGGAGTTGATCCGATTAAGTACTTCTGCACGCAGTAACACATTGGCATTGTCCGTTTCTTCAATTTGATAGGGTCTTCGATAGCTTCCGGGATAGAATAGCACGTCTTTATCTCCAAGGAGTTGCTCCAGGTCGTTGAGCAGGTAGGCCGCTTCTTCTTTGTCATTTAGTAACAGTAAAAAGGGACGTTCCGCAGACTTAAAAACCTCAGACAATACGAAGGAAAGCGATGATCCGACTAACCCTTGGAGGTAAAGATTGCCCTGGTTTTGGGCAATAGCTTTCCGCAGTTTTCCCACTTGTGGAGACTGTGCAAAAAGTGATGAAATGGACGATTTGGTCAATCCAAACAATTTGCTGTAAAAGTAAATGAATTTGTCATTTCCACGTCCGCCTGCCCCCTAGTTTTATTTTAATTGTAATCCGTTGTTATGATGATGAAGAAACGGGCCCATATACCAAAGGCATGTAAACCGGTTGGCAGGAAGGCGAGAAGCTGGTAAATTAAGGTTAAAAGTGTAGCTTCCTAACAATCCAGGAATGAATAACTTAAATCTTAACCACCTCTCCTTCCACAATGGCAAAAATTTCATCTTCTTTTTTTGGAGTTAACGTATGGTTCCCGGTAAACTCACCAAATGCAGGAAGGATCATCTGGTGTTTTGTCTTAAAAAAGCAGGGCAGCTTTAGGCGTTGACGCCCAAATCCCTGAAGTTTTATGGCAGGATGGATGTGCCCGCAAAACGTAAAAAGATCGTTTCGCTGCTCGGGATGGTGGGTGAGTAAAAAACGATCTAAGATGAGTTCCGGATAGCTGTCTATGCCCAAAGCTAAATATTTCTCCGGGGCAATAATATCGTGATTGCCAGAGACCAAACTGATCTTTGCTGGTGTTTTAGCGACCCAATTTTCAAACAATTGCCATTCTTTGTTTAAACTGGAATGAAAAAGATCGCCCAAAAAACAGAGTTGAAAAGGCTGAAAATGTCGTAGGATCCCATCTAACAAAATGTAGTTTTGATGCACTGCCTTTCGGGGTACCGCCGCTCCAAATTTTCGAAAATGCGCTACTTTACCCAGGTGTACATCACTGATCAATACAAGGGATTGCTCCTCCCAAAAAACACCTCCGGATGGGTGGAGGATAAAATTTTGGTCAAATATTTTAAGCGTATAGATCAAAAAGGAAAACTATGCTTCAACAGTAATTGGGAAACTAAATTATGGATTCCTGCTTATGTAGGAATCACATCATCCTTATTTCATCAGAATCTTGGTCATGCGTTTTATCCGGTCGGCCAGTTTTTCGTTGGATAGTTTTTCGCGTAACCGATCTGTGATCAGTGGAAAGGAGAAGGGGGTAGGTTTCTCACAGTGTTTCCAAATGATTTCTTGTTTTGCAATACGTTCCAGGGCCAATCGTAAACGCCCTTCTTCCAGTTGATGTTCAAAGGTTTCGGTAAACGCTTGTTGGAATAGTAAATTGTTGGGTTCATAATCCCGGAATACATCAAATAACAATTGCGAACTGCTTTGCAAGTGTTTCATTTTTATTCCCTTTTCCGGATATCCGGTAAACACCATACCGCTGATTACCGCAATATCCCGAAACTTCCTTCGCGCCATTTCGTTGGAGTTCAAACTTTTTTGGAGATCAGCAAGCATGTATTCGGCGGTAAACAAATTGTTGTCCAGTACCGCTTGCATGTCTATAGGTTTATCAGAAAGCATTTCAAAACCATAATCGTTAAAGGCTAAGGAGCAAGTGATAGGAGATAACAGCCCTATCCTGTAGGACAACAAACTACTCATGGCCTCATGTACCGCGCGCCCCTCAAAAGGGTAAAAAATATGATGGTAGCCATCTCGCGTCTTAAAGGTTTCAATCAAAAACTCGTCGGGTTTGGGGACACTACTTTCTTCACGCTGTTTATTAAAAATATGTTCCAAAGCGAGCAATTCGGGACTGATGCCGGTATGCGTAGCAACTTTGTATAGTTCCTGGCGTAAGAGTGCCGACATTTGAGAGGAGAAACTTAGACGTCCCCCGGCCCAAGCCGGCACTTTATTGGAACGTTTGTTGGAGTTCCGTACTTGTACTTTCATACTTCGTATCCGGATGAATTCCAGATTACGGCCGGCAAAAACAAAAACATCACCTGGGTTGAGTTTTGAGACAAAATACTCCTCAATGGAACCGATATATCCGCCCTTTTGATAATGTACAGATAAGCTTGCATCCCCAACTATTGTGCCGATCTGAAATCGGTGGCGCATCGCTATCCCTTTGTGATTTACTTTGAATTTACCATCAGATTCCACCTCTACCTTTTTGTACTCATCATAGCTTTTTAGACTCTGACTCCCCATGACCAGAAAGTTCAACACCCATTGCCATTCCTCTTCCGTGATGCCCTGATAACAAAAGGTTTGTTTGATCTCCGGGAAGATCTCTTGGGGGTAAAAACCATCGGAAACCGCCAGTGTGGTAAGGTATTGCACCAAAACATCAAAGCTGTTGAGAAAGGGAAGGCGGTCTTCTACGGCACTTTCTCTAACCGCAACTTGCAGCGCCGAAGCTTCGATGAGTTCAATAGCATGGGTAGGTAAAAAATAAATAACACTTTCTTCCCCCGGGCGGTGTCCGCTACGTCCTGCCCGTTGCAGAAAGCGGGCAACCCCTTTAGGCCCACCAATTTGAATGACAGTTTCAACCGGAGCAAAATCCACACCCAGATCCAAGCTGGACGTACAGACTACTGCTTTTAAACTTTCATTGCGTATGGCCTGCTCCACCCAGATGCGCGTTTCTTTGTTTACACTACCGTGATGCATGGCCATCTCACCCGCAAACTCCGGGTATTTTTCCAATATTTTCTGAAACCAGATCTCACATTGGCTGCGGGTATTGGTAAAGAGTAGTGTGGTTTTACTCTTTTTAATGATAGGGATAACAGCGTCCAAAAGGTGCAATCCCAGATGGCCCCTCCAGGGGAAGGTTTCCATTTGTTTCGGGATAATACTTTTGACTGTAATTCTTTTTTTGAGGTTTGCTCTTACTAATACCGAATTTTCAAAAGCTGCATTAGTAGGACCTAACAAAACTTCCCGGGCCTGTTCTAAATTCCCTATGGTGGCGGAAATACCCCAAATGCGTAGGTTTTTAGCGACCGTTTTAAGTCGGGAAAGACCCAATTCCATTTGAATACCTCTTTTTGTACCCAGCAATTCATGCCATTCGTCTACCACTATTGCCGTACAGTCCTGGAAGGTAGTAGCATAGCCTTTTGAGGCCAGGAGCAACTGCAAACTTTCCGGAGTAGTAATGAGAAGGTCCGGCATGGATGTGCGTTGGCGGGAACGCTCTTTGGAAGAGGTATCTCCGGTACGGATCCCTACCGTCATAGGAAGCTCCAGGTCATGCACGATCCGCTCTGCAGATTGTTTAATTTCCTGAGACAAGGCGCGCAATGGGGTAATCCAAATGGCTTTTAGCCCTTTTTTATGTTTGGTTTTGTATTCTGGATGATTTTTGATGTAGTTTAAGACAATTGGAAACCACAAGGCATAGGTTTTTCCACTACCGGTTGGGGCGTTTAGCAAACCGTGTTTCCCTTGAAGAAAAGCGGTCCAGGTCGCTTTTTGAAAGGCAAAAGGTTTCCAACCCCGTTCATGAAACCAGGAGGTTGCAATTTCAAAAAGCGCTTTTTTTTTCAAGTGTCAATGCTTTATTAATAATGTCATTTCGAAATGAGTCTCGATAGCCATCGGGACGATTGAGAAATCTAAATAAACGTTTCTTAGATTTCTCACATGCGTTCGAAATGACAAAATAATTCTCTATCATCCTTCATTTCGGAATTAATGCCTTAAGGTCACTTAAACTATTCGCCTCCTTAATCTTTTTGTCTTTGCGCCAACGCAAGATCCTAGGAAATCGGGTGGCTACCCCACTTTTATGACGTTTTGATAGCGCAATACCCTCAAAGGCAATTTCAAAAACATGATAGGGCGTAACGCTGCGAACGGGTCCAAAGCGTTCCAGGGTATTTTTTTTAATCCAACTGTCTACCTCCCGAAATTCAGCATCGGTTAAACCTGAATAAGCTTTGGCAAACGTTACCAGTTCCCTTTCTCCTCGATCATTTTCCTGCCAAAGGGCAAAGGTATAGTCGGTGAATAAATTACTACGTCTACCATGTCCGCGCATGGCATAGGTAAGCACGGCATCGATCGTAAGTGGATCCGTCTTCCATTTCCACCAATCCCCTTTTTTACGCCCCACCTGATAGGCAGAAGTATTGCGTTTGAGCATAAGACCTTCGCTTCTTTTTTCTCGGGATACCTGACGCTCTTTTGCCACTGCTTTCCAAGAATTGAACTGCATTCGTTCAGAGAGTAATAAGGGGAGATCACTTGTGATAGCCTCATTTCCCTCATCTTTTCGGTGGCTTAGAATATTCGAAGTCACCGACTCCAAGATTTTTCTTCGTTCTAAAAAGGAGGTGTTTCGAATACCTCGCCCTTTCCATTCCAAAATGTCATATGCTTTTAGAATTACCGGGGTTTTTTCTAATAAGGCCCTGGATATTGTTTTCCTACCAATACGGGTTTGCAGATCATTAAAGGTTCCGATTACTCCATTGGGATAGGGTAAAATTTCACCGTCCAGAACAGTACCATTGGGAATAGGACCAATCAACTTTTGAAATTCAGGATACTTGTCAGTCACTAATTCTTCTCCGCGACTCCAGACAAACAACTCATTATTTCGAAAAATAAGTTGTGCTCGTATCCCATCCCACTTATGCTCAATGGACCAATCCCGAACGTCACCTAACGCTTCTGGTAAACCTTCCAGGGCATAGGCCAGGTAAAAAGGATAGGGTTTGGATAGAAAATCACTTTCCTTTTCTTCCAAGACCAGATCTTGAAAAGAAATGATATTGGGATCCCAGTTTCCCATTAACTTGTAGGCCAAAACATCTTCATCAATCCCGGTGGCCTTGGAAAGGGCCTTGGTCATTAATTTTTGACTTACCCCTATTCGAAATCCTCCTGTTATTAGTTTTGTAAAGACAAAGCGGCCATAGTAATCCAAACGTTTCCAATTTTCAAATAAATACGCCTTTTTCGCGGCCTCTGGTTCTGATTTTAACCAGATCATTTCTTCCAGAAATTGCGTCAGGGATTTAGCCGTACTATTTTCGTCCGAGGGCACCACCAAGGCAATAGTTTCCGCTAGATCCCCAACAATATGATAGCTCTCCTCAAATAACCAAAGGGGGATGTTGGCCAGTTCTGCCGCCCACTCCCGAAGCAAGGTGGTGTTTACCGGACGTGGCGGGCGGCGATGGGAAAGGATGGCAATGGTCCAGACCTTGTCGGTATCCGGAGCTTGCAAAAAATACTGGGCTAAACCATTTACTTTTACGTTGGTTTTGTTGGTCCCGTCCAAGGTTTTTATGAGCTGTGAAAACTGCTTCATTCTGTTGTGACTGCTTCGTCCTGGGAATTTACTTCCGAAGTCTCTCCTTCAAACTGAGTGCTTTCCGTTCGGGCATCATATCCTTGTTCCCGGAGATATTTCGCAAAAATCTCGGTGTAACCATGCGTACAAATCACTTTTTCCGCTCCAGTGGCTCTTATGGCAGATAACAGGCCCGGCCAATCGCAATGGTCACTTAGTACAAAGCCTTTGTCAATAGCTCGTCGTCGGCGTGCCCCTCGAAAAGCCATCCATCCACTCGCCGTTGCAGTGACGTAAGGGACCAGTTTACGGATCCAGGTACTTCCGTGAGCGGAAGGTGGAGCAAGCACCAGATTCCCCTTAAGGGCTTCTTTTTTCGTTTCCCGGGTAATACGTTCCGTACTGGGAAGCGTCACCATAGGCCGTAGTACTTCCGTCATATTTTCGACGGCGCCATGGGTATAGATTTTCCCAATGGAAGGGTCTAAATGCTTAAGCAGGCGTTGTGCCTTGCCTAAGGTATAGCCAAAAAGTACCGAGGTCTGTCCATTAGCTTTATTGGAAGCCCACCATTGATTAATATCGGTAACCACTTCGTTTTGTGGACGCCATAAGAAGGCCGGTAGACCAAAGGTGCATTCTGTAATAAAGGTGTGACAGGAAACCGGTTCATAGGGGGTACTTACACCATCATCTTCAATTTTATAATCTCCTGTAAATACCCAGATCTCACCCTGATGCTCTACCCGAATTTGAGAAGATCCTACAATATGTCCTGCAGGATGCAAACTAAATTTTACCCCATTAATGGTAAAGGATTGGCCCCAATCCTTTCCGGATACGGAGACATTACCCAAACGATGTTTTACAATAGGAATATTCTTGTGGTGTGTAATATACTTTTTATGTCCCCAACGGCTGTGATCTGAGTGGCCATGCGATATGATTGCTTTATCAACAGGCTTCCAGGGATCCAGATAAACACCAGCGGCTTCGCAGTAAATACCGTTTTCTGTAAATCGCAATAGCGGGCTTTTCATAGCCTGGTGAAATTACAAATTTCTTTTGGGGATAATTTCAATTGGCTTTTTACTTTAAGAATTATATTTGCCGAACAAAATTTTATTCATGGCGATTATTGATTTATACGAACACAGCGATCAAAAACACAATCTTGCTCATTTTGCCACCTTGGCCAGTTTGGCAGCGATTGATGGAGAAATTAACGCTAAGGAGAAAGTGGTATTGGACAAGTTTGCGTTTAGGTTGAATATCACTGATGAGGAGTATAAAGAGGTGATGAAGAAGGAGAACAAATATCCCATTGAGACCCCGCAAAGTGGGGAAAGACGTCTTAAGCGATTATTTGAATTTTTTCAGATGGCCATGGCAGATCGATCGTTTGATGAGGACCAAAGAAATCTTATTGAACGCTATGCCATTGGGTTGGGCTTTTCACCGGATACTGCCTCGGATTTGGTAAATAAGTCACTAGCTATTTTTAGCGGAAAGATCGATTTTGAGGACTATCAGTATTTGATTGAGCGCTAGCTAGCGATACTTCTCTAAAAATTCCTGCAATTTTAACACCATATTCTTACTGCCGCAGAAGAAGGGCACCCGTTGGTGTAGTGCAGTAGGAACAATATCCAGAATCCTGCTTTTTCCTCCAATGGCCAAACCGTTGGCTTGTTCAGCAAGGAAAGCCATAGGATTACATTCATAGAGCAATCGCAGCTTGCCACTTTCCGTAACACTGCTTTTGGGATACATATAAATTCCTCCTTTTATCATATTTCGGTGGAAATCGGATACTAACGAACCGATATAGCGAGAAGTATACGGGCGATCACCCTCTTCCATTTGACAGTACTTAATGTAATCCTTCACCCCCTGTAAAAAATGGATATAATTCCCTTCATTTACCGAATAGATCTTACCGTCTTCGGGAAACATCATATTGGGGTGAGACAGGTAGAAGGTACCTATAGCCGGATTTAACGTAAACCCGTTTACCCCATGCCCTGTGGTATAGACCAGCATGGTGCTGGTGCCATATACAATATACCCTGCAGCTACCTGGTTTTTTCCGGGTTGTAAAAAGTCTGCCATCGTAACTGGGGTACCCACCGGGGTAATCCTACGATATATAGAGAAAATGGTTCCCACAGAAACATTGACATCAATATTGCTGGAACCGTCCAGAGGATCGATCAGCACAACGTATTTGTTCTGGTGATTTTCGTCCTGACTATTTATCGAAATAAAATCATCCTCTTCCTCAGAAGCTATTCCACAGACAATCTCCCGGTTTTTCAAGGTTTGAATGAATTTTTCATTGGCCAGGACATCGAGTTTTTTTTGCTCTTCGCCTTGTATATTGGTATCTCCTACATCCCCCAGAATATCAACAAGCCCCGCTTTGTTTACTTCATGGTTTACTACTTTAGCAGCTAATCGAATGGCATTGATCAATTTAGAAAGCTCACCCGTAGAATACCGAAAATCGGATTGATTTTCGATGATGAATTCTCCAAGAGTTGTGTTTTTGGTATGCATAGTTAAGACTGTTGGATTCTACTGCAAATTTCGGTCATTTTGTGATACGACAACGATTTCGGATAGCGTTTGTTTTTTAGTATTGTAACTAATTGTTTTATTTGTAACATTATGAACATTAGTATTCGAGATGCAGCATCGGAAGATATGCGTGCTGTACATAAACTTATTACGGAACTGGCTGTTTTTGAGAAAGAACCTTTAGCTGTTAAGACCAGCGTTGCCGATTTGGAAAAGGATGGTTTTGGAGCGCATCCGTTATTTCATTGTTTTGTTGCCGAGGTAAATAATCAAATTGTAGGCATTGCGTTAGTATATCCTAGGTATTCCACATGGAATGGTCCCGTGGTACACCTGGAAGACCTCATTGTAACCCAAAGTATGCGCGGTAAGGGAATTGGTGCTGCGCTATTGAGGCGTGTAATGGAGTATGGATTGGCACAAGGCGTTCGCAGGATAGGTTGGGAAGTATTGGATTGGAATACCCCGGCAATACAGTTTTATGAGAATTGCGGGGCAACACTACTGGAAGAATGGCGTGTTGTGCAAATGGATACCAAAGCCATGAAAAACTATTTAATGAGTAATGAGAATTTTTAAGTTCGGAGGGGCATCGGTTAAGGACGCGGAAGGGGTACGAAACGTGGTAACCGTACTCCAAAAAACGGGTTACGAGAATACGGTGGTTGTCGTTTCCGCTATGGGGAAGACCACAAATGCCATGGAGAAGGTGGTTAATGCCTATTTTCAAGACAAGAGTCAAATGGATGCCGCCATTCAAGAAGTAGTGGCGTATCATAAAGCGATATTGCATGCGCTTTTTGAACCTAAAAACCACGATATACACCATATTGTGAATCGCTTGATCGAAGAGTTCAAAGGGTTTTTGATCTGGAACAAAAGCCCTAAGTATGCCTTTGTATATGACCAGGTAGTAGGGTATGGAGAATTGATCTCCACTGCTATTATTAGTCACTATCTGAACGATGCTGGGCTAAAGAACCAATGGATCGATGTTCGGGAGCTGATCAAAACAAATAGAAGTTATCGCGATGCGGAAGTGGATTGGACACTAACCCAACAGCAGGTTAAGAAAAGGATAGATCCTCTAAAATTGAACATTACCCAGGGATTTCTGGGTAGTGATGAAAATAACTTCACCACTACTTTAGGACGAGAAGGATCAGATTATACTGCGGCTATTTTGGGGTATTGCCTCGATGTAGATTCCGTAACCATTTGGAAGGATGTTCCCGGAGTGCTCAATGCAGATCCAAGACATTTTAATACCACGCAGAAGTTGGAACAAATTAGCTATCGCGAAGCTATTGAGTTAGCCTTTTATGGGGCTTCGGTAATTCATCCAAAGACCTTGCAGCCCTTACAACAAAAAGAGATACCGTTACATGTAAAATCCTTTTTACATCCGGAAGATACGGGGACTGTGGTAGGCAAAGGGGTAAAAATTGCCCCCGAAATACCGTGTTTCATTGTAAAAAAGCATCAAGTCTTATTGCAACTTTCTTCCTTGGATTTTTCCTTTATTGTGGAGGATAGTATAAGTGCTATTTTCAAGCTCTTTCACGAACACCGGCTAAAGGTAGATTTGATCCAGAATTCTGCGATCAGCTTCTCGGTATGTTTGGACAATAAATTTGATGGGCTTAAGAACCTGTTACCAATACTTACCAAACGTTTTAAGGTGAGCTGTCAGGAAGAAGTATCACTTTTCACTATTCGACATTTTAATGAGGAAGCGGTAGCCTCTTTACTAAATGGATATGATGTGTTGGTAGAACAACGTGGAAAGGAAACCGTACAACTAGTAGTGAAATAGTTGGTTACTCAACTTTTCAAAGCTGCTATTTTTCTATATTTACCGTTACTAAATCAATCAAATGGGGCTGGTATCTGCGAAAGAAGTAGCCAAGGTTATTCGCTTGGATAAATATGGTTTTGTCGGCACCTTTGCGGGTTGGTTCTTGATGCAGCTTACTCGTATCTCCAACATGAACCGATTTTATAACAAGCACAAAGCACTTGATGGCCCCGATTTTTGTGATGCTATTTTGGAGCATTACGAAATTGATTTTGAACTGGTAGAAGAGGAGTTGTCACGCTTGCCTAAAAAAGGCCCTTTTATCACCATTTCCAACCACCCTCTAGGAGGCATTGATGGGGTATTGCTACTACGGTTAATGTTGGATGAACGACCGGATTTTAAGATCGTTGCCAATTTTTTATTACACCGTATTGCCCCCTTGAAACCCTATATAATGCCTGTAAATCCTTTTGAAAGCCATAAGGATGTAAAGAGCAGTATTACCGGATTCAAGAACGCCTTATTGCATTTGAAGGACGGGCATTCATTAGGTATTTTTCCTGCCGGTGAGGTCTCTACCTATCGGGATGGCAAATTGGTGGTAGACAAACCCTGGGAAGAAGCTGCTATCAAACTAATTCGCAAGGCGGAAGTCCCTGTGGTACCCATTTATTTCCACGCAAGGAACAGTAGGCTCTTTTATCGGCTTTCCAGAATAAATGACGTTTTCAGAACCGCTAAATTGCCTTCGGAGCTTACTACACAACGTAGAAGGCCTATTAAAGTGCGGATAGGTCAACCCATTTCCGTCACTGCTCAGAAAGAAGAGAGGACCTTAGAGGGTTTTACGGAACTACTTCGGAAGAAGACCTACCTTCTCGCCAACGTTTTTGAAAAAGAACGCCTGTTAGACAAGGTGCCTACTTCTTTAAAATTACCAAAAGCTCCTAAAAAGATAGCCTCCGCGGTACGAACAGAAGTACTTGAGGGTGAAATTGAAAAACTCCGTGAAAAGGGATTGCGGTTATTACAAAGCAAAAATTACGAGGTTTTCTTAGCACAGGAGAAGGATATGCCTTTCTTGTTAAAAGAGATAGGAAGGCAGCGAGAGGTCACTTTTCGTGAGATCGGAGAAGGGACTAACAACGCAGTGGATTTGGACCCGTTTGATTCCTATTACCATCACCTGTTTTTATGGGATGATGAAGAACAACGAATTGTTGGAGCCTATCGTATGGGACTGGGGGCCGAAATTTTTAAAGAGTACGGCATTGATGGTTTTTACCTACAGGATCTTTTTGGATTTGAGCCTGAACTTTATCCCATGATGGAGAAATCCATTGAGATGGGGCGGGCCTACATCGTCCGGGAATATCAGCAGAAGCCAATGCCGCTTTTTTTACTCTGGAAAGGAATTGTACACACCACATTGCGATTTCCGGAGCACCAATATTTGATAGGGGGGGTGAGTATTAGTAACCAATTCTCCAATTTTTCAAAATCTTTGATGATAGAATTCATGAAATCCCATTATTGGGATCCCTATGTGGCGCAGTACATTAGGCCCAAAAAAGAATTCAAAGTAAAATTGAAAGATGCGGATAAGGAGTTTGTATTTGACGAGACAAAATCAGATTTAAACAAGTTTGATAAGTTGATCGAGGAAGTTGAACCAGGAAGTTTGCGGTTACCGGTATTGATCAAGAAGTATATTAAGCAAAACGCAAAAGTCGTGGCGTTTAATGTAGACCCCCTTTTTAACAACTCCGTAGACGGATTGATGTATATCAAAATCTCAGATTTACCGGAAAGTACGGTCAAGCCTGTTATGGAGGAATTCCAAGCAGAGTTAGAACGAAAACATACCGAGGTACAGGATGCTAATTAACCAATTCTTCCTTGACAAAAGTCTCGCAGAACTCTTTTATTTCGTTCCTTACTTTTAAAAATGCTTCTTCTTTTACGGCTTCCGAACCTTCTACTTTAGACGGATCCATAAAATTGTGATGGAGCCGTTGGGCGTTTTCAGCTGGGATAAAGGGGCAATGCTCTTTGGCATGGTCACAAACGGTGATAATATACTCCCAAGGCACGCCTTTATATTCGTCTACATGGTTGGAGGTATGATGAGAAATATCCACGCCATCCTCCTTCATGATCGCCACTGCACCAGGATTTAAACCATGGGTTTCTATACCTGCACTATAAATATGTGCCAATTCTTGCTGGTAATATTCCAGATAACCATGTACCATTTGACTTCTGCAGGAGTTGCCGGTACAAAGCACTAAAACGTTTTTCATAGTTATATTTTGTTTTTTATCGAAGGTCAATCAATACCTACTATTTTGCTTCTGCGTTCAAAAACTAGATTATCCTTCCAAATGCCCAGGCTGGTTTTTCCAACTTTTTCTCTTTTTCCAAGGAAGCGAAAGCCTATTTTCCGGTGCAGGTGAATACTTGCATCGTTCTCTGGAAAAATACCCGCTTGCAGGGTCCAAAATCCATTATGCTCGCTTTCCCGGATGAGTCGTTGGAGTAAGGTCTGTCCTATACCTTTGCTCCGGACTTTTTCGCTAACGTATACGCTAACTTCCGCAACTCCCCCATAAACACATCTGCTAGAGACGGGAGATAGTGCTGCCCAGCCTACGGTATTGCCCTTCAATTCAGCAACGAATCGGCACATTTCCAGATGCGCAGTGTCCCAGTCTTTATAAGAGGGGACCTCACTTTCAAAAGTAGCTATTCCGGTTACTATGCCTTCTCTATAAATTCTAGCTATAGCGTTCCAGTCCTCAGCCTGCATAGGACGAATTAAGGATTTCATCAGCAACATCCGGTTCCGGGAACACAACTTTTTACCGCAGCGTTAGAGGTTTCGGGAACCCCGCAGCTTGCTTTCGCCTTGCAGTCCGTTTTCTCTACGCCAAGTTTAAAAATAATTTGATGGGTATCCCATGAATACTGGTTAACAAAAAGTTGTGCGGTGTGAAAATTTGCGTTACCATACTCAAATTTTAATTCCGCGTCCCGCGTTAGCGGACGCATAGTATCTACCCTTTTTAGGATATCCAGTGCTTTTGAGGCCGCCATATAAATGCTTTTGTGTTTTTCGGCCGGACTCTCCCAAAGTTGGATGAGTGTTTCCTCCCAGGTGTCTGAACGGGCTCCACAATCTACGGCTTCAATCTGTATGTTTTTCACTTCTGTAATATGATAGCTTGCCGGAACAAAATTTGACGGCTGGTATTCAAAAAGGAGGCTTTTCTCTTTATGTGTT
The DNA here is from genome assembly GCA_038750505.1 of Bacteroidota bacterium. GTDB lineage: Bacteria > Bacteroidota > Bacteroidia > Flavobacteriales > Flavobacteriaceae > Croceivirga. Next base: position 310,733 of record JBCDHD010000002.1, on the reverse strand, counting down.
TCCAGGATGGAAAGGAATTCTTTTGTTTTCATTTAACAACAGTTTTGGGTTATGGTTGAGAAAAAGGTGGCAAAAAGGGATTGTAACGCATACCATTTCTCCTGATCTATACAGTAGCATAGATTTTTCCCTTCGAAGGTCCCGGTAAGCAAACCAATTTTTTTGATTTCGTTGAGGTGTTGAGAAATGGTGGGTTGCGCCAAACCAATTTCATCAACGAGATCGGTGCAAATACAACTATCCTGCTTACTGATATACTCTAAAATCGCAATTCGGGCAGGATTGGCTAACACCTTTGCTGCCAGGGCCAGTTCGTTTTGTTGGTGAGAAAAGATATGTGATTTTGATATCCCCATTATTACATTTTAATATTGCAATATTACGATAATAATAATAAAAACAAAAGGCCAGAAGCTAATTTCTGGCCCAACACTCTAAAACCAGGGCTTTTTACCCACCTGATACGTATTATAAAACTCTTCATCTGATTTGGTTAGGTAGAGGATACCTTCTATTAATCCAACGATCCAAACTACCCAACCTGCAATACCACAAGTAAATATTCCTAATACCAATGTAGCAGCAAGCATAATAATGCCTTCTTTGGTATACCCCAAAATAAATTTGTGAATGCCAAAACCACCCAGGACAATAGCTAATATACCGGCCAAAATCTTCTTGTTATCCGTACTTAACGCCTCCTTTGCCCCATCGCTAAATTCCTTAGCGGTTTCTTTTGCCTCTTCCGCAAAATCCTTTGCCGCTTCCTTCGCATCCTCCGCAGCTTCTTTAGCGGTTTCCTTAGCTTTGTCAAAAGCTTCTTCGGCCTTATCTCCTAGATCTTTTTTTTCTTCTTCAGACATGGTTATCTAATTTGTTGGTTGAACAGCCTTCAATGTACTAATTATTTCGATATCTAAAGAAATGCTTTATCAACAGGCTCCCATAGCTCAATTTTGTTTCCTTCCGGATCCAAAATCCAACCAAATTTTCCATAGTCGTATTCTTCTACTTGCCCTACGATGGTTACACCTTCTTCTTCTAATGCTTTCAACAATTCCTTTAAGTTCTCCACCCTGAAATTCATCATAAACGGTTTCTCGCTTGGGTCAAAATAGGTGGTATCCTCCTTAAAAGGGCTCCACTGTGTCATGCAATCCTTACCTTCGGTATCTTTCCACCAAAAGCTCCATCCGTATTGGTCCGTAGGGATACCCAAATGTTCTTTATACCAGTTTTTAATATGGTCCGGATCTTTGGTTTTAAAAAAGAACCCTCCGAGGCCTGTTACTCTTTTTTTCATCGTTTTACATTTTTTTCATACAGGTTAATCCAGTCGTTCACGGTCATTTTTTTGCTTAATGCTGCGATAAGATCATACGGGATGTCTTCTATTTTTTTAAAGCGGATGCAACTTTTTCCCATATCCAGTTTGGTTGTGGCATATTTGGGATATTCAGAAACAAACCAGTCCAAAAGTGTTGTATTAGCATACAAACCCGAATGATAGAGCGCTACATAATTCTTTTGAGAGGCAAGGTTGATAAAAGGTAAGGGTAGTTTAGGATCACAGTGATATCCCGCCGAGTAAATGGAATGCGGGACAACAAATCCTATCATTTTATAGTTGATGCATTCTTCAAATCCTGGCGGGAGATTACTTTTAATAGTTTGCCTCAATTTGGAGATAGCGATTTTGCGATCTTCAGGTACTTTCTCTATGTACTCGTCTACGGTCTTGGCATCAATTGTCATCGTGTATTGTGTTTATCGGCGTTGTAATAGGAGTGAAGAGATCAATGAAATTAGTAACCCAATAACAAATACTAGAGCAAACATAAAAAGGGCTGCCTGTGCACTTGTAAACTCCTGAATTTCCGCAGAAGGATTTTCGGCCTTGATCTTTTCTGCATATTCGGTAAAAAAGTCCGGGTTTACGAACGCTGTATAGATATAATCGGCTACAGCAATTCCGATTGCGGTAAAAACGGAGATGAGTAAGCCCAAAATGATCCCCTGTTTAAAGCTCACCTTGCCATTGTTTTTCTTATCCCTGAAATGACGAATACCAAAATATACGAATAGCAAGGACGCAACAATGGTGGCATACCCAAAGACTTCGTTGGTGGTAATGTCAAAAGTTAATCCGGCAAGAAATGCAATGAAGCCTACTAGTATTCCATAAACGCTAAATTTAGTAATGGATGTTTTCATGATATGTGTTTTAAATCGAGGTCTAAGCTAGGGGATACCTCGAGTTTCGGCTTCATACTAAAGTACTAAAATGGGGGTACTTTGGTCTGAAATGGCCTTAACCCGTTAGAATTTGAAGTTCTTTTGCTTTCTGTATGGCCTGGGTTCGGCGTTTGGCGTCTAACTTTACCAGCAGATTAGAAACATGCGTTTTTATCGTACTTTCCGAGATGTGGAGCTTCTCTCCGATTTCTCTGTTGGAAAGGCCATTTGAAATTTCGATCAGTACTTCATATTCACGGGTACTGATGCCCAGCGCTTCGATTTTCCCCGAATCTACAGCCTGGGGTGCATTTGGCATTTCAGTTTCTCTCTTGGTATTGATATAAAGCCCTAGACCCAAAAAGACAACAGCTACAGTTGCAATAATGAGTTCAATAGATGTATCGCCCATCAAAAAGGCGTATTCACTTATCCTGAATAATACTAACAAGGATAGTATAAGCGTAGAAAAAACAAAAATGGTTTTCTTCACACTTAAATTTAGAAAAATTCCTCTTTTACTTTATCCACAATGGTCTGTGCTAACTTCGCCTTACTTTCACGGGTCCAACCGGCTACATGGGGTGTTAACAGGACATTTGAGGCCTTTCTCAAATACTTAAAAGGTTTGGGCCTGCTGGTAAACCAATCTTCAAAGGACTTCTTTTCATATTCCAATACGTCTAAACCAGCGCCTAAAACCTTTCCGGATTTAAGTGCTTGTACCAGATCCTTGGTAACAACACATTTTCCACGAGCGGTATTTACTAACCAAAATGGTTTGTGAAAATCCTCAATAAATGCCGTATTAACCATTCCTACAGTTAGGGGAGTCTGCGGGACGTGGAGGCTTACTACATCTGACTTTTGCTGGAATTCCATGATACCAACCTGTCTTGCGTTTTCATCCCCTACACCACCTACAATATCGAAACAAATCACTTCTATTTTAAACCCCTGTAATTTTTTGGCAAATGCCTTACCCATATTGCCATACCCAATAATACCTACCGTTTTGCCATCCAGTTCCATTCCGCGGTTACCTTCCCGATCCCATTTTCCCTTGCGAATCTCCTTATGAGATTTTACCATTTTATTCATCAACGCCAACAGCATGCCCAGCGTGTGTTCCCCAACGGCATTACGATTCCCTTCAGGGGCATTGGCTAAAAAAACACCGTTTTTTCGGGCGTAGGCAACATCAATATTTTCCATTCCTGCACCAACACGCCCTATGAATTTTAGATTCGTAGCCTTATCCAGAAACTCCTGATCGATGCTAAAACGACTCCGAATTACAATCCCGTCATAGTGATGTATTTTTTTTACAATTTCTTCCTTAGAACTCTCGTAATCCTCGTGGTTTTCAATGCCTAGTTGCTCAAACCCTTCGAGTAAGAGGGGATGGTTGGTGTCTAAGTGAAGTACCTTCATAGTTCCGGATAATGGGATTGTGTCATTTCGTGTTGTTCTGCTCCGGTATGTGCCGTAGATAATTTTTCAAAAAGTAAAAGATGTACCTCTTCTCCATTTCGGGTAGAAGGGCAGTGCTCTACTCCTTTAGGAACTACAATAATTTCTCCGGCTTTGACGGTTTCTGTACGATCCCGGAATTGCATATATAAGGTGCCCTTAACTACCTGGAATAACTCATCTTCTTCTTCATGGCTATGCCAAACGAATTCTCCCTGAATTTTGGCAAGGAGCACTTGCATATCGTCTACAATGGCGATTCGGTGTGGATGCCACTGTTTTGAAAACAATTGGTATTTCTTATTGAGATCAATAGGTTTCATCAGATACAAAAGTTTGAATTCGCCAATCTACAGCTTTTCGCTTGCCAATGCAAAGAGGTACCCCTTATTATCCTGGCTGTGAACACTAGATGCGGTCATATACCAAGGATCAGCTTGGCGATCCAGAAATAAATAAGAATACCGAAAATATCATTGCTGGTAGTAATAAAGGGGCCGGTGGCAATGGCAGGGTCAATATTTCTTTTATCGAGGAATAGCGGAATAAAAGTACCTATAAGACCAGCTACCACGATGACCACAACAAGGGATAAGGAGATAGCCAAGGCAGTATCTAATTTTCCCTTCCAGATCCAGGTAAAGAACAACAGCATTACAGCGAGTATTACCCCATTTAGAAGGGCCAGCAGCATTTCTTTCCATAATCGGTTCCCCATACTCCCTTTAAGGTCGTCATTGGCTAATCCTTGAACAATGATTGCACTGGACTGAACACCAACATTACCCGCCATTGCTGCAATTAAAGGGGTAAAAAAGAAGAGAATAGCGTGTTTACTGATCATCTCTTCAAAGCCGCCCATTATCGCAGCTGCACCCAATCCTCCGAAAAGTCCAAGGATCAACCAGGGTAAACGGGCTCGGGTTAAGTCCCAGATACTGTCGTCTGCTTCTACATCCTGGGAAATACCTGCTGCCAATTGGTAATCTTTATCTGCTTCTTCCCGAATTACATCAACAATATCATCTATGGTAATACGACCCACTAAACGTCCAATTTCATCTACCACAGGAATGGCTTCAAGGTCATATTTTGACATTATTTTTGCTACTTCTTCCGGGTTTTCATGAACATTAACGCGATCTACCTTGGGGATGTAGACCTCTTTGATGGGCGTAGTAGTAGAGGTGGTCAATAGGTCTTTTAGCGATAAACGCCCCTTTAATTTGTCTTCATCATCCACCACATAAATGGAGTGCACACGAGTAACATTTTCTGCCTGGGAACGCATCTCCTTCACACATTTGAGGACATTCCAATTCTCGTTGACTTTCACAAGCTCCTTAGCCATTAGCCCTCCAGCGGAATCCTCATCGTAACGCAACAGGTCTACAATGTACTTTGCGTGTTCACGGTCTTCAATTTCCGAAATAACTTCCTGAACAATTTCGTTTGGCAGTTCTCCGACAATATCTGCTGCGTCATCTGTGTCCAGGGCTTCTAACTCTTCAGCGATCTCTTTAGGTGAAAGATTGGCCAAAACCGCCTCACGCATGTCCTCATCCAATTCGGTAAGGACATCTGACGTCTTTTCACTATCCAAGAGCTTTATCAGGTAGGTCGCTTCCTGCTCGTTGAGCTCATTGGCAATTTCCGCGACATCTGCATAATGAAATTCTTTCATCATAGCACGGAGATTGCCTGCCTCTCTATGTTCAATTGAGCGTTTAATGCGCTCTACAAGCTCGTCAGTGAGTTTAAATGGTGTCATTGGCAATCATCCTCGTTAAAGCAACAAAATCTTGTACTCCCAGCTGTTCTGGTCGACGGTCAAAGATACTGTCTTCCTTTATATTTACTGTAAGATCAAAAGCTTTAAGGCTATTCCGGATTGTTTTTCTTCTTTGATTAAATGCAGCCTTGACTACTTTAAAAAATAAGTGCTCATCACAATCCAGTTCAATTTTCTCTCTTCGCACTAAGCGCAGTACACCGGACTGTACTCTGGGAGGTGGCTGAAATACCTGAGGGTGTACTGTAAAAAGATATTCTGCCTGATAGAAGGCCTGGACAAGAACAGAGAGAATGCCATAGGTTTTACTTCCCGGTTGTTCGCATATGCGTAGGGCAACCTCCTTTTGAAACATTCCTGCAAACTCCGGTATCTGTCGTCGCAGCTCTAGCGTTTTAAAAACAATCTGACTGGAGATGTTATAGGGGAAATTACCAATAATAGCGAACTGCTTATTACCATAGTGCTTATTGAGATCAAATGTGAGAAAATCAGCCTCTACGATAGTAAACCTGGCATTGGTTTCTAGAAGCTTGGGATGCTCCAGAGGAAAACTATGATTCAGATATCTAACCGATTCTTCATCCAGTTCCATAACAACCAAATCCAAATTCCGTAACAGCAAGTATTTGGTAAGGACACCTGTGCCAGGGCCAATTTCCAGAACATTGTTGTATCCGTTTAAAGAGAGGGTTGCCGCTATTCGTTTCGCAATTTCTTCATCCTTTAAAAAATGTTGTCCCAGATATTTTTTTGGACGGACGGCATCTTTTGCACGGTACTTTTCAGTTTGGTTATTCTTTTTGTAGCCGTATTTCTTGTTCCCTTTTTTTTGCATTGGGGAAATTTTAAGTGCAAGGTAATGAACTCCTTCTGAGTTGGTACACTTTTAGGTTGGATGGGTTACCATTGCCGACCAACTGTTTTTCCTTTGCTATCTAGGTATTTTCTATATACATCCATGCCTTCTTTCCGGATTTTAATACGACTGGAATTCTTTTGTAAAAAGGGGTTTCATATTGATCTATCCAATAAAGTTCCACATAGGAAACTTTAAGGGAAACACCGACAATGGTATCTGAACCAAGACCCGTTGGTTCTGCTATAGGATAGTGTTGTTTAACGTCCTTTGAAGAAAGACGATAGCCCCGAACAGTGTCCTTTTTACCGGATACCTTTCGGAGTACAACTTCTTTTTGTACGTCTTCCTCTTGCAGGGAACCATAGGAAAAAAGATACTGCGTTCGCTTCAAGAGGATTGCTCGCTTACTATTTCCAATTCGGTTCTGAATGCAACAAATTTGTCGGGGAATTTCAATTGCCCTTCCTTTCGCATTCGCTTTGCATCTTCCTGGTAGTAGCGTTGCAGTGTTGCTCTATCAGGACTTCTATATTGAATGGCATAGGTAATTTCTTTGGCTCCTTCTTCAACAAGTACTTTGCACATTTTAGCCTCAGAGAATTTCTTTGTAGCGAGCATATCAGGAATATGCTCCTCCTTCATCCAAGACAACCAGTGGTCATGAACTGATGGGTCAATGGAAATGGTCACATTGTAAATTAGCATACCGTATGTTTTAATAGGTCCATTGTGCCAATCCCACTTTTGGGAATATGGCATTTTCGGAAACGGGGGAGTCAGGACTTGCAACAAGTCCTTTTACGATGCTTTAATTTAGGAAATCCCCGCGAAGTTTTCTAAAGTTTTTTCTGGCATGTGGAAAATAGTAGCTATCCTGATAGTTGTAAATGATCTTTTCGTAATGATACTTTGCTTTTTCAGGCTGCTGTAGCGCACGTTCGTAAAGTTGACCTAATGCAAAATGCGCATCATCCGCCAAAATACCGGAGGCGTAAAACTCTACGATCTTTAGATAGTTAAATTCTGCTTTTTTAAACTCTTTTTGTTCCTGTAGTAATTCTCCCTGCCGTAACAAAGCCTCATCTTCTATCTTTTCCCCTTTGTGGTTTTGAAGGATGCTTTCCAAAATAGCAATGGCTTCCTCTTTCTTGTTTTGATAGGCCAACAGGTCGGCACGGGCATATTTTTTTAATGCGGCCTGGGTAGAGTCTTCCAAAGAATTGTCCGAAATTAAAAGGCTTAATTGCATGGCATCATTGGCGATGAGTTGGGAGGTAGAGCCACGTAGCACCTTCAATTGGGTAAGTGCCCAGTTGAAATCTCCTTTATAAAAACTGGTTTGGGCCACCTTGTAACGCGCGTCTTGTCCTAAAACGTCATTTTTTAAACTTTTTTGGACTTGTGAGTAATAGATCAATGCTTCGTTAAAGCGCTGTTCATAGACCAAAATGTCCCCTAATGCCATCTTGAGGTGTGCTGTCCCAAATCGACCCAATGTTTGATCTATGGTGGATTTTAACAAAGTAATGGCTGGCCCCGGGTTTTCCCGATTGAACGTAAGGAAGTTGGCGTAGGCAATTTGAAGTTGTAAAGTGGTACCATTGGAACCGTAGGTTTCTAATAACTGCTCAAACTTTTTCTCTATACCATTTAGTGATTTTTCAGTGGGGTTAAACAAGGCTATATCAATAAGCCGAAGTTCAGCTCCCAGTTTTGTTGTGGGTTGACTTGTGTTTTCAATGACGAATTCAAAAACTAAAGTAGCGGTATCTACATCTTTTCCGAGTAAAGCAATTTCGCCTAAGTTGAGAAGCCTGTCAAAATTGGATTGACCTGTTCGTTTAAAAATGGCCTTTTCTTGAGCAAATGCATTCTTGTACTGGTCTTGCTGTACATAGAGCCAACTAAGTAATTCGTTCCAGAGCACGTCGGGATTTTTTTGAGCGTTCTGCAGCAGCGTTTTACGCAATAATTGGTTATTTCGGTTGTCCGGCTTTTCAGTAATAAAATCCTCAAGGTTTCGCAATACATTGGACCGCGAAGTTTTCCCTTCATAGATGAGCTTAAGATATGCTTGGTACATCTTTTCGATTTCTCCTTTTTCTCCGTAGATACGCGCTAATTGAAAATCGTAGTTCAAGTCCGGGTTCAAGCTCATTGCTTTGGTATACGCTGCTATGGCCTCATCCAAAAGGGCATATTTTTGAAACCGATAGCCTATAGCGTATCCAAAATTTGGGTTTTCTCCTACCCTTGCTATGGCTTTTTGATAATATTCACCTGCATTTTCGGATTGCTGCTGTAAGGTGTAGTTATATCCTAGCTCTATCAAAAAAGTAGGAAATGCATAAGGTTCTGCTACCTTTTCCATCAGAAAGGCCTCCGCATCTTTATAGCGCTCCAGCTGTTGGTAACAGGCGATCAAGCCTTCCGAATAATCGGTACGCCTTGGTTGTTGCTTCACCAGTTTCTCATAAAACACCACTGCTTTTTCAAAAGCGCCGTCATTGAAATACTGTTTGGCCAGAAAATCGTCCTGAGCAAAGGAAATCCCAAAGAAAATTGTACTACAAAGAAAGGTTATTGTCCATCGCATGGTTTAAAGATAACGGAGAATAAAAAGGATTTGTGTTAAGTGATTCCGAAATAAATTGCTTAATCGATGAACTTAAAACCACAATAGGGGATAAGTATCTCCGGGATCTGTATGCAATTTTCTGTCTGATAATTCTCCAAAATACCTGCCAAAACTCTTGGCAGTGCCAGGGCACTACCGTTTAAGGTGTGTGCCAGTTGTTTTTTTCCTTCACCGTTCTTCAACCGTAATTTCAATCTGTTGGCCTGATAGGTTTCAAAATTGGAAACTGAACTGATCTCCAACCAACGTTCCTGTGCCGTAGAATACACTTCAAAATCGAAGGTTAGAGCCGAGGTAAACCCAAGATCACCTCCGCATAGGCGAAGGATACGATAGGGTAATTTAAGTTCTCGAAGTAGGGTTTTTATATGTTCTACCATTTCTTGCAACGCTATATATGAATCGTTCGGATGCTCTACACGTACAATTTCAACCTTATCAAATTGATGTAATCGGTTCAGTCCGCGTACATGGGCACCGTAACTACCTGCTTCTCTTCTAAAACAGGGGGTATAACCCGTATATTTTAGCGGAAGATCTTCTCCTTTTAAAAGTTCACCCCGAAACAGATTGGTTACCGGGACCTCGGCTGTTGGAATAAGATATAAATCCTCAGAAGCGATATGATACATTTGTCCTTCCTTATCGGGAAGTTGTCCTGTACCATATCCCGAAGTTTCATTTACCAAATGTGGTACCTGAAGTTCCGTATACCCAGCATCGGTATTCTTGTCTAGAAAATAAGAAATTAGGGCTCTTTGTAGTTTAGCACCTTTTCCTTTGTACACCGGAAAGCCAGCTCCGGTTACCTTCACCCCCAGTTCAAAATCTATGATATCGTACTTTTTGGCTAACTCCCAGTGTGGTAGCGCATTATCCGGTATTTTGGGAACCACACCCTCTCGAAATACTTCTTCATTATCCTCATCTGAGTTCCCCGCTGGCACAGAGGGATGGGGGATATTTGGAATTTGGTACAGGGCCTGTTCCATTTTTTCAACCGTTACGGTCAAGGTTTCCTGCAAACCTTTGGACTGCTCCTTTAGCACTCCGGTGTTTTGCTTTAACACCTCAGCCTCTTCTACTTTTCCAGCCTTAAAGAGACTCCCGATTTCCTTGGACAATTTGTTGGCTTCTGCAAGGGTGTTGTCCAATTGGAGTTGGGTATTTCGCCTTTTCTCATCCAATTCCAGCACCTCATTTAAAAGTGCAGTACCATCTAGATTTCTCTTGGCAAGAGCGGTAATGTACTCTTCCTTTTTATTTCGGATTTTATGAAGTTCAAGCATGCCTTTTCGAGTTAAAGCGGCAAAATTAGTTTTTTGGTGCCGATATTTCTGCGTCCCGAGGCAAAATCCACTCATTGTGGGACAGATGTTTCCATCGAACAGCTGCCAAATCAACATTTGGATCGATCAAAAGTCTGAAATCCTGACCATTGACCCTGGCATTGCAGGTCACAAAAACACTGATGTCTACTCCTTTCTTTTGATACTCCTTTTTTAGGTATTGGGCAAATTGCCAGGCAAAATCCGGATAGCTACTCACTTTTCTTCGTTGCTTTTTGGTGAGATAGTCGTTTAAGTTGATGCGAGTTTCCTCTTTAGTCACTTTGTTGACTACCTTAAAACGTGCGGAACCGGAACGGCTCCGGAGCATCATTCGCCAACTTAAACGATGTCCTTCCTCCGTCCAAAGCACATCGTCTTTGAAGGTATGATGCCGTAATGGCAACAACAGTTGTACCACTAGATAACCACAAAATAATCCAGTAATCCACTTGTGGTATTTGGGATAAGTAGTCGTATCTGGAAGGAGTATCGTTTTCTTTTTCAGGAAAATGTTTCGTATGGTTTGTGGGTTGAAAAAGAATACACAAAAGGCCAGTGATAAATACGGAAAAATACCAATTCTGAAAACATAGCTATTGAATAAGTGGAAGAAAATTGAAAGGCCAAAAGCCACCTTCCTTGTGGGCTTCCACAACAAAGCCGGGACTACCAGAAGGTCAAAAATAATACCAAAAACAGCGATACCGGTATGCACCCATTTTTGCTGTAAAAACTCTCCTATTAACCAATAGTCCTTTTTACCGCGCATCAAGATCTCAATGATGCTAAAATCCACCCAGTCACCATACATTTTTGCTATTGAAGCGTATGTATAAACAATAAATAGTTGTCCAACAATTAGCCATCGGATCCAATTATGCATCCAATCCCTCCGGAAGCCGGGATTAAAATGCGCGTCCAGAGAGAGATTGCGATTGGCGGGAAGCAAGCCCATCATAAAAGCCAAAAGCATCAACAGGTAGTAGTGATTGTTATACGAGGTTTTTTGCATAAGATATACCCCGGCCCACATAAAGGCAAAGGCAAAGGCGCTGAAACGATATTTATAGCCAACGGTAACCAGGATGCCAAAAAACCCCATTACCGCAAAATAGTAGTACATGCCATCTCCTGGGAGGGGTTGTAGCCATTCAAAGCCAATGAAGTTAAATGTGAATTTGGGTTCAATAAAAGTACGTCTTACCCATCCGGTACCAATGGCACCAAAGGCCTCAGCACAAATAAGGATCCCATAGAATACCCGAAATACCACCAACTGGGCATTGTCTATTTTTTTAAAAAGGAAGCGTTCAATCGTTTTCATTTTGGAAAAATTCAACTGCTGTTGCTTGATCTTTTTTTAATTGCTCTACAAGTAGCGCTACAGAATCAAATTTATGTTCATCTCTAAGTTTTTTTAGCAGCCGTACTTGTATTTTTTTGTCGTAAAGTGTAGCGGTCCAATTAAAAATATGGGTTTCAATACTTTGCCCTTTTCCTTCCACCGTGGGATTTTGTCCAATATTCATCATGCCCTTTGCGGTTTTTCCATCAATGATTACCTCAATAAGATATACGCCATTTTTTGGGATAAGTTTATAAGGTTCATTAATCCTCAGATTAGCGGTTGGGAAACCTAACTTCCTTCCCAAACCTTTCCCTTTTACCACTGTTCCGGTAATGAGATAGGGATACCCCAGATAGGCATTGGCAGTAGCGATATCGCCTTTCAATAAAGCGTTCCGTATTTTGGTAGAACTTACCGAAACCTCATCTACTTCCTGGGCTGGGATTTCTTCGACGCCAAAATTGTAGGTAGCGCCAAAGCCAACCAAATCTTTAATGTTGGCATTTCGATTCCTTCCAAACCGATGATCATACCCGATCACCACACTTTTTACCTTTAACTGGTTCACAAGAATGTCTCGGACAAATTCTAAAGCAGTAAGGCGGGAAAAGGATTTTGTAAAAGGGTGAACTACAAGATAATCGATCCCCATTTGTTGTAGAATTTCTTGTTTTTCCTCCAAAGTGTTCAGCAATTTAATGTCGGAATCTTTTTGAAGGATCATCCTGGGGTGGGGGAAAAAGGTAAGGACAGCAGACTTTACACCAAGTTTTTTGGCATTATTTGTGAGGCGTTCCAGAATACGTCTATGACCTACATGTACACCGTCAAAAGTGCCAATGGTCAAAGCAGTTTTACTATTAGTTTTAAATTGAGAGATGCCTTGGATTGTTTCCACAGAACAAAGAATAAAAGGCTTATTTTTGATTAACGAGGGGCCCCTTTTTGCGATGAGAGCTAAGTTACATTTTGTTTTATCAATTACCATGTTTTTTGGTTGGTTTTACGGGTTTTCACAACAGTACTGGCAACCACTACCACAAAGCGCTGTCCCTACCGCAGATTCCGCATCCATAATTCAAAGGGAGTTTCAGTTGGATCGGGTGCTTTTTACGAAAGCGCTGAATGCTGGTTTACAACTCTATTTTCCTGACAGGAAGGGCGAATTGATCCCATTTGCTATTAAGCAGGCTCCGGTTTTTCATCCGGAGCTATCTAGAAAATATCCCCAGATCCAATCTTTTGTTGGAACCAATTCCGAACAACAATGTAAAGTGCGATTCAGTATTTCTCCCAAGGGTATCAGCGCCATGCTTATGGATTATAAAGCTGGGAAATCTTCTTTTATAGAACCTTTAAAAAATACATTGGGCCACTACCGATCCTATGCGTCACGATTGCGATCCGGGCCATCTGTTTTTACTTGTGGTACCAAAGCTAGTGCTCTGCCTACGGGAAGTTCCAAGGGTCTTGTAGATGCCCAAATACTGAGAACTTTTCGCATTGCGGTCTCTACAACAGGCGAGTATACGAATTATCATGGCGGTACTGTAGTAGATGCGCTCGCCGCCATAAATGCTACCTTAACACGAGTCAATGAGGTATTCGAAACCGACTTAGGGGTTAGATTGCAATTAGTTGCTAACAATGATGAGGTGATTTTTACCAATGGGACCACTGACCCTTACAACGGCAATTTAAATGCTCAAGTCCAAAATACTTTAACAACAATTATCGGAGAAGCAAATTATGATGTTGGACACTTATTTAACTTTGATAATGACAACGGGAATGCCGGTTTTATAGGATCGGTTTGTGTAGATAACCAAAAAGGAAGTGCTTTTTCCTCGGCTTTGGAACCGGAAGGCGATCTGTTTGATTTAGATTATGTAGCACACGAATTGGGGCATCAATTTGGAGCCAATCACACCTGGTCTTTTGAATCAGAAGGTACGGGGGTTCAGGCAGAGCCTGCAAGTGGCACTACTATTATGGGGTATGCCGGGATTGTAGAAGGAAATAACGTTGCTCCCAATGGAGAAGATTATTTTCATCACAATAGCATAGTGCAGATTTCGAATTACCTTGAGACCCTATCTTGTGGGCAGGTCACTAGCTTAACAAATAGTGCTCCGGTAATTGTGCCTGAACAAGATTACGCAATTCCAAAAGGAACGGCCTTCGCTTTATCGGCCAATGTTACTGACCCAGAAGGTGACCTTCTTACGTACACCTGGGAGCAGATTGACGATGGTGTAGTTACGACGGCTACTTTTGGACCGGAAAATGTTTCAGGAGCGAATTTTAGGTCAGTACGTCCTTCTACCAGTCCTACACGTTATTTTCCGAGAATTTCCCGGGTAGTTGCCGGTGAATTGCAGCAGGAGAATCCTCAGGAGAATGCGGCTTGGGAAACGGTTGCTTCTGTAGGTCGTCTTTTAAACTTTGCATTAACCGTCCGGGATAATAATAGTGAAGGAGGGCAAGTAGCTTCAGATTCCGTACAGATACGTGTAATTGATGCAGCAGGACCATTCCAGGTAACATCGCAAAATAACGGGGAAGTCTATTCAGCCGGAAGTATCCAGGAAATTCGTTGGGAGGTAGCCAATACAGATATCGCACCGGTGGGTACCCAGCTTGTTGATCTCCTGTTGTCTTTAGATGGGGGTCTTAGCTTTCCCATACTTGTTGCAGAGAATTTGCCAAACACAGGAACGGCTACCATCCAACTTCCCGGGCAGGCTTCCGGAGAAACTCGAGTAATGGTTCGGGCCGTTAACAATGTTTTTTTTGCTGTAAATACTATGGATTTTACTGTGGAAGAATCTGCCGTGGTTCTCAATTTTGAAGCAGCCAGTTATACTACCTGTAAACCGGACGATCTTACTATTCCTTTTACCTACGAAACGTATGGCGGATTTACGAACACAATGAACTTGACGGTAAATGCCCCGATGGGAATTAGCGCTGCGTTTTCCCAAAGTTCAGTAGGTATTAACGGTACGGATATAGATCTTGTTCTAAGTAACTTTTCAGGTGTTCCAGTAGGCGCTTATCCGGTAGAAGTTATTGCATCAGATGGCGTGCTCACCTTTTCCACCACCCTTCAAATCCATGTATCGGAAGATACTTTTGAAACCGTGGTGCTACAGCAACCTTCGGATTTATCTGTGGGGACCTCTGTGAATCCGGAATTCACCTGGACAGCAGTAACAAATACATCCGGCTATGACATAGAGATAGCAACCGATGAAACGTTTACTACCATTGTAGAGTCGGCAACGGTCTTCTCCAATACCTACGAAAGTCAGTCCTTAACGGATCAGAGCACTTATTTTTGGAGGGTTAGGCCCCGAAATGACTGTGGAGAAGGGTCTTTTGGAATACCATTTAGTTTTACTACAACTGTAATAAATTGTGCCACTTTTGAAAGCACTGATCTACCTGTAACGATCTCAGAAGAAGGGACACCCACGGTAAGGTCTTCTTTTTTCTTTAACCAGGATCTGCAAATTGCAGATGTAAACGTAAATCTGCAAATAGCACACACTTATTTAGAGGACTTAATTGTGAGCTTAATCGCTCCGTCCGGAACAAAAATAGTTTTGGTCTCTAAAATCTGTGGAAGTCTTAATAATATTAGCGCTGTTTTTGACGATGACGGACAGGTTATTTCCTGCGCTGGGAATCCTGCGATATCCGGGGTGATTCAACCTCAGGGGGTGCTTTCTACACTAGAAGGGGAATCAACTTTTGGAGAGTGGGTACTGGAAATTGAAGACACTGCGCCTTCTGATGGGGGTATATTGGAAGCTTTCTCTTTAGCATTTTGTGTAGAAGGAGTGTTTCGACCGGATGAGGACGAGGACGGCGTGTTTGATGATGGTGATGATTTGTGCCTTGGTACTCCAAAAGGGGTGCCTGTTGATACCTCAGGATGTCCGCTCAATATTTTTTCACCCACTAATTTCACCATTTCCATTGCAAGTGAAGCCTGTCTTAACAGCAATGATGGGCAGATAGCCGTAACAGCAGAAGATACCGCCTTGATCTACACAGCAACATTATCCGGGAATGGAACTGACGTTACTCAGGAGTTTGCGGTTACACAAGACTTTCAAAATCTGTCGGCGGGATCCTATTCGCTTTGCATTACAGGAACTAATGGAACGGACAATTACAGGGAAACGTGTTTTGAAATTGTAATCGAGGAGCCTGAACCTTTGGCCGTACTTGCTACTCTTGAAACGAATGAACAACAATTGCGTGTTCAGCTATCCGGAGGAACGTTCTACACGATTCAATGGAATGGTGAAGTAACCCAAACCCTGGAAGATCAGATCACCCTTCCTATGACTTCAGGAGCAAATACCCTGAAGGTGTCCACCGGATTGTTATGCCAAGGGGTTTTTGAAGATCAGTTTTTCTTAACGGATACGCCTATTGTGTATCCCAATCCGGTTACAGCAATACTCTCGGTTGCCCTTGGATCATCAGAAACCGATGCGAGCCTAACGGTATACGGAGCAAATGGAGGATTGGTCTTAAGGGACCAAAAACCCATTGGGGCCACAGTGATGCAGACGGATTTGTCGTCACTCTCCAATGGGGTGTATTATTTGGTCATCGAATCTGGTGTGCGACGCTATACCAGTAAAATTGTAAAAAGATGAGACGATTCTTAGTGGGGGGGATCCTGTTAGCTGTTGTGCTAAGTTGTGGAGGGGATGATGACGCTCCGGCCCCTATTCCGGGAGAAGCCATTTTGGTATTTCCGGAACAGAATGCTGAGTGCACTACTGGCATTGATGTGAGTAGTACGCTTAGCCAGGTAACTTTTGAGTGGCAGCCTTCGGAAAACACAAATAGCTATACGTTAACTGTTATCAATTTATTCACTAATGTTCCCCAAACAACGGCGACTTCGGGGACAAATGCTGCCCTTACCATTGAAAAAGGGACTCCTTTTTCATGGTCGGTACAGTCTTCTAATAATAGATCTAATGAGACGGTAACCAGTGCTTCCTGGCTTTTTTACAATGCCGGATCGCAAACAACATATCCTCCTTTTCCAGCACAGTTGGTAGCTCCCGGATCAGGAGCAACGGTACAAAGGAATGCGGATAATGAAATTGTATTGCAATGGGTGGGAACAGATGTTGAAGATGACATAGCCATTTACGAAGTATACTTTTCGAACCAAAACCCCCCGGAAACGCTACTTATAACCACATTAAGTGATAGCCAGCAGACCAGTGTGGCGGTCTCATCCGGCATTTATTACTGGAAGGTGGTTACCATAGATGAAGCGGGAAACCAATCCGACTCTGGGGTGTTCGATTTTAGGGTGTTCTAAACTAGGTGCCATTAAACTGATTCATAGTGTTCTTTGCTCCAGCAAAAACAAAAGAACGAATGAGTGCTGTACTTCTTTTCATACGTTCCGGAAGTGCTCCTTCTTCCTCTGGATTCCACTTTCCAAGCACATAATCTATCTGCCTTCCTTTCAAAAAATCGGATCCTACTCCAAATCGGAAACGGTGGTAGGAGGTGGTGTTCAAGACACGCTGAATGTCTTTTAAGCCGTTATGTCCTCCATCGCTACCTTTTGCTTTTAGTCGCAGGCTTCCAAATGGCAGGTTGATGTCATCCGTAATGATCAAAATATTCTCTACAGGGATCTGCTCTTTTTGTATCCAATAGTTAACAGCCTTTCCGCTTAAATTCATATAGGTAGAAGGTTTAAGACAGAGCACAGACCTTCCCTTATGCTTAAAACTTCCTATGGCGCCTAATTTGGCGTCCTCAAAGACAAAGCTTTCCTCAAGGGATAATTGCTCCAGTACCTTAAACCCAACATTATGGCGGGTATGGGTATATTTTTCTCCAATATTACCGAGACCAACAACTAAGAACTTTTTCATGGGATCAATTTCAAGGAGTATATGGCGGGTCTTTCTTCCAAGAAAATCTGACAACCAGGAAAACCACATTGTAGAATTTGATTTAAAAATACAAAAGCACCTGTAACGAAAGGGTACAGGTGCTTTTATTTTAAGTTGGGAGTACGGCGCTTATCCTTCTGCAGGAGCTTCTGCAGCCGGGGTTTCACCTCCTTCAGCAGTTGCACCTTCTTCCTCTTCCTCCTCCTCGTCTGCTACCGTATTTCGAGAAGCTTTTACCTGAACCACGGTAATGTTATCCGGATGCATTATGGTATAGTCGTCTGTTCGTAACGTTTCTACAGCTACTTTACCACCAATTCTCAGTTTGGAAATATCAACTGTTATTTCATCGGGTAAAAGATCAGGAAGTGCCTTTACCGAAAGTTTTCTTTTTCGGAACAACAGTCGCCCGCCATTTCGTACCCCAGGGGAGTTACCCTCCAGGCGAACAGGGATATTCATGGTCACCGCTTTGTCCTTAAACAACTGATAGAAATCCACATGAAGGATTTTATCGGTTACGGGGTGAAATTGAATGTCCTGCATTACGGCTTCAAGCGTTTCACCATTTTCCAATTCAATTACTGCCGTATACGCATTAGGGGTATACACCAGATTTTTGAATGCTAGTTCATCTGCTGAAAAATGCATTGGTTTTTCCCCTCCGTACAACACGCAAGGGACCTTTCCAGCATTACGTAGGGCCTTGGTTGCTACCTTGCCCACGTTTTCTCTTTGGGATCCTTTGATTGTAATTGACTTCATTATTTATATATTACGAATTACATTATAAATTTGGAAGATATTGAAGTGTTGTGATGTACCCGATGCATTACGTCTGCAAACAATTCGGCACAACTCAATACCTTTATTTTATTACTGTTTTCAACGCTGGGAATAGAATCTGTAATGATCAATTCCTGCAGTTTTGATTCTTTAATCCTTTCATACGCTTCTCCAGATAACAAACCGTGCGTAGTTATTGCTCTGACGCTTATAGCCCCGCGCTCAACCATTAAGTCTGCAGCTTTGGTTAAGGTTCCAGCAGTATCTACCAAGTCATCCACTAAAACTACATTTTTACCCTTCACCTCTCCGATCAATTCCATCTTAGAAATCACATTTGCCTTTGCGCGTTGTTTGTAGCAAATGACTACATCACTTGCCAAAGCCTTAGAATAGGCATATGCGCGTTTGGATCCGCCCATATCAGGGGATGCAATACAAAGATTTTCAAGATCCAGACGTTGTACGTAGGGTAAAAACAAGGTAGAAGCGAAAAGATGATCCACAGGTTTTTCAAAAAATCCTTGGATTTGATCTGCATGGAGGTCCATAGTAATGATCCGGGTCGCTCCTGCTGTCTCTAACATCTTAGCGATCAATTTCGCTGCTATTGGAACTCTTGGTTTGTCTTTTCGGTCTTGTCTTGCCCATCCGAAGTAGGGCATTACAGCAGTTATATGTCTTGCTGATGCTCTCTTTGCTGCATCTAACATCAAGAGCATTTCCATAAGATTTTCAGGTCCGGGATTAGTGGAACCAATAATAAAAATTCGTGCTCCCCGAATGGATTCTTCAAACGAGGGTTGGAATTCCCCATCGCTATATCTGGAAAATTTGATCTTACCCAGATCTGCACCATAGGCAGCAGCGATCTTTTCACCCAAAATGGTACTTTGGGTGCAAGCAAAAATCTTGGGCTCCGGGACTTGATACGGCATTTCTAAAATTCTTTTGTAGCCCTGTCAAATAGGCTATGTCAAAAGCGGTGCAAATTTACACATTAATCCCGGTTGCAAAAGGATTATTGTAGGTATTTTGGTTTTGGGATTGAAATTATTTTTTAGCTTTGCAATCCCATTAGCCGAAGTGGCGGAATTGGTAGACGCGCTGGATTCAAAATCCAGTGGTAGCAATACCGTGTGGGTTCGATTCCCACCTTCGGTACTAGGGGAAAGCCGAGATTAAACAACTCGGCTTTTTTGTTTGGGTACAAAAAAAATAAAGTATTTTCTTTTTTTGAGGGTAATATTTTTATCGAGTTGATTTTGGTTAAAATTAAAGTTCCGATTCTACACTGAAGACGGTGAACCCATTGAAACAGAATTGTGAAAAGGAAATTATAGAAATTTACTACTTAGCGTAATCATTTTCAACTACATCCTTTTCCATTTAGGGAAGAAACTTGGCAAACCATAATGCGATAAGTGTTAAAACGTTTTCTTAAGGTACCTTATTTGGATTTACTTTTTTCATAATCAATAAAGACCTTAACATTTAAATACAACTTTAATTTCAAGTACTCGGAATTATGATTATTGCTGATTATTCCCTCCTTCTTTTGACTTGGGTAAAATTATTAGTGTAGCGTAATCAAGGGGTAAAAACAAAAGAAAATTATTTTAAGTCTGGCATTTAGATTAGACTTTTATCTTTAACAAATTTTGATTAATGTCTTTGGCAAAAAGATTTATAATTTTGGTTTTGTCTTTTGGTCCAATTTTTCCAAAATTATCAATTACGGTCACTTTCAAATAAACATTATCATCGGTGATATTTCCTAGATATTTCACATTAATTTTCCAATCCCCAACCATTTTATTGTCCAAAAAAAAATCTTTTGTATTAAACCCGTACTTCTTTTCCCTGAAAATCAAATCAAGGGTATCATCCCTAACATGTTTCCATTCATAATATTGACCGGAAGGATTAACAAACTGAATAATGAATTCGGCATCGCTACATGACCATTCAAAAACGAGTCTCTTTTGATTATACAAACCTCCGTGGATACGATCTGCATATTTTCGTTCTTCCTCTTTTAAATTTCTGAGCGAATAATCCCCCAACAAGCCAAACATTTCCCTTTTGTAGAAGTCATTAAAATAAATACTGTCCAGTAGTAGCATATTCTGCTCTTTTAGAAGTTCTAATCTTAATATCAGATTTTTACTTTTCTTGTAATAACCTAGTTTTTCGTATGTGTGAATAAGATTTAAGTATGACTGAGGATGTTTTGGTCTTAACTTAAAAAGCTTTTTGTAGACTTCAAGAGCTTTGTTATGTAAGTTGTTTTTTTCGAATAAAAATGCTAAAGATTTAAGATAGGTAGGGTCATCTTCAAATTTTTTGGAACTAGCCTCCATCAGATGATAACAGTAAGCCATGCTGTTCCATTTATTGCCAAAAAGTTCAAAAATATTTAATAGAAAATTGGGGGAATTCGAATATTTATTTGCCAAAGTTTTAACATATTGAAACGCTTCAACTGAATCTTTAATTTTTTTTATATTCAGGTAATAATATGGTCTTAAATCATTTAAGCGCTCTGCAGGAATAGTGTCGTTAGAAAAAAAGTTTTTATTGAGTAATTTATCGGATTTGTTTACTTCCAGATCATTCAAGGCTAAATTTTCAGTATTTATTATTATGACTCCGCCATTGCCATTTGTTCCATAAGCACTAGTCATAGATAATGTACTTAGTACGGCTATTCTATTTATATGTGAAGGATGTATCCATAGAGGAACATCTTTCATTAAGAGCCCATCTACATCGAATAAAGGTTCCCGGGATAAATTAATTGACCCCGCACCCCGCACATTTACTGAACCTCCTCTAATACAGTCACCAGAAACTCTAATACCTGGAACTCTTCGCAGGATATCTAAAATACAAAGATTGGCTAAACCAATCTCATCTTTATGAATCATATGAACAGTACCACCTACCATTTTTTTATCCAAATAACCATAAGAAGTGCGAATAACTTGCTTATTCTTATTGTACTCTTTTTCTAATTTTTGCCTTTTTCTCCTTTTACTTCCAGTGACAGTCACGCCTTCTAGTTCGTTAATTTTTGTTTTAAGGACTATACGTAAAAATTGAGTGTTATCCTCAATGTAGTATTTATCCTCGATGTAGCCTAAAGCATTTATTCTTAATATATTTCCAGTATCTACATTAATTATAAACTTTCCTAGTTTATCAGTAGATGTTGATTGATTGGTTGTTTCATTAATGATTGATATATCGGTTAGAGGCTCTACACCATTGGTAATCGTACCGGAAACGGTTCGATTTTGAGGAAAAACGACAGTGAGAAAAAAAAAGGATAAAATGAATAATCTAAACAACATTATCTTGTTATGATAAAAATTTCTCTAGTTAAATGCAAAATCTATTAATTAAAAAATCAATTTTGTGATATAAAAGTTATACTGGTAATTATCTCCTTTTAGAATTACTGATCACAATCTTAGCAATTAACAGTTTGATTAGTAATTATAGTTTTCTTTAGGCATATTAAGTGAAAGGAATACTCCTTGAGATGTTGCGCTATGTAATGTAGAGGAATCTATTTTGAATCTATTGACCTCACGGTAATTTCTTTAGATCCGATTGCTACAGTTTCTAATACGGCGTATGAAATAGTAGTTACCTCAAGAAATACTTCAGGAAATTTTCAGGGATCCCGTGTTGTAGTTACTTTTTCAAATTAAAGGTATTGGCAAAAGTATTTTTTAAAGACGGGTTCGATTCCCACCTTCGGTACTCGAAGAGCCCTGATAGATGTCAGGGCTTTTTTTATAACTAGAAAAATGGAAAAAATCCATATATATGGAAATATTCCATAAATTAGCTGTCCTTTTAATGAAATGCTGTTTCGGCAAGTAGGCGATGTCAAAACAGCAAATTGAACTACCCCGAACAAGGTTTTTGGGGTCGCATTACGATGGCATTGGACAAAACAATTTTACATATGGACCTGGACACTTTTTATGTGTCCGTGGAACGTCGTATTAATTCGGAGTTAAAAGACCGTCCGCTTTTGGTGGGGGGCACCAGCGACCGTGGGGTGGTGGCAGCCTGTAGTTATGAGACCCGAGGGTACGGGATCCATTCCGGAATGTCTATGAAAATGGCCAAGGAATTGTGCCCGGAAGCCGTGGTCATCCGTGGAAATGCCGGCACCTACAGCAAACATTCTGACGAGGTCACCGAGATCATCAAAGAAGCAGTTCCCGTATTTGAAAAATCCAGTATAGACGAGTTTTATGCTGATCTGTCCGGGATGGATCGTTTTTTTGGCACCTACAAGTATGCAACGGAACTCCGGCAAAAGATCATTAAAGAAACGGGACTCCCTATCTCTTTTGGACTATCGGTAAATAAAGTCGTTTCCAAAGTAGCCACCAATGAAGCCAAGCCCAATAATCAATTGAAGATCAATTTTGGGGAGGAAAAACCTTTTCTGGCGCCCCTTTCGATAAAAAAGATCCCTATGGTGGGGGATAAAACCTATCAAACCCTGCGAAATTTAGGGATTCGGCAGGTAAAGACCATTCAGGAGATGCCTCCGGATGTGATGCATCAGGTGCTGGGCGCTAACGGAGCAGTTATTTGGAAACGGGCTAATGGTATAGATCATACCCCGGTGATCCCGTTCTGTGACCGAAAATCGATTTCCACAGAACGCACCTTTGACCGGGATACTATTGATGTGGCAAAGCTGAAAGGCATTTTGATGGCCATGGCCGAAAACCTGGCGTATCAACTTCGTAGGGGGAATAAGCTAACGGCCTGTATAGCGGTCAAGATCCGGTATTCGGATTTCAATACCTATTCCAAACAACAACGCATTCCCTACACCAGTGCCGATCATATGCTCATTCCTAAGATCATGGAACTCTTTACAAGCTTGTACAATAAACGAATGTTGGTACGCTTGGTAGGGATACGATTTAGTCATCTGGTATCGGGGAACTATCAAATCAATCTGTTTGATGACACAGAGGAAGCCTTACGATTGTATCAGGCTATGGATAGGGTACGCAATCGCTTTGGCGACCGTAGTGTCTTTCGCGCCTCAGCCATGGGAGCAAAAACCATTGGTAGAATGCACAATCCTTTTAACGGGCAACCGCCTGTGGTTTTGGCACATCGAAAGCAGTAAAAGATAAAAGATCGCTTCGCTGTTAGATGTTAGATGTGAGATGTGAGATGTGAGATGTGAGAGGAAAGAGGAAAGAGGAAAGAGGAAAGATAGCAACATTGAAAATAAAATATGATCTAACATGAAGTCTAACGTCTAAAATCTCAAGTCTAACATCTATTTAAATTGCCACACATACTACAGCTTACGTTTCGGGACATTTTCCGAAGAGGAATTGTTGCAATTGGCACAAACAAACCATATAAAGCAGTTGGTGCTAACAGATATTAACAATACGTCGGCCTGCCTGAATTTTGTACGGAAAGCCCCTAAGTATGCGGTAAAGCCTATTCTTGGAATTGATTTCAGGAATGGTGCAGACCACTGTTTTATTGGAATTGCTAAAAACAATACAGGCTATCATGAGCTGAATACCTTTTTATCGTACCATCTCCACCAGGATCTCCTCATTCCGGAGCAAGCTCCTTCTTTCGAAAATGCTTTTGTAGTATACCCCTTTGAAAAAGTGCTGGCGAGTGGTAAACACCATTTTTTGGACCATGAATTTATAGGTGTCGCTATAAAAGACTTGCGTAGGCTCCCCTTTTCAAGACTTAAAGCGCATAAAGACAGATTGGTGGTGCAACAGCCTGTGACATTCCGAAACAAGCGTGACTATAATGCGCACTGCCTCTTACGTGCCATTGATAATAACGTCTTGCTGAGTAAATTGGACAAAAGTGAACTGGCTAGTGAAGATGAGCAAATGTATGCTATTGAAAACCTGATTAAGGCTTTTTCGGAATACTCCTTTATTCTTGAAAATACACAGCAATTGCTAGATAAATGCAGCATTCATTTTGACTTTTCAAAAGACAGGATACCTCAAAATCTAAAATATTATACAGGCAGCAAAGAAGAGGATGAAGCTTTATTGGAAAAGTTATGCCGCAAAGGCTTGCCGGAACGCTATGATACAATCACTACATCCATTCAAAATCGGCTGGAAAAAGAACTTAAGCTCATTAAGAAAATGGGCTTTGTTTCCTATTTTTTGATCAACTGGGATATTATTTCCGAGGCTAAAAAAAGGGGGTTCTACTATGTGGGGAGGGGAAGCGGCGCCAATAGTATCGTAGCCTATTTGCTCTATATCACTGATGTAGACCCCATTGACCTGGACCTCTATTTTGAACGTTTTATCAATTTGTACCGTGCTAATCCTCCCGACTTTGATATCGATTTTTCATGGCGGGACCGGGAGGCAATGACCCAATATATTTTTGAACGGTTTAAATATGTGGCCCTGGTAGGGACGTATGTGACCTTCAAGCAAAAGGGGGTGATCCGGGAACTTGGGAAGGTATTTGGCCTTTCCAAAGCTGAAATTGACGGTCTTAGTAGTGGCCAATTCCAAACCCCAAAGTTAGATAGTGCTGCGAAGTTGGTACTGAAATATGGGAAGTTAATTCAAGGCATGCCCAATTACGTAAGCGTACATGCGAGTGGAATCCTTATTAGCGAAAAACCATTGCATTGGTTTTCGGCGACAATGCTGCCACCAAAGGGATTTGCTACCGTACACTTTGATATGATCATTGCCGAAGATGTAGGACTGTACAAATTTGATGTGCTGGCGCAACGGGGCCTCGGAAAAATCAAGGATACACTCGCTATAGTAGCCTATAATCAACCGGAAAAAGCCAATTTTGATATCCATGATGTTAAGAGGTTCTACACAGATCCGGTGATTAATAATCTGATCAAAACAGCGCAGTGTATGGGGTGTTTCTATGTGGAATCGCCTGCCATGCGAATGCTGCTCAAAAAACTGGAGGTAGACAATTACCTGGGCCTGGTAGCGGCAAGTTCCATCATTCGGCCCGGAGTATCCAAAAGTGGTATGATGCGGGAATACATTCTAAGACATCGCAATCCGGGACGCGCGGAAGAAAAAGCCCATCCGGTAATGTTAGACATTATGCCGGAGACCTATGGCGTAATGGTCTATCAGGAAGATGTGATCAAGGTAGCCCATTATTTCGCAGATCTGGATTTGGGAGAGGCAGATGTCCTTCGCAGGGGGATGAGCGGTAAGTTCCGGTCCCGGGAGGAATTTGAAAAAGTAAAGGATAAATTCAGGACCAATTGTTTGAAAAAGGGATATACTGAAAAACTGATTGATGAAATATGGTATCAGGTAGCTAGTTTTGCGGGTTATGCTTTTGCCAAAGGACATTCCGCTTCCTATGCCGTAGAGAGTTATCAGAGCCTTTTTCTGCGGGCCTATTTTCCGTTGGAATATATAGTAGCTGTGCTAAACAATGGCGGAGGTTTTTATCGTTCTGAATTCTATGTACACGAGGCGCGGATGTTGGGCGCTACCATTCACCCGCCCTGCATTAACCAAAGTCATATTGCCAATGTGATTTATGGGACTCATATTTACCTGGGATTGATGTATCTGCGAGATTTAGAGGAACGGGTCATGCAACGGCTGGTCAATGAACGCAATACTCATGGGAGATTCGTTTCGCTTGAAGATTGTATTGATCGGGTAGGGATCTCTACAGAGCAGTTGAGTATTCTCATCCGGATTGATGCTTTCCGGTTTACAGGTATCAATAAACACGAATTACTTTGGAAAGCGCACTTGCTATTAGGGAAAAGCAAACGTTTGGAGCATCCTAAACTTTTTGCGCCCAGGTACCGAAAGTTTACCATTCCCAAGTTGCACACTACGCAACTAGAGACCGCTTTTGAGCAGTGGGAGCTTTTGGGTTTTCCCTTATGTAGCCCGTTTGATCTGTTGGCGGAACCTCCTAAAAACCAGAACGGCCAATGTGATCTGCAACGCTATTTGAATCATCATATTGATATTTATGGTTATCTGGTAACGGTAAAAAATACGAGTACCCACTCTGGGAAGCGCATGCATTTTGCTACGCTCATTGACCAACAGGGTGAGGTTTTCGATACCGTACTTTTTCCACCTGTTGCGGCCAAATACCACTTTCGGGGCAAAGGCATTTACCGTTTCTATGGCAAAGTGGTCAGTGAATTTGGGTTTTTGAGTATTGAGGTCATCAAAATGCAGAAACAGGATTATATTCCGGATCCGAGATATGCCGATATGAAAATGAGCAAAAAAAAGACCATGTTCAGGAATTAATAGCACCCCTTATACATTTTGAATGTAAAATGACTGAGGGTTGTCAGTTTGAGTGATCCCGGGTACTCAGGATCTTGTCGAAAACCAACCTGAGAAATGAAGCTCTGGACTATCTGCCGACAGGTAGATTTTCGATATAAATTTTACTAATCGCAATCGTAAAATTCACTAAAAATGACGAGTTTATACGAAAATGTACAACAGGCGAATAGAAATAATCTGTATTTTTATATATAAAAGATATATACATTGGAAAAGGTTCGTAAATTAATAGATATGAACGAGGGAGCTCTGCAAGTTTTAGAAGCGGAAGCCAAACGACAAAAACGCTCGTTAAAGAGTTACCTGGAATATACTTTGGAAGAAGTAGCAAGAAAGCTTGAGTCACCATCAGCGGAATATAAAGCGATGATGGATGATATGTTGACACGTGTTGCGGAAGGAAAAGCAGAGTTCATTCCCATTGAAGAAATAGAAAGAAAGTATGGGCTTTAAGGTCCAGATGTTAAAGGAAGCCGTTGTAGAACTCCATGTAGCCGAATGCTATTTCGCTTCCAAGAATCTTTCAGATGATTTCTTAAAGGACTTTGCAAAGCAACTTCAATTTTTGAAAACTACACCCCATTCATTTCAGGTCAAATATAGGGGTATACGAATTTTAAATTTTGAACAATTCAATTACTCCATCCATTACCAGGTAAATGGAAAGAAGGTTGTTATCTATCGCATCCTAAACCAAAGACAAAACTTTTAAATAAATGAAGATTCGAATAAAAGACGATTCCGTCCGATTCCGTTTAACCAAAAGTGAGGTTAAGGCATTAGGCGAAGAAGGAAAGATAGAAGCCTTGACCCATTTTAACACCGCTGTTTTTGGATATGTTGTGGTCTTGGATGCCGATGCATCACAGCTATATGCTGAATTCAAGTATCAGAAAATCATTCTTTTTCTTCCCGAAAAGCTAGGAAAGAACTGGTTCCGTGAGGATAGGGTGGGCTTTGAACATTTCCAAAAGATCAATCAAAACCGGACACTGCATCTTTTGTTGGAGAAAGACTTTACCTGTTTGGACAATACCCTGGAAGACCAATCCGATAACTACCCCAACCCAAAATTACAGCCTAACCCATAACCTCCTTAAATGTCGACCACTTCAGCAATTAAACGGAACATTTCCTTAACCGGGGACATTGAGTTTACGGGCTTACGGCTTAAAGATCCTATGGCGGTTTCTGCAGGAATGTTGGGGGTTAAAGAGGCGTTGCGGCATAGTGTAAAGGAGATGGGGATCGTACGTTCTATGCGTGCCTTGTTGGCTATGAACCAGGAAGAAGGGTTTCGATGTCCAAGCTGCGCCTGGCCGGTACCTGAAAAACCCTCGAGTATCGCCGAATATTGTGAAAATGGCGCCAAAGCATTAGCGGATGAAGCCACTTTGCAAACAGTAGATCCGGATTTTTTTCAAAAAAATTCTGTTGAGCAACTGTCCCGCTTGAGTGACTATGAACTCAACAAACTTGGACGCTTAACAACACCCTTGGTACTACGCTCCGGAAAAGTACATTATGAGCCTATTTCCTGGGAAGATGCTTATACTTTAATTGCAAAAGAATTGAAGTGCCTGGATCATCCCGATGAAGCTATTTTTTACACCTCCGGACGCTCCAGTAATGAGGCGGCTTTTTTATATGGGATGTTTGCCCGGGCCTTGGGGACCAATAATATGCCTGATTGCTCTAACATGTGTCATGAATCTTCCGGAGTAGCACTGTCCCAAACCCTGGGTATCGGAAAAGGTTCTGTTACTGTAGATGATTTGTACGGAGCAGATGTTGTATTGATCGTAGGGCAAAATCCGGGAACAAACCACCCCCGAATGTTAGCCGCTTTAGAAAAATGCAAGAAAAATGGAGGAAAGATCATTAGTATCAATCCCTTGGCAGAAACAGGACTGGTTAAGTTTAAGAACCCACAGAACGTTGAGGGCCTATTGGGCGGGGGGACAGCCATTGCGGATATTCATCTTCAGCTCAAGATCAATCAAGATATCGCCCTGGCCAAATTGCTAGTAAAAGAACTTGCTGTAAGAGATGCAGCAGCGGGCACCGTCTTTGATCATGATTTTATCCAAAATAAGGTGGAAGGATATAAAGATTTGTTGACGGATCTTGAGCAATATGATGTTGGTGAGCTTTTGGAAAGAACAGGAGCGACAAAAGAAAAAGTCACCCAAACGGTAGAACTGCTCGCTTCAAAATCTAATATTATCATTTGCTGGGCCATGGGGATAACGCAGCACAAAAATGCCGTTGCCACTATTCAGGAATACGTTAATATCCTATTGTTGAAAGGGGCAATCGGAAAACCTTTTGCAGGGACTTGTCCTGTAAGAGGGCATAGTAATGTTCAAGGGGACCGGAGTGTTGGTATTATGCATTATGTGAGTAAAGAGCTCAACCAACGCATTACCGAGCATCTGGGTTTTGAGCCTCCCAACAAAGCGGGTTATGATACCGTCGGAGCCATTAAAGCGATGTACGAAGGTAAGGGGAAGGTATTTGTTTGTTTGGGCGGTAATTTTGTGATGGCCGCTTCGGACACCGCCTATACCGCTGAGGCCATCCAAAACTGTAAACTTACCGTGCAAATTAGTACCAAACTGAACCGCAGTCATCTGCTTACCGGTGAAATAGCTTTGCTCTTACCCACTTTTGGTCGTTCGGAAAAGGATATGAAACAAGGACAGTTGCAATTTTTGACCATGGAAAGCAGCACAGGAAAGGTGCGGCAGAGTAAGGGCTTGTTGCAACCCGTCTCAACGCATATAAAGAGTGAACCTGAAATTATTGGTATGCTGGCGCATACGTATTTCGAAGGAAAGCATTCCGTACCTTGGAAAACGTTGGCTTTTGATTATGAGGCAGTTCGAAAGCTTATTGACAAAACCATAAAGGGTTTCAAAAATACGAGCAAGAACTCGAAGGGATATGGCTACTATTTGCCCAATAATGCGAGAGTAGGGGATTTTAGTAAGTTGCCTAACGGTAGAGCTCAGCTAACCGTAAATGCATTATCGCACCATGAATTAAAAGAAGGTGAGCTCTTGCTAATGACCATTCGCTCTCACGACCAATTCAATACAACAATTTACGGGCTACACGATCGCTACCGCGGCGTGTATAACGAGCGACGCGTTATTTTTTTAAATCCCAGGGACATGGAAAAGCGCGGTATCCAAAAACTAGAGGTGCTTCACCTGGTAAGCAATTATGGAGGTAAAGAAAGAAAGGCAGAACGTTTTATGGCAATCCCTTACGACATCCCTGAAGGGAATGCGGCAGCTTATTTTCCTGAAACGAACTTTTTGGTACCCATTAATGAATTTGCGGATAAGAGTCGTACACCCATTAGCAAGTCGGTTAAGATCACTTTGGAAAAGATATAGTTCTAGTAGGCCTGATGCTATTTCTAGTGAAATAGGCAAAGGAATGTGGAATCATTCCTTTGCTATTACCTCCTCCAGAATTTTCCCGGTTTGGTCCAGCACAAGATAGATCTCCTCATCGCCCTTTTCCATTTGCACACGGTACCTCAAAGAATCCCCTTCTTTCACATAGGCAACACGATCCACTTCAAAGCCTTTATGTCGTTCCAATAGCATACGCTCCACTTCCTCAGGAAGCGGATCCTGGTAGGGAATGGTGTTATCAAATCGCCTGGGCGGAATAGCTTCTTGTTTTCGCTCTATGAACTGATTGGGACGGTTTACGTTTTTTACTAAATCAAAGGCATCATATAGTTCGCCAACTGCCGTGTAGGCTTCAAAGGATAAGCTATCTCCAGCAATTGTAATTACTTGAAACAGTTGGGTGTTTTCGGCGGCTCTATCCCGTTCTGCTTCCCAACCTTCCCAGGCATTTGGTCGAAGGCCATACATTTTTCCCCCACTAACGGACACCACATACACGGTTCCGGTTTGGTCCCTAAGATTTACGCCATCCAATACATTTTCTCCCGGGGAAACCCTGCCTCTGGCATAACTATGATCATGTCCTTGTAATACAAGATCTACCTTGTACTTGTCGAAAAGTGGTTTCCACAGCTCCCGTAGTTTTGGATTATCCCGACCTGATGAAGCAGAAAACAAGGGGTGATGAAAAGTAACCACTTTCCATTTCTGGGTAGTGCTAGCGAGTACTTTCTCCAACCATTCGGTTTGTTTGTCGTATTGTTCATTGCTATTCAGCCCTATAATACGAGTGTCTTGATAGTCCATATAATACACCGTCTCTTTTAAGCCTTCGGGACCATTTTGCGGAAGCGTAAACTGCGAATTCCATTGGGCGGATAAGCTTCGAATCCTATTTGCCTGTTCAGTTTCATTCAATGGACGGTATTCATGATTCCCCGGGATCGGAAATGCGGGCAGGGTGGCATGGATCCAACCCCCTGCATCAAACCATTCCTGCCATTCCTGCTCGCTATGCGCATTATTCACCAAATCTCCGGCATGGATAATGAAACTGGCGTCGGGGGCTTTTTTATAGCCCTCGCGGATGAGGCGAGACCACAACTCCAAAATGAAGTTTTGGGTATCTCCCACATAAAGAAAGGAAAACGGGGTGTCTTTGGAAGCACTAGCAGTACGGAATTGGATCCATTCGCTCCACCGCTTTCCATCACCAACGCGATACGCGTAAGTGGTATCCGGTAAAAGATCTTGAAATACTACCGAATGATAGTTTGAAATTAGCCCGGCGGTCAAAACCTTTGACCCATCAAAGGGGGTTGTAACGGCCTCTAAGGTCTTTGCATTGCGCCAGAATTTTGGAGCGGCAGTGGCAATGGCAATTTCGGCGAAAGCTGTATCAATTTCAGTGTTGGTGCGCCAGGTAGCACTTGCCCCGGTGGCAGGGTCGTCTCCGAAACTTAGTACAATGCGATCCGGATATCGGCTGGGGGTACTCCACTCCTCCTCAAATAGAGGTGCCTGATATACTCTCGGTTCCTGGGACTGAGCGCCTGGTAACGTCATTACTCCAAATGCAATCGACAAAAAAAGTGCTTTGTTCATTGGTGATTTGTTTAAAATTATGAACCAGCCCGGCAGTATAGATATCACCGAGGTTTGATCAGGATCAAATTCAGCACTTCAACTTTAAGGATGGTGTAGATGGTATTTTGCCATCAGTGGCAAAGAACGTAGTACGCTATTATTTAAAAGCGGGTATACCTGTAATGTCTGCTCCGGTAATCAATAAGTGAATATCGTGGGTGCCTTCGTAGGTGATTACACTTTCCAGATTCATCATGTGGCGCATTATCGAATACTCCCCTGTGATGCCCATTCCTCCTAACACTTGCCGTGCTTCACGCGCTATTTTTATTGCCATATCCACGTTGTTTCGTTTCGCCATAGAGATCTGGGCGGTAGTGGCTTTTCCTTCATTTTTTAATTGTCCCAGGCGGAAGGCCAGTAATTGCGCTTTGGTGATCTCCGTGATCATCTCAGCCAGTTTCTTTTGCTGCAGTTGGAAAGCAGCAATCGGTTTACCAAATTGGGATCGTTCTTTGGCGTAACGCAACGCGGTATCGTAGCAGTCCATAGCCGCACCAATAGCCCCCCAGGCAATGCCATAGCGCGCAGAATCCAAACAACTCAATGGTGCTCCCAGCCCGGATTTATTTGGTAAGAGGTTCGCTTTGGGAACTTTGACATTATCAAAGATCAACTCTCCGGTTGCAGATGCTCGTAAGGACCATTTGTTGTGGGTCTCCGGAGTGGAAAAACCTTCCATGTGTCTTTCTACAATGAGTCCATGGATCCTTCCTTCCTCATTTTTAGCCCAAACCACAGCAACATCCGCAAAAGGAGAATTGGAGATCCATAGTTTCGCTCCATTCAATAGATAATGATCTCCCATATCTTTGAATTTACTCTCCATACCTCCGGGGTTTGACCCGTGGTTGGGTTCTGTTAGGCCAAAACACCCCATCCATTCGCCACTTGCTAATTTTGGAAGGTATTTTTTGCGTTGTTCTTCTGTGCCATAAGCAAAAATGGGATACATCACCAAAGACGATTGCACTGAAGCAGTAGAACGCACGCCGCTATCTCCGCGTTCTATTTCCTGCATAATAAGTCCGTAGCTGATTTGATCTAATCCTGCACCGCCATATTCTGATGGGATATAGGGGCCAAAAGCACCAATTTCCGCTAATCCGGAAATGATCTGCTTTGGAAAGGCTGCTTTTTGTGCGTAGTCTTCTATAATAGGAGAAACATCCCGTTTTACCCATTGGCGCGCGGCGTCCCGTACCAGTTTGTGTTCCTCGGACAACAGATCGTCCAAAAGGTAATAGTCTGGTGCTTCGAATAGATCCGGCTTCATCTGTACAAATTTTATTCAAATGTACTAACCAAATATAACATTAGGGATACCTGCTGTTACATTTTTAAATAGAAGTCTTTGGTAAGCTGAATATATTCCTTGGAGTACACATGCCTTTCAAGTTCAATAACCAATTCCCGAGAAGCTACAGCTATTTTATTTCGGGACAGCTGCAGTAAACTTCTTTTATAGGAGGCAGTGGGATGGCCTTTCACCCGAGTGATACGGCTGGGATAGAGTCCTTGAGTCGCTGCCAAATCCAATACAGCGAGCTCGGCAGAATAGGGAATGATCATCGATAGCTCTCCCTTGGGGGCAAGCAATGTTTTAATTCCTTCAAATAAAGACGGATAGGGAAGCGATTGATTTTGCCTTGCTCTATCTCTCGATATCTGCCCGCTTGAAACGTCTTCGATGAAAAAGGGGGGATTGGAAACGATCAGATCATACGATTCCTCAATTTCTTCATAGAATTCTTGGAAACCAGCATGATAACAGAAGAGCCGATCCGCCCATGGGGAGGCTTCAAAGTTGGCCACACATTGTTCAAAGGCATCTGTATCAATCTCAATAGCGTCAATAACAGAAGCCGTAGCTCTTTGGGCAAGCATCAAGGCGATAAGGCCGGTTCCAGAGCCAACATCCAGAATAGTATCCGGGCTGGAGTTCAGGGAGGTCCATGCCCCCAACAGCACGCCATCCGTACCCACTTTCATGGCACAATTGTCTTGCTGGATGGTAAATTGTTTAAAATGAAAAACGTCCATTGCCTATTTGACCTTTCCCGGAAGGCGTGTTGCTGTGCCTTCCATAGTGTAAAGTGCATCGCCAAGTTCAGCACGTTTTTCATCGGCTAATTTTCGGATTTTCTGCACGATAGCCGGATATTGGTCAGCTACATTTGAAGTTTCGCTGATATCCTTTTCCAAATCGTAGAGTTCAATTTCCAACATATCTCGATACCCATATTTCCCTGGCAGTCCATCCTTCCCGTTTTTCTGGTTCTTCATAGTTCGATACCGATGCGGAAAATATAACTTCCATTTATCGTATCGTACTGCGTGGAGCTCATTGATCCGGTAATAAAAGAAATAGGCCTCTTGCGGAGAAACATCGGATACACCTTTTAAAAGCGGCCAGGCACTTTTTCCGTCAATTTGCTTTTGGGGCAATTGGATGTTGGTAGCTTCTGCAATAGTAGGTAACAAATCAATGGCCATTATCGGTGTTTTGATAACTCTTCCTGCTTCCAGACTATCTGGGTATTTTATAATACAGGGTTCGCGTTGCCCCCCTTCCCAGGTAGTACCTTTGCCTTCCCTTAGTGGCTTGGCGCTACCCGCATGATTGCCATACGATAACCAAGGGCCATTATCAGAAGTAAAAATGACCAGGGTATTGTTTTCCAACCCTTGTGTTTTTAATGCGTTTAAGA
Organism: Bacteroidota bacterium; assembly: GCA_038750505.1. GTDB lineage: Bacteria > Bacteroidota > Bacteroidia > Flavobacteriales > Flavobacteriaceae > Croceivirga. Next base: position 276,168 of record JBCDHD010000002.1, on the reverse strand, counting down.
TCTCACCGACGGACCAATCAATTTCCATGATGACATCTCCGTAAAGTCCTCTTTTTGATTTGCTTTTAAAATTATCAGAAACATAGAGTGGAACGTGGGGTTGGGGGTGCGGTACATATAGAAAGAAGGGCACTTCCTTGTTTTTATTGATAAAATCAACACTCCTTTCCGTAATTTGTCGGGTGAGTTCAGATTGGTCCCATAGCGTATCAATTACTTTGTTATTGTGGTACAGCGGTAGGGGGTCAAAATTGAATAGACTCCCCTGTTTGGGATGATTGGGCCACATATCGTTGGAATACGGGATTCCGAACCACTCATTAAAACCATGCTGGAGGGGCAAAAATTCAGGAGCATCCCCCAAATGCCATTTCCCAAAAATTCCTGTCGTGTATCCTTTGTCTCTTAGTAATTCTGCTAAGGTGGTTTCATCAGGGTGTAGGCCAATTTCCGAATTTGGCATAAAGGCATTGTGAATTCCAATTCGGTTGGGATAGCAGCCGGTTAAAAGTGCTGCTCGTGAAGCAGAACATACAGGTTGTGCCGCATAAAAACTGGTTAGTTTCAGGCCATCAGCCGCCATTTGGTCCAGATTTGGCGTAGCAATGTCTTCGGACCCGAAAACACCTACATCGGCATAACCCTGGTCATCGGTGAAAATAATAATAACGTTAGGAGGTCTTTTTTGGGGGAACGCTTCGGTACGTGTATTACAGCAAATAAAAAGCGGTAGCATACTTAAAAAGGAGACCGTTCGCATACCTAAGGCGTATTTGGTTTTCATATCCGAATAAAGGTAATACTACTAATGCAAATAGAGTGCAACCAATCCCTCCGGGGTCTCCACATGAATCGTTTTATTGGCGCGGTCCACTTTTTTGATAATAGCATCCGATATGGGGAGTAGTAGTTGCTTACCGTCTTTATCTGCTTCAAAAAGGGCCTGAGCGGCAGAATCATTTATCGCAATAATTCTTCCAATAGCCCCATACTTCTTATCCACCAGGGTAAAACCGATAACTTCATGGTAGTAAAAACGGTTTCCGGATAACTCAGGCAAAGATGATAACGGTAAAAATAGCTTTTTCCCGATAAGCCTTTCAGCGGCTGTTTCATCTGAGACGTTCTCAAAACTGAGACGAAGCAAAGCGGATTTATGTAGTTGCGATTTTACAATAAAAAATGGAATCAGGTTGTTGTCTAGTTCTACAAAAACCGATTCCATTTGCTCGTAAATTTCCGGTTCATCGGTATCTAACTTGACCAATACCTCTCCCCGAAAACTATATTTTGAAACGACTTTGCCCAGGTAGAAACACTCTTCCTTACGCATAGCCGTACCAACTTATTCTTTAGGCGCTTCTTCTTCGCTTGTTGCTGCTTCTTCGGATGCCGTTTCTTCTGTAGCTGCTTCAGCTTCGGTTGCTGCTGCTTCCTCGGATGACGTTTCTTCCGTAGCCGCTTCAGTTTCGGTTGCTTCAGCTACTTCGGCAGTAGGTGCTTCTCCTTCAGTCTCAGTAGCTGCTTCCACCACCTCTTCTACTTCTGGTTCTGGTTGTTGTGCAGCAATACGTTTTTCGTTGGCTTCTTTCTCTGCAGCCAATGCTTTCGCTTTGGCTTCTTGCTCTGCTTTACTTAAACCATCTCTTTTGGCTTGAATAGTAGCTTCTTTTTCTTCCAACCAGGCACTGAAACGTTTTTCAGCCTCAGCTTCATCAAAAGCCCCCTTCTTTACCCCCTCTTGAAGATGTTTTTTCAATAATACTCCCTTGTAACTTAAGATGGCTCTGGCGGTATCAGTAGGTTGCGCTCCGTTGTTCAACCATTGTACAGCATTATCTACTTTAAGATCAATGGAAGCAGGATTGGTGTTAGGATTGTACGTTCCTAGTTTTTCCAAAAATTTACCATCTCTTTTCGAGCGGGAATCTGCGGCCACGATCCAATAAAACGGCTTTCCTTTTTTCCCGTGGCGTTGTAGTCGTATTCTAACTGGCATATCACATTAATTTGTAGGGTGCCCGACCCTGGTTATTAATTCATTATTCGCTTTTCTTATTTAAGCGGATGCAAAAATACGGCAAAACTTGAATTCTACAACTTTTCTGACCTTTTTTATCGTTAACAATTCCTTATAACTCTTTTGTACGAGCTCTCCGTTTTTAGGTAATTTTATTCCTTCCAAAATTCTTTTATGTACCTCATATTCGATACAGAGACCACGGGATTACCCAAACGTTATGATGCTCCGATAACGGATACGGATAACTGGCCACGATGTGTGCAGATTGCCTGGCAGCTACATGATGCCATGGGAAATTTGCTAGACCAACAGGACTATTTGGTGCAACCGGATGGATTTAATATACCCTATGAGTCAGAACAGATCCATGGAATTTCCACCGCTCTGGCGGAGCAGCAAGGCGTTTCCTTACCGGAAGTATTGATGAAGTTCGAGAAAGTATTGTCACAGGCCAAATTTGTGGTTGGCCAAAATGTGGAGTTCGATATTAATGTAATGGGTTGTGAATTCTACAGGGCGGGAATGGGAAGTGCTTTGTCAGATTTGCCGGTTTTGGATACCTGTACAGAACATACGGCCAGCCTATGTCAGATTCCCGGAGGCCGAGGCGGAAAGTTTAAATTACCAACACTTACCGAACTTCACGAGTACCTGTTTGGAGCGCCTTTTGCAGAGGCACATAATGCTTCTGCAGATGTTGAAGCCACAGCACGCTGTTTCTTAGAGCTGGTTCGCAAAAGGCAGTTTACCCAGGAACAACTGGATGTTTCTCCGGATTACTTTGTGCGCTATTCGGAAGTGAATCCCCAGGAAATTGAATTGATTGGATTAAAGCACATTAATCTTAAAGAAGCTTCCAAAAAAATAGCCAGTAGTTTCCAACAGGAGAGCGATGGTATTTCAAAACAGGAGTTAGAACGCAACAGCCGGAGTCTTGAAGACCTTGATTTTGTGCACCTTCACAACCACTCTCAATTTTCGGTCTTACAGTCTACTATGAGCACTAAAGTCATTGTAGAATTAGCGGCGAAATCAGGAATGCCAGCGGTAGCCCTAACGGATCATGGGAATATGATGGGGGCCTTCCATTTTGTGAAGGAAGTAAACGCACACAATAAAAAAATACAACAGCAAAAACTAGAGGCCGAGCCTACCGAAAACACGGTAGAGGGACAACAAATAACCCCAATTATTGGATGCGAGTTCTACGTTTGTGAAGATCATAGCAATAAGTCAGTCAAGGACTATGGCTTTCAGATCGTTTTTCTAGCCAAAAACAAGACAGGTTATCAGAATCTGATCAAAATGGCTTCACTGGCTTACACCGATGGATTTTATTATGTGCCCAGAATTGATCGGGAAATTGTAAAGCAGTACAAAGAGGACGTAATCGTTCTTTCCGGGAATTTGTATGGAGAAATCCCCTATAAATTGCTAAACGTAGGCGAAAAACAAGCGGAGGAAGCTTTGCTTTGGTGGAAGCAGGAATTTGGAGCGGATTTTTATCTGGAAGTCATGCGACATGGCCAGGAAGATGAGGATCGTGTCAATAAAACGCTGCTACAGTTTTCCAGAAAACATGGGGTGAAATTGGTAGCTACCAATAACAACTATTACGGCAGTAAAGAAGATGCAGAAGCACACGATATTTTACTTTGCGTAAAAGATGGCGAAAAAGTGTCTACTCCAATAGGCCGTGGTCGTGGGTATCGCTATGGATTACCCAATCAGGAATACTACTTCAAATCCTCCGATGCGATGAAACTCCTTTTTAAGGATATGCCTGAGGCCATCTCAAATTTGCAGGAAATTGTAGATAAGATCGAGCCCTTTGATCTGGCTCGGGATGTATTGCTCCCAAAATTTGCTATTCCGGATGATTTTCAGGTAAAGGAAGACGATAAGGATGGGGGCAAACGAGGAGAAAATGCGTATTTAAGACATTTAACCTATCAAGGGGCTAAGGAACGTTATGGGGAAATAGCTCCGGAACTGGAAGAGCGAATTGATTTTGAACTGCAAACCATTGAAAATTCCGGCTATCCCGGGTATTTTTTGATCGTAGAAGACTTTATCCGTGAAGCGCGGAATATGGGAGTATCCGTAGGACCGGGGAGGGGTTCTGCTGCAGGATCTGTAGTAGCCTACTGCTTGAAAATCACCAATATTGATCCGATTAAATACGATTTGCTTTTTGAGCGATTCCTCAATCCGGATCGGGTTTCCATGCCCGATATCGATATTGATTTTGATGACGAGGGGAGAGGAAAGGTCATGGAGTATGTCATTGAAAAATATGGTGCCAACCAGGTGGCGCAGATCATTACCTACGGTACTATGGCTGCCAAATCATCGATCCGGGATACGGCACGCGTTCTGGATTTACCATTGAACGATGCAGACCGCATTGCCAAGTTGATCCCAACCATGGGAAAGTTGGGTAAGATTTTCGGCAAGGAGGAAGCGGAACTGAAGAAGAAATTTCGTTCGGATGACATGCTCAAGATCAATCAGCTATTGAACATCTCCGAAACCGATGATTTGGAAGGGCGTACGGTAAATATGGCGCGTGTTCTTGAAGGTTCCGTCAGAAACACCGGAATTCATGCTTGTGGGGTAATTATCACCCCAGATGACATTACCAATTTTGTACCTGTAGCTACGGCTAAGGATTCGGAATTATACGTTACCCAGTTTGACAACTCTGTAGTGGAAGATGCTGGGTTGCTGAAAATGGACTTTCTTGGACTAAAGACCTTAACCTTAATTAAAGACACCGTCAAAATTATTAAGGCCAGAACAGGAGTTACCCTTGTTCCTGATGCGTTTCCATTAGATGATGAGGCGACCTATGCCCTTTTTCAACGGGGAGAAACCGTGGGGATCTTTCAATACGAATCCCCTGGAATGCAAAAGCATTTAAAAAATCTTAAGCCCACCGTTTTTGACGATCTCATTGCGATGAATGCATTATATCGTCCTGGCCCTATGGAATACATCCCAAGTTTTATCGCCAGAAAGCACGGACAAGAAGATATTACCTATGATCTTCCGGAGATGGAAGAGTTTTTAAAGGACACCTATGGTATAACGGTCTATCAAGAGCAGGTGATGCGCCTTTCACAGAAACTAGCTGGTTTTTCCAAAGGCGATGCCGACGTGCTACGAAAAGCGATGGGGAAAAAGATCTTCGCCCTGCTCCAAAAACTGAAGCCCCAATTTTTGGATGGCGGTGAAAAAAACGGTCACCCAAGGGATATTTTGGAAAAAATTTGGAAAGACTGGGAAGCTTTTGCCTCCTATGCCTTCAATAAGAGCCACTCTACCTGTTATGCCTATGTGGCCTATCAAACGGCTTATCTAAAGGCGCATTACCCTTCGGAATACATGGCGGCAGTACTGTCCAATAATATGAGCGATATTAAGCAGGTAACCTTTTTTATGGAGGAGTGCCGGCGTATGGGCTTGGAGGTTTTAGGACCGGATGTCAACGAATCCTACTATAAGTTTTCCGTGAATAAGGACAATGCGGTCCGCTTTGGAATGGGGGGGATTAAAGGAGTAGGTCGTTCCGCCGTAGAAGCTATTGTGGCAGAACGGAAGGAAAATGGCCCCTATCGATCGGTTTTTGACATTGCCAAGCGGGTAGACTTAAGAGCGGCAAATAAAAAAGCGTTTGAGAATCTCGCCCTGGCGGGAGGGTTCGATTCCTTCGGCGTTACACATCGAGCACAGTACTTTCACGAAGAAGGCGACGGCATATCCTTTTTAGACAAGGTTATTCGCTACGGTGCCAAATATCAGGATAACCAGAATTCCTCTCAGGTTAGCCTTTTTGGGGATAGCAGTGAAGTTCAAATTCCTGAACCGGTTGTTCCCCCTTGTGAAGGATGGGGAACCATGGAAAAACTTCGTCGCGAAAAAGAAGTGGTGGGGATCTATATCTCCGGGCATCCGTTGGACGATTTCAAAAAGGAAATCGATGCATTTTGCAATACCAGCATAGCGGTTTTTAATGAGGACCTGGATAACTCTATTAATCGCGAACTCAGTTTTGCCGGGGTCATAACGGATGTGCAACACCGGGTCTCCAAGAACGGGAAGGGTTGGGGATTGTTTACCGTAGAGGACTACACCGATTCTCATGAATTCAGAATATTTGGAGAGGAATATCTGAAATTTCGCCACTTTTTAATGATCAACTCCTTTGTTCATGTAAAGGTCTTTGTGCGGGAGGGGTGGACGAATAGAGAAACCGGTAAGAAAGGAGATCCTCGTCTCCAATACAATGAGTTTAGACAGTTGCAGGATGTGATGGACAATTATGCGAAGAAGTTGACTATTAAGCTCGATGTTCAGCATTTACAGGCACAACGGATCAAAGCTTTAAAAAACGCCTTGAGTTCTCATAAGGGAAAACATCCCCTTCACTTCGTAATTTATGAGATGGAGGAAGAGATCAAGTTGAACTTGTCCAGCCGAAAACAAAAAGTAAATATTACCAGTGCGCTGTTAGATACCCTGGAAAATCAAGAGGTCCATTATAAGTTGAATTAGTATTGATTTTTCCAATGCATTGATAATCAAAACAAATCCAGTCTATGTAAGAAAAGCGGAAGGTAATTGACTAACTTTGCGCAATTCTAAATACACATATAATGGCACTAGAAATAACAGACGCAACTTTTGACGAAGTAGTATTAAAAAATGATAAGCCGGTAATGGTAGATTTCTGGGCGGCTTGGTGTGGGCCTTGTCGGATGGTAGGACCTATCATAGAAGAAGTAAGTCAGGAATATGACGGTAAAGCTATAGTTGGTAAGGTAGATGTTGATGCCAATCAGCAATTTGCGGCCAAATATGGGGTGCGTAATATACCTACGGTATTGGTATTTAAAGGTGGGGAAATTGTAAGCAGGCAAGTAGGGGTATCCCCCAAGAAAGCCTACACCGATGCTATTGAAGCTGCACTATAACCTACCGCACTGACGTTAAAGTTTCGAAAAGGCTTGGCATTTGCCAGGCCTTTTTCTTTTACTTTTGAGTGACATGGATATTAAATCGGAACTACAGGGCGCCGGTCTCTTTCAAAATTTAGAACTCCTTGCCAAACAGGTAGTGGAAGGTTTTATCAGTGGTATTCATAAAAGTCCGTTCCACGGTTTCTCCGCTGAGTTTGCCGAGCACAAAATTTACAATACAGGAGAGAGCACCAAACATATCGATTGGAAACTTTTTGCCCGCACCGATAAACTCTATATCAAACGCTACGAGGAAGAGACCAATCTGCGTTGCCATATGATTTTGGATAATTCTGCGTCCATGTACTATCCTGAAGTACGTGAACTTGCCCTGGGGAACCTCAATAAAATAGGCTTTGGGGTATTGGCTATTGCCGCTTTAATGCAATTGTTAAAAAAGCAACGGGATGCGGTAGGGTTAAGTATTTATGGCGAAGACTACGATTTCTATGCGCCGGAGAAGAGCAATGAGCGTCATTTTCAGATGTTACTTTCCAAGCTAAATGACGTAGCAGTGGTACGAAAGAACGAAAAGAACACCCGGACGTATTACTTTTTACACCAGATCGCAGAGAAGATCCACAGACGCAGTCTTATTTGTATTTTTTCCGATATGTTTCAAACTCAGGTAGAAGAAGAAAAACTGTTTGAAGCACTTCGGCATTTGAAATACTACAAACATGAGGTAGTGGTCTTCCATTTGCTGGATAAGCATTTGGAGTTAAATTTTAATTTTGACAATCTGCCCAAGCGTTTTGTGGATGTTGAAACCGGTAAGCATGTGGATCTGTATGCAGCGCATGTACAGGAAAGCTACGAAAAGGAAGTGGCCGACTATCTTGATCGTCTGCGATTGAAATGTATGCAGTATAAGATCAAGTATGTGGAAGCGGATATAGGAGCTTCTTTTTCTACAATTTTGAACACCTTTTTAATGGAGCGCCAAAAGTTGGTGTAGCCCAAAATAATTTTGCCGAAACCGAAAAGGGAATGTATATTTGCCCTCGCTTTGTAAAAAGCGTTTGAACAAGATTTGCATTTGGCTGTTGCCAAAGCCCTTATAGCTATAGAGGTAAAATCATTGGTCTGGTAGTTCAGTTGGTTAGAATACCTGCCTGTCACGCAGGGGGTCGCGGGTTCGAGTCCCGTCCAGACCGCACCAGTAAACACAAGGCTTCCGAGAAATCGGGAGCCTTTTTTCTTTCCCTTAGGTACAACATAGGTACAACACCTGCCAAAGGTAATTTCTTTTGTTTACATTTAGGTTAATCTTGTGATTTTCATTAGAATGAAGGGAGTTATTGAGGCCATAGGAAAGTTCTTTTACAAGTTTCTTAAGAAAAAGGAAAGCTTTTATCATTCCTTGGATAAAAGTGAAGGGAAGAAAATCCTTTTTCTTTTGACCTGTATGACACCTGTGGCTGTCATTGCGGCCTTCACGTTTTCCGATTCCTTCAAGACACAGCTTTTGATTTTCACAGGGTATTTGTGCATGGCCTTTCTGACCATTATTCTTTCCGCTGGCTATCAGTCCGGGCTAAAAAGATTCCATCGGGACAAACATGGATTGGAAATGATCAAGATCAATCTTTATGGAAAAGACTTCCCAAAATTATTGTTGACGGATGAAGATTTGGATAATTTTCATTTGTTATTGATGGGATACATTCCCCAAATCAAAATAAACAATCGTAACCTCATAAAAAATGGTAGCTCGGCCAATTATTTCTTTGTGTTTTCTTTAATGCACCGTTTTGTCAGGGATGGAATAATTGACATCGAAACAGCTCGTCGGAAAATACTCTTCGAAATAATCAGAGAATCGTTCTCGATGAACGGGAATCCTGTAAATCCTAACACCCTGGAATCAAGTTTCAGTCGATGGAATATTTCAATGAAGGATAAGCAACTCGTGGTTCTTGAGCATGAAAAGATCATTGAAGTGTTCGGAGAACAATAAACTTATCACAATTCTTTGACAAGCCCCTCTTATTGTTCCAGTTAACGTGATTAGCTTTCCTATGTTTGCCTTGCGCATTCACAGTAAAGGCCTTTACTCAATCATTCATTTAAATCTAAAATCTAATGACTGAGGAAAAGAAAGTCGTAGGACTATTAACCGAAATTAAAACCCTGCTTTCCCAAAACAAACGGGTAATGAATGTAGATGATTTGGTCGCCTATACGGGCTTGTCAAAAAGTAAAATCTACAAACTCACTTCACTCCGTTTGATTCCCATGGGCAAAAACGCCCATGTACGACAGAAATTTTTTGATAAGGAGGCCATTGACGCCTGGCTCTTGGGCAAACCAGATTTATCAGATGAATTTTTGGAACAAAAGTTCAATGAGCAGCTGTTGAAAAGAAAAAGAGTTTAGCTCAAGAATCTGAAAGTCTAATTATGGAAACAATCCCCTATGTAAGGGTGGGTACTACGTATTATAAAATAGTAAAATCGCCCACAATTTCAGGCCATTTTAACGAACAATTGGTCTATTGGAGTGAACATACCATTAAGCAAGATCATGGTAAGGATTTTTTGAGCAAGGTTCCAAAATATGATGGTTTCACCTGTATTCCCAACCACATAGATTTCAAAAAAGAACACCATGGCTTCTATAATATCTACTCTCCCTTAAGCTTTGCTCCAAAGGAAGGCACCATTGATAAGACCTTACAATTTTTGGAGCACATCTTTGGGTGCCAGAGGGAATTGGGATTGGATTATCTGCAGTTATTATATGTAAAGCCCATCCAGATTTTGCCCATTTTGTGTCTGGTCTCTTCGGAACGCAGCACAGGAAAAAGTTCCTTCTTAAAATGGCTAAAGGAAATCTTTGAAAACAACCTTACCTATCTAACCAATGACAGTTTTGGTAGTCAGTTCAATGCAGATTGGGCCAATAAGCTTTTGATATGCATAGATGAAGTATTGTTCAATAAAGAGGAACTGACCGAGCGCATAAAATACCTGAGTACCACTAATAGAAATAAATTGGAGGCCAAAGGGAAAGACAAACGCGAAGTCGAGTTCTTCGGAAAGTTTATCCTCTGCAGCAACAATGAGGATAACTTCATCAAAATTGATGGAAATGAGACCCGTTTCTGGGTTCGTAAAATTCCTCCCATCAAAAATGAGGAAACGGACTTTTTGGAAAAGCTCATAGCTGAAATCCCAGCATTTCTATCTTATCTGGGCAATCGTAAAGTTAGCACGATTCAATCCACTCGAATGTGGTTTTCACCTAATCAACTATTTACACCAGCGCTTAAAAAGCTGGTGAACAACAATCGAAACAGAGTAGAAAAAGAATTGGCCAGTCTATTACTTAGTGCCATGGACAAGTTTGAATTGAATGAAATCCAACTATGTCCCATGGATGCCCTCCACATGCTCAACAAGACCAGGGTGAAGACTGACCTGACCCAATTGCGTAGACTGTTAAAGAAGGATTGGAAATTGGAAAACCAGAAAAACTCAAACAGCTACCAGCGGGTAACCATTTGGAACAATGGTGAAATCAATCTAGAGGATGCAAAAGGCAGGTACTTTTCCATATCCAGGCATTTTCTACTGAAAAATTTTGATGAAATGATGACATCCTAGGACCATCCCTTTGTTTATGGGATTTAAATCCGTCATCACTTTGTCATCATCCCGTCATCAAAACAAAGAATGATGACAAAGCCAAAACCAAGAAAAGAGGAAACGATGAAACGATGAAAAAATGATGAAGCCAGTAAGACCAACAGGAATAACCCTTTTGAATGATTCTTCATCAAATCATCAAAATTTAAATGCGTTAAGAGCTATGAAAGAAAAAAGATTTAACTGCGAAAGAGCCCGTACCGTTAGCATCGTTGACACGATGGCAAAGCTAGGGCACTTTCCAGTGAGAGAAACGGAAAAAGAAGCTTGGTTTCTGAGTCCGTTCCGGTCAGAAACCCAAGCCTCTTTTAAGGTCTCCAAAACCCTGAATAGATGGTACGACCATGGTGAAGGCCTTGGAGGAAATATAATCGACCTTATTTGCCGATTGAAAAGCTTTGGTGTCGGCGAAACCTTGACATGGCTCCAAGGCCAAACAGGTTCTTTTTCTTTTCATCAGCCCCCAACAGTTGTGACAGAGAAGAGAATCAGTATTAATGATATAAGGCCAATTAGTCATGTGGCATTGATTGATTACCTACAAAAGCGTCAAATCCCCTTGACCCTGGCCTATGGATATATCAAACAAATACACTTTGGAATAGGTAAAAAATCCTTTTTTGCTCTGGGGTTGCAAAACAAAAATGGAGGTTGGGAACTACGCAATTGTTTTCAAAAATATTGTGCATCTCCTAAGGCCATCACCATAATAGAAAATAATAATCCAAGCCTTACCGTAGTTGAGGGAATGTTCGATTTTTTGTCGCTTTTGGTCATTCAACCCAAATGGTTCGCTGAATCGGATGTGCTTGTTCTGAACTCGCTGGCCTTTGCTAAAAAAGTCAATTCCATCCTAGAAAAATATTCCGGCCTCAATCTGGCATTGGATAATGATTGTGCAGGAGATAAAGCAACCCAATATTTAATCGGATTATATCCAATAGCCGAAGACCGAAGAAATTGCTACGCTGGATTCAAGGATGTAAATGAAAAATTGATGCATCATGGGCAGGAGTAATTTGGAAAAAGAATTTGATGCACTTGAAGCTGCAATACATGGTTGGGCGAAAAAAAATAACGTGCCAATTACCCAAGAAGAAACTGAACCTACTGTGACATTATCAGAGTTGACTGATGAGGCGCGTAACCTGAAACGTAATTCTGTTAAGAATTCGAGATGTGTGTCTGTGGACACAATCTCGCCTGCTCCCGATGGTCGCAGGGAAAAAAAAGAGTCGTTTAAGGGGAAAACTCAGTTGGTGAAATTCCGTTGTACCACGTATGAAAAAAAGTTGCTATTGGCCAAGGCCAAGCTTTGCGGGCTGTCGTTAAGTGAATTCCTTCGCAGGGCGGCCATGGAACAAGCTACAATTGAACGGTTGTCTGATGAGGAAATCGAAATCTATCAAATGTTGGCCAAATACCACAACAACTTCAAATCAATTGGCAATATGTTCCGGAAGAAAAGTCCAAAGCTGACCGAAATGGTCTACGAAACTGCTAAGCAAATCAAAGAACACCTTAAAAGATTCAGCAAATGATTGGCAAGGGAAAATCCATTTCACATACCCGTGCCTCCATGGGTTATGGTTGGAACCAGGAAAAGAATGCCGAAGTGGTACTCAGACAGCACTTGGTCGGGGAAAACCCCAAAGAGATTACCGAGGAATTTCAGCGCATTCAGAAATTGAACCATAACTGTGAACGCAACACGCTATCTTTTGTGCTCAGTCCGACAATCAACGATGGGCAACGTCTAAAAAAACAAGAGCTTGAAAGGGTCGCCAAAGAGTTTATGGATAAAATGAAGCTAGGGGAACGACAAGCCATTGCATTTGTCCATAGGGATAAAGAGCATACCCATATCCATTTATATGTGAACCGTATCGACTTTAAAGGAATCGCCTATAATGACAGCTTTATTGGCAAACGGAGTCAACAGGCCGCTGAAAAAACTGCTGAAACATTACGGTTGACCACGGTTAAACAAGTACAAATGGAACGGGAATTCCAGACCAAGGAATTGCGTAACGAAATCAAACGAAGACATGAACTGACCCTGAGACATCAAAAGCCCAAAAATTATCAACAGTATCTAGAAGGAATGAGGGCCAATGGGGTTGCAGTCATTCCCAGCATCAATAAACAAGGTAAACTCCAAGGCTTTCGGTTTGAATTTCAAGGACACAGTTTTAAGGGAAGCGAGATACATAGGAATATGGGCATGGCTGGAATTGGCAGGGAACTAACACGTTACAACGTTCCAAATAGAATCATCTCACCAAAGAACACTATCAAATTGTTGGACAAAGTGGTCCCGGTTCCTCAGAAGTTGGCAATATCCCTTGCCAAAAAAGCAATCAAGAAATCCATTGACCTAGGAATGGGTATTTAAATTCCATACCATGAATAAACTTGAAACAATTACACAACTTTTGGTCAACGAGTTGACCGATTTTGAGGCCAATGTAAATAGACTGGAAAATGGTCTCCAGAGGGCCGAGGATTTAAAGGTCAAATTTGATCTGGCTCCCATTGATAACTTAGTATCTGAACTAAAAAGTTTTCAGCAAAAGGAAACCGAAGATCGAGAAGCCTATTTAAATAGATTGAACAGAAAATTAGAAAATGCTAAGATTTATCCGAAATGGGCGGTGATTACCTTTATCAGTTCCATGGTGGTTTCTATAGGATCAATTTTGTTTGGCTATGCTCAATACGAATCCAATCAGGATATAAAAAAGGAAGCATATAATCAGGGGATAGAAGCCTATCAAACGCATCTGGATACATTTTTTGAAGAGCATCCAAAAACCTTTGAGGTTTACAGTGATTGGAATAAAAAGCGATGAGCAATTCCTTACTGTCCCAAATACCTTTAAAAAGATAATCTTTGTGCATGTTTTCATTACGTGCACAAAAAAACAGATTTTTTGTGCATTAAACAGCCTATATGCACAAAAAAAGTTGTTTCTTGTATAGCAAAGCAAATATGATTAATTGGAAACAGAAATTCAAATTCCTTTTCTACCGCCAAAAGTTCAAATAGAGACGGTTGCTGTATTGAAAAATTTAAATGCGGCAAGCCGTGCCCTGGCCCAATTAAAGGGGGAGGTAAAAAAGATACCCAATTCACAGATACTTATTGATACCATTTCATTACAAGAGGCAAAGGACAGTAATGAGGTTGAAAATATTGTGACTACGGATGATGAGTTGTACCAGGCTGCTATTGAGACCAAAAATATCTCGCAAGCGGCCAAAGAGGCGCAAAATTATGCTCAGGCCCTAAAATTGGGATTTAAAATCATACGAGAAAAAGGAGTACTTAGTATTAACGACATCAAACGGATACAAGAGCTTGTTTCGCCCAACCATCCTATAAGAAAAGTACCTGGTACGGTTCTAAAAAATCCTAGGACCCAAGAAGTGGTATTTACACCACCCCAACAATACAGTGACATTATGGCCCTGTTCAACAACTTGGAAACCTATATTAATGATCCTAAAGTACATCCCGTAGACCCTTTGCTTAAAATGCCCATCGTGCATTATCAATTTGAGAGTATCCACCCTTTTTATGATGGCAACGGTAGAACTGGAAGAATACTGAATATGCTGTATTTGGTTCATCAAAACTTACTGGACATCCCTGTTTTGTATTTGAGCAGTTACATCATTAAAAACAAAGCGGACTATTACAGATTATTACAAAAAGTCCGAACGGATGAAAGCTGGCAAGAATGGTTGTTATGGATGTTGAAGGGAGTAGAAATTACTGCTAAGGATACTATTGTGGTAGTCAACAATATCAAACACCTGATGGACGACTACAAACAGAAAATACGACGTGAATTCAAGTTTTATAGTCACGATTTAATCAATACTCTTTTTAAGCATCCATACACTAAAATTGATTTTTTAGAGCGTGAGCTTAACGTACACAGAAACACCGCAAGTAGCTATTTGAATGCGCTTGCCCAACACGAAGAACAGTTTTTGACCAAGTTGAAAATTGGTAAAAGCAATTATTTTATCAACCATAGATTGCTCCAAATATTAAAAAGCAGGTAAACGGAAATTAAGAATTATGGCGGACTTCAAACATGACCCATTAAGGGAATTAACTGAGATTAGAAACCAGCTTTCTTATTCTAAACGAATTGGTTTTTTATTTGGTGCCGGAACCTCAAAAGCAATGGGTATATCTGATATTTCTGGATTGACCAGGCAAGTGGAAGAAAAGTTAAATGCTACTTTGAAACCCAAGTTTGAAATTATTAAGGGGCAATTAGATAAAGAAAATCATATTGAGGCCATCCTAAATCAAGTTCGTTTGGTCAGAAAAATAACCTCTGATTCTAATAAAAAATCATTTACAAATGTATCAGGTGACGATGCGAAAAAACTTGACAAGGCTATTTGCAACCAAATCTATAAGATAATTTCAGAAGAAGAAAAATCCGCCAAAATACAAACTGCACGCAAGTTCATTAGTTGGCTGAATTGGTTGTCAAGGGATTATCCGAAAGAAATTTTCACGACCAATTATGATTTGATTATAGAAAAGTCGTTGGAATATCATCTTATTCCCTTTTTTGACGGTTTTGTTGGGTCACACGAGCCTTTCTTTGCCCACGAGACGTTGGATGCCACTTCCAACTATGATAAGCCTCCCTCCTCTTGGATTCGTTTATGGAAATTACACGGCTCATTGGGCTGGTTTTGGAAAAGTGTAGAAAACGGAAAAGCAGACAGGGTAATTAGGCTTGGGGCAGGGGCTAAAGAGAAATTTCCAGATTCTGAATTGGTAATATACCCTTCAAAAGACAAGTATGAGTCATCAAGAAAACAACCATTTACGAGTTATTTTGATAGACTAAAGGATTTTTTATTAGCTGGAGAAGGTATTTTTATTATTAGTGGATATTCGTTTTCTGACGATCATGTTAATGAGGTCTTGTTTAGTGCACTTAATCAGAATAGCAGACTTCACATTATTGCCTTTTTCTTTAAAGATACTCCACTAGAAAAAATTGTTGAAAACGGGAAAAACCTTCCAAATTTTACTATGCTAAGTCCTTCTAAAGCTTCTATTTCAGGGATTATTGGAGAGTGGAGCAAAAACTTAGATGGAGATATTTTAGACCCATTTTGGCATGAAGATTCTAAAATTTTGACTCTGGGAGATTTTACTAAAATGGTGGACTTTTTGATTCTATGTTCAGGAATGAAAGACAAAAAGGATTAGGGTATTAATGAGAACAAACATTACATATTTAGGGAAAGTCATCAATGTGAATAGTGGAAATGTTGAAGTCGAAATCGCTAAAGAGATTCCTTCCGCAGCTCCTATTATAAATGGAAGACTGTACAAGATTGGTCAAATAGGAACATTTGTTAAATTTCCTATAGGTAGTCTAACTCTGTTTGGTTTAGTTTCTTCGGTAAGTAATTCCCCTTCTTCTATTGAGGCCACATCATATGAGCCGAATTATGGATCAAGGTTTTTACAGGTGCAATTAATTGGGGAAAAATTGGGCAATGACGAATTTAAAAAAGGAGTTGGCACATACCCCACAATCAATGACCAGGTGCATATTGTTACCGAGGAGGATTTGAGGTCTATTTACGGTGATAAATCTGATGGCTATATTGAAATTGGTAAGCATTCCTCATCTGAAAACCTTCCTGTTTATATAGATACCCACAATCTTGTATTAAGACATTCAGCTATTCTAGGTTCTACTGGAAGCGGAAAATCGAATACAACAGCTAACATAATAAAGAGAATACTTAATGAATATAAGGGTTCACGTATAATATTAGTTGACACGCATGGAGAGTATTCTTCTGCTTTTTCTGGGAACTCGAAGGTTTTTAAAATCAATAGTATAAAACACCCTTTGATTATCCCTTTTTGGACCATGACCTTTGATGAGCTATCTTTTTTCTTAGTTGGTCGCCCCGAAGGACAAGAACAACCAGCAGATAAGCGTTTGAGGGAAAAAATTATCGAGTTAAAAAAGTTAAACGCTGCTGTACTTAAGGCAGGTGCCGTTGATGAAAATTTCATCACTGCTGATTCACCAATACCATTTGATATAAAGCAGCTATGGCATGATTTTAACAGAGAGGTTACAGCATCATACTCAGTAGCTAAAAAGGAAGATCAAACACGAGATACTGAAGAACTTATCGATGAGGGAGATGCAAAAGAATTGAAACCAGCAACTTTCAAACCCTATGGTCCTGGAGGTCAAACTCCCTTCAAGAGTAAGGATCAAACTATGTATTCATACGAGGCAAAAATTCTTTCAAGACTAAAAGATAGCAGGTATCAATTCATGTTCGATCCACCAGATTATAACGATGCAAAGAGTGCAAACGATATTGACCATTTGTTTAAGAGTTGGATTGATCATGACTATCGATTGACTATTCTGGATCTTAGCGGAGTGCCTTTTGAGCTTATCGATATTAGTGTTGGACTTATTAGTAGACTAGTATATGATTCCATGTATTGGGGCCGATATGAGGAATACACCGGTCGTAAGCGGCCAGTTTTAATGGTATACGAGGAGGCACATTCTTATTTGCCAAAATCTGAAAGAAGTAGCCATATCTATGGTTATGCAAGAAAAGCAGTAGAAAAAATTTTTAAAGAGGGAAGAAAATTTGGAATAGGCGCAATGGTTGTTACCCAAAGACCGTCCGAAATATCTGAAACAATATTAGCTCAAGTAGGCACATTCATTGCGCTTCGCTTAACTAACAGTAGGGATAAAGGAACTGTTCAATCGGCCGCTCCAAATAATATGAATAGTTTAATTGAATTGCTTTCTTCTCTTAGAATTGGAGAAGCAATTGTTGTTGGGGAATCAATTAATATTCCTTCTAGAGTTAGGATTGAGCTTGTTGAACCAAGACCGTCAAGTAACGACCCAAATCTTGTGGATGCATGGCATAAGAAATTTGCTATTAATGAGAATGGGTATAAAAAAGTCGTAAAGGCTATTAGAGAACAAAAACCAATAACTAAAAAGGAATAATATGGAAATGATACCTGTCCAATCTTCAAACCATGTCGCTGCTGGTTATAACGAAGAGCAAGCCGTTTTGAGAATTGAGTTTAAAAATGGTAACATCTATGAGTATTACGATGTCCCCCAATATATCTGGGACGAATACTTGGCGGCAGATTCTAAAGGGAGCTACGCTCATAAAAATATATATCCGCCAAATTTTACTCAACAAAGAATTGCATAAAAATTATGGAAGATAAAACCCAAATAAAATGCCCCAATTGCGGAACCTCAATTGATGTTCAAGATATTTTGGCGCATCAACTGGAAGACGAAATCAAGCAAAAATATCAGGCTCAGCTAGTCCATGAAAAAAAGAAAAACGAGGCAGAGCAAGAAAAACTTGACAGGGCAAAACAGGAATTCGAGGAAAGGAGAAAACAACAAAATGAGTTGTTTCAAGAGCGTTTGGAAAAACAATTGAAAGAGGACCGAAAGGTACTTGAAGAAAAACTTAAGGCCAAGCTAACAGAAGAACAGTCCGAGCAATTTCAGGCCTTACAAAAAGAGCTAAATGAAAAATCGGAACAGGTCAAAGAACTGAATCGTTCCAAAGCGGAAATCGAAAAACTCAAGCGCGAAAAATCCGAACTGAAAGAAGCTGCAGAAGCTGAAGCACAAAAGAAGCTAAATGAAGTATTACTTGCCGAGCGTGAAAAAATCAGAAGATCAGAAGAAGAAAAAAATGAATTGAAATTCCGTGAACTCCAAAAACAATTAGAAGATCAAAAAAATCTGACTGAGGAAATGAAGCGGAAACAGGAACAAGGATCCATGCAGCTTCAAGGTGAGGTACAGGAATTGGCAATAGAAGAATGGCTAGCTACTCAATTTCCATTGGATAGCATCGATGAAGTAAAAAAAGGAGCACGTGGTGCTGATTGCATTCAAGTGGTAAATACACGAAGTCGTCAAAATTGTGGTAAAATCTATTACGAAAGCAAACGCACAAAAGATTTCCATACGAGTTGGATAGAAAAGTTTAAGGCGGATATGCGGGAGCGTGATGCAGATATTGGTGTCCTCGTTACTGAAGTGATGCCTTCTGGTCTAGACAGAATGGGCATGATGGAAGGCGTTTGGGTTTGCACCTATCAAGAATTTAAGGGTCTCTCAGCTGTTTTACGTGAATCCATTATCCAATTGAGCCTGGCCGTGGCCACACAAGAAAATAAGGGTGATAAAATGGGCATGCTATATGACTTTCTAACAAGTACTACTTTTCGTATGCAAATAGAAGCCATTGTTGAAGGTTTTTCTCAAATGAAATCAGACTTGGAAAGTGAAAAACGTTCCATGCAACGCATTTGGAAACAACGAGAGCGCCAAATTGAAAAGGTTATTACCAACACCATTGATATGTATGGTTCAATAAAAGGTATTGCAGGTAATGCCATACAGTCTGTAAAGGCATTGGAACTGGGCAA
This sequence comes from Bacteroidota bacterium, assembly GCA_038750505.1. Classification (GTDB taxonomy): domain Bacteria; phylum Bacteroidota; class Bacteroidia; order Flavobacteriales; family Flavobacteriaceae; genus Croceivirga. Next base: position 256,962 of record JBCDHD010000002.1, on the reverse strand, counting down.
TGGTGAAGAGGATTTTGATGACGATTAGCTTTTCTTCACTTTAGTATTTTTTCGAGTTAATTACCACTTTTTGAGTGTAAACTCGAATTTTTACTAATTGATTTTTAATTCCTTTTTGAATAATTCGTAGAGATTAAAGTGATGCCAAAAAAGGTGAATTTACGGAACTACTAAAAAGGACGGTAAATGGAACTGGTAATGATTTAAAGAAGAACTCAATCTATCTGTGCCAAAAATCGGCCGTGGCTGTTGCATAAGTAGTCTTTGAGCAAGAATTCGACTTGAGAGGGTAGTTTTCATTATGTCTTTATGAGGATGGGTCTCGATTGGATCGACCAGTGAAAAACGGTCAGGAAGCCTTGTAGGGCACCCATAATGGTCCTTAATATTCCTATTGAGGGTCCTTTTCCCCCTTTCTTCAGGTACTTTTTCAGGTTGAAGGCTATCGCGGCCATGAGCATGACCTTGTGGGCACCGGCCTTGCCCAATACGCCTATCTTTCTCAGGCCATAGAACTGGGTCAGGCTCCCGAAGACCGGTTCCACCGTGCTTTGCCTAAGTCTTTTCATTTGTTTGCCCCTTTCGCTGTGCTGTCTGGCGTAGGCCCTCAGGTACGGTTCGTCGTATATCGTTCTGGTGATACTTTTGCATCTCTTTTTTGGCGCACATTGTGGCTTCATGGGGCAGGCCTTGCAGTCCCTCGGTGCCGCCCAGTAGTTTTTCAGTACGGTGCCGTACTTGTTGGTACTGAACCCCTTGAAGGGCAGGGGCCTGTCCATCGGGCAACGGTACTCGTCCCTTTCCCTGTCGTAGGGGAAACCTTCTATCTCAGGTTTATATTTCCCGAAGACGGGTATCCATCCGGTGATTTTCCTCTTTTCTAGAAAATCGTAGTTGGAGCCGTTGGAATACCCTGTGTCGGCCAAGAGGTCCGTCATTATGAGTTCGTTCCGCGCTAAACGGTTCTGGACCTTTAGGCCGATACCCTTCAGGTACTGGCTGTCCCTACCGTCTGCAAAGTCCGCTTGGATGTGAGAGATGACCCCTTCTGCCGTATCGACCGCCATGCTGCAACAGTAGTTCAGTTTTCTTGCCTTGCCCGGTTTTACCGATATGCGGGCATCCGGGTCATGGGGGTTGTAATGCGTCTTGTTGCTGAGCAGGCGTGCCTTTTTGTGGGATGCGCCCATTAGTTTCACTGGACCCTTCTGCAGGTTTCTGTGGTGTTTCTCCACACGCTTCAGCTCATGTTCGGGAGCGGAGATATGTGTTGGGGAAGCGGTCTTCGCTTGTTTTTTCTCTATTGCCCCGTTTTCTTCCGACACCTTTTTTAAGTGGTTGCCCACAGAGTCTTCGGGTATCTTCGGCACCACGCTTTCCATGGATGCGTTCGCCTTTATGGGGGCCGAATCCACGGCCTGGGTATGGCCGGACACCATCCCGCTGTCCACACACAGCGCAAATATTTTGTTGAACAGTTTCTCGAAAAGGGATTCCGGGTAAAGCTGCCTTGTCCTGCTTATCGTCGAGTGCCATGGCAGCTCCTCGTCAAGGTCATAGCCCAGGAAATAGAGCACGTCCATCCGCATGCCGCAGTGCTCGATCAATTTCCTATCGGAAGTGATGTTCTCAAGGTATCCGGTGAGCAATAGCTTGAAAAAGACCACGGGGTCTATCGAGGGGTTTCCGGTATTTCCATATAGTTCCTTTGTATCCTCATAAAGAAAATTCAGGTCGAGCGTCTCGCGCAGCCTCCTATAAAAGTTGTCCTTGGGAACACGGTCCGACAGCCTGAAGCTGAGGAACAGTTTTTCGGTGTAGTTCTTTCTGCCTTGCATACCATAAGTTACCGATTTCCCGACGCTTATGAAAGCGAAAATTGATGAATTTCAGAGTTGTGCAACAGCCACGGCCGTTATTTGGAAACCCCCTAAACCTTTGCAACACAGTTGCACTGTAATTCTTCTATCTTTGCATTGTGAAGTTTCTAGCGGTCATATTGTCCTTCTATTTTTTGGCATTGAATTTCTTTCCATGTTCTGATAATGAACCGGTTAACTATTCTGAACATACGGAAGCGCATGTTGATTTTGACCATGGGCAAGACCATGGCAACTGTGAACTGTGCTCACCTTTCTGCCAGTGCCACTGTTGTCATTCCCACTTAGTGCACTTTGGAATTTTGGAATTTCAACCTTTTGATGAAACAATATCCAATCGGGTATTCACTTACTGTGAAGGTTTCGGAATAAACTTCTCACCCTCCCTTCTTCAACCGCCAAAGAAAACTGTCTGACCCGAAGCGATAAAATTATCGACCGTTACATTATTAAGACAGTTTATCCCAATTTATATGAATAAATACATAATGAGCTTTGGGCTCATGCTACTGTTTTGTGCATTCGGCCATGCTCAGAACACATTGGAAATAAAAGTACTTACCCAAAAAGAAAAAGAACCTTTGCTTGGCGCAACGGTATACATCGCATCGTTGGGCAAGGGCGCGACCACTAATTTTGGCGGAATTGCCATATTGGAGGAAATTCCCGATGGTACCTACAAAGTACAGATTTCCTATTTAGGCTTTAACACTTTGGCAACCTCTATTTCGGTTCCGGTCGATACGGAACTGACTTTCTATATGGAAGAAAGTGCCAACGCATTGGACGAAATAGTGTTACAAACAACGCGAAGCACCCGCACAATCGAAAAAATACCAACCCGAATCGAATTTATCGGAGTTGAGGAACTGGGCGAAAAGGCCATTATGAACCCTACAAATATTTCTATGGTCCTTCGGGAAAGCACTGGTATCCAAATGCAACAGACCTCATTGAGCAGTGCAAATACCAATATTAGAATTCAAGGTTTGGATGGGCGTTACACCCAGCTATTGCGCGATGGTTTTCCACTCTACAGTGGTTTTTCAAGTGGATTGAGCATTTTACAGATACCTCCATTGGACTTAAGGCAATTTGAGATCATTAAGGGAAGCTCATCAACATTGTATGGCGGCGGTGCCATAGCAGGCTTGGTAAATATGGTCTCAAAAACACCTGAAGAAGAGCCAACTTTAGATATTATGCTAACCCAGACACAGGCACTAGGAAGTACTGCCAATGTTTTTTACGGAGAGCGAAAGGACAAATGGGGCTGGACACTTTACGGCTCAGGGCATTACCAAAAAGCTTTTGACCCCGAGAATGATGGCTTTAGTAATTTACCTCTGACTCAATCTATAAGTTTTAATCCCAAACTGTTCCATTACCCCTCAAAGAACACCACGTTATGGTTTGGAATCAACGGGACTTATGATAATAGGTTGGGCGGGGATATCACATCTATTGAAGATGGCGGGAACGGCACCAACGGATATACCGAAGAAAACCTGTCCAAACGTATTAGTACGCAGGCAGTTTTTGAGACCCGTTTGGATTCCGTTCAATCCATTTCCATAAAGAACAGCATTGCCTTTTTTGATAGAAGTTTGGAAATACCCGATCTATCTTTCAAAGGCAATCAATGGAACACTTTTATAGAAGCGGCCTATCAGAAACAGGGGATTAGGTCAGATTGGGTTTTGGGCGCGAACCTTTATACCACATCATTTGACGAGCGGGACAACCCATTGGAGCGCGACCAACAAGATATTACAACGGGATTGTTTGCCAATGCCATTTTTGACATTTCTGAACGATGGATTCTTGAAACGGGACTACGCGCTGATTATGCCTTCGACTGGGGCTTTTTTACACTACCTAGGTCTTCACTATTGTTTAAATCAAATGACAACTTTTCCAGCAGGCTTGGTGGTGGCTTGGGCTACAGGATTCCAGATATGTTTACGGAGGAAGCTGAATTCATCAACTTTAGAAATGTATTGCGAATTGATAAAGATGTGCTGAAAGCAGAACGTTCTTACGGTCTTAATTTGGATTTTAACTATCAAACGAGGGTGACAGACCACATAGGCTTTTCTATCAATCAATTATTTTATGTCACCGCCATTAGGGATGGATTGCTACTCAATTCCAATACTGATGATTTCTTTCAGTTTGAAAACGCATCTGGGGAAATTCTTAGTAGGGGTGCAGAAACGAACATCAAGTTTACCTATGAGGATTTTAGGTGGTTTTTGAACTATGCATTTATAGATACACGGCTCAATTACCTACCGGGCAATCCACAAAAGCCCTTAACAGCTAAGCACAATGCAGGGAGTGTTTTGATGTATGAATCGGAAAAATGGCGTATTGGTTATGAGACCTATTACACGGGAAAACAATTACTGTCAAATGGTATTGAAACAACGGACTTTTTTACGATGGGATTGCTCATAATGCTTAATTTTAATTGGGGTAGTACGTTTGTGAATTTTGAGAACTTTACGGACCGAAGACAGAGCCGTTTTTCACCTTTGGTACTGCCCCCGAACGAAAACCCCACATTCCCAGAAATTTATGCGCCCACGGACGGATTTATTTTTAGTGTAGGCGTTATTTTAAAACCTTTTGGGAACGAGGATAACCATTAAACTTAACAATGCCATGATACCTTCAGATGAATTTTTGGAAAGCAAAGGTATACGGCCAACGGCGATGCGCCTTTTGGTATTTCAGCATCTAACCAAATCCAAAGTGGCAACTACGTTGTCAGATATAGAAAACGCCTTTGCCAAAGCGGACAGGACAACCCTTTTCAGGACACTAAAGACCTTTGAGCAAAAACGGGTCGTCCATCAAATAGACGACGGTTCGGGCATTATGAAATATGCGCTATGCGAAGAAGGCTGTAATTGCGAATTGGAAAGAGACCTGCATCTCCATTTTCATTGCACCAATTGTGGTAAGACCATATGCCTTACCGAACAGAAAATTCCGCATATCAATCTGCCTGAAGGTTTCGTTGCTGAAGATGCCAACTTGGTCCTAAAAGGAATTTGCGATAAGTGCAGCGGTCAATAAATGCACTTCCATTGCATTGCCCTATTAAATATCTTGAGCTTGAAAAAATGAATGATGAAATTAAATACGTTTATTCCAAAGGGCTTAAGAGGTTTTTATCTGAACGAATTGAACCTGTACCGTTCTTCAATGCGAAGCGGAAATCTTCCCCAAGCTTGGCACCATCTTGAACGTTCCCATATTCTCGGTCAGTCCTATCCCTTAGAGCATACCTATTCACATTGGCTCATGCTGAAATTTGGTTTCCGTCAGCAAAATGTAAAAGAGATTTTTGGACAATTGATACGTTTATTGGTTGGGGGTTGGAAATCATTCATTGACCACGTGCCCCTTGGCAATACGGGGGGAAGCAATGTACCACCATTGAAGAAGATGGAACTCCCAAAGGATTTGGCCCTTATCCTGAAAACGTACAAAAGAGTTTAAATGGGACACGATCACCACCATCATAACTCCAGCAAAAACCTAAAAATGGCCTTTTTCCTGAATCTCGGGTTCACCATTTTGGAATTCATTGGAGGAATTTACGTCAACAGTATAGCCATAATATCGGATGCGGTCCACGACTTGGGCGATAGTCTCTCGTTGGGCACATCCTGGTATTTGGACAAAAAGTCAAAACAAAAGGCCAATTCAAGATTTTCCTTCGGTTATAGACGCTTTTCACTCTTGGGTGCATTGATTAATAGCGTGGTGCTCATTGTAGGTTCCGTTTATGTTATATATGAAGGGATTGGAAGGATTCTGGAGCCAGAGCACTCCGATGCAAAAGGAATGATTGTCTTTGCAATCATCGGTGTGGCCGTCAACGGATATGCCGCTTGGAAGGTGGGCAAGGGCAAATCCCTGAACGAAAAGGTGGTTTCCTGGCACCTGCTCGAAGATGTGCTTGGGTGGGTGGCAGTACTGATAGTTGCAATTGTGCTGAGCTTTAAGGATATACATTATCTAGATCCAGCACTCTCTCTTGTAATCTCGCTTTACATTTTATACAACGTCGTGAAACGGCTTAAGGAGACTCTCTATCTGTTTTTGCAAGGTGTTCCAAAGGACATAAATATGGATGAGATCAAGTCGAAAATTTCCAGCATGGAAAACGTGGCATCCCTGCACCACACCCATTTATGGTCCTTGGAAGGCGAAAATCATGTCTTTACCACGCATATCAAATTAAAGAACATAGAAAACCTCGACAATATCATTCAGCTGAAAAACCAAGTAAGGGAGCTATTGGACGAATATGGTTTTGACCATTATACCGTCGAGACCGAATTGTATAACGAACACTGTAAATTGGATGAAAAGGTCATTGTTTGAGATTCCCAAGATGGACTGTCCCTCGGAGGAAAACCTTATCCGTATGAAACTTGGAAGAAGATAATTTCACTTAAAGTCCTAAATAAAATGTCAATTTAAGTAACTGTATATGGTCATTCGGTCCGTTCATAGAAAAGCCCTGGACCATCACAGGCCCGCCAGGTGCCCACCAGTTTCGTTTCTGATTCCAATCTCAGGACTTCACTAGGTTCGTTGGAACAATTGCCGACCAGAACGCTCTTTTCCTGATAGTTGAACTCAATATACTTTCCATCAGACAAGTTGATGATACTGAAAGTACCGCTGTCTTGAAGGTTTCCATCCTTGGTCTTTCGGGTTTTTATAAATGTGCTATCGGAAGATAATAGGTAATGCTCCTGCCAGTCCATATCCTCTCCTGTTGTTGGGGGGACCCCGGCCACCATTCCTGACATGGCCTTCAGTTCCCATCTTTGGGGAAAATCCCCGGCCAGTAGATTCACACTATCATCGTAATCATTGTTATTAGTGGAGCAAGCCAAGAAAAATATCAACGGTAAGAACAAATACTGTATTTTCATTCTATTATCATTTGACTTTAATTAAGATGATGTAAGACCAAAATGGTTGCTGTTCGTTAACTGCAATTTTTTACTTTACTGAGGATATGAGTTTGAAAAATCGAACGATTTTCGGCACCATAAAATTCATTCTAGTTAAAAAGCACTTCCACGGCATCATCCACGATTTCATTGCCCAATTCCTTGAGGTAGACTTGGGTAATCTTTATATCGGCATGCCCAAGCGATTCACCAATGATGTCAGTGGCTACCCCTTTTTGTTTGAGGCAATTGGCATAACTATGTCTGGCCACATAAGAGCTTAAGGCTTGATTGATTCCGCAAAGATTAGCTATTTCCTTCAGGCCCTTGTTGTATTGAGCCAATGTTTTCTTTTTGCGATGGTCTAACTGTAATGGTGTTAAATCGTTGTACAAAAGAATTGGGAAAATGTATTTTGTCCCAAGGGAATTTTCACGATAGTAATCCAAAATAGCTCTTAGAGGTGGATTGATTTTAACGGAAAATGGGCGCTTCGTTTTATTACGGATATACCTAATTCGCTCTCCATGAATGTCGCTCCATTTCAAATCAATCATATCGGCAAAGTTCATCCCTCTAGAATAGAAACTGAACATGAAATAGTTTCTGTGATCGACTAGATGTGGGTACTTGGTTAAATCAAGATTGTGAATCTTATTAACCTGTTCCAAATTCAAGGCTCTCTTAATGCCTTTTCCTTTTAGTCTTGATATTTTATAAACATGGAAGGGATGCTTTTCTACTTTGAAGATATTCCGTTCTAAGGCTTTATTATACATAGCACGAATCGTTCTCATTTTTACACCTATTCCACCATCCGTACCTCCCCGAGAACGCAAAAAGGCATCATACTTGTTTAAAAAAGTAGCATCAATCTCAGAAAAACGAAGACTTTTAAAACCAATGAATCGTTTGATTGAGTTGGAAGCATCGTGATAGAGCTTGGCGTTACCCATTCTGCCAGCGTCGCGCATCTCCTGTATAATCTCGTCCCAAAACCGGAATACATCTTGAGAAGCTGGATTGGTATCTACTCGAAAGTGCTTATCAAAATCGTCAAGAGTAAAATCTTCTTTTTCAAGCTCCAGGTCATAGTAGGTTTTTAAGGCTCTGTCTTTTATTTTCAGAAGCACTCTATTCTTTTGTAAGTAGTTCGCATTTTTTCCATTGAAAGAACCTGTATCTTCGTTCCACTCTTCTAAATTAGTATTCAAAGGAGTGCGGTAATATTTGGTTTTACGGTTTTTAGTTACCCTTAAAAAGATGGGAAATGAACCATTGGCCAATGCTTTTTTTCTTAAAATGACTTTGATTGAAGACATACTTTTCTGGTTTTGGGTACAACATAGGTACAACAAATGGGTACTTAAATGTAGTCCCAAGGAAGCTAAAAGAAAAGCGAAAAATCATAAAATACTGATTTTCAAAACAAAAGAAGTCAAATGCAACCATTTGAAAATCAATAATTTGCGACTGTCACGCAGGGGGTCGCGGGTTCGAGTCCCGTCCAGACCGCTGGAATTCGTTGAAGAATTCGCAATAAGCCTGTAAATCAAGTATTTACAGGCTTTTTCATTTTATTTGATATCAAAAAATACCATATAAAACCATAAAAAAGGTGCGTAATTCGGTGCGTTAAAATACTCCTTTAAAAGACTCACCGCCATCGCTGTAATTGACTGTTAAAGAAATCTTTACGAAGAAATTTTAACATTTGGTTTTAGTACTTTCCGGTGAGTTTTAAAATTACTCACCGATGTCTGGAAAAATAAATGTCCTTTTTTACCCCAAAAAGTCCGATACCGATACGGACGGAATGATCACTGTCTACGCCCGGATTACAGTTAATGGAAAACGGGCCGAACTCAGTCTGGGGCGTCGTGTGGAGGAACAACGGTGGGATTCGCGGGGTGGCAGACTACGGGGAACTACCATGGAAGTCTCTAAGTTCAACCGATTTTTGGATACGGTCAAAAACCGTTGTTTTGAAATCCATGATACGCTGCTAAGGGAGCATCAGGATATTTCCGCTACCATCATCAAGAACATTTATCTAGGAAAGGAAGGCAAGGAATGGATGCTATTGGAAATCTTCCAGAACCATAATGACGAAATGGAAAACCTGTTGGGAAAGGGTTTTACCAAAGGCACTTTACAACGCTATAGAGCGGCCTACAAGCACGTATCGGCCTACATCCAACACAACTATCAAAGAAATGACATTCCCGTGCGTAGGGTGGACCATAAGTTCATTACGGGCTTCGAATACTTTTTAAAGTCAAAACGAAACTGTGAGCATAACACGGCGATTAAGTATATAGTGAACTTCAAAAAAATCATTCGCATTGCCTATGCCAATGAATGGATCAGCCGAGACCCTTTCTTCCATTGGAAGGCCAGTTGGAAGACCAAGGAGAAACAATTTTTGACCCAAACGGAGCTTGATACTTTACAAAACAAAAAATCCTTTTTGCCTCGCCTCGATTTGGTGCGCGATATTTTTGTATTCTGTTGCTACACAGGTCTGGCCTATGCCGATGTAAAACAGTTACGCCAAGAGGATATTATCATCGGGGTCGATGGCTACCGATGGATCAAGATGGCTAGAAAGAAAACCAAGGCCATTAGCAGTATTCCCCTGCTCCCTCCGGCCGAGGCCATCATTGAAAAATATAGTGAGCATCCGTATGTGTTAGATGGTAAAGGGGTATTGCCTGTGTTAACCAATCAGAAATCGAATGCCTATTTGAAAGAGATAGCCGATGTCTGTGGCATCAACAAAAACCTGACTACCCATTTGGCACGACATACTTTTGCCACAACGGTTACCCTATCCAAAGGGATTTCCATTTCCACCGTGAGTAAAATGTTGGGCCATCGTTCCTTAAAAACTACCCAGATTTACGCCAAGGTGTTGGACAGTAAAATTGCGGAAGAAATGTCCGTTCTAAAAGCACAATTGAAACAAGATGAAGCCCAAAAGCGAAAGGAAGAGATTCCGAACCAAGATTGATTTTATTTCCATTTCTAAGGACACAATTTGTGACCTTAAAACTTTATTTAGCAACGACTCTCCATTATCATATCTTCAAAAAGGGACAATATCTGTTCTTAAAATCCATGAAAATCCGAATAATTTGAATTAAAGGCCATTACCTTAAAAGTAATGGTATTCTGAAGTCCCCACTTGTGGGGAAGAGGAATAGCAAGAGGGTAGCGTGCCAAGGCAACGCTACAATAATACATTTTCCTTCGGAAACCCTATAAATAAAGGGATGATAGAGAAAATGAAAAATAAAAACATCGGTAAAGTTTGGCGCAAACTTGCTTCAAACCCCTATAAACACTGAAAAAATTTGACGTAAAATGATTGTAAAAGGAAAATATAAGTACAGTTACAGTACGATCAATTTAAAAAGCCAGGTAGCAAAACGATTTCGGCATTTCTCAAAAAAAATTGCTTCTTCACATTCCGAAACGCTCCAGAAGATTATGGATTTTTTTGAATGGCATGGATTGACATCTTTCGACGATTTCGCACAAAATCTTTTGGAGGAAATCCTAAATAATAGGCAGCGAACCGAGAAATCTATCAAGCGTACCGAAGCAGCTATTGCGATTATACGTGATATCGAGATTACCCAGACTAAACCTAACAATGCCATGCTGCTTTCCCTTTTTGGTGAGAACATAAGGCAAGAGAAACCCATTAGCAAGGAAAAGAAGCTTATTAAAAAAGACCCTGAAAAGAATAAGGAAATAGAAATCACAGTCCCCAAAATTCGTTATGAACGTTTGGCTGACAAAATGGACCGCACCGTTCGGGATTTTCAACATGTCTTGGACAATACCAAGGTGGTCAAGAAAAGTTTTGGAAAAGCCTATTTGAAATTGGAAATCACCGAAAACGAACTAGCAAAATATAAGCAGAAGCTAAGGAATACAACTAGTAGGGAATGACCAAGGTTTGGGACTTCTATTCAAGCCAAGTAGTGTGCCCTATCCGATTTTTGCCTCACGCTTATCTGTCGAAACACTACAAAAATCGAACAGGATCCGTGCGCAAAGTTTTGGAGTAAGGATTTGGGACTTGCAGCGCAAAACCTAGTTTTGCTCGCTTTCCAATTACTGGTTTTTTTTGACTATTGCACTACTAACCTCTCTCCTTTTGAATGTCCAGAAAACTCTGGGGCATACATACTTTGTAGAGTAGATATGCCAGTGGAAAAATTACCACTGTTATTGACACGTAATTCATATTCAAGAATATATGTGCCTTTAGGAAGATTATCGAAGAAAAAATGTGTTGCCACATCTTTCGTTGACTGATAGTACCCTAATCCATCTTGCCATTTATATTTAGAAATCACATCTATAGGCTCCAGTCCAGATGCCCTTAGATCTTTTAGATGAACAAATTCCAAATTGTCTTTAGAGCTTACTTCCAATCTTATGGAAAGAATGTCACCAAGATTCAATTCGGATTCTTCATTTATGGGTACAAGCGTTTCTCCCTTTAAAGATTTTTTCTTTAGGAATAGATTCTTCTTGATAGTTAAGGGGCCATTTTCAGAATCCTTTATTTTATCCAAATCTTCAAAATATTGCCAGTACACGCCTCCAAATCCGGAAACTTTGCTTTTGTTCTGAACCTTGATCGTGGCCATTTTGTTTGATATTTCATCTTCGGCCCAAACAATTTTTAGATAGCCCGTTCCTGCTTCTTTTTCAGTGGCTTCCAACTTCTTTGTCTGGATTTTTTGATTGCCTATTGAAATTAAGGTATTGTCAGATACCGATAGCCAATCACTACCTTGTATAAGTAGTGCATAAATAGCTTCTGTAGTCGCTTTGGTGGTATCCCATTGGTGGGTTCTTTTGTTTTTGAACAACCATAGCTTTAGGCCATCGATAATTTTCTTTTCAACCCCTATTTCGGTAAAGGCTTCAATAAGCAAGGCTTGGGTTTCAATTGGAGCCTGAAACCAATACCAGCCGGCTGTATTTTCTTTCCAATAAATTCCATTTTCTTCACTGTGTACCGCCTGTTCCTCAAGACCATCAATAATCTTTCTTGAAACCTCTTTATTACCAGACCTATCCAAAATGAGTGAAATCATAGCTTTGTTATAAAGTGATTTGGTAAGCCAATTTTCCTCACACACCCTAAGGTATTTTGATTGAATTGCTTTAAGCTTTTCCGATGGAGGATGGCTATTCAAAAAGAAACTTCTAGTGTATAGATAATGGATGTCAGAATTGGTCAAGCCTATCTTTGTTGAATCCAATTTATTGAGAAGAGCTTGCTCGTAACTTTTGACAAACTCCTGATCTAAATATTTCAGGGCATTCTCAATAAGCTTCTTGGTTTTATAGTCGCTTTCAGTCTTGACGTTCATTTTTTTCAAATGGCCAAAGCCGGCCACAATATGTCTTGTAATAAAATTACTTTCACGACCGCCTGAAAACCATGGAAATGCCCCAGAACTTAATTGTAATTCCTTTATCTTATTAATCGCCTGTTTTTGCTTTTCAATTAAAGCATCTTTTATAAAAAGTTGCCCTAGTCATGCTTTATTCTCGCTTTCATTTTTGGAATCTTTTACCCAAGGGGTTTCTGTTAGCAATATGGATTTTAACTCTTTATTTTTATCTAAAGGACTTTGTTGTTGTCCAGCTTCAGCCCAACTCTCAAAAACCTCAGCTATTTTAGGATTACTGTTTGCAATGTGTTCCGCGATGGCATTGGCATAAAACTTTGAAAATGTCTGTTCTGCGCATTCATATGGAAACTCCATGAGGTATGGTAGCGATTTTATTGCGGACCATGCTGGATTTGAAGTATATTCCAATGTAAATCGATGGTGTTCAAGAGAACTGGACTTTTGCGTTTTTAGTTTTTCCAAAACGACTTCTTTAGTACTGTTTGGTAAAACCCACATGGGCTTGGATTCGGTTACCAAAATCCTATTGGACAAAACGGGAACAATAATGCCTTCACCATCACTCTTATTACCAGATTTTGCCAATACCTTAAACTGGACAGCACTTAAGTTTTCCGGCACAAAAAACTTCCAAGAAACGTTTAAATCATTATTCGCGGCAATAGAGAAGTTTTTGTTTTGGCCATCTTTAAAAACCTGTATGTCCAATGGCTCCATTGTCACTGCATCAAATAGCTGCAAAACTGCTGTGCCAGTTTGTGGATTGGAAGTAAGGTTGCTGATTTTGGCAGAAAACATTAAGGAGTCTTTTTCTCTAAGAAAACGGGGATAGTTTGGAACAATGCTCAGGTCTTTCTGTGTTATTGCTGTTTTTTCCAATCTCCCAATTTCCAAATTTCTGGTATGGGCAAGCATCATAAACCGCCATTTGGTCAATGCTTGTGGGGAGTTAAAATTGATGTTAACAGTTCCGTCCAGGTCAGTTGTTAGGTTGGGAAGAAAGAAAGCTGTTTCCTTCAAATTGGTTCTAGTTTCAACCTGTAACGCTTCCTCCAAGCCTTTTTTAGTAGTTATAATAACTACACCGTTCGCCGCTTGAGATCCATAAATTGCTGTTGCCGCCGCATCTTTTAAAATTGAGATATCCTCAATGTCGGAAGGAATCAAGGTTGTTTCATTAAGTTCTCCCTCTCCAAATGCCATTATTACGCCATCTATAACAAATAGTGGTCTATTTTTAGAGTTCAATGATGTCAAACCTCGTATGATGACTTGTGATCCGGAACCTGCATTTCCAGCGGTTTGGGTTATTTGGACCCCTGCCAATTTCCCAGCTAATTTGTTTTCTATATCACTTCGAATACTGGTTGCATTTGTATAGATGGCACCCGTCAAATTCTTTTTGAGTTGAATACCAAGAGCTGTGACCACCACTTCTTCCAAAGCTTGAGCATCTTCTGTAAGTGCCACATTGACGGAAGAAGGTCGAGAGATAGGCACAATATCGTTTTTAAACCCTATATAGCTAAAAGTCAGTTGTGATCCTACCGGAGCGTTTATGGAATAATACCCATCAAAATCAGTTTGTGTGCCCACAGTTGTACCGTTGACCACTACATTGACACCAGGGAGCGGAACCCCATCTCCATCGGTAACTATACCGCTAATATTACCTTCTGCTTTTGGAGGTTCATATGTTTTTAGTTTAAGTCTTTTTAAATAACGGTCGTTGTCATATTTGGTGTTGCCGAAGTCAAGTCCAAACCAGTTAAGCTGATGATAGTTTTTTAGAAAAGTAAGCACATTGGTTCTTGGTGAATAGCTGAATTTTCTGAAGTTGGTCGTTGAGAAAGAATAGTAATCATCTATTCTAGGAGCGGAAGGATTATAATAATTTTCTGATTCCAATCGATTATTCCACTCATGTTCCTTGAACTGGTCAAGGGAAGCGTCATACATACTAGCCAAAATCTCAGCGTTTGCATTTTTGTTATCAGAATTGGTTATTCTGAAACTCCATGTTTCCTCGGAATCAGGCACAAGTTTGTTCCTAAAACTTAAGGTTTCTATGGACAACCCTTTGGTAACTTGTGGAAAATCTACTGCAAATTGCTTGGAGTATAGACTGTTGAATTTCACAAAATAGGCATTGAATATCATTTTATCCTTATAGGTCTCCTTGATAGGGATTTCTATGGATGTAACACCTTTTTCGATGTCAATTTCTTGGCTGTAGACCTTTTTTTCACTGCAATAACCTTCCAAATAGAATTTTAACTCTTTTGCGGAAGTACTAAATTGAAGCTGTACAAAGCCGTCACGCTTATAAGCGCTATTGGTAATTTTATAATCGAAGAGTTGACCACTTGGGACAGTAGATTTATTTTTATCAAATACATCAAATCTTTTCTCAACTTTAACCGTATCCTTTAAATTATCAATTGCGGTCAGCACTATGGCGTAAGCTCCTATTTGCCATTGCTTCATAGTTCCCAATTCAATTTTGTCCTCGCCTTCTGTTTGTGCTTGTTTTTTTAGGACCATTTCACCTTTGGGCCAATGCTCCTTAAGGTCCAAACTATCATAGGGCTCATGTGGAAAAAGCTGCCTGTACTTTTCCTTTTTTAGGACATGCATTTCTACTAAACGCCAAGGTTTTTTGCGGAACACATTGGAAGGTTCCTTTAATTTAAACACCTCAATTTCAAGCCGGGCCGGTATGGGTTGGGAATTTAAATTTTGAGCTGTTATGGTAACATTGTTTGGCTCATCCTTATCTAGTTTAGAGGCGACTTCAAGTTTGGCGTCCAAGTTATGATAACCTACGCGCACCGTAGTTTCGGCTGATCTTGTCTCCCCATTGATATCGGTAACATCTGCATTGATATAATAAGAGTATGTAGGTTTATGTGCGATTGCAATGGTAGAATCGGGTACTGATAAAAATGGAATCTCAAAATCTCCCTTTTCGTTGGTTTCCATTTCATCTTGAGCGATTATTTGGGGTTTCCCTTGGTAGAATAAACTTCCCCTTAAAGAAGTAGTATTCCGTTCTACGGTGTATTTAACAGTTGCATTCTTAATGGCAGTTCCCAATAGTGCATTGGCATTGCCCTTGACCAGGACAGAATCCCCAACCAAAAGATTTTCCTTTACTTCATCAAACGTTACTTCAAAACGGGGTCGCTTATATTCTTCAACAGAGAAGTAGACTTCTGCCATTTCATAGTCATCAATTTTATCCCAGTAGTTATCATAATCGCCATCATCTGTTCCATAGTCTTCATCCATATCAATTGAGAATTCACCGGTAAGAACATTTCGAGGAATTTCATATTGACCATGAACCGAGCCAAATTCATTGGTCTTTAATCGTATTTCCTTAAGTTCCTCATTGTTGGCGTCATGTATGAATAGGGTAACCCAAACATTTGGAACCACTTTGGTTTTGCCCTTTTTTCTTTCGGTTAAGATTCCTTTGAAATAAAGCTTTTGTCCTGGCCGATAGATACTTCGATCTAAAAAAAGGGACATTTTGGCTTCATGCTCGTCGTTACTATATCTATAACCATTCCTTGCAGATAACCAGTAATCGTGGTTAACAATGGTGTCATTCTCTTTGTCAACAGAGACTTTTAAATCATAAGAATCTTTTTTTGGCCTTTTTATTGAAAAAGAGCCTTGGGCATCGGTTTTCCCAATCTTGAAGTAGCCTTCATCATCATCGAGAGTAATTTTGGCTCCTGAAACTGGATGTCCCACTGACCTATCTAGTAATTTGAGGTCTAAGCGCTGATCGGTTAATGAAGAGAGCAGCACCAGGTTTGTTACCTGGACCCTTTCATAGGCATATATGTCATTGAGCGATCTTGGATTCTCCGTCTGGGATGCAACTATCAAGTGAACCCCTATTGGTAATCCGGGAAAGTCTATTTCGGTACTATGGCTATAAAAATCCTTTCGCTTTTGCAGCCTGTAGAATTTACTTGAAACGGCCCTTTTTGATTTGATGATATTTAGGGCAAGGCTATCACGCTTGTAAGAGTATGTGTCCGTAAAATATTCATTTGGAATGGGGTAAATAGAAATATATAAAGAGTCGATATTTTTAAAGGTTGCCTTAGCAAGAAATGGTTTTTCCGGTACAATGTTTTTCTCTATCTCAATATCAAGGTTCTGTTTTTCTATCTTGTTTTTTAAAATCTTGCACAATAGTCCGCCATCAGAATTTGGATTTCTGTCAATTACCTCTTTACATAGATTATAGGCTTTGATTCTATGGTCCGAGAGCAATGGATTGCTTTTAGCGTTTGAGGAATTACTATCACTGAACAAATTTTCTGCTATCTCATACGCAAGGATACCAGAAACAACATGGTCTCCAAAGTTTTTGTACAGTAGTTTTAACCTATTTAGATATAATTCATTTTTCTCCCCCAATGGAGAGTTGTCTCTTGAAAATTTAAGCCTTTGAACAACCACATCAATATATGCGGTGGTATCACTGTCTTTATGAAAAGACTCCAATTGCTGGAATAGTTTTAAAGCTTTTCGATTTGAAAAAACGCTGTCAATCGTCGCAAATGGCTCTTCTACAAATTTGTCTGTGAATCCAAAGATTACAGGGTCGGTAAGAAAGAAACGCTCACTGGGCCTGTTTACATACCAGCGGTCAATTTTATGGAAGGCCAATGCCCTATGCATCAAGAAATCATAAAGTGTTGGCCTATACTTTTTTGAAGTATTACTTGCTGTAAGTATCTCTTTAAAACCATCAATGGCTAAACTTTTCAGCTTAATCGAGTCTTGTAAGGCTTGCTTATGTAGCTCTCCGATATAAGCCACAAGTGTACTGGCATCCCACTTTTCAAAATCATCGGTCTCAGTCCTATTTAAGGTCTCAGTCCTATCTCGAATTTTATACTGGTTATGGGCCAAGTACTGTTCCAAAAAACCGGCATATACAGATTGAAGAAGGGCAATGGTAGGGAATTCGGTGGTATTGATGTAATCCTTGATTTCTTTAACGATACCTTGCTGCGGATTCTCCTCCAACAGAAGGGTGAACTTGGATTTATAAATAAAGCTCTTTACAATTTGCCCACTGTTATTGGTTCTATTGCTCTTTTTGAGAATCTTATCTACTACCTCAGAGGCACTTTTAAATTTTCCTTCAAGTTCATATTGTTCCACTTCTTTCCAAAGTTTATCATATGTGGTTTGTGCGGAAATGAATTGGAATCCTAGGAATAGGGATAGAAGGAGTAGTGATTTTCTCATCGTGGTTAGTTTTCCTACAAGTATTAAAATTATCGTCTTTAACTCAACCACCAATGAGTAAAGTAGTTATTCTGACGAGGGAAACAGTAATTACGGAGAATTTCAGGGACCTAACGCGCAAAACCTTGTTTTGCTTGCTAAAAATGAAACCTTTGAGCCAATTAGGAGTTCTATTCGGCTCAAAAAATACTAAATATTGAGCCGAATACAATACTCAAGAAGTCTATTTTCTTTAGAGTCATTTTTTAAATATACCATTATATTGTTAAATAATAGTATATTTGGCTATAATTAGTCAATATAATGGTAATTGATATTCGTACTATAAAGGAAGTAAAAGAACGAATCGGTTTGGTTTGTCAACAACATCGTAAGGCCAATGATTTGTCCCGTGATGAACTGGCAAAGGCCTTGGATGTTTCCCCTACTACAATACAAAATATTGAGAACGGTAAAAATGCAACCCTCGATAACATCTTAAAAATAGCCAATCATTTTGGGTTATTGACTACCATCTATAACACTCTAAATCAGTTCACAGCAACTGACGATACTACATCATTATACTGATTATGGCAAGGGACAAGGTCATCAATGTGTTAGCATTTGGAACGGAGTTGGGAAAACTTGGGTATGATTTGGACAGCCAAAAATCGTTCTTTCAATACAACCCTGATTTTTTGGACTCTGACCAGTATTCCAAATTCTTCCCCTTTATTTTTAAGCGTACCAAAACGGTACAGGTCTTTAAGGAATACCAAGGCGATACTTTTCAGGGTTTACCTCCCATGATAGCCGATTCCCTTCCTGATGCCTTTGGTAATATCATTTTTCAAGAGTGGCTGGATGCAAGAGGAATTCAAAAGATCACCCCTTTGGAACAATTGGCTTATGTGGCCGACCGCGGTATGGGGGCTTTGGAGTATCGACCAATTAAAGAACTGCCAACATCTTCACAAATCAATTTGGATGAAGTGATTCAAGTATTGGAAAAAGTGCTTAAACTAAAAGAAGATACTAAAGGCGAAAATCTGAATGAATTGGCCTTACTCAATGTGTTTAAAATCGGAACATCGGCGGGAGGTGCACGACCCAAAATATTGATTTCAGAGCACAAGGAAACTGGAGAAATTATTTCTGGGGATAGGGTTATCAATGATGACTATAACCATTATCTGGTGAAACTTCATTTAGATGATAGTATTGGATATAATGCAGCTATCATAGAATACTCTTATTACTTGCTAGCCCAAGAAGCAAGCATTGACATGATGAAGTCTAAACTTATCGAAAACAAACATTTTGCAACCTTACGTTACGATAGACAAAATGGAGAAAAACAACATGTACTTACGGTTACAGGGCTGACAGGTTGGGATTTTAAAAGCCAACCTGAAAATTCGTCCTACGAAAATGTTTTTAGGGTAGCATTGAGTCTGGGAGTACCCCATAAAGATCTACAGCAACTCTTTAGACGAATGGTGTTCAATTTGGTATTTCGAAATTTAGATGACCACCTTAAGAACCACAGTTTTATCTATGACAAGGAGAATGACAATTGGGGCTTAGGCCCAGCTTATGATTTAACCTATGCGCTGAATCCATTAATAACTTTTAAAGCTACATCAAGAGCACTTTCCATCAATGGAAAGCGTACGGAAATCACTTTAAAGGATGTGCTCACAGTCGCTAGGGAATTTGCCATTAAGAACCCAAAGGGTATTGTAGAAGACGTTCAAAGCTTGGTTCCAAGATGGTCGGAAATTGCTATTGAATTTGGAATTCCGAAAAGTATTGTGGAAAGAATAAGTAAAGACTTGATAATGTTATGAAGCCTTCAGGTAATTTCTTCTTAATTGGTTTACGGATTTGTGTAAAATTCTGAACCCGGTTTTATCTATTTTGAAACTGTCGTCAACCAACATTAACTCTATGCTGAAAAGAATTATTTTTTTTACACTTCTCATAGTTTCAAATTATTCGGTATTCTCGCAAAAAGATGAAATCAGTTTGATTTCTTGGAATATCAAAGATTTTGGGAAAACAAAGAATGCTGAAGAACTTAATGAAATAGCTGAAATTGTAAGAGAGACTGATATTTTGGCCATACAGGAGGTTGTGGCTGGTTATGGTGGGGCACAAGCTGTTGCTAAGCTGAGTGATTTTTTAAATCGGAAAGGTGATAAATGGGATTATGTTATAAGCGACCCTACAAACAGTCCAAAATATAGTACAGAGCGTTACGCTTTTATTTGGAAAACGAAGCGCATCAAAATCAAAAACAGGGGATGGTTGGTTTCTGAACTTGATTCCTTGATAGATCGTGAACCTTTCCATTTGGATTTTTATGTTCAAGGCAAAAAAATAAGTGTTTTAAACTTTCATTCCAGACCCCATGATAAAGATCCAAAAAGTGAGATTAGGGCACTTTCACAATTTGCCATTGACTCTTTAACTACTCCTTTAATTATAGTTGGGGATTTTAATGTAGAAGAAAAGAAACCGATTTTTGACAAATTAAAAAACAAGGGTTTTAAATCCGCAATTCAAGACAAAAAAACGACGCTAAAAAAGTCCTGTGATCGCGTAAATTACCTTAACCACTCCATAGATAACATATTCTATTCCGCAGATATAAGTAAAATCAAGGCTGGTGTCATTGATTTTGTGAGGAGCTGTGATAATTTGGAAAAATCAAGAAAACTATCCGACCATTTACCAGTATTTCTTGGATTTCGTTTAAAATAAAAACTTTTGAAGAGGAACATATGCTATGTTTTAGGACTTTTAATTGCACAAACTTCTAGCTACATAAGTTTTATTTCCATTTGAGTTTATATAGTAACAACCACCTCTTGGCCCTCTGTAATAAGTTCTAGAACTCCGATATTTTTTTGTATTGTATGAAGAACTTCGTGATTTATTGCTTTTTATTGAAGAGCGATAAGAAGAAGAGTTACTTGTAGGACTATTTGTAGGTTTTCTTTCAATTTCTTTTGTTTTGGCGGAGGTTGAACTATTTATTTTAGACTTCAACTGGGCTATTTTTAAGTCTATTTCATTTATAGAGTCTTTCAAATTTTTAATCTCTGTTTCAAATTTCTTTTTTTGGTTTTCTAACTCGACTATTTTGCTCTCTGTTTGCGAATAACTAGTTACAGCAAATAGAATAGTTAAATATGACAGGTATAAATATTTCATTTAAAGTATGTTTTTAAACTAATCCGGAGGTTTTAAAGGAGAATTTGAAAATTACCACCAGCAATTTCCATTGAGAAACTACCATCAGTTGTTATTCTATGGTTGAGCCATCTTCAAAAATTATTTTTTCAGGTGTCCAAATTATTTTCAAGTCATCCATGTCTTTATTTTTTAAACGGGTATCCTCATCTCTAAATTGATTATAGTCGGTTGTATACGTACCTTTAAAAGTATCTCCAGCTTTTATTGGGTCGTCTATTGTGAGGTTAATAGATTTGATTTCTGTATCAAAGAGGTCTTGTATGGAAATAGAGCCTTTAAATGCACGAATTTCCTTATCAGTTCTATTTTCAAAAGCAAAACTATATGTTAGGTATTCTTGGTAACTATATTCTTTATATCCCTTATCATACATAGCAACGGTTAATGCAGAACCCAATCTTTTCCTTTTTTCCTCCTCCTCTAGTTTTGCTTTTTGAGCCAATAATTCCTGTTCCTTCTCATAGTCTTTAGCCTCTTTAATTATCTCGTTATATGTTTTTCCTTCTAAATTTTCACCTTGAAGTTTCGAACGCATTATCCAACCTGCCATAATTAGTGCATCTTCTTCTGACAGTTTTCCACTTCTCTTGATTTCCTTAATATCACTCTCAAAAGTCTCTTCACCATATTTTTTATCAAGTGGTGTTGAACATGATAGTATTATTAGAAAAGCCAATATTATTGATAATAACTTTTTCATGTTATTTATTTGATTTTAATGGGTTGCTACTTCTGTCTAATCACTATTCAATTTTCTTTGAATATTTAAATTTTACATTTGTATTAATGAAACTGTTCAACCCTTCACCTTGCCGGGCTAAAATTTTCATTGCTTCAATGTTTTCTGGACCGCTACTTTCATATGTATATTCATATGACGAGCCAGTAGAAAAAGTTACTATTATACGGTCTAGATAGATTTCATAAGAATAGACTCCAGAGTCTCCTCCTAAATTGTTGTAAATAGGCATTTTTAATAAGCTTTAGAATTTTGTTTCTCAAACCTAAACCCATTAAAAAACAAAACCTTACAGAAATCTGTAAGGCATCAAAAAATAAAAGAGAGTAGAAATTAAATCTTGCCCAGCTTTATCAATTTGGCAACAAGATGATTGGTGTTCTTGGCCCCAAATTCATCAAAAAGACGGCTTACCCTTTTGTCTATGGTACTTTCACTATTGGGGGAGATATTCTGTTTTTTTAATTTTTCAGAGATTTCCTTTTTGGTAAGCCCATTTGCTAAATCCTTAAGAATATCCAAATCAAATGCTTCCAATTCAATAATATTATTGGCGACATTTAGATTAATCTGTGGGGAGAAATAAGTTCTGTTTTGATACACCTCATGCGTTGATTTTACCAGTTCATCCAACCCATGACGACCTTTACAAACATAGCCATCAATTTTTTCTTGTTTAAAGAGAGAGTTTATTTTAACAGGATTGTCCTCCATAGAATTTACGATGACCTTTATATCGGGTTGTAATTTTCTGATTTGCTGAATCAACTCAACCCCTGAAGTGATGTTGCAGTCAACATGG
Organism: Bacteroidota bacterium; assembly: GCA_038750505.1. Lineage (GTDB taxonomy): Bacteria > Bacteroidota > Bacteroidia > Flavobacteriales > Flavobacteriaceae > Croceivirga. The sequence continues at coordinate 234,592 of JBCDHD010000002.1, read as the reverse complement.
TCTTGCTTAAAATGCAGGTCGGTAATTAAAAGCTCAAAAGGATCATCTTTTGATAGTGCCTGTTTTATGCGATTTAAAGCTTTGTCACAATAGAACTCTTCTTGTATTTTTTCAATTTGAAGTTTGTTTTCTAAGGTGTCGACAATACCGAGATTGGTGTCTTGAAAATCTTCAGCCAACAAAACTTTTTTAAACATAACATTCGGTATTACTCAGGAACCTTGATTTCAGCACGAAATCCTTTTGTCTTTTCTGTATCAAAAGTAATGCTTCCACTTATGGCCTGAATACGCTTTTCTGTATTAAGAAGGCCATTTTTAGATTCTAATTCTTTTTGGGATGCCCCAACACCATCATCAGCATACTTTACTTTTAATCCCTTTCCTAAACCAATAAATTCAATACTAACTAGTGTTGCATTGCTATGCTTGGCCATATTTATCATCAATTCTTGTAATACTTTATAAAGCGTAGTTTTGTTTATAGGGGAAATGCTTTTCCAATCAACTTCATTTAAACCAGTGAGTAATAGTTTACTACTGGTGGGTGTTCGGAACCGAAGCATCTCAACAAATTCATTTTTAAAGTTTGGCCCTATGTCTACCGTATTGATTTCGCGAGAAAAGTCTCGACTTTGATTATAAAGTCCTTCTACGACATCTAAAATCATTCCCTGTTCGGTATTGTTTTGAAGCATCACCATGGTACGGTTAAGCTTGCCACCAAAATCATCATGCAATCGCCTTGAAAGTTCAGCCTCTGTATCATGAACAGCTTGCAAGGCAGCTGTTTCCTTTTCCTTTTTCAGACGTTTGGTGCGCTGTACATAATAATAACTAGAGAAACATAAAACTACCACTAATAGGCCACCGATAGTTGAAAAAATCAATTTCTGATTTCGTTGCTGACTCGCTTCCAACTCCTTTTCGGCATATTCTTTTTCTAAACGTAAAATGGACTCTTGCTTAAGTTTATCATCATATTTATACTTGGCGAATTGGGTCTTGACTTTCAACTCTTGCGCATATAGGCTGTCTTGTAAAAAGACGTAACGATTGCGTAGGTCAATATTCTTAAGTTCTATGTTCATCAAAAATCTAAGTGCATCTTTTTCAGCCCGAGGTATTTTCAAGATTTGTGAAAGGTAGATGACCGTATCAAAGTACTGTTTTGCCTTTACTGGAGCACTTTTAGTATAAAACTCCCCCAGATGAGTATAGCTGGCAATCTTCCCCCTTTTATCCTTATTCTCTTTTCGGATTTGTAGCGGCCTTAGAAATGCATATTCATTTGCTTTTTTGCCCGATAACCAATTCGTATATGCCAAATTATCTAATACTCTGGGATATTCTTTGTTGTTGAACGCTAACAAATCTTGGGAAAGTTCTGTTAAAATAGAAATAGCTTCATTGTATTTTTTTTCATCAATATAACTTGCTGCAAGATTGTTTTTATAAGTGAGCTTGTCTTTATTAGAGGCAGTTGTTTCAATGGCTTTGTAATAATACTTTTCTGCATCTTGAAAATTTAAAAGTTTTCTGTGATTCGTTGCTAAAGAACTATAGCAGGAAGCAACATATTTTGAATTTCTATTTATATCTAAGTATTTTAGAGCCTCTGTTAATGTCTCCTTGCTACCAACAAAATCATTTTGATTTTGTTGGATTTGCCCCATTGCCATTAATCGTCTTCCAACCTGAGCACTGTCATTTAGTTTCTGAAAAGCATTTTTTGAAATATTGTAATAATAAAATGCACTGTCATAAATATTTTTAGTTTTAAAATGATAGGCAAGTGCTTGGCTAGCTTTTCCTATGTAATAATTATTTTGAAACTTTTCAGATTCTCTAAGTAATTTACCATCATAGAAATATGAGCTGTCCTTTTGTTTTAACTCATAGTGCAAATTACTTTTAGTATATATTACTGAAAGAGTGTTTGTGTCGACAGGTAATCTATTGGCAAGCTTATAAGCACTGTCAATCAATTGCATTCTTAGACCAATATCAATTTCATTCCTTTTGGCTTCTTGTATAAACTGCTGTATTATATTTCTCTGCGCTCTAGAATCACTGATTTCTTCCCCATTACATCCTAGAAACACCACTGCAATAGATAAAAATAAAATGAGATTTTTTGGCATATGTCATAGTTCTCCTAGTAATAATAACAAAAAGCCATATCATAATGACATGGCTTTTAGAAATTTAAATACTTATTTATTCATCATTTCCTCGTCCGTCATCTACTTGGCCATCATCTCCTTCAGTTGCTTGAGTATCGAATATCGAATCTGTTTCAGCAATTGAATCTTGAGTGCAAGAAAATAAAGACATACTAAAAACCATTGCCATTGTGGCAAAAATTACCTTTTTCATTTTGAAAAATTTTAGGATTAAACAATGGAGTGGCTGTCTGAGATTTTCTCAGATTGTCATTTTTTGCCAGCCACCCGTGAGTGTTGGAGTACTCCTTGTTTTTGTGGAAAGTGAAATCTGCTAGCAGTCGGTCTTAGCTACTTTCCGATTAACCAAAACCAGCCACTTTACGGATTTCTGTAAGAATGAATTTTCTAGAAAAGCTATGTTGTACGGTATAGCGTAATTCACTCTTGAGAGCAAAGAAAATTGAAGTAGGGGCAATAGGGTTAGACATTGAAGCGACTTCCGATCGACATGTATCAGACATAATGTTATGAATCTGTATATCAGTGAATTAAAATATTCGCTATCCTATAAAATTTGCTTATTTTGAAACGATGGAAGAGAAAAGAGTAGCAGTCATTGTTAGAAAAGTATATGAAACAGCCATAGGAAATTGTGTTTCACATAAGTATAATGCCTTGGCGAATTATGTTGAAAAAGAAGTTTTTGAAAATCACAAAAAGAACATAAGCTACAGAACGGTTGAACGGGCTTTCACAAGATATATTGATGGAAATTTAGAGATTGGACCTCCACAACCAGAAAGTGTGGATTTATTCTGCAAGTTTTTAGGTTACAGGGATTATGCAGATTATGTTAAAAATAACGGGAGAAGAAAATGGAGTATAGCTATTAAAATAGCCCTTGTATTTGGGAGTACTTTATTAATAACAATGGCGGTGCGGAATTTAATTTTAGGTCCTAGCCCAAAATCTTCTGATACAAATCAGTGTATGGCTTGGGCAGATTCGCTATATGTTAAGGTTCCATGTCATATTAAACCTTATTCGGAATATGGCACAAAGGTAGAGCCACTAGATCCTATAAAGTTGCTTAATTTTAAGAAAGTGGAAGTAGACGGGGCGTTTACATTTTTCTCAGAGGATGATAAACCTTTGGTATGGTATTATAAAAACAAGGAAGGGCAAATTGAATATTATACAGCACCCGGATTGCATCCTTTAAATGGGAAAACCTTAGATGAAATTACCGAATACATCATTGACAAATATGTTCCAATACATGTTAATAGAGAAGACTCTTTTATTGAATAATGAGATATCTAACGTATGAAAGTGTTAAACTTTGTTAAAAGGTGAGCCGCGCGGTGAGCCTAAAAAACGACCCTTTGGCAGGCCTTGTATACCACCCCTTTGGGCCGCTTTCGAGAGGAGCGAGAAAGCAATCCCGAGTCTCCCATAGGTCGTACACTTTTCATAGCAAAACTAAAAAACACAGACCAACGAAGTTGGGATAAGGGGTTGTGTTGTTGCAGGGCCACCCCTTGGGCCGCTTTCGAGAGGAGCGAGAAAGCAATCCCGAGTCTCCCATGGGTCGTACACTTTTTCATAGCGAAACTAAAAAACACAGACCAACGAAGTTGGGATAAGGGGTTGTGTTGTTGCAGGGCCACTCCTTGGGCCGCTTTCGAGAGGAGCGAGAAAGCAATCCCGAGTCTCCCATAGGTCGTACACTTTTTCATAGCGAAACTAAAAAACACAGACCAACGAAGTTGGGATAAGGGGTTGTGTTGTTGCAGGGCCACCCCTTTGGGCCGCTTTCGAGAGGAGCGAGAAAGCAATCCCAACCGTCTTCGGGAAGACAGAAGCACTAACCTGTATACACCGAACACTACAAAAATCGAACAGGATCCATGCCCGCCTGCACAGAACACCAGCCCGACAGGTCATTCTGGCGGGGCACGTTCGGGCGTGGCGCAAAGTTTTGAGGTAAGGTTTTGGGACGCTTGTAGCATGAAACGAAGTTTCACTCGCCTATTCATTTTTTGTAATTAGGTGCCTTTTCAATGTATGGTTTTCTTTTGCGACCAAGGGGAGCAAGCAAGATGTGTCTTTGTGGCCACAAAGACACATCTTGAATTACCCAACTCTGCTTTGAAATATTTCTTGAATATAAGGCTTATCTAGTTGGCTCTTATATCAGCCAACTATCAAATAGCATACTATTGGAGAAAATTAATATAAGATAAACCTATGATGCGCTGAATCAATTATCAACGACTTTTAATGGCGTGTTCATCCAAAAATCTTCATCAAACTGCTGCTTTAGTCTGGGCTGCTCCCTTACGCCTAAAGAAAACTTTTTTTTCACTAGTAAAGAATCAGGAACCACTTGAGTAGTATCATAAATAATTCTTTGGGTAAAAAATTCCCTGAACTGGTCAATAATCTCAGATTCCCGTTCGCCAAGCCGATTACCACCTTCATCAATTAATTGAGGTACTTTGATTTCCAAGGAACGTTTCATTGTATCTTTTTCGGTAGAAAACAAAAGATTGACTAAAGCTTTTTGTTTTTGGGTTTTTTCTGCAAACTCTAAAGTAAATGACGTTGAATCTTGCTGAAATGAATCTTCTATCTTTAAGGGTTCTCCTTGGTATCTTACTAAAACATCTGTGGGCCAATTCGAAGCAGGAGCGTTCAGCATTACCTTCATCCTTTTTTTAATTAGACTTCTTAGGTTTTTCGGTGGAAATTCCAATGCTATATCTTTAATAAAAAACCTCGGAGGCCGTATTAACTTGAACTGGTTATGAAACGATATATAATTCAAATACATACGGTCCTTAAACCATTGGTATTCAACTAAAATCTCATATAACAATTCTTTTTTAGTAGTACTGAATCTTGAAGGAGAACTGTCATCCTGTTTCTGTTTGTATACCGCGTAATCCAACTTCCGAATCGCGAATGTGCTATGGTCAATATAAATGGTGCCCTTTACCTGAAAAGGAAGCTCTGTTTTTCTAAAATCAATTTGATACACCTTTTGGTCACCATAAGATGTATTCTCAACTTTGGAGAATCGGTGTTCTTTTATAAAATCTTCCACCATGGTGTAAACATAGGAATAGGCATCTATGTCATGATTTCTAATTGCGTCGTGAATGAAAAGAAGTACTAATTCATTAGGAGCGTAGGTTTCTCCAAAAGTGGCACTGGGTATGAACTTATCCCGATTAGAATAATCATATGGTTTAGCAGCAAAAGAATCTATTTTAAAATCAAGATTGGTTTCGTAATCAAACAAGCCAAATTGGATATTCCTATAGTCATCCTCTATAAAACCTTTATCAATTACTTTCACCAAGGCTTCGTTGAGGTTGATATATTTTTTGTCTTTGAACTGATAGTCTCGATAATAACCAATTAGTCCAAAAGAATCATTTTGGTAATTGTCAGGAATGCGATCAAGGGCATATCTTATAATCTGCTTGGCGGTTGGCTTTCTTTTTTTTCTTCCCGCGACAAAGGTTTCTGCCAATTCAAAGATTGCCCGTTTTACGTAAATTAGATTGACAATATCTTCTTCTAAGTCAGAAAAAGCAATATTCATGGTCTGATATCCCATGCTAGAAATCTCCAATTCATCTCCCTTGAACTGAAATTCGGTTGGTACCTGAAAGCTCCCATCATTGTTGGAAATGACCCCTAGCGCTTTTGTCTTTAGGCGAACAGTAGCAAAAACAACTGGTTCTCCAGTTTTTGCATCTATTAATTTTCCGTAAAAGAAGTCATCTTCTTTTTGTGCGGGCAAAAGACCGAAAACAAACAACAAAATTGTAAAAACACCTATTTCTTTTAAACACACAATTAAATCATCAAAGGTTATCAATAATATACGCATTATTATTATATGACTGTGGAAAGCAATCCCAACCGTCTTCGGGAACAAGAAGCACTAACCTGTATACACCGAACACCACAAAAATCGAACAGGATCCATGCCCGCCTGCACAGAACGCCAGCCCGACAGGTCATTCCGGCGGGGCACGTTCGAGCGTGGCGTAAAGCTTGAGGTAAGCATTTGGGGCTTGCAGCGCAAAACGCAGTTATACTGGTTTTGAACATCTGATGCCAAAAAACAGATTATTATACTTCCAGGCTTTCTTAATTATCTACATAGCCATCATTCCAAGTCTTTTGGGGATCGTGATTTCTTAAATCTACCCCGAAGTCAATTGCAGCTTTTAGGGTAATTAATACAGATACCCAACCCGCATAATTGGCCAGGTACTCTTCCTTTTCCACATTGGAATTGACCACTTCCAAGCGTGTGCCGCCAAATTCATTTTCAGAAATATTAAAGTCCACAATCGAGTTAAAGTATTCTATACGGAAGTTGCGGTTCGGTTCTTGATTTAGAATTTTGCTCGCATACCGTTGATTGTTTGGGAAGGACAATTGAATATACCCATCTTTTATCGCTGCTTTTTCCGCCCAAAACCGCTCAATTCCTTCCTTGCTCGTCAGATAGGTGAAGACCTTGCTCGGTGCAGACTGCAAACAAAGCTTCCATTTAATCGTTCGGGGCATACGCGGCATTTCCAAATTGTATCAATTCACCATCTTTTAAAATATAGTCTTCTACAAAAAGGGTAGCATCGTTTTGCATCGTGTAAATGGTCTTTCCTTCTTCAATTTCCGGCGAACCCCAAAATATGATCAGTTTATCGGAGGAAACCTCCCCTTTGAGAGGAAATGAAAACCCTCTTGAATCAAACCATGTACCACTGACTTGATTGTCTTCATTCTTCTTATAAACGCCTATGGCCTTGAAAATAGATTCCCTGGATGCTTCACGCTGATTTTGAAATTTTAGTTGGTAGAATTTACCATCCAGGATAGAGTTCCAATCCATCGTAAAGGATGCTTTACTCCCCAAAAGTAGGCCCTCACCTATCCATTTTGTAGTGGCTACTTTTTCAAGGAAATTTTGCGAGATACAGATTTGAACGCTTAATAAGGCAATCAAGGAAGTTGTAGTAAAAGTTTTCATCATTTGGTTATTTTCTGTCTGTTAGGCGATAAACAAATTTGTGTCCGCTCCAATTTTCATCGATGGCCGCTACCTTGGTATCGACCAATCCCTTCTCAAGGCCATATTTTAATATATAAAACTTGTCCAGTTCGGTTGCCATTTTCGATGATTTTTTGGGCCAGCTTATCCAGAGGATACCGTTCTTTTTCAGTTGTGCCTTGGCGATCTCAAAATAGGTCTCAAGTTGGACAAAGCGCGTAGCAAATATGTGGATGAAGTCGAAATTTTCCTTTGTAGGACTTTCCTGAATTTGAACCCCTTCAGGAAAATCAAAAAAGAACTCCGGATAGGGTTTTGGCGAATTGAGCACCAAAATGGAATTCCCAGGCGTTATTCCCAGTTTTTTAGCCAATGGTGTTCCTGAATACCCCGCGGTTCTCATTTTTTGACCTGTTTTAGAACCAGGGAATTATTGTCGGGGTCATAGATCCCAATACTGATGGTATTTTCAATTTCCTCTATCGCTCCCATACTTCTTCCACCATACCGCGCCACCAATTCCTTCGTCTTCTGAATGTGCGCTACCAGTACTTCCAGTTGATGCCTGTTCTGTTTTGCAGTGTTTTTTGCAAGCGATGCAGGACAGAGGCATATCTCGATTCCTTCCCAATCGCCATAATACAATTTATCACCATATAATTCTTTTGCTTCAAAGGAGATACCAAATACGTGGGTGTAGAAGTCAATCGTCTGTTCCATTCGGGTAACAGCCAGCGTAAATCCTGTTATTCTTGTCATGATTTTTGTTTTTACTCAACCATATATTTTTTTCTCATGTGCTCCACAGACAAGGAGATCAGATTGGAAAGCACGGCGGGATCCACATCGCGAAGTGAATTTAAATATAAACACGAAGAACCTGTTTTGTACTTTCCAAGTTTAGCCAAAAGGGTTTCATACGCTTTAAAACCAGCAACAATATAAACCACCAAATTGTTTTTTCTGGGACAGAAACCGGTCAGGAACCATTCCCCCTCGCGCCCGCTATTATATTTATAGCGATAAGTTCCAAAACCGATCATATTTCCCCGCCATAATTTTGGTGCTTCTCCTGTAATTTTTGTCATTAGTTGCAAGAGTGCAAAGCAATCTTCCTTTTTCTGTTCGTCGTCAAGCTTGGATAATTGTTCCTTTATTATTGATAGTTGCCCTTCTCCCATGCTATTCCCTGTTTTCCACAAAGTTCTTGAAGGCCTCTACAAATTTTTTGGTCTGTTTTTTAAAGGAACCTGGCATCAGTAGACCGATCACCTTCATAAACCCTTTTAGCTTGAACGCTTCGTTGACCCTGTAGCGTGTTTTGTCCTGGTCTATTTTGGAGAATACGGTAGTTTGAATGTTAAGGGTACCACTAGAAATATACTCAGCGATAATTTCCCGCATATCATTTTTTACAATGGTCTCTTCTATGGTAAAGTCCTTCCCATTCATTGTAAACTCAAATATCGATTTTGAGCCCGCTTCGCGTTGATGGTCCGAAATTTTCCGGTAACGCTTTATGCCCGGCATCCATTTCATATAATTTGAAGGCGTGTGGAATTGCTCAAGAACTTCCTCCAAAGGCTTTTCGATTATGGTTTCAATAGTATATTGCATGCATTTATTGGTTTGGTGGTTTATTTTCCAAATACTGCTTCAGTACAGTTAGCATCTCGGGCCAGACTTTGGAAACCACATTGTAATACCAGTCCCAATGTGTTCCGTTTTGGTATCCCGATTGGCATAGATGCACCTTAGATTTACCGTCATGTTTTTCAATCCTTATCGTTAAGGTCATATTTCCTAAAACGGGACGGTCAGGACATACATAGGCAAAGTTCCTGACCTTTAAAATTGTATTTGGGTCGTATTCTTCAATAGTACCCGAGGAGATGTATGCAATCCCTTTTGCAGTAATTCCCCACAGCAACATATAGGTGCCTCCTCTACTTTTCTCCACAAAACTGCGCTCCACGCTCCACCAGTCCTTCAGCATTTCAAATGCTGTGAATGCAGCTATGATTTTTTCGGCTTCACAGGCAATGACTATGGAAGCCTTAACTTTTCTTTTCAACATTGGTTCTGCTAACTACCGGCAAATAAAAAGGTTTTTGTCTTCCATGTATTGTAAAAAAACGAAAGGCATGAAGTCCGGCTACCTTCAAATTTGTAATTTACCGTATGCAAATTATTCCAGCACAATTGGATAACGTTTCAAGCCTGCTGATACGCAATGCATGGATCGTGGAAGAAAGCCATGGCATAAACATCCATGTTAAGGCCTTTCCCACCGGATATCCATATATCAATGTTATTTCCGGCACCAAGTTTTCAATTAAAGATCATAAGGGGGAGGTGTTGGAGACTACCTCCTATTTGTCAGGCAATTCCATCCGTCCTTTTGAGTTGAACATGCGGGTGATCCAGAGGGCCATTACCATCCAATTACAGCCCTACGCCATACCCTATTTGACAGGATTACCCGCTCATGAATTTAAGGACCTTCGTGTACCCGTAGCTAGTTTTTCCAAGTATTTGGCAGAACGTTTGGAAACCCTTATCCATTCAGATTTGGAGAGTAGTCGCGTGCTTAACGAAATCATTACCTTGTTCAATGAACAAAAGGAAAAGACCAATGTGGATCCGCGAATTCTCTTTGTACTACAACACATCATGGTCAATAAAGGGAACATATCCATTGGTCAGATAAACGGTCAGCTGAACCTCAGCAAACGACGATTACAGCAATTGTTCCAAAAGCATCTTGGATTGACCCTTAAGTCGTATTCCAAGGTGGTGAAAATGCAAAGCCATACGTTTAAACTTTTGAACGGGAACAGTTTGGATTATATCGTCCCGAACGGATACTATGACCAATCCCATTTTATCCACGATATGAAAGAGCAGACGTTTATGTCGCCCACAGCGTTTCAAAAATTCATTACCTCCTCGGAACATCATGGGGCTTATTATGTTTCAAATCTTTTTTATGGAACCGCTCCATAGTGCTGGACGTTGTTAAAATATCCCCTCCTTTTATGGCCGCTTTTTATAAGCTGCTTCCATGTCTTCCAACAGATTATCTGTTAGCTCATTTACTTCACAAATCTTCACCATATATGAAATCCGCCTCGCAGAAGATTCCGGTTCAGTATTGTACTATCGTGCCAAACTAAAGTGGCAGTACAAATATTAATCGCGCTTCATTTTTATACTTATGAAGGTTGCTGTTTGTCGTTCAAAACCATAGACAAGGAATACTTTGAAAGGTTGAACACTGCATATCAATTCAATTTTACCTTTTTTGAGTCGGTATTGAATGGGTCCACCACCTGTCTTTGTATTGGGTATGTGGCGGTCTGTGCTTTTGTTTATGAAATGTGGTTAGTTCATTTAATTGCCCAGGGGGGTGGCCCTAGACTATACCTAATGCGATACCTAGACTTCATTCCTTTCTCTTAAAAGTAGGCTTACTTCTTTCCACCGCGATTTCAACCATTCCCCCCGATCCGATGGATCCAAACGTCACCAACAATAACTAGTGAAAACATAGATTAGGCTTAAATAGACTTTTTATAAATAAGTTTTGTTTAACTTATTTAACTTTATATTAAACAAAAATAGAAATAATCTCTGTATTCTTATACTCACTAAAAAATCAAAACATGAAAAAACAATTATTGGCTTTAGCTTTAATTGGCGGCCTAATTACAGCTTACGGATGCTCGGACACGAAAAAGAAAAACAGCACTGACGAAACTGAAACTACAGAAAGTGAAATTCAAAAAGAAGAAGTCATTGAGGAACAAACACCCAACATCGTAGGGGTGGCCGCGGGTAACGAGAATTTTTCGACATTAGTAGCCGCTGTAAAAGCGGCAGAACTGGTGGAGACATTAAGCGGTGAAGGCCCGTTTACGGTATTTGCTCCGGTTAATGCAGCTTTCGAAAAATTACCGGAAGGTACTTTGGATGAGTTGCTGAAGCCGGAGAGCAAGGGGACGCTTACCGCTATTCTTACGTATCATGTCGTAGCTGGCAATGTTAAAGCGGCCGATGTGGTCAAGGCTATTCAAGACAACAATGGTTCTTTTGTGATTACCACAGTACAAGGAAATACGCTTACTGCATCCCTTGATGGGGATAATGTAATCTTAACCGACGCCAAAGGTGGCACATCTACTATTGTGTTGACTGATGTAGCGGCATCAAATGGTGTAATACATGCCATCGATACGGTAGTGATGCCCTAACCTAGAATAAGGCATTGATGAAGACCGTTCGAACTCGACGATTTTTATAGCTGGAATACCCAGGCTTACAAGTCACGAGTTCGGCGGTGCTTCTAAAGAAATGGACAGTAAGGCCTTTCCTCCACGACACAATAGGAGAACAACGCTTGCCTCTTCTTTTTCAACGTATCCTTTAGAAACGACCAGCTAAATCATACATAGGTTCAAACTATAAACCAGAATTACAACGTAAAAAATAAAACAACGTACTATGGAAGTGGACAATTTAAACGCAATCGGGCTACATCAAGAAAAAAGTAAAGAGCTCGCCGATCTTCTGAACGACCTGCTGGCCAACTATTCTACCTTTTATCAAAACACAAGAGGCTATCACTGGAATATCAGTGGTGATAAATTCTTTGAATTACATTTAAAATTTGAAGAATTGTATAACGACCTTTTTGTAAAAATTGATGAAGTGGCGGAAAGAATCTTGACCCTTGGATACGTCCCCCAACACAAGTTTACGGACTACCTCAATACTTCAAGAATACCCGAAAGTGACCAAGTCACTGATGGTAAAAAAGCGATTGAAGAAATTCTGATGGCTTTTAAGACACTGCTTGCAAAACAACGTCATATTCTTGTGCTTTCAGCTGAAATCGATGACGAGGGAACGAATGCTCAAATGAGTGACTATATCCGAGAACAAGAAAAATTAGTGTGGATGTATTCAGCCTATCTAAGGGAGTGATAGGTTTTTATCACATTGGTAGGAAGTAAAGACGGTAGTATGGATTAACCGATTGGAAAATTTAGCGGAAACCTTGTAAAACTGCTATGAAGATTACCATGTTAAGCACCGCATAGAATACTGCAGGTGTTGATTGAATGAAACTATCTCTAAGACGGATGCGGACCGCCAGTCCCATCAACATTAGAATGGATAGACCAACACTGCCAATAACAGTGAAGGGTACATAAAAAAATCCTCCTAGAAGGGCTAGGGCACCTAAAATCTGTAAGCAACCAGTAAGACGACGATATTTATTGAGCCCATACCTCTTGAACTCTGCAACCATAAATGGGGAGGTTAGACATGAATAACCAAAAAATAGAAATGAGATTGCAGAGCACAGTATGCCTATAATAAGTAGTGAGGATGTTATAACCATTTACGTCGGGAAGAAAAGCGTATCTATTTTAAAAATGCAAAGATGGAATATGTAACTATCATAATAAAGGTTTTTATATTTTTTAGCATTGTGAACGTATGGTTTTTACGTTTCAATAAACCCACTTCATGGCGTGGTGGACAAGCGACAAACATGAAAAAAGAGTTTGAGGTATATGGCTTGTCAGAAACCATGCTTTATCTCGTAGGAAGTCTTAAGGTTTTAGCAGCAACGCTGCTATTGGTTTCCATTTGGATACCTCAACTTATCTTACCGGCAGCTGGGTTGATGGCCATTTTAATGGCGGGTGCCATAGCCATGCACATCAAGGTAAAGGATCCTTTTCAAAAATCATTCCCCGCGTTTTCCTTCCTTGTACTATCCCTATTTTTAATTCTATTCAACACACTATAAAATTTAATAAAATGAAAAACTTTACCCTCCCCATTCGTTTTGGTCTAGCCACCAGTGGATCCCTACTAGCGTATTTCCTTGTGCTGTCTCTGTTCAATCTGCACACCAATATTTTTTTTAGTTTGTTCAACGGCATAATTACAGGGTTTGGCATTTATGAAGCAATAAAATATCGGCGGTTGGAAGAAGGCCCAACTTTTAATTACAACAAGGGTTTTTCGACCGGTATTGTCACCGGATTTATGGCAACCCTACTATTTACTGTTTTCTTTGCGGTGTATACTACCGAAATTAACCCGTTATTTTTGGTACAACTCTCTGAGCAATGGTTTAAGAACTTAAGCTTTGCAGGAATTGTATTCTTCACCGTGGCGATAATGGGTTTTGCTACGTCCGTCGTACTTACACTTTCTTTTATGCAGCTCTTTAAAGCATCTAATAACATCTCACTCACAGAGTCTTAATGGTATCCTTGTTACTGGCATTATACATTACAAGAAAAAGAAGGGCATAATCACATCAAAATGCGGTGGTAAAAAAGGGATTTCGTTGAAATCTTGACGTAGTTACGGAAAGGCCAAGTAAGGAGATATGGCAAGGAAAGATACTCTAATTACATTATGGTTGTCCTTTTACCTCCCGTATTTACCCATCAACTTGATTTTTTCCTTAAGCTCCTTAAACTGCTTTGTCTTTAACACAGGCAGTAGTGACTCCCGGATGTCATACCCGTAGCTGGATTTACTGGTAAGAATAATCGGGGGAGACTGCACTCTCTTAAAAACGTTTTTTTGAATGGCGTCATAAAACCATTCCAAATCTCTTAAAAACTCTTCCGGATCGTCAATGCGCCACCGTTGCATAAGCTCATAATTGATGTCCAATTTTTCATGTAGGACGCCCTCAAGGTACCAGACCATGATATCCTCGATACACTTTTTTTGATAGTCCGTTACCGCTTCAAGTAATTTGCAATGATATCCAAACTTCATCGGATCAACCTGATTGCTTTTCAATTCGGCAGAGGGTTGAATCTGATCTCCATTAAACCGCCACAATGCATCGGGAAATAATAGTTCAGGGATAATTTCTTTCCCAAACACAGCATCGTTTATATAGCGACACATGGCTACAACTTCTGTTTTAGTGAGATCACCGATGGGAGCTATGGCACCTCCCCAATCACCATAGAGGGTAGAGTATCCTAGAGCAATTTCCAATTTATTACCGTTGTTGGTAAAGAAGCAGTTGTATTTGGCAGCGAGATTGGACAGGATGGAGGTTCCTCGAATCTTCGCTTGTACATTTTCTAAATGATACTCGCTCAGTTCTTGCCCGTCTTGTTCCAAAATAGCCGAGTTTTCTTTCACCACGGCCTCAATAGGGAGAACCAAATAGTCAATAGCTAAATTTCGTGCGAGTGTCTTTGCCGAATTTTTGGTTTTAGCGCTATTGTATCTCGATGGCATATTAACGCCAATGACTTTTTCTTTACCAAATGCCAGCACTAAAAGCGTAGCCACGAGAGCACTGTCAATTCCACCACTTAAACCAATAACAAAACGTGGATCATCGCCTAGGATATTCGTCGAATTTTTTAATCCGTTGGAAATGGCTAAGTATTTTTCCCTTATGGTATTTCCGATATTCCTAGTTGTAGAGTTGAATGAAGCTTTGTTATCAATGATCATCAATTCCTCTTTCCAACCCTTCTCGGATAATATACACGGATTTCCTTTTTGGTTATACACTGTAGAACCGCCATCAAACGTGACAATATTTTTACCATTGTTCTGCACCCCAACACAATTCACGTAATAATAGGGAACGAAAGAGGCAGACTGTTGCTGCAAGTACTTTACACGCCTGTCCCTGGCATTGTTTTTCATAAAAGTCCAGGGGGATGCCGATAGATTGACGACTTTTTCCGCTCCTGATTCGATGAGTATTTTGGTAATATTTATAGGCGCTCCATCAGACCTGTAGTCATAACACCAAAGGTCTTCGCACAACTCCATCCCAACTGGAATTTTTTTATCCGCTACCGAAATCGGGAAAGGCGATAACAAATCGTTGAGGTCCTTACCAAAGTCTGTAGCCACATCCGGTAATGAAAAAAAATAGCGCTCATCGTCAAAAAACCGATAATTGGGCAGCAATGTTTTGGGCTGAACTCCAACAGGTAGAATACCATTTTCAACAACTCGCTCCACGTACTTCTGATCTTGCATCACATATACGGCATTATATTTTCTGCTTCTACCATCTTTATTCGGATGGTGTCCATTGCCAGGTTTAACTACGTAGATATTACCATACGCTATGGCTATGTTGTCACTGGCCTCTAAAATGTCATCGTTGTAGCGCATGAGTTCCTCGCAATAGGAATCTTCAAGAAACTTATCGCCCAACAAATAGCCCCCAATACACATTTCCGGAAAGCAAATCAAATCGACCGACTTTTGTTTGGCTTCCTCGATCATTTCCAACATTTTATCCAAATTCAATTGGGGCCTTCCCGGAACCACTTCCATTTGTCCCAGCGCTATTGTAAAGTTATCGTCCATAAATAATTCCAAAAAGAAGAACCTTCTAAATTGAAGGTATAAGGTACCGTGAATTACCGATAATTATCAGGAAAGCCTAGCAAATTGTTATAACGTTATCAGCCTTATCAGTTGAAACGTTAATCCTGTTAGAAAGAGAGCCATACAACGTACAACCTTGTGGTACTTACTACAAACGAAATCCTATGCGCTGATTAGGAAGCCTATTCGGCTCAAAAAGAATAAAAAAACGAGTTGATTCCTAATTTATTTGACGCAATTAAGGCAGTAGTTCCTTTTTAAAGTGGGCAAAAAAGGATGATTAATGCAGTTAAGTTAGAAGGTATTTAATGATGATTATTCGGAATACGAAAAGTTCTCCATTACTCCATACTATCGTCAGTATTTCTTTTCTAAAGAAGATTGTGGGGCTAAAGGGTTTTATGCCGAGGGCTTCCTTAAATTTTTCACCTTTGACGAGGTTGTTTTCAGTAGTATTGATGACTCAGTCAGCGAAGAAAGTTTTTTTGAAACTTCAATTGGTGCAGGAATTGGATGGAAATGGATTAGCCAAAGTGGTTTTTTAGTCGATTTGGGGTTAGGTGTTGGAAGAAACCTGGGGTTACCATCAGATGATAATGTAGGCCAAGAGGTGCAAGTGCGTGGAGGTCTGAACTTTGGCTGGCGATTTTAATGCGGATATTTCATCAATTTGGACTGGGGAACGAAGGGTTTATTTAAACTTATGTTTTAATTCCGAAATTACAAATTCACTATAGTCAAAGTAGCACTTATTATTTAATCCATTAATTCAAGCCCTTTCATAAGAAAGGAAAGTAACTTCTCTACGAGCCTCTAGCTTTGCTAGGCAAGAATCCAAATTTTTCTTTAAAGCTTTTTGTAAAATACGAAAGGTTGGAATATCCTACCGAATACGCAATTTCGGAAACCGTACCCTTTTTATGCTTTAGCATATGATGCGCTTCGTTCAAACGTACCTCAGTGATTAATTGATTCGCTGATTTGTTGGATATTGCCTTTAACTTTCTATGTAACTGCGATCGGCTAAAGCCCACATGTCTGGCCATATCATCTACTCCAAACTGACCATTATCCAAATTCTCCTTTATAATCTTGAAGACCTGCTGCAAAAACGTATCATCTATGGAAGTGACTGCTATTTCATCTACAAGCAGCATATCCAAGGCCTTAAAATAGTCCCACAGATTCTTTCTGGATTCTACAAGATTTCTCATCAACAGCAGAAGCTCATCTTCATCAAAAGGTTTGGTTAAATAGGCATCTGCTCCCTGGGTTAACCCGGCAATTTTATTTTCTTGCCCGGCTTTGGCGGTAAGGAGTATTACAGGAATATGACAGGTCTTGGGATTGGCCTTTAATGCATTGCAGAGTGCATAGCCATCTTTTTTTGGCATCATAACATCGCTTAAAATGATGTCCGGGATATGTTCAATAGCCATTCGCTCCCCTTGCAGGCCGTTCTTGGCTATTTTAACCTGAAAATGCTGCAGTATAACCTCCCGGATATACTGCCGTAGGTCCGCGTTATCCTCAATCAAAAGGGCCACGGGTAATTTGTTTTCAATGATTTCAATAGCTTCCTGTGGTTGCGGTTTTTCTATAGTTCGCCTGGTATCCTCTTCAACAGCGGAGTTAGATTCTGGAAATACCGCTATACCTTGGGGTAAATGGGCCAATACAATGGGTAGCCTTATCTTAAAAGTAGTGCCTTTGTCTTTCGTACTGTCTACACTGATAGTACCGTTATGTACTTCTACCAGTTCCTTGGTCAGCGCCAGACCTATTCCGGATCCTTGTTTTTCGTTGCCTTCAACACGGTAAAAACGCTCAAAAATCCGTTTTAATTCCTCCTTGGCAATTCCTTTACCGGTGTCTGTAACTTCTAAGAGCAAGTGGCTTTCACTTCCATCAATAGTTACAGTTACGGCCCCATTTTCAGGAGTGTATTTGAAAGCGTTAGACAGAAGGTTCGTAATTATTTTTTCCAGCTTATCCTTGTCAAAAAAGGCATGCTCCAACTCCTGAGGAAAACTGCTGTTCAGGCTTATGTTCTTACGTTCTGCCATGCTTTCAAACGAAAACACTATGGACCGTATAAATTGGATTAGCCCTCCTTGTTTTAGTGATAGGTGTACCTTACCACTCTCTATTTTTGACAACTCTAATAGCTGATCCACAAGGTTTTCGAGTCGTTTCGTGTTTTTGCTAATTATTTTGAAATGGTTTCGGGCTAATGGAATGGTCTGCTCGTTGGCACTTCTTTTTAAGGCACTTTGTATCGGTCCGGAAATCAGCGCTAATGGTGTCCTGAACTCATGGCTTATATTGGCAAAAAAACGTGTTTTTATCTCGTCAAGATCTTTCATGCGGCCAATTTCAGCCATAGAACGTTCCGCCAGTAACCGTTCTTCTTCATTTTTTTCATTGATTTTCTGCCTTCGGAAGGCAATGCCAAAAGAGTAAATAATAATTTGAAGAAAGATACCGGTGGCATAGGGATCTATGTTAAATGGCATTGATTTTAGCATACCAAATGACCATAAGGTGCCCACAATAAAAAACAAACTACCGATAGTTGAACCGATGCCAAAATAACGTGCAAACAGGTCTTTTTTAAATGTGAGCAGTAACGAAATCATAAGACTTGCCACTGCAAAAGCATTTAAAAACACAAAATGAAAGCCTGGTCCGGTATAATCGCGTTCTGGATTGGAAACCAAAACATAACCCACAGTTATGGCAATTTCGGCTATAATTAGCAATGCGAAGCCTAAAATAAACTTATCCAGTAGTGGAAATTTTCTTTTCGACTCTATAAACGCTCTACCAAAAAACCAGAAGGTAAATAATACGCTATTGGCCAGGATAAGCCATAGGGAGAATCTGAAGATCGGTATGTTTCCTATACCAACTCCAACCGTCATGGTATGGGTTGCCAATACAGAAAATAACCAAAGAGAGCACCAGAAATACAGACGGTCCCTTAGGTACAGAAACTGTAAAAGATGGTATAAAAAAACAATGAAGGTAACACCGAACATAAAGATGTTAAAGCTGTTATGAAACTGATAGATTTGATGATAATAAGGCTGCGACGGGCTGCGTGCACTCAGATTAAAATAAGGGGGATGACCAAAACTATTGCCTTTGGCCCGTATGATTAGGGTAATAGGCCTGTTAGCGGGAATGGCTTCTAAACCAATGCTGTTTAAAACCCAATGATCTGTTGTGGAACGCGTCTTCTTGGGATAATCTACCCCGGTTCTTCCATGAAATATCAGGCGTTCACCATCATAGGCATATACGTCTACTTTACCATTGCTTTTTGCCCAGGCAGGCAGGCCAATTCTGGTATCTTGAAAATGTAATTTCCATCCTTCTAATACAGCACTTGTCTGAATACGGATTTTAGCCCAATAGGTTACGTTAGGTAATAGCCGTTTAGGCAATGCAGCACCGTTTTGAAATGGTAGGGTTGCATCGCCTAGAATAGTTTTTGGGGTATAGCTATGCAAGGTATCTGCAAACACCTGTAAATGCGTATCGAGATCATGGACCGGGTATTTGGTGTCTAGCTCGTAAACTTCCTGGGAGAAGGATTGGGATGCTATAAGCAGAAGACTCAGAAGGATTTTTTTTGACATTCTCACACACGTTTAACGCTACCAATCTTTTTATAAGATAATAAAATAGGAGCTATACCATTGGGCACAAGTACAAACATCGAGATACCATACAAGTATCAATAACAGTTTTGAGTCATGTATTACCACTAATGTCTCATTTGAAATGGCATGACACAAATGTTCTAATAAACAGGATGTTAGTGGTACTAATTCCAAGATAGCCGATCTAGTTTTATACCATTAAACCAAAACACAGCAGAGTATGAAACGGAGTGATTTTATGAAATCTATGGCTATAGGTTTAGGTATGTTCTCGACCAGCCTTGTTGGAAATGCACGTGCGCTGGGTGGCGGGCACGAGAAGCGATCTCAAAACATGAAACCAAAAATCCTAAAAGAAGGAGAAGGGGAAAAACAACTACTATTAGGAGATTGGCAAACCATTAAACTAACCGGAAAGGATACCAATAATCAATATACCCAAATTGAGCATGTCAGTAATCCGGGTATGGGCATTCCATTACACATACACAGGGATGAAGATGAAGTTTTTCATGTTTTGGAAGGTGAACTTGAGATTCAGGTTGGTAATGAAGTTAAGGTGTTGAAATCAGGGGATATCGGATTTTGTCCACGTGGGATTCCCCATTCATGGCGCGTAGTAGGCGACCAAAAAGTCAAATTAATGCTCTGTGTTTTCCCTTCCGGTATTGAGCATATGTTCAAAGAAATTGCTGCCCTGCCTGCTGGCCCCCCAGACCTTGAGGTACTGCGTCAAATAAGTGAAAAATACAATATTCGATTTGTTTGAAACCACTGTTTTTTTGGGACAACAAATCAAAAAGAGTAACCAATTGAGATACATAATTATGAAAAGATTCGTTTACCAATGTGTTATCATAGTATTAGCCTTGCTGATCTATGGATGTTCAGATGATGAGACAATACTTCCTGAAGAGGAGGTTGCAATTCCTGTCCCGGAGGAAGTGGAAGAAGTACCTGAAGACCCTATATTTCCAGATGCCAACCATAACGGTTTTACTGGGGCCATATTTGATCTGGAAGCTACTCCTGAAGGGGATCTTCTGGTTGCCGATGCTGGTGCAGGTATTGCTAGCTGTCTTGGTGGTGCAACAATTCCGCTTCTGGGGGTGAGTAACATTGCGATCACGAACGGCGGGGATATGTTGGCGTTAAAAGGTGCACCCGATGCCGATGACACCGTGCAGGATATTGGTCAGGGATTGTATCAAATTTCGGATGGTACCAGTGAGTTTCTTGTTAACCTATTCAATTTTGATCTGGCCAATAACCCCGACGGGGGAGAAATAGGTTCCAATCCGTATTCAGTGCTTTCGCTCAATGGCAATACCGCCCTAATTGCGGATGCCGGAGCCAATGATTTACTCCGCGTAGACGGCGAGGGTAATGTAGAATTAGTTGCTGTTTTTCCAACAGAACTCGTGAGTACCGCAAATGTTCAAAGTTTGGTGGAATGTCCTAATCCGAGTGATATCTGTAATCTTCCTGAAATGATTCCCGCCGAAGCTGTCCCGACCGCAGTAGCCGTAGGTCCGGATGGGTATTATTACGTTGGCGAGCTCAAGGGCTTTCCGGCACCAACCGGGGAATCCAGAATCTGGAAGGTTGCACCTGATGCTAATGGGACCATGTGTGGAACAGATCCAGCTTGTGTAATCGTTTTTGATGGTGGCTTTACTTCAATTATCGATATGGTTTTTGGAGCTGATGGAAGACTGTATGTTGCGGAGTTTGATGCCCAAAGTTGGTTTGCGCTGGAAGTTGGAGGCGGAGAAGGAGGAGTTATCAAATCTTGTGATGTCACTACGATGGAATGTACGACCATAGCAACCGGCATACCCATGTTAACGGCTATAGCATTTGACGAAAGTGGAGTATTATGGGCTACTAGAGACGCATTGATCCCTGAATTAGCAGAGGTTTTTAGGGTTATGGAGTAAGAATATGTAGTTGAAAAGAAGAGGCGCCTTATGACGCCTCTTTTTCTTAACATGAAAAATAAAACAATGTAATACGTGTAAACAAAAAGAAGCCTGAATTCCTTTGAAGTTGACTGGACCAATAGATTCATATCTTATAGAAATCGTGTGATAGGAAATAAAAGGTTTTATTTTAATTACGGCAAATCCTTCAGGGAGAAGGATAGTGCCAGTAAACGAATGAATAAAAACTAGATTCGTTCGAATTTGACTTTGCAAGTGTTAAAATTTGTTAAATGGTGCGCCCAAAAACCGACCCTTCGGTAGGTCTTTTATTAAAGGTGGTTATAGTTGCGAGAAGGCCCCTAGTGCGTTCCAAATTCCTGGAAAAGTCGCTCGTCAAATGCAAAAGGAGCGGTCTCTGTTATTTTGACTTTATCGAAATCCGGATGAAGGGGATTTAGAAGATAATTAAAATCCCCAGCTACAATTGCCGATGGCACCTTTAACCCTAAAAACGCATTCTCCAGAATAAACGTATCGCCTTCACTTTGGGTGAACTCTATGGGTGGGTGTGATTTCCAATCCTTGTTTTTGAGCAAGGAGACATCAAATTCCAGAATAGAATTTTCCGGGATCTCAATTTCAACAATATGGTAGTTTTTGGGAAGTATGTTAAAGGCAACGTGCACCGCCAATTCCAAAACCGTTAAGGCTCTGGATGCTGCGGTATAGACCATTCGGGTCCCTTTGTTGTTCCATCTTCCCCCGTACTTTTCAGCGCCAATACCGGAAAGATCGTTTTTGTATTTTGCTTTGGCTAGCCTAAAAACAACCATTAGGCAAGAAGGCCATGTTCAATTTTACCCAACTCGTCTTTAACCAAATTGATGCCGATGGTGGTATCAAAGAGTTGTTTAGGCACAAAACTGCCGAGGGCAACATTCTTCGAATTTAACCAGGCGTAGAAATTTTGATTGTCTTCAAATACGGTGATACCATATTCCATTAACTGCTGAATCTCGATAACACGTTCGGTTTGTTTTTGCGTGAGTTTTTTGTTGCCTTCTTTATACCGGTCCAAGGTTCGTACCGTAGTATTGAGGAATGCCCCCCATTCCTTCGTATCAAAAGGATGTGCAGCGGCGATATAGGAAAAGTCATGAAAAGGTATTCCATCGCGAACCAAACGAATCAATTTAAATGCGCGTTTGTCATCGTTCTGTCTCGAACTGGTGGAGGAAATAATTTTTCTTGCAGTAGACATATCCCGTGTTTTATACAAAGATAAGAAAAATGTCTTAAATAGGGAGACAATTGTCTTAATACCTCCTAAGGGCTATAGGGTTGTGTTTCGAAGCACAACACCCTACTTGTAAGGTCGAGCAACTAAAAAGTGCACGAATGGTACATTAAATTAAGGGCTTGCCGTTACCGGGCTAGTTGGGATCAAGCGCCTCAGCGGCGGGGTAAAAGTGCATCAAAAATTGGTCAAAGACAAGGATACGCTGGAGCTTACTATGGGGGCTAAAAACGTGGAACAGGACAGGAGTTGGTTTTAAGCCTGGGCCAATCTATATCCTTCACCGAAGAAAGAAAGTCCCTGGAATTTTCTGAAAAACGATAGTGAAGCGCTACCGTTGTATTTAAGGCATGCCGAAGAAGGGGTCTTCCATACCTTCGATGCACAGGAAAAAATAGCCTACTTTCAAATCACTAGTTTTTGGCAAAATTGTCCGGATAGTAAAAGGAAAGTAAAGGAATTCCATAAAATGCTGAAAACAAAAAGGGAGTACGATGTGGTCATCGACCTGCGATTTTATACCGGGGGAGATTATAGTGTTGTTACGCAGCTGGCTACGAAACCACCCAAATTGATCAATGCCGACCGAAAGATATTCTTGGTCCTAAGCAATACAACCTATTCTGCGGGGATTGTAACCGCAGCACGGATAAAGAAGTATGCCCAGGACAAACTGGTAGTTGTTGGGGAAGCAGTAGGCGACCGCTTAAAATTTTGGGCAGAGGGGCAGGTGGTCACACTGCCACACTCGAAAATCAGGATTTATAATGCTCAGAAAGAACATGACTGGGCACACAACAAACGTAGTCTTTTCAGGACCCATCTTCCCAATTTCTTGTATGGGGTTGCCGCAAAAGACCTGGATATTGACCAGGAAATACAACTCCGTTTTGATACGTATATGAAAAACAGCGACCCGGTTTGGGAATGGATTACCGGGCCATCCGAAGATCCCAAATAGAAGAAGTACCCCTCTTTATCAAGAACAAAAAACCGAGGTACTACAATTTGACAGGGAGCGGACTAAAAATAGCTTTAGATTATAAAAGTTTTATCGAACACTGCTTACTTTTACAGTCTAAATCGGGTCAGTTGAGAGCTTTCCTCTTTGGGGTAACCGTAGTTATGTTTTTGGCATGTTCCTTGGCTTACGGTCAAGCACTACCGGAACGTGTGGTAAATGAAAATGCGCAATTTTGGATCTCAACCAACAATGTATTCCGAATTGCCGATCGTTGGGCGCTATTGAACGATATCCATATTCGGAGAAACAATTTTGTTGCGGATCCTAATTTCTACTTCCTTCGCGTTGGCGGCCAGTACTATTTAAATGCCAACCTTCGCTTAGCAACAGGCTACGCTCACCTTTGGTTAACCCCTAGCGGGGATTGGGATAACTTCCAAAACGAGAATAGGATCTACCAGCAATTGAGCATCTCCAAACGCTATGAAACGATGAACGCTTTATTTCGGATCCGTTTAGAGCAACGTTTTTTTAATAATGTGCAGGATGGTCAATCCTTAAATGACGATTTTTTTGTGAACCGTATTCGATTTCTGGTCAGTGCAGGATTTCCTTTTAAACAGGATGGGCCTACAGAATTCATACTGGCCAATGAAATACATCTGAATTTTGGTAAAGATGTCGTCTTTAACACGTTTAACCAGAACCGTTTAACGGTTGGCCTAAAACATAAATTGAGCAAGCAGTGGAAAGTGGATTGCGGGTATATGATGGTCTACCAGCAGTTGGCTGCCGGTAACGTTTACAATTTGAATCATACCTTTCGCCTGTTCTTCTATGGCAGCTTTGATTTCAGGAAGAATAAAAATCTACCATTTAACGAGGTACGGCATGGGGAAGAGTAAAACAGTTTTCAGTCACGAACAACATCGGATGCCAAGGTAGTTTCCTTACCATACTTGTATTTTAAATGCCCAATGGGGTGTTGTAAAAGAGGCTAAACCTATCGGAAAGCCGTAATAGCCTGGCTAAATAGGCAGGAGCTGCCCTTGGGTTACGTTCAACACATGGTGGAAAAAGCAATCCCGCCTCCCTGCTATCAGACAGCTCCGGATCCTGTGTGAGAAGACTTCAGCGGCACGGGAATAGGGGCATTACTTTCATGACCGCATTCTTCGATAGGTAAAGCCTTAGGTTAAAGAGGCACTAAAAACAAAAGAAGATTCCCGCACGATCAAGCTTGTTTTTACTTCAATGGTTTTTGAGATAAAATCTACTTTTGGATGTTCAATTTCGTCTATCAACGCCTTTAAAGCGGTACTGCCAATTTTTTCGCCGGGTTGGTCTACCGTAGATAAGGATGGACTAATGATCGTGGAATGTATGGAATTGCTGAAACCAACAACGGCAATTTCTTCGGGAATCTTGATCTTAAACGCATTCAAGGCTTGAATTACCCCTATTGCCGAACTATCGGTAATCGCAAATACCGCATCCGGCCTGTGCTTTAAACTCAGCAGTATGTTAGCCATGGCGTTTCCCTTTTCCATAGAAATGTCTTCCGTGCTAAGGACGATCTTTTCATCAACGGACAGGTCATTGTCCCGAAGCGCCTTTAGATAACCCGCATATCTTTTTTCCGAATTATAGGAGTTCTCGGTTTCTTTTATAATAGCTATTCTTCGCTTTCCTGTATTGATCAAATGCTCCACGGCCATGTAAGCAGCTACTTCTTCATCAATAACCACCTGGGTACAGGGTATCTTGTCTGAAACTTTATCGAATAATACCACAGGGATGCGTTGCATTGCCCGCAGTATCCCATCTATAGATTTCGTTCGCCTCGCCAAAGCAAGTAAAATACCCTCAGCCCCAAATTGCAAGATAGTCTGGAGCATTTCCGTTTGTTTTTTTTCATCATTTTTGGATTCGCAGATAATGATACGGTAGCCCAACTGTTCACCGGTATCCAGGATCCCTTTTAAGATAGTTGTTGTGAAATAGTGCGAAACGTTGGGTACGATCACCCCCAAAATTCTGGTGTGATGCGTCCTAAAGCCTTTCGCAAAAAGATTTGGGATGTAGTTTAACTCTTTGGCTAAATTCTGTACCCGCTGTTTTGTTGCCGAACTGATATCAGGATGATTGTTTAACGCTCTTGAAACTGTTGAAACAGAAAGATCTAACTCATCTGCCAATCCTTTTAGTGTAATATTTTGCTTACGATGTATCATTTTGCAAGACTTTCCATCAATTCAATTGACAAGTTTCAAAATTGCAAACGTTTTCGCAAACGATTGCATACATTTTTCTCAATTTTTTTATAAAATGATTGTGATACTAATATAATTTCAGTTCATAATTAACCGATTCGTTAAAACTTAGGTGTTGATCGATTCACTATTCTTTATGTATTATGAAAAAATTAGTCTTTGCGGTAGTTGCGTTGTTTTTTTGCGCAGGTATCCAAGCCCAGACCGAGATTTCAGGTTCCGTTAAGGATGTGGCCGGAGTGCCCATTCTTGGAACTAATGTGATCATTGTGGGTACCACAGAAGGTACTACTACTGATTTTGATGGCAATTTCCTATTGGCCACCAACTTAAGCGGGAGCCAAACCATCCGATTTTCATTTATTGGATTTACTTCGGTGGAACAAGCTGTAGATCTGAATGGAGATCCCATAGTTTTGGACATTGTTTTGGAAGAAAGCGGCCAGCAACTCGATGAGGTGGTCCTTTCGGCATCCACCACCTTTAGGTCACAAAAACAAGCCCCACTTTCCATTAGCTCCAAGAAGATCGCCGAAATCACTAAACTTTCAGCAAATAGTCAGGCAGACATATTGCGGGATGTACCGGGTATTACTGCTGAAGGTGGTGGTGGTGAAACGGCTACCAACCTGTTTGTACGGGGTTTGCCTTCCGGAGGACAGTATGTATTTAATCCTTTACAATACGATGGGATGCCGTTGATGAGCACCTTTGGCCTTAACTCTTCTGCACATGATGTTTACGCCCGTCCTGATATCGGATTTAAGGGGGTGGAATTTGTAAGAGGTGGAGCTGCAGTGCTTTATGGCGGTGGTTCAGTTGCAGGTCTTATCAATTATTCAAGCAAGACCGGGGACACGAATCCTGGAAATGTCATTAATGTAGAATGGGGGAGTAGAGGTAGATTGAAAACAGATTTTTATACAGGTGGAAAAATGGGAGGCGAGGACTCGAACACCTTTTATGCCTTTACCGGCTTTGTAAGAAAGGATGATGGTCCTATAGAAACGGGTTTGCCAACAAGGGGCGTCCAATTCAGAGGGAACATAAAAAAACGATTCGAGAAAGGGACCTTCACCCTACATGGGCAGTACATTGATGATAAGGCCCAATTCTTCCTGCCGTTACCGCTGGATGGAGATACCCGGGAAAGAATAGCGGGGAATGACGGCGATGACGTTGAGCAGTTGTTATCCGGGGAACTTGCGGAGACGTCATTTCTTACCCCCGGTGGTGTATACAAGAGTCCTATTGAAGATGGTGTCTCCACCAAAGGAGGATATTTAATGGGAGACTTTGTCTATAATTTTGATGAGCAATTCAGTTTTAAATCTAAGATCCGATACGCAAACTACCAACATAACTTTGCCCTTTACGTGGGCGGTAACGGTAATTTTGGTAATCCGATAACCCTTGATAATTATGTAGCACAAATTGCTCCTGGAAATACAGGTTTTGATGCCACCTATCAAGGAGGTAGTGGAGAACAAATAAATGGGAACGATTTAGTTGTAGAGAACCTTCATGTGGATCGATTGCGTCCTATGACCGATTACTCCGGGGACGCCAACTTAATTTTCAGAACGCCGGACAGACAGCATACGTTTACCTTAGGGACCTTCATGGCACGTACGGATGCCGAAGATGTAAACTGGCAGTATCGGGTACTATCTGAATTCAATAATAACCCGAGATTGGTAAACCTTAGTTTTACGGACGGGACCGGCGCTAATGTTATCTATTCTCAAGGCGGTCTTTACGACAGAATTGGGATGACTTCCAACAGATTTCTCACCCAGAGCAGAACAGCATTTTACCTCACCGATGAGATGATCTTTGAACGATGGCGATTTGACGTTGGGGTTCGTATTGAGAGTACAACAGGTACCTTTAACAATGGAGGGCTAGAGGACAGCCAGGTATATGATAATCCGGAACTTACTGCTGAACTCGCCAATGTACGATTTGCGGATGGGAGTTTTACAACCGCTGAAATAAATGCAACGGATTGGGCCATATCCTTAGCAGGATTGTACGAACTTTCGGAATCTACCAATCTCTACGCTAATTTTTCCAGAGGTTTCTTTTGGCCCCAACAGCGTGGTTTTGTTCCCATTCCAGGCATACGAGAATCAAATTATGAAGGGGAAACAATCATACAAGGTGAGGCAGGAGCCAAGTTTGGCACTTCAAAATTCTCCGGTTCCATAGCCGGGTACTACGTTACCTTAAGGGACCGGATACGAATAGATCAAGCCATTGTAAACGGACAATTGGAGGATCAGGCACGAAGCGAACAAACCACTTCCACTTTCGGCTTGGAAGCTTCATGGCTGTTTCGATTCACGGACGATTTCAGTTTGAACGGTACGGCTACTTATCAGGATCACGAGATCAACAAAAATGAAATCACCAATTTGTTGAATGGGGAGGTAACTACACTAAATGAAGGAAATGAAATAGGTAGACAACCCAATTTCTTAGGTAGTCTTGGTCTTAACTATGATAACCGAAGGTTTGATGCGAACTTCACCTTAAATCATACGGGGAATAAATTTACTGATGATGGTAACAATGTAGAATTAGATGCTATCACCATAGCGCGGATAGGTGCAGGATATACATTTAGAACCGAGGATGTAAACTCAGTACGACTGGGCTTCTCGGTCTTTAACTTATTCGATAGCGATGGACTTACCGAAGGCAATCCAAGAGCAGGAATCGGAGGACAGGTAGATGATGGTGAATTTTTCCTTGGGCGTCCAATTTTACCCAGGAGGTTCTTTTTAACTGCCACATTTAATTTTTAGACATAGCTGCAGTAGTTTAAGTTGGTTTTTTAAGGCACATGCTGGTAGGTAAATTACCAACTACCAGCATGTTTTAAATGATTTGGGTGTATATGAACAAGCTTGTATTAGAAAAGGCCAAGGAAGTGCTGAACCGAAATTTTCAAAAGGAAGGATTCACCATTCCTAGCAAAGGCTTATATCCGTTTCAGTGGAAATGGGACTCCGGGTTTATTGCATTGGGATTTGCGCATTTCGACATGGCCAAAGCAAAAAAAGAGATCGAAACCCTGTTGCATGCACAATGGGATAACGGCTTTATTCCACATATCATTTTTCACAATGAGAGCGATACGTACTTTCCCGGTCCTGATTTTCATCAATCTAAGCTCCATCCTCAATCCTCTAAAAAATATGCGTCTACCGTAATGACGCAACCTCCTGTTTTCGGATTTGTTTTAGAACATCTTTTGCGAATTTCAAAAGATAAGCAGGATATGATGAGGTTTATTGAAAAGCATATAGACAAGGTCTTTGAAAATCATATTTACTTTTATGAACATAGAGATAGTAATGAAGAAGGACTGGTTTTTATCTATCATAACTGGGAATCGGGAACGGATAATTCACCGATCTGGGATGATATCTGGGAGACTATGGATCCTCCTGAGTATACCTTTGAGCGTAGAGATACCTCGCATGTCAACCCGAACCAACGACCCTCAAAAAGAGAATATGATCATTACTTATACATCATTGATATAGGGAAGAAGCATAATTATGACGAATCGAAAATTGTTGAGCATTCGCCATTTTTGGTACAAGATCCTCTTTTTAACAGCATATTGATCAAGTCGAATCAATCCCTGATCCGGCTATATGGACTATTGGGAAATCACAATGATAAGATTGAATATCTAAAGGCGAAACAGCGAAAAAGTATTCATTCCTTAAATACCAAACTCTTTAATGACGATCTGGGAGCCTATGTACACTATGACCTAAGAAATAACAGGCAAATCCCATTTGTCAGCTCTTCCTCTTTTGCGCCGCTGTTTTCGCAAGCTCCGGATCATGAAAAGGCGCAACAAATGGTGTTCACCTTGAATGAAAAATTTGGAGGAGACGATAAGTACCTGTGTGCCTCTTTTGATCCTGATCATGAACGATTTAATCCGAGAAAATATTGGAGAGGCCCTGTTTGGATCAATCTTAATTGGATGTTATACCATGGATTGGAGGAAAGGGGATATCACGAATTGGCGCAAAGAATAAAGAGCGACTCTATTGAATTGATAGAGAAGTATGGTTTTTTTGAATATTTCGATTGTCGTAAGGATAATCCGGATACCTCGAAAAGTGGATATGGGGGAGACAATTTTTCCTGGAGTGCCGCCTTGTATATTGATTTTGTTTTAGAAGAAAACTAAGGATACAGCTATGGCAATGGATTTTTCAATAAACTACGTTTTGGAGAATTCCAAAGTCAGACTTGAACCGTTGACCGAGGCACATTCCCCAAAACTAAAACCACTAACCGGAGATACTACAATATGGACCTATTTTTTGGGCCGTTCAAACGGTCAATCCGATTTTGATTTTTACATAAGGGATGCCATTGCACATAGGCATGCGAAAAAAGAATATCCCTTCGCTGTTTTTGATAAAAGCGTCGGTCAATATTGTGGCAGTACCCGATTTTTTGACTATTCAGAAGCGTTTCGAAACATTAAACTGGGCTACACCTGGTATGGCAAGATGTGCAGAGGCACAGGGCTGAATAAGCACTGTAAATTCCTGCTTTTTGAATTTGCGTTCGAAAAATTAGGATTGGAAAGAATAGGCCTTGGCGCGCATTCGGAGAATAGTGTGAGCATTGCTGCCATGAAAAGTGTGGGTTGCACACACGAAGGGGTGCTCAGAAAAATATTTCCTGCTATTCATAATAAAGATCGTGCGGACTGCATGTTGTTTTCAATACTTAAAGAAGACTGGACCAACGGCATCAAAAACCAACTAAAAGGAAAGTTATGAATGCTATAGATTACATAATCATTGTTGTTTATCTGGTTGGTTTTTTGGGGATTGGCTATTTGTTCAAGGAAAACAACAGTTCCGGGGATTACTTCCTCGGGGGGCGCAGTATGGGCTGGTTACCTTTAAGCTTGTCAACTATGGCAACCCAATTATCTGCTATCAGCTTTATTTCGGCTCCTGCATTTGTTGGATTAAAAGAAGGGGGAGGCTTGCAATGGCTAACGTATGAATTCGGAGTGCCACTGGCTATGGCCTTCTTGATGATTTCCTTAATTCCTACCCTGTATAAATCCGGGATCATAAGTGTTTATGAATATTTGGAACAACGCTTTGATGCCTCTTCACGATTATTGATAAGTTTTGTTTTCCAGGTGAGCCGTTCTGTAGCCACTGGAGTAATGGTGTACACTATGGCTTTGATCTTACAGGCGACGGTTGGGGTTGATTTTTGGATCTCAATTCTGATCATTGGTGTAATTACCCTGGTGTATTCTTTCCAGGGCGGTATGAAGGCGGTAATTTGGGGAGACGTCATTCAAATGATCATCTTGTTTTTGGGTATTGTCATTTGTTTGATCTATGGTATGCGTGAATTGGGAGGGATTGATAATTTTCTAACCCAGGTGGATAGGAGTAGATTAACTGCAGTAGATTTCACCAAATGGGGTTTTGATAATGCTGATAAACAAGATGAATTTGGCTTCTGGCCCATGGTGATCGGAGGATTCTTCTTATATGCGTCCTACTATGGCACAGATCAAACCCAATCGCAACGCCTGTTATCCGCTAATGGAATGGGTACCATTAAAAAGTTGTTGTTGGCCAATGGATTGTTTCGTTTCCCTTTAACCTTTACCTATTGCATTATGGGCCTGGTCCTGGGTACGCTGTTGTTTCACGATTTTAGCTTTCAGGAAGTTATGGAGAGCACCTATCAGAATAACATCGATTCCTTGGAAGGTAAAAAGGCAGATTTAATGGTTCCGGTATTTATCATTACCTATTTGCCCAATGGCATAATAGGAATTCTTATTGTAGCTATTATGTCTGCGGCAATGTCCTCTCTTAGTTCTACCGTAAATTCCTTATCAGCGGTTACGATGGAAGATTTTGTAAAACGATTTAAACCCAATATGACGGATAAGACCTATGTGATGAATTCACGCCTGATATCACTTTTTTGGGGTTTCATTTGCTTGTTCTTTGCCTTTTTTGCCGGGAATATTGAAGGGACAGTTATTGAAGTGATCAACAAAATAAGCTCGGTTTTCTACGGCCCTATTTTGGCCGCGTTCATATTGGCCATCTTAACAAAAAAAACCCATGCGATTGGAGCGAATATGGGTATTGTCGTTGGTGTTCTTTTTAATATCTACCTCTGGCTTTATGTTCCCCAGGTCTTTTGGTTTTGGTGGAATGCAATTGGATGTTTGGTTACGATCCTGGTAGCCGTAGTTACCAGTCAACTGATCAAACAAAAGGTAAATGAAGGCCTGGAGGTAGTGTATTATTCGTCCAGGAAAGAGGTTGCGCTGTTGCTTGGGTTTTTCATTGTAATTGTTGCCGTTAGTGTATTGCTACCCCCATTTTTGACAACAGGATAGCGGATGAAATTTGTTTTAGCACCAGATAAGTTTAAAGGTTCTCTTACGGGAGATGAGTTTTGTGTTGCCGCAGAGATCGGTATCAAAAAGGCTTTTCCTAATGCTAAAGTGCTTAAAAAACCTCTGGCGGATGGCGGGGATGGTACAATGGAGGTGGTTAGAAAATACGTGAAGGCTAAGGAGATAAAGGTTAAGGTTCATGATCCGTTATTTCGTGAAATTGAAGCGGAATACTTATTTAGCGATAAGAAAGCAACTGCATTTATAGAGATGTCCAGGGCTTCGGGCTATCGACTGTTGGCCAGAAACGAGTTGAACTGTATGAAGACGACTTCCCTGGGAACCGGAGAACTCATCGTTGATGCGCTGCGTAGAGGTGCAAGGGAGATCGTTTTGGGCATCGGTGGCAGTGCTACAAATGATGGTGGGATGGGAGTAGCCCACGCCCTTGGTTATCGATTCCTGGATAAAAGGGGAAACTATTTGCAACCCATAGGACAGCATCTTGCAGAGGTCGTTACAATTGATACCAAACAAGCGGTATGCGACCTTACCGGGGTGAGCGTAAGCATCGCCTGCGATGTAGAAAATCCGTTTCACGGTAAAAATGGAGCAGCGCACGTCTACGCTCAGCAAAAGGGAGCTTCCAAGAATGAGGTACTGTTACTTGATAGGGGATTACAGTCATTTGCTAAAGTGCTTCAAAACCATTTT
Source organism: Bacteroidota bacterium (assembly GCA_038750505.1). Lineage (GTDB taxonomy): Bacteria > Bacteroidota > Bacteroidia > Flavobacteriales > Flavobacteriaceae > Croceivirga. The sequence goes on along the minus strand of JBCDHD010000002.1, from coordinate 201,668 downwards.
CAACTGGATGTACAGCGGGAACCGAGATCTGGTGCTGCTGGTGGATTAGGGGGTGGCGCCATGGCCTTTTTGAATGCAAAACTGGTCTCCGGTATTGATCTGATAAAAGATATGGCCAATTTTGAAGCTGCTATTAAAGACGCCAATTGGATCATAACAGGGGAAGGAAAGCTTGATGTTCAAACATTTTCAGGAAAAACGATATCGGGAGTAGTGGAAGCGGCTAGAGGCAAAGCCGCTGCTGTGGCCGCCTTCTGCGGAATCGTGGATTTGTCGCTGGAAGAGCAGGAAGCTCTTGGGCTAACGTATTCCACCTCGATCCTTAGGAATTTTCAAGATGTAAAAGAAGCCAAACGATCAAGCAAAGAAAACCTTATTTTTTCCGTCTATAATTTTTGTCAGGTGTTGAAAAAAGACATGACCGTACATTGAGATGCTTCGAAAGCCAAAAAAGGGATCTTTCTGGCTCGTCGCTTTTAAAGTGAACTGCGAATCTGCCTTTTCGGCCCTCCGATTTCTTTCACTTAACCCTATCTGGGCCTGCACCATAAAATTGGGGGCATTGTCAAATTGTTTCAGGGTGTCCCTCGAAAGTACACCCAAGCCCTGTCCATTAGGACGGGAACGTTGATGGGGCAGGTCTTCCAATTCGGCCCAAACTCAAAACCGTTATTGAGAAACACTTGCCATTTCATAAGTATTCGGTGGATGAAGACGTTTTGACAAAAGCGGAATCAACAGAAGAAATACGGGTAGAATAGCTTGAATACATAAAACGAGTTGATCGGCTTTCGGCCCTGTAACCACGCATAGACCTACTACAACTTTTGTTCGGGGTTCACTATCCCCTGCGTTTTTCACTGATCTTCTAAAACACTCCGATACGCAAGCATCTAAGCAAAAGTCTGAATGAACGATGAATTTAATTGAATGCTAGCATCAAAAAGGGTCCCTTCTTCAGGGATAACACCTTTTCAGCAACCTCAAAAGGAATAGTACTTCAATACCAAAGACTTATACCTATCTTTAAAGAGCGGAACATCCAATTTCTATTAATAACACAAGAAAAAATGGCAAAAAAAGCGCAGACCGCATCGTTTATGGTGCGGTTTACTCAGAAAATATATGATGAAAATGGGGAATCCAAAGTGCAGTGGCGGGGGAATGTCTCCCACGTACAGGGCGGAGAGGATACCAATTTTACCGATTTTAATGATGCGGTCGCCTTTATTCGGGAGCATTTGGCACAGCTCACCAGGGAAGCTACCAATGATCGACCATCTGAGGAGCAGGAAAGTATTCTGACCAAAAGTTTTTCCCTGTTTAAATCGGTGGCGGCAACCGGGCCAAAAATTATCAAGGAAACCCTCAAAGACCCAAGGAAGCAAGTAGCCACCTTGCAAGATCAACTCAGTGAATATGGGGAGGAGCTTTGGGAGAAAGTACCGATTGACCAGTGGCGCAATGCTTCAAAGTCCGATTTTAAGAGCATCCAGGATACCCTGGAAAAACTTACGGCCTCCGTTGCCGATCTTTCCAGGAAAGTAGATGTGCTACATGCAAGCAGTTCCGGGAAAACCAGCACTGGTATCAAGAAAACAACCACACGGGCAAGAACTACCCCCAAAAAACCCAAATAATTCGGTGTCTAAAGAAGCCTTGATATCGGACTTAGCGGACCTTAAAAAATTTCAGCTCGAAGCTGCCATTAAGTTCCAAACTTTAGGGCAATTTACCCTTTGGCGGGAAGGCCAAAAAGTGGGTTCAAAAGAATGGGGCAGAGACAAAACCATTCAACTCATACAATACCTCATCTCTTACAGAAACAGACACGCGCTGCACAAAGAACACATCATGGATCATCTATGGGAAGAAGGGGACGATCGGGATTTTAAGGTGGCGCTTTACGGGGTAAATAAGGTTTTGGAACCCAAAAGGGCATCGCGAACCGAAGCTGTTTATGTGGAACGGCAGGGGGCGACCTACCAACTTAATCTGGATTTGGTTTGGATAGATGTGGAGGCCATCGAAAATTACATTGTAATCGGTAATCAGGCAATGGTTGACTTTCCTGCACTGGCTGTAGAGGCCTATCAGGAAGCCGTTGCGCTTCACCACGGTTCGTATCTCCCCAACCGTATTTACGAGGATTGGTCCTCCGAAGAGCGCGAAAAAAATCAGGTCTTGATTCTCGGTGCACTGGTCAACCTTGCGGAACTTTTAGTTACTTCAAATCCAATGGAAAGTATTCGTCTTACACAAGAGGCCATTTCCATCGATAAAACCTGGGAAGACGCCTACCGAATTCAAATGTCTGCTTATATCGCAAAGGGGAATCGACCACAGGCCCTGAAAACCTATCAAAAATGTGCCGATATTCTGGATGAGGAATACGGCATTTCTCCCCTACCTGCCACGAAGGCGCTTTTAAAGGAAATTGAGGCTATCGCATAACCACCTTTTTTATTTTTTCTTCTGCAAAACCCATAGAAATCAAGGGAGATAGCGGTATACCTCACAACTTCTTTCCCATGCCTACTGATCTGCAACTCATTTGTAACTACCCGATCGTAGGTTTGTACTGAAATATTGAGATAAACAGAAAAAAATACAGTTATGGCTACTAAAAGAACACAACAAACCGGAGTAGAAAAGGGAACGTACAAAGTACTGGGTTTGGCTACTAAAGCAAATGACTTTGCACTGAAGACTACAGAGAAGGTATTTGATACCGCTTTCAAAGTAGCAAACAAGTCCTTGGACATTACCCATACAGTGGTTAAAAAAGGATTGGACATTACTGCAACACAACAAGATTTGGTTTTTGACGTACTGCACGGTGTCAAAAAAAGAGTGGTAAAAAACTAGGGGATATCCCTACAATCAAAAGTGCAACTCAGTTGTAACTGACGGCATTTAGATTTGCAATAAAATTAAGAACAACAATACTTCAATTACGATATCATGGCAACAAAAGCAAAAAGAAAAGCAGATAACAAAAAAAGCTTGAACAACGCATTGATCAATGCTACTGTAGCAACGATCAACACTACTGTTGAAAATGGAGAAAAGTGGCAAGAATTAACCAAGAAGCTAGTTAAAAAATCAGCACCCGTCCGAAGAAAACAAATGGATATGGTTTTCGAAACCGCTACTGCCGTTAAAAAGCAGGTGACTACAGGGAAAGAGCGAATGCTGGACTTAGTAGGATATGAAGAAGATATGGTAGAAAGGGCATTCGAATACGCTTCCAACACCACTGTTGGTAAAAAAGTAATGGGGGTAGCTGAGAACATCAAGGAAAAAGTTACTGAAAACCCCATGGTTAAAAAGGTAGAAAAAACTACTGAGGACTTAAAGTCAAAAGGAACCGCCAAATTGAATGACCTAAGGGAAGACGTTTTGGAACAGGCCAAGAAAATCCTAAACAAAGGAGAGGAAATGGTGGAAGAGGCTTTGGATACCAAAAAGACCACAAAAAAAGTAAAGAAAAATGTGGCAAAGACACAAAAGGCGGTTACCTCAACTGCTAAAGCGGTAACCAAAAAAGCGACTGCCCAAGTAGAAAAAGTAGCAGCTACAGCTTCCGCACTAGTTAAGGATGATTTGAAATTGATAAAAGGTATTGGTCCTAAATTGGAGAAGATCTTTAATGAGAACGGGATTGAGACTTTTGCGCAATTGGCCAAGACTAGCGAAGCCAAAATGAGAGCTATGTTGGAAAAGGCCGGACCGGTGTTTAAAAATGCTAATTTTTCCGAGTGGGTAAAGCAAGCTGAAGATATGGCCAAAGGTATGGTATCTTCCAAAAACCCCTAAGCCGAGGAGAATTTACATAACCGTAATTTAAAGAGCGATGAAAAATAAAAACGTACAAAAGAATACACAGGGATTTGTTGAAAATGGGATGAAAAAAACCAAAAAATTCCTTGTAAAAACGAACGATTTAGCCCTTGCGAGAACCGAGGAGATGGTAACTACTTCTTTGGAATTCACTGCGCAGTGGCAAGCTGTTGCTGACAAAGCCATTAAGGGCGGTTTGAAATTAGCGGCGAACCAGCAAGATTTGGTATTCGACATTTTGAATGAGATCAAAGATCAGGCTGTTGAGAGTAAAAAGAGGTTTAGCAAGCTGGTCGCATAGTATCATTTAGTTAATTAAGTTCAGTTGATGAAAACCAGTTTGTCTCGCTTCGAGACCTACTGGTTTTTTTTATGCATGCATAGTAAACCGGGAAATCGTTATTTTTGCTATACCTCGTAAGTTCATTTGTTTGCAGATAACGGTATAGCATCAAATGTTCCCATTCTAAACCAGATATTGGCTAGAAAAAAGAAAATAACGGAAGAGAATCTCATTGATTTTTATATGGATGCCGTGGTGAAAAACCAGGGCAAACCCTCTGATGTAGCTAGTTGGGGTGCTGAATACGACTTTGACCCCGATGTATTCCATGACTACTACGGAAGTTTTGAAGATATGGACAAAACCATTTTCAAAACCTTGATCGACATCTCCATTGCCACTTTGGTGGGAACCCCGGATTTTTCCGCTTTTAGTAAAAAAGACAAATTATTAAGCCTGTATTATACCCTTTTTGAAAATTTTACCTTAAACCGCGAGTTTATACTATTGACCGTAAAAGGATACGGGTTGAGTTTGAATGCCATTTCATTGTTCAGCGAATTAAAAGAAAGTTTTATGGCCTTTGTAGATGCCTTGCAAATGGAAACCCTGAGCTTGAACGATACCATGGAATCCATCCAGAAAAAATCTATTAAGGAAGGCTTTTGGGTACAGTTTCTTTTAACTGTTAAATTTTGGATGGGGGATGATTCCGAACAGTGCAAAAAGACCGATATTTTTATCGAAAAATCAATAAATACAGGGGTCGAGCTGTTGAACACCCGATCTTTGAACAACATCATTGATTTGGGTAAGTTTTTGTACGCCGAAAAAATAAAGTCCTAGACTTCTGATGAAAACCACGAAAACGATACCGATATCGAAACTGCAACGCACTTCAGAACTGGTGAAGACCGGCGCCAAGGTAGGGGTGAACTATTTGAAATACTACGGGGATAAAATGGTGAATTCAGAAGAGGAAGCCAAAGAGCGCCTGGACGAAAACAATGCGAACGATATCTATGACAGCTTAAAAACCTTAAAGGGAAGTGCGTTGAAAATGGCACAAATGATGAGTATGGAAAAAAACATCATGCCCAAGGCATTTGTCGAAAAATTCTCACTTTCCCAATTTTCCGTTCCGCCCTTGTCCGCTCCTCTGGTGCTTAAAACCTTTAAAAGGTCCTTTGGCAAGTTTCCACATCAACTCTTTGACGATTTTAACAATGAGGCCATCAATGCGGCCAGTATTGGACAAGTACACCAAGCTGAAAAAAATGGAAAGACCTTGGCGGTAAAAATTCAATACCCTGGTGTAGCACAGAGTATTCAATCCGACCTGGCCATTGTGAAACCAGTGGCTATGAAAATGTTCAATATAAAAGGAGAACACTCAGAAAAATATTTCAAAGAGGTGGAGAATAAGCTGTTCGAAGAGACCAACTACGAGCTGGAATTGGTCCAGAGCCAGGAAATTACTGCTTCATGCGGGCATATTCCCAATTTGAGGTTCCCTACCTATTATCCGGAATACTCGTCTGTAGAAATCATTACAATGGATTGGATGGAGGGGATTCATTTATCCGAATTCATCCAAACAAATACAGATCAAGAAGCCGCGAATCGGGTTGGTCAAACCCTTTGGGACTTCTACATGTATCAATTGCATGTTTTGCATAAGGTACATGCCGACCCGCATCCCGGAAATTTTTTAGTTTCCATTGAAAATGAAGTCATCGCCCTAGATTTTGGTTGTATGAAAGAAATCCCCGAAGATTTTTATACGCCCTATTTTCAACTGTTCAAATCGGATATTATCAATACTCCCAACAGTTTTGAAAAAAACCTTTTGGCGTTGGAAGTGTTGAAAGAAGAGGATACTGAAGAAGAACGTAAATTCTTCACGCAAATGTTTCATGAAGTGTTGGAATGCTTTATACAGCCTTTCCAAAGTGATACCTTCGATTTTTCAGATATGACCCTTTTTGCAAAAATAGCAGAGTTTGGAGAGCACTATTTAAAGAAGGCCGGTCTTATGAAAATGAATGCCAATCGAGGGTCGAAACATATTATTTATATGAACAGGACTTTCTTTGGATTGTTTAGTTTGATGTTTGATCTAAAAGCTGAAAACATCAAGATCAACAACTATACCCAGCTTTCACAACCTGAAGAACCTATAGAATATTAAAATAAAGCACCGATGCCATCTAAGATTGAAGACCTTAAAGACATTGCACAGGAAGTGTTGGACAATAAATTCACCCAAATCTCCGGGTATGATGCCGCCTTTCTTTATGCCGAGTCCCCTACCAGCCCTATGCATATTGCTACCCTTGTAATTGTTGAAGGTTCTATAAATTTTAAGGATTTCAAAAGGATCGTTGCCTCCAAGCTTCATTTAATGCCCAAGTTTCGGCAACGCCTTATGCACGTGCCCATGGATCTGGATTACCCCTACTGGGTGGACGACCCTAACTTTGAGCTGGATCTGCATCTGAACCGAATGAAACTCGCCGATCCTTCCAACTGGGAATCCTTGCGTAGGACCACGTCCCGAATTTTCAGTGCACCTCTGGATCTAAGACGTCCGCTGTGGTCAATTCATTTTATTGAAGGTATTGATGAAATTCCACAAATCCCCAAGGGTTCGGTTGCTATTGTGAGTAAGGTGCACCATGTTATGATAGATGGTAATTCCGGTGTGGGGCTTATGGGCATATTATTCGATAAAGACGCCAAGGTACGGACGATTGACAAATCGGAGATCAAAAAATTTGAACCCGACCCCTTACCGGACGATATTAGCTTACTGATCAAAAGCGGGTATGGCTTCTTAAAAAATCCTTTTAAATTACCGAAGACCCTGGCGGAAACCGCAATGGCCTTTATCAGAACGCGAGCCTCAAAAACCCTTAGCATACAAAAGGAATTTGCAACTGCCCGTTATCCTGTACCGATCACGATTTTCAATGGAAATGTTTCCCCTAAACGTACCTGGGGAACAGCCATTCTTTCCTTTGACCGTATCAATAGTTTGAGAAAATTGATGGGTGTTAGCATCAACGACTTGATTTTGGGCATTTGCGCCGGAGCCATACGACGCTATCTCAAGGAAAAGGAAAAATTACCCTTACAGCCCTTAGTGGCCAATGTTCCTATTTCAATTCGCGGCAAAAATGATACCTCACATGACAATAAGATTGCCAATATGATGATTCAATTGGCCACCCATATTGATGATCCCCTGGAGCGTTTGGAATACATCCAGGAACAGACTATGTTAGGGAAATCACGACATAAGACCATGGGTGCCAAAACCTTAGCTAAAATGGCTGATGCCGTCCCTTTTGGGCTGGCCAATCTCGCCGCCGGACTTTACAGCAAATACAATATAAAAGACCTGCACCGCCCGCCCTTCAATGTTACCATCACCAATGTGCCAGGCCCCACAAAAGTGTTGTATTTAAATGGGCATAAGGTAGTTTCCATTTTTGGTCTTACCCCGGTGGTAGATGGTTTCGGACTTATCATAGCCGCATTCAGTTATAACGGTAATATTAGCATTACGACAACCTCGGATAAACGAACCATGCCCGACTGCTATGTGTTCTCGAGATATATTCGGGAATCTGCCAATGAACTCGAAGAACTTATTGTTGGAAGGCAAAAGAAAAAGTCGCCTGAAAAAAAGGTCGTTAAGCAGAAGAGTGAAAGCACCTTGTTCTTTAACGCTTTAAAACGCTATCTAAAGAAAACACCCGGAGTGGTAAAAAAGTACAAAGGTAGTTACCATGTTGATGTGGATATGGGCGCAAGTAGCGAGTGTTGGGAAATTAATTTAGAAAAGGAACCTGCTTTTGTCAAAAAAACCACCATACTGGACCCAAAAACGGTTTTGGAAATCGAAGATGAAAATCTATACGCGCTGTACAAGAAAAAGTTGTTTTTTGATGAACTAAAAGTACAGCAACGCCTCAAACTAAAAGGTACGATGGCTAACAAGCGAAAAATGACCGACCTAATTAAAGCCTTTTTAAACCGATAACGTGTATTACAAAACCGATACCTTCACGGCCCAAGACGGCGAGATCATCTGCTATTATAAATGGGAGGCACTTGGCAACACCAAAGAACGTGGCATTATTCAGATTGCACACGGTATTGGGGAGCATGCCGGGCGCTATGACAGTATTGCCCACAGGCTTCAAAAAGAGGGTTTTACTATTTATGCCAATGATCATCGTGCCCATGGCAAAACTGCTGAAATAAAACGGTTATACGGGTATTACGAAGGCGAGAACTACTTTGAAGATGTGGTAGCGGATATGCATGCGTTAACCGAGTTAATGCGCACCGAACATCCCAATACGCCATGTATTCTATTTGGGCATAGTATGGGCTCGTTACTCAGTAGAAAATATGTCTTGCGCCATGGTAAGGAAATTGATGCCCTTATTCTATCGGGAACGGCAGATTTCATAAAAGGCTTGGGGCATTTTGGCCTTGCAAGCACCAAGGTAGTAAGCATATTTCGGGGTCGGCAACGTAGCAATGAAACACTACGGGCTTTTTTCTTTGATGAGTTCAACAAAAAATTCAAGCCGAACAGGACAAAACTGGATTGGATCAGTAGCGATGAGGCCGCTGTAGATGCCTTTGAGGCCGATCCGTATCGCATAGAAAATTTTTCCATTGGAGTATTTGCGGATATTCTAACCAATTCGAGGGAGTTGAATAAAACCAGTGCTTTTATAAATACCCCTGATGAACTCCCTATCCTTATTTTTTCGGGAGATGAAGATCCCGTTGGAGAAATGGGAAAAGGGGTTAGCAAAGTAGCCAGGAATTACGAAACGAATGGCAACAAAGCATTGACATTCAATCTCTACCGTGGAGGAAGACATGAAATGCTTAATGAAAAAAACCGAGAGGAGGTAGAAGAAGACATCGTAACATGGCTTAATATCCATATTCCTTAGATCCATGGAAGACAAATTAAAATTATATCGGGCATTTATCCAGTTTATCGCAACACTTGGAGTACGTAGTAAGCTCAAGGGTAAGGAGGTGCAAAAGATCTTGGGGGTTACTCTGCACGATCATGCTGATGAAGAGGCGCTCTTGCCCATGGTCAAAGAAGTCAGTACAGCGGAAAACGATCTGGATTTTTTATTTGACGAATGTATTCGCATTTGTGATGAATTAGGCCCTAGTCGTGAATACTTCACCTTTATCCACCTGTTCGATGCTATTGCCTTCGAATTTTCCAAAAAGGGTAGTCCTGAAATGATGGAACGCACTAACCATTATTTGGAGAACTTTAAGCAGGAGATTGCCTTGATCAATCAAAAGATTCCGCATCCGCCACTCTTCAACATGTTGTTGGAGAGCCGATCCCTGATGGAGTGGACCTCCATTTATGCCATTTATCCCTTTATTCCCAAACGGATCAAGGGAGAAGGCCGTCCTGTTTTACTGATCCCTCCTTATTTAGGTGATGACTATTCCACATCTTTTGTCCGGCGTTATTTGACTTCCCTTGGCTTTAAGACCTACAAATGGGAACAGGGTTTTAACCTGGTGAAATCGCACTACATTCCCAGGTTGGAAGAAAAATTGGATGACATCTACAGGATCCATGGTCAAAAAGTGAATATTGTTGGCTGGAGCGGAGGGGGTATTTTTGCCAAGATCATGGCCAATCGCCATCCGAAACAGGTTGAGCAAATTATTACCATCGGCTCTCCGGTCTGGGGAGTAATGGACATGAAAACACCCGTTAGCGGGATTCTTGAATTTTTTAGGGGAAAATCGCTAAAAGAACGGAACAAACGGTTCATTGAAGAACTGGAGCCTATTCCCAATGTGCCCATCACCTGTATTTATACCAAGACAGACGGCCTGCTTCCCTGGAAACATTGTATGGAGGCCGAAAGCTATCGCGATGATATCAAAAATATTGAGGTATACGGTAGCCACTCTGGTTTGGGTGCCAATGTGAGTGTATTGCTGATTACCGCCAATGCCCTTAGCGCCAATATCAATGGGAAAAGCCTCAGAGATACTACGCCTTATATTGAGCGTATCCTTTACCCGTTTTATTGGAACAAGAAAAAAAGAAGTTTGTTTTTCTTAAATTAGAAATTTGGCGCCTCAGCGAATGAAGACGAAGTGCGCCCATGAGGCCGTAGAATACGACAGCTCTGAAATTTAGACGGAGAGGTCGAAACAAAATAAATCTCGATTATCGAGGAACATGGAGGATGTTATCAACAACATAAAGTTTCAGGAAGCGCTCAAACAGATCGCAAAATCGCACGACTTGGATGTTGAAGCTGTTCAAAAAGATGCTGCCAAATACATCAAGGAATTGTATGCCGAGCAACATCCATTAGCTAAAATTGCTTCCATTAGGGGCTTTGATTATATCCTTTCACGGGCCTATAGTGAAAAAATAGATGTTGACCCACGGGGTATAAAGCAATTGATGAAATTGATGCGAAGGCACTCCGTGGCTTTTATCATGACCCACAAGACCTATCTGGATACCCTGGTGCTGATTTCCACTTTAGCACGTTACGGGATGCCAGTGCCTTATTCATTTGGGGGGATCAATCTGGCATTTCCCGGTCTGAAGCAATTGGGCAAAAGCGCTGGCATCGTTTTTATACGCCGTAGCTTTAAAGACAATCCCGTATACAAGGTAGCCTTGCGGCATTATATCTCTTCCATCATTGACAAGGGCGACCATCTTACCTGGAACATCGAGGGAACCCGTTCGCGTACGGGTAAAATTTTGCATCCTCAAATGGGTATTTTAAAGTATATCATGGATGCGGAAAAAGAAAGCTCCAGGGATATTAAATACGTTCCGGTTTCCATTGTGTACGACCTCATCCCCGATGTCAAGGAAATGACGGAACAAGCTAAAGGAGCGAAAAAGAAATCGGAAAACGTTGCTGAAGGTGTCAAATACATCCGTAGTCTTGGCAATGATTATGGAAGGGCAGCCATTCGTTTTGGAGACCCGGTGGAAATTGATGAGACCCATAACGTTGTTGTACCCCAACTGGAAGAGGATACCTATAAAAGCAGAAATACCCTACCTTTTTTTGCATTTGACCTGATCAATCAAATGTCTAAGATTACACCGGTTTCAACGGTCTCACTCATTTGCAATGTACTTCTTAACGACTTTGCTCTGACCAAAAAGGAGATTGAGTTCAAGGTCAAAAAGCTGATGGAGTATATTGGCAAAAAACAGCATGATGCATTGATGGACCGCGGGAATCCCATAGCCGTGAGTGTTCAAAAAGGGTTGAACCTGCTTCAGGGGGCGCATATCGTTCAGAAAAGTAGGGCGGGGCAAAAGGCCCAATACAGCATAATTTCTTCGGAATACCTGCCCGCTACCTATTATGCCAATATGGTGGCCGGTCATTTGTATCATTCCGCTTTTGTCGAGATGGCCTTGGTCAAAATAAAAGATGATACTTCCCCCGACCGTATCGTCCACTTTTGGGAAGAGATCATGAATCTCCGCAACCTTTTTAAGTTCGAATTTTTCTATACCAACAAGGCAAAATTCAGTGTAGAAATTGAAGAGGAGTTGCAGCGGTTCCATAAAAATTGGCGCGATATCCTAAGCGACCCTAAAAAAGATGTTACGGAAATACTGAAAAAGCAGGACCTCTTTATCTCTCGGGCTTTATTGTTATCGTATTTGGAAGCGGATAAGGTGGTTTGCCATGCTTTAAACAATTGGGATGAAGATGACCCCTTCAATGAAGAGGAATTCCTGGAGCTTTGCCTGTTTAAGGGGAAAGAACTGCACTGGCAAAGCAGGATCACACGACTCGATAGTGTCTCCAAACCCTTTTTAAGCAATGCCTATCGGTTTGCTGAAAATGCCGGTCTTGGCCTTAAAGACCAGAAGATCAATACCAGGGGACTGGAAACATGGATGGCGCAATTGGATGATTTGACGGGACGACTAGTCTACCTCAAGGAAATAGAAATGGCCCCCAGTTCAAGAAGCATGGGGTTGATTGCCAGTAAAAATATGCTTGTCCCCGCAGCCAGAGAGATCAAATCCGAAAAGAAACTGGAGCAGGAAGAGGAAGGGCCGCATATTGCTGCGTATTTTGATTTGGACCGCACATTGATCAATGACTTTTCGGCAAAACGATTTATGCGCACCCGACTGTTCAGCGGGGAGACCACAGCAAAGGAATACATCACCCAATTCATGACCGCGCTGGTCTTTGGTTTTGGTAATCGCGATTTTGAGGTACTGACCAAAATTGCCGCAATGGGTGTTAAAGGTATTCCGGAAAAGGTCTTTATTAAATTGGGAGAAGCGGTGTTCGAAGACTTTTTGATGTCCACCATTTATCCCGAATCCCGGGAATTGATCAAAAAACACAGGGAAATGGGACATCGGGTAGTCATCATATCTGCAGCTACCTCCTATCAGATCATGCCCATTGCAAAGGAACTGGGGATTTCTCAGGTGTACAGCACGCGACTTGAAGTCCAAAACAAAAAATTTACGGGGCGCATTGCCGAGATGTGTTGGGGGGAAGGCAAAGCCAGGGCCGCACGCACCTTTGCCAAGGAGAACGACATTGACCTTTCTAAAAGTTATTTTTATTCCGATAGCTTTGACGATTACCCCTTGTTCAAAATTGTAGGGAAACCGGTGGCTACAAATCCCGATAATGCCCTTTCACAAGTGGCTTTTGAAAATGATTGGCCCATACTCCGGTTTAAGGAACCTGGACAACGTCCTGTGGTCAATGGCCTTAGAACCAGCTTGGCCATTGCCAGTATCTACCCTTCTGCGGTGCAGGGGGCGGTTACCGGATTGGTAACGCTGTCCAGACAGAAAGGGGCAAACACTACCCTGAGAAGTATTGGCGAACTGGGCACCCGCGCGGCAGGACTCCAGATATCCGTACGTGGCAAACAGAACCTGACCGATTTTCGCCCGGCCGTGTTCTGTTTTAACCACCAAAGTGCAGCTGATTTCTTTATCGTTATTAAACTTTTAAGAAATGATTTTACCGGGGTTGCCAAAAAGGAATTGGAAAGAACACCTATAGGCCCCATATTTAAGGCTTTGGGTGCTATTTACATTGATCGGAGCAATAAGGCCAAGGCCATTGAAGCCATGAAACCAGCGGTAGAAGCCCTTAAGAATGGCATATCGGTAGCCATCGCCCCGGAAGGCACGCGAAGTGGTACGGCCGAATTGGGCCCCTTCAAAAAAGGAGCCTTCCATTTGGCGATGCAGGCAGGGGTACCCATTGTTCCCATTGTAATTAAAAATGCCTATCAGGCCGTGAAGAAAGGTACGGTACTTTTACGCCCTACCCACATTGAAGTGGTCGTTTTAGATCCGGTGGACACGGGACTCTGGAAAAGGAAAGATTTGAACAAGAATATCGAAGAGGTTCGCAACCTTTTCGTTGCTGAGCTCAGTAATTAAAAAGGGCCATCAGGTTTTGCCCGGCCCTAACCAAATAACAGAAAAATGTCTTTAAACGTAGGGCTGTTAGGTGGTGGTTCCTGGGGAACCACAGTGGCCTCACTTACCGCAAGAAATGCCAATACCATCCTTTGGGCCAGAAATGAAGCTACCGTTACGGAGATCAATACACATCGAAAAAACTCCAAATACTTGCCAGGCGCCTTATTGAATAGAAATTTAAAGGCCGCTCACTCTATTGAGGAAACGGTAAAAAATGCTGATGTATTGGTAATGGGGATACCTTCACAAAATTTCAGGAAGGTACTGGAGACAGCAAAACCCTTCGTTCGTCCCTGGATCCCTGTAGTGAGTCTGTCTAAGGGCTTGGAAATGGGCACCAAAAAACGGATGACAGAAATTATTGAAGAAACTTTGCCCGGACATCCTACAGGGGTGCTTACCGGACCTAATCTGGCCAAGGAGATCCATAGCGGTCAGGCTGCGGCAGCCGTAATCGCCATGGTGGACAAAGTTATTGCTAAAAAGCTCCAAGGGGTTTTTAATTCCGGGCTTTTTCGAGTATACACAAATACGGATGTTATTGGTTGTGAACTTGGGGGAGCGCTAAAGAACATTATGGCCATAGCCACCGGAATGGGGGATGGGGCCAATGCCGGAGATAATACCCGAGCGGCGGTTATCACAAGGGGTCTGTCCGAATTGACGCGCCTGGGCACGGCTATGGGCGGAAAAAGAAGAACCTTTGCGGGTCTGGCAGGCATGGGCGATTTGGTGGCTACCTGTAGCAGTGCGAAAAGTAGGAACCGACATGTGGGTTTTCAATTGGGAAAAGGCAAAAAACTCGAAGAGATCATTGAGGAAATGTCTGAGGTCGCTGAAGGTGTGAAAACGGCTAAAGTGGTGATGGAACTCGCTAAAGACTACAACGTACATATGCCCATTTCCGAAGAAGTGTATAAGGTATTGTACGAAGGGAATACCGTAGAAGATGCGTTTCGAGGACTGCTAAAAATTGAAAGTGGTTCTGAGGCAGAACCCGGATAAACCCTAGAAAAATTGGTCACTTCCAGTTTGTTCAAGTGAACACATGAGCGCATGAAACTGTATCGGGAAGTGCGCTTTGAAGCAACCCTAAGCTTAGTTTTATCGTCTTTTTAAAGCGTACCCTTTAAAAAATAAGATTTGAACCATCAGATCCAAAGAGCAGGCTTGATTTCCGGAATTGGCATTTTTATTATGGTACTTACCGTACCCGTGGCTGAATTTGTTATTTTTCCAAAACTCATCAATTATACGGATCCGGAGGCAACGTTCAATGCCATCAAAGAAAGTCGCAATTTGTTTACCCTTGGCATATTTCTTCATTTGATGACCTTGATTTGTGATGTGGTGGTGGCTTGGTCCTTATATATCTTTCTAAAGCCAGCAGACAAGCAACTCTCCCTGCTTGCCGCTTTTTTTCGTATTACCTTTGCCATGGTGACGCTAGCATCGCTTTTAAACCTGATCAGTGTACTCAACTTGACCTCAAATTCAGCGTATTTAGCGGTATTTGATGCTTCGCTATATTCAGAGGTGCTACTTACGATCAAAAACTTTAATCAGCAATGGGGCTTTGCCTTTTCTTTTTTTAGCATTTACCTCATTCTGCTAGGCGTCCTTGTTTACAAGGCCACCTATATCCCTAAACTTTTTGGAATACTACTGATTATTGCCGGAACAGGATATTTGGTAAACACGCTAAGATCATTCTTTTTCCCATCTATCAGCATGGATTACTTTATGATCACCTACTTTGGAGAACTCGTATTTATGTTTTGGTTACTGATAAAAGGTTGGCGGGTGAAGGTTTTTGCCGATTGATTCAACCATAAACGAGTACTCGTGGCCCGGGCCGAAAAAGACCTTTTATCCTATCGAAACAGAGTCAAACTCAAGTTTTTTAAGGTTTTTGTGTATTACAATCCAGATATTGCACCCTTATCTGATTACATATAACTTATCTCCGTTCCACAGCAGGTATTCCGATAGCTATCGAGATGCTGTGGAAACCCCAGTTGCCATGCGACTCCTTCGCTCGGTGTTTCCATTTTAAATGGGCACTATCTTTTGTTCTACCACAGCAGTAGTTCCTAATTCTGTGCCGCTCGCTATTCGTTCGTTTATTGGTTTAACGGATGTACAGTATAAAACGAAATGTCAGCTAGAGCCACCCATATCGGTTTTTTTGGTGTTTTATTAGGATTCATTCCCGAATGGAATAGCACTCTAGCAAATGAGTGATATTTTTACAAGGGTATTCATCCGAACTAATTAACAACCAACTTGCGAGTAGTTTTAGACTTAGAGCACAACTTAAAAGAACAATTCCGAAAGCTTATCTATTCGGACAGTTTCGAAAAGGCTTCGGGCTATTCCATTGATAAAATTAAATACGTACAATTTCCGGATAGTACGGAGTTTTATCATTTTGAACCGGTGGAACATAAAATCCCAATAGCTATGACCAGTAGTAACGCAGCGGACAGTGAATGGTACTTAATTCATATGAATATTGGGGGCGATACGCATATGAAACGGATGGAAAAAAACCCTACCGATTATCATAGGTTTGTGCCTTCCGGGATCTTATTATACTGCCCGGGTATTGTTATCAATACCAATTTTGCAAAAGGTCATCGGTCCGAACTTGCCTCAATACGGATTCCAAAAGATTTTATTAGGAGCTACTACAAAGACAGTTTCATACAAAACGGACAACTCTTGGTCTACGAAGATCTGGAATATGGCATTGAAAAGAAGGTGCGTTCTGCAATTGAGGGGATGAACAACAAACTACAGTGCCATATTATAGTATTGGAAATTATAGAACAACTATTCCAAAGGATAAAGGCCAATTCATCCAATTCAAAAGTGGTCGCCTTACACAATGACGATATTAATGGTCTTTTATTGGCTTCCGAGGCATTAAAAAACCCGCTTCTAAACGAAATACCTTCTATTGTGGATCTAGCGGAAATCGCAAAAATGAGTCCTTCAAAATTTAAGGTATTGTTTAAGCGATTTTTTGGACGAGCACCACACAAATATCATTTTTCAATTAAAATGGAGTATGCAAAAAAAGAATTGGAGCAAGGTTTAAAAACCCCTATTGAATTGAGTTATGTGCTCAACTATTCCCATCCCTCTAATTTTACGGCGGCCTACAAAAATTACTTCCAAACACTTCCCTCCACGGATTTTACGAAAACCAAATAAGTCTTTAGCCACTAAGATTCTGGCTTTTGGCACTATCAAATCCACTGCAATTTCCCGTAAACTAGCGGTATAGAAATTAAATAGTCAACATAACCAAATAATGAAATTATGAAACTAGCAAAACTGTTTTGGAGCATAGGTTCAATACTACTAAACGTCGTCATTGGGATCTATGTGTATTTAATGAGTAATAAACCTAGTACCAGAGAAGAAGTCGTTCAGTATGTAAACGACAATTGGAGTATCTATGGGGCACATTGGAAGGCGGAATTTTTGATCATGGCATTGATCACAATAGGGGCGCTCTATTTTGCGCTGTACAGCCGAAAAGTAAGCTGGACCATAGTAGCCGCAGGACAGATCATCCTTTTATTTACGTATCCTATTATGCTCGGAGGGTATCACAATACCCCCTTGGAACTATTTGAGATGGCCAACGAGGTGGCGACCATAGTTTTTGTATTCGGTAATCTGGTTCTTTTTGGAGGTTTGTTTTTGGTCTATTTTCAAGACGAATATCTTAAGAAATGGATAAAAATTGCTGCGTTTTCGATTTCAGGGGTAATGGCACTTGTTTTTGCAATACTATTCATGGGTTTTACTACCTGGAATGAAGTCTTGGTCATTGCACCATTGGCTAATGTGATGTATTTGATAAATGCGTATTATGGATCAAAGTTAAAACTGGAAAATACTGGTCTTGCACAAACACAAACGGTTTTGGAATAGAAAGCAACACTTTGTGCCCTATTGCACCTTAATATAAACGATCGCCAAGAAAACTAAATCATGCCTTTTTTCGTTGGTCGTCCCCCTATGGGGCTATTCCATTGACGGTGGCGGTACGGCAAACAACTCATCTTGATAGGAGACTGTACGGGCGGTGTGACCAGTACCTACATCAACAGCAATACCTAAGATGCTGTACAAAATGGTTCCTAAATTTTTTTAAAGGAAGATCTACGTTTGGAAGTAGTTGTTCTAATAGCTTATGGAATGCCGCAGAAACGATGGCCACAGAGTACTTGTAATTGCCGTTCCAAGGGTGTTTGAGCGTTAACAGCGTATCGGGTTTGACTTATAGGGCTAATTTCCAATAAGCTCCTAGATAGCGCACGTTATGTGCTGACGTTTATTTCTCAAACTAATCCTGAAAACCTACTTCGCTTTATTGTAGTACTCTAGCGCTTTTGGCATGTTCTTCTTCAATTCACTCATGCGCG
This sequence comes from Bacteroidota bacterium, assembly GCA_038750505.1. Classification (GTDB taxonomy): domain Bacteria; phylum Bacteroidota; class Bacteroidia; order Flavobacteriales; family Flavobacteriaceae; genus Croceivirga. Next base: position 183,565 of record JBCDHD010000002.1, on the reverse strand, counting down.
TACCGTAAGATGGGTGAGTGGACAGGAACTCCGGCGGTGCACTACTTTCACTCAAAGCGGACATCCTTTCCCAAAATGCCACAGCCTCCTGGGGATTATATCCAGCTAAGGCCATAAAGTAAAGGCCCAGTCGATCCGCTTCTTTCTCATGTGTTCTGGAAAACTTTAACAAACCCAAGTTAGAGGCGGCACCAGCAGCTTGGAGTATCATATCATTGGTTAGTGACGATTCTCCCTGGCCAGCTGCAATTGCTGCCAAACTAAGTCCGGTCTGGGCAGCTAAGGTTTGGCTAATACGCTCGCGGCCATGATTGGCGACAATGTGTGCAATTTCGTGCCCCATAACCACCGCCAATCCAGTTTCATCCTGTGTCACTGGAAGTATGCCAGAGTAAAAAGCTACTTTCCCACCGGGCATGGCCCAAGCGTTAACGGTATTCTCATCAATAAGGATGTACTCCCATTCAAAACCCTCCAAATGATTGCTTAGATTTCGCTCCCTAAAGTAGTTTTCTACCGCTCTTTGAATTCTGATACCACACCTTTTTACCATAGCAGCGTCTTCACCAGTAGTTATGATCTTGCTTGTGTTTTTAATCTCCGTGAATTGATTGAAACTCATCGGCAATATTTGATTGTTAGGAATAAGGCTAAGCTGTGAACGACCTGTAATAGGTACGGTTGCACACTGACTGGTCAAGAGGATAACGGCAATGGCCGGTAGTAGGAATCGAATCTTCTTCATAGTATATTGTTGTATTTAGGGAATTCAATAATAGGGACTTTAGACACCATAATCAAGATAATGAAGTAATTAAATGCAACTCGGTTGCATTTAGAGCTACACTACGTATCTTTGCAACAGTGCTGCCCTAGCGTATAGCTAACAATCTTTAACTACTCTCTATGAAATATAAGGACAAAAGCCCCTCAATGAATACGTATAAACTACTTCTTCCCATAATTGGGATAATAACTCTTTTATCAGCCTGTGGTGACAAAAAGCAAACCAACCCAGACTTGCAACAAGCATTTGAGATCCATGGGGAAGCCCTTAAAATATACAATAGTGCACGGGATCAAATAGCAGTATTAAAGGCCAATACCGATTCCATCTTTGTAGCAACCTACGCCAATGATTTAAATGCGATTAGCAATTCGCTGGAGGAATGGGACGAGCAGTTGGTAGAAGTGCCTGGTTTTGATCACGATCACGATCATGCAGAACACGATCATGCAGATCATGATCATTCTGACCATGACCACGACCACGATGAACACCAAGAGTTAACCCCTGAGCAGCACTTGGCAGTACAACAGCAGCTATTGGAGGAAATCAAGACAATTGCGGAAAAAATAAGCACTATTAAAAAGTAGTACTGATCTTAACTAAGGGGTATACGGATTTTAGTTGTTGTCCACGGCCCGTAAAATATAGTTTCAGATAAGGTATTTTATACGTTCGCGACATGATATTAAGTGGTTTGGAAATAGCTGGACGAATGGGCAAGGATATTGGGATCGAACCTTATAACCCCAATCAGCTTAACCCGAATAGTTATAATCTTCGGCTTCATGACGAATTGTTGGTGTATGATCATAGCGTATTGGACATGAAAGCTAACAATACCGCATCAAAGCTCATCATTCCATCAACTGGCCTGCAGTTGGATCCGGGCCGCCTTTACTTAGGTCGTACAATGGAACATACCCGAACGGACAAGCTAGTCCCTATGCTTGAAGGCAGGAGCAGTATTGGCAGGCTGGGAATGTTCATACACGTAACCGCAGGCTTCGGCGATGTAGGATTCAACGGGTATTGGACATTGGAGATGTTTGTAATACAACCCCTGATCATTTATCCTGGGATAGCTATCTGTCAGATCTATTACCATCATATTGATGGCGATTTTACCAGGTATCAACACGGCAAATATCAAAACAATGAAGGTATACAAACCAGCAAGTTGTATCAGGATTTTGTAGAGAAACCTGAATCAAAATAACACGTTACTAAAAGAAACCAGAGCAGTAGTGTAAAACCTTAGAACAATGGCTATCCTGAAAGCTTTGATCCAAATAGTAAAATACATCGCGATAGGTGCGGTGCGCTTTTATCAATTGGCCATCTCACCCATGTTGCCTTCCAGTTGCAGGCATCAACCTACTTGCTCGCAGTATATGATTGATGCAATTAATGAGTGGGGGGTGGTTAGGGGCCTGATTTTAGGAACGAAGCGACTTTTAAGATGTCATCCTTGGGGAACACACGGGTACGATCCTGTTCCAAAAAAAGAAACACTATCAGAATGAAGCTACAAGATAATTACAAAGCAATAGCACTCGAGGAAGGGATCGAGTTCACACCTCAATTTGATAAGCGAGGGGGACTGCTTCCTGTTGCCGTTCAGGAAACCGACTCCGGGCAAATTCTGATGTTAGCGTCCCTAAATGCAGCGGCCTTGCGCCAAACCATACAAACAGGTCTCGCTACTTTCTGGAGCACTTCCAGGAACAAACTTTGGGTTAAAGGAGAAACCTCAGGTGACTTTTTAGTTGTGGACGCTATTCTGGTAGACTGTGATCAAGATGCTTTTGTGTATCAGGTCACCCTGCAGGGTAATGGTGTTTGCCATACGTACGGCAAGGACGGTAAACACAGAAAGGCTTGTTTTTATAGGAATGTGGATACAAAAAACAGTATACTTCAATTCATAGAAGATTTAAAATAGCTGTAGAATGCGGTTTTTTTTCTAATGCAAGGAAAGTGCTTCGAGTGTTCCTATGGTCAAAATTAAAAGGTACAACTACAACTAAAATCATCATTTTCTCTTAACAACATGAATGGTAGAACAGTCTATATAAAAAATTCGCTTTCAGGAAAAAAGGAACCCTTTCAGCCTATTGTTAAGGGAAAGGTAGGTATGTACGTATGCGGTCCCACTGTATATGGCGAACCGCATTTAGGCCATGCACGATCGGCAATAACCTTTGATATTGTACATCGGTATTTCAAGTTTCTAGGTTATCAGGTGCGCTATGTTCGCAATATTACAGATGTTGGGCATTTGGAAGACGAATTGAACGAACAAGGTGAGGATAAGATTGCTAAAAAAGCCCGTCTTGAGCAACTCGAACCCATGGAGGTGGCCCAGCACTATACGAACATGTATCGCAATATGATGGGGAGACTAAATGTCTTGCCCCCGTCTATAGAACCTACGGCATCGGGCCATATCGTTGAACAGATTGATATGATTGAGCAGATTATTGCCAATGGTTTTGCCTATGAGACGGAAGGCTCTGTTTATTTTGATGTTTCCGAGTATGCAAAAAAATACGATTATGGACAGTTATCCGGAAGGGTATTGGACGAACTACTAGCTGGAAGTCGGGTATTGGATGGACAAGAGCAGAAAAAACATCCGGCCGATTTTGCATTGTGGAAAAAGGCCGAGGCAGGACACATTATGCAATGGCGCTCTCCTTGGGGAATGGGTTTTCCTGGATGGCACATCGAATGTTCCGCGATGAGTATCAAATATCTTGGACTTCCATTCGATATTCACGGTGGGGGCATGGATTTGAAATTCCCACATCATGAAGCCGAGGTTGCTCAGAGTCATGCCGCCTTTGGCAGCGCTCCGGTTCACTATTGGATGCACAATAATATGGTGACGCTGGATGGTCAAAAAATGGCAAAGTCCAAAGGTAATTTTATTGGTCTTGGTGCTATGTTTAGTGGAGATCATCCTTTGCTTGAAAAGGCGTATACTCCAGTTACAATTCGCTTTTTAATGTTGCAGGCACATTATGGCAGTACCATTGATTTTTCAAACCAAGCCATTAAAGCAGCTGAAGTAGCTTGTGAAAGATTACGTAGAGGACTAAAACGTATCGATGGTTTAAAGCACAAAGCGTCTGGGGATTTTGATAACGCTTTATCAGCACAAATACTGAGCACCTGTGAACGTTGCTACGCAAACATGGATGATGATTTTAATACAGCAGAAACTATCGCCAGTCTTTTTGAGCTTTTGCGGTTGGCTAATAAACTTGAACAAGCCCAAAGCAGTGTCCCACCAGCAACGCTGACCACCTTGCAGTATACCTATCGTGGCTTTCTTGTAGCGGTACTGGGTATACCGGAGGAAGGGGAAACTAGCACTCAAGATGGTCTGTTTCTTGAAGTAATGGAAATTCTTCTGGAGGTCAGACAAAAAGCTCGTGCCAACAAGGATTTTGTATTCTCAGATTATATTCGGGATCGTCTTACCGCAATTGGTATAAAGCTGAATGATGATAAAAAGGCTGCTACCTACGATACATCAATCAAGTGATAGGACTCCCTGGATTTTTACCCTTTCAAAAGGTTTAATGCAGGGATAGGTTAAGCTGCGATACCCTTGGAAGGAAGACATTTTACGATTTCTTGATACTTATGTTAACTGGCATTTAGTACTAATTTTTCATCACCATGGATTACTTTAGTCAGATTTGCGCACCTTTTAGATAAGCCCACTATGGCTTATCTAATTTGAATGGGATCAATAGTTTAACTAAGGTTCCTTTTCTGGTCCCATTGTCTTCAATGCTTACTTCTGAATTGATTTTTAAGGTTTTGGAATAGATTTGAAGTCGTTATTTATAATATCGCCAGATACCGGAAGGGATACTTTTCTGTCACTATTTTTGTGGTTTGAATTCTGATCGGAAAGCCTACGGCATTGTCATAAATTTTACATTGAATGAATTGTTTACCGTGATTCATTTCAAAGAAAATGTTCAACGTATTCTTTTTGTTGGGATCGAAACCATGTTTAATCGCGTTTTCAATGAAAGGTTGTAATAGCATTGGAGGAACCATTACCTTATGAAGGTCATAGAAGCTGGTATAATCAATGGTATACACGAATTCTTTTGAAAATTTTTGATTCCAAATTCATGTAGTGTTGCATTGCCTCTATTTCTTTCTTAAAGGAGACCAATTCTTGTGATTAATTTTCTAGAACAATTAGCAATAAATTACTAAATCCCAGTAGGTAGGGTTTTGCCTTTTCAGGTGCTTTAAGGAATTGATTGTAAATGGAATTCATAGAGTTGAAGATAAAATGGGGGTGGAGTTGGTATTGTAACAGCAGTTGCTCCAAATGGGTCTGATGATATCTGGTTTGTATACTCTTTTGTTGGATCAGCAAAAAAGTGATACCTCCAATGATCAAGACAAAGCCAACAATTCCGTAGGTGTTGACTCTCTGTTGACTGAAGCACAATTCTTTATTGGTATTGGATAAAGCCAATCTGGAGATTTCGGCCTTCTTGTTCTCCAATTGAAACTTTGCTTCAAGTTCACCCAAATTTTCCGCGAGTACTTTTCTATGAAGTTCCTTTTACAGTAGTTTTTTTCATGCGACACGTTTAATGCTATTTTATACTCCCCTTTACTACTGTGCGCCATGAGCTTCATGTCCGGTAGGGTAGTCATCAAATACAGATACGCTCTATCTTCCAAAGGTATATCCATTTGATCGATACTATCATTGATTTTTTGCAGCTTTAATAGCGCATCATCTGGATTAACCGGAATATCGGAATAAAGGGTATAGATCTTACGAAAAGCTTGCGAAATCCTACAGCGATCAGGTAGTCTATGGTACGGCCTAAAGCTTCCGGTTGTTTTGACCAGATTGTAGTAATGTAAGGTAGAGTCCTCATTGCCTATTTCCCTAAAAACAGTCCCTATATTCCCGTACATTCAGGATTTGTATTCCTCATAGAATTAATCCTCCTTAAATTTTTCTTCTATAAGTAACTCATATCTTAATGCTCGTGATTAAATGCCAATGCCCTGTTCGTATAGTATAAAGCAGAATCCCGGTGGTTCTCTACGCTAAAAATGTAATGCGCTTTATGGCAATAGTATTTACTCCACCCTTTCAGCTCACTAATGTTTTCCAATGCTATTTTAAATTCCTGGAGGCTGGCCGGTGTAATTCTTCGCATCTGAAAGGTATCTACGTAGGCCTGGGTATACCCTACCGCACTCAATTCGTTGGCAACAACCAACTCAAAAGCAGATTAATACAACTGCATTTGGTTTTTCCTCTACCAGATTCTTTCCAAAAACGGCTTTTTCCCTGTGCAATCGTTCTTAAGAATAGAGGAGATATCGTAGAACAAAAGTTGGGATCCTATTTATACCTAGCAGGGGAATAGTATAAAATAGACCTGTTGTAAAAGCTGTCCTGCTAGCATTTAGCCGTAGGGTTACGTTTTAAACCAATTCGAGATCGGTTTTTTGAAACTCCGATTTTGGGGCATTGCACACAGGACAAACATAGGAATCGAGAAGTTTTTCAAATAAGGTTCCGGCAGCAACTTCCGCTGTTGCATCCCCCAATGCTTCATCATAGACCGTAAGGCAAGATCGGCATTGATATACACTTCGAAGTGAAGCTCCACTAGATTTCTCATTTACCTTTGGCTTTTCCTTTGTTCTACTCAGCTCTTCAAAGTATTTTTTGCTCAACTCCATCAACAACTGCCCTAATTGCCTTTTATCCACCTCCTGGGCATAAAGGACATATTCGTCCGAATTGGGGTCAAAATTTTTAAAGTAAAGTACATTAAAAGTTGGCTTTCCCGTAAATTCCTGAATAGATTGGGCCAGGGGATTTTTCTCAATAATAATGGAAGAGAAATGCGAACGTTTGCCCACGTCATTGCTAATGCCGAAAGTGAGCCCATAGGTGCTAATATCATTTTCATTAAAGTGCTTGACCAAATGTTTTTTAAGCGCTAGGGCTTCTGTATCATCAACAGGAAGGTGCCAGTTCATTTCCAACTGTGAATGACGAATGTTGATACCTCGCTGTCCCAGGAACCGTTCCAGTTCTGGCCGGCTTTCTTTGGGTATACTTTTAACGATAAAGGATTTCCATGGGGTTATACTTATCTTACCGATGCTGTTGTCCAGGCAAAATCCACAGAATTCCTTTAAAAAGCCCAGGTCATATTGATTGTTTCTCCAATACAATCCAAGCCAATATTTATCCAATCCCATCCGATTCATTCCCTCGTAATAGGGAAAGGTCAGAAAAGGAACGTCCAAAGGTTTGGTAATAGTTCTGTTGTTAGTCTGTAGACTTTGGTTAAGGATGGAAAACAGTTGGTCTATATTGTTGATGGAGGCATATATTTTTTCAATCGCTTTTGAAATGGTTATAATATCCCAACTGTAAACAAGAACAGGGTAATATGCCCTTTTCTTCCAGTGCGGAAGCAGGATGTTCAAATACCAATAGTCTTCCTGCTCCGAAGCAATAAAATTCAGATTTCCATTGAAAATGGGCACCAACCGTTGTTTGGGGTCGGTAATATTGATCTTAAGCTTTGGCGTAAAATCAAATTGTTCCAAAATATACAGATAGGTCGAACCTTTAAGCCAATAGGTCATATCAAAAATATCGGCTGAAACATAAGACGAGACAATATTTTGATAGCTGCGGTCGGATACGATTGGAGTACTGTATCCGGCGCTTTTTTCCAGTTCCGATTTTTTTGATGCCGGCAGGGGGAACAGCAGATCTTGCCGTGAACCAAAAGATACCATGGAAAGTCCCGATTGCTCGAGTGAAGCGATGCCGTCCTTCAGTTCTCCGGGTGAAGTGACCCCACCTTTAATTAAGATCCGATGTAGATCGTCGTTTTTTATCCTCATGCCATCACCGTTTTAGCAGTAGTGTTCAGAATGGCCTTGACCTCTGGTTTGCAACTGCCACAGCCCAGACCGGCCCCGGTTTGAGCGCAGAGTGCTTTAAAATCAGTACAACCACCCGCTATGGCTTCCTGTAGATTTCCTACCCCGACTTGAGAGCAGGAGCACACCAGTTTACCTTTTAAAGGGGCGCTATTCGATTGACCTCGCAATAATTCTTCCCGCTTGTCAGAGAGTTCAATTTCCTCCTCAATTAGCCGTTTAAATTCAGCAAATTCGCTTTTATCCCCCATTAAGACAGCACCTTTCAGCATATCATCTTTAACAATACATTTTTTATAGAACCGTTTGCTCACATCCATCAGAATGATTTCCTCGTAGCTTGCATCATTATTGGGGGTGTTGACCATACCTATGCTACAAAGGTCCAAATCTTCGAACTTGAGAATGTTCATCAGCACAGAGCCCGAATATATACTGCTCAAATCGCCCAAAAGATAATTAGCAGCTATATCGGCTTGTTGCTCTGCTGCTGATGTTATGCCAAACAAGGCGTTTTCAAACTCCGCAATTTCCCCCAGGGCAAAGATATTGGGGTCACTGGTTTTGAGGTAATTATCAACAATAACACCACGTCTTGTGGCGAGCCCCGCTTCTTTTAAGAGGGCAATATTAGGTCGCGTACCGATAGCATAGACAATAGCATTACAACTTAGCGTCCTCCCGGTTTTAAGACCTACATTCAACACATTTTTACCTTCTTTTTCTTCAAAAACGGTGCTTACCTCATTATCAAAATAGATCTGTATGCCCCTATCGATGACGTCCTCAGCCAACAACCTACTGGACACCAAATCCAATTGTCGTTCCATTAATCGAGGTGCCCGCTGGATAATGCTGATATTTACCTTCTTTTTCTTTAAGGCAGCAGCAAGCTCAAGCCCCAATAGTCCACCCCCAACTATGACCACATGTTGTTGCTCATTAGGCAAACCTGTCTCTTTTAGATAGTATTTGAGCCTATCGGCATCGCTGCGTTCACGCATGGTAAAGCGACCGGGCAAGTCAAGGCGGACACCGCTGGGAATAAAGGCCCGGCTACCCGTAGCAACAATGAGTTTATCATAGCGATGCGCAATCCCCTTTTCATCGAAGACCGTTTTTTCTTCAGGGTGAATTGTCTGGATACCGTTCTCACTATGCAGGATGACGTTGCGTTTTTCCAGTTCCCCTTCCTTCAATTTTTGAAGGGCTTCCCAGGGTAGATCTTCGTTGACATATTCGGGAAGCAAAACCCGGTTGTAAAAGGGATATGGTTCTTTAGAAAACACTTCAATTTTATCCGTTTCGTTCTTTTCCCGAAACGATTGGATAAAGCGGTAAGCTGCTGCTCCTGCCCCTACAACAATGATTTTTTCCTTGGGCTTTTGGTATTTTTCAACCTGTACAGCGGAGTACTTAAAATCGGGCTCTTTGGATACAGGGTCAATTAACTCCCCGGTCAGGTTGTTAGCCCGGCCAAAATCACTGTTCAAGATCTTACCCCAGTGCATCGGCAAAAAGACGACGCGCTCACGAATACTAAAGTCGATCTTGACCTTTACCCGAACAGTACCCCTTTTATTTTTTACAACAGCAACATCGTCATTCTTTAGGCCCCGGAGGTAGGCGTCAACCCTATTCATTTGCAAATACGGGTTTGGAACATGGGTCAGTAAACGTTTTACTTTTCCCGTTTTGGTGCGGGTATGCCATTGATCACGAACTCGCCCGGTATTCAAAATGAGCGGATATTCGGAATCGGTTTGTTCCGATACATTTTCTAATCTTCTAGGAGCATTAAAATGTACCTTCCCGTTTGAGGTAAAATAGCGGTTGTCCGTAAAAAGTCGGGGGGTACCAGGATGCCTGTCATGAGGTACCGGCCACTGAAAACTGCCTTCTTTTTTCAGTCGCTCATGGGAAAGTCCCGAAATGTCAATAGTGGTCCCTTTGGTCATCATACAGTACTCGTCATACACTTCACTGACTGAATTGTACTCAAACCCTGGGAAGTCCATTTCCTGTGCAAATCGCCACAAGATTTCGGCATCCGAAAGGGCTTCTCCCGGGGGGTCAATCACCTTCGGTAAATAACTGATACGCCGCTCAGAATTTGTCATTGTACCTTCTTTCTCCAACCATCCGGCTGCAGGTAATAACAAATCGGCATACGTAGTGGTTTCGGATTTGTGGGAGATATCTTGAACGATTACAAAACTCGCTTTTTTAAGGGCTTTTTCTACTTTCGTAGCGTTAGGTAAACTCACTACAGGATTGGTGCAAATGACCCAAACGGCCTTCATTTTACCCGATTCCAATGCATTAAACATTTCGGTGGCGGTAAGGCCAGGTTCTCCACTGATCTCTTTTCCGCCCCAAAATTCCTGAACTTCTTTTCGATGCCTGGGATTGCCCAAATCTCGATGAGCCGCCAGCAAACTGGCCATACCCCCAACTTCACGCCCGCCCATTGCATTGGGCTGTCCCGTCAACGAAAATGGTCCCGATCCAGGTTTCCCGATCTGTCCGGTGAGTAATGAAAGGTTGAGTAAAGAAACGTTTTTGTCTACTCCAATGACACTCTGGTTAAGACCCATCGTCCACATGCTGATAAAGCCTTTGGCGTCGGCAATCATTTTGGCTGCCTTTTTAATTTCGTTACTTGTGATCCCACATTTTTCGGCAGCTTGTCTAAGGGTCAATTCGAAGGCCTTTGAGCGGCAAGCTTCGTAATTAGAAGTATGGAGTCTGATGAAAGTCCGGTCAACTTTCTTTTTTTCAATAAGCCAACGTGCCATAGCATTAAACAAGATGACATCCGTTCCAGGTAGTATTTGCAAATGCAAATCGGCCAGTTCACAAGTTTGTGTTCTACGAGGATCAACAACAAGTAGTTTCACTTTTGGATTCTCCTCCTTGTGCTTTTCAATACGACGGAACAAAATGGGGTGGCACCACGCCGGATTAGCACCTGCTATTAAAAAACAATCGGCCAATTCAATATCAGCATAGGCAATGGGCACAGCATCGTTACCTACCGTTTTTTTATAGCCAACAACAGCCGAACTCATACACAGTCGGGAGTTGGTATCGATATTGTTGGTGCCTAAAAAGCCTTTGGTCAGCTTATTGGCGAGATAATATTCTTCGGTAAGGCATTGGCCTGAAACGTAAACTCCTATACTATCAGGGCCATGACGGTCAATAATACTTTTAAAAACAGCTGCTGCCCTTTTAAAGGCGATATCCCATGAAACACGTTGTTTGTTATGGCCTCGGCTCCATCGCATTTCAGGGTATAGGATCCTATCGGAAGTATCCTGCGCCACATAATTCAGGGTCTTCCCCTTGGTGCATAGCATACCTTTATTTACAGGATACTCGGTATTTCCTTCAACGCTCAAAACACCTTTTGCATCCTTTTCAACAGTGATGCCGCAGCCTACACCACAATAGGAACAGATCGTATTAAAACGCTCTTTTCTAGGCATAAGGTTCCGTAATTAAAGCAACTTTTTTACACCTGGCAAATTAGAAAATTACGTAGTAATACGTAGTAAGGAAATGATAAAAAGAAGCCTTAAAAATAAAGGATTGATAATTTTTTAGGGAAAGCGGAATGGATTACGAATTGACCAAATTATACTCCTTGGCCTTTTTGGCCAGATCCAACAAGTTTTTAACCTCCATTTTTTTCATAAGGTTAAAGCGGTGGGTCTCGATGGTACGTTTGCTGTTTTGTAATTTTTCGGAAATCTCTTTGTTCGTAAGTCCTGATAAAACCAGCTCCAGCACTTGTAGTTCTTTGTTGGTTAAATCAAATGGATTTTGTTTGGCATGGTTTTTTTGGGAACGCATTCCTGTAGCGGGGCCAAACAAATTATTGACCAAAACGTTCGAAATATCCCCACTAAAGAATTTCCCTCCGCCGTTTACGGTGTGAATGGCCTTGATAAATTCGTTTTTGTCCGTGTCTTTCAAGAGGTAACCATTGGCTCCTGCCTGAACCGATTTAAGAATGTATTCTTCAGAATCATGCATGGAAAGGATGATACTTTTTGTTTTGGAACTTCCCTTTTTATTGAGACGTTCTACAGCTTCAATACCGCCCAATTGTGGCATGCGAATGTCGATGATCAATACATCCGGAGCCAATTCATCCACCATTTCCAAGGCTTCCAAACCATTGGAAACCTCACCGATAACATCCAAATTTTTCTCCTCTTCCAGAAGTGCACGAATGCCATCGCGGACTAAAGCGTGGTCGTCGGCCAAAACGATTCGTACCGTATCAGAGGTAGTAAGCATAAGACAAAAATAAGAGAATTCTTTGGGTAGCAATACGGAGCAAAGGGCCATCTCAACTTTTGTTGAAAATGACCCCTGCGAAGCAAAGTGTTTTGTATACGACTTAGTTGTCTTTTTTAGCAGTGGTAAAAAGTGTGGGTTTGATTATTAACATGGCCCATGCCCAGTTTTGCGAACTCTTAAAGTTTGTAGTTCCCGAACGTAAGGTCTCCAGTTCTTCCAAACCGTCTGAAGCAAATAGTTGTGAGTAACCCACTTTCAATGCAAAGCCATTGAATTTCTGCGTCAATACTACATCCAATTCGTTGCCCAGATGGCTTTCTCCGCTGGGCGTGTCCTCCATACCCTGGAAGTTTAAAAACTTGGTGAACAAGGTGGTTTTAGGTCCTAGGTTGAATACTGCGCTGGCGTGAATATCCAATAAACCAACTCGGTTGACCCAATTGCCCACGTAAAAATGATCCATGAAGCCGTTGAACTTGTGGTTAGTTCCAAAATGGGGCAAGAAAGCTTCTGTAGCATCAGTGCTGGCGTCGTCCCCACTGATAGCTTCGATCCCCACGCCTAAGGTGGTTTTGGTACTGACCGTATAGGTTGCTTCCAATCCTAACAAATATGCTCCTTCAATAGCTACATCATTGAAAAACTTACCAGTTTGCAAATAGCCATTTACTGCCAAACCCAACTTCCCTTTTTTATACGTCAGATGGGTACCCGCCGTAAATGTATTTCTAATGTCGCTTACATCACCTGTGGTAGCATCAACTTGTTGGAAACCAAGATTTGCCGCGATCAAACTGGCGCCAAAATCGCCAAAGGTCTTCTTTGCATAAAGGTGTTGCATGGTTTTGTATTGAAATGGATTGCCCGAGTTAAATTCGGTACCTGCATTTTTAAATCCGAACAAAGGACCCCCTTGTCCATCTAGATCTTGATTGAAGGCCAAACCGACATCCAGCATAAACCCGGTAGTTCGGAATTTGATCATACCCAAATCGTGATAACGGCCTTGTTGGGCCCAGTCCAAGCCTCCAAAATAGCGTTGGTCATCATATGACAGGACTTGCCGGCCAAGTTTTGTAGACCATCCTTTACCCAATTGCACTTCCGCCCAGGCCTCAAAAAGGGAAAAGGAGTTGTTGCCATCCACAGGCACCAACTGCGGGTTTTCCCCCCAAATTTGCACATCTTGAATATTGATGTAGATCTCATAAGAAGGGGTCTTGTAATTCGCGCCTATTCTTGCCCTCGTATTGGTTACAAAACCGGCGTCAACATCTTCCGGCTGTAAGAACTGGAAGCCATTACGGTACTCGGTACGGGGTCGAAACGTTGCATCTAATGTAAATTGTGATCTACTTGATTGTACCGATAGGATGGTTAGGAATATAAGTAGTAAGGGTCTTTTCATAACTGTTGGGTTAGCTGTTGTACAATAGTTTGATTGTTAATGTTCTAGAAAATCAATAAGATGTTTTCTGTAGTTGTAATAATTGTAGTGGTCTAAAACGGCCTTTCTTGAGCGTGGGCGTTCGAAGTCGATCGTAAGCACATCGCCAATGGTAGCTCTCGGGCCACTGGTCATCATTACCACTCGATCCGCCAAAAAGATGGCTTCATCCACATCATGGGTAATCATAACCGCTGTAATTTTTTCTTTATTCCAGATTTCAATAAGGATGTCTTGCAATTCCCCTCTGGTAAGGGAATCCAGCATTCCAAAAGGTTCATCCAGCAGCAATACTTTAGGCTTAATGGCAAATGCCCGGGCAATTCCTACGCGCTGTTGTTCGCCCTGTGAAAGCGCGGTTGCTTTTTTGTTGAAGGCAGATTCCAATCCCACCTTCTGCAAATAGTACTTGGCAATGTCTTTTCGTTGCGCTTTTGAGGCATGGGGAAAAACACGGTTTACCCCGAGCAACACATTCTGCAGCGCAGTCATCCAGGGCATTAAACTGGGTGCCTGAAAAATTACACCACGGTCTGGACCCGGGCCTTTGATAGGATTGCCCAGGACGGAAATTTTACCTCCGGTAATTTCGTTGAGACCTGCAATCATCGAAAGCATGGTGGTCTTTCCACAACCCGAATGTCCGATGATGGTCACGAATTCCTCCTTTAAAATTTGAAGGTTCAAATGTTCCAACACCACATAATCCCCTTTTGGGGTCGGGTACACTTTTTTTAATTCCCTTATCTCCAACATCACCTTATCCGAAGGAAAAAAGATGTCGTTTTCGTGAAATTGCCTTTCTTCTACCGCTACTGTTGTTTTCATTTTTGAAAATATTTTTGAATTAAGCGACGTAGTTTTTTGGACGCAGATCAGGCAATTCGTATACCCTGTTTACTGCTGATTTACGCGCTTCGCCAATACCCATGAGATATTCGATGATGGCGTTACGGGTCGTTTTATACTCGGGATCGTCGTTGAGCTCGGTCTTATCCCTGGGGCGTTCAATATTGATCTTAAACTCTGGCCCGAGGGTGGCGTTTGGCCCCGGACGAAGCGGAATGATGCGGTCTGCCATATAAATACCTTCATCCACATCATTGGTTATCAAGAGCGCTGTTCGTTGGTCCTTGCTCCAGATGTTCAGGATTTCGTCTTGAAGGTTTCCACGGGTCAAGGCATCTAATGCGCCAAGGGGTTCATCCATGATGATCATCTCAGGATCCATGGCCAATGCCCGTGCTACGGCCACACGTTGACGCATTCCACCGGATAATTCTTTCGGTCGCTTATTGATGGCCGGGTATAGGTTCACCATTTTTACATAGGCATCAACCCTTTCCCTGATCTGTTTTTTACTGTGCTTAGGAAAGGCCTCGCGAACCGCCATGGCTATATTTTGACCTACACTTAACCAGGGCAACAAAGAATAGTTCTGAAAAATAACCCCGCGTTCGTGACTGGTCCCTACAACAGGTTTCCCTTTAAAAAGCACATCGCCATGGGTGGGCTTTAAAAGTCCGTTGATAAGGTTCACTAAGGTGGTCTTCCCACTTCCGGTAAAACCAACGATGGCTACAAATTCACTTTCCTCAATACTTAGATTAATATCGGTAAGTACCTCGGTTCGTTTTGCGCCTTCCCCGTAAGTCTTGTGTATACTTTTGAGTTCTAAATATGCCATAATTGAAGGGTTAAGCCATTGCGTTTTTGTTGAACGATACGGCGTTTTGAATGATGAGCATAATCCTATCCAACAAGAAACCGATGATCCCGATAACGAACATGGCTACGATAATTTTAGAGTTGGAATCGTTGGCACCATTTTGGAATTCTTCCCAAACAAAAGATCCCAAACCAGGACTTTGCGCTAAAAGCTCAATCGCAATCAAAACCATCCATGCTACGGAAAGTGTGATGCGAAGCCCGGTAAAGATCAAGGGCAATGATGACGGTAAAATCACCTTGAATACCTTTTGTAATGGCCCTAATTTCAAAACCTTGGCTACATTGATATAGTCTTTATCCACTGAGGAAACACCCATTGCCGTGTTGACTAAAGTGGCCCACATGGCACAGAGCCCTACACTGATAAAGGAGATGATAAAAGCACTGTCTTGATTGGAATCTTTGGTCATCGTTTTTACGATCATGAATACCAAAAGCAACCATACTACCGGAGAAACCGGTTTAAAGATCTGGATCAACCAGTTGAAGGAGTTACGCAGCGTTTTGCTTAGTCCAATAACAATTCCAATGGGAACCGCAATTAAAAAGGCTAGGATAAATCCTGCAAAAACCGTTTTGAGACTGGTAAAAATCTGGTCTACAAATGAAGGGCGCCCGGTATAGGTAATCATGTCCTTACCCTCCGCAACTCGTTTTTTATTAATAGCTGCCGTTTTTTCTTTGAACGCTAACTTATCGGCACTAATAATCTTATGATCGGCGATCAAGGTGTTGAACGAAGCCCAAACCTGTGCTGGTGAAGGCAGCGTATTGGGTTGGCAGCTAATATCTCCGGAGAGAATACAAGCTTCCATCCGGTCGGCTGCTGCCTGCCCTTGCTCGGTCAATGCCTTTTGGATCTTGTAATTGGCTTCGATATTGAACAGGGACCTGGCTCCAAAATGCCACATAACTATAAACAATACAATGGATCCCAAGGGGATGAACAGCTTTCTTGCTAGGCCCCTGCCGTCAAATTTTGGCAACTTCAGGTTGATCTTTGCCAGGAGTGTATTGAACACTCCTGCCACTTTGAATACTTCAGATTTGTTAACGGTTACACTTTGCTTCATGATGGTACCTTTTACATATTTTTATAGTGAGGAATCGTCTTTATTGCCTATTTCAAAACTGTTGATATAGCCGATGGGGTCTTTGGCATCGTAGGTATTACCATCGATAAAGTCTGAGGTTGCGGGCTTATAACCATCGGTCTCAGGAATATCACTTGCTGGAATATGTCCTTCTTCGACAAGTAGGTTGGCAGCTTTCATCCAAATATCGGGTCGGTAGATGTCTTTAATGGTCTCTTCATACCAAGACGCTGGTTTGGGGTCAGGAATTTGTCCCCAACGGCGCATTTGGGTCAGGAACCAAATTCCGTCCGAGTAGAAGGGATAAGTAGCATTGTATTTGTAAAACACATTGAAATCAGGCATGGAACGCTTGTCGCCTTTCTCGAACTCAAACGTACCGGTCATAGAATTGGCCAAAACCACTTCATCAGCACCCACATATTGCGGCATGGATAATATTTTCACAGCTTCAGCACGATTATCCGGCTCATCTAACCATTTACCGGCGCGAATCAAAGCTTTGGTAACAGCAATGGCGGTATTCGGGTTTTCATCTATAAACTTTTTGGTCATCACAAATACTTTCTCCGGATTGTTTTTCCAGATATCGTAGTTGGTGGTGACCGGAACTCCGATTCCCTTGAAAACCGCCTGTTGGTTCCAAGGCTCGCCCACACAGTAGCCGTAGATAGTACCTGCTTCTAAGGTAGCTGGCATTTGAGGTGGAGGAGTTACCGACAATAGGACTTCCGCATCAATTTGTCCTTGTACATTATTAGCAGTATACATTCCAGGGTGGATCCCGGCAGCAGCCAACCAATAGCGAATTTCATAGTTGTGGGTAGACACCGGGAACACCATACCCATTTTAAAAGCTTTTCCATTGTTTTTGTAGTCACGTATTACGGGTTTTAAGGCGTCTGCCTGGATGGGATGAACAGGCTTTCCGTCAGCACCCTTTGGAACATTGGGTTTCATTTTTGACCATACATCGTTGGAAACGGTAATTCCGTTACCATTTAAGTCCATAGAGAATGGCGTGACCAGTTCCGCCTGGCGCCCAAATCCGGCACCAGCAGCAATCGGCTGGCCGGAAAGCATATGTGAACCGTCCAATTGACCGTCAATTACGCGATCTAAGACGTTCTTCCAATTTGATTGTGCTTCCACCGACACAAAAAGACCTTCATCTTCAAAGAAGCCCTTTTCTTTGGCAATGGCCAGAGGCGCCATATCGGTAAGTTTGATAAAACCGAAGGTTAGCTGCGGTTTTTCAATAGTTAAGGTTGAAGAAGGAATATCAGCTTGTGCTGTTTCCACACTTTTTTTGGCCTGCTTACCTCCACAAGCAAAGAGCATTAACACTAGAGATAGTCCTAAGGTTTTAGTGAGTATTGCATTCATTGTACGATCGTTTTGAAAGTTGATTACTTAATCTGGAAACAAACCTACGTAATTAAAATACGTATTAATACTTATTTTAATAAATAATTACGTATTTCTTGTAGTTTTTGAAGAAGTGAAATATGGGGGTAGTAATTTTGATCAGTATGGAATTGTTTGACCTATGAATTATCAAATTGATAAATTTTTAAGAATCGAAAATAGAGAAGGTTATTCCCTGGAAACCCCGAATCATCCGTAACTATCGAATAGTTATATCTTACAGATAGGAATAGAGTACGCGCTGAATTTCCTCGTCATAAAAGGCAGTGTGGTCCGCCACTACATCGCCAATGACGATAATCCCAGCTTGGGTTTCATCAACCGTTTCGAATGTTTTTTCCGTAGAATTCAAGGTAGCTGTACTACAATTTTCTTTAGGAAGTGTTCCGTTTTGGATAAGGGCAATTGGAGTTAGTCCCGAACGATATTCCCTTACCAATGCTGCGATTTGATGGATTTTACGAACGCCCATCAAGATAACAAGCGTCGCAGAAGACTGTGCTGCCATGGCTAAGTCTTTGGAAAAGCTGCCGTCTTTAGTCGTGGCGGTCATTACCCAAAAACTTGTGCTGATTCCTCGTTTGGTCAAAGGAATTCCCTGACTGGACGGAACAGCAATTGCGCTGGAAACGCCGGGAATGATATCCACTGAGATTCCGAAAGATTCTAAGTATTCGATTTCTTCCGAAGCGCGTCCGAAAACAAAAGGATCACCGCCTTTCAAGCGTACCACGCTGTTTTGTGTTAGTGCGCTTTCCAATAAAAGGGTATTGATCGCAGATTGGGGTAAACTGTGTTTTCCACTACGTTTTCCTACGTATATCAATTGGGCCGCTGTCTTTGCTTGATCTAAAAGCTTAGGATTGACCAGAGCATCATAAAGAATGACGTCTGCATTTTGAATTTCCCTTAGACCAGCAAGAGTTATAAGGTCTTCGCGCCCGGGACCGGCTCCTACTAAGGTTACTTTTTTTGGTTGTTCTGTTTTAGAATTCATTAGAAAAATACGTAGTACATTAAAGAAATCTCAACAAGAATACGTAATTATTTTGATATAATTACATTAAAAATAAGTATAAATACTTAATATTGTTTTCAAATACGGAGGAATGCAAAGGATAATAGTAATTGGTAACGGCATGGTAGGCTATAAATTCTGCGAGAAATTGGTAGGTCTAACAGAATCGGGAACATTGGATATCAAAGTGTTTGGCGAAGAACCGCGACCGGCTTACGATAGGGTGCATTTAAGTGAATTTTTCGAAAATCAGGATGCCAAGTCTTTGGAGTTGGCACCAGCATCCTGGTATTCGGATAATGGGATTGAGCTTATTACCGGGGAATACATCACGGACATTGACAAGAACCTTAAAACCGTTCGGACAAAATTGGGTCAAACGTATCCGTATGACCAACTGGTTTTAGCCACGGGTTCGGTACCCTTTGTACCTCCGATTCAAGGGGTTGAAAAAGAAGGGGTTTTTGTATACCGCACCATTGAAGATTTGGAGGGAATGCTGGCCTATGCCGAAAAAATAAATACACAACGATCTGATGGAAGAGCCGCCATTCTGGGAGGGGGTTTACTTGGTCTGGAAGCGGGAAAGGCGGTACTTGATATGGGTCTTGAACCGCATGTAGTAGAATTTGCTTCAAAACTCATGCCCCGTCAATTGGATACCCGAAGTAGTAAGGTTTTGCAATTGACTTTGGAGGCTATGGGGATCCACATCCACCTAAGTAAGGCAACCCGTCAAATATTGGGTAATGGATGTATTACTGGAATGGCATTTGATGAAGATGATGCACTACATGTTGACATGCTGATTATTTCTGCAGGAATTCGTCCGCGTGACGAGCTTGCTACAACCTGCGGGTTAGAAACAGGTACCCGTGGAGGTATTGTGGTCAATAACAAAATGCAAACCTCTAACCCATCTATTTACGCCATTGGAGAAGTCGCGTTATATAACCAAATGATTTACGGCCTGGTTGCTCCGGGGTATGATATGGCCCATGTGGCCGCTAACCAAATTGTGGGCAATACGGAAGTGGTCATGGCCGAAACAATCGACATGTCCACTAAACTTAAATTGCTTGGGGTGGATGTGGCCAGCTTTGGCACACCTTTTATGCCAGCGGAAGAAGGGCATTCCGTTATTTTTGAGAACAAGAGCAAACAGTTGTACAAGCGAATCAATGTAAGCCATAATGGCAAAACACTACTGGGTGGGATCCTGGTAGGCGATGCAGCCGATTATAACCTCCTGCATCAAATGTACCTGAATGGGATGACTTTACCGGAAGACCCTTCCCAACTCATTTTACCCGCTTCCGAAGGTAGTAGTATGCTTGGAGACGTTATGGATTTACCGGATGCTGCTCAAATCTGTTCTTGTGAAAGTGTGACGAAAGGACAGATCTGCGGAGCTATTACGAGCGGGGCGGCTACAGACTTGGCCGGTGTTGTCAATTGCACAAGAGCAGGTACAGGTTGTGGAGGCTGCAAGCCTATGGTTAAGAACCTGACAGAAGCCACATTAACGTCTTTGGGGATTGAGGTCAAAGATCATATTTGTGAGCATTTCGAGTACAATCGACAAGAGCTGTACAACATAATACAGGTAAAGGGATACACTACATTTGATACGGTTTTGGACAACCATGGTCATGGCTGCGGTTGCGAAATATGTAAACCTGTGATTGCCTCGTTAATGGCAACAATTCACGCGGATACTGCCAATAAGGAATACGCGATTCAAGATTCAAATGACCGTTTCCTGGCAAATATTCAGCGCAATGGTACCTATTCTGTGGTTCCCAGGGTTCCGGGTGGTGAAATTACGCCTGATAAGCTGATCGCCCTGGGGGAAATTGCCAAGAAATATGACCTCTACACCAAGATAACCGGTGGGGTTCGAATCGATTTATTCGGGGCCACATTAAAACAGTTGCCGCTAATTTGGAAAGAACTGATACGCCATGGTTTTGAAAGTGGCCACGCCTATGGCAAATCTTTGAGAACAGTTAAAACCTGTGTGGGTTCAACCTGGTGCCGCTATGGAATGGATGAGAGCGTGAGTTTTGGAATTGAACTGGAGAACCGCTACCGCGGTATTCGTGCACCCCATAAAATTAAAGGAGGTGTTTCCGGTTGTATTCGTGAATGTGCAGAAGCCCGTGGAAAGGATTTTGGTGTCATCGCCGTTGAAGGAGGATGGAACCTTTATGTGGGGGGAAATGGTGGTGCAAATCCGCGGCATGCGGAATTGTTGGTCGAGCAAATTGATAATGCTACCGTAATACAATATATAGACCGCTATTTAATGTTTTACATGCGTACGGCAAAACCATTACAGCGTACTGCGGCTTGGTTAGAAAGTCTTGAAGGGGGTCTTGAGTATCTCAAAGAAGTGATAATAAACGACAAAATAGGTATTGTAAAAGATCTGGAAGACGAGATGCAAACCCTTGTTAACAAATATGAATGTGAATGGACACAAGCGGTCAACGACCCTGAAATGATGAAGCGTTTTAACCACTTTGTAAATAGTGAAGAAGAGGACGACACCTTGGTGTTTGTTCCAATGCGCGAACAAAAAATGCCAAAACAGTGGCAAAAAGTCCCTTTAAAAGCAGCTAGTGTTTCATAGATAAGTAAGACGTAATGGAGGTATGGATAGATAGATATCGCACCGTTAAAGAAGAAAACGTAAATGTTTGGTTCAAGGCTGCTCCGGTAAGTGCATTTCCTAAGGATGGCGGGGTATGTGTTAAATATCATGATAAACAAATAGCAGTCTATAACTTTACACGGCTGGGAAAGTGGTATGCCTGCCAAAATCTGTGCCCCCATAAAATGGAAATGGTATTATCCCGCGGTATGATTGGCGATGCAAGCGGAATTGCCAAGGTGGCCTGCCCATTGCACAAAAAAACCTTTTCATTGGAAACAGGGGAAAACTTGAACGCCGACCTTCCTGCAATTGCCACCTATCCTGTAAGAATTGAAGACGGTTTTGTGTATCTTGGTTTTTCCGAATGAAGAAAAATCTTGGGTATGGAGGCTTCCCAAAAATTGAACAAAGCGTTCGAACTTTTTGATGCGGCAAATGCCAAGGACCCCAATACTGAGGTTTTTGAGGGGGTGGCATTTCCGAAGGAAGTACTGTATGCCCGGCGAATGACCGCTACACTTGACGAATTTGAGTCGAATGCCTCAGAAGCACTTCAATTAACGGCGCGGTGCCAACATATTTGCCGCTGGGAGATTCCACGAGATGCTTATGAAATGAATAGGTTGGGGTATTTGCAGTGGCGTCAGGAATTAAAGCAATTTCATGCGAAAAGAGCTGCCGAAATTTTAAGGGAAGTGGGTTATGAGCCGGAGCTAGTAGAACGGGTAAAATTTCTTTTGTTAAAAAAGAAGCTAAAACGGGATGCAGAGACCCAGACCTTAGAAGATGTGATCTGCCTTGTCTTCCTAAAGTACTATTTCGAACCTTTTTTGGGGAAACACGATGATGCTAAAATTATTTCCATTCTGCAAAAGACCTGGAAAAAAATGTCTGAAAAAGGGCAACAAGCGGCAGTAGAACTGGATCTCTCTGATAAAGGAAAAGATTTAATAACCAAGGCTTTGAAGTAAAGAGTTACAATGATAAACCAAGAGGGCACAAATGGAAATGGGTTGCACCGAAGTTTGGACACTGAAACTTTTCAGCGTGTTCAAAAGTGGTACCTTTTTGCTTTAGCGGCTATCGCTATAACCATTATTGTTGCTCAAATTCTGATTCAACAACATTTAGATTCCCAATTAGATGATTCGCGGGTCATTAACGTAGCCGGTAGACAACGGGCATACAGTCAAAAATTGGTCAAAGAAGCGTTACAGTTGAATTCGCTTTCCAAGCCTTCGGAGTATGATGAAGTTAGTAAAGCATTAAGGCAGACGCTGCACGTTTGGAAGGTTTCCCATACGGGATTACAAGATGGAAATGATAGCATAGGCCTACCTAAAGAGGAAAACCCAAGGATTCTGGCACTTTTTCAGGATGTCTCGCCTCATCATACCACCATGGTTACTTCGGCAGAGGAAATCTTGGAAACCGTAGAAGCGAGAAGGGACTCCATAGCCGTTTTCATAGCACCACAGCTGGCCAATATACTTTCCAACGAACAGCTTTTCCTTCAAAAAATGGACGCCATAGTTAACGAGTATGACGCTATTAGCAAGCAACAACTACAGCAATTAAAACTGAAGGAATACGCATTGTTAGGGGTTTCATTAGTAATTCTCTTGTTGGAGTTAGTATTTATTTTCCGCCCGATGTCCATTCAGATTCGTGAGACCATTTCAGACCTTATTCAGGGAAAGCTTAAATCTGAAGCAGATAACAGGCAAATCAAGCGGATTTTTAAAGAGAAAGAGGAATCGTTACGCGAATTACAAGAGCTTAATTTTGCCATAGATAATGCCGCCCTTTTTGCAGATGTCTCCAGGGATGGGTCACCTTCCTTTATTAGTAAAAAGTTCCTGAATTTGCTGGGGGAAACGGAAAAACCCACTAAAACGCATCTTTCTGAAATATTGACCCAAAACCAAGGACAGCAGCAGTATCTCAGGGAAATCCTTTCTTCAAAGAATAAGAACATTCGAACAGAGGAAATAGAGATTATCACCAAATCTTACGAGCGTATTTGGTTGGAAATGTCCATCATTCCCATTTATCAATCCAGAGAAAAGCAGAGTATCCTTATTTTATGTTCTGATATTACCGAACGCAAAAAGACCCAAAATAAGGTGGAGCAACTGACGAAGCAGAACTACGAAGAACGTATGAAACAGAAACAGTTGCAGGCGAGTCAGGTTGTTGCCGGTCAGGAAGAGGAACGAAAACGCATTGCTAAAGACATTCATGACGGCATTGGACAAATGCTTACCGCTTTGAAGTTCAACATCGAGTCGATAAATCCAAAACAAAAAGAAAAAACTGAAGAGAAAATAGCGTATCTCAAAGAGCTGACTTCAGAACTGATCAAAGGTGTTCGAACAGCGACCTTTAACCTTACACCGCCGGAATTGGGAGACCACGGCATTTTTCCTGCTTTACAAAAAATGACCCAAGAACTGAGTAAACTTACGGGCAAGAAGATCTTGTTTGAAAACAAGGCTAAAACCCCCATTCGTTTTAATCCTTTAGCAGAAACAAATATCTACAGGGTAACCCAGGAAGCCGTTAACAATGCCATAAAATATGCCGAAGCAAATTACATTTTGGTGATCTTAAATTTGACCGATGATTTGTTGAGCGTCGTAATTGATGATGATGGCAAAGGTTTCGATACCTCCATATTAGAAAAAGCACCCAAAAATAATAGTGAAGGGGGTATGGGTGTATTTTTTATGAAAGAACGTATGGGGTATATTAACGGGCGATTGTTTTTTAACTCAACCCCTGGTGAGGGTACCCGGGTGACCCTTAATTATAAATTGAATCAAGAAAAGGAAATGGCCCATGGAGCGTAATGAATTATACCCTGTTTTTTTGAAAGTAAACCACCTAAAGGTTTTGATCGTAGGAGGAGGCAATGTAGCTGAAGAAAAGTTGACGTTTTTACTTAAGTCGAGTCCTAATGCCCGGGTGGAGATGATTTCACCTATGTATCGTGAAGGGACAGTTGCGTTGGCCAAAAAACACAAGGTAAAAATGCATAAAGGCAAGTATAAAAAAGGGTTTTTAAAGAAAAAACATATTGTAGTTGCCACCACGGATAGTCCCAAGGTAAATGAAAAGGTGTATGCCGATTGCCGAAAACGCTCCATTTTAGTTAACGTGGCTGATAATCCACCGTTTTGTGATTTTTATATGGGCGGGATCGTCACCAAAGGCAATGTGAAAGTGGCGATTTCCACAAATGGAAAATCCCCTACCACGGCCAAGCGATTACGTCAGTTTTTTGAAGATGTAATTCCCGATAATATTGATGATTTGGTGAAAAATTTAAATGAATACCGAAAGACCATCAAAGGGGATTTTGAAGAAAAGGTGGAGACCTTAAACGAGTTCACAAAGGGGTTAGTTACCAAAAAATAATGCAATGAAAATTCGAATCAAAGGAAACTCAGTACGGTTTCGACTTACCAAAACGGAAGTGGAAACCTTTAGCAAAACAGGAAGCTATACCGAGGTAACCCATTTTCAGTCGAAGGCCCTTACCTATGCTTTGGTTGCCAAAGACGGCATAGAAGAACTAGAGGCCGATTTTATAGGTGATACTATTACTATTTATTTTCCTGGATCGGAACAAAAAGCTTGGGCAGCTAGTGACCGAGTAGGTTTTAACAATTCTGTTGATTGGAATGATTCGAGTGCCCTTTCCCTTTTGGTCGAAAAAGACTTTACGTGTTTAGACAATACCATCGAAGACCAATCAGATAATTATCCGAATCCTTTAGCTGCCAAAAAATAAATTCAAAAGTCCCCGAAGTACAGTACATTTGATAGCAGGCCATTAAATAGGCGCGCTAAAATCCAGGTAGCACCCCCAAAAACGTTAACGTAACTCCCTTGCAATTTCTGCATAAACGTATCAAAATAGTCATGGTGAAAACCGGCATCAACAATCATAAGTAAAAGTTGATCGCCTTGCCCATGTTGCTTAAGATCGAGTGTACCCAAGGGACTAGCCTCATAGCCCTAAGATTACCTATTATCCCGGTAGCCCAAGCTAAGGTTTACATTAAAAAATGCTGAATAACCGTATACGAATTATACAATTTCTAGTTAACTAATAGCAAGACGGTACTTGCTGATGGGGATTTACCATACTACAAAAAAATGTTTGCTAAGGATTATAAGCATTTTTAACTGTAGCCGTCATACCCGTTTAATTTGAAGTATGAAGAATTACTAACTAAATCGTATGGGTATGAAACTTTGGCTAAAGAATAAAAAGCACTTTTTAATACTACTAGTAGTTACAGCAACGATCTATTCGCAGGAACCAGCTATAACCAGTAGCGATCAACTGGATTTTTGGGTTGGAGAGTGGGAGGTGACCTGGGATGAAGGAGAGGGGAAAATGGGCTATGGCGTAAACCGTATTACCAAGGTGTTAGATGGCAAGGTCATTCAGGAAAATTTTGAGATCACAGAAGGGCAATCAAAAGGGTATAAGGGAACTAGTATCTCGAGCTATCACACGGCAGCTAAAAAATGGTTTCAATGCTATGCGGATAACAATGGAACCTTTTATCATTTCGTAGGGAATTTAAACGGCGATCGTAAAACCTTCAAAACCGAAGTCTTCACAACTAAAGATGGAAAAGACTTTACACAGAGAATGGTGTTTCATCATATTACTCAGGACGCTATGATCTGGGATTGGGAATCCAGTAATGATGGGGGTAAAACATGGACGCTTAATTGGAAGATCAACTATAAAAGGAAGGGCTAATGCAAGGGATACTAAGGATATTCTTGCTGTTTAGTGTATTGTCCTTATCCGGGCAAAAGGGGGGCAACACAATAGTTGAGATCGATCAGGATAATGTGGATGGTGATTTTCTCGCTCCGTATTCGAACAAATGGCAGGCCTTTTTGGTAGATAGCCTTGGTCGGGAGCAATTGAATCTCTATTGGACGGATTATGCACAGTTGATCAATTTTAAGGGAGAGAAATGCTTCCATCGTGTTCAGGAACTATACACACCAGATTACAATCATCGTGAGACCTGGATCAATATGGTGGAACTACCTTCCATGAAACCTCGATTTTTTCAGGTTTTTAAGGCTTCCGGCCAGGTAATGGCTGTGACGTTTAACGGCAACAAGGTAAGGGTGGCTTCAAATCAAAATGAAAGGCATGTGCTCGAAACTAAGGAGTATAAAGTTGCCGCGCTTTGCTATGATTGGAACTTGTACGGACTATTGCTTGTTGCTTTGCCTTTTGAAACAGGGAAACGTTATGCATTGCCCTTTTTTGATCAAACCATTGGAGAGATGACCACTTTACAAGCCAAAGTAGGTCCACAGGAAACCATTACCAATCTTAAGGGGGATCCATTCGACGTCTGGAAAATTACTACCAATCAGAATCTCACGTTTTGGATCAGAAAAGAACCCCCTTATGTGATGCAGACGGAATTGTACTACCCGAATGGAACAAAATTGCTTTGGAAAACCTATTAATGGGATATGACTACTATGAAAACGAGAATAGGGATGTATTGGCTTATGCTGAATTTGTCGGTTTTTAATTCGTGTATGGAGCTGGGCAAACAAAAAGATACTGCTGTTCAGAATGAACGCAATGCGCTAGTACCCTTTGCCGAAATGGTTGCTGAAACTCCTATCAAATTTGAACCCGATGTTGTGTCTTTAGAAGAAAGCGCTGAATTTGGGATCACGTTTACCCAAGACATGAAAACCCTGTTTTTTACAAGTAAAAGAGGGGAGGATGAGCATTTTACCATTTATACTTCTTCCTTTAAAGCAGGAAAATGGCAGACAGCAAAAGTCGCTTCATTTTCAGGAAGTTATTTCGACGCAGATGCCTGTATTGCTCCGGATGGTCAACAACTCTTCTTTTTTTCCATGCGACCAACGGAGGAGAAGGATACTATTCCTCTTGAGATGCCAAATATCTGGTATACCCTAAAAAAGGGGGAGTTGTGGGAAACACCAAAACCAGTTGAAGGGCTTTTAAACACTCCAACCAGTGGAGAGGGGTATTTGAGTATGAGCAGAGATAACACGATATATTTTTCATCTGTAGGGCGATTGCAGAACAAACCACATGACGTGTTTAAATCGCAATTAGCGGGGGAGGACTACAGCGAACCGCAGTATGTTACCCTTGATATCGAAACCAATTTTTCTAATCCTTTTATTGCTCCCAATGAGGACTACCTGATCATTGACTCTCGTCAACCCGGGGGTTTAGGAGGAAACGACTTGTATTTTGTGAAACATATTGGCGATAACAAATGGGCATCACCAGTTAATATGGGCGGGCTAATAAACACGATTGGAGATGAGGGCACCCCGAGTTTAAGTCCTGATGGGAAATGGTTCTTTTTTTCCAGAGATGGGGACATTTATTTTGTTTCGGCTGAAAAAGCATTTGAAAAGGTATTGTCCTATTAAAAATGGTGATACTACTTAAGAATACCAGTATATTGTAAGCCGTATTTATCAATTCAAAAAACATGAAAATCAAAACAATCTTCCTGGTCTTAAGCGTATTTGTATTTCTTACCAGTTGGCATCCAATGACTTTATCCGAAGCCTCTGAGGAAAAAGAAGGGCTGATCAAAATTGCCATTATGTATCCGAATGCTGAGGGGAAAACATTTGATATGGAGTATTATTCCGAGAAGCATATGCCTATGGTTGCGGAACTTTTCGGGGAAGGGTTAAAGGGGCTCGAAATTGATAAAGGAATCGCTGGCCGCACCCCTGAGGAACCAATGCCTTATCTGGCAGTGGGTTACTTCTATTTTGATTCCCTTGAGGCCTATCAAAATGCTTTTGGTCCCAACGCAGAACAGATTCTGGGCGATATTCCCAATTACACGAATATTCAGCCTGTAGTACAGATAAGTGAAGTGATCCGTTGATCCTGTATATAACATTACGCTAAACCCCATTGGCAGCAACCCTTTTTGAGGGTCAACACACGAACTAGAACGTCAGATGTATACCTATCTCGTATAGTATAGAAGTTACACTTTATTGGCAAGAAGTGTTGCTAAAATGGTTGCTTCCAATTGCTTTACCTTATACCCCTCTCTATTGGTTAGAATTACAATTCTTATGTCCTTTTCAGGGTAATAGGACATCATGCTCCTAAAGCCGTCTATTCCTCCGGTATGCCATATTTTTCGACCCAATTTAGAAACTGTGATCCAAAAACCAAATCCGTAATTATCAAGTCCGGGCGTTGTCATTTCTTTAAGTAGCTCTTTTCGCAAAAAACTGGAAAACAGCTTTTTTTGCCAGCGATCCAGGTTTTCTGTAGTAGCGATCATGCCTCCGGCACTAAAGGGCACCACAAGTGCAATACTGTCTGCGAGAACTAACTTACCTTCATCTTTTTTGTAACCCTTTGCCAAATGAAGATGATGATCCGCATATTTTGTGGACCTTAGGTCCATTGGTATGGCAATATATGCAGCTATGGCTTCTCGAAAAGTCATTTTTGTTACCTTTTCAATGATCAATCCCAACAGGTAGTAGCCACTGTTGGAGTATTCGAATTTAGCCCCTGGTTTAAACCTTAGTTTTGTTGTAAGGATGCTATTCAGCATTTCTTCCTTAGAATGCATCTCCTTTTTGAAGGTAGGGTAGTCATCAAAAAAATAATAGTTAGGAATACCACTGGTATTTTGGAGAAGTTGCCTTATGGTTACGGGATGATCGAATTTTGTAGTAGCTATGTAATAGGATAGTTTGTCATCCAATCCAAGCTTTCCTTGTTGACAAAGTTTTAGAATCAGTGCGGCTGTAAATTGCTTGGTTAATGAACCAATTTTAAACAGTGTCGTATTTCGGTTCTTTTTTTTACTCTGCCTATTGCTCAAACCATAACTTCTACGAAAGAGTATACGGTCTCCTTTGGTAATCAAAATGTTACCACTCAAATCTTCATACCCTTCTAGTGTAGCGCTGAGTTTTGAAGTGATTGTCCCTTCACTTTTTTGGCCAACAGCCATAAAGGTCGTGGAAAAGCCCAGGATGAGTGCCAGAAGGTATCGTACCATCTCCTTTAAAAGCTATGGATTAAAAAAATGAAGGGGTATCAGTTAATTATGATGTCGCTACCCAAATATTCTGCTTTCCCGTTTAAGTACCAGTGTCTAAAACGGGGAAGGAGGATACCGTCCTTTTTGAAATTCCCATCAAACCAAATGGTTTCCCGTTCATTATCTCCGGATTCCGGGTGATAGAATTCTAAACCAAGTAGTTCGTAGCTGTCAGGTGCTAAAAGTACTCCCCAATGTTTACTGATCATTGCTTCGTGCAGCAGCAATTGGATCCGTATTACCTTTCTATTATCCATATCCAAATGATCGACACTTTCTATTTTGGAAACGAAGTTGTTGTCCAGGGTCATGGGCAATCCATACATGGTTGTGTAGAACTTCTTATAGCCAAGTGCCCTTTCGGGGTAAAGCCGATATTTTTCTGCTACATCTTCCTCAAACCGTGGGTTGCCATCTACCAGAAACTTGACCTCATCGCCCTTTATTACTGTTTCCACGACGACACTCTCTACTTTTCGGATCATTTTAAAGTGATCTTCCGTATTATCTATAGCTATCTCGGTAAATCGCTCAGGATTTTGTGTTCTGGGCTCTTGAATACGTAGTTGCATTTTTTGTTGATCCCAACGGGTATTCGGATCGTGTCTTAGAATGGACTGTTCTAAAAGGTAGTTCCCATTTTTACAGTTTTCGGATTTAGGCGTTCCACTCAACAAGAAGAAAACACCCAATAGGGCAAAAGAAAACAATACCTTTTTCATAATGCTACTATTAAAAACCATTCAATGTACAGATTACAACACATTGAATGGTTATGTTTAACGTAATATTCACCTATCTGTTACTTCCCAACCTGTGCTTACAAATTATCAGGACAGTAATCTAATAATTCAGCACCTACGGGAGGTTCTGGTCCTACATCCACTACTACATTTCCATTAGCAGAGGTCACTTGAAAAGTGATCTCCTCATCAAATGAGCCGGAATTAAATACAATTGAGATCACCTCAGTTCCATCAGGTACGTTAACGATAACTTGTCCTTCTGAACCGCTGGGGAGTTCTACCAAAGTTTCCGCACTATCTATAGTTACCGTTATGGTGGCTCCGTTGAAACCATCACCAAACGCGTCCTGTAGATCAAAGATCCAATCTCCGGATGTGGGCACAGATGGAGCACAAACAATATTAGCAGTATACAGAAAGGGAGAATTAAAGAAAAAGCCCGTTAAAGTACCGGAGTTATCTGCAAAAGAAAACCTTCTTCCATCGGTAAGGACCAATTCAAACCGAATGGTAAACTGATCTCCTCCAAAGATCTGATCCCCCGTAAGCCCCAAGGTAGTTTGAATTTGATCTGCACTAATGGAATACGCCGTTCTTGGCAACCCAAATTCTCCTGTACTAAATGCAGAGGAAGGAATGGTTTCAATAAGGACTTCATCCCTGTCGTTATCTGTTCCTCCTTCCGTGTTATCCCGAAAGCCAACAAATACTTCTACGGAGGCAAGTTGGTCTCCATTTTCCTGATCCTGCTGTTCCAGGATCACAGAAAAGCCACCTCCTGCAAGCGCGCTGTTGGCAACATCGTACAAAACCTCGTTTTCAAGAACAGCAATTGTTCGAAGGACTGCCCCTCGCGTAACATTTTCTTGAATACTATCGAACTCCTGATCTCCATCTTCACAAGCTGTTGCGAAGCATAGTACGGTTAAGGCAATTAGGGCGAATATATTTCTCATTGTTTTTTTCATCGTTCTATACAATTTTAGTTAGCAGGGGGGAACGCGGGACTTTCCGGATTGGTATCCCAAAACACCTGCGTAGAAAGGTCTTGTCGTTGTGTCAAATTGGAATTATTGATCACTTCGTTCTGTGGTAAAAGAAAGGAACGTGGAAAAGGTCCCGGATCCAATTCCCAGTTGGGATATACCGTAGTAGGATACCCGGTTTTCCGGTAATAATTATAGGCTTCCGTAGCTCCTCCAAAAAGAGTGGTGAAGTACTGTTCGGCAAAGATATTCTCCTTGGCATCACCGGTTGCAGTGTTAAAATCGGCCACAATCCCATCGATATAAGCCATTACAACCGCTGCGTCCGGAGCAAAAGACATGTCTGCGGCACCATCAAGTGCCCCAAAAGATTGTACTTTTTCGATAGATTTTTCCAAACCTGCCCTCAGGAAAGTGGCACGGTCCGCATCGTTGGCCGCCATCTCACCTCGCCAGAAGTCTACATATGATGCTAAAACAATGGGCTCAATACCGCCTCCTCCGCCACCAAGGCCCAGGCCAACACCATCAAAACTGTTATCATCAAAACGACCTCCAGCCGGATACACCCCAACTGCTGCTCTAAGGAAGTTATCAGGGGGTGTGCCCCGGTCATTACCATGAGAACGTCCCCAATATCCATTGGGCACACTGCAATAAATAAATCCTCCGTCAATATAGTGCTGAGGGGGTACTTCAATAGAGCATCTAAGGGTCTCTTCATCGGGCGGCCCGTCAGCCCCAGGAGTGGTGTTTTCCTGGCGATAAAAATAGTACCGTATTCTGGGATCGTTGTTGTTGAGCATCAATTCCATTAACCAGTTGGATTGATAAATTCCAGCACCGGATGGGGTGTAGTCCAATATAAAATCCGGATGTCTATCATCTGGCTGTAATTCACTGGTACCATAGGGAAGTTGAAAATCATCTGCTGTATCGGTGATGAAATTTCCCTCGGCAATAACCGCGTTAAAAGCGGCTATATCACCGGTGTTTTTAAACGATCGCAACCGGAGCGTATTGATCAGTTTTACCCATTTGCTTGTATCCCCGTCATAGAACAGATCTTGAGCACCTTGGGAAGGCGGATCAAGCACTAACAACGCTTCTGCTTCGGCAAGCAAATCGAATGCTGCCGCGTAAACCTCTTCTCCACTATCCAGCAACGGGGCAGGAAACGCTTCCGGGTTTCCCGCTTCCGAAAATGCAGCTTCACCTACATAATCCGCTAGTTGAAACAAGGAATGGGCAAAGAGCACTTTTCCCACACCAACATGAAAAGAATAATCAATATCGGAATCTGTATCAATTTGTTCCAAGGTTTGTAGGTTGGTAAAAATCCCAAGTTGGATCGTGATGTTCCCGGCGCCGTTAAAACCACTGCTATAGGTCCTGGCCCAAATACCATTTAAGGCACTCCCGGGATAGTTGTTAAAGTAGTTTCTGCCGAACATATAGTCTATCCGGGTTAGTTGGGCTCCTAGGTTTCCTATAACCTGTTGATTGGTGCCATATGCCAATTGCATTGCGTTCAATAAAAGATTGGGATCGCCTTGATCTGCGGCCAAATCGTTTGGACTTACCCTAAGATCCAATTCGGTGGTCTCACAGGCAGTAAACAGACTTCCCGCCAGGAAAACCATCAAAATATATTTACTATGTTTTTTCATAATCCTATAAGTCATTTTCAATTTTTATTAAAAAGAGGCTTTAAGACTAACCCCATATCTTCGAGAGCTTGGTCCGTTGAGAAAGTCAAATCCACGGCCATTTCCAATACCCACCCCTTGTACGTTAGGATCAAAATTGGCCCCGTCAGGCGTGTTATAGGCATCGTACCATAGGTTAAAGCCTTGGGCGGTTATCGTCAAAGAACCAAAAGGTGTCTTTTCCAGGAATTTGGCAGGAAAGGTGTATCCCAGGGATACTTCCTGAAGTCGAATCACCGATGCATCATAAATGCGTGTCTCGGTAGGACCGAATAACAGGTTGCTGAAAAAGTACGTGGAGTTATTGATCTGAATGTTGTTGGGTTCTCCTGTTGCCTGGCTTACCCCTGGTAGGATGTAGGTGTTTAGACGATCTTCTGTTTCTACGATCAGTCCCCTGCCCAGTAAGGCGGCTACCGTACTGGATAGGATATCTCCTCCCTTAACATGATTAATTTGGAAACCAAAACTCCAGTTTTTGAACCGTAAGGAGTTAATGAAGTTCATCGTGTAATCGGGAACGGCATCTCCGATAATCGGCACATTGCCATCATTGTCTACACTTACGTTAACATAGCTTCCTGCACCATTTACCAGGAAGTTGCCCTCCTCATCCCTTCCTATTGCGGTGCCCACTATGGTTCCCAGCGATTCGCCTTCAATGGCGGCATTTGATCCTCTGGACAATACCCCTCCCGCTGCAAGCGAACCAGCATAGGCAATAAAGTCCTGATCTTGTTGGGTTACCGTTTCGTTATTGGTAAAAAAGTTTACCCGGGAATTCCAGTAGAAATTCTCTCCGTTAAAAATGTCGATGCCCAGATCAGCCTCGATCCCTTCGTTTTTGATTTCTCCAATGTTGTTTTGGGTAAATGAAAATCCTGTAGAGGGGGAAAGTGGTTCCCTGACAATTAGATCATTGGTGATCCTATTAAAATAGGTAACATCCAGGGAAATTCTATTCTTCCATAAGCGAGACTCAAAACCGACCTCGAATTCCTCGAGTAACTCTGGCTTTAAATCCTCATTCGCCCTAAAGTTATTTACCTGATTTGTAGTCAGTGGTCCGGTAAATACCTGGGTGTTTTGTTGAATCGTATTTACAGTAGGATACCCGGTTGGGAAGGTGGCTGAGGTGCCGTAACCTGCTCTAATTTTTAAAAAGTTAACCCCATTTTCCGAACGTAGCCCGGAGAAGGCATTAGTAGGCAAGAAAGAAAGACTTACCCCCGGATAGGTCTTGCTATTGTTTTCTGTAGTAAGGTTAGAAACCCAATCGGTCCTTGCCGAAATATTCAGGAACAAGTAGTCATCATAATCCAGACTGGCCTGCCCTAAAATCCCAACGATATTGCGCTTTTGAGAAAATTGGATCGGAGTTTGATTCTCGTAATTGAAATGTCTTTTTACCCCAAAAACGATCTGTCCGGTACTCGCAACTCCGGATTGATCAAAGAAATCCTGTCTTGAGGTAGCCCCTGCCGTGAAGGTTAATCCAATCGTATTGGAGAGGTCATAATTACCGTTTACTGAGAAAAAGTGATCCCAGATCGTATTGTTGTTGTCAAAAGTGTTTAAAAACCCAAAGATCACAGAGCTAAAGGCTACTCCCCCTTTATTAGAACTGTTTTCATTCCGTTCGTTGTAAAAATCCAGTCCCGATCGCCAGGTAAGATTAAGATTGTCGTTGAGTTGATAGGCTAAGGATACATTCCAATTAAAACGATTTGTCAATTGGCGATTGGTAACGTTTTTAGCGGTCCATCTCGGATTGATAATGTCATTGCCATCCCTGTAATACACACTAGAACCATCAATAGGGTTTTCGAAAGGCAATCCCATTAGATCCACACTTCGAGGAGTGAAGAAGACATTTCCATATACCGAAAGTCCGTCTGTACCATTACCTCTGCTGGAGGCAATAGGAGGAGTACGATAATCTGTCCTGGCATAGTTCATGGTGCCGGTTACCGTAAACCTATTGGATAACTGAGAACGTCCCCCTACAGAAACATTGGTACGGCTTAAGGAGTTACCAGGAGTAAACCCCTGATCATTGAGATATCCCACATTTACGTTATACGTAGTGTTCCCGTCTGCTGTAGAACCTGCAACATTAATTGAGGTATTCGTAATATAACCCGGACGGAAGAACGCTTCAACCGAGTCATAAGGACGCCATTCATAACGTGCACCTTGTAATTCGGGAAATGCAGCCCTTGTGGAAGCCACTGAAGTAGTGGAATACGGATGTTCCAGTGTCCCCTGTTCATCTATAGCAGATTGTCGTCCCCAACCCGCTACACCCTCCCGGTCAAAACTGGGTCCCCAGTTAGAGAAGAACCAACCGAAGGATTGATCAAAACCATTGCCATATTGATCTTGATAGTCTGGCAGGGACGCAAATTCATTTGTAAAAAAAGATTGGCTCACGGTGATCTCGGTCTTCTTTGGGCCGCGCTGTCCGGCTGCACCAGCCTTGGTAGTAATAAGGATTACCCCATTCTTTCCCTGGGTGCCATATAGGGTAGCGGCAGCCAAACCTTTCAGTACCTCTACACTGGCAATGTTGTTGGGGTCCAGATCCAGGAAACGGGAAGAACCTGTAGCGCCGTTTATAAAGTTTCCGGCTACCCCGTTTTGATCCGTATTGGTGTCATTACTAAAAGGGACACCGTCCACAATAAATAAGGCCTGGTTACTCCCACTAAAGGAACTCAACCCCCGAATGGTAACATTGGTGGCAGAACCGGAAGCACCACCGGCTGAGGTAATCTGTACCCCTGCTGCTTTTCCGGCAAGTACCCGGGCTACATCTCCCTCGGTTCGGTTTTCAATTTGGTCCGAACTTACCGAAGTCACTGCATATCCCAATGCCTTTTTCTCCCTTTTGATCCCCTGGGCCGTTACCACTACTTCCTCCAAGGCCTGCGCATCTTCTTCCATTTGAACATCGATGGTGTCGCCAGCACCCACTGTTCGTCTCACATCCTTCTGGCCTATGTAGGTAAACAAGAGCATTTGCCCTTCACTGGCAACAATGGAATAGTTTCCGTCAAAGTCAGTCTGTGTACCTGTGGAAGTCCCTTCCACAACAATATTTACACCAGGTAATGGAAGGCTGTCAGCATCCGTGACCGTACCTGTAATTGTTTTTTCCTGCCCCCATGATCGCCCGACAAATAATAGGGCAAAGACCAAAGACAGAAAGCCAAGTTTCTGTTTCATACATTTTGAGTTTTAGTTAGAAATTCTTCGCAACTGAGAAAGGCGGGCGGAAGAAACGCAAGAAGTGCTAATTTCAAATAATTCAAATGAGAACAAAACTGAATGGATTGTCTCTTTTTGATAAGGCCTCTCACCGCCCTACCTTTACAATTGCGATGTAAAGAAGATGAAACCGCAACTCAAAAAACATAACCCTTATAAAGGTTATTCCATTTGCCGATAGGGATTATACGTTATAGTTTGCTTGAAATAATCTCTTTGCGAAATTTAGAAGGCGTAACCCCTGTATTCTTTTTAAAGGCTTTATTGAAAGAGACCGTATTATTAAAACCGGATAAAAAACCAATTTCCGCGAGGTTAACGCTATCCCTGTTCTTTTCAATTAGCCGTACTGCTTCTTCAACACGGTACACATTAATGAATTCAAAAAAATTGGAATCAAAATGTTCATTGATGATTTGGGAGGCATGGTGTCTGCTAATTCCCAGAGCATTCGCAATGTTGTCCAGTCGTAGCTCACCATCTAAAAAAGGTTTGTCTTTTATCATTAAATCAAGAAGATTCTCCTTTAATTCGTTAGCGTAGCTTTCGGAAAGTCCTGTCTTTTTGTACTTGATAAAGGGTACAATTTCTTTAAAAGATTCGCCATTAAAAATATCGGGGAAATTGAAAGAGAAATAGGAGGCCACTAAAACCGAACAAGAAATTAGCAGCGTAACAAAATAATCCTGTTCAGTGGTAAGTGTTCTGCTCAAATACAGGATATAGAAGATAACAAAACTCAGCACACAGGTTGCAAAAGAAGTGCCAATAGCTTGTAACCACAGTTTGTACTCTTTTTCCCCATTGTATTCTTTCATGAAATTGAAAAAAATAGTGCCGCAGTATACTATCATAATCAAAACGATGACCGCTTCTGCGTAGTCATGGATGGTGATAAGATCAAAAATGTTTTTCTTTTTATATACCTCAAGTTTATCTGTAGCATTTAAGAGGTAATAAGGGCTGTACGAAATCAACATATAGGCAAAAGGTGCAAAGTGAAAAAAATCTTTTTTTAAAGAGATCTTGGTCCCCTTGACTATGTGCCTGATGTAAAAGAAAAAAACCGGGGCTAACAGCGTTAGTGGAATTACATACGAGAAGTTGGCGTGAATAAAGTCTTTCTCAAATAGTATTCTTGACCAAAAAAGTGCATTATAACAGATTAACCAACCCGATAAAAAAAGAAACAGCGCAAAGAGCCTGTTGGCATATTCAAATCCTTCTGTCTTTTTAAACAAGAATAGTACCCCCAAAAGGAAGGCCTGAAAACCAAAAAAAAGTACTAGTATTTCCCATATATTCATTCCAGCTTTTTTTGCTAAAAATATAATCTGGCAGCTCCACTAATTAGAATCCCTATAAGGATTATATTTTAAGCGTTATTTTCCATTCAAATTTGGAAATAACTCCCCAGAGTACCCCCGCTACAGATATTGGTTCAAAAGATTCTCATATAGTTCCTGCTTGCCGCTAAGTTGCATTGGCTCTCCGGCTTCTCGGGCATATTCGTAAAGATGGGTCAGCTCTAATTTTTCAGCAACAAAATCGGCCCCTTTTCCTGAAGAAAACGAGGCATACCTTTGTTGTAATAAGGCTTCATACTTCGAATTTTGCAATACCGCATCGGCAAGGAGTAAAGCTCTTGCGAAGGTATCTGCACCGCCAATATGAGCTATAAAAATATCCTCAAGGTCGGTAGAATTTCTCCGGGTCTTGGCATCAAAATTGACACCGCCTCCCTGCAGACCACCGGATTTCAATAGGACCAACATGGCCTCAGCAGTTTCCAATACGTTGTTGGGAAACTGATCGGTGTCCCAACCGTTTTGATAGTCACCGCGATTGGCATCAATACTGCCCAACATATTGGCATTTGCTGCTACCTGCAATTCATGCTGAAACGTATGTTGAGCCAAGGTGGCGTGATTGACTTCAATATTGAGTTTGAAATCGTTCTGAAGCTCTTGTTCCCGGATGAAATTTACAGAAGTAGCAGCATCAAAATCATATTGATGCTTCATGGGTTCCATGGGTTTTGGCTCAATGAAGAAATTTCCCCGGAAACCTTGTTTTCTGGCATAATCCCTTGCCATGCGCATTAATCGGCCAATATTGTCCTGTTCCAACTGCATTTGGGTGTTAAGTAAGGACATATAGCCTTCCCGGCCTCCCCAAAAAACATAATTTTCCCCATTTAAGGCTATGGTAGCGTCTAAGGCAATCTTCAGCTGAGCACCGGCTCGTGCCACCACCTTAAAATTGGGGTTAGATCCTGCCCCATTCATATATCGGGGATGCGAGAAAAGGTTGGCCGTACCCCAAAGCAATTTTACCCCGGAAGCGGACATCTTTTCTTTTAGATATTCCACAATTTCCTGTACACGCTTTTCTGATGCTGCCAGCGTATCCGCTTCCGCGACCAGATCAAAGTCGTGAAAGCAGAAAAACTCAAATCCCATTTTTGTGATAAACTCAAAGGCAGCATCTGCCTTATCCTTCGCAGCTTGCAGCGGGTCCGAGCTAGTGATCCAGGGGAAGTTTTTGGTGCCTGGCCCAAAAGGGTCTCCTCCGGTTCCACATAGCGTATGCCAATAGGCCATCGCAAATCTGAAGTGGTCCTTCATGGGTTTTCCCGCTACTAACTGATCGGGATTGTAAAATTTATATGCCAGGGGGTTATCAGATGCGCTTCCTTCAAACTGGATATCTCCAATCCCCTTAAAATATTCGCTATCTCCAAGTAGTGCCATCTTGTTTTTTATTGGTTTATGATATGCTCTAGCTCCCTTTTCCAGTTTTGGTAAGCTTTCTGATAGGCCGAAGTATCACTGGCGGGAGTATATGTTTTTACGTAATCGTATTTTGCAAATGTAGAAAGGTCCTCAAGATTTTGAGCGGTTAGGGCACAGGCTCTTGCAGCACCTATTGCTCCTGTGGTATTATAGATATCGATTGCTTTTCCCAGTAGGCTAGCAATGGTATTTGAAAAAATTTCGGATCGAAATAAATTGTCATTTCCGGCACGAATTACTGCTGCGGTGATCTTGTCGGATTGCATGATCTCAAAACCATAGGCAAAAGCAAATGCTATCCCCTCTAGCGCAGCACGACAAAGATGCGCTTTGGAATGCCTGTTGAGATCTAAATGCAGTATATGACTGCCTATATTTTTATTTCCCAACATTCGTTCTGCTCCATTGCCAAACGGCAAAACACCTAGTCCATCCGATCCTATTGGGGTCTTAGATGCCAAAAGGTTCATGTCATCGTACGAGCGGATACCAAGGTTTTCTCGCAACCAACTATACTGTATTCCGGCACCGTTAATACATAACAACTTTCCGACCCACTTTTGTTCTCCTGTTTTATAATTTACATGTGCAAAATTGTTTACCCGGTCACACTCCTTAACAGAAAGGTTATCCGTAATAGCGTAAATCACACCGGAGGTACCTCCTGTAGCCGCTATTTCTCCGGGACGCATAACATTCAAGGATACTGCATTGTTGGGCTGATCCCCAGCGCGGTAAAGAATGGGGGTGCCTTCCCGTAAACCGCTTTCTTTTGCTCCAAGTGCAGAAACCCTGGCTTGTTCCGAGAAGGTCTCCACCCTTTCAGGAACAAGTGCACTATCGAATTGGAAATGATGTACTAGTTCCTTCGATAAGCTATCTGCCTTGAAGTCCCAAAAAATACCTTCCGAAAGCCCGGAAATAGTAGTATTTAGTACGCCGGATAACCGATATGCAATATAATCCCCGGGTAGCAGAAAGGTATACGCCTTTTGGTAGATATCGGGCTCGTTATCCCGTACCCATCGCAATTTTGAGGCGGTAAAATTTCCTGGTGAATTTAGGAGATGCGTGTTACAGAACTCCTTGCCAAGTATGTCATAGGCCTTGTTGCCAATAGCCACAGCACGACTGTCGCACCAGATAATAGCATCTCTTAAGGGCAGTCCTTTTTGGTCTACTAACACAAGCCCGTGCATTTGATACGAAATACCCAAACCAACAATTTCCTGCTCGGAGATACTGAATTTTTGTTTGATGGTTTGGATCCCTAAACAAACCCAACACCACCAATCTTCAGGGTCTTGCTCCGCCCATCCGGGTTGGGGGGCAACTATGGCCATTTCTTCCCTGGGTTGCTGTATCCAACCTATAGCTTCTCCTGTTTCACTTTTAACTACAGCGATCTTTATTGATGAACTCCCAAGATCAATTCCCAAATAGTACAAATTGTTATCGATTTTGTGATTGGATTTCTTTAAAAGTATCAAAAAAAATTATTGGAAAAACTATCTTTAAGACATCTTAAGAAATCGCAATGGATTTAGTAATCGGAATAGATATAGGCGGAACAAAAACCAAAATCGGGTTAGTGGATAAGACTGGGAATTGTTTGGAGAAAACGTTTTTTCGGACCAAAGAGTTCCCGGACTTGGATGCCTATCTGGATCAGGTAAGTCACACTTCGGAAGCGCTTTTGAAAGCAGTAGGTGCAAAGGCAACTATTCTGGGATGCGGTATTGGAGCTCCGAATGCTTCGAGTAAAAAAGGGACTATTGAAAGTGCCGCTAATTTATTGTGGAAGGGTACCGTCCCTATCCTTGAAAGACTCAAGGAAAAAATGCCTATGCCGATGCGTATTATGAACGATGCCAGTGCGGCAGCGCTAGGAGAAATGCTTTTTGGCCGGGGTAGGGATATGACAGATTTTATTGCGATAACCCTTGGAACCGGTTTTGGAGCAGGAATAGTTGCCAATGGACAGTTAATTGATGGGTATGACGGTTTTGCCGGAGAGCTTGGCCATGTGGACATGACCATAGGCGATGGTCGGCTAACAGGACTTGGGGTAGAAGGAGGTTTGGAAGCGTATGTCTCTGCTACCGGGTTAAAACGCACAATTTTGTACATGCAAAGTATGTACTTGGATGAAAGCCGTTTCCGCAATGTTGCCTATAGCGATCTACATGGAGAAGATATTACTAAGGCTGCCGAAGAAGGCGATACAATAGCCTTGAGAGCATTTGATTATACGGCCAAAATTATGGCGCAGGCACTTGCTAATTTTACGGCATTTACTCAGCCAGAGGCTTTTATTCTTATGGGAGGACTCACAAATAGTGGAAAGTGGATCATGGACCCCTTGGAACGTTACTTTAACGATTTTTTGTTGGAAGTATACAAGGGTAAGGTAAAAATTCTGGAATCGGGGATGCCGGGAAAGACCGCTGCGATCTGTGGGGCGGCGGCATTAATTTGGGAGAAGCATCGCTAGGAATAATTCTTTGGTTATCTTTGTGCTGTTGTGTTGTGTTTCGGGAAACCCCGAAACGGTGTTGCACGAAAAGTGCAAACCAATGAAAGGCTTCCATTTTGGAGGCTTTTTTGTTTAGGGGAATTCAGAATGGATCACTTTATGGATTAAGGATGCGGCTAGCTTTGCGGTACTTCCATCCCGGTCAAACTCCGGATTCATTTCTGCCACGTCCACACTTATTAATTTTCCAGAGGTAATTATAGTTTCTAAGCTTTCCAGGACAATGTCCGGGGAAAAACCCATTGGAGAAGCGGCGCTTACACCAGGGGCATAGGCCGAGGAGAACCCATCCAGATCTATCGTAACATAGACATGATCCACATTGGCAATAAATGCTTTTATCCAGGTATTGATCTCTTTAACAAATTCGATCCGGAAGGTATTTTGAAGTACATAGGTAACATCCATTTCTGCAGCGGTTTCAAAAAGCGTCCGGTCATTGGCATCCTTTCGAATTCCGAGACAGAGATAAGGAAAAGGCTCATTTTCATTAGCGAGTTGGTAAAAGGGGGTGCCGGAATTGGATTGAGGGTGATCTTCTCTAAGATCAAAATGTGCATCGAAATTAATAATCCCTATCGCGGGCCGCTTCTTTTTGGAAAGCAAAAACCGCTTTATACCGTTATAGTGCCCATAGGCAATATCATGACCTCCTCCAAGTAGAATAGGAAAGGCATCCTGTTGGAGCAATTGATAGACCTTGTCAGAAAGCATTTCCTGAGCCTCCTCCATAGCAAGGTCAGGACAAAGAACATCTCCTATATCAAATAGGTGTTGGCTATTGTTCAAATGATTGGGCATTTTACCCAGTGCTTCCCGGATGGCTTTTGGTCCGTTTTTTGCGCCAACCCTTCCCAAATTTCTCCGAACCCCTTCATCACAAGCGTATCCCAGTAAGACAAAATGATTTTTGTTTTTTTTTAATTCATCAATCGGTAAGCAAGTCACTTTTTCATGTAGATAGTGCTGTTTGTCCGAAATCCTACCGGACCAGTGCTTTTTCTGGGGGAACATATATTTAGCCATATTAGAATAAATTGTCCAACACCGAAGGGTGTACGCTATTGGGCAAGGTAACTTTTAGTTTTGGGCTGCGCTGCATTTCTCGACGTATTGCAAAAATTGCCTCTTCATTGCGTGCCCAGGCCCGTCGGGCAATACCATTATTAACATCGTAAAATAGCAAATGGCGAGAATGCTCAAGGGCATTTTCGGTACCATCCAGCAGTAATCCAAAGCCACCATTGATGACCTCTCCCCATCCCACACCACCCCCGTTGTGAATAGAGACCCAGGTGGCACCGCGGAAGCTGTCTCCAATGACGTTGTGGATGGCCATATCGGCTGTAAATTTACTGCCATCATAGATATTGCTGGTTTCCCGAAATGGAGAATCCGTACCACTCACATCGTGATGGTCGCGACCAAGGACTATCGGAGCCGTAATCTTTCCCTCAGCAATGGCCCGATTAAAGGCAGCGGCTATAGCCATACGACCCTCGGCATCGGCATATAGAATTCTGGCTTGAGAGCCCACCACCAACGCATTCTGTTCCGCTTGACGGATCCAGGAAATATTGTCTTGCATTTGCTGGCGGATTTCACTTGGTGCCGTATCGGCTAGCGCTTCCATTACTTCCAGGGCAATGCGATCGGTTTGCTTCAGATCTTCAGGCTTGCCAGAAGTACATACCCAGCGGAAGGGACCAAAACCATAATCAAAACACATGGGGCCAAGAATATCCTGGACGTAGGAAGGATAGTTAAAGTCTATATTGTTCGCTGCCAAAACTGCTGCCCCTGCTCTTGATGCCTCAAGCAAAAAGGCATTACCATAATCAAAAAAGTAAGTGCCTTTGGCTACGTGTTTGTTAATGGCAGCAACCTGCTTCCGCAAAGACTCCTGTACGTAGCTTTTGAAATTTTCAGGAGCTTTGGCCATCATGCTATTGGCCTCCTGAAAACTTAGCCCCTCGGGGTAATAGCCCCCGGACCAAGGATTATGTAAAGAGGTTTGATCGGAACCTAAATGCACAAAGATCCCTTCTTCATAAAACCGCTCCCAAACCATAACCACGTTTCCAATGAAGGCCAATGCAACGACTTCTTTTTGTTGTATGGCCTTTTTTGTGCGTGCAACC
The DNA here is from genome assembly GCA_038750505.1 of Bacteroidota bacterium. Classification (GTDB taxonomy): domain Bacteria; phylum Bacteroidota; class Bacteroidia; order Flavobacteriales; family Flavobacteriaceae; genus Croceivirga. The sequence continues at coordinate 139,803 of JBCDHD010000002.1, read as the reverse complement.
AATGTATCAATATCCTCCAAAAGCTCATCTACCCATCCCTGTTTGAACCTTTTTTTAGCTGCCTCCGGATTTACCTCTGCACATACGGTAATGCACTGCGCAATGTTGCCCGCTTTGGGTTGTGCCCCACTCATACCTCCTAAACCTGAAGTTAGAAAGACCTTTCCATGAGGGGTATCTTCAGGTGCAAGCACTTTTCGAAACGCATTCATAACCGTTATTGTGGTGCCGTGAACAATTCCTTGTGGGCCGATGTACATATAAGAACCTGCTGTCATTTGCCCGTATTGCGTAACTCCAAGCGCGTTAAACCGTTCCCAATCATCCGGTTGGGAATAATTGGGGATCATCATTCCATTGGTTACCACCACCCTCGGTGCTTGGAGCGAAGAGGGAAACAACCCTAAAGGATGTCCTGAATACATATGAAGGGTTTGTTCTGTGGTCATTTCGGCCAGGTATTTCATGGTAAGCAGATATTGCCCCCAATTCTGGAAAACCGCTCCGTTGCCGCCATAGGTAATTAGTTCATTTGGATGTTGGGCAACGGCAGGATCCAGATTGTTTTGGATCATTAACATGATGGCGGCAGCCTGCTTGGTTTTTGAAGGATAATCCGCTATTGGCCTGGCGTAGATCGCATATTCCGGTTTAAATCGATACATATATATGCGACCGAACCGTTTGAGTTCCAGCGCAAACTCTTCTGCAAGTTCTTTGTGCCAGGTTTCGGGAAAGTATCGAAGGGCGTTTTGCACGGCAAGTTTTTTTTCTTCTACGGAAAGGATATCTTTCCGTTTTGGTGCCGGATTTTGAGCTAGGGGTAAAGGTTTTTTAGACGGGAGTGTCTTTGGGATGCCTTGAAGGATCTGTTGCTTGAATGTTGTGATTTCCGACTTGATCATTTTACAAAACTTTACGTCCATTTTTCCAAACGGCACAGGGCAGTAGTTGCCCCTGATTATAGGTGATCTCCTGATAATTGCCTGTGGGAAAAGCAGTGATATCCGCTGTGTTACCCTTGGTCAACACCCCGCGATCTTTGAGATTTAAAGCTGCTGCTGCCCTACACGTTATTCCCGCCAATACCTCCGCATTGGATAGTTTTTGAAAAGTGCCAAGAATACTTGCTTGTGCCAACAGATTCCCCATAGGGGCAGAACCTGGATTGTGATCACTTGCAATAGCAAGGGCTGCTCCGGCATCCAGCAGTTTACGTGCCGGGGCAAAGTCACATCCAAGGCCTAGGGAGGCCCCTGGAAGTGCTGTAGCGATGGTATTGCTGTTAGCCAGAAGCGTAATCTCTTTATCAGAACTGGCTTCGAGATGATCGGCACTTATGGCATTATATTTTACTGCTATTTCACTGCCTCCAGTGGAAAATTGATCCGCATGTAGTGTAAGATCAAACCCCATGGCTAAAGCTGTTTTTAAATAGGGCGCAATTTCCTCCCGGGAGAAGGCACTTTCTTCTATAAAAGCATCTATTCGGTGGGTAAGCTTTTCTGCTTTTATTTGGGGGAGCAGTGTCTCAATCAGCTTTTGCAGATATTGCCTGGGGGAACCGGGCTGATCTTTTGGCGGCATATGGGCGGCAAGACAGGTGGGAATCAAATCTGGTGTAGCTTTAGCCCCCGCCGTTTTAATAGCCCGTAACATTTTTAGCTCTTCCTTTACCGAAAGGCCGTAGCCGCTTTTTACTTCCAGGGTGGTAACACCACGTTTCAAATGTTCGTTGGCCCGTTTTACCACTCCTTGACTAAGATCGGCTTCAGGGGCTTCTCGTGTTTTCAAAACCGTATCCCAAATACCTCCTCCGGCTTTTGCAATTTCCAAATAGGTTTTCCCCGAATTGCGAAGCGCATAATCACGCGCTCTAGAGCCGCCAAAGCAAATATGTGTGTGGGCATCAACAAAACCAGGTACTGCAATGATCTCTCCATCCAGCTGTTGCACGTGGTTTGCTTCCTGTTTTAGATCTTTAAAAGTTCCTACGGTAAGGATCTTACCTGCGGCAACCAATACGCCTCCATTCGGGATAACCGTGAGAGCATCATCCTTTAGTGCCCCCTTTATATGAAGCCCGGACATCGGAAGTAATTGGGTAAATGGCCCGATCAACGTTTTCATTGCCATCTAAAAAGTTCAAAATCATTACTGAAAGGGGTGTCCCAAATCATATTCTTCTCGGACATCAAGGTTTCAATACTACGGATAATTTCACCGCTTCTGATCACGTCAATCGCTATTGCAATGTCTTCCGCAAATACTCGGTCTTCCGCGGCAAATGGCACTTTAGCGCGCAACAACTGGTGTACCTTATCCAAAAGAATTCCCGACTTTAACGGTTTTCGATATTCAAAGGCCTGAGCGGCTGTTAACAGTTCTATGGCTAAGATCTTTTCAACATTTTCCAAAATAGTCAGCATTTTTCTGCCGCTAATAGATCCCATGCTCACATGATCTTCCTGCCCTAAAGAAGTTGGTATACTGTCAGCACTGGCAGGGAAACACAAACTTTTATTCTCACTAACCAGCGCTGCAGAAGTGTACTGCAACATCATATAACCCGAGTTGATACCCGTATCCTGCATCAATAGCTGAGGTACCCCATGGCCACCTTCCAATGCCAAATAAATGCGGCGATCCGATATGTTTCCCAATTCTGCAGCTGCCAGCGCAGCATAATCCAATGCCATTGCCAGCGGTTGCCCGTGAAAATTCCCTCCACTAATTGCTGAAGTGCTGTCCAGGATGACCGGATTGTCCGTAACGGAATTTAACTCGGTTTCCAGCAATTTTTTAAGGTGAATCCAGGCGTTTCTGGAAGCACCGTGTACCTGTGGAATGCAACGAAGCGAATATGGATCTTGTACCCGTTCGCAATCGATGTGATTTTCCAATATTTCTGAGCCTGCCAACAGGGTTCGAATACGTCCTGCAACATGCTGGTTACCCACAAAAGGGCGTAATTCATGCAGTTTTTTAGCAAAAGGGCGAATGGAGCCCTGTAAGCCTTCCAGCATCATAGCACCGATAACATCAGCCTGTCGTAAGCAATTGTGAAACTTCTCCAAAGCCAGGGCGGCATGAGCGGCAATAAATTGCGTCCCATTAATTAGCGCTAACCCTTCTTTCGGGGCCAATTCTAATGCGGCAAGTCCTGTTTTATCAAATAAGCGTTCAGTGGTAATTAGTTCTCCCTCAAAGCTGACCTTGCCCATCCCGATAAGGGGTAAAAAGAGATGGGAAAGCGGAGCTAGATCTCCGGAAGCACCTACGGATCCCTGTGCGGGAACCACAGGAATGGCGTCGTTTTCAATATGCCATAAAATACGGTTAAGGGTAGCAAGGCGTATTCCGGAGTACCCTTTGGCCAAAGCATGAACTTTTAGGACCAGCATGAGCTTTGCGAGCTCGTTGGAAATCGGAGGACCTACCCCCACACTATGGCTTTGTAGAATATTGGTTTGCAGCTTTTGTGTGGCTTCTTTGGAAATTTTGGTAGTACATAAGGGCCCAAAACCCGTATTGATCCCATAGACCGGATCTCCGCGGTCTACGATCAGATCCACGTGCCGGGCGCTATTTTGAACCGCTTTTCGGGTACTTGCTGAAAAGGTGCCTTTTAGTTCGCCACGAGTCATCTGCAGCGCCAATGCTGTAGACAGAGATGCTTCTCCCAGCTGGAAATATATTGGTGGTTGCGGCATTAAGAAATCGTTTTCGTAACATCAAAAGTAGGATTAAAGATTGAGAATTTGTAGGCCCTATAAGCAACATCGTTTTCCGAATCTATGTTTTACATCAAATTTGGAATACGGTCTTTTCAAAAGGCTGAATTTGGAAGGGATAAAATGAGTATTTGTAAAAGTTCTGTTTTATTTTTACAAAAAAGAGCTATATGGAATCTCCGGAACTCAGAGGGGAAACCCTTGAACTGCGAAAACTTATAAAAAGTCTCTCACAACGGCTGGCCTACATACAACGAATATCCAACGATACACGCATATTGGATACTTGCGAAATGTCTATAAATGAAATATACCAGATTACAGGGCTGGATACCTCAAAAGATCAGCTTGATACCAATTTTACAATGACGGATATTAAGAATATTCGTAAAGCCTTTGAAGACGAATAACAGTTTGCGATTTCCATATTAGCATAAACCTGTTTAAAGAACGTATTATGCTATTTGATATTATAAAAAAAAGAAGAAGTGTATTTCCAGTGCAGTACAATGCCCAACCCGTTTCAAAAGAAACAATAGAAATGCTGTTGGAGGCAGCGAATTGGGCACCCAACCATCGGAAAACAGAACCCTGGCGGTTTAAGGTGCTTATGGGAGCATCTAAATCGCGACTAGGGAAGTTCTTAGCTTCCAAATATGAGGAAACAGATCCAAGGCCTAAACAAATAAAAATTAAGAAGTTACAAGAGAATCCCAGTAAAGCGGGGGCAATTGTTGCCATATGCTTACAGCGGGATCCACAGGAAAGTTTACCGGAATGGGAGGAGTTAGCTGCGACAGCAATGGCCGTTCAAAACATGTGGCTGTGTTGTACAGAATTAAATTTGGGATGCTATTGGAGTTCGCCCGGACTTATCAAATACATGGATGAGTTTTTTGACCTGGCGGAGGGTGAAAAGTGCCTGGGATTTTTCTATTTGGGCTATTATGACGAAGAAATAAGTGCAGGCGAGCGTAGACCCATAGCGGAAAAAGTGGAGTGGCTGGATTAAGAAAATGAGAAGAGCTCCGGGCCATATTCGATAGCCTTCCACAGAAATAGACCCGCGTAGACCAGGGCAATCAAAAACTTTAGGAACGTACCGGTCAAAAAACCAATAAAAGAACCAAAAGCGGCTTTCCAAGCCCTTTTTTGGTCGGCACTGTTTTGGGATAGTTCACCGACCAATGCCCCTACAAAAGGCCAAATGATAATCCCAAAGGGACCCAGAATGGGGAAAACTATGGCCACCAGTAGTCCGATAATGCTACCCCACATACCTGCTTTGCTACCCCCAAATTTTTTGGTTCCGGCAGCCGGAATAATATAGTCCAACACGGTAACGATTAAGGCAATGACCAAAGTGATACCTAAAAACCACCAGTTATCCGGAACTGCTTCAGTAAGATAGAGCAAAAACAATCCGATCCAACTTACAGGAGGGCCCGGCAAGACAGGAAGAAAACTTCCCAGAATACCGGTAAGCATTAATAAAAACCCGATGACGAGTAGAACAATATCCATTTGGTAATTGGACAAATGTAGTGCGCATTTGTTACAATTTGGCGCAACAAATTTTATAACTAAAAAATTAGTTTAAACTAAACATTTAGTTATATTTGTTATGAATAAACTAAGAACTTAGTTGAATGAAACAACTTACCAAAGCAGAGGAAGAAGTAATGCAAATACTCTGGCAGTTGGAGAAGGCCAATGTAGCCGCTATGTTGGAAGTGCTGCCGGAACCTAAACCGGCGTATAATACGGTTTCTACGATTGTACGAATTCTGGAAGATAAAGGCTTCGTAGACCATGAAAAAGTGGGGAAAGGCCATGTGTATTTTCCGTTGATCCAAAAATCCGATTACAGCAATCAAAGCATTGCTACTTTGGTGAATGGTTATTTCCAGGGATCGTTTAAGAGTATGGTTTCGTTTTTCGTGAAGAAAAATGATATTACGCTTAAGGAACTGGAGGAAATCCTACAAAAAATTAAAAATGAAGAAGAATGATACGCTATTTGCTTGAGATCTTGGTTATCCAATGCATCTTCCTACTTACCTATGATCTCTTTTTAAGAAGGGAGACCTTTTTTCAGTGGAATAGAGTTTACATTTTGTTGGTATTTCCATTTTCGTTCGTTATCCCTTTGATAAGAATTGACGCGTTGACCACCAAGATCCCCGAAGAAAATGTGTTTTTTTCAAACTTCGTGGACCTGGAACCCATGGCAGTAGCTTCTGGAGCAACAATGTCATTTTGGGAGCGGCTTTCGATGTATGAATGGATCTATTTATTAGGTGTTATCCTAATGGCACTATGGTTTGTTGTAAAACTTTACCGGATTTTTAATCGAAAACAAAAAGGTAGCGTAACCTACTATCCGCATTTTACGAAAGTGATCCTTCCGGAAAGTTATCTGGTTTTTTCTTTTTTAAAAATGGTATTTGTGGGGGATAAAATCGCCAAGGACAAAGAATCAGAAATACTCATACATGAGTTAGTTCATGTTCGGCATTGGCATTCATTGGACCTGCTTTTCTTTGAACTGATGCGGATTTTCTTCTGGTTCAATCCTTTGGTCTTTTTGTATCAAAATCGAATGTCAGAATTACATGAATTCATAGCAGACGCCTTAGCAACAAAGACAACTAAAAGAGCGCACTATAGTGCATTGCTTGCCGAGACTTTTCAAACTGATAAAACCAGTTTTGTGAACCCGTTTTATAAAAGATCATTACTACAAAAAAGGATTGCTATGTTGACAAAAGAGAAATCAAGAGGAATATTTAAGTTAAAGTATTTGGCAGTGTTGCCTTTGCTTTTAGGAATACTAACCTACACTTCCTGTGAAGTAACCAATACATCAGAAGTCGAAACGGTCGCTATAAAAGCTGGATTGGAAACTACGGTACCGTTTGGTGATATTGATAAAGTACCCATATTTCCGGGATGTGAAGGTGTAGTGGACCAGAAGGCCTGTTTTCAGGAAAGCGTAAAGGAGCATATCCGGAAACATTTCAACTATCCTCTGGAAGCGAAAGACCAAGGGATCCAAGGGCAGGTAGCGGTAATGTTCACTATTGATAACAAAGGGAAAATCGTCGACATTAGAAAGCGAGGGCCGCATTACCTTTTGGAAAGGGAAGTAGAAAGGATTATTCAACGTTTACCGCAAATGCAACCCGGCCAGCACAACGGTAAATCCGTTGACGTACCGTTTTCGATACCCATAGTATTTCGATTATCCGATGAGAACGCTCTGTCAGCAGAAATTGAAAAGTTCGGGCAACGTGGAAAGGATTGGAAACCATTTGCCCAATTGGACCATGCACCTGTTTTTCCAGGCTGTGAAAACACTTTTGATAGCAAGGGCTGCTTTTTGAAAAAGGTTCAAGAACATATTCGGAAGCACTTTAACTATCCGCAAGAAGCTAGGGATTTGGGGATTCAGGGCCGGGTGGCAGTTATGTTCAACATTGATACTAAAGGAAATATTACGGATATCAAAAAGAGGGGGCCTAGTCCTTTGTTGGAGGCTGAAGTAGAACGTATTATTGCAAGTTTACCTAGGATGCAACCTGGGATGTATGAAGGAAAAGCAGTGAATGTACCTTTTTCCATTCCGATAACCTTCAAACTTTAGCTATATGACCTTCAAATGAAGTTGAAAAAATTCTTACTGCCATTGCTTGTTATCGTGTTCTCAAAAGTAAAGGCACAGTTTGCTGCGTATAGCATTGCGGATAGTCTTTATCGCTTAGGGAATTACTCGGAAGCAATCAATGAATACGCCAAAGTTGGGGATGAAACCTCTGGCCTTCAGATTGCAAGGGCCTATAATGCCATAGGTAATTACGAAAAGGCAATCTTGCAGTACACCTTAATTTTGGAAGATGCTCCCGATCTAGTATTGGCCCGATTTGAACTGGGAAAGTTGGCATTGAAAACAAAGGACTTCGGGACTGCAAAAAGGACTTTTGATGCACTTGTAGAAAAGGATCCCGGTAATCCGGAATACCGATATTACCTGGGAAGGGTTATGCAAAAGCAGGGCGATGTAAACGCGGCAAACAGCAGTTTTGTTAATGCGGTGAAGCTAGATAATACCCATCTTAGGAGCTTATTTGCTTTGGGAAAGTTTTACGTAGGGGTGCAACAAAAAGATTCTGCCTTTAAATATATTGACAAAGGCTTACAATTTTATGAAAATGATATTTCGCTTATTAACCTAAAAGCCTTAGCGTATTTTAATGATGGTCAATATAATAGGGCCATTCCCTACTTTGAGAAGTTATTGGCCCTGGGAGAAGAAAAACCGTTTATCTATGAAAAACTAGGGTTTAGCTATTTCAGGGACGGGCAGTTGGATAAGGCGAAAGAAAATTACCGTGAACTTGCAAACAACCCGAACAAATTAGCGAATGCCTATAGCGGCCTGGGAGAGGTTTTTATGAAACAAGAGGTATTGGATAGTGCCGAATATTATATTCACAAATACATAGGCGAACGTAAGCCCGATTTTTCATCGGAATATGCCGACCTCGGACGTATTGCCAGAGTAAAGGGTCATACGCAAAAAGCATTGGACCATTACTACAAGGCATGGCAAGAAAACACTGAAAATCCTTTTTTCTATTATCAGTTTTGTACGCTAGCAGACGAATATTATAAAGATCCCCACCAAAAGCTGGCGAATTATCAAAAATTCCTTGAACTCTATGAAAATTCGATGCCATTTTTGGAGAAAAGAGTCGAAAAGCGGATTGTTGCCCTAAAGGAGGAAATACATTTCTCTAAAGATTAACTTCCTAAAATATCGTAATTTCCACCAAATTCCAAAGGTGGTATGCGTAGAGGGTTATACTTCGTTCTTTTACTCTTTTTGGTTTCCTGCAACTATTTTTTGTCCAAAGAAGAAAAGACAAAACGGTTGGTGAACCAAAAGCTTTTGGCTATTGATTGGGAGGATGTGGATCACTACCCTCTATTTGAGGATTGCGATGAAATGGTGGGAAAAGCAGAACAAAAAGCCTGTTTTCAACAGACCATGCTTGCCTATTTTGCCAATGTCTTTGAGGGCCTGTCATATGAAGTAGAAAGGGAAATAACAGATACAATCCATATCGATTTATTGATCGATGAACACGGGTTTATTACGTTAACGGATATACGCCAGGGGACCAGCGTACAGCAAGAGTTACCGAATATCGGAGAGGAATTGCGGGAACGCCTCAAAGAACTTACTACTGTTGCTCCGGCGCTGAAACAAGGGGTTCCCGTAAGTGTAAGCGTACGCTTACCACTGGTTTTAAATACCAAAAACTGAATTGGCAAAAGAGAAGATCATACTAGGAATAGACCCGGGAACGACAATCATGGGATTTGGGATCATTAAGGTGGTCAACAAAAAAATGCAATTTGTGCAAATGAACGAGTTGCTTCTACGGAAATACGAGGATCCCTACACCAAATTAAAGCTTATTTACGAACGTACTTTGGAATTAATCGATAATTATTACCCAGATGAAATTGCTATTGAGGCTCCATTTTACGCCAAGAACGTACAAGCGATGCTCAAACTGGGTAGGGCACAGGGGGTAGCTATGGCTGCAGGCTTATCCCGCCAAATACCTATTACAGAATACCTGCCTAAAAAGATAAAGATGGCCATTACGGGAAATGGGAACGCCAGTAAAGAGCAGGTTGCGAAAATGCTGCAAGGCCTATTGGGACTAGCTTCCCTCCCAAAGAACTTAGACAGTACCGATGGTCTCGCCGCAGCAGTGTGCCATTTCTACAATGAAGGACGAATTGATGTAGGCGTACAATATACCGGATGGGAAGCTTTTGTAAAACAAAATGCGGATAAAATCAGTAAGAAGTGAGGATGGGGGAAATAATTCTAAAGGAATACCAAATCGACCACTTTCATTCTTAAAATTGGTTTAAATGTTATGGGCGGAATTTACCTTCATATCCCTTTCTGCAAACAGGCTTGTCACTACTGCGATTTTCACTTTTCAACAAATCGTAAGCGAAAACCGGAAATGGTGCAGTCGCTGGCTAAGGAGCTCCTAATCCGATCCGGAGAGCTGGGCAGTACGCCTATAGCCACAATTTATTTTGGAGGCGGCACACCTTCTCTTTTGGAAGCCCAAGAAATCCAGTATTTACTAGACACTATTTATCGTAATTACAAGGTGGTAGCTGCCCCGGAGATTACGTTGGAGGCCAACCCGGACGATCTATGGTCGACCTCGACACCTGCTAATCAGGTATTTCACTCCTATAGATCTGCCGGAATAAATCGTCTTAGCATCGGCATACAATCCTTTTACGATACGGATCTTAAGGTAATGAATAGAGCACATAATGCGGAGGAAGGGGAAAACTGTATTAGGGAAGCAAAAAGGTATTTTAAAAACATATCGATCGATTTGATCTATGGTATACCTGGTATGACAGATTACAGATGGGAAGAGAATATTGCTAAGGCCCTGTCCTTCGATCTACCTCATATTTCCAGTTATGCATTAACTGTAGAACCCAAAACGGCCCTCCATGCTTTTATCCAAAAGGGAATCGTTGAAGATGTAGATGACGAACAAGCGCAACGTCAATTTTACCTATTGGAAGAACGTTTGGCGGCAGCGGGATATCAGAATTACGAAATTTCGAATTTTGGAAAACCAGGATTCTTTTCACAGAACAATACTGCCTACTGGCAAGGAAAAACGTATTTGGGTATTGGACCTTCCGCACATTCTTTTGATGGTAGCCGAAGAGGGTGGAACGTACGAAATAACATGACGTACCTACAACACATACAAAAAGGAAAAGTACCTATAACCTATGAGACCTTGTCTGTAACGGATCGCTACAATGAATATGTTATGACCGGACTACGTACCATATGGGGGGTATCTCTGGAAAAGGTTGGGAAGTGTTTTGGAACTCCCTATCGCAACTATCTGGAAAGGCAAGCGAAGAAGTATGTTAATGACCATTTGTTATTTTGGGATGATACCGTCTTATTGCCTACTCGAAAAGGAAAGTTCTTAGTTGATGGTATTGCGAGTGATTTGTTTATGCTTAATTTAAAGGGATGATCGCACAAATTGTATATCGTTCCGACTCGTATAAAATAGATTTATCCCAACCTCAGGATCTCTCTGTATCATTAACGGGAAATGGTCTTGGAATAAATGCTTGGGGCAGTCCTCCTGCAGCAATTCTACCCTATAAGCAAGGTGATTTTGTGGGGAGCGTTCAAAGAGGGGCTGCGGTGAATTTCAATGAGGTCCGGTTTTCCCCACATTCACATATCACACATACAGAGTGTGTTGGGCATATTACAAAAGAAGTATATTCTATAAATACACAACTGCAGTGCTATTTCTTTTTCGCGTTGCTGATCACGGTGGCGCCGGAGCAATCCGGGGAGGATCTGGTAATTTCCAGAAAACAATTGGAATATGCCATGGGTGATGAACAGGTGGAAGCCATAATTGTGCGTACATTGCCGAATACCGAGAAAAAATACCACAGGGAATACACCAACACAAACCCACCCTATCTTCTTCAGGAAGCTGCGGAATACCTTAGTGAAAAAGGGATACAACATTTACTGGTGGATCTCCCCTCAGTAGATAAGGAAAAGGACGACGGAGCACTATTGGCACATAAGGCTTTTTGGAATTTTTCAGGGGAAATGCGAATTGGAGCTACTATCACAGAATTTATCTATGTGCCTAATACTATTGCTGATGGTACTTATTTTCTAAACCTTCAAGTAGCTCCAATTGAAAATGATGCAAGTCCTAGTCGCCCCGTGATTTACAAAATTGTAGCATCGTGAAAGCACTTTTACAACTTGAGGAAGTAGGCCTACTGGTTTTGGGTATTGTGTTGTATTTGCTGCTATCCTATCCTATCTGGCTTTTTTTTGCACTTCTTTTAGCACCTGATATTGGAATGCTGGGATACCTGCTTAATGATCGTGTCGGAGCCTGGAGCTATAATTTTTTTCATCATAGGGGAGTAGCAATTGTAGTATATTTAAGCGGAATGTTCTCGGGCATAGAAGAATTACAGCTCGCCGGGATAATTGTGTTCGCACATATCGCCATAGACAGGGCACTAGGTTATGGATTAAAGTATGAAAAAGGATTTAAGTTTACCCACCTGGGGCGTGTAGGAAAAAAGGATGGATAGTATTATCGAAGCTATATTGGGACTTATTTTAGGAGCGATCCTAATGTATTGGAGCTACACTTTTTTTAGAAAAAAAAGAAGAAAGGAACTTATAGTACATCAATCCACTGTAATTCTTGAACGCATAAAAAGTGTGTGCAAATTGGTTTCGGTAGAAGGAGATTTTGCCGAGATATACAAATATGAGAATATTAAAGAGGGTTTTATAAACAGTAAAAAAAAGGCACTTGTTGTCATAAATGCAAAAGCTCAGGTGGGTTATGACCTAAAAAAATTGGTATTGCGTGCGGACACCGAGAATAAACGAATTTTATTAGATCGATTTCCGGAGCCGGAGATACTTTCCATTGAGCCGGATATTCAGTTCTATGATATCAAAAATGGATTGTTCAACTCCTTTTCCTCGGAAGATCTAACCGATCTCAATGCAAAAGCGAAAGAACAAATAAGAGCCAAAATACCGGAAAGTGGGCTTATGGATACTGCAAAAAAAGAGGCATTACAGGCAGTGCTTCTGGTGGAAAAAATTGTGGAGACTATAGGTTGGCAACTGGATTACACCGCTTTGGAACTCTCGGAAAAAGAACAAGAATTAGTAGAAAATAACGTATGAAAAAAATAGTTTTCACGGCACTACTACTGTTGCCAGTTTTGGGGACAGCACAAAAAAATACGACAACAGAATTTGATTCCACCTTTGCACATTCGGTGTACTTTTGGTTGAAGCAGCCCGAAAGTGTAGAAGATCGTGCTCAATTTGAGGCCGCTCTTCAGAAATTCCTTGACACTTCCAAATATGCCAAAACCAATTTTTTGGGAATACCGCCAAAAGCGGTACGTGAAGTTGTGGATGATTCCTTTACGTATAACCTCATTGTTACTTTTGAATCAGCTGCAGCGCAACAGGCCTATCAGGAAGAAAAGGCCCATCTGGTTTTCATCGAGGAATGCAAAGATTTATGGCAAAGGGTAGTAGTATATGATGCTTTAGGCATTGCACCATGAATGTAGAAGCACTCCGAGAGTATTGTCTGGTAAAGAAGGGAGTAAGCGAAACCTTTCCTTTTGATGGTGATACCCTGGTATTTAAGGTAATGGACAAAATGTATGCTTTACTCCCACTGGAGCGACAACCTACACAACTAAATCTCAAATGTGATCCGGATCGGGCTATTGAACTTCGGGAAACCTATGACGGGGCAATCCTACCCGGATACCATATGAATAAAAAACATTGGAATACGATATACACGGAACAGATTGATCCGCAACTCCTAATGCAATTAATTGACCATTCGTACGAACTGGTTGTTGCCAAACTTTCCAAAGCCGTAAGGGCGGAGCTTGATACATTATCCGGTGGCGGATAGAACTTGTAAGAAAAAAATTATTAATTTCATCGCAATTTAACTTCCATTCACCGAAGGTAAATCACATTTTATCCCCCATAGAACTTTTATCGGTAGGTTTTGACCGAACTTTGTTGGACTTTAATTAAAATATCCTTTCGTGAAAGTACTGTTTATTGAAGATGATATGATTGAATCCATGAAGCTGCAACGGGCTATTGAAAAGTTTCAGCTAAAGCATACCATCGTAGAAGCAAAAAATGGGGAGGAGGCTCTGGAAGTGCTAAATAGCGGAGACCTTCCTGATATTATTTTATTGGACCTGAATATGCCAAGGATGAGTGGAATAGAATTCTTATCCATCTTAAAAGCAGATGAACGTTTAAAATACTTGCCAACGATCATTTTAACCACATCGGAAAACAGGGCAGATCTTCTGGAATGTTTTAAAATAGGGATCGCAGGTTATATTATAAAGCCCTTAAAATACGAAGATTACGAGATTAAAATTAAAAAAGTCTTCGACTACTGGGAGATTAGCGAATTGATCAAAGGCTAACAAAAAACGGCATTTCACAACATTCTTTTTTCGTATAGTAGTCCAATTCCTACTTTTAAATCATAATATTCTGTATTGTGAAAGGAATTGTATTCACTGAATTTTTGGAGATGGTAGAATCGCAGTTTGGTTTGGAAACTGTGGATACCATGATTGACGCTTCAGACTTAGCATCAGGGGGGGCATACACTGCAGTGGGTACCTATGAGTTTGGAGAAATGCTCCAATTGGTTACCCATTTAAGCAGGATCGCTCAACTTCCGGTTAACGATTTACTTTATGCTTTCGGGCTATACCTGTTTGAAGGCTTATCCAAAGCACACCCGGAAGTCATTAGCAGTTATAAGAATCCTCTTGGTCTTTTATATTCCATTGAAGATCATATCCATATTCAAGTAAAAAAGTTGTATCCGGATGCAGAATTACCCTCCTTCAAGATCTTGGAACGAACGGATCATTCCCTCACCATGATATACAGTTCTTCCCGAGGGCTATATGCACTTGCACATGGGCTTATTAAAAGAACTTTTGAACATTTTCAAAAGCAGGTTAATGTAGCAATGCAATTATTAAATGAGCAAGGAACAGAAGTAAAATTTACCATTGTCCAGCAAGAGTAGTACAGAAATCGGGGTACTACAACGTGCCCTGGAACGGGAAAAAAAGGCCAGAAAAGCGGCAGAACGTTTGTTGGAGGATAAATCCAAGGAACTTTATGATGCTTCCTTGCATTTAAAGGAAGCCAATGGAAGATTGGAGGCGCTTCTCAATAGAAAAGATGCTGCTATTGATGGAGCCTTTGTAAATATTATAGATCCTTATGTGGTTATGGACCTTGAGACCAGGGTGCTGAATATGAACAATAGCGCCAAGGAGTTTTTAGGATATGACCATACCCAAGAAGAGATTATTCTCTCCAATCTTGTTCACAAAGATTATGTAGGGTATACCGCAACCTCCTTCAGTACCTTACTTCAGGTAGGGATACTCAAAAATTATTGTGCCAAGATCGTAACACGAAAACTGGGAGAACGCTTTGTGAATATTAATGCCAGTCTGATTTATGACAAGACGGGAATTCCAATTGCAGCGCAAGGTATCCTCAGAGATATTACGAAAGATATTGAGATCCGGGAACTCCTGGAAGATCAAAAAAAACAGCAGGAGATCATTGTTGAGAATTCTTCACTTGGGATTTTGCTCATTGTAGACGGGAAGATCGTACGAGCCAATAAAGCCGCCGTTGAACTCTTTGGGTATGCGGAAAGCGAACTTAAGAAGATGTCTATCGATACCATTTCTACCATTGAAGATATCAGCCTTTATCAAGACCTGATTGAAAACAATCAGGAGGGCAAATCCGATAGATTCTCCATTGTTCGGAAATTTCATAAGAAAAATGGCGAATCCATTTATGGCAAAACTTCGGTGAGTACCGTAAGAAACCAACAGGGTGAGGCGTCGTATAAGGTGGCCATGATTGAAGATATTACTCAAGATAAGCTATCCGAAGAAAAAATTAGAGCCTCTGAAGAGCGCTTAACCACCTTAATTGCAAATCTGCAAACCGGAGTGCTATTGGAAGATGAAAACAGGAAGATGGTATTGGCCAATCAGAAATTCTGCGATCTGTTCCAAATACCTCTTGAGCCAAAAAAATTAGCAGGAGTAGACTGCAGGCGTTCTTTGGATAAATACAAGGGTTTGTTTGTAGATCCGGACGCGCTTGTGAAACGAATTGATCACATTTTAGAAGAAAAAGTGGTCGTGCTTTCGGATGAGCTGGACTTGGTGGATGGCCGAACCTTCGAAAGGGATTATATCCCTTTGTTCATTGACGATGAATACAAAGGTCATCTTTGGACGTATAACGATATTACCTTCCGAAAAAACTATCGTAAAAATCTGGAAATCCAGAAAGAGAAATACAGCAGCATTATTGCTAACATGAATCTGGGACTAGTAGAAATCGATGGCCATAGCAATATCTTGATGGCCAATCATCGCTATGCCGAGATGATGGAAATTCCACAGGAGGAACTTATTGGGAAAAATGTTCTGGAAGTAATGAGGGTGGATGCGGATAACCTAAACACGATACAGGAACAATTTGAAAAACGGAAACAAAACCAGTCGGACTCCTATGAAATTGAGGTGGCCTTAAATTCGGGAGAAAAACGCTATTGGCTTATTAGCGGAGCACCACGCTACGACGAAACAGGAAACATGGTAGGATCCATTGGGGTACATCTTGATATTACAAAACAAAAGGAACTGGAATTTCAAAAGCAGAACCTGGTCAACGAATTGGAAGAGAGTAATAAAGGACTACAAGAATACGCTCACGTGGTTTCCCATGATTTGAAATCGCCGTTGCGGAGTGTTACTGCTTTGGCCACCTGGTTGTTTGAAGATTACAAGGAGGTGTTAGACGAAAAAGGCAAGTATAACCTGCAATTAATGTTGGAAAAAGTAGAGGGGATGGACAAGCTAATTGATGGTATTCTGAAGTACTCTACGGTGAACAGTGATCGATTAGATAATACTGCGGTAAATGTTAACGATGTTATCAAGGAAATTAAAGAAATCATCTATATCCCGGAACATGTTAATATAGAAATAACAAACACCTTACCCGTAATTCAGGGCGATAGAGTCAAAATTCATCAATTGTTTCAGAATTTTTTGAGTAATGCGGTGGTGAATATTGATAAGGCGCAAGGTTTGGTGGAAATTGCCAGCCATGAAAATCCAACGCATTGGGAGTTCAGTATACAGGATAACGGGGTAGGTATTCCTAAGGAATATCACGAAAAGATCTTTAAGATCTTCCAATCCATTGGTAATAAAGAACGCTCAACTGGTATAGGATTGTCCATTGTTAAAAAAATTATTGATCGCTATCAGGGCAAAGTTTGGCTAAAAAGCGAAATAGGCGTGGGAACTACATTTTACTTCACCATAAAGAAATAGTAAATACAACAAATATGAAGATTCATCAGGAGAAAAGACTAAAGGACGGGACATGGGAAAATGTCCAAAATGGAAAGTTGGTTCGTCCATTGGTATTAGTTTTTGGAGATCGGTTTTTATTAGAGGACAAGACTGTTTTTGAAGAGATAAGGGATCGATATCCTGATGGAGAACTTGTTTTTGGTTCCACTTCAGGAGAAATTCTAGACACGCATGTTTATGAGGGAACTATAGCTGTAACCGCTATTCAATTTGAGCGGACCTCTTTTACGATAGTTCGGGAAAACGTTTCGGATTTTGGTACGATTGAAGCCATGGGAAGCGCAATTTCCAATCAATTGGATAAGGAAGGCTTACGACATGTGTTTGTTATTTCCGATGGAAGTTTCGTCAATGGAAGTGGCCTAATAGAAGGTTTGGAGTCTAACCGTACCTATGTTGCTACGACTACCGGTGGACTCTGTGGCGATGGTACGCGATTTGAAAAGACCTTGGCTTCCTATAACGAGTTACCGAAACAAGGAGAAGTTATTGCGATTGGGTTCTATGGGGAAAATTTAGAGGTTTCTTATGCCAATTACGGGGGTTGGACACCCTTTGGACCGGAGCGCACGATAACCAAATCCAAGGAAAACGTATTGTATGAAATTGACGGGCAACCTGCGTTAGATCTGTATAAAAAGTATCTCGGGGACAAGGCTAAGGAATTGCCTCAGGCGGCCTTGCTGTATCCGCTTACAGTACAACAAACTGAGGATGCCGAACCCCTGGTCCGGACGATTTTAAATATAGATGAAAGTGCCAACTCTATGATTTTGGCAGGAGATGTTCCGGAAAACGCTAAAGTGCAATTAATGATGTCTACCATGGACGATATTGCCAACGGCGCCTATCATGCAGCGAAACTTGCCATGCAGAGCAGAAAAGATAAACCGGAACTGGCCATTTTGGTCAGTTGTGTTGGCCGAAGGCTGGTACTTGCCGAGCGTACCGAGGAGGAGATAGAAGAAGTTTACGAGGTGGTTGGAGATCAGGCTAAACTAACCGGATTTTATTCCTATGGAGAAATGGCACCCTTTGCTGGGAAGAGTGCTTGCCAACTGCACAATCAAACCATGACGCTAACCTTAATGAGTGAGTAAATGCATTCTTTGCTGAAACGTCAAATAAAAAAATTCTTACCCGAGCGGTTTAAAGAAAGTTCAGAGTTGGAACCGTTTTTTGAATCGGTGGATAAATCCTATACGGATTACGATGATAAACTTACCATGATTCAAAGGGCAACCTCGTTGAGTTCTAAAGAATTATACGAGGCAAATAAACGTCTGAATAAGGAGGCTACCGGACAGAGAAAAATTTTAGAGGCGCTAAGCAAGGCTGTTGCACTTATGGAAAGTAAAACTACTCCTGAAAAAGGGCAACAAGGTTTTGATCCACAACGATTAGTTGAAAATATAGAGAATCAGACCAATAAGATTCTTGAGATTACAGCGGAAAAAGATGTCCTATTGCGAAATTTGGAACAACAAAATGAATCGCTTAACAATTATGCCCACATGGTATCCCACGATTTAAAGTCGCCGATACGGAATATTCATTCCTTGCTTACCTGGGTGTATGAGGACAGTTGTGACGATTTCAAATCAGGTTGTAAAGGAAGTTTTGAATTGATCTTTCAAAACCTGAACAAGATGGACAGTCTAATCGATGGCATTCTAAAGCATGCCACAATTGATGCCTTGGAAGAAAAGGTCAAGGAGGTGGATTTGAACCAATTGGTGAAAGAAATTGAGCGAACCATTTTTGTTCCTGATGCTGTCAAGATCAAAATAAAAGGACAACTACCTACAATTGCGACAGGAAAATACCGAATAGAGCAATTATTCAAGAATCTGATCACAAACGCTGTTACAGCCACCGAAGCACGAAAAGCCGGCCTGGTAACCCTGGAAGCCAGGAAGCAGGAAGATCATTGGCTTTTTTGTATTGGAGATAATGGCAAAGGCATTCCCAAGCATTTGCAGTTGGGGATCTTTGATATGTTCAAAAAACTTGAGAATGATGCAAATGCTACGGGGATAGGCCTTGCCCTTGTAAAAAAAATAATTAATCACTATGAAGGGGATATTTGGCTTTCCTCTGAGGAAGGGGTGGGTACCACCTTTTATTTTACGATAAAAACCACAAAAAATGACAGAAACGCCAAACTTGAACTATATCAAGGAGATAGCAGGAGGGAATCTCGAATTTGAGAAAAAGTTCCTATCCATTATTCAGACAGAATTTCCTAAAGAGAAAGAGGAATATCTAAAGTATTTGGAAGATGGGGCATTAGAAGAATCCTCAAAAGTGGTACATAAGATCAAACACAAGTTAGGCATTTTGGGCCTTACAGAAGGGTATAAAATGGCGATAAAGTACGAGGAAGAACTGAAAATGGGGAGAACTGTCCTAATGGACACATTTGCTGATATTCTTTCTACCGTTGAAGACTTTATTTTAAAATTGGACTAGAGTGAAATGCATAGTTGTAGATGATGAGTGCACCGCAAGGGCAATTGTGACCGGGCTGTGTGAGGAGGTACCGGAACTGGAAATGGTTGCGGAGTTTCCGAATGCTGTTGAAGCATTGAAGTACTTAAACACGAGTACTGTGGATGTCATTTTCCTGGATATTCATATGCCATTGCTTACCGGGATGGATTTCATACAAACCTTAAAGAATCCACCAAGTGTAGTGCTTACCACCTCGGATGAAGCATTTGCCATAGCCGCCTACGAATACGAATTTATCGTGGATTATTTGGTAAAGCCCATTACTACAAACAGATTTAAAAAGACGATAGGAAAACTTAAAAAAGGCTATACACCTGTAAAGGAGGATGAGGATTTGGGAACTGTGGAAAATGATGGGGAAGAAAATCTGTATATCAACATCGATAGAAGACTTATCAAGTTACGTTTGGGAGAGATCCTGATCGTGGAGGCCAAGGGAGACTATATAGAGATCAAAACATTAACCACCACGTATAGGGTACATGCCACACTAAAGAAGATCAAAGAAAAATTACCGGAAACCCGATTCATGCAAATCCACCGATCCTATATCATCAACTTTACAAAAATAATCGATATCCAGGATAATAGTGTTTTAATAGAGCGTAGTGTAATCCCAATAAGCCGATCCCATCGCCCCAATCTTATGCAGCGCTTAAACCTCTTATGACTACTTTAAAATCAAAAAAATGGCTCTGGAAATAAAAGAAAACAAAGGTTTGTATCGCATATACGGCAAAGTAACTTCCCAAAATATTGGGGCCCTTAGGATTTACTTTACTACCGTATTGGAAGCAGAGGAGGGTATTGTAATAAGCCTGGAATATTTGGATAGTATGGATGCTGCTGCGGCCTTGTTTTTCGAGGCGCTATATAAACAGGCAGTACAAACCAATAAGGTGGTTACCATTATAGGCGCCGAAAACCGGAATATAGAGGAGATCATGGTACTTACAAAAACCAACTACATCCTTAGCTCGGATCGCATATAGCACCTCTCGGGAAGTTAGTCCAAGCCTTACACTTTAGCGTTATCGCCTGGTTTGGATAGTGCACCAAACGAATCTTTTTGCAGGATTGTATTACCTACAGTGGTGTAGTGCTTACAACAGATTGCTCTGGTTTTACAACATACAATTTAGTAAAAGTAATATAAGTCCTACTTTTCAAAAATATTAATACTACAAATAGCAAATATGAAAATTCTTGTTGTTGATGACAAGCAGTCGCTGAGTGAACTGGTAGCACAGTTTTTAGGACAATCGTATCAAGTTACTACCTTAGAAAACGGGCTTGCTGCCATTACTTGGTTGCAGGAAGGAAATATGCCTGATCTGATCATTACCGATTTGGAAATGCCAGAGATGGATGGCTTTGAACTAATAAAACGGGTAAGACAGACGGGTCTCTTCTCCGATATTCCAATAATAGTACTCAGTTGTCGGGACAGTAGCAGTGATCGCATCGAGTGCTTACGTCTTGGAGCAGATGATTACATGGTAAAACCCTTTAATCCTGAAGAACTTCTTATCCGTGTAGATAAGTTACTAATCCGTCAATAGGTATGGAAGTTCTGGTAAGTACAACAACTACCTTGCTCTATATTGGTCCGAACCAGCGCTTTGCCGAAGAGTTTCATCGATTTTCGGAGCATGTAATAGTGAATACCGTGGATTCTGCTGAAGACGCTATTAAATGGTTGCATAATCACAGTAATTTTCTAAATAATAAATGGATCAATACTCAAAACGCTGTTGACGGCATCTTATGTGAAAATCAACTTCCCGCAGAAGATCTCAAGCAGTTCCAGCACTATCTGATATCCGTTTTCGATCCTGCAAAGAAAATTCCTTTGGTCGTTCTTGCCGATAAAGTCAGTAAAAAAGAAAAACTCAAAACCCTTGAAAATGGTTTTGACGATATCTTTTTACATCCTATCAGTTTTCACCAGGTACTGGAACGTATTAGCTTTCTCAAAGCGCTAAAGCAAAACCTGCGACAAGAGCAAATATCTGAGGGACAGAATACGGTTCTACGTTACAAAACCGGGTTTTGGAAAAGATCTTTCGACATTGCTGTTGCTGGTACAGTACTTCTTTTAGCTGCTCCGTTTTTGCTTTTGGTCATTCTTGCTATCCGACTGGAATCCAAAGGGAAGGTATATTACATCTCTAAACGGGTAGGGACCAGCTATCGCATCTTTAACTTTTTAAAGTTGCGCTCAATGTATCCCGACGCCGACAAGCGTTTAAAGGAATTTCAGCATTTAAACCAATATGCTCATGACCTAGATGATAAGGTGGCTGAGGATCAAATTGCATTGAGTGAAAACGACCAACAGGGGGCGAAACTATTTGGAGATGATGCCGAGGTCTATGAAAACGAACATAACGAGAAGCGTAAAAGAGATGCGGAAAACACTTTTGTAAAATTTGACAATGACCCCAGGATTACTAAAGTAGGAAAGATAATACGAAAGTTGAGTATTGATGAACTGCCGCAATTGATCAACGTTTTACGCGGGGATATGTCCATTGTAGGGAACCGACCTCTGCCGCTTTATGAGGCAGAAATGTTAACGACAGATGAGTGGACAGAACGCTTCAACGGGCCAGCCGGAATTACCGGATTATGGCAAGTAGAAGCAAGAGGAAAGAGTTCTAAAATGTCGCCGGAAGAGCGAAAACAACTGGATATCAAGTATGTAGAATATGCCAATAGCAAATATGCCTTCTTGATAGATCTTTGGATAGTGCTACGAACTTTTAAAGCAGTGTTCCAAAAAGAAAATGTTTAAGAATGAGGAAAAGATTCGGGATCCTCGGAGCAATTGTATGGATTGCCAACCTCTCAATGGGACAATCTCTCAACGAGTTTGTCCAAAGGGGAATGGAAAAAAATGATATTACCAGTAGGTTACCATCCATAGATAGCCTGATACAAGTTGCCTTAGAGAACTCACCCAGATTAAAATATTTTGACGCAGATGCAAAATACTGGGAGGGGAAGGTCAAAGTAACAGGAAGGTCATGGTTGAATAGCATTTATTTGGATGCCTCCTATGGGTATGGCATTTTTGACAATTTGAGCAATCAACAAATAGCTGGGGATCCGGAAGCCAGTCAGGCCCTCTTCACAACAGAACAAAGCCGGTTTAATCTTGGGGTCTCAATGAAGATGCCACTCCATGCGCTGTTCAACAGAAAAATTGAAGTAAAGACTGCCCAGGCCGAAGTGGAAAGGGCAAAATATGAAAAAGAATTTGCTATTCGTGAACTTGAAATGTTGGTCACCCAACGCTTTCACGAAGTAGTTCGGGCGCATCGCATGCTTTTAGTGGCCAGTTCTATTGTTGAGAGCTACAAATTACAAGCCCTTAACGCAGATAAAAACTTTACCAGTGGGGTAATCGATATTACGGAATACACCCGTTTGCAACAGATGTTGAACGAATCCCTCAAAACCTTTGAGTTTCAAAAATCAGAATACGAAATGGCACTATCCGTTCTTGAAGGAATAGTCGGTATCAAAATAGAGATCTAGGGATGAAGAAGTTTAACCTGCTTTTCTTTATTCGATTGTTGCTTAGGCATTCCGCCTTATTGGTTGTAGTACCGTTACTTCTCGCGTCTTTGGTTTTTTTCTTTACCCAAAACGAACCAAAAGTCTATACTTCCAAAGCAAGGGTGTATACTGGAATTGCTTCGGGCTCTACCATAGAACTCGATAACACCAAGCTAGATTTTAGGGCTACCAATACGGCTTACGACAACCTTATCAACCTTATAAAAGCCAGAACAACTGTAGAGACCGTGGCGCTTAAACTATTCGCACAACACATGGCTCTGGATAGCGCAGATACCAAGATCATTTCCAGGGAAAAATTTGCAGCGCTAATGGAGATGGTTCCGGAAGAAGTAAAAGCGTTGGTAGAAAAAGGTGATGTGGTTAAAACGTATGAAAATTTCAAAAAGTTCAAAGCATCCAACCATACCAACTTTATCTACGAACTCATTAATCTAAAACATCCAGATTACAGTATTGAAAAAATAGTGGGGCGTATTGGGGTAAAGCGAATTTTAAGTAGCGATTTTGTAGATATTGAGTTTGAAGGCGATGATCCTGCCATTTGTCAGAATACGCTTTTAATACTATGCGAAGTATTTGTAAAGTTAAACGCAGACATTAAAGTTAACCAGTCCGATGCCGTTGTAAAATATTTTCAAGGGCAATTACAAAATTCTACGGTAGACTTAAGAGGCGCAGAAGATGAGCTACTCGCTTTTAACCGGACCCATAATATTATCAACTATTACGAGCAGACCAAGCATATTGCATCGGAAAAGGAGCATTTTGAGCTGGAATATCAAAAGGTATACATTAAGCATCATGCGGCAGAAGCTGTCTTGCAAACATTGGAAGCTAAACTGGAAACACACGAAAAAAAACGCCTTTCAAGCCAACAAGTGGTAGCGCTTCGCAATGAGCTGGCCGATGTTAATTTCGATCTTTCCATGAAATCCCTTGCTGCAAGAGCCGAGGATACGGAAAAAGAAAACATTGCACAGGAGGTGATAGCGCTAAACAAAAGAGCCGTAGAACTCAAGACCGCATTGCAGAACCATGTGGATCAGCTATTTGTAAGTGATTATGATGAAAAAAGTCTGGCCTCTACCAATATTTTAGCAGATTGGTTAGCAAATACTATAGAATACGAAGGGACCAAGGCACAGCTTAGGGTGATGGATCAAAAGCGATTGGAATTTGAAAAGCTTTACCAGGTTTTTTCCCCTCTTGGTGCTACCATGAAGCGTCTGGAGCGAAAAATAGATATTGCTGAGCGCGAATATTTAAGTCTTTTACACAGTCTGGGGTTGGCCAAATTACGACAGCAAAACGTTGAGCTCAAGTCTAACCTTAAGCTAATAGAAGTTCCCTTCTTCCCAATAAGTCCGAAACCAAGTAAACGCATGCTATTGGTTATCGTTGCTGGCATGGCAGGATTCATTATGGTGGCCTTTACTGTACTGATCTTAGAATTCCTGGACGGAAATTTAAATACCGCATCCAGGGCAGAGGACAAGATAGGCCTTGAGGTCTCCTCTATATTTCCAGTGATCAGTGCGAGGAACAAGAAAATAGATTACGCCTACTTGCAAAACAAAGCGGTAAACGCGATTTCAAGGAATGTTTTGCTGAATCAGTTCAAAAAGGAAGCAGTAAAAGATCCGGTGGTCAATTTGTTTTTTTCCACTCAGGAAAGTGAAGGGAAAACCTTCGTTTGCAAGCATTTGATCGCCAAACTATGCGAACTCGATTACAAGGTGTTGCATATCACATATGATGATACTGATTTTGAACTGCACCCTGAACACTACAGGCAATTACGCTATCCTATTAGTGATCAACTGTATAAAATAGCCGGTATTGGCGAGTTTGATACAGCGGGAACCATTGAAGATTATACTGTTTTTGACTTTGTAATCCTGGAGATCCCTGGCATTATTAAAAATCCTTTCCCGGTAAAATTAGCGGCTACCATGGACTACACTTTTTTGGTTACCCGTGCTAACCGTGCCTGGGGAGAAGCGGATAAGAATGCATTGACCCTGTTCAATGAAGCTACCACTGGACCGGAACCCAAAATAATTCTCAATGGGGTGAAGGTGTTAGAGATGGAAACCGTTGTTGGAGATCTTCCAAAAAAACGATCCCTGATCCGGCGCTGGATCAAAAAAGTAGTCCAGTTCCGATTTTTCACCCAAAAAAGCGTTGCCTGATGTGGAGCACATTTAAAAGAATACGTAAAGAAAAGAACCTGTCTTCGCTGCTGACCAACCTGGTCATCGCATTTTTAGGTTTGGTGAGTTTTATGTTATTAACGCGTCAATTGCCCAAACAGCAATTTGGAGATTGGGTCTTGTTTATTACCCTGGCTACTTTTGTTGATCTCTTGCGTTTTGGGCTTACCCGAACCGCTACCGTCCGGTTATTATCGGGAGCGGATAAAGGAGCCTTTAGAATATTTCTGGGTTCCAGTTACAAGATCAATCTCCTATTACTTCTGCTTATCGCAGTAGTATGCTGGTCTGTTTTTGGCATCACCGTAGGGCTGGAACTGGAAATGAACACGGGATACCACCTCTTTTTTAGCTGGTATCCTGTATTGGCATTTTTTAATCTTGGATGGAACAGCGCTTCTGCCTTATTTCAGGCAGAACAGAATTTTAACCGAATGCTATGGGTACGACTGTCCAATATCGGGCTTTTTGTACTTTTTTTAATTCTAAACACTAGCATCCTTGGATGGGGCCTTCTCGAAATCCTTTGGGTTTACCTTTCTGTTAATTGTATTTCTAGTCTTTGGTGCGCAATAAAGCAGTGGGATGGTCTCAGCTACCTCAAATATGCGGATACGGCAACAGAAAAGGAATTGATCAATTTTGGAAAATATTCAATGGGGACCCTGGTAGGTTCCAGTTTGTTAAAGAGTGCAGATACCTTAATAATAGGCCTGAGCCCGGTGCTGGGTTCGGTGGGTATTGCGATGTACGCCATTCCACTTAAGCTAACCGATCTGTTGGGGATTCCGTTACGAAGTTTTACAATGACGGCCTACCCGAGAATGTCAAAGAAAAGTCTAGCCGGAGATCTGAATGGTGTGCGTAAGACCTTTTATGCCTATTCCGGGGCAATTACTATGCTTTTCATACCAATTGCCATAGGGTGCTTTGTTTTTGCGGAACACCTGATCCTTTTCTTAGGCGGCGCCGCGTATAAGGATGCTTTGCCCTTATTAACCCTGGTATTTCGCGTGTTTACCGTCTACACACTTTTGTTGCCTATAGATCGGTTTACAGGAGTACTACTGGACAGCATTAACCGTCCGAGGCTGAATTTGTACAAAGTCATTTTTATGACCCTATCGAATATTGTGATTGATATTATTGCAGTGTTTGTGCTGGAAAGCCTGGTGGCTGTAGCTGTTGGTACGGTGTTCTTTACGCTGTTGGGGATCTTTCTGGGATTCTATTACCTGCGAAAGGAAATACAGATAGAATCAAGGCATATTTTGCCAGAAGGCATTTTCTTCTTTAAAAACTTAAAGGCCTATATCAGTCAGTGAACCCTTTTGAACGAACATATGGGACAGATCATCTGAAGCATCCGCTACCTATAGCCATCCTGCTATCAATAGCGGTACTCAGTGCCCATCTAACTGCATCCAAAGGCTTAGTTGCTGGTATAGGGATGATGATCCTACCCATCGGAATTGTGTATTTGGGCGTGCTTTTTCAAAAACCTAAACTAGGGTTGCTCACGATATTTGTCCTCAACTTTCTCATATTGGGACTGGGCAGATATGTGCCTATGACCTGGGGATTGCTGATAGATGGTTTATTGTTTTTGATGTACCTGGCCCTATTTTTTAAGGCCTTTAAAATAAAGGTGCCCTGGAATAAGGCAAGATCTCAGCTTACTCTATTGGTTTCGGTTTGGTTTGGATATGCCCTCTTTCAGGCAGTGAATCCTGAGGCGGTTAGCTTTGCAGCCTGGTTTTATGCTATGCGTGGCCTGGCGCTATACCAATGGATGATCGTACCCCTACTTTTCATTCTTTTTGATAAACCCAAGGACCTGAAAATCTTTTTCATCATCTGGGGTGTCATGTCCTTGTTGGGAACGTTAAAGGGATTTCAACAGGTGGCCTTTGGCCCGGATCCTTTTGAGCAACGCTGGTTGGATAACGGTGGGTCGCTCACTCATGTGCTTTTTGGAAAATTAAGGGTATTCTCCTTTTATTCGGACGCCGGGCAATTTGGCGCTGCCCAGGGGCATGCCGGGGTAGTTTTTGGCGTATTGGCCTTGTTTACGAAGAGTAGGAAATTCCGCATTTTTTGTATTGTGGTGGCCTTGGCGGGGCTATATGGGATGATGATCTCCGGAACAAGAGGTGCTATTGCCGTTCCAGCTGCAGGAGGGGTCATGTACCTCATCTTACGGAAGAATATCCCTATTCTTTTGGCTGGCGCCATAATGGGCATTGGTGTTTTTGTGTTTTTTAAGTACACCACAATAGGAAATAACAATCAGCAGATCCGGAGAATGCGGACGGCATTCGATCCCAATGACGCCTCACTTCAGGTACGTTTGGCAAATCAAAGAAAATTAAAAACCTATTTGGCCTCAAGGCCGTTTGGAGGGGGGATCGGTTCTACCGGAAATTGGGGGCAACGCTTTTCACCCCATACGTTTTTAGCCAATACGGCAACGGACAGTTGGTTTGTAGCCATATGGGCAGACACTGGCGTAGTAGGACTCTATTTACACCTGTTCATCTTGTTTTTTGTTTTGATCACCGGGGCCTATAACGTTATGTTCAAAATTCAAGATCCCTGGTTGCGGGGACAAATTGCCGCACTGGTCTGCGGCATGTTCGGTATTATGGGCGCCTCTTATGGGAATGGGGTATTCGGACAATTTCCAAGCTGTATCCTCATGTACACGGGAATGGTATTCATGTTTATCGCACCAAAAATGGACCAATACATTTTGCAACAGAAAGGACTTTTGGATGCAGCAGAGCAGGAGGGGTCCTAGCAAAAAGCTATGGGTCTAAACATTATGAGAAGTGAACGAAACATAATCAAAATTGGTCGGGGAAGACCATAACAAAATGCGTCCTTACCTTTAACTTATAACGGTTGGATGCAGCACACGATTGAACCAATTATTTAAATATGAGTTTGCCATTAGTTTCAATAATAACCATCAATTACAACGAATCAGGTGTAACGCTGGAAATGCTGGCGTCATTACAAAACCTTGCCTATACCAACATTGAGATTATTGTTGTGGACAATGCTTCGCCTAATGATGATCCGGATAGTATTAAAGCCAAATTTCCTGAAGTACACCTTATAAAAAGCGATACGAATTTAGGATTTGCCGGAGGAAATAATTTAGGGGTTCGGGAAGCTTCCGGAGACTACTTGTTTTTCATAAATAACGATACTATTGTTCCTAAGAATTGTATTGGCCCCTTGGTGGAGACCCTGGAAAATGATCCCTCTCTTGGTATGGTGAGTCCTAAGATCAAGTTTCATTGGGACGATTCGCTCATCCAGTATGCAGGGTACACCGCAATGAACCACTGGACCATACGCAATAGCAGTATTGGATATCACCAAAAAGATAATGGGGATTACGATCAACCAACAGAAACAGCGTCCATCCATGGTGCAGCAATGATGGTGCCACGACGGGTTATTGACAAGGTAGGGCTAATGACAGAGATCTACTTTTTATACTACGAAGAGCATGACTGGGCAGAAATGGTGAAGCGCGCAGGCTATAAGGTATACTACCAACCGGAATCCTACATTCTTCATAAAGAATCGCTTTCAACGGGGAAATTCAGCCCATTAAAGACCTATTACATTTCAAGGAATAGAATAGTATATGCCAGAAGAAACTTTACTCCGATCCAATTGGGGGTAAGTCTACTGTTTCAGGCATTCGTGTCTATCCCAAAAAACACGTTGACCTTCTTTCTCAAAAGAGAATTCCAGCATTTGCGGGCGTATTGGAATGCTATTTTCTGGAATTTGAGAAATCACAAGATAATTCACACCTAATAGTACAGCGAAGAAATACCTACGACGCATTGTATGGGTTATAGCACGGATGTAAATCTGGGAGAAATGTTACCTACCGGGTTTGCCTTTGTAGTTCCCATTGCCTATGGTAAGGTGGCAAGTAGTTAAGGGCAGGGAAGGTCCATCTTCCGGATTTTGCTCCCACCAGTAAAGCAGATTTTCTGCGGACAGGAGATGATTTTAGCGATGTGACTGGCGCACCTTATTACAAAACGGCTGCCAATCTCCCCTGGGCCTTAAATAGCTATGAAGGTTTTGTTACTCCGCCGGAGAGGGTTCCTATAACACTACAGTACCCACGATTTGTAAACTGGGCAAATTCTGAAGGGGTTCAGGATTTGGACTGGTATTTACGATAACAGCAAAGCGTTTGATAGTGGTATTTACAACGTAACTGCTAGGTTTCACAACATTATTTTCCGAACTAGAAAATGTAAGATAATATTTACAATTAAATAACGAAAAATATCAAAATAATGAATATAGCTGTAGTTGGTACAGGTTATGTGGGGTTGGTGACCGGTACCTGTTTTGCAGAAACGGGCGTAAACGTTGTCTGCATAGACATTGACAAGAAGAAGGTAGAGATGCTTCGGAACGGGGAGGTACCTATCTATGAACCCGGATTGGATGCACTTTTGGAACGCAATATTGATAAAGGAAGGATCTCCTTCACTACAAGTCTTGAAAAAGGAATTAAAGAAGCAGAGGCTGTTTTTATCGCGGTAGGGACCCCTCCCGATGAAGATGGTAGTGCAGATTTAAAATATGTATTAGGTGTTGCTCGGGAAATAGGGCAATATATGGAAGACTATAAGGTGGTCATTACCAAAAGTACCGTCCCTGTTGGTACTTCATATAAAGTAAAAAGCGCCGTAGCAGGCGAATTAGAAAAAAGAGGAATTCGCATTTCGTTTGACGTAGCTTCCAACCCTGAGTTCCTTAAGGAGGGAAGTGCCGTGGACGATTTTCTCAAACCGGACCGTATTGTGGTAGGGGTTGAGAGTAAGCGGGCGGAAAAGGCAATGCGTAGGTTGTACAAACCTTTTTTGATGAATGGGCATCCCTTGTTGTTTATGGATATTTTCTCTTCGGAAATGACCAAATATGCTGCTAATTCCATGCTGGCAACCAAAATTAGTTTTATGAATGACATCGCAAATCTTTGCGAATTGGTTGGCGCGAATGTAGATCTCGTGCGTAAAGGAATTGGTTCGGATTCAAGGATCGGTAGCAAGTTTATTTACCCCGGAACGGGCTATGGTGGAAGTTGTTTCCCGAAGGATGTTCAAGCGCTGGTACGAACTGCGGATGAATACGGGCACTCGCTAGAGGTGTTGAAGGCTGTGGAAGCAGTGAACTATCGGCAAAAAAGCACCTTGGTCGAAAAAATAAAGCAGCATTTTGGCAATGATTTGAAAGGCAAACAATTTGGTATGTGGGGCTTGGCCTTCAAGCCCAAAACCGATGATATGCGCGAAGCGCCCTCCCTGGTTATTATTGAACAATTAAAAGCCCTGGGGGCCAACATTCGTGCTTATGACCCCGTTGCTATGGATGAAGCTGAGCGCATTATTGGCAATGGTATTGAATATGCTAAAGACGAATACGATGCCTGTATAGATGCAGATGCACTGATTTTGGTTACGGAATGGTCAGAATTTAGAATGCCCAATTTCCGTATCCTGGAAAAACTGATGAGTGAAAAGACCATCTTCGATGGAAGAAACGTCTATGATCCGGAAGAATTAGCGGAGCAGGGATTTAATTACTACAGTATTGGACGAAAAGTAGTAACGAATGACGAAATAAAATCGATAACAGCCTAACACTTGGATATGAAAAGGATTCTGGTTACCGGAGGAGCGGGATTTGTTGGATCACATTTATGTGAACAACTTCTAAAAAAGGGGCATGAAGTTGTTTGTATGGACAACTATTTTACTGGCAGAAAAAGTAAGATCGTGCATTTAATGAGCAATCCGTATTTTGAGTTAATACGGCACGATATTACACTACCATACTTCATCGAAGTAGATGAAATTTACAATCTGGCTTGTCCCGCATCACCGGTACATTACCAATACAACCCTATAAAAACGATCAAGACATCCGTCTTGGGGGCAATCAATATCTTAGGCCTTGCCAAACGGATAAAGGCCAAAGTATTACAGGCTTCAACCAGTGAAGTATATGGCGATCCTGAGATACACCCACAGCACGAAGAGTACTGGGGGCATGTAAATCCAATCGGGATCAGGTCCTGTTATGATGAAGGGAAACGCTGTGCCGAATCCCTCTTTGTGAATTACCATCAGTCCAACGGTGTTCTTGTTAAGATCATTCGAATCTTTAATACCTATGGGCCAAGAATGGAACCGGACGATGGAAGGGTCGTTTCCAACTTCATTATGCAAGCCCTCCAGGGGCAGGATATAACCATTTTCGGGGATGGTACACAAACCCGAAGTTTTCAATATGTAGATGATCTTGTCGATGGCATGATAAAGATGATGGATACCGAGGATGATTTTATAGGGCCCATTAATATTGGAAATCCGGGTGAGTTTAGCATGTTAGCATTGGCAGAAAATATAATCGACCTAACAGGGTCGAAATCCAAAATTGTACATCTACCCTTGCCATCGGATGATCCTTTGCAAAGGAAACCGGATATCACTCTGGCCAAGGAAAAGTTAAAAGGTTGGGAACCTGCTGTGGATCTACGCACCGGTCTGCAAAGTACTATCGCATATTTTGATGGAATGCTACAGGATCAATCCATTAAGCAATTGGTGAATTCATAAATTAAGTTGTAACAGGTATACCTATGGATGCAATTCAGATCTTCATCAATATTCTGGAAATAGTGGTGTTAGCGTATTTCGGCTTTGCATCCTTCTATGTCTTTGCCTTTGCCTTTGCCGGACTTTTCAGTCCTAGGGAACCGGAGAGCACTATGGATAAACAACGGAAGTTTGCCGTATTGATCCCGGGATACAAGGAGGATAACGTTATTGTGGAAGTGGCGCGCAGGGCATTGGAACAGAGTTATCCTGAAGCCTTATATGAAGTGGTAATCATTGCAGATTCCTTTCAGGATATCACCTTACAAAAGCTCCGTAAATTACCGGTGCGATTGGTAGAGGTTTCCTTTGAAAAAAGTACAAAATCCAAAGCTTTGAATAAAGCTATGGAAGTTATTGGGGATTACTATCATGTAGCGCTGGTCCTTGATGCTGATAATATCATGGAATTTGACTTTATTGAACGTATCAATGCCGCTTTCAATAAGGGATATAAAGTGGTGCAAGGGCATAGAATTGCTAAGAATACGAATACCCCTTTTGCTATTTTAGACGCCATCAGTGAAGAAGTTAACAACCATATATTCAGAAAAGGACATCGAGTTTTAGGGTTTTCTTCCGCCTTGATCGGTTCGGGGATGGCCTTTGACTATCACTTTTTCAAATCTACTATGGCTAAGGTAAATGCTGTTGGAGGTTTTGATAAAGAGTTAGAGCTAAAACTCCTTAAGGACAAGAATACCATTGGGTATGTGCACCATGCCCTGGTGCTGGATGAGAAGGTTCAGAAAACTGCGGTTTTTGCCAATCAACGGAAAAGGTGGCTATCAGCGCAATTGGTCTATTTCCGTCGTTATGCTGTTTCGGGGATACGCGAGTTAGTACTTAGGGGAAATATCGATTTTGCGGATAAGGTCTACCAAATGGTTTCACCCCCAAGGGTCTTATTGCTGGGAATGGTGTTTTTTATAACACTACTGTATTTAGGGATCGATTTTTTTGCACAACCTTTTAATTTACTGGTTCCGACAAACGTATGGATCGGAGTTGCACTACTGGTCTTTCTAGCCTTTGTCATGGCTATTCCCAGAAAATTTTACCACGTACAAACACTCAACGCCCTTTTAACCTTGCCCAAAGCCTTTTGGGTAATGTTTTTGTCCCTGTTTAAATTAAGAGGCGCCAATAAAAAATTCATTCATACGCAACACGGGACAGTTTAAATTTTCAAAGTAAACGCATGACAATTGGTATTGAAGGACAACGGCTTTTTCGAGAAAAAAAGCATGGTATGGATATGGTGGCTTTGGAGCTCATCAAAAATTTACAACAGATCGATCACAAAAATGAGTACGTCATCTTTGTTAGGCCTGATGAAGATAATACGTGTATTCCTGATGCTCCGAATTTTAAAATAGTGGAACTCCACTCAAAATGGGGCTATCCCGGATGGGAACAAATAGCATTGCCAAAAGCTGCTTATGCAGCGGGTTGTGATGTACTGCATTGCACAAGCAATACCGGACCTCTGTTTTGTAAAGTACCCCTGGTAACTACATTGCACGATATCATTTATTTGGAAAGTATAAGCCTCTTTAAAAAAGAAGGCTCCTGGTATCAAAAACTGGGGAATATGTACCGAAGATATTTTGTCCCTCCGGTGATCAAAAGAAGTAAAAAAGTAATCACGGTTTCCAACTATGAGAAGCATCGCATCAACGATCACTTTGGATTTACGGATAATCGCTTAACCGCTATTTACAATGGTGTTGGGGATCATTTTAAGAAAGTTACTGACCCAACTATTTTAAAGAGCGTAAAGGAAGCGTATGGCTTGCCAGATCGCTTCTTTTTCTTCTTAGGCAATACCGACCCCAAGAAAAATACCATTGGCGTTTTGCAGGCTTTTGCAGCGTTCAATAGGGTATACCCCGAACACTACCATTTGGTGATGTTGGATTATGACGAATCGGAATTAAGGCGATTATTACAAGCGATAGGTGCACCGGACTTGCGAAAACAGATTCACCTAACGGGGTATGTGCCCAATACTATTCTTCCAGCATTGATCAGTCAATGTACAATTTTCTTGTATCCGTCACTTCGGGAAAGTTTTGGAATTCCTATCCTGGAAGGCATGGCTTGTGGAGTTCCGGTAATAACATCAAATACCTCCTCCATGCCGGAAGTAGCCGGAGAAGATGCAGCCCTGATCGTAGACCCTTTCAACCCTGAGGAAATTACAAGGGCAATGCAACATTTGGTCGAGAATACCCAATTGGCCCAAGTACTTGCGGAAAAAGGCATACAAAGGGCAAAGTGTTTTTCCTGGGTAGTCATGGCCCAGAATGTTTTGGACCTCTACAACGAGGTGTATGCGGATTTAAATGTTAAGGTATGATCAAAGGACAACACATTATTGTGATGGGCATTCAGGCCTGGGACATCGAAATAGGCAGTAATTGCAAAAATATAGCGCTGGAAATGGCCAAAAACAATACGGTATTGTACGTGAATCCACCTATGGATCGAATATCGCGATACCGGGAGCGGCATACGGCAAAAATTCAAAAAAGACTTCGTATAAAAAGAGGGCAGGAAGAAGATTTGGTACAGTTAAGTGATTCCTTGTGGACACTCTACCCCAAGACGATCACGGAGTCGATCAATTTTATTAAAAATAAAGCGCTTTTTGATTTTTTAAACAAACGCAATGCCAGGCGTTTCTGCTTCGACATAAAAACAGCCATTGCACGCCTTGAATTACAAGACTACATCATTTTTAATGATAGTTCTATGTTTCTGGGCCAGCATATTAAAGATCTTCTGCAGCCGTCATTTTACGTGTATTACATGCGGGATTACCTAACTAAAAATCCGTATTGGAGAAAAAATGGGCTACGCCTGGAGCCCAAATTGATACAAAATGCAGACTGTGTGGTCAACAATTCTACCCTTTATGCAGAGTACGGGAAAAAGTTCACCTCGCACTCGTACATGGTAGGACAAGGATGTGATACCTCATTATTTAACGATCGTTTGCGAAAAATTGAGATTCCAAATGACCTACAATCCATCCCCAAGCCCATCATTGGATATGTGGGTTTTTTAAGCAGTAGACGGCTAAGCATTGGTGTTTTGGAAGCTATTGCAAAGGCAAGGCCGGATTGGAGTATTGTGCTGGTAGGCCCGGAAGATGATCAATTCAATAGCTCTCAATTACATGAAATAGACAACATTTACTTTTTGGGAAGCAGAGACGCATCGCAATTGCCAAATTACATCAAAGGTTTTGATGTGGCCATTAATCCTCAGCGCATTAATGAGGCTACCATGGGGAACTATCCCCGGAAGATCGATGAATATTTAGCAATGGGGAAACCCACCGTAGCTACTGCCACCAAAGCTATGGAGTATTTTAAGGCACATACCTACCTGGGAGAAACAGCGGAAGACTATGTGTATCTAATCGAAAGGGCCTTAAAAGAAAACACAAAGGAGTTGGAAGAGCAGCGGAGGGCTTTTGGTTTATCTCATAGCTGGGAGAATAATGTGAATGCGATTTACGACTGTATTTTAAAAGTAAAAAATGCCTCGGCATAAAAAGGAATAGGTATGGGATTGGTAGCCAAAATAAAATCGAATCCGAAGTTAAAACGGTTGGTCTTATGGGCGATAGCACCAAAGCGTAATCCAAGGCCCCGGTTATGGGTTCGCTGGTTTTTGAATCCCATAAAACACAAAAAAGGTAAAGGTGCTACCATCAGAAGAAATAGCAGATTGGATGTTTTTCCTTGGAAGCGTTTCGAGATTGGGGAATTAACCACTATTGAAAGTTATTGTACGGTGAACAATGGTTCCGGCGATGTTATTCTTGGAGATCGGGTACGTGTAGGTATTGGTAGTGTTGTTATTGGCCCGGTTACCATGGGACACGGCTCGGGTTTGGGGCAACATGTGTTCATTTCAGGATTTAATCACGGCTATTCCGATGCTACAAAAAACTCAAGTGAACAGCCTTTGGATATACGACCAACGGTGATAGAGGATGAAGCGCACATCGGAGCAAATTCGGTGGTTCTAGCGGGAGTCACAATAGGCAAAAGATGTCAGATAGGTGCAGGAAGTGTAGTTACTAAAGATATCCCGCCGTTTTCCATCGCGGTGGGCAATCCCGCACGCGTTATAAAACAGTTTAACCATCATACCGGACAATGGGAACGTGTTGCATACAACAAGACCCATGTGGTACACTAAAACGTAGATGATGAAAGTAATAGAAATCTTTTTCTGGGTAGCCTTATTCCTAATATTTTACTCCTATTTAGGCTACGGAATAGTGCTGTTTGCCCTTATCAAAATCCGGAGGCTTTTTGGTCGTGGTAAGCCGTTTGAAGGCAATGAAGACTATGAACCCGAGGTTACACTTTTTGTAGCTGCCTATAACGAAAAGGAGTATTTGGATGAAAAGGTGAAGAACTCCCGAAGTCTTAATTACCCCAGGGAAAAAGTAACGCAACTTTGGGTGACCGATGGTTCGGATGACGGTACTCCGGAACTTTTGAAAAAATATAGCGAGGTAAAGGTACTTCACGAACCTGCAAGAAATGGCAAAATTGCTGCCATGAACAGGGGAATGCAACAGGTAACCACTCCAATAGTGATATTTTCAGATGGTAATACCAGTCTGGGGGAAGCGTCTATTCAGGAGATTGTTAAACTATTTCGCAATCCAAAAGTAGGTTGTGTCTCCGGAGAAAAAAGAATTTATTCCAATACCGCAGATGCAGCTGCGGGAGCAGGGGAAGGCATGTACTGGAAGTACGAATCCCAACTTAAAAAATGGGATGCGGAGTTGTATTCTGTGGTAGGTGCAGCAGGAGAATTGTTTGCTATCCGAACAGCACTATGGCGGGAAGTGGAGCAAGATACGCTGCTGGACGATTTTATGATCTCTTTGCGAACAGCCATGAAGGGGTATACCATTCAATATAACCCGAAAGCCTATGCCATTGAGAATGCTTCTGCCAATGTAAAAGAAGAGTTGAAGCGTAAAGTACGCATTTCGGCAGGAGGGATTCAATCTGTAGTTCGCCTGGCACCACTACTGAATGTTTTTCGTTACGGGACCCTCTCTTTTCAGTACATATCGCATAGGGTATTGCGGTGGACGTTGACACCGCTGTTGCTTCTTTTGATCCTACCTGCTAACGGGATATTGGCGGTAGAAGAGGGATTAGGATCTTTTGGGATATATAGTACCTTGTTTTGGGGGCAGGTACTTTTTTATGGATCGGCTTTGATCGGTTGGTTTCTGGAAAATCGTAGGATCCGACTGAAACTGCTTTTTGTCCCCTATTATTTCTTTATCATGAATCTTTCGGTTTTTCTGGGGTTTGCCCGATATATCAGAGGGAATCAGTCCGTAAAATGGGAACGGGCAAAACGCGGTGGGAAGACGGAAGAAGCTCTAGCTTAGACAGAGATCGCTTTCCCAACGGGCAAGTCAAAGTAAAATGTACTCCCCTCGCCAACAGTACTTTTAATTTTTAAGGTACCTCCATTTTTGTGTATAAAACTTTGGCATAGCACAAGTCCCAAACCTGTACCCGGTTCCTTATCCGTACCCAGTTTGGTAAAATGCTCACTTGGATTTAGAATCTTTGGAATATCCTCAGGAGGAATACCCTGACCGTTGTCTTTTACCTCAACAATAGTGCTATTCTTTTGCATTTTTAGGTTTACCTGTATTTCTCCTTCATAAGGGGTAAACTTTATGGCGTTAGATAGGAGATTTCGCAATACGGTTTTGGTAGTATTCAGATCTGCAAATACATGGGTTGCCTTGGGGACGTGGTTACTAAGGGTAATTTTTTTGTGTTCACTCCCTAACTTTAAAAGACGGAAGGTTTGTTCCACAATTTCGTGAAGATCAAGATTTTCAGGGATGATTTGGATTTGGTCGCTTTCCGCCTTGGCCCACCCCAGAAGGTTTTGGAGAAGATTAAGGGCCTCATCCATCGTCTTCAAAAGTTCATAAACAGTTTTGTCTTTGAAATCCGGAGATGTGGGATCAACAATACCCCGCATGATAAAGTCCATTTTCAACTTAGCGGCACTCAACGGGGAACGCAGGTCATGCCCGATTATGGAGAACATTCTATCCTTCAATGCATTGGATTGTCTCAGATGCTCTGCCTGTTGTTCTATTTGATTTCTGGCCCTCCTTAACTCAACATGGGTTTGAATTCGAGCTACCAACTCCTGTTCATTGAAAGGTTTGGTAACGTAGTCTACGCCTCCAACTTCAAAACCCTTGATCTTGTCCTTTACATTCACCTTGCCCGTTAAAAATATGACCGGGACATCCCTGTAAAGGGGATTCTCTTTTATTTTTTCGCAAAGCTCAAAACCCTCGATCCGGGGCATGATAACGTCGAGAAGAATAAGATCAGGAAGTCGCTGTTCCAGGAGTTCAAAGAAATACTCGTCATTAGAGGTCCCGCGGAAGATACAATCGTTTCTATCGAGTATAAATTGAAGGAGTTCCAGGTTTAATTGTTCATCGTCAATAGCGAGCACATAGGGTTTTTCAGTAACTTGCTGCTTCATGGCGTATAGCTTTGTACTCTACGAAAGTAAGAAAAAGTACTACAGCATAGGATGTAATGTCTTGTTAAACACTTAGGAGAATCCTAAGGGGTGGTAGTAGTGTGTAATAATAAATGTAATTTCAAGTTTCTACCACCGAAATGGTGGCTTTCACAACATAAATGCAATCAAGGCTGAAAAGTAAGATTATATTTACAAAATAAGTAATATTAATAATAATCCATGGAGCATATATTAATCACTGGGGGAGCGGGTTTTATCGGCTCTAATTTTGTTCCTTACTTTATAAAGCATAATTCTGATGTTCACCTTATAAATCTGGATGCGTTAACCTATGCCGGGGACTTAAAAAACCTGGAAGAGTTAAGGGGACATAAAAGGTATACGTTTATTAAAGGCGATATCTGTGACAGACAACGTATAGAAACCCTTTTTGATCGATTCGATATTAAGGGGGTAATTCATTTTGCTGCTGAGTCCCATGTTGATAACTCGATTGCCAATCCTGATGCGTTTATGCAAACTAATATTCTTGGTACGTTCAATCTTATTGATGTAGCTAAGAAACATTGGATGATGGGCCCTGGGATCTATAAAGAGGCATATCGGAATTCCCGTTTTCATCATGTTTCTACAGATGAAGTTTACGGTACGCTTGGGAAAGAGGGATTGTTCTCAGAGAACACGCCCTATGCCCCAAATAGTCCTTATAGTGCCTCAAAGGCGTCATCCGACTTTATTGTAAGGAGCTATCACCATACCTATGGAATGAACGTGGTAACTACGAATTGTTCCAACAATTATGGACCAAAACAACACGACGAAAAATTAATTCCCACCATAATTAGAAAAGCGTTGAACGGAGCACAAATTCCTATTTACGGAGATGGTGCCAACATTCGCGATTGGCTATATGTTTTGGATCATTGTAAGGGTATAGCATTGGCGTATGCCACAGGAAAGTCCGGAGAGACGTATAATATTGGCGGAGAGAATGAGCGAACCAATCTATATATCGCAAATACAGTTTGCGAAATTCTGGATAAAAAACACGCAAGATCAGATGGTACTTCATACAAGGAACAGATCGCCTTTGTAAAAGACAGGGCAGGACACGACTTTCGTTATGCCATTGATGCTTCAAAAATCATAAGTGAGCTAGGATGGGTAGCCGATGAGAATTTTGAAACCGGGATTGAAAAGACGATTGATTGGTATTTGAATAAATATGTCGACAATAAAAACTCAAGTTTGGCGTAGCACCAATACAACCTACAAAAGCACAACGCATGAAAGGAATCATTTTAGCAGGAGGTTCGGGTACACGGTTGCATCCACTGACACTTGCAGTGAGTAAGCAACTGATGCCTGTATATGATAAGCCCATGATTTACTATCCGCTATCCACTTTGCTGGAGTCGGGCATTTGGGAGATATTGATCATTTCAACACCTCATGATCTTCCCCTGTTCAAAAGACTATTGGGCGATGGACGGAAGTATGGCTGTCGTTTCGAATATGCCGTACAAGAACAGCCTAATGGTCTGGCAGAAGCCTTCCTCATAGGAGAGGAGTTCATCGGGGATGATAAGGTTGCCCTGATTTTGGGAGATAATATTTTTTACGGTACAGGTCTGGAAAAGTTGTTACAATCCAACAATGATCCGGACGGCGGAATTATTTACGCCTATCACGTGAATGATCCTGAAAGATACGGTGTAGTCGAATTTGATGAAGGAGGTAAAGTAATCTCTATCGAGGAAAAACCCGAGCAGCCAAAATCTAATTACGCGGTACCTGGTATCTATTTTTACGACAACGATGTGGTAGAAATAGCTAAAAGTATTCAACCCAGCCCGCGAGGGGAACTGGAGATAACAGATGTGAATCGCGAATATTTGAAACGCGGTAGACTTAAAGTGGGTATTATGGACAGAGGAACGGCATGGTTAGATACCGGGACGTTCGCTTCCTTAATGCAGGCAGCACAATTTGTGCAGGTAATTGAAGAACGCCAGGGACTCAAAATTGGGGCGATAGAATCCGCCGCCTACAAAATGGGCTACATAACAAAGAACCAATTCAAAAAATTGACGACACCCTTTTTAAAGAGTGGATATAGCAAGCGTTTATTGGAAGCTATTTAAAAAACCTATGGAGATAAAGACTACTGCTATAGCCGGATGCTTTGAAATTGTACCCCAAGTATTTGAGGACAACAGGGGCTACTTTTTCGAAAGCTTTAATCAGGAAAAATTTGAAAAGGCAACAGGTGCCACACCTTTTTTCGTACAGGACAATCAGTCGTTCTCCACGAAAGGAGTACTTCGTGGACTTCATTTTCAAGAAGGCGCGCATGCCCAGGCAAAATTAGTTCGGGTGCTGAATGGGGAGGTATTAGATGTTGCTGTAGATATCCGGCCCGGTTCAGCAACCTATGGTGCGGTCGTTCGAACGATCTTGTCCTCAGATAACCGAAAACAACTGTTTATTCCAAGGGGATGTGCACATGGGTTTGTAACCTTGAGCGAAACAGCAACTTTCTTTTATAAATGCGATAATTTTTATAACCAAAGTTCGGAAGGGGGCATTTTGTACAATGATCCTGCATTTAAAATAGATTGGATAGTACCTACTTCGGAATTAATTATTTCAGAAAAGGATTTGGCACTTCCCACTTTAAAAGAATTTGCAGCAGGATAAATAACATATGAAGATTTTAGTTACCGGCGCATCCGGACAATTAGGCAGTACTTTGCAATCTATGGTCGGTTCTT
Source organism: Bacteroidota bacterium (assembly GCA_038750505.1). Classification (GTDB taxonomy): domain Bacteria; phylum Bacteroidota; class Bacteroidia; order Flavobacteriales; family Flavobacteriaceae; genus Croceivirga. The sequence continues at coordinate 98,560 of JBCDHD010000002.1, read as the reverse complement.
CTACCGAGGGCTTGGAATTTGTGCTCAAATCTTCTGCAGCATTAGACATTACAGATGCCAATGCAGTGGACCAAATCTTGTCCGAAGTGCATTTTGACTATTGCATTAATTGTGCAGCGTTTACAAACGTTGATAAGGCGGAGACACAGACCGAACTGGCAAAGCAGGTAAATGTCATGGGTCCAAGGCATCTGGCGATGGGCTGTGCGCAAAGGGACATTGTACTTATTCATATTTCAACAGACTTTGTATTTGATGGCTATCTTAATGTTCCCTACAGGGAGGAAGATATTGCCAGGCCTATTGGCTTTTATGGAGATACGAAGTATAAAGGTGAGCGTGCTGTCATTAGCAATTTAGAGCACTATTTCATTATTCGAACCTCCTGGTTGTATTCTGAGTTTGGTCATAATTTCATGAAGACCATGTTGCGTTTGGGTAGTGAAAAAGAAGCACTTTCAGTAGTGTACGACCAAATAGGAACCCCCACATATGCAGGAGATCTGGCTGAATTGATCCTACTGATAGTCAAAAGAAAAAGTACGGCGTATGGGGTATATCATTACAGCAATGAAGGGGTAGCTAGCTGGTATGATTTTGCCAAAACCATTTTTGATCTCCAGGGAAGTACCATTAAATTGCATCCTATTCTTTCGGAACACTACCCCACCCCTGCGGAACGCCCGAAATACAGTGTTTTAGACAAATCGAAAGTAAAAAAGGAATTCAACCTGGAAATACCCCATTGGAAAGATAGCCTTCAACTAGCCATTACGGCAATTTCCCAGGCCCCCGTTTAAAATCTTTTAAAACTCGGCTATTGCTTATAAACCCAATCGTTGCGGTATTGGTTATCTTTGGATTTTATCCAAATCATGCAACAACCTTTGGATTTTTACACCGCGGCACTACACCGGTATACGACCGCATCAGATACGCTACAGCGAAGGTTAAAGCTACTTTCGATTTCTCGATTATTTGCCTTTGTAAGTACGGTATTGATTCTTTATTTTTTAAGGAATGATATAAGCTGGGCCATCCCGGCTGCCCTGCTTGGAATGACCCTGTTTCTCTTTTTGATCCGGTATTACGAGGATGTTAAGATCAAATATCGGATACTACACGCATTAGCAAAAATCAATGCTACCGAAATAGCAGTATTACAACACGAATTTTCAGAGCTGGATCAAGGTAAGCAATACAGTGATCCGGAGCATGAATACAGTCATGATCTAGACCTTTTTGGACAGGGGTCTTTCTTTCAATATATGAATCGGACCCAACTTCCAGAGGGCAAGGATCTATTAGCGCAACTGCTAAAGGAAAACGCAGCAACCGATATAGTTGAAAAGCAACACCTTATTCAGGAACTGGCAGGTAAACCGAAATGGAGACAACAGTTTACTGCCCATGCATCATTAATTACCCACGAGGTTGCGATCGCTGAAGTGATCCATTGGTTGCAGCACTATACCCCTTTTGTTCCAAAGGGAATGCGCTATTTGCCCTGGATCTTTTTAGGGATATTTATTGGATTAGCTGCCTTGGTATATGGGCAAGTAGTATCTGAGGTCCTTTTGCTGTTCTGGGGGGTACTTGGACTTGGGATCACCGGGCGGTATTTTAAGCAAATTTCCCATTTAGCGCTAAAAGCGGATAGAATCAAAGCCACTTTTAAGCAGTATTCCCAACTGATACATATTTTGGAGGAAACACAATTTAAGGCCCCGGCATTGGAAGCTCAAAAACAACGGCTTTTGCTGGAAAGTAAAACGGCCTCTGTTGCAATACAGAAGTTTTCCAGTTTACTGAATACCATGGATTACAACAACAATATCTTTTACGCCATTTTTGGGAATGGTTGCTTTCTTGGTGCCTTACAAACGGCCTTTCAAATTGAAAGATGGATTCAGCAATACAATACTCAGGTAGGCGAATGGTTTAAAGTCATTGCTTTTTTTGACGCTGCTACTAGTTTAGGGAATTTTGCGTTCAATCATCCGCAGTACAGCTTTCCAAAGATTACGGACGATACCTTTGTATTATCCTGTAAAAAAGTAGGGCATCCGTTAATTCCGTCTAAGGGAAATATCAGAAACGATTTTACCATAAGGGATGAAAACTTCTTCATTATTACCGGTTCCAACATGGCCGGGAAAAGTACCTTTTTACGAACGGTAGGACTTTCCGTTATTATGGCAAATATGGGCTTGCCTATCTGTGCTGAGGAATGCATCTATTCTCCGATAAAGTTAGTAACCAGCATGCGGAGTGTAGACTCACTCTACAAGGGAGATTCGTATTTTCTATCCGAATTAAAACGGTTAAAAAAGGTGGTACTCTATTTGGAACAAGAACGGTACTTTGTGTTACTCGATGAGATTCTAAAAGGTACCAATAGTACCGACAAAGCCCAGGGATCCAAACGATTTGTAGAGCGATTATTACGCGTCAAGGCTACGGGTTTGATCGCGACGCACGACCTCAGCCTATGTGAGGTGGCTACCACTCGTAAAAATGTACATAACTATCATTTAGACGCCACCATTAAGGAAGATACCCTTTATTTTGATTATTTATTAAAGAAAGGAGTAAGTCAAACCATGAATGCTTCCTTTCTTTTGGAAAAAATGGATTTGGTGTAACACCTCAAAAAAAAGGATCTATAACCCCTTGACCTGAACCTTGTGAAACGCATCTGCCTGAAGACGCAATAGCGCTTCCGCTTTCTCCTTTTTATATCGGTACAAGGCCTCTTCTGCTTTAATGTCCGAATAGATTTGATCGTTTAACGCCCCATCCGTTTCCAGGAGTAGTTTGCGCTGTTCTACTTTTTGAGTAACCCAGGTGGCAACCACACTTTCACCTTCCTCAAATTTATAGTCGTACTCTCCCTTGGGTGCAAGTAATTTGGCAATGATGGGTGCAGTCTCTATGGCCAGAAACAGTAAAAAGATGAAAAACGAAGGGAACCATGGTAGTTTTCCAAGGGCATTGATACGCGCCATTAGACCATCAAAACCATCAATAATAGGCTGACTGTCGGTAACCGCTTTTTCATAGTCTTGACCTAATGCAGCGATCTGGTTTTCAAGGGCTATAATTTTTTCGCCATTGGTTTGTTTTAAGGTGTTCAGTTCAGCGAGGTAAGCATCGTGCTTTTCCCGTTTCTCTTTGTATACCGGACCTTTACCTAATAGCCCGGTTCCCGCAGTACCCTCGGCTTCGGAAATATAGGTGTCATATAAAGCATTGGTTTCTGCTTCTTTAGCTGCAATCTCATCTTTTAGTAGTTGTATGTCGTCTTCCAAAGCGGCTACTGTTGGGGTGTATTGCAACGCCAACTGTTCTTTATTGGAGAGGGTCAGCGCATTTTTCTCCTCCAATAAAACCTGGTCGATCTCCTTTTCAAATATTTTCATTTCCAGAGGTTTGGAAATCACTACTGCAATGATCACCGCAAGAAGTATTCGAGGTGCCGCTTGAAGCAATTCTTTTTTAAAGGAATCCCGCTTCTTTATAGTGGAAACAATATAGCGATCCAGATTAAAGATCAATAATCCCCAGATCAATCCGAAAAAGATAGCGGTGTATATCGTATCAAATACAGTGTAGAGGGCATAGCCTGAGGCAATAAATGCCATAACAGCAGTAAAAAATACAGTAGCGCCTATGCCTACATATTTGTTGCGTTCTCCCTGAGAACAGGTATCCAGGATATCGGAATCTGCACCAGAACAAAAAATAAAAAAACGGTGTAACATGATAGTGTTCGTTTAGGTTTGAAACAATGGTTTTGTAGAGATATAGAAGGGCTGCGGTGGGTTGGTATAGCCAGCCTATATTCTGAAAGTAATGGTATTAGAACGCAATTTTTTTGGTTTTGTTACAAAAAAAGCCCTTAAACAGGGCTTTTCTATGGATTGGGAATATGTTATTCTTTAGGAACGGAAGGATCAGCGGATACCTGTACTACATAATTGGCATCTCCCGTGCGCCGGGTCATGATGTTCATCGTTCCCTGGTTTTCGAGCAGTGCGATGATCTTGGAAGCGGACGTCTTTTTTCCTTCGAGATAAAAGACAGCTCCTTTTTGGGCCATTTCTTTTATATGTCCAATTTGATTCTCCGCAGTAATCGGAGCAGGGAAAGCCGGAGGTTCCGGGCTTGCTGCATTCAAGGTGCCAGGAGTAGGTGGCTCAGGAGGCATTTGGGGCTCCAGGATCTCTGGAAAAGGTTCCGCATTTTCCCGTTGCTTAGCAGACATTAAATCGTAAATGTACTCCATACGATCTACCTCCTTTCTTTTGATATGAAAGGCATCTTTTGTCATCGCATTGTATCTTTTAGCCAGCGTATTGTATTCTTTCATTTGTGCCCGAGAAGCTCCTTCCTGGGTTTGCCGAAGGTCCGGTGAAATCGTTTGTTCTTGTTGTGTTAACGCCAGTTTTTGTTTTTCGCCGAACCCATAGGTCAAAAGGGCTACGAAGAGAACTAAAATAACCGTTCTTAGTAACATTGCTTTTTTTGAAGTTTTTCTTCTCATGACTAATAATCGTTTTTTTATGGATGAATATGTAATGGCATTAGCCATTTCTACTGTAACATGTTCCCTTTCTGATACCAGGAAGGCGAACAAAATCTTTTGGTAGTGCCCAACTGTGGAAACGCTTTGTAGCACCGCGCGATCAGCTAAAAATTCATGGTTCAATAGTATACTTTTCTTATACCAGATTAAAAGAGGATTGAACCACAACAGAACACGAAGGAGTTCAATGAATAGAACATCAAGACTATGATACTGTCTGGCATGTGTTTCTTCATGGGTAAGTACCTCTTGCGGAATCGTATTGGCGGTAAATTGTGCTCTGTTCAAGAAAACGTAGTTAAAAAAAGTATGCGGGGGTAGGTCCTCATCAAGTAAAACGGTAACAATACCATTTTTCCTTGTTTTTGGATTGCTCCGAATGCGTCCTACTAATTGAAAAAGATGGATAAAAAATCGGATTCCAAACACCGCTACGCCAAGGCCATAAAGGTTCCATAGCAACAATACGATATTGATCTTTGAGCTTGGTATTTCGGCATCAACAGCAGGGAAGCTGATGAGGTAGTCAATATTGTCTGATATTACTATTGGATCTTCAGGGATCGCATAGGTTGCAAAAATGATTTTTGGAATTACCAACGAAAGTACAAGTGCTCCTAACAAGTAGTATCGTTTTAGAAGGTGGAGACTCTCCTTTTCCAACAATAGCTTGTAAAACCCTAAGAAGAGGAGCATACAAGTTGTCGATTTAATAAGATATTCCAACATTGCCTTATTTCTTTTTTATTTCGTCATCAATTATTTTTTTTAGTTCCTCCAATTCTTTTTTGTTCAGATCTGTCTGTTGGGTAAAAAAGGAGGCGAACTGACTGGGGCTATCATTAAAGAAATTCTTAATTAATCCTTTTAGCTGTTTGGAGAAATAGTCTTTCTTCCGTACTAACGGATAATATTGTCGGGAGCGACCAAAACTTTCGTAGGCTAACACGCCTTTATCCATCATACGCGTAAGTAAAGTAGCTACTGTAGTGGGTGCTGGCTTAGGTTCGGGATACGCCTCCAGGAGGTCTTTCATAAAAGCACGTTCGCGCTCCCAAATAATATGCATTAATTCTTCCTCTGCTTTGGATAATTTCATTTCTACAAAATAAGAAGTTTTTCTACAAATATAGAAATAATTATTAATTCTACAAGTGTAGAAGTAGAATTTAAGATAGCCTCAACCTAGTGTTGGCTAATTTTGCGCTATGCAGGAAAGTAGACGTTTATCTCCTTATTGGGTACAAAGCTCCGTGTAATACTTGTAGAAATATGGGATGGTCTCTATCCCTTTTAGAAAATTCCAAACTCCAAAATGTTCGTTGGGGGAGTGAATGGCATCGCTATCCAAACCAAAGCCCATTAGCATGGTTTTACTTCCAAGTACTTCTTCGAACAATGCCACAATTGGAATACTTCCACCAGTGCGTTCCGGAATTGGGGTTTTGCCAAAGGTTTTCTCATAGGCTTTGGCTGCAGCCTGATAGCCAATGCTATCCGTCGGCGTAACATAAGGCAGTCCTCCATGATGCGGAGTCACCGTTACCTTAACCCCTTTGGGGGCAATAGCTTCAAAATGTTTGGCAAACAATGCTGTAATTTCATCAGGATCCTGATGGGGTACCAATCGCATAGAGATCTTCGCATTGGCCTTACTGGCGATAACCGTTTTCGCACCCTCACCGGTGTAGCCGCCCCAAACCCCGTTAACATCCAAAGTGGGGCGAATGGAATAGCGTTCGGGAGTGGTATAGCCCGATTCTCCGTACACATCATCTATGGCCAGGGCATTTTTGTAAGCATCCAGGCTAAACGGGGCTTCTGCCATATGGGCCCGCTCTGCAGCATTCAACTCCTCCACCTTATCGTAAAAGCCGGGAATGGTAATATGGTTATTTTCGTCATGCAAGGAAGCAATCATTTTTGATAAGATATTGATAGGATTGGGTACGGCACCCCCATAAATACCGGAGTGCAGATCTCGATTGGGCCCAACCACCTCAACCTCAACGTAACTTAATCCACGTAAGCCCGTAGTAATAGAAGGCACATCATTGGCCATCATACCCGTATCCGAGATCAGAATAATATCATTGTCCAATTTTTCCTTATGCGCTTCCAGGAAATCCGCGAGGCTGTCGCTTCCCACTTCCTCTTCACCTTCTATCATAAATTTTACATTACAGGGCAGGGTATTGTTCCGTACCATAAACTCCAGGGCTTTCACATGCATGAACATTTGCCCCTTATCATCACAGGCGCCCCTGGCAAAAATGGCACCTTCCGGGTGAATGTCTGTCTTTTTGATCACGGGTTCAAAAGGAGGGGAGGTCCATAAGTGCATCGGATCAGGCGGTTGCACATCGTAGTGGCCATAGACCAAAATCGTAGGGAGATCTGGATCGATCTTCTTCTCTCCGTAGACTACGGGATACCCCTTGGTTTCGCAGATCTCTGTATGGTCGCAGCCGGCATCTTGCAATGCTTTTTCCACGGCTTGTGCCGTTTCGATAACATCTTGAGAGTAGGCGCTATCTGCACTGATCGAGGGGAGTTTTAAGAGGGCAATAAGTTCGTTTACAAATCGGTCTTTGTGTTGTTGGATGTAGTTGTTAATTTTTTCCATGTACTGTTGTTCTGGACTATTAAAAATAGTAAAAAGAAGTTTTTAAAACAGAGACATGTGGCAATTGAAAAATTGAAGTATATTTGCACTCCTTTATCGCGGGTGTGATGGAACTGGTAGACCCGTCCGAACAGAGTTCATCCGGGCAGGCATGCTAGACAACTCCAAGACGGCTTAGCGAAAGGGACGTACTAAAGATCTTTACATATTCTTTAGCGGGTGTGATGGAACTGGTAGACATGCTAGACTTAGGATTAAACCAAATAAAAGTTCTTAAAATATTGAAAAAGCGGGCGTGGTGGAATTGGTAGACACGTCAGACTTAGGATCTGATGCCGCAAGGTGTGGGGGTTCGAGTCCCTTCGCCCGCACGAAAAGCCGAAGAGAAATCTTCGGCTTTTTTATTTCAATATTTGACCTTAAAATTGGACGGGTACAACATAGGTACAACATTTTTGGTTTTTTTCTTCCTTACTTTATTTCCAAATCTTTTACTTCCATTTGTTATTATTTCATATTTTTTCTTTCCTCATTTCATAAATTTTGATGAATTGATGCCTTAATTAGGAGTTTTATCATACAATATCTACGCAAGTTAAACTCGTAAAATACTTCCATCAAAAGACTACGGCATAAAGCCACTACTTTTTCCTATACTCATTTATTCCGTTTCCTTTTGAGCTAAGATTTTAGCTTCCGTTTGGTTTCTGCTCAAATATTGTTTAATCAAAAATTTGAGTATTATGACAACAAAAGCGAGTACCTCAAGAAAGCGCAGAAGCACAAAGGCTACTGCCAAAACTGAAGTGAATAGAAAGAAAATACCAGCACTTCAAATCCAAAACTTGGCCATCGGCAAAATTAAGCCTGACCCAGACCAACCAAGAAAGACCTTTAATGAAAAGTTATTAAATCAACTTTCCGAAAGCATAAAAGAACACGGTGTGCTGCAACCCATTACCGTGAGACAATTGAATGGACATTATGTTATCGTTATGGGTGAAAGACGTTATCGTGCCAGTATGTTGGCAGAAAAGAAGACGATTCCATGCATTGTTAGAGAATATGAGAGTGCTGATGTATTAGAAGTTCAAATCATCGAAAATCTGCAACGACAAGATGTTGAACCTACCGAAGAAGCTGAAGCGATAGCCTATTTGTCCGAAAAGCATTCCCCTTCTGAAATCGCAAAGCGTTTAGGCAGAACGGATAATTTCGTGAGACAACGGCTGAAGTTGGCAGGACTGATTGAAGGTTTCAAACACTATGTGCGAAACGGTCAAATGACTCTTACTCTGGGAATAGCAGTTGCACTTTTTGAACCAGAAGAACAACAGATGATGCTTGAGACCATTGGTGATAATTTCAATGCCAATAAAATCAATAGGATGATTCAAGACCAGACGTTTGATTTGGAAACTGCACCTTTTGACGTTTCAGATAAAAAACTGATACCTAAAGCTGGTGGCTGCGGTGACTGCACTTTCAATGCAGCCAATCAGGGTAACCTTTTCGGTGATGGTAAAATGGTCTGTACAAAAGCAGCTTGTTTTGAAACAAAGAAGTCAAAGTCACTTCTGAACCTTATTGAAAAATGCAAAACGGATAACATTCTTCTGATTCCTGAAATCCGAAAGTATTGGATTGATGACGAAAATAATCAAGCTGTTATTTCACTTTTAGAAAGTAAGGGCTTGAAGATTCATCTATTGGACGATGTTGAAATCATCGAAGAACCGTTAAAACCAACATTGGATTCCGTCAAGAATGAACATAAACATTACAATTATTCTGAAGAAGAATTAAAAGCTGAATTTCAAGAAGCTATCGAAACTTATCAAGAAGCGTTAGGAAAGTTTAAATCTGCTGAGGCAAATGACTTTAAAGAAGGTATTGTATTCCATCCTAAATCCTATCAAAGTAAGGAAGTTTTCATTAGAATTATCGAAGCGTCTGAAACTGAAACAAGTCCTAATTCGGTTTCATATGACAAGAAGAAGATGGCAGATTGTACACCCGAAGAACAGATTCTCAAAATCAATGAGCGTGAAATGCGGAAGAAACACATTGAGAACAACAAGCAATTTGAGGAAGTGGTACAGATGGTTCGTGAAAAGGATTATATCAATACTAAGAAAACGCTTTCGGTTGATGAATTGGTTGCATTCTCGATGTCACTATTTGAAAACAATGTTGATTACGTAGGTCGTCAAAAGCACTTTTCCAAATTTTTAGTAGGGACTTCTAAAATGACAGATGTTGGAATAGTTGAACATTTCAAGAAGAATTTCAAAAAGGATATCTTCCACAAACTGATTCGCTATATGCTGACAAGACAAGTTCATTTTGGAGAAAGCAATCACATCAATAATCTGACGAATATTTCATTTTACAATGCAATGCAGGGTTACTATAAATCTAAGATTGCAGACATTGAAAAGACATACACCGAAAAAAGGAACAAGCGTGAAGCACGTTTGAAAGAGCGCATCGCAGTTCTTGAAAAGAAATTTCAGGAATTGAACGATTAGCTTTTGTTGTTCAAAGAAGAGTCGGCATTCGTGTCGGTTCTTCTTTTTTTATTCTAAACTTGAATTAGATTGATTCAATCAATACACCGCAAAGATAAACTTGTAAAATACACCCATCAAAAGACTACGGCATAAAGCCGTTGCGCTCATTCCTTCACTAATTTATTCCGTTTCCTTTTGAGCTGTGATTTTAGCTACCGTTTGTGTGCTGCTGAAATATTGTTTAATCAAAATCTCAGCATTATGGAAGACGTATCCAAAAACCAAAAAATTTCCATTCAGGAAGCAGAAGAACACTACCAAGCAAGTAAGAAAAACTATTGCATTGAAGGTAGTGAAAGCCATTTGGCCTATTACCGAGAAAAGTTCCCTCAGCACTATTCAATTTTACTAAATAATACTTCACCTAAAACCGTACTAAATGGAAAATGACACAACATCACAGCTCGATTTTGGATTCGATTGTCCGCCATTACCAGAAAAAGTAATGGCAAAGGAATCCAATAAAAAGAAAAGCAAAGATTTTGTTTTTGACCTTATGGATTGTATGACCAGTCCAATCATAGTTTTTGAATCTGCTTGGAAAGATAGTATTCCCGAAGAGATGCTTAAAAATGTGAAACTCTCAAGAATTGTCTCATCAATTCAGAACGAAGAAATGGCTACCTATACCGAAGCTTTAGTATATATGATGCCCAGAACATACGAGGCACCTTTGCCAATGGAATGGATGAACATTTATACCTGGTTAGGATTGCAATATGCTTCACAATTCAAAAATATAGAACAGGTGGAAGCTGCTTTAGAAATTGCACCAAAAGAACTGTCCGATTATGAAAAGGGTCTTTTGAACAGCCTTAGAAGATGGATTTACCATAAAAGGCGAAAAGCTTTGAAGCTAAGTTTGAAGACTATAAAGCCGAAAACTGACAATGATGCAATAGTTAAACAAAATATACTTTTTTAAAATTTAGGTTTTCCGTATTGATTTCAAAAGACTTTTTGGATAACCATGTTTTAATCTACAACTTGTTTTATTAACACCACTCAGCACATTCCCCTTCATTCCACGGTTTCCTTCTGAAAAAATCAGGAAACCACTACACTTCGGGAAAAGAGCTTCATTAAACAATCTTGGACACAATCCCCAATTTTAGCTTTCCATTCCGCTAACCCTTCCCGCTTGGGCTGGGAAGGAACGCCTGTCCTGAGCGAAGTCGAAGGGCTTCATTCCTGAGCCAAAATTGGGAATTAAGTCCGCCTTTTCAGCGGAAAGCCATCGCCTTGATTTTCTTAACGGTATTTATGGCAAGGTCTTCTTGAGACCTTGCTCGAAAATACCTAAAAACCAAACCGCTGTCTTACACATTTTAAGGGGTTTATAATGGATAAAGCCTTTGTTGTTTTTCGGGGCGTCGAAAAACAGGACGCGCATAACCAATTCTAGATTAAACCCAATCGCTCACTTCGCTTAACTGTCGGTACGCTCAGGTCGCAACCGGCTTTAAAAGAATTGCTAATGCCCTTATGGAACTTGTCAAGACCAAGACAGGTTTCTGTGAAAAATAAGGTATCTACTTCCTTGAAATTCCTAGGAATTTACTACGTCGCAGACACACCTGATTTTCCCCATAAAGTCTTGACAAAACCCACCTCACCCATTGGTGCCTTGCACGGAAGAAATCAAACAAACACCCCTTAAAATTTAATCACAGTTTAATGGAAAAGGGAAATATTAATCTTTAAATCTTTAGTTATGAGTACGATTAAAAATCATGTACAGTTAATTGGAAATGTTGGGCAAGAACCAACCATTACAAACCTTGAAAGCGGAAAGAAAGTAGCCCGCTTTTCACTCGCTACCAATGAGAACTACAAAAATGGTAATGGCGAGAAACAGACGGACACCAACTGGCATACTATTGTTGCCTGGGGAAAGACTGCGGAAATTGTAGAAAAGTACGTAGTGAAAGGAAAAGAAGTAGGTATTGTTGGAAAGCTGAAAACAAGAACCTACACCGCTGATGATGATACCCAAAAGTACGTCACAGAAGTCGTTGCGAATGAACTCCTATTAATGGGTTCAAAAGACGACAAGTAATCAAAAAGAAAGAGGGCGTACCCGTCGAAAAGATGCGCCCTCTTTTTCATTATCCAAACTTAAAATTAATGAACAATGAAAGTACAAGTTAGCGAAATCAAAGAAGGATTGCAACATTTTCATGGAACGGAAATGTTCTATTCTATCCCATTATTAAAGACACGTTTTACAGATGGCTTAAAATATCTAGCAAACGTTGCAGATTGTTTTTGGCTCATTACGGACACTTCGGTAATTGCAAAAAGTCTGATGAACCGAAGCGAGTTTATCACAATTGACTTTAAAAAACTGTCAGCGGAAGAAAGACTAAACAAAGGTTTTGATGCAATCATAACTTATTCGGATGGCAATAATACTATTTTAGAAAAACAAGGGTATCGAGCCACCGATTTCCCATTGGATGAACTGCGGTTATTTTTTGTAAATAACACATTGATGTTACCAAACGAATACTAAATCTTGAAGCTATGATTTACATTAAATTTCAAGATTTGAGCGAGGAAAAACAAGAAGAACTTTTACAAGTTTCGAGAGAACACGTTATACATCTTTATGGGGAATCCATTCGGAAATATGTTGAGGAAACAGGTGCAGATTATGAAAAATTAATTGACGAAGAAATGATTAAAAATCTATATACATACGATTATGTTTTCAATATCTGATACTTTAATTTTATACGTTAAGCGCCTCTAAGATTTTAGAGGCGTTTTCTTTTTCCTGTGATATTAAATGATTAAAAAAATTGTATCTTTATTTCGCTGAAAAATAGCAACAAAATTTATATAGCTATCCCAATTTTTGACTTTCGCTGATAGCTGTATCCATTCATTTTTTAGGATTGAGAATTGTCGAGATTCCCAAAAAAGCAATCGACTTTTTGAGTCGAATTGTATGGAATTTTTGTCCTGCGAGCGGGACGAAATGGAATAGCAAGAGGGTAACACGCTGCGCGGTGTTACGTATTCCGTTTTTATCGTAAATCATTGATTTTTAAGTGTCTGAAAACCAATCGGATTTCGAAATTTTCTACGATTTGCGTCAAATGCCCTCAAAACACCTGAAAATAGGGATGGATTTACGTCAAATCTTCAAAAAAAGCGAAAGAAAAATGGATTCATTCATCACTATTAGGTTTAAGCGGAAAACCGCTAAACGGTTTCAGGAATTTTCTAAGATGCACTTTAAAACGCACACCGAAGCGATGGAAGCCATCCTCGATTTTTTCTTCTACAACGAGATTTCACCAAAGGAAAATTTAGGCCCAACAGGGCGAACCATCGAGGCTAAATTATTGAAGCGTATTAATGCAGTCATTGCCATTATGCGTGACGTAGAAAAGACCCAAACCAAACCCACGGTTGCAATGTTGCAATCCCTTTTTGAGATGGATGAACCTAAAAAGAAATCTTTGATTTTGGAAAAGAAATTTACTGAAGAAAAGAAGGAAGTAAAATTTCAAGAGAAACAGAATAACCCAAATCAACTTTAAAATTCTAATCTATGTACATCAACATCACAGCACAAAATTTGGGAACAAATTATAGTCAGAGCTCTGCCGATTTTGTGGACTATCTCGAAAAGGAAAATGAGGGTTTGGAAAAAGAGGAAATGGAACATTTTTTCAATCAATATGGCGATGAGATTTCTGCAAAGGAAGTGGTCACGGAAATTGATGGTAACACGGCTAAGTTAAAAAAGAAAGAACCGAAATTCTATTCCATAACGGTCAGTCCATCAAAATACGAATTGCAAAAGCTTCAGAACAGCAGCGAAGATTTAAAACGATATACCCGTGAGCTCATGAAAGACTATGCAACCAGTTTCAATCGGGAAATTAATGGACGACCAATTAATGTTGATGACATTAAATACTTCGCCAAAATTGAACACCAACGCACTTTTAAAGGAACTGATTTTCAAGTGAGGGAAAATCAACCTTTTGCAACAAAGATTCTTCAGCTTAAAACAGAGATTCGTAACATTCAAGATGGACGAGTTGAGGGCAATATCAGAGCCTTGCAGAAGCACATTGAGAAATTAGAAAGAGATGCACCACATCAATTGAATGGAAAACGCATCGTCCAGGGAATGAAAAAGGAAGGCAATCAAAGTCATATCCATATCATCGTGAGTCGAAAGGATGCATCCAATTCCTTTAGTCTTTCCCCAGGAAGCAAACACAAAGCATCTGAAGTTGAAATGCACAGTAAGAAAGTAAAACGAGGCTTTGACCGTGACCAATTTTTTGAACGAGCAGAAAAGACATTTGATAAAACTTTTGGCTACAGCCGTAACTATGCCGAAACCTACAAAGCCAAGAAGGATTTTGTGAAGAATCCAAAACTCTATTTCGCTGCTTTAATGAAATTATCTGCCAATGAAAAGGCAATGGCATTTAAAATTATGGGTAAATCGGGTGTGCCTCTAATTCCAAATATTCCAACCAGTAAAGCACAGTTAGCGCTTAAGGTTTTTAAGCGATTACGCAAAGGTGCTGAAATTGCTGTGAAATCAAGTTCAATTGGTATCTAAAGCATCTTTCCTATGAATAATACAATAGCATCAAAAATGGAATCAGTTTTATATGAACCCAAAATAGAATTATTGGTGACCGATTGCATGGATTATATGAAAGAATGTGATGATGGACAGTTTGATTTGGCCATTGTTGACCCACCGTATGGAATCAATATTCATAAAATGAGTTTTACACAAAGTCGTAAAGGCGGTTTAGCAAAAAGACGAGATTACAGTTCAATAGGCGATTGGGATAGGGCAATACCTGAACTAAATTATTGGGTTGAACTAAAGCGAATCTCAAAAAATCAAATCATTTGGGGTGGCAATTATTTCCCTTTGCCTCAATCAAGAGGGTGGATTTTTTGGGATAAGAGAACCCAAGATAAGTATAACGTGGATTACGCGGATGGTGAGTTGGCATGGACTTCCTTTGATAGACCCATGCGCTGTTTCAGATGGTTGTGGAACGGGATGCTTCAGCAAAATATGAAAAACAAACAACATCGTATTCACCCTACCGAAAAACCAAAGGCGCTTTACGAATGGTTATTAATGAATTATGCTAAAAAAGGTGATAAAATTATTGATACGCATTTGGGTAGTGGCAGTATTGCAATGGCCTGTTGGAATATGAAATACGATTTAGTAGGAATGGATATCAATCCTGAATACGTAAAAGCAGCGAAGAATAGGCTTGAAGACTATAGGAAGCAATTAACACTTTTCTAATGATAGAGACTATTCCTAAAATATTGATTTATGTAGTAGTTCCAATTATGTCTTTGGCTATACTGATTTATGCTTTTTACAACAAGGAACCGAAAAAGAAAAGGGATAAAAAGTATAAAGTAAAATTCCAAACCAAATCAGGAAAATTTAAAATTGAAAACATTAAACGTGGTGCATCCGTAATAGGTTCTGCAGGAAGTGGAAAGACCGAAAGTGTGGTCTATGGATTTCTAAAACACTTTTGTGAAAATGGTTTCTGCGGTATCATACACGACTATAAGGATTTTGAACTGACTGAAATGGCATATCCGCTTTTTAATGAAGGTAATATTCCAATAAAGGTCATTTCATTCGATAGGATTATCCATCGTGTCAATCCCATTGCACCGAGATACCTAGAAAATGAGGAAAGCGTCAACGAAGTGTCCAGGGTGTTGATTGAAAATCTTTTAGAACAAAGAGAAAGTGGAACCACCGGAACAACTAAATTCTTTAATGATGCCGCCGAAGGACTTATAGGCGGATTGATTTGGAAATTGAAAACTGATTATCCGCAATTTTGCACCCTACCTCATTTGATTGCCATTTATCAATTGTTGGATACCGATAGCCTGGTCCAATTTTTGGAAACCAATAGCACTTCTAGGGCAATGGCAGATGCCTTTATTAGCGGAAAGGATTCCGAACGTCAGACTGCAGGTGTGAAAAGTACTCTTGCGAATGCTTTAAAACGCATCAGCACCCAACGGATTTTTATGGCTTTATCTGCTGATGAAGTATCATTAAATATAAATAATGAAGAAAATCCAGCAGTTATTTCAGTTGTGAACAACCCCAAATTTGAAACCTCATATTCACCGGTTATCGCTACCATAATCCACACCATTACCAAGCAAATGAGTGTACGTAATTCCAAACCGTCATTCCTATTAATGGAAGAAGCGCCTACCATTCGTTTATTAAATATGCACCGTATTCCAGCGACGCTCAGAAGCTATGACATTGCAACTATTTATGTGATGCAGGACAAAATTCAAAATGATATGATGTATGGTGATAAAGCGAGTAAAGCGATATTGAGCAACCTGTCCTATCAATTTTTCGGGAAGGTTAATGACCCGGATACAGCAAAGTATTACGAGCGATTTTTTGAAATCATCAAAAACCCAACGAAGAGTGTAAGTAAGGCTGCCAACATTTTTAAAACCGACACACGAATCACTAAAGGTGAGAGAGAAGTTTCTAAAAGAAGGGCTGACATATTCTTTAGGCTTAAACCAGGTGAGTTTGTGACATTTGCCGACGGAGAGGATAAGAAGGTTCAGTTTCGGCTATCCAAAATTCAAAGGCAACTTCCACAGGCTACTAAACAATTTTCGGATACAGATTTAAGAGCGAATTTTGAGCGGGTTTATGATGAGGCGAGGTCAATATTTAATTAATTAGTTGTAAAAACCCTCATATTGAAAACAACCCTTTTCCATTTCACTGTAACAATTACTTCTTTTTTCAATCCTTAGAGTAAACGTGATTTACAATGCCAAAAATCTTTACACTTTTCTTCGCTCTTATTTCGATAGTAACAATTGCCCAAAATGAAAAAAAGGCAAACGATTCCAAATACAAAATCCTTTCCGATGAAATTCCGGTTTGGCTAGACGAATACGATGTGCCTGCTGTTTCGGTGGCGATTGTTGATAATGGGAAAATAGTGTATCACCAAGCATTTGGTTTGCAATCCCCTGAAAAACCAGCGACAAATGAAACCCTCTTTCTCAGTGCATCTATCGCCAAACCAATGACCGCAGAGGTGTTTCTCAGATTGGCCTCATTGGGAAAAGTAAATCTTGATGAACATATGGCAAACCATTGGCTGGATCCTGATATTGCCGATGACCCGCGTGCCAAACTGCTCACACCTAGGCACGTGTTGACACACCAGACAGGTTTTAAGAACTGGCGAAGAATGACCGATGGTAAATTACGATTTGAACGTGACCCTGGGACTGAAATGGGTTATTCTGGCGAAGGCTTTTTGTATTTGGTTCGATTTCTAGAAGGTAAACTGGGCAAACCTTTTAACCAACTTGCAGAAGAAGTTTTATTTGAACCAGAACAAATACAAAACGCATCTTACGTGTATCAAAAACGGTTTGAGAACAAGATGGCGTGGGCTTATTTTCCCGATGGTAACTGGCGGGAGTCTAGAAAAGTGGAGTCGGCCTTCGGAGCGGGTGGATTGAGAATTACTGCTGAGGATTATGCCAAATTCATTCTCAGTATACTAAACGAAGACAGAGTCACCTCTAAATTAAGGACGGAACAATTCTCAATTTCCTTGAATCAATTTTCCCATTGCCAGAAAAAAGCAACGACACCTGATGCCTGTCCCGAGAATGCGGGCTTTGGCTTGGGATGGTATGTGTATGGATTTGAGGACGAAACAATAATAGGCCATACCGGTGCCAATATGGGGGAACGAACCCTGGCCGTCTTTTCACCAAAAAATAAAACTGGCCTTGTGGTGATGACAAACGGCGCCAATGGCAATGAAGTTATCTACCGAATAGCAGAAAACATAGGTGTACACCAAGGCTTTATTGAGCTCGAAAAACCAAAGAAAAAGTAATAACAAAGCATTTTAAACACTATGAAAAAACAAATTGGAGCTTGCTTGCTTATAGCCTTTGTGTTCACAACTTGGGCACAAGAAACGAAACACACCATCTTTATGGATTTGGCCCACGGACAACGAATGTGGAATGACCCGAAAGACCCAGTGCAAAACATAGGTTTTGAGGAATCCCAGAGAGTCCAATATATGAACGATGAACTATCAAAAACCTTAAAGCCCCACAAAGGCAAAGTTTCCTTTCTCAAAAAGGAAATAAGTTACAATGACATAGCAAAAGGAAGCCTTTTGATTTTGCACGTTCCTTCAAGTGAATATTCAAAAAAAGAAGTTATGGACATCAAAAAATATATCAACCAAAGCGGTTCTTTGCTTTTGATTATGGAGGCAGATTATTGGACAGATTTGGAGAAGACCAATGTCAACGATATTATTAAGGACTATGGAATCCAATACGGAGCACAAAACAAGGATACACTGGCTGGCGGATACGCAAGGAAAGAAGGCATCGTTCCCAAGAAACTAAAAGTTACCTACGAACTGGGTCGGTCCATAGAAGGAGGTGAACCCTTTGCATTTAATAGCCGTACTAACGAAGCGTTTGCAGTTTATAAGGAATTGGACGAAGGAGGCAGGCTCGTTGTGTTAGGCGACGCAATGGCCTCATTGTATATGACAGAGTGGAGAGGTATAAGTGATTACCAATGCCAAGAGTTTATGGATGCCATTTTTAAATGGCTTTTGAGGGAATAATTTACCCAAAACTTCTTTAAAAGAAGACTTTTTTAAAACGGCCCACGTTCCCTCGGTCCTTTATTGGTTACTTTCCATTGACCATCCGCTTTTATTAATTTAAGAACACCTAGTTTTTCATCATAGGAAGTATTGTATTGTACCCAGCAGGTGTCACCTTCAATAGATTCGTTGAGGATAGAAAACGTAGCATCGGTATCCGTAGGAATGTACCCTTGAATCATTTGCAAACTTTGAAAGCCATCTTCAGTTGTGTGTTTTTTTAAGCTGCTATCGTCCTTTGAATGCAAACTTTCTAAAACAGTAGTTGCAGTTTCTGAAGGCGAAAGTGTCTTTTGTTCCGAACAGGAAATGAATAGAATTAGTATCGAGCAAATAAGTACATTTTTCATAGTTAAATCAATTTGGGTTATTTATTATGCGATGTGGTATTTTAAGCTTAATATCACGTTCACCATTTTTTTCGTTGAGTTCCAATACAACGCGTCGTTCATCAGATATTGAAAATTTTGGAATCACATATACCAATCTTTCAGTTGTGCCTTCATTTATTTTTGCAGGCAATCGATGCCTGTAAAGCGGTTCTTTATAGATGCGTTGTAAAGACTTTCGTTTCCCTTTTTGCCGAGTTTCAACAGATAGGTTTAAGAAATTCAAATCATAATCCATCGAACTATTGTTTTTGATTTCGACAACGACATACAATTCCTCTTTATCAAAAACAAGGTTTTCTAGGCTCAAAACCACACCATTATTTCGTTTTCTTTTAAGAGTATTATTGTGTTTTTGGCCTAAAAGATAAGAGCAAAACCGTTCGTAATACTGGCGCTTACTTAACGGCACTTTCGGAATAACTTCAATCTCAGATGTATCTTCAGTAATCCTATTTTCATTTCCAATACTACTAGATTCTGAAATGAAATAATTCAGTTTTGACAGCTTCGCCTTATACTTTACAATATACGAAAAAATTGCCCCATTTTCATTGATTACCAGTAGATTACTTTCCTTCCCAGGCTTGGCTTGCAGCAACCCTAAATACTGTTCTTTTTCACGATTGAATGTAAACACAAAATTATCCGAACCTGTAATTCCCTGGCGAATAGGCTCAGGAAAAAACAGGGCTACGTTTTTGGTGTCGTTGGCATAAATGGTATCGAGAACTACTGGTATTTGCGCTTTCACGAAAGCAATTTGACAAATCACCAAACTGGTAAGAATATATTTTTTCATAAGAGTGAGTTTTTAAATGCCCATTATGGGCTCATAGCTTTGGTTTTAGTATGAGTTTATAATTATTGACCACGGTGACTTTTACCCTTCGGTTGTTCCGTCTAAGTACCCTAGTAATGCCACTAACTTGTGGTAAGCTGGGAATATTGACTTGACCCATCACATCATCCATAACTTCATTCGTAGCTTCTGCACGAAAATTATTTTCCACATAAATACCCTCGCTACCATCCTGCAAATCGAATGCCTTTAATTTTGTAGGATGATGGTTAATGTTTTCAATTTCAATTAAGGCACGGTTTGGCTGAAAACTGATAAAACCAAAAACTGGTGTGTTCTTAGGCATAAGTTTTCCATTGATTTCAGCGGCTTTAGTCAGTCGCATTCGTAGTCGGCTATTAGCTTTTACCACTTGTTCACCATCGACAACTACATAGATGGTTTTATCGGTATTCCCGATGATGGAATTTTCATTCACCTTTGGGGAAGCCGCAAAGAACAACTGATGTTCTAGACCAATTTCTTTAGCCTCGATTTCCTGTTTTTTTCGGCCATCCGAAGAATCAATAGTTATTGCTTTCTCTTTGATAGGTTGAGTTTTGCTGATGCGCCTAGTGCGCCTTTCTGAATATTGAATCCTGTTGGCTTTGTAGATGCTGTCCACAATCTGCTGTTTTTTCTGTTCGGGCAAATCAGGATTGTACAGACCTGTTGAATCCAATAACTTTTCGTCATAAATACTGGGTGCGGTACTTTCCCTAACTTCCTTCAGGTCATTGATAGCATCCAGTTTAGAATCGTATTCCTTCTGGTCAAGTTCCAATTCGGGAACTAAGGTTTGTTTAAGCGTGTCTGTATCTGAATCTTCATCTTCCATTAGCATTACCGAATAAGAAATAAGGAAGAGGAAAATGATAGCAAGTACACCAGCAAAAATGATTTTATTCTTTTCTATTTTCATAAGAGTGAATTTTTAAATGCCGATTACCTGCCTACCGTTAGGCAGGTCGGCTCAATTTTCATTGTTCAGCTTTTTTAAAGTGTTTTCGAAATAATTAGTGATTAATAGCCCGTGCGGATTGTTTGGAAAGTTTCGGTCCACCATAATTAAATTTCCTGTTGAAATGAGTTCATAGGTATCGATGACCGACCCACGGTTGATTTCAAAAATGGTTACCGTCTGGAAAACATAACTTCCGTTTTGTTGCTCAACTTGAGAATCAATGCTGAGCACTTTTTGAACTAGGGAATATTGTAACAATCTATTGTAAACACCATCAGCCTTTTTCTGTCGGTAGAGATTATCGACAGAACTGTTTGCCAACCATAGTGCCTTTTCAAGATTTCGCTCGTAATTGCTGGCATCGATATTATAGAAATAGGTATGGAAGAGTTCCAAATGTGCAAGCGCTTCAACCCTAAAATTTTCCTTTTGTGTTACAAGCTTTAATGGGATAATACTACCATCGGTATTGATGGCAAAAGCACTATTTAGCGCATCCTTTTCGGTCTTAAATGCCATCCAAATAGCAAAACTGCTGGACAGTAAAGAACAAATAACGACTGCCAAAACAATAAAGCGGTTCAGCTTTAAGACGCTGTAAATATTTTTGTAAGGTGTTTTCATAATTAGTTGGTAAAAAGTCTAAGCGTAAAAGATGTAGCACGTTTATACAATTTGAATTTCAAAAACACGATAAAGCCAACCGAACCTAATTGAACAACTGGTGCAAAAAAGCCTTGGCCAACATCAGTTCCAAAGAGACCTGTCCAGAAATTCGTGTTGATTTCAGTATAAAGCGTATTGACGAAAATGTTGACCAGGAAGAATGCCGGCACCAACATATAGACTGCTGCATACAATTTGAAAAAGGTATAAGCCAACGAACGGAACTTTTCAAATACGGCCAAACTAATTACCAGAGGAAAAAAGGCTTGCATTATGCCCAACAGGAAAAATCGTTCGGCTAAGAATAATGGGTAGATGAAAAGGTCCAATAGCCACAAAATAATTCCAACGATAAAAGCCAGAATCTTAAAGCCAAACAGAGGTGTCACTAAGGCTTCATACAGTAAAGCCATTGCTGCTTGAGCTGCTTCGATAAAGTTGATTTCTTCTTCGATTGGAATATCCTGCATCTGCAAAGGAAGCAACGCAGGGGCTGTACCTCGATATTGCGATTCAATCGAAACCAAAATAGCATCGAAGAAGCCTAAAACTTGCGTTGAGAAAATGACTATCAATACAATCGCAAAGTTTTTGGCCAATTCCCCTGGACTCAATCCCCAAGTGTAGCCATCGTTATTGGCAATACCTTCATTGTATTTCTTTAAAATATTGACCAGAAAAAACAACACGGCAAGCGTTTTCATTCCGGCAATGGTGTATTGCGAAAAGCTACTGTTCTGTATGGTCTGAAAGACCGTGTCGATATATTCCAGCCCTATTGACATTGATTAGTACTCGGTTTCGCGGTTATTGATTTTATCCTGCATTTTCCTGAAGGAAATAATATCCTCATAGCGTTTGGTTTTGGTGCGCACCCTTGAAATCATTTCTTTGGATTCCTGTTCCTTGGTTTTAAGGATTTCTGAACGTTCTGCATCGGTCATTTTTAGGAAGTCGCTGGAAAGGATGTCATCAATGAATTGTGCTGTTTCAAGCGAATTGTCCAAGAGTTCGGTAAATGAGTTTGAAATCCTATTGATTTCTTTAGGTTTGATATAAGGCGAATTCAGAATATCCGAGAGGTCATTTTGAACCAGACTGAAAAGTTGCTGATGATTTTGGGCAATCTTACTGACAGCGTTGAGATTTTGAACGACGCCTGCTACTTTTTCGAGATTTTCTTTTTGTTGCTTTAGAAATTCGACGGTTTGTAGCAATTGTGAGGTCTGTTTTGCCGATTCAATGAGCGACTTTGCCAAACTGATAAAGTTGGTGTTGTCATATACAGGCATTCCCTGGCACGCAGCGCGTGCAGGCAATAAAAAGATGATTGCTGTTGCGATGATTAAGATTTTTGTCTTCATAATTATTGTGATTTAGATGTGAATTGTTTTATGGCTTCTTCCATATTATTTGTCTTGTTAAAAATGGCCATTATGGTCTCGTTTTCTTTTCCATCGGTCAGGTAGGCGGCATACACTTCCTTCGGCACTTCCAACCGGAAGATGTTGCTTTCCTTTCCGATTTTGATAAACATTTCGGTATACTTCCGTGGTTCGGAAAGATTGTTCTTAATGGATTTGAGTTGATTCAGGTCGTGGCCCGATAGGTTGAGACGTTTGACCAGTTCGTCATAGCCTTTTTCATTATTTAAGCTGTAAATGACCTGTGTATTTTCAAGAATACTTGCCGAAGTGGAATTGTTAGGAAGCTGATTTATGGATTGTAGAATGATACCAATTGCGCCGTTCTGTTTTCGGATAGCTTGATAATAGAATTCGACACTTTCCAGTACGTTGTCAAACTTCAACTGCTTGGCAAATTCATCAAAAAGGATGATACCTTTTTCGGCACGATTCCGCCAAATCGTTCGTTGAATTGCTGACTTAATGAGCTTGAGCATTACAGATAGGATTTCCTTATTGTCCTTTACTTCATCAAGTTCAAAAACGATAAGACGTTTGTCCTCAATCTTATATGTTTGGTCTTCGCTGACTTCAAATAAAAAACTATATAGACCATCGCCGACGTACTCAGACATTACGTGCAAGAAGCTTGTAATATTGAAGTAGTCGGGATGGATTTTTAAGGTTTCCAGAAGGCCTTTCTGATTCCTTTCTATAAAATTGTAGAAACTATCCAGCGAATGATTTTCAGAAGTGCTATCGTAATAATGGCGCAGTATTTTCTTTACTGAAACCGATTGCGCTTTCGTCACTTTTAAATCTGAAGCAAATAATTCAAAGAGAAATACTGATAAATCCTCTAAGCGCTCTGGTGTTAGGTCATTTTTATCACTAATAAAAAATGGATTAATACCCAGATTCTTTCCGCTTTCATAGCGAAGCACGGTGTACTTTTCAGGATAGAGCTTGGCGAACTTGGTATACGAGCCACCCAAATCGATAATGACCAGACGAACACCACTTTCAAAATATTGACGTAAGATGTTATTAGCCAAAAACGACTTGCCTTCACCTGTGGGCGCGAAAATGGCAAAGTTTCGAGCCTTAATACGTTTCTTTCGTTCATCCCAAACATCTTTGAGAACAGGAATGTTATGTTCACGGTCATTGAAGATGATTCCCATGTCGTCAGATTTATAGTTGGTGTTATTGATGAACAGGCAAAGCGCATGCTTCAAATCGGTGACGTACAAATCGTTGTTTGAAAAGTTGGAAGAGAAACAGCAAAAGCTGTTCAAGATATAATTCTTTCGTTCTTCACCTCTTGGGTAATATGGGATGATGTCCAGTTCCTTAAACTCGGTTTTGATTTTTGAAGTTATGGAATCAAGGTTCTTTTTGTCTTTCGCCCAATACACCACATTGAGATGACCACGGATAATCCGTGCATTGTCATCAGCATTGATTTGGTCAAGGATATGCTGGATTTTACCAAGTACCACCTTATTCTGCGAACCGAAGTTGGAACTTTTGTTAAGTTCCTCGATTTTCTTGTCAAGTAGTTTGCGCCATTTTTGTTTGTCATCCAAATACAGGATTTGGTTGACGATATGATTCTCGTTCAGCGTAAGCCCCAAGCCATCAATAAACCCTTGGTGAAATACAAAATCGTCAGAAGTGAATTTCTCATTGGTCTTGCTACTCTGTACACTTTCGCCAAAGCACAGCTCGCTATTAATGGCCAGGGCATCAAAAAGGTTATCGCCTATGGTGACGTTTTTCTTTTCGAGTAATATATCAGTATCAAATCCCTCACTAAATCCGTTGAAATAGTTCGTGGTGAGTTGCTGTATGTCTTCCGTTTGAAGCGCAACAAAATGCATCTTTCGGCTGTTGTTGATGAATGATACCGAATCGCTTACCGCATTGGCAAAAACCTTAATATTGTCATCCATCTGCTGGACAATCCCCTTGGAAACCTTTCGAAACGGATTCACATATTTAGAATTGTTGAGGGCTTTGTTTTTGGTAAGGATGAAGAACAAGTAACATTGGTGCTCAATATATCCACGACCTTTAAAATGATTGTGGGTTGCCTTTTCAAGAAAGGATTTACTAGGAAGCTCTTCTGAAGAATAGGATTTCTTCAAATAGACATCTTGTTTATGCACTACTGTTCCTACAGGTAATGACTTCAATGCCTGAAACCAGGCACCGTGTATGTCTTCAAAATCTTTTTCAGATAATGAATAGATTTCTGGCAAGTTCCCTTTAAAGCATACCACGACATTGCCGTTGTTGGCAAAGACGATATTATCCTGAATATCTGCAATGGGTTGATATGCCGAAAGGTTCATCTTATTCATAATCAAAACCGGAGCTACGCTTGTTGCTAATGATTTTTGGAAACGGATTGCCTATTTGGAGGAGCTGTGGATTGTTGGCTATTCGGGTCAAAGCGACATAAAGTCCACCATTAAAGACCATCAAGCCGATAATAATGCCAAAGCTGAACGAAAAGATGATGATGAGTAGTGATGCCAAAATAGAAACCATCATCAAAGCAAACAGGGAAATGGGCAGTCCAAAGATCACCGCTCGTCTCCGTATATTTCTATAGACCTCAAAGCGCTTCATATTAAACCACGATGCCTATGAGGTAGGTAAAGATTCCAACTACGGCACCTGCGATAAGTACAAAGACCAATACACGGGTAATCCCTTTTTTGAGGTCAGCATTCTCACCAAAGAAATGTCCCGCATTAAATAGGAAGCCTATCAAGAAGATGACCCCCAGGATTATGGGAAAGATGGTACGAATGGTATCAGATACATCATTGACCGAATCTTCGATACCACCAATTTGTGCAAATAATGAAGCTGAAAAGAGCGAAAGAAATGTCGCCAGGTAGAGCGTTTTTTTCATAACGAATAGGTTTAAATTTTTGGTTCATTTTCGTTATGAAAAATTTATGTAGATTTAGTTTTCAAATAACTGATAATCAGATATTTGTGAATAAAATATTATTTGATTTCGGTTGAATTATTTTGAAAGTATTTGATGTCAAATTCTATGAAAATTTGAAAGTTGATTGTTAATAAATCAAAAACCTGAAATGAAAAAGTGGCTCAAAAACGTCAGTTTTGTGATTTTACTCTTGAAAAGTTGCATCTTTTTGGGTCAGGATTTGAATGTAAAAAAGAGAGTTGTAATTGATCCTGGCCACGGCGGAAATGATTCCGGTGCCCTGGGTCAAAATTCAGTGCGGGAAAAAGAGGTGGTGCTAAATATCGCTAACGCCATTTTGAGGCTCAATGAAAAAGCCAGTTCTCCTTTGGAAATCTATTCTACCAGATATAATGATACACTTGTTTCATTATCGGATAGAGTCAAACTTGCCAAAGCTTTGAAAGCCGATTTGTTCTTCTCTTTACATTGTAATCATTCTGATAATTCTGATGCAAGAGGTGTGGAAGTATTTGTGGCCAATCAAGATTCCAAATTTTCGGATGCGACCATTTGGTTCGGATTTCAATTACAAGCGGAACTAAATGAAAAACTGGGTTTTGAGAGTAGGGGCGTGAAGTCAGCCAACTTTCAGGTGCTTCGGAAAACCACAGGTTTTATGCCTTCAGTGTTGTTGGAGTTGGGGTTTTTGAGTAACTCGGATGAAGGCAGTTATTTTTTAAAGCCTGATTCTCTGAAAGCTTTGGCATTAGTGATTTGGGAATGTTTAATTGAAAATTTAAATAGTTATGAGGGAGTTGGGGATTGAAATAATAAAGTGTATTAAGGATATTCTTTTGTTACTGCTGAAAAAGAAAAATTAATTATCACCAGTTTTGGGGGATTAACGCTAAGAAAGCATCAGTGCCTTCCGTGCCTCTCCATTCCTCAACTAAATTTATGTAATTTGAATCAATATCACTCCACATTTCTTTGGGAACGTGTTCCAACAAAATAAGTTGAACTTCATTGTTTGTGTTCTTTAAAAACTCAACGCAAGCTTCAAAAATCTTTTTAGTATCCTCTACGTCTTTTGAGTTTTTATTTAAACTATCCGTTCTAGAATTTAGGCTTTCCGGATAATAAACCTGACTAGGCTGGTCCAGAACTAAGAATGAAGGCACGTAATTTATCTTATTACTCTGCTTCAATTGCCAGAAAAACTCGTGTAGTCCAAACATAGTAGCTAAATGATAACCCATATAGTTCGCTCCGCTACCAAGCCTTGCTAAATAATATTTATTTTTTGTTTTTGTGTCTTCTATTTTTATGTTTAAACTGCTGTCAGGGTCAAGATGTACTAATCTATTCTCCTTAGATTCAATCGATAAAATTTTAACATATTTATCAATCAAATTAGTTAACTTTTTTAGAGAAGATTCTTTATCAAATTTTTCAACTAGCCTTTTTAATGATGTTTTCTTGGTTGCAATAGTTCCGTTTAGTACCTCAATCTCTTTATTTAATTCACTCGAAGGCTCAATTTTTTTCAAATTTGAAAGAGCGTGTTCTATTTTTCCAACATATTCAAATGTTTTCTTTATACTTTGCTCAGTTTCCTTTTCTTCCTTCAGCAATATATTTAGGTTAGCATCTAGTTGCATTATTGAATTTTCATATTTTGAAATTTCCTTTAGCAATTGCTTTTTTTCTTCTTCAAAATCATAACCCAAGGATTTTGCCTGATCTAAAATTTTTCTGTTGACGTCTCGGGCTTCATTAAGAGACAACAATTCGTCCATTGCCTTCGAAGATTCAGAATCACAAAATGGACATAAGTTTGTGCCATTTTGTTCTAAAAACCATTCTACTGGCCTGAGCCTATTTTCTTTTTCCCTAATAACATCATCTAAATAATCTTCTTTCGATTTTTCTAGCTGTTCTATTTTGTTTAATTCATTTTTAGCGATACTCAAATTACGGATTAGGGAATCTCTTGTATTTACTAATTCTTTAGTTTTTTCATTGAATCTATTGGCCGAACCTTTTTTGTATAGTTCGCCATTTTCTGCGGAATTCAAGATAGAATTTAAAGCAGCCCTGATTCTACTAACAGATGCTGTTTCTATATTGACATCAGAATTTGTTAAACCTAAGGAAACAGCTTCGGTATAATATTTATATACCTCACTTTGCCAATTTTCGTACTGTTCTTTTAAATTTTCTAAAGTGTTGACTAATCTGACTTTCTGTTTCTCTAATTCTGAAATCTCATTTTCCAAAAGGATAATCTCATAAGAACTATAACCCAAAATGAGCGGAAAAATGGTCTTCAGTTTCTGTAAATGTTCCCAAGAATCAGTTTTGTAGAACATTGTTGAGGGATTAGCAATAATATTTTGAGTTTGAAATTGAAAAGCTGCTGTATCCCTAAAACTTGCAGATGTGTTGAAGGGATTTTGTTGGTCTTCTTGAATGTAATTTTTGAAACCAGCAAGCTCACTTAGCTGTTTTTTTACAAAAGCAATATTGAATTTGTAATCTGATTTATTTGCCAACCACTCATTACTTCTTAATTCTGGAATTTCGCCTTTTACATTCTCTTTGACAAAGTACATTGTTGATTTGGACACTTCGTAATTTTCTCTTGCCAAGAAGTAATGCTCTCCATTAATCTCTAGATAGAGTGCATACACACTTACACTATCTCGTATTTTACCAACAGGAATGTTACATTCTCCACTACCTAAGCAATAATCTATTATATCGATGATTGCGGATTTTCCTCTTTGACTGTACCCAGTTATGATGTTTAATTTTTTTATGTCAAAAGAAATAAATCTTGGTTTTTTATCAGTGGATTGGGGATAGAGTATTATGTTCTTTATTTTTAGCTGCATTAAAATCTGATATTAAGAGTAAGTTGAAGGTTTTTATCTGTATTCTTTGCAAATATGTGTCCTATTTTATAGGCGCTATCTTGAATCATTCGTACAATATTTTCTCTTCCAATTGTACTTGGGATCCCAATTTTGTCAGACATATATCCACGAAGTAGTACTGTAGTTTTTTCGGTTTTGTCATATCCAAGAATCTTCTTACTATAAAGAAGATTAATAGCATCGAATGTCTGGCCTGACATCTTATTGGAACGCTCTTGAAGTCCTAGTACTGTCTCTTTATTATTAGCAATTGCAGTATATATTTCATTAGATGATTTAAATGTATCTCGGGATTTTCTGTGGTAAACTATTGGTAAGACGTAGAATAGATATAATAGGCTGGGAAAATTGGTCTTATTCCTCTTGTGCCTAGCGACTTTGTAGTACCCTAAGACAAAACTATGTAAAGCCAATGCACTAATTGCAGAATTTTGTAATGTTAAGTAAAGGTTGAATTCGTTATTATACTTTGACTCCATATTTAGTTTTTGTACAATTCTTCCCAATTTGGATGCCATCCAATCTCAGGTATGTTAGATAGTTTTAAAAAGCCACCATTTTTGATGTAAGTATTGTTCATATTGAATGAATGGTCTGTTTGAAAATTCATTTCAAGTTTTCTCATCACGTGATTATAAATTTCAATTGCCTTGGAATTCATTTCTTCATCCGAATACCCGTCTAGTTCTTTTGTAATAAACGTATCAAATGTGTTTTGCCATTTTTCTTGACATTGACTAATAAATTGGTCAAAATCTTTTTTTGTAAAATCTCCAACCTGATTGATTATATAAGTATGCTCGATTTCATATCTAATATAGTCTTCAATCGCACCTTTGATTAATCTTTTTTTTACATCACTATTATGCTTGATATCTTGAAGTTGTTTTACAAAAAGCTCATTTTTTCTGTCTTCTATTTCTTCAGTTCCTACTTCAATTTCATCTCTGTTTCTAAATATTGCTTTAATGATGGAAGTAGAATTCACTAAACTCTGATATTTGCTATCCAAATCCTCTTTCTTAATCAAGGCAGTGGTTCCGTTTCTCCACCTATATAAACATACCTCGTGCATCCAACCAATTAAAGCCTGATAAACATTACTTTTTTGTAAATCACTGAGGGTGTCTCCGCTTAAAAGAAGTTTATTGAAAATTTTTTCTTTGAGATTAGGTTCATCTCTTAATTTGAGATTTGAAACTAAAGACTTAAACGAGTCTCTATTTCCCTTCTTCAACAAACTATTAATAATTGGAAGAACCATATCGGCTGTTTTAAAGCCTTTACCAATCGCTTCCTTAGCGTTTTTCTTTTCGAGAAGGTCTTTCTTTTTCTCAGTGATTAATGATACAGCTTCGTCAAGATTAGCATTTACAAGTTTGTGAATCAGGGAATCATTTGGGATAGATTTGTTGGTAGCACAAATGAACACAGTTTCACTGTTCAAAGTACCTTGTCCAAGTTTGTCAAGCCAAATTTCTAAAGTACGCCAGAGGGCATAACTGTTATCAGGAAAAGTAGAGCCACTTTGTGAAATACTATGCTTTGCTTGTACAGTAAATAATACAGTACCATCTTCTTTGTGTGCTGCAATATCATCAACATCTTCAATAGATAAATAGCTGTTGGAATCCTCTAATGAAAGAAGGGAATATAATCCTTGTTCAAACTGATATAAATAACCAGCCAAAGGGCCTGATGCATTATCATTCAAATTTGAGGTTCTATTCATTACAAACTGCTTAAATACATATCAATTTGCAGAAATAAAATCACTAAGAATCACTTACATCAGAAAAATATTTTGGGCAAAAAAAAAGTCAATATTTCTATTGACCATTCGATAAATTTAAATATCTGCAAATCAGTTATAAATATAATAAAGTGTTAAATAAAAACCTTACAGTTTCTTACATTTTGATATTTATTAAATGAGATTATACTCTCTTATCCCCAGCCCCTTTATCAAAAGCAATCAAATTAAAGAGCTCTCGCATCCGACTACGGACACGGTTGCCGTAGCGTTCTTCCAGTTCTTCAGCATTTAGATTGGTGGTGGCGTGGGTCTTTATTTTTCGTTTGGTACTTAGGTAAAGCTCGTAGCGAGATAAGAGTACTTCGCCCATCACATTGAGGTCTTTACCATAAAAACGACCGGCAGGTTCTACACCCAAATCGTCGAAACAATAGAATTTGGTGTTACCATACTCTTCAACCGTTTTAAAGCCCAGGTGGTTAAAACTGAAAGTCACATTTCGGCAGGGAATCATTTCGTAAGGACGTTGTAAAGGCACGATATGCCGTAAGAGTTTCATTAAACTGGTCTTTCCACAGCCTACGGGTCCAGAAAGAAGGATGCCTTTGTCAATATCAATTTCGTACTTCTTGCAATTTTCCTTATCCCGAATGAAGTATGAACACAGCTTGAGCAAAATGGGCTTATCCTCGTCATAAATCCTAAACTTTTTACCAAATAACAACTTGCCCTTGGTGTTCAAATAAATCAGGATTTTCGGGAAGTCGTATAGCACGCTTTTCCCATCGAACTTTCCCAGCGAATATTCTACACCACCTTCGGTGATTTTAGAGGGGTTGTCCATAGTCTTTCGTTTTAGTGGTTCGTAAGTTGTCCTTGATTTGGGACGCTACGTTATTGTTTGGTGTGTTTTCAATCTCAAACAATTCGGTTCTATCCATCCAGTTAGTAGCCACCGCACGCCAATCTCGAATCGGTTCGCCATCGCCTGTTTGCCAATCTCGTTGGGCATAATGCTGGTAAAATTTTTCAGCTTCAGCTTTACCAAAATTCTTTTCCTTAAAAAAATCAATGACGGCCAGACAGTCCTTTGGCTGTTTAATATTGTTTTCTTGTTTGATATTGTTTTTATTAGATACCAATGCTTGTCCATTGGTGGGACGGTGTGGGTACACCGCCTGTCCGTTTTTGGGATGGTGCTGTCCCTCAAGCGGTACACCTCTGGGATAGTACTGTTCTGCCAGTCGTTCTAATATGGGATTGTACTGTCCCACAGCTGTTTCATTACTTGTCCCTAAAATGGACATCTTGATTTTACTGCCCTTGTAAGGATTGTTGGAGGGAAAATAGGATAGATATTCCCATGAGTGAAGCTCGGTAATGCAGCGATGATAAGTTGATTTTGAACCTATCTTGGCCACGCGCATCAGTTCCCTTCGGTTGACATAAATTTCATCCATAAAGCGACTACTGTTCCATTCTTGGAACAACGCCATATACAGACTGATATGGGTAGGATTTAGGCGGTCATCAAAATAGAACGTTTCAAAAGCCGCATTGAGTAGCTTTATGTAGTTCATAAGTTAGAAGTTTGAGCCGTGATTCACACGGTTGGCCTCCATCACTTTTTGAATTTCTTCAGCATCATAGTAAATAATTCCGCCAACCTTGGTGTAAGGTAGGGTACCATTGATACGAAGGTTTTGAAGTGTACCGGGACTTACTTGAAGTAGGTCCATCACTTCTGAGGATTTTAAATATTTCTTTAAAGTTCCTTTTGACTGTTTTGCAAGTAGATTCTTAATATCATCGAGCAATTCCATTTTGAATTCCCGAAGGTCATCGGTAGTGATAATTGATGTTGGCATAGCAGAACGATTTAAAAGAAAGGGACTATCGCATAGGCTTTCAACTCATTTGATAGCCCCTAACCCGATTTGACTTTCGTTCTACAAAATTGCGTAGGTTTAAACTATTTTGTTCACAAGTACTACACACCTTGTGAGTTTTTTACCACTCATTTTCTATGGGTTAAATTATATCTGTTTGAGGTGGCTTAAACTATTCTCTATTGCCAAATGACCATAAGAAAAATGAAAGCTAGACTTTCACAACTTGAACACAAGTTGTGAAGTATTCTTTAATCGTCCGCTTCTTCCATCCTTTTTAGAAGATTGGTTTTCATTCTATCCAAGAACTTGGTTGGGTGCACCTTTCTACCTCTTATTTCCAAGAACTTCCGATAATAATTTCCTAAATCCATATCAAAGATTTGCTCGCATGCAATGGCCATATCCTTAATCCCAGCCTTACCTCCCTTTATCGCGCCGGATGCTTGTAAGGCATAGATAAGTTCAATGAGGTCTATTTTATTGGCCGTCCATCCAAGATCAAGACTTTTGAAATGTCTCTTTACAGGATTCTCGTAACTGGTCTTATTATTTTTAAGTTTTTGAAGTTCGTCAAGATAGTATGCCAATAGTAAATCATAGGCAATAATTTTAGCAACGGCATTATCGTGACTCGTAGAGAATTCTGCATCGGTATAAAAATGCGAGGTATCGGAAATGAGGCTTATGTTGTCATTTCCCCTCAGAAAATAAAACTCATCCAAGCTTGAGTGGTCTTGTCTATAGTATCTGATAAAATCCAAATTTTTATCGTAGTATTCCTGATGTTTTTTGATTTCGCCATCTATAAAGGCTCTCTGTGATTTACTCGATCCTTTGGGTACTTGCAATAAATGCTTATACAGTTTTACGTAAAACTTCAAATTTCCGTAAATGAAAGGTTTTTGTTTCTTGAAAAATAAAATTTCGTCTTCTTTGGTCTCGAAATCGCCTCCTCGGATAATCAATCTTAGTTCCTGTAAGCAATTACGTGAAATTTTAATACCCTCTTCCACGGTGCCAAAGTCATTTAAGTTTCCCTCACTAACCTCCTCAATCTTTATTCTATATTTTGAAATTATCTTCTTAATCGTTTTTCGCATAAGGTTTATGGGAAATACTGTTTAGGTGAAATCTGATAAGTCTATTGATATCTTCGCAATTATCTGTACTGCCATACTCATTGGCAGTATATCTATTTAAGGAATTTATCAATGACCAATAAAAATTGAGAATTACACTGTAATTAAAATTCGCGTGGTAGGTCTTTAATTGAATTCCTTTTCTTAGATTTTCACGAAATGCGTCCTTTATGGCAATTAAGCTGTTGTTTGGTAAATCTGTAACGTTTTTTCTGGGCATCATTTCTTTTGAAAAGAAAATATCGTAGGTAGGCGAATTGATAACCGTAGTAAACCAGAAAAGGGAAAGTTCCCTGAACTCCTCTTGAACTTGAAGTTTGTTTTCTTGAATCTCCGTGATTCCGATATTGATTTTGTGGCATAGATAAATAAGGCTCTCAAACTCTAAATCCTTCTTGTTTGCAAAATTTCGGTAAATCGTTTTCTTACTCATTCCAAGATATCTGCAAAGTTTATCAAGAGTGCATTTCATATCCTTTTTAAGATAGCCTTGGATTATTTGAGTTTTAGAGTTCATAGCTTGCCGTTTTCTCAATTGGCCCAGAATGGGATTAGGGATACGGTGATTTGAAAATATCCAGTAGCATTTTGCTCAGTTTTGTAAATGAACTCAGAATTGGGTTCACCTTTTTCCGCTAACCTACTGTTGATGATATTAGAAAGACCGCCAGAAGCCGAAATGAGCACCAACTTGCTCAATCTATGTTGGTAAATCAATCCTGATTTCAACTCAAGCTGATTGAATTCGAATGTGCCGGACAGGTTTGAATTATAATCTCCGACGTAAAATATGCTTGGGTTGAATACCGTTCCCAAGGAAATCCTGCTTCTTTTTCCAATCAATCTTCTTATCAGAACCTGTCGGGGAAAAACAATATCTACCGATGATTTGTTATCTTGGAATAGGTGCTCAAGATTAAAGGATGGCAATGCAGGTATGGGCGATGCTGGATCAACAAATACTATCGCTCCCGCAGAGATTTGGGTTCGGTCATTTTTTTTGATATTCAAGGAGAACCCGAAAATACCTCGAAGCCTTTGGATTGCATTTTCGTCAGCATCCAATATAATAGTCGAGATATACACCATCTGTCTTTTGAACAGCTTTGAAAAATAAAGTGTATTTATAGATGCAGAAAAATACTGATAGTTCACAGATCCATTACGTTCAAAAACGAGAGGTGCGTCATTATCAATATTTTCGAATTCAAAACGATTAAAATCATAGTTCATAGTACCGCGAACTTGGAGCACTCCTGTTTGCAAAAGAGGAAGGGTAACCGATGCAGAAAAATAGTGTTGCGATGCAATGGTACCTTCGGAAATATCTTCTTTAAATAATTCAGAACTGAATTGTCTTGACAAACTTGTCCCGTACCTAAATTCTGCAAGCCTAGCGCGGGGAAATAATTCGGGTGGTTGTAGTCCCTGGGTTTTTATTAGGGTATCTAATGTAGACTTTGTCTGACCTAACACTGAAAAATGAAGCATACAGGAGACAAGTAACATCCAAGCCAGCTTTTGCCTAAGATTCTTTGAAAGATTGGGAACGGCAAGGATAGCTGCAAAAATCTGTGCGATAGCATTCTTATGCTTTGTATCGGTTTTGATTTGGCTTGCTGTTTTTGTTCTGGAAATATCCATATCGTCTTTTTGTTATCAATCAAATTGGTACGCCGTTGAAATGGTCATATACTGGTGCTCGTCACCGTTATTGAACTCCCCGTCGCTCCAATGGTATCTTACTGCCATGGTAAAGCTGTGAAATGCCAAAATCATAGTTGCTCTCGCATTCAATATCAAATTGTTGATTTCGTCTTGCCTGAATAGGCTATCACCCTTAAAAATGTTTCCTTGCAGCGTAGCATTGTAACCGGATAACTTTGTAAAAACGCCAAGGCCAAAGAAAAACTCCGTATCACTATTTTGGGACAATAACCTGTTGCCCGTGGCTGACGAACGATGCGAAGGATTGAATTTTCCCAACCTAAACGTCAATCCTGGTTCTGAGAACATAAAAATAGTTCCGATTGAATTTCTTAACTCCAGGGAAGCATCCAACCATTTCACCCGCCATATGGGTTTGAAATAATCTATTTTTAGATTGATGCCGAAAAAGTCGCCCAGCTGATTTTCCCATCCCGTAAGTTCGGGGTCGCCAGTAAACTCCCTGTGAAACCAATTTTGGATGTCACCGGCAAAAGAGTGGGGCCCCAATATTCCTATGTCAAATCCCATGGCAAGGGAGCTTTGCTTGAAAAGACTGTTAACGGTAATCTCTAGATAGGACCAACCGGCATAAGGTCGATTTTGATACATGGCTTCAGTCTGGTGATGGTCTGGTGTGTATGCTTGAACATTTAACCCAATTTTTGTGAAGGAAGCCCTTGATTTGAGAATTCTTGAAACTACATTTTGAGGCCCGTTGATAAATCTAAAGTCAGTATGAATACCATAGGTGTAAAACCGGTCCGTATTTGAAAACCAAACAAAAAAATCATTTGAAGTTCCAAAGGTGACTTCCTTGGAATAGGTTCTTGACTGTGCAATAGCGCAACAGTTCAAAAGAAAAATCAAAACGAAGAACACTGATTTTTTCAATAATCTATTATGGACATTCCTATTTTTCACCCTTCTATAGAATCAACTTATTTAAATAAAGTGACCGCCGTACGGCGGCCACCTTACAACCCAACAAATCAGCCTTAACAATGCCCAAAATGAATTTTTCATTCATTCGCATCGATAATTCGGGCTTGCTTTACTGTTAAGACATTGGAATGTCTTATATCTCAATCTTAAAATTTATAAGTTAGTCTCATGGATGTGCCCAAAAGGGCAACGTTCATATTTGAGATCTTTCGTGTTGTTTTTGAAGTTCTGCTATATTTCCTATTCAGATATAAGTCTATGGACTCTACCACGAAAAAACGTAATGCCCAACTTAAAAATACATCGCTTGCCCAATGGGCCCGTTCATATATTCTTGTCAACCCTGGAATTATGCCCAAAGTATAAACAGGAGCTTTTATCCACCAAGACCCAAACTGTTTGGCAATGGCATGCGCATTGGAAAAAGCAAGTGCGGCATGACCGGATGGGAATGAATGAAAATCTTTGTCTGAGCTGAATGGAGAAAAAGTATCTTTGCCATTCCCGCTTCTCGGTCTCGCCCTTCCTACTACACTTTTTGAAATCTGCTGTAGCAAACCTGTTGCAGAGGCAGACGAAATCAAAAGAACTCCAACCCGCCTGAGTTTTTCATTAGCACTGAAAAGACCAATGGCGTAAACTGCACCAGTAAGCATATAATTATTCTGGGGATTGCCATAATACCAACCGTAGTCCAGTAAAAACCGGGGTACATCCGCGCGATGTCGGTTGAAGAATGCCTGGGATTCCTCATCAATGGCAAAAAGTCCTGCGGCAGTTATGGTTACGCCCCCCAATTTTGTAAAATCATTTTTTTGCCAGTGGATAGGTCTGGAGTACGCGAATCCCATGCCTTCAACCATACTGCCCAAATCGTAAAAGAAATTTTGGGCAATAGTTCTATCTTCATCGGCACTCTTATCGTTTTGTGCTGATATAAGACCGATACTTAAAAAGAAAACACTGATTACAATCTTCATCTTCGTCTTTTAGGTCATTAAAAGAAATACGCAAGCTCCTGCCAAAAAACCAACCGCTGCCAGCCAAGCAATGTTTTTCAAATACCATATGAAGTCTATTCGTTCCATTCCCATCGCAGCAACTCCGGCAGCGGACCCAATGATTAACATACTTCCACCAGTACCCGCGCTATAAGCAATAAAGTGCCATAGTTTATCGTCAATCGCCATCTCGTACATGCCCATGCTTGCAGCTACCAGCGGGACATTATCTATGATGGCAGAGCCGACCCCCAATAAGAGTATGACCACATTCTGGTTAGGTATGGCATTGTCCAATTGCATCGCTGCGTATTTCAAGGCACCCTCACCATTTACCACAACTGTCTCTATGGCGGCCACTGCCATCAGAATGCCTAAAAAGAAAAGAATACTTGAAAATTCAATCCTCGACAAGGCGGTATGTGCAGAATATAGATGACGGCGTTCCTCATCAAAGTTTTCTTCAGGATGTATATATTCGGATACCAACCACACGACGGATAAGGAAAGCATCATTCCGATATAGGGAGGTAGGTGCGTAAGTGTTTTGAATATGGGCACGAACACAATCATACCCAAACCCAAAAAGAGCATTGTCCGACTCGATAAAATTCGTCCGCCGCCTTGACTATCATGTTGTACCGCTACAATATCCCCTTTGAAAACGGATTTAAACTGCACGAGTAGATAAGGTACAAGAAAGCAAACGAGGGATGGGAGAAGAAGGTTCGTAATAAGCCCGTCCATGGTCACTTTTTGGGCAATCCATAGCATTGTAGTGGTAACATCCCCTATCGGGGACCATGCGCCTCCCGCATTTGCCGCAACCACGGCCAAACCTATAAACCATAGCCTTTCCTTTCGCAATGGCACTAATTTATTGAGCAGCGTTACCAGTACAATGGTAGCCGTTAGGTTATCTATGATGGCCGAGAGTACAAAAGCAAGAACCCCGGTAATCCATAGTAATTTACGCTTACTTCTCGTGGTAATCCACGACTTGATGATATCAAAGCCGCAGTGTAAATCGATGATTTCTACAATTGTCATCGCTCCAATAAGAAAAATCAATATTTCCGCAGTCTTACCCAAATGGTGCATTAGTACATCGGAAAAACCATGTAGCTGCTCGTCCAAGGCGGCATCATCTTTGATGCCGCCAAGCCCATAAACAGAACCATAGGTGTCAATGACCTCAAGCCAGCCTTGATTGAAACCTGCCGCTACCATGGCCCAACATAGTGCTCCCATGGCAAGTGCTGGAACAGTTTTATCCAATTTTAGGGGATGCTCCAGAACTATGGCCAAATAACCGATAAGAAATACAACTAAAACAATAGCAACCATGCAAAGTAGGTATTAAGATTATAGGATTACATTACAAATTTGAGGTTCAACGTTTTGTCGCTGCCCTCTAACTTGAATTTCGACTTTTTAAATGATGGTTTCCCGAAACCGGTCATGTTGGAAGCGCCTACTGACTCTTTTGGTATTCCTAAAAAATTAGAGTCCATTTCACCATTGTTATTCTCATCCTGGTAGAATGCAACTGCGTATTCCCCTTTCGGGACATCCTTGAAAGTGTAAGTGGCATTGCTACCGTAGTTTTCGACTTTACCGGATTTGTAGGCCTTATCGTTTTCGGAAGGGAATCCCTCCGAAGATTTATACAGCATAAAATAAATTGGACCTTTGGTTTTCTCAATCTCTGAAACCTTGACCGTAATGTTTGAGTTTTGCCCGTAAGAGCTAATAAAAACTCCGACTAGCATTAAAGAAGTAAGGATAACTTTTTTCATGATAAATGTATTTGATAGTTTATGTGATTTTAATTTTTCATTAATAGGGTGCCTTTTAGGCTCTCCAGCCTTACACCGCTCTCAACGATTTCTAACTTGATATCGCTCACCTGTACCTTGGCATTCAATAGGGCCGTTTGTGTATCACGAAGGTCCAAAGCCGTGGCCTGACCGTTGTAATACCTTTCCCGGGTACGGTCAAAGGTTTCCTGAAAGGTATCCAGGTTCGCAATCTCACGTGTCAATTGATTTTCTAGTATTTTTAGGGAATTGAGCTCTTGAAGCGCAGCGGTAGTTATCGTTTCTTCCGTATCCAACTTGTTCAATTCTTGGGACTCAATATTGAACTTGGCGTTTTGGATATCCTTTCTGGTCTTGTTTCCGTTGAAAATGTTGAATTTGAGCGAAGCGCCAATCGTGGCTCCGATGTTTTCTAGCTCCGCGAGTTGTTGTATATCATTTTTCTGATATACATACCCATAATTTGCAAAAAGATTCAACTTTGGATAAAGTTCTGACCTAACCAGTCCCAACTGGCTCTCCGCAATGGTCACTCCAGCTTCAGCCAGTTTTATCTCAGGATTATTGGCTTTAAGCACCTCGATAACCTCGCTTGCGTTTTCAGTTTCCGGGAGGGCATAGTTAACGTTTACCCTGTAACGATTCTCCAACGGTAAACCAATGAGTAGATTGAGCTGTTTCATGAGATTGGTCTTTGCCAAGATGACATCATCAAGTGTTGACAAATCTTCGTTCAAATCGGTCTGCGCCCTTAGAATATCAAGTCCCGTGGCCTGTCCAAACTGTTTACGGTCCTCTATTTTTTTTAACCGATCGCGTGTCACGGCAATCGTCTCGTTCAGCAGTTCTTCCCGACTTTGCAAGCCGGCGATTTGCGTAAACAATTCGGTAATGCCCACAATTGTGCCGTTAATCGCCGCTTCCTGTTTCAGCTGTTCCAAATTACTTTGGTTTTCCAGAATGCGATAGCGATATTTCCCTAAAAAGCCACCAATCAATAAATAATCGGCTTGGAGTACCGCAGCGTAATTTTGTGATTCCACCCCGCTCTCGTCAAAGGTTATTTCGGGCGGATCTGGTTGAAACGTTCTTATTGTAAGTTCTTGCTCATTATTGCTGTACTCACCAGAACCCAAAAGATTGACCGTTGGCAGAAGTCCTGCGTTACCTAAATAGACGTTGTTATCGGCAATCTGGGTTTCCTTCGCCTGGATAAGTAATCGTTTATTGTTTGCGAGTCCCAGCGTAATCGCCTTTTCAAGGTCAATATCCCTTTCAATTGTTGCTTCATTCTGGCCGAACGTGTTCAGGGAAACCAAACCCAAAACCATACATAAAATGATCGTGATTTTCTTCATATCTAACTTATCAAAGTTCATTTTCTCTTTCTTTGACCTCCACATCAATAGAGGTAATGGTTACATCCTTTCTACCCCTCAACTTCTGATGGTAGAACAATTTTGTTCTATTAAAAGAAGTCAAAAGCGATGGCAGGAAAATAAGGGTCAAGACCATACCGAATATGAGTCCATAAGAGATGGCTATCGCCGTAGGTTTTAAGAATTGCGCACTCAAGGAGTTGTTCAACAATAATGGCGCAAGCCCGAATACCGTTGTAATTGTGGTAAGTACTATGGGTCTAAAACGAGAGACTGCGGCCTCTTTCAGACTATCTAAAGAGTTCTTTCCTTCCCTTATGTTATCGTTGTACGTTGATATGAGAACCAACCCGTTGTTTATCAAGATTCCCCATAGGGCAATCATCCCGAGTATCGAGAATATACTCACTGGAATACCATGGATAAAAGACCCCCAAGCAACACCTACAAAAGCGAATGGTAACATGCAGAGAATGACAAGTGTTTTTGTGAAGGACCGGTAATTAAGTAGAACAATGGTTATAATTAGGATAAATACAACGATGGCAGGTCCTTGACTACTGGCTTGCGTTTCTGCAGAAAGTCTCGCCTCTCCTTCCAATGTATATTTCACGTTTGGATATTTTTCCTGGATATCCTGCAGGATACTTTCCTCGGTCTCGGCCAGTACGCCGGGCACGGATGTCAGTAATGTGGCAACATCTGCCTCCACGCGTATTTCGCGGATGCCACTTTGGTGGTTGATGGCACGGACGCCCTCGGTTTCCTGAAACGAGGCCAGTTCACCTATTGGAAAAGACCCTCCGTTGGGTGTTCTTAAACGGGCGTTTCGTAATTGTTCCAAACTTCGCCGATCCTTCTCATCATATCGCAACCAAATTTTTACTTCTTCATCGCCCCTTTGTAGGCTTTGTGCCTCAAGACCAAAAAACCCTTTTCGTATTTGGTTGAAAACCATACCCTCGGTCATCCCAATATACCTTGCTTGCTCCGAAAGGCGCATTTCAAGCTCGGGCATTCCCTCCTTGTCCGTATCGGTAACATCCTTTAAGTCATCCCTTTCGGACAAATAATCCCTTAACATCTTTTTTGCGCCCCTTAAATCTTCGATATCATTACCGACCAGAGCAATGGATACGGGTTTGCCAAAAATCGCGATTGTACCATAGGCGAGGTTTGTGGCTTCTGGTATGGGACCTACCTCTTGACGAATCTTATCGGCAATATCGAAACTGGGAATGCCCCTTTCGTTACCTTCCATCATATAAATATTGATGCGCCCTTCGTCGTCGTTAGGTCCGAGGATTCTCTCAGTATATCTAATTACGGGTTCGTCGTCGTCGCGTTTTTCCGAATAAAACTTGTTCACTTTCCAAACCGCTTCCTCAATTCGTCTCAATTTTTCGTCGGTAATCGTTCTGTCAGTTCCCAATGGTAGTTCTATCTGCGCGGTAATGACATCCTGGTCAAAATTGGGAAAGAAGGTCCCCTTGATCAACCCCGAAGTCTGTGCCAATATGGTGAGTGCCATTATGAAAATGACGGCGATGATACCTACCAACGGTGCCTTCATAAAGAAGCTGATGACCCGAGTGTAAAATTTGTCCCGGAACCAAATCAATGAATTATTGGTTCTTTGAGTTAGTTTCCATGGCCTATCATCTTTGGATAGTGCTTTTGATCGGGCAATATGGATGGGAAGAACGAATACCGTTTCCAACAGGGCTACAAAAAGTGTAGCGCAGACCACAAAGGCAATATCGCTAAAGTAATCCCCGAGACGGCCGTCAATAAAAAAGAACAATGAAAATGCCACTGCGGTAGTGGAGAGGGAAGCAACTATTGCGGGCACGACCTCCAAGGTGCCGTTAAGGGCGGCTTTCAGGGGTTTGTCACCGTCCACATATTTTTGATAGATGTTTTCAGCCACAACCACTCCATCATCCACGATGACCCCCAAAACGACAATCATTCCGAAAAGTGATACTTGATTGATGGTAAGGTCATAAAAATTGGACAATATGAACATCCCCAACAGTGCAACAGGTATTTTAAAGGCTACCCAGAATGCTACCCGAGGATTCAGAAACAAGCTTAGCACTATAGCCACTAAAAGTATTCCCTGCCATCCGTTGTTGACCAAAGTACCTATGGCCTGATCGAGGGAAACGCTTTTATCCTCAATAATTTCAGCCTCAATATCGGAATGGTTATCGTTAAACGCTTTTAAATAATTTCTGGCATATTCTGCATTGTCCAGAATATCTTCCTGTGTTCTGCTAAAAATTTTGATGATGACCGCCTGCTCGCCATTTACGAAAATTTGTCCTGGATCGTCAGCAAAACGGTCTACTACGTTAGCAACATCTTTCAGTCGGATAATCTTACCATCAGGTGTGGTCTTAATAACTATATCCCTAAGCCCTTTCGAAGTATAGAACCTATTATTCAATCGTAATAGAATGTTCTCCTTTCCTGTCTTAATTTCTCCGCCCGATGCCTTGACATTTTCCTGTTGGATTGCAGCACTTACCTCGTCAAAGGTTATTTCATAGGCGCGAAGGTCGTTTTCGCGAAAGCGAACTTCAATTTCCTCTTCAGGGTATCCAGATAGGAATACTTGCGATATTTTGGGCGAAAGCAGCAATTCGTCCTTAATATTTTCGCCGTAATCCTTAAGTTCCTGAAGACTACTGCCACCCCTTACACCAATAGTCATTGTATAGT
Organism: Bacteroidota bacterium; assembly: GCA_038750505.1. Lineage (GTDB taxonomy): Bacteria > Bacteroidota > Bacteroidia > Flavobacteriales > Flavobacteriaceae > Croceivirga. The sequence continues at coordinate 55,514 of JBCDHD010000002.1, read as the reverse complement.
TTATAACCTCCTCCTTTACTATCACGGGAGTCTCTACTTGGGGAGGAAATGTCGTAATCCTATCAACTGCGTTGGTAACATCCTGTAACACTTCGTTGGGATCTGCATCGTCCTCGATTTCCACACTCACTAAAGCAAAACTTTCGGAAGCGGTTGACGTTACTCTTCGCACGCCTTTGAGACCGTCAAGATTGTCCTCAATTTTATTGACAACATCCACTTCCAGTTCTTCGGGTGATGCGCCACGGTAAACGGTGCTGATATTAATAAAGCTTACAGGTTCCGAAGGAAGAAATGTGGAACGCATCTGAATGAGCGTAAGCATTCCCAACGCTATGATTAGACCAACGAAAATATTGGTCATCATAGGTTTCTGAATTAGGTATTTAATGACGTTTCTCATTTTATTGGGTGATTTTAAGACCCGAGACGGGCATGTTGAACGTATTCAGGATTAGTTCATCACCATCAGAAAATCCACTGACTATAAGAGAATCCCGATTGGAGTTTAGGATTTCGACTTTCTTTTTTCTGATTGTGTTGTTTTTTAATACGTGAACTGTATTGTCCCTTGAAAGTATTTCCGAGGGAATTTTGAAAGCATCGGGATATTCCTGGAGATTTAATTTCCCTTGCAGATAGAGACCTGATTTCACCCCCTGGCTGTCAACCTTTAAAAAGATGGGGATATTTTGTGTACTATTATCAAGTATATCGTTAATACGCACAATGGTCGCCGTATAGGTATCACCACTTTCGGTACTTTCAAATTGCACCTTTTGTCCAATAGATAGGGAGTTTGCGGTTTTAAGAGTGACAGCAGCTTCAATCTCATAATCCTGGGAACTGATAAAAGTGCCCAAAGGCTGGCCGGGAGAAATTAGGCCGCCGACATCTACACGCGCTTCCGTTAGCGATCCATTGAAAGGAGCCTTGATTGCATATTTGCCCAACCGTTCCTCCTGTGCCTTGATACCGAAGTAAGTTGCATATACCTGTCGTGAGGTCAAAAAATATTTTTCACTATCTGAAGTGGTCACTGGCAATTCGGGTAATGGCTTGCCTGATTCATAAGAGCTAACATAGTTAAGCCAGTTTTGATAATTGTCGGGATAATCCGCTTTTAAATCGGGCATCATTGCGGTAAGAATATTGAGAAAAGCACTTTTTTGGGATTCTAGGTTCAATGCGAATTCACGGCTATCAACCCTAATAAGGATTTGGCCCTCTTTGAAATATGTCCCAGCCTTAAACGGCTTGAATCCTCGAACCAGTCTACCCTGTACTTCTGCTACCAATTGTGTGGAATTTGCTGCAACGACCCGTCCTGTAATAGGTACAAAGTCCATGATGCTTTTTTTATTGACTTCCACCAGGGAGAGGTCATCGTATCGGATGACCTGTACTGAGCTTTCGGATTCTGGAATTTGTCGTTTCTTTTCTGCAGCGTTCTCTTCTTCTTTGTTGTCCCCACAGGACAGTATAAATACGAGGTTGGTCGCTAAGCATAACAATTTAAGTTTTGGTTTCATAACAATATTAAATTATGACTATTAGTCAATTAATGTTCAAAAAAAAATTATCAAATTCTATTCGTTTTCGGTTGACATCAGGTAGTGCTCTTAATTTCACTTTGAATGCCTCTACAAACTCATTTTTACCTTTCAATTTGGTTTTCTGAATGCTGTCAATTTCAAACTTTGCCTCCAGCATCACTCTGTTTTTAATAGTTGATTTACTGATAATCAAGTCTGTACTATTTTGGTGACAACTACCTAGCAATCTTGAGGTGGTGTTCAATACGTCGCCGTGATACACGAAATGTTTTACTCCTTTGCCAATTTCACTTTCCACCACTTCACCGGCATGAATGGCGCACTTAAAATTTGGCAGTATACCGTACGCATTTAAAAAAAAATCCTCATGCTCTTTCAAATAGGCCTTGTAATCCATAAACATTTGGAGGGATAATATGTCTCCCTTAGGGTGTTTTAGGTCCCAGGAAAGTACCGCCTCATCACCAACATATTGATATACTTCAAATGGTGTCAGAGCCGCAATTTCGTTAAGTAGTTTGAAGCAGATTCTTAATAATTCAGCATATCTCTTGCTTTCCAAAGTTTCTGCTAGACTAGTAGCGCCGTTCAGGTCGATAAAGATGAATCCACGCTCAACAAGCTTTGGTTTCACCGTTTCGCCCATCGATTGCGCAAGAAGACGGGTAATGCTACCAGAACGACGCTCTAGATTTGAGATAAAAAACATTAAACAACTTATCAGAAGGAAAAAAACAATGAGCGAAATAAAATAGCGATTAAAAATTCCATCATAAATGGCAGTTGGAAGCAGGTTCCATGTATATCCTTTTAAAATCTTAAAGTGTATGAACAAAAGACTGGCAACGCCAAGAATAAATACGACCGAAGTGATAGCAGATTTGAGTAACAGTCGATTTCCGCTACTCCAATTCCTTGCCATCAAATAATCTCCCAAACGATTAAACGGTAACGTAGCCAATGAGACAATTAGTAAACTGACATTAGCGATAACAAAAAACTCCATGAACGTGATTCCAGCTGAAACCGGAGTGGTCACGGCCTTTGGAATGGTGAGCAACCACATTCCAAAATACACGTTAGTGGTGAATACGCCTATGGCCGATATCTTTATATGGTTGTTGTTTAACATGAGGGTTAATTATGCCACCGCCTTTTCCAAAAAGTCTGTTAGGGGACGTAGTTTCAAATATGTCTCTTCCACGAAGTCGGTAAATCCATCGCTTATCACTATTTTCTGGGTCAAATTGATTTGAGCTGTAATGCTTTTATAGCGAAGCAAGTCAATGTACTTATGGTCGTTTTTGTAGTTTTGTGGAGAAGTTTTCAGCTTGTCAGGGTCCTCAGCCAAACCGCCGAAAAAATTCCGAAAATCTGAATCTTCTACTATCTCAATCAACTCATCACCATTTTCTGCTATGGCTTTCCTCACTTTGTTTAAATTCTTTGAATCCGGTCGCCAGAGGCCTCCTCCAATGAATGACCAGGAAAGTCCCGCCGCTATATGGAGCTTGGAGACAGCATCCTTTTTTCTCGTTGGCGCGCAACCAAAATAATCCTTGTACAAAGGTCTATTTTGATGGAACTGTCTTTTATTATTGATTCGCATAATGACATCCTTTGCATTAAAACTTTGGAAATAACTGTCGTGTTCGCTTAGTCGATTTAAGATTTCGGATACTTCGTACAACCATCGCTCTTTGGCTTTATGATAGCGTTCCCTATTGTCATCCATCCAGTCTTTTGAGTTATTTTGACTCAAGTCTCTCAGAAATGTAAATATGTACTCTTTCTCAACCATTTAATTTGACTAACAGTCATTTATATTTAAAAAAATTAGGCAGCCATCCCTGCGACCATTATGTCGATATAAGTCTCCACCAACTGTTTTTGAGTAAGTGTTCCGACATTTTCCAAAAAATTCTTTTTGGCATCAAGAAATTGCATCACCCCCATACAGCTACCCCACATTACATGACTTGTGTAATTGGGATCCAGGTTTTTTCTCAAATTACCATTCTCTATTTCAAGCTCAATATGTCTCTTTACAAAATCTGTAATTTTTTCACTCATAGTAATGTAGTTTGTAGCCCCTGTACTGAACTCTGGACGCTCCATATAAAATAGCAATTCAATATATTGTGGATAATCCTGTCCGAAAGAATAACAAGCAGATAGTATTGCTCGAGTTCTATCGGTTCCCCTTACTGATTCATTTTGGCTCAGACGAAAATAATTCAAAAGCATACTGAGCGCTTTTACGCTAACCTCCGCCAAAAGATCGTCTTTGCTATCAAAATACTTGTAAACGGTTCCCTTGGCTATACCCAAAAATTCTATGACCCTATCAATGGTGAAAACTTGTACACCTACTTGGGTAAGAATAATATCCGCAGCGTTTATGATTTGCTGTTCTCGCTGTGCTGACGATAAATGTTTTGTGCCTGACACCATGAAATGACTATTAGTCAATGCAAATCTAATACGATTTTTTTTATAAAGCATAGATTAAATTCAATTAACAGAATTTTAACCAAGTTTCATTCTTTAAAGTTCATTACGTTGGGGGTGGGGATGACCCAATTAAGTTTTGACATTAGCAAATTCAGAAATTGATGACTTCATCCAAGGCATTGTCCGCATCCCTATGAATGAAATTCGATTGGTAGTTGATTGTAGTTTTTAGATCTGAGTGTCTGTACAATTTCTGAAGCATTAATGGGTGAATATTGTCTCCAGCAATGTTTCCAAACGAATGTCTGGCAATGTGCATTGTAACTTTTTTTTGTATGCCTGCCCTTTTGGCAATTTTTTTAAGATGGTCGTTGAATTTTTTGTTTGCTACCTTTTTCTTCCGATAGATATCCTTGGCGTCTGTTAGGTCAGCTTTTTTCATTTCTGGAAAGATAAAATCATCGTTTTTTACTCGATCATCAATATATTGCAATAGGATTCCTTCTACCTTTACAGGGATTTTCAATGATAATAGTTTTGAGTTCTTCCCCATCCTATAATGTAATCTGTTATCATAAATTTGAGACCATCGCGTAAAGAGAACATCTGAAACACGCATCCCAGCGAAGTAGAAACTGAATAACCATACGTTCAATGAATGTCTTTCCATCTGGGTAAGCTGGGTAAGGTTTTCCAGGACTTTTATTTCTTTGCATGAAAGTCCCGTTTTATTGGTCTCAGGAAATTTTATTTTGAATTTGTCTTTGCCAAAGGGATAGATTTCTTTACTTATGACTTTATGCTTAATAGCTTGATTAAATAGAAGTCTTATCAAAACCATTACGTTCATCGCGGTTGTTTCGGTCAATGAAGAAGAACCTATTAAATATGCCTTGAATTTTTTGAGAAAGCGATTATCAATTTCCTGAAAAGTCAGATGCCGGCCTGAGCAATACTTTTCTATATAACTCAGCCAAGCGGAATCCGTAGAATGGCGATTTATTTTCTTTTCAGCCTCCAATGCCTCAAGATGTTCATCTGCAAAGTCGAAAAAAGTTAAGCTCGAAGTTGGTTTGTAAATTTCTTTTTTTATTTGTCGAGCAGTAACAGCTTTATTATCTGTTTGCAATGAGATAAGCCCTTTTCTGGCTTCTGATAGTTTTGAAGCTATTAATGTGTTCAGACTTTCGGCTTCAGGATTCGATTTTTTTACTTTCAGGTTTTTATCGTCCCAGTCCTCTAAGTCAATATAGTGGCCTATGTGTTTGTAAGTTGAACGGCGGTCTTTGGTAATCCTAATTGCAAGTGGATATTGCCCTTTGGAATTAGGCTTTTTGCGAAGTATTAATTTTGCACTCATTGACATATTGAACCTATTTTGGATGCGAAAGTCAAATCAGGTACAACATTTGGCACAAAACCTTATCTAAAGATACGTCTTTACTACAAATTTTGGGTACAACATAGGTACAACAAACGTTGATATTAACTGATATTATATGACTTTAAAGAAAATTGATTAAAACATAAATCATTGAAAATGAGTTGTTTTATGTTTTCTTAGTGCAATATATACCAGACTTAGGATCTAGTGCCGTGAGGCGTGGGGGTTCGACTCCCTTCACCCGCACATCTTTTGAAATTTAAGATCGTAAAAAAGGTGCTCAAATTTGAGCACCTTTTTTGTTTGGATACCATACAGGTACAATATTTCTCACTTAAATACCGATTAAATACAATTGCATTGATTTGGGGTTAAAATGTACGGGTTGGTTCCATTAGGGGGGTGTTAGGTATCATAAATGGTAGGTTTTAGGGAACTGGTTGTTTTTGTTGTTTAGTTTTTAGATTCGTTGCACAACCGATAAAAAATTTGGTTTGCCATTCTTCCTATCCATCTTCCCCCGCTCGACGTAAGAAATATTGCTCCAATCTTTTTCTCAGGTGAGAAAAAGTACTCACAACCAAAACCATCAGCATCCCCCCCGTGATTATAATTTGTCCAGCTTTTTTCACTTTTCATAATAAGTCCAAAGCCATAATACAAATCATTTCGACCCATTTCTGCCGCTTGTTCCGTCAAAATCAAAGGACTATTAGAACCATCATCCTTATTCTTTCTATATGCCTTTATCTGTTCAACCATAATCTTTGACAGATTGAAAGTAGTGGAGTAGAGCGCACTAGCTGGAGTTGCCATACCCATTAAGGATGGCTGTGTTTTTATTTCTCTATTATCTTTTCTATAGGGGGTAACCAAAAGGGTTTTTTGATGGCTGTTTAAGGCAATACATGTATTATCTAGATTATAAACATTTGTGACATAATTCCTCAGCAAGGCATCATAATCCATACCACTGACCTTCTCACAGATATAGCCAACTATTACATAACCAGAGTTTGAATATTTCCATCTAGTGTCTGGTACGTATTCCAATTCCATTTCATTAAGATCTTTTACTAATTCCTTTTCTGAGTATCCTTCCAGCCAAGCTTCGCCATCGATCCTTCTTTTATAGTTTGAACAAGCATCATTAGGAATCCCGGCGGTATGTTGAAGTAAAGATTTTAGTTTTACTACTTCTAGTCTTTTCATGGATTGCTCATTTAAAACATCTGACAAATAAGTAGTTATAGGGTCGTCTAGTTTAAGCTTCCCTTCTTTTATAAGATTATTCACAATAATGCCTGTAAACATCTTAGATTGAGAAGCAATTTGATAAATTGAATTCTCGTCTACATGACTGTTACTATTTCTTTCCATAGTCCCATACCCCTCGAACAACGTAACTTTTCCATCTTCAATTAGTGCTATTGAAAGTGCCGGAATGTTATTTTCAGTTAACGTACTATCTATTTTTGCGTTTATCCAATCATAAGAATAATCACTCCCACTTTGTTTAGGATCTGCGTGCTTTAAAGCGTTTTTTTGATTTTGTTTGCATCCAATCAAAAACAAAGTTCCTAAAACAATTATCAATAGTTTTTTCATCGATTTTCTCTTTACTCTGTTGCCAAAATGCTCAGGAATATTCCTTTTCTTAGAGTGACAGCATTCGCTTTGTATCAAATAAGATCCAGTCTTGGTGGCACAAATCTAGAGATAGTTTGTGTATCAAAATAGTATGAGATTAGCGTGATCCGTTTTCAACGTCTTCGAAAATTTTTGGGAAGGAATCCTGTTGACTTCCTGAAGTTCTTGATGAAATGACTTTGATCCGTAAAACCACAGTGTACCGCAACTTCGGTCAAGGACATTTTGGAATCTTTGACAAGGGGAATGCTCCTATCTATTTTAAGCCTCCTTGTATATTCGCCATAGGTACAATGGAAATATTTCTTAAAATACTTGGAAATCGTAATGCGATGGATTCCTAAAGTATCGGACAGTTCATTGAGCGGAATCTGTTCGCTCCATCTATCATTCAGCACATTTCGCAGTTCCCTTGCCCAATAAGGTAGATTGTTTGGCAACGGCCTTGCGCAACAGGTTATCAAATCCAATAGCAACAGATCGATAGAGGTCTTACTACTATCGTCCCCTATGGTCAGTTCCTCCAATAACTTCAGGGTAAGGAACTTTACTTCATGATTTTCCGCTATGGATCCAGAAATCTGACCCTCGGACAAGCCTAGGTTCTTTAAATAATCACCCTCCAGTTCAATGTTCAAATTTTTCGATGTCACGGTACGGAAAATGGTCTGGTGGACTTCCCCGGCATTGTAGAAAAATATCTCGCCTGCCCTTCGCTCATAGGCATTGCCGTTCCGCTCCTCAACATCACCGCCGAGGAACACCAAGGTGATATGGGGGTTTTCATGATAATGTGGGCCGCCCTCATATCTCTCCGGGACATACTCGGTTTCATTAAGCGTTATGCCCTCCGTGATGATACTGTTTTTGACAGAACCGGTATAGATTCCCCTACTCAATAATCTAGGAGCGGAAATGTTTTCCATATTAAAAGGTTTATAACACAGAGGAGACCACAATAAGGACTGGATAAAAAAGGAAAAGTTACAAATGTTTGGGTTTAGGTTTCGATTGAAATTGTTCAGATAAGATTAAAAAGTCTTGTAGAATGGCGAGTTATTGAAACTCTTTGCTAGCCAGGAGTAGATTCCCAAGAAACGTTGGTTTAAAAGAGATTCATACAATGATTAATAAAGAAATTGGTTTTTTGCTTAAACCGTCAAACGTGGTAGCAATTACAAGTTGGTCTTTACTTCTAAAAGTACGATTAGATACTCGATCTTTTTAAACCAGGCATATTAACTAAGAAGCCTCCTGAAAGTTCTCTTAAATTTATTTCGGCTTACCTCCATATATTACATGGACTATACATCTAGTGTACGCAATGTCACTGGAAGGGGTCTTTGTCCATTATGATTAAGTCGACCACCTTTCTGTTTTCAAGAGTTCCATAATCAAAAGACCTTTCCATGGCTAACCCATGGTTATTGGTGGTCATAACCATCAAATTGCCTGCGGGAATTCCAGCATCTTGCATCGCCTCCATCTCATGATAAATCGATATCTCTAAAAATGCAAAAGGGTTTCCCGCATCCATGCCAACGGTTAATAAAGTTGCTTTATAAAGAGAAAAGCTCACCCGACTCCGTTGTTATCTCTACCCTTGTCCACCTATCCGTCCAATCGGGACTGGAAGCATCAACTTGGATTACGTCATTAATCCAGGTACCGTCACTAAGTCGAAAAGCTATTTCAATGAATTCTATAGGTTCAGTGTTAGCAGGCCAGGTGGTAATAGCGCGTGAATCGCTTGAGACAAAGCCAGTAGACCTACTTCTACTACTTCGCGCCCAGAAGAAAGCAACTGGTCCGGTAATTCGCATTGCTACCCAGTCGGGTTCAAAATTTTGAAAAGTAATGAACGTGGAGATTAGATCAGATGAGGTGGTACCAAAGCTACTGGATTGGCTCCTAACTTGTCTGCTGTACCTAACGGTTGCGCTGCCACTTAGACCTTCAAAACTGGTGTCGATAGTTTCGCCAAGTTCCGTTGCCGGTAAATCTGCCGCATAAGCAGAAAAAAAGGTCAGCAAGGCATCAAAGACTTCTCTAGCTTCTGCCTCATTACTTATTGGTTTTCCATTATCAAAAGAACCTCCATTATCGTCGTTAGTACATCCTATAGTGGAAAGGACAAGCCCGACTAAAAGGCTTAGGGTAAATTTAGTCAACCACGAATTCCTTTGACCTGAGCTTTTCTTAAAAAATTGATCCCATGTTTTCATAATATCATCGTTTTAAATAAGTACTAGCCGTTGTTATCGGCAGCAAGGCGTTTGGGCTAGCACTGTAGTTTACCTATTTGCTATTTTAAGTGCTCTGCACCGTCGTATCTGTCCGCTCTGCTACAATAGAGCATTAAACACATATGTCATGAAATCATGAACAGATATTTAATCGTACTGGGATCAAAACTATTTGTATTTAAAATCAAGGCTTGGCACTGATGTTACAATATGTGCTACTAGAGTTACATTAACGTATTCGGGTGAAATGTTCTAAATAATTAGAGCTTTGGGAAAAGACACCTATATAGAAGAACCTGAAGAAGCGCATATGCGAAATACAGCGCTTTCCCTTGTATTTATCACAGGGCTTGAATTTGGGGTTGCCCCTTCTAACTACCTGAAACAAAAACCATAACAATTTTCGAATTTATGGATTGGAAAATCTAAGCTACAGACCTTTTCTGGTATAGCTAAAACACAGGTCTATCAAGAAGATGTTGTTCATTTTGAGTAGAATGTTAGGTTTTTGCTAAAAACTTGAAAACACTCGTTCGTTTGAACTTTCAATTCCAGGATATAAAAGTTGTCCTGAAAAAAGTTCCATTTACTGCACTAAAAGTAGTAGTAACAACACTCTTGTGCATGAACAGTAGCGGATTACAACTACTTTTGAAGTGTTAGTGTACTCGCTTAACACAAAAAAACGGTTCGAGTTAGCACTCAAACCCCTATTTTTTATTCACCTTGTTGGCAGTAGGCTTTTTTATTCTGGTTTAATTGCGTAGTCAATATTTATTGGTGTTGGTCCTTCAGCTGGTCCAATTAAATGTAACATTTGCATACGAAATCTCTCAACTATATCACGTTTTAATAACCAACGATGAAAATCCGCAGGTGAAGTATTATGGTGATGAACCGATTTATAATCCGCGGGCGCTTCAATATCTCTTCTTACGGGAAACTGCAACCATTTCCCCTGAAATTCTTCCGATAATATCCAGTTCAGATATAATTTAGATGCTGCTTTGTGTTTTGCTTGTGTTGGAATTCCCGCAGCTTGAAACCAAGTTAAGAAATAATCCTTTTCTGGAAATTGAAATTTAGTATTCAACCCTGGAATGGGTTCAAATGCCCAAAATGTAGTGAAGCTAGCACCATACCAACCTTTGTTAATTGCTTCATAGGGCCAAGCTGTACCTCGTACCCAAACAGGTTTAGTTTCAACCAATTTTTCCAAATATTCCCAGCCATACATTTCTTTTAAATTCCAAAATTGATATAATACAGCATCATCATCGTGTGGATAAGTTAAAATCACCTTCCCTGTTAGTCTTGGATTCAAGTAATCTAACGCATCACGTGGTGCCTCATCTTCTGGAATTACATCTGTGTTTACATAGTTTGAAAATGTGACACCATAAAGCCCTGTCCAATGACCGTGAGGGTCTTTATAATCAGGAAATACCTTGTCCCAGTTTTTTGGTTTATAGGAATCTAAGAATCCTTGCTCGGTATAGTAAGTGAAACGATGTAATGTTTGAAACTGAATCACATCAGGAATATTAGATTTTCCACCTGCAGCACGAGCATTGTCATAACGAGGCGCGTGATTAATACTAACATCAACTGTGTGGGTTACTTTTAATTTAGGAAATCGTTTTTTAAACATATCCAAATAGTAATCTATTTGATCTGGTTTATCACCACCAGCTCTAAGAATAAATTCACCACCTTCTTCTAAAGCCGCTTCGTACAGTTCTTCTAAGGTTCTTGTTTCAATTTCTACCGACGCTGAACCTTTAAATTCTTGTCCTCGGGCCGTTGTATTTAACGCAGCAATTGCAATGGCAATGCATATTTTTAGTATTGATTTCATGATGCGGGTATTTTTTAGGTTAATCATTTATGTTTCCTTTGGCGAAGTCATATGAACGGGTTAAAATAAGTTTTGCAACCTCCATTTCATTTCTATTTCTTGGTGTATAGAGCATGATCATATTTGGTGGAAGAATTCCTCTATTAATCATAGGATGCCATTCTCCCCAACCTTTTTCGATGACCATTTCTGCATCTTTTTTGGTTAGACCTAAATGCATGCTATAATCTGGATGCGGATGAAAATGAGCAAATTCAGTTCCGACCATAAATGCATTACAATTTGTACAGGCGTAGCTATCGTTCATCCATAAGGCAATAGAACCAGGCACTGAGATGGCACTTGAACGCCTTGTAATGTCTTGAAAAGTAAAAGCCCAATTCATTAGCTCTTCGATATAGGTAATGTCTTTGGGCTGTTGATTTAATTGTTGATGAGGATTTGAAGGTGTGGTTCGGGGTCGGATACCTTCTCGTATAGGCAGATTTTTAAATGTGGCTTGTGTATCCATACTATTCGCTTTTAAAATTTGAAATTTTGTTGAAAAAGAAATCAAAAGGAAAACAGTAATAATCAGTAGGACTATGACACTCTTTTTTGTTTTCATATTAACCTCTCTTTGTTGATGGTACAAATGTTAGAAGCTAAACACTCAAAAAAAATAAGGTAGTTTAAGAAATTTGATAGGCAGTTTTGACGATGGAGAAGAGGCTATTTTTTTCTACGTAACATACTCAAAAATTCAGGTGTAATTCCTAAATAACTTGCGATGTGTTTTTGCGAAATTCGTTGTGATAAATTAGGATAGTCTTGCAAAAAATGTCGATAACGCTCTTCTGCCGTGTAGGATAAATTTTGAAGAATTCTATTTTCGTGTGAAAACATGGTATTGCGAAATAAAATTCGAGTATAGTCTACAAATTCAGGTATCTCTTTAAGAAGTTTATCCCAATTTTTTCTTGATATTGACAATACCGTAGTTTCTTCTAAAGCTTGAATGTTGAAAGAAGCTAGTGTTTTATTAATAAAGCTTTGTAAATCTCCAAACCACCAGTTTTCTATGGAAAATGTGATATTATGTTCTACTCCATTTAGGTCATAAATGTAAGTCCTAACACAACCTGATAGTATAAAATGAACTTCGCTTGTGTTATTTTTGGTTTGTAATATATGTTCCTTTTTTGCAAAAGTATTTTTATCAAACTTGTCGCATAGTAATTGTAGTCGACTATCGGAGATTGCAATTATACTTCTTATATGGTCAGATAATTGTCTCATTCAGCTTACTGCCAACAACAGGATATAGTCATTAACCAATATAGAAATATATAGTTAATGATCATATCCAAAATATATGAATTATTGATTTGGGTTTTCAAGGTCTTTAAAAAAGGCCGATTTACATATTAAAAGTGGAAAAAAACGCACTGTACTGAAATAGGTTCGATTGCCGGGACTATATAATGCGATCTATATTTAAATAAGGATTGCGAAGTTTCCATCGATTTAAGATAAAGGATAAAAGACCTAATAAAACTAAAATTTCCAATAGCCAAGTAAAATTCTTATTTTCTTTCACTCATTAGACACTTAAAATGATTTCAAACTTCACATATTTCCAGTGGTATTATTCAATTAGAAACAAGCATGCCTTGTTTAATATTGGAACAACACTGTTCATTTGGATATTCCTATTTGTAGCCAGACCTTTTGGAATAGGATTAAGTAATACGTCCTCGGAAATTCAACTGAGCTTTTTTTTACTCATTTTCGCGCTTACATGGATAACCATTAGTTATTTCATTGACTTCTTGAGCCAAATCCTGAGAAATTTCAATTTAAGTAATCGACCAAAAAATGGAATTGGCGAATTTCTGTTTAAAATTCTTTTCTTGATACATGCAATACTGGCCATCAGATTGGTTCTTTGTGATTGGTCCTGTATTGATTTATATGAGTACGTTGAAATATGGTTTGCGGTAATTCTATTAATGGGTATAAGCTATTTGGTTTATACCTTGCATGCCAAGCATTTGTACTACAAAAGTATAATTGGTGAGAGTGATGATGGATTATTGGTTCTAAGCACATCAGGAAAACGTCAATTCAAGAAACCTCTTAACAGCATTGTATATTTTAAATCAGAAGACAATTATGTAAGAATTGTCCATCTGGACGAGAACCAGGAGATGAAATCGGATTTAATGCGACTGACCTTAACTTCCGCTGAGAAACAACTATTGTCTCATAGTCAGTTTTCACGTATCCACAGGTCTTACATCGTTAACCTAAAATTTTTGAAGACCAATATTGTAAAAGACTCCCTTGCGATTCTTGCGAGATCCCATTCGATTACGTTACCGGTTTCTAAAAAATTCAAAAAAGCTTTGGAAACAAAGATTTCAGGATTGGTTGACCACAAATAATCCCTCTTTCGCCACAATTCAATCTTCTTATAAAATTTAATCTAATCCATTTAATATTATTGAAGAAGAGTTTTTAGTGGACTCTTCAAAGAATTTCACTTAGAAATCTTTTAAATAATCATGATACTTGGTTCAAGTAATATTAACAACTATGAAATCGAATATGTTGGGGCTATTGCCGGAGTTCTTTCGATTATACTTTACATAAGTGCAGTGGCGTTTTCGTTTTTACCGGATTCCGTAAGTAGACTATTTGCTTTTACATTCCCCTTACTCTGGATTATTTCGTTTTTAGGGCTTTACAGGTTTCTTTCTAAAGATAACTTTGGGGCCTCACTTCAAATAGCATTCTTGTTTGGAATCATTGGAGGCGCACTTGCCTGTGCGCTTCTGGTAATTCAGCAGGCGAATATAATATGGTACCAAGATTCTATGAATACCGCCCAAACAGAAGAGGCAAAACAAATGGCAAAAACCATCTTTTTTGGGGTCGATAAAGTTCAAAGTGCAATGGACGTGGCGTTTGATATTTTCATCACCCTATCATGGGTCCTTTTTGGTTTGAATATAGCTGGGAACAAAAACTTTAATAGTATCCTAGGCTATTCAGGAAGCTCGATAGCATTCGGACTTCTCCTTTTAAACCTATATACTTTCCCAAACGCTCCTTCCGATAGTGGATTATTGGATCTTGGACCGTTTTTGGGGATATGGGCATTGATTCTATACCTCTCCTTTTTCCTTAAAATAAAAAGACTGAGAAATACACAATATTGATAATAATGGACACGTGAAGGGGATAAAGAGTTATTTAATTGGCTTTGAGTTCTTTTAAAACTATAGTTCAAATATTCCCAAATAGCTACAAAACAAAATTACATGAAATTTTACAGCAAGTTATTGGATATCCCTTTATTACTAATGGGCGCCTTTACGATACTGAATTGCTCCCCAGCGATACAAGAAAGTTCAGAAGAAAGTCATTTTCCAAATGCTTCCAGTCAATTGAATAAGGCCTACAATAATTTTCCAACCACTGAGATAGAAGCCAAACACAAGGTGTTGGTCCTGGGTACCTTTCACTTTAACAATGCGTCCAATTCGAGCCAGGTAAAAGGAAAAGAAGAAATGGACATTTTGTCCAAAGAGAACCAAGAACAGCTAAACCTTTTACTTTCGGTACTTAAGAGTTATGGACCCACAAAAATTGCCATTGAGTTAAGGCCCGAGTATCAACAAAAAATCGATTCTATTTACAGGGAATACAGAGCGGGAAGATATATACTCAAAACGGACGAAGCTTTTCAGCTAGGCTTTAAGCTTGCCAAACAAATGGGCCACGAAAAACTATATTGCGTGGACAATTATACGCAACTACCAGAGACGGTCAGCAAAGCAGGAAATTGGGAAAAGTATGCCGATAGCTTAGGGCATACTCAATTATGGCGTGCATATGATAAAGAAAACTCAAGATTCAATTCCTACATGGACTCATTGAAGACGGTATTGAATGCCTATGAGTTGATAAAGCTATTCAATACCAAAAAATACACAGCTAGAACGGAACAGACATGGGTAACTGGCTTGGTAAACCTAGGTCATGGTGATTTATATGTTGGTGCAGATCTATTAGGGCGTTGGTATAAACGCAATGCAAGAATTTACGCGAACACCATTAACCTTATTCCAAAATTGGAAAATGAAAGACTCCTCATAATCTATGGCGCAGCTCATAAAAGTGTGTTAGATAAGCTTTTTAAAGCCAATCCAGAATATGAGTTGATACAATTAGAGGATAGGATTAGAGATTAGACCAAGTTATTATGGAATATGGGTTGTTCGGGGGGATTAAAGGAATATATAGTCATTGATTATACTCTGCAAGTGGAACTATATCGCATTCTTTTAACTGGCGAATTAATGAGACACTTTTGGTTTGAAAAAATAGATTCCTGAAAAAGGTTCCTTTTTAGACACAAAAGCTACGTTAGGTAATTTTCTTATCAACATCCATTTTCCTTTGACGAGTTCCATAAAAATAGAGGGAATGCGATTCAATGTTGATATCAAACACTTCTTCAATTGTCTTCTTGATATGTTGGATTCGCGGGTCACAAAATTCCAAGACCTCTCCAGTGTTTGTGAGTATAACGTGATCATGTTGACGATCAAAATAGCTTTTTTCATAATGTGCCATTCCCTTGTGAAACTGGTGCTTTCGAATAAGTTTGGCATCGATTAACAAATCAAGATTGTTATAAATGGTGGCCCGGCTGACACGAAAGTTTTTGGAACGCATTTTAAAATGTAGGTCATCGACATCAAAATGATGGTCTGTAGCATATATTTCCTCCAAAATGGCATAGCGCTCCGGGGTTTTTCGCTGTCCTTTTTCATCAAGGTACGCGGTTAGCACTTGACGTACGATTTTAAGGTTTTTTTCGTTTTCCAATACTAGGGAAGTATGCAATTTATTGGTCTTTTAAAATTAGGACTCGTTTAACAAATAATTAATATAAATTATTGATATTCAATTATTTATAATTATAATAGTTTTAAACAAGCAATACGAACTAAATTTAAAATCACGTATTTTCAAGTGCCTTTTGACTAGCGTTTTGCTTTTTCTGATTCTTATGTGCAACAAAACGCTTCACCTTAAGCCCGACCCAGAGCGAAATGCTTCCCATGACCAACCAACTGACATCCACAAAGAAGGAGTTGGGATACCCCATTTGAAGGGATTTCCAAAACCAAAGACCCGATTGTAGACCGTTGAAAATTGGCACTAACAAGCCCAATATCCCTGCCAATAGTAAGGCGTGTTTGTTTATGCGATACGGACTCTTGATAAAAAAGGCATAAACGGTGTATCCCACCCAAAACAGAAAAAAGATGGTTGACATTTGGCCAAAATTATCAGGGAACACCTTTACCAAACAGAAGAAAAGAGCTATTGCTGGATAAAGCCCCATACAAGACCCAATGAAAATGGCCCCGACATTCCTGTTAAATTTTGCTTTGTGCGCGTATGTCCTCTTTTCCCTGGCCACAAGCCAAATCATCACGCCAGAAAGAACCACATAACAGGTCAACAATGCCAGAAGAAAGTAGATGACTTTCATAAAATAACCTCCAAATGTGGCGTAATGGATTTTCTTTAGTAATAACCTAGGGTAATATGCATAGCTATGTTCTTCTAGTGGATTGTACTTAATAACTGCTCCATCAGATAAGCGATATTTCGTACTTGTACTATTGGCAAAATGACGTTGCTCATCCATGCTGATCGAAACATTTACTGATGCATTTGTTTTGCCGTAATTTGACAAATTCACACCAATAACTTCAATATTGTTAAGCTCGAATTTTGCTGCTGTCCGTTCAACTAATTCATTAATATCAACTCTCTCATTTGATAAGTGACTTTCTGTTTTGGGCGACTCGTTTTTAGGATATATTAGCTGAGCGATCTCTTGGGTATTTCCATCCAATACTATGTACATAGGCAAGTAGGCAAATACGACTATCCCTAAAAAAGCTCCTGTCACGCCATACATCAATTGAAAGGGTAATCCGATGATCCCCAGAGCAGTGTGACCGTCTGTCCAAAGATTTTTTATACTTGACTTAAGTCGGAAAGTGAAAAAATTGGAACCTATTTTCTTCCAATGAATGATGATTCCAGTGATAATGCTAAAAACAAGAAAAAGGCTTACAAGACCAGCAAGGAATATCCCTACTATGGGTATCTGTTGGAAAAAGTGAAGATGGTACAAAAAAGTGCCTAAATCACTATTCCTTGCGGAACGCTCCTTGCTCTTTATCTCATAAGTAACTGGATCAATCAATAGATATATAGGGGCATGAGCCAATGAGTCCCGTTTTGTGATAGTCCCATTCTTAATTTGAAGACTGTCAAATGCCAGAGGACCAGAGCTTACGGATATTTCACCTCTATCTAACTGGTGCCTTCCCATAGAAATAGACCTTCCCTCCAACTGGTAGCCTTCCTCGTTTACTACATTCAATACACGTTCATAATCTTTAATAGGAGTTAATTCCGCTTTCACATCGTGTTGCCAATTATTGATTTCCTTAAGGAACAAGGCATAAGCCCCCGCAAAAAAACAAATATAAATACCTATGCTGATGGCAATTCCACTGACGGTATGTGTGTTAAAAAAAACATTATAATTTCTTTTATTTTTCTCCATAATTTTTTGTTTGATTAGCTTCCTAAATAAAAAACAATAAAAGACACTACTGAAATACCGGCCAACACAGCCCATGAAATCCATGGCTTTTTGATCCAATACACCATACACATCAAAAGTGGCCATATAACGTAAAATGAGTAAGAGGTAATTACCAAGGCCACTCTATTGTCAAACAATAGTGAGAGTGGTGTATGCATGATTATACAAGTCGCTAGTGTTCCTATAATCGCAGCAAGTATTTTGCTTGTTCTGCCAAGCTTAGTTTTTAATAAATATTTTTTGTTCGCGGGCATAGGATTACAATAAAAATTCCAAAAAACTACTTACTACCAATAAAATCAATAGGTATATCAATTTAACCTTTGGAAAAGGGCCAAAAAGGGTAAGCGAACTGGCGACCAATGACCACAGGACTATGCTTCCAATCGTTCCATTGGTAGTTCCAAGCTTACTACAAAGCAATAGGGTACTTAATAGAAAAGCTAAAAATCCAAAGGTCCTGGTTGCAAAAGGCGACCGTTTTGAAAGCCTTACCATAACTTGCTCAGGCAAATTTACTGGTAGGTATTCCGTTTTGGTAGCAGAGCCGTACAACACGAAAACGGATATAAGCGAAGTTAAAATGGCAAGGCTTATCATACTATTCGGTTCTTTCCAATTTTGCTAAGGCTGCAGGTCTTCCTCCTTCCAATTCTATGGCAAGGGCCACATCACCAGAAACCGGATCATAGGTGTAGTATCCTTGAAATTCGGGATTACCTAGAGCATAGTAGGCAAGTCCATCGATAACTTTTGGACTTTCCAATGTATTCATCAAGGGAGTGCTGGAGGGGATCTCAGGAATTTTGAAACCGGTTAGGGTGTTCATATCTACTACATAGGCATCTATGTCCTGGTCCGAAAATTGTCCAAAGTCTACAAGCTCATTTGATTTGATCCTAGTGTACATTTGCCCATCGAAAACCCCTCCTCCAATGGCCCAAACTGCACCTGCGCCGGTACCTGGGTTTTCAATTACGCCTCTAAAATCAAATAGACCGTCAGTTCCAAAGGACATATCAAAATCAGTAGTTCCTGACTTAATACGTGCATAGACTGTTGTGGCCAAAATAAGGGAAGTGTCACTCTCCCCTCCACTAAGGTATACATCCCCATTGGTATCTACGGTTCCACCACCAAAGTCGTATGCCTGTGGGTAGACCATCAATTTTTCAAAGGTATCCGTGTTCGTATTGATGGCTATTATAAAAGTAGAGTCATAAACTGCTTTGCCATCTGCATCTTGAAACTCTATCTGGGTATAGACATAATCCCCACTCACTTTTACCAAGAAGAGATTTACATTTGCCACGTCGGCTGTAATCAATTCAGTTACTTCATTGGGATAGTCTATTTGTCCGGTTCTTTGCATGGTGGAAGGATCAAAGGTCTGCAAAGCCGTTGTACTCCTGGTTATGTCCAAATAATACCCCTTTGTTTCGCTTGCAAAATCGAAACCCCCCGCCATTGCTATAGAAATAAAACCATCGGCTTGTAAATTGCCGCTTTCGTCACTTACATATTTTTGAATGCCCGAATCACCTGATTGACTTATATCCGCGTAAAAACTTCCGTTAAAGGAAATACCCCCAGTACGCCCAGTATTACCATCTCCGGCGACCTGGATGGCATTGGCGAAGGAGTCGGGATCTATTAGACCCGAGAACATGGTGTCACTGACCTGTATAAAAGTACCTGCACCGTAAGTGTAAAGTAGGTAGCCTACAACCTCCGGCTCCGGATCGGGTTCTGGTTCCGGATCTGGTTCTGGATCGGGGGTCGCTACGACATCGGGGTCGCCATTGTCATCATTACTGCAACCGGTCTGAAAAACCAGCCCAAAGACCAGAAGGCATAGAAAAAGACCGTTTAACAATCTTGAACCCGTAAAAGTATCATCATTGTAATTTCTCATTTGTTCTATTTTTAGCATTTATAATATATTTAAGTTTCAATCTGAAATTCCTTCCCGGTAATTGTACACGGAAGCCGTCAAATACCGGGATGTCCAGGACATTGTTTACTTCCAGGCTTACCCAAAGGGGTGCGTTTCCGCGTTTGTAGGTCACCCCTACATCCAAGGTATGCTGTGTATCGATAATAGCGGTCGTGTTGATCTTATCAACGGGCCCGAATAGTGCAGGTTCCAATTCTTTGGGTACCGTGGACAACAGAAATTTCTCGACAAAACCATAGTTAAGATAGCTGTCCCAATTGCCCTTGAGTACTGTTTTTGGATGGTTGTAGCGCAAGTTTACATTGGAAAAGAAATAAGGTACATTGGGCTGTCGGGCACCCTCTATATTTGGATCCCTGGAATTTGCCCTTCGAATATCCTGATAGGTCGTAGAAAAGCTATAGTACAATGAAGGGACCAACTCTCCCTTCAGGGACAGTTCCGCTCCATAGATTTTTGCATCATCTTGGTTCTCGAAAATACCTTCAGCAATTCCCGCGGCCGTTAAGAAAATGTTGTCCATAACAAAGCGATGAAAAAGGTTGATATCCATCCAGTGTCGCTTTGATTTGGAAAAAGGGGTGTAATAACCAAGGTTGATATTATGACTGGTTTCCGGTCTTAAGTTTGGGTTTCCGAGTATAAAAAGACCATCGCCCAAAAACTCGATGTTTTCGGGTATACGGGTGGCGTACTCATAGGATATTCGAATAAAGCGGTCTGGCCCAGTGTTGAGTTTAGTAGAATTCCCAATACCATAATTCGTCCTTTTGATTTCCGTTAGATCGCCATCGGAAAGCACTGCCCCGGTACGGGAAATCGAAGCGGTATTAACGCTGAACCGTTTCGCCGTAACCACATTCTTCACCCTATCCTTAAAAAGTGAGGAAGACCATGCAAGTCCTGTGATATTTCGTGTATAGTTGGAAGGTAAGCTGTTCGGGTCGATATCCGTTCCAAAGATTATTTCAAGGGTATCAGAGCCAATACGGTCTTCCGAAATAATGTTATGGTTGAACGTAAGATCGTGTTTTTTCCCTAACTTGTACTTTACGTTGATTCGTCCTGTCCATGTTTTGAAATTTAACTGACGGTAGAATCTTGAAGTGCGGCTTATCTCACCTCCTTGATTTACAAGTGGTAACTGTTCCCCAAGCCAATTGTACCTAAATTCTGGATTATCGATGAACAGTGTATTTCGATTGCTGTAGGAGCCAAAAGCGTCCATTGAAAATTTCTCCTTGGACAGTTTATAGCGGGTAGCGAAAATATCGGATGACTCCAGGTCCATCACCTCCCCGAACGCGGAATTGGGATCTAACTGGACTCCATTCTGTCGCTCTTTTTCATAATCAAACCTAGCATAACTGAACTCCAATAAATCACCATATTTAAAATCCCTTAGCCCAAGCTTACCTTCTACAAGATAGCTTTCGACCCCATCGTGGAAACGTTCTACTTCCGTGTCCACCAAATTGGCCGTAACGGGATCGGCCAGGGGTACGGTCACCTTATAATTATTATCGGAACTCACATAATAGGAAGCGAGTGACACGAAGAGCTTACTCTTCGGTATTTTATAGTAGCCGTTCAAATTGAGCTGATGCGTATTGAACGATCCAACAGTGTATGCGAAATCGAGATTATCGTTAAAGTTTTGCCGACTGGTGAAGTTTAATGCCCCTCCCAAGGCATCGGCACCCAATTCTGCCGGTAATACCCCCTTGTATACTTCAATATTGTCCACCTGATCTACGGGAAGCAGTGCTAAATCGAAAGCACGTCCCATATAATCCATGGGTATATTATCCCTGAAATACCGTATTGCCCGTCCTTGTTGTCCGTTAATATTCACAATAGTTTGGCTTCCAATCCCTCCGGTTTGACGAACCTTGATACCCGTGGTCTGATTAATGATTTGGGGTAAACTGATGGATTTTGCTTGTAACCCTTTCGTGTCTATCACTTCTACTTTAATGGGCTCTTCACGCTTTTCCTGCTCTTTGGATTTCCCCTCTACAATTACTTCATTTAACTCCTAATCAGAAGATGTAATTGTAATGCTGATGTTCAGTTGGGCATTTTCGGAAATGCGGATTTTTTTGCTCCCGTCCCGATAGCCCAACATGCTTACAACGAGTATATAGTCTCCCGGAGGAGCGGTAATGGAAAAGTTACCGTTTCGGTCAGTTTCTGATCCATAAGTGGTGTTTTGTAGAAAAACGGAGGCAAAAGGTATCGGTTTACTAAAATTGTCGGTGACCCGTCCAGTAATGGTGCCTTTTTGTGCGGAACTACTAATGGATTTTTTTGGTAACATATAAATGGATTTTCCTCTCACCTCAAACCTAATTTCAGAAGCTCCCCAAATATCCCTTAGCACGTTCTCCAATTTTTGATTTCGATGTGATTTATTTATTTCGCGTTTTTCAAAAGAAGCGGTATAATTAATGGCATAACCTATTTTCCTGGCAATTTGGTCGAGGGCCTCCTTTACCGATACATTGTCAAATCGAATGGAAATAGGCGAATTCAGTATATCTTCTTGACCATGGGCGAAAATTGACACCATTAAGAAAAGGGTCAACGTGCCCCAATGGATTTTTTTAGACCACTTTCTATTTGCCATCAGCCAATTGGCCAATAATGACCTCTTTACCATTAATCCTATATTCAAAATCTCCTAAAAGGCTCAGGTCATCCATGAGTTCAATTAGCGAAGGATTATCTTTTGATAGGTTATACTCCTGATGTAACAAACTAG
This sequence comes from Bacteroidota bacterium, assembly GCA_038750505.1. Lineage (GTDB taxonomy): Bacteria > Bacteroidota > Bacteroidia > Flavobacteriales > Flavobacteriaceae > Croceivirga. Next base: position 32,960 of record JBCDHD010000002.1, on the reverse strand, counting down.
TATCGTTGACTCGAACTTTTACATCGTACCAAAATTCTATTATCTCCACAATTTCATCTAAGGGTTGAAGTTCAAAAACCAGTCTGTCATCCTTCCAAGCGGTCAGCTTGGCCGCATCTATCTCATCGACTTCAATTGAAGTATTATCTTTAAGTGTGGCCAGTTGGTTTAGACTTAGGTTGGTCTGGTTTTCTGAATTGTCCCTTTCGGAAAAACGTACTTTTCCACTTGTTACGATGATTCTTGTTTGATCAATGCCACTGGAGGTATTGATGTCAAATGAAGTTCCCAGCACTTCGGTCCTTGATTTATCCGTGTACACGATAAATGGCTCTTCCGAGTTTCGAAAAACATCAAAGTGGGCCTGGCCCTCTAAATAAACGACTCGTTTCCCATCTTTGAACTTTTCAGGGAATTTCAAAACGCCTTTGGAATTCAATCGAACAGTAGAACCATCGGGAAGGTTTACCGTTAAACGTTCGCCCTTTTCTGCGATAACGCTCTGGTAGTTACCAATTGACAGATTGAACTCTTCGTCTTGGTTACGATTATTGTTAACAAACAAATAAGCCGTCGAGCCTACTGAAATAAGTATTGCAATGGCCGCTACCGCCCTTATGAGTTTTCTTGTACCAAATGTTCTATCGCTATTTTCTTGGTCCGCCAATCTTTCCTTTAGTAGCCGATTCCAAACATTTGATTTGGATTTTAGAGATTGGTCTTTGGTTAGTTTATCGGATATGTCTGAATCATCTGGAATCCAGTTCTCGATGGCTAGTCTTTCTTCTTTGGTACATTCGCCTCTGGCGTAACGATCCAAAAGTTCTTTGGTTATTTTCACTTTCTATATTCAATTGTGGTCTTCATAAACTAAGACGTACAACTATTGAAAGTGCGCTGTTTTTTGGCAAAAAAAATTGAACTAATTAATCAGATAATTGATTATCAAAATATTATAATTGAATAAATACTATCCTAGGAAATGCTGTAGTCTCCCTTTAGATGGCTTTTTAGATGGGATATGGTTTTGGAAAGATGGGTCGAAATTGTCCTTTCGGGTATTGCGAGGTGTTTTGATATATCCCTATTGGTCATACCAAATTCCCTACTAAGCTTGAATATTTTTTGGCTTTTTTCGGGAAGCTCATTAACTAAAAGTTTTAATCGTACTTCAAGTTCCCCGAATTCCAGATTTTCCTCTGTTGTTGCAAGGGTTTGGGAAGATTTTAATTTTTCGGCTTCTAAATGTTTCTGTCGGATGGCCTTGGCCCTGTAGTGGTCAATAATTTTAGAACTCAACGCCCTCATCAGATAGCGCTCCGCCGATTCTTTGAACACCAATTTGTTTTTTCTTTCCCAAATACTCAAGAAAATTTCCTGGACCAAGTTTTCCGCTATTTCATTGGAATTGGTTTTGGCATAGGCGATACTGTGCATTTTTTCAAAAAATTTGTTGTAGAGTTTTTCATATCCCTCTTCGGTGGATATGTCGAACAAATGAGCAGTATTTTCTTTCCTATTCAGCAATTTTACCTAAACCGTAAAAGAAATTCTTTTGGCTAAACTAGCCTCTTAAAATAAGAAATCCTAAATTAATTTAGATTAATTATAGATTACTCGTGTGCAAAAGATATTTTATCCGTTTTCCTTAAAAAACCAAAGCTTGATAGCCACCATGCACTTGGCTTGCTTTTTAGAGGTTCTAATTGATTGATTGCATAAATAAATAATTGGAAAAATGGTCTTTTATAATGGCCGTTTTGCAGGACAAGCAGATGAATTGGATTACAATTTTCTAGCGGGGACGCAAACGTGGTCCTTTTTAGTGGTTTCGAAAATTAACGTTTTATGATACGGTTCGGTACCCCTTAATTCCCTTGTCAGGTTCTCAAGGTATCCCGTGATCAACAACTTAAAGCAGACTACGGGATCTATCGAGGAGTTACCGGTACTTCTATATAGTTCCTTTGTATTCGTGTAGAAAAAACTCAGGTTGAGCGTCTCGCGAAGCCTTCTGTAAAGGTTGTCCTTCGGAATCCGGTCCACAGCCTAAAGCTGAGAAATAGTTTTTTGGTGTAGTTCTTTCTGCCTTGCATACCATAAGGTACCGATTTCCCAACGCTTATAAAAGTAAGAATTGATCCAAATCGGAGTTGTGCAACAGCCACATACGTTTTAAGAGACAACGGAAAATCCAGAAACGTTGAGTTCAGAACCCAAACAGAAGGTCTTATCTGGATTTAGAATTTGCTCCACTGATTGGGAGAAAATGATCAAGGTCGTATCACTCTGTAATGTCGTTAACTCATCTGCAATTAACTGTGCTGTTTTTGGATTCAAGTATTCAAATGGCTCTTCAATAACCAGTATCGGTTTATTGGTCAGTAAAGCACGGCAGTATTGGAGCAGCTTGGTCTGACCCAGGTTTAGGTTGCCTCCCAAATCGCCGATCCGGTCGCTCAATTGTAATTGGTCTTTGGGTTTTTCATGTTGCTGCAAATACGCCAACAATGCTTTTGCCTTTTTCTTTCGTTCCGTATTTCGGCTGTATACTAAGGCCTCATACACATCCTTTCCATAGAGGGGATAATCATTGGAAATCACTGCGATATTTTTCCGGATGGTTTTTTCGGAAAGCGAGGTGTATGAAATGCCGTCTACACTCAGTTTTCCTGTATGCTGAGAGTCGGTCTTCAACAAAAGTTTGATCAGAGTTGATTTTCCACAGCCCGAAGGACCATATATTAGGGTTGATGTGTTGGGGTTGATGTCAAGATTCAGCTTGTCAAAGACAGATTTTTCCGTCCCGTCATAGCAGAAGTGCACATTTTCGAACTTTATGACGGCATCTTTAAAAGATAACTTTTCAAAAGGAAGATCATTTTCCTTCGGCATCTCAAATATGCGTATCAGTTTTTCAAACGAAATATTGCCCAGCTTCCATACAATGCTCACCCGCAATGTCCTGCGAAGTACAGGAAGTACGGCCAAAATAAGCAGGATAATGACCAACAGCGACCCACCTCCAATAGCATTCTCATAGGTGGGCCTGCTCAATACATAGACCATAATTGTGCCCAAAAGACCGTAGGTCATGGCCGGGATACCGGCCTGTAATAAAGCTACGGTTCCTGCATATTTTTTTCCAATGCTATACAGTTGTTCGGAGCGTTTGCGGAACCTTTTGTTCTCGGGGGTATATTTATTAAATGCCTTTAGACTGGCCACAGCCCTTAGTCTTGTATTTATAAAAGAGAGTATTCCCGATTTTCGATTACGCTTTTCCAAAGACTGTCGGTACAATACCTTGTTGAGCAACCCTAAAATTAGGGTTGACATTAGGATAAAGCCTAACATAAGCCCTGCAAGTGTGATATCCATTTGGGCGATGACCAGGAACACAATTCCCAAGAGCGCGAAGTCCTGTACAAAACGCAATATGCCATTTTTGACGTAATTCTGAATACTCTTCAAATCACCACTAAAGCGCAAGAGATATTTTCCAATGCCTTTGGTATCGTAAACAGGCATGGTGATCTGCAATTGTGCTTCAAAAAGGTGCTCCCTTAGGGATTTTGCAAATCGTTCTCCTACCCAGGCAATCCCATATCGATTGGCGTATTCAAAAACAAATCGCAAACCAACTAAACTGAAAAAGAGGATAAAGAAGCCGGTAGGATCGGTGGCATCCATATAAGGAATAGATCCAAACGCTTTCAAACGATGGGAGGAAAACCCAAAAGCAAATTCATAAAATTTACCGATACTAATGGGGATTAGAATAGTAAAAACGTTATAGGCAAATCCAGTCAGTAGGGTAATAGCCAACCAAATTCTATGGGAATTTATAAAGTCCCCTATCAAACCCCATTTTGTGGTTTTTAGCTGCTGTTTTTTTTGGAAAGACCACATCATTTCAACATCTATAATTCAATAAATCGCACCTTGTCGGCAGGCCCCATCAATTCACAGGATTGTTGTTTTCCAAACCAAGCATAACGGTGGTGTGCAACAATATTGTAAACGCCGTCCCGGAGGATCCTTGGTACAATGATAAGTACTGAAAGCAGTGGCCATGGATGTTTGAGCTTTCCCATAATCCGGAGCACCGCCTCGCTTTTTTGGTATACTATACCATCCTCAATCAACACAATCGAATCCATTTTATTTTTTAGGTTGAAGGAATTCAGCATTTCTTTGGCGGCATCAGACTGAAGGGAAGCAAACCGAAATTCGGGTTTTCTTTCTTTTCGCATGACAAAACGTACCCAGCCATTGCAGAGATTGCAGACCCCATCGAAAAGAAGGGTCGGTGATGAATTCAGGTCTGTAGATGGCAAGGCATTGTCGTCAGTGTTATTTGCAATTTTATTGCGGGCATTGGTAAACCACTTTTCAGGTGCAAAAAAGGAAAGGAAGATCAATCCGGTCATCTGGTACCGAAAGGTAATTCCCATAATAAAAAAGATGCCCCAATGCATGCCCCAGGTCAAAAAGGCCCAAAGCCTACCCCATCTTTTTTTGTAAAGCGCCAGGGGGGCACCCAACTCTACGATAAAGGTAAAAATGCCCAAACCAAGAAAAAGCCAGGTGTGTTTATAGATGGCATTGAACAATGGGGTGGTCTCTGCCCCCAATATGGATTTTCGTATAGCATCCACCGCAATCTGCGAGCGCATGGCACTACCATTGGCCCAGTCCCATGCCAGATCGCCCGCAAGTTTGGCCACACCTGACAAAAAGTAAGAGCCTACGGTAACGGTACATAGCAACATGATGGGCCAACCATACCGCCAATGCGCATTTTGTTGCCGGACCCCTTTTCGTCGTCGGCCCCAAGCATCGATGGACCATGCATCCGCCGAGGCCACCAAACCTACGATCAAAATGTGCAGTACAAGGGCATTACGGTTATGGTAGATCATTGACCATGAGTTTCGGTACGTAAAGAACAGGAGTACTAAAATTGCAAAGACCGGCCTGGTAAGTTTAAACTTCCAACCCAGGATGTAGCAGGTATTCAGGGCTATCAACACTATTGAAATCCACCAGAAAAGGTTTATGTCTAAAGGCTGTTCCATCCAGGATAAGAGCCCAACAGGTTCAAAGGCATCCGTATTTTTCACCATTCGCTGCAGCATATCAAAACGGGATAGCAGATACCAGAGGCAAAAACCACCGGTTGCAATCCGTATGATAGCGAGGCGTTTAGGGTCTATCGATAAAAACCAGGCATTTTTAATGGAGTTCCACAAATTATCCATCGGTTTCAATTTTAAAAGTTGCTATTTTGCGTTCAAGTACGGGAAGGGTATCGTTTTCTATAAAATATCCCTCCAGGTGATAATATCCCTTGATCAATTCTAAGCCAACGAGGGTAGTGTAAAGTTCAGGCGCTTTCTTAGCAATGTTGCGGGCCACTTTTTGAAGAAAGGGTAATCCACCTTCAGTCTTACGGGCCTTGTTGATTTGGCGCCGCACCTGGTTAAATCCGCCTGTTCCGGCCAATTTATAGGGTATTCTGGTGCGTTGCCCCAAGGTGTCTCGCCCCACCACATAATAGAGGCCGTAGTTCTGTGTTCGTTTCTTGGCGAACATAGGATAATATGATAAGGGAAAACTGTCCTTTGGTCTTTTTGCCCAATTCTGTACGATGGGGGAAAGGACCACCAACACTATTGCAACACTGAAAACCAAGGCCTGTGTCTTTGAAAAATTCATGGGTATCGTTTTTTTAATTCCTTATACAATCATTTTCTCGCGCTTATCGCGCAACAGCGTACGCAATAAATGTCCATCCATAAGCTTTTCAAGGGTTAGTACGGGAAGTGTTTCCTGCTGTTCCACTTCTTCTACCAATAAGGGACTTCCGGTAAACAGTCCACCTAAAGCAAACAAGCGTTCGCTGAAAATGGGGGACAATAGTTTTATCCCCGTATGAACGGCCAAACTATCACTACAAGATAGGATGACATGATCCAAAGTATTCGTAAACGGCAAATGGTTTAGTAATTGATGGGTTTCCCGTTGATAGAGACCGTCAGCAATTTCAATTACAACATAATCAGGGTGGTTAGTGGCTACTTCCTGGAGCAATCCTTCATAGATATCAAGAATCTCGTCCAAACTACAGAGATAAGTTGAAGGATAGCCCATTTCTGAAAAATCACTCACATAATCGGCACCGCAATCATAACACAGCATTTTATCCTTATTGAATATGGTACCCGTCAGTTTAATGTAGGCTACTTTGTTACCTGCATTTTTCAATCCACGGCAAAGAAAGGCCGCCGTTGTGGTCTTGCCGCTGTCCATACTGGCTCCCACAGACAAAATTGTTTTGAAGGGTTGTATTTCAAAGGGTTGAAACGGAGTACTTTTTTTGTGATGGTAAATGGTGTTAATTACCTCACCTTTTGAATTGGTAGCATAGCCTACCAATTTTAACTTGGTGGGTCCTACGTCTTCCAACTTATAATACATTGAGGCTACATTACCGACTACACCGCCTTTACCTACCAAATCATAGACTTCCTGGTATTCTTCCGGGACATAGGCCTCAAATTGGTTGCTGGCATAACGGTTTCCGAAGGCCAGCATTATATGATCTTCTTCAAATATGTAACAGTTCCTGCCCTCAAAATCCTGAATGGCATTTAGCGACCACAGTTCCAGCACTTCAAAAATGGCAACATCACCGGGCATGGGGCTGTAGGTTTTGATAACATCCCGATCAATCGTAAAATCGGATACATACTTGCAGCTATTCGCTTTCTTTATTGTTTTCATTATGGTATTCTTTAGGGTTTTGTACTTAAATTTTGAAGCGGTAGGAGAAACTGAAACTCACTACAGAGAATTTGTTGAAATCCCGAAGGATATCCCCGTCCCTGGGGTCAACTACATTGATCTCCCGAAATCTACTTCCGATGTTGAACTCGGTCTGTCTCATAAAACTCAAACTAAGATTAGCCCGTTTAAACGGTTTAAACCTTACACCAACACGGATGCGATGTGCGTGTAGACCATTGGGGGATTGGCTAACGATGATATCACCATCAGAATCCCGATAGTTCAGGGGCCTACCGTTAAGATAATAATGAAGTTCGTTGGTCATAAAAGGTGTTATACCCAGCGGAAGTCCGAAATTACCTGCGTTGAGCCCCAACGAGTAACGAAGGCGATACTCAAATTTGCTACGTGAGGGGAAATGCCATTCTGTCCGAAGTTGATTGCTAACCCTGAGGTCTCCCACCTTAAACCGATAGCGTACCCGCGGGTCAATTCTATTTCTTGCAGCCTGGTCCGGATCTGCGGGATCTGAGGATCGGATATAGCCCAGTCCTACACTGAAATTTCGGTTGAACCGATATTCGATTCGTGCACTGTTCTGCATGGAGGTTAGATCCATACGGTCATCAAAGAGATAGAGTTGCCCCGCCCGAACACGCCATTCTTTAGTGATATTGGTTCGGTACGAGTGCCCGGCCCAGATTTTCACACCTTCCTGGGCGGCGGCGGATAAGGCAAAAAGGCACAATAAAAAGAATAAGGCTATTGGGTTGTTTTTTGGATGTGTCATTTTCATATTTTTCTTTAGTGGGAATAGAAATGTTTACTTCTATAAGAATGAAAAATTGAAAACGTGACCAAAGAGGGTCAAAATTTTTAAAAAAACCGAAAAACGATAGGCAATCAACGGTCTGGAATTACCCTTTATGAGGTCTTCCGGCGTCTGAAGTAGTGGTATAACAAAATGGCAGAGACCAAAACTGCTCCAAGGATAAGAACTATTGAAATCCATGAAGTTCTTGCCACTGGCTCCACCTTGCCCAACAGGATAAAGTTGGCCCAGTAATAGGGGTGCCTTTGGCTGGGTGGCACTTCTTTAAGGTAGTTCAATTTGGCCTTCTGGAGCGCAATGTCAAAGGGAGTCTTGCGTTTTGTCTGTTCTAAAAAAGATTGGGTAATGTCCAGGGAGCTGGATTCACTGGCATTCCACAGACTGGAAAATACATTTTGGGCTCCTGCCAACAAAAAGGCCTTGCTCATGCCCTGTACCCCTTCGCCATTGTATATCTTGCCATTAGCCGAATGGCAGGCGCTCAAGAGCACCAAATCGGCCTTCAGGCGGTTTTTATACAAGTCGGGCGGGGAAAGCAGAAATTCATCTTCAGAATCATCGAAAATGATGCAGGAGCGGCTTGGGTCGTCAGTGTCCACCAGACCATGTAAGGATAAGTGTAAAATTTGAGCATCGTTGGCATGATCATGAAAGTTTTCCAGGGAGGCTTCATCTCCAAAAAAAGTAGTGCCCCCCAGGATCTCGGAGGCCTGTGTGACCTCTTTTTTGGAAAGTACTAATGGCGACAACAGTTCATCACCAAAAAAGCGCTTCCTGGATTTGAGCTTGGCACTGAGCCCATTGCTGTATGAGGCCGCAAAACCCACATAATCACCCGGTGTCTTCGTACTGGCATCATTTCTAGGTTCGAGCAGTGATATGGCATAGGCATACGAAAGCGCATAGTTTTGTACAAGAAAGCCTTCGCCATCATACAATGCCTCAAAAGATAGGGAATGAAGCAGCCCATCGGGAATAACGCCCAAACGCGCTACATCGGTCAAGCGTGATAACCCCTCTTCCATCAATTCCGCAAAAATAAAGTTGGAGTCCGTTTGTGAAACGGGGACTTCGGGATTTCCACATTGTTGTATGAAATTTTCGGTACTTTTTCTGAGCTTTTCAGTAAGGGGAACCGTAGTGCTAAAAAATTGATCTTGCGAAATCCAAAAGGCATAAATGGATTCTTCTGCCTCAAAAAATTCAATTAGGGCCAAATTATCCGGAAGTCTTTTCTGAATGCTTCTAATGGTAGGTACGTTTAAAAAACCGTACCGTTCCCGATAATACAGGGGTTCTTCTTTCTCCAATTGTACCAAAAAGGCATCCAGGGCATTTTGGGCCCGCGTAAAAGCCTGCAATAGCGAATCCCTTTGTTCTTCGGAAGCCTCAAATAAAAGGGATCGTTGTTGGTTCATGCTTTCGCGCAGTACACGTTCCTTTTCAAGGACAGTATCCGAAGCTATGCTGCGGAGCGCAGTGATACGATTAAGCTCTTGTTGCAGGGTCAAGGCCTTGGTCTTCGCGGAAAATTGATGGGCCTGCTCCAAATAATAAGGATCTCCAGTTAGGTCGTGCAGCCGCAAGGCATCTTGTATGGCCTCGCCATAATGTTTGAAACGGACATCCAGAAATTCAAGTTTGGATTGCTCAAATTGAAGGGAACGTAATCCCTTTTTGATGACGGAGTCAATCTTATGCTGAACTTCAAGTGAATGCTGTAGCCATTCTAAATCTCCGGTATCCTCATATTGTTTCTCGAAGATACGTGTCTTAAACTCCAACAGCCGGATAAAGGTGTTCTCGTTCTTGATTTCAATGTTGCTAACGGTGGGTACCATCCTGGCATCAAGCGTTGTATTGGGCGCGACAATACGCAAACCCTTGGCCAACTGTTCGTTTGCCTTATCCAATGTTCCCTGCCGTAAATACAGTCCGGCAAAATTTTCATGGGTTATGGCCAACTGACTCAACCCACTGCCCTCCTTATTGAATTGTTCGGTCAGGGAAAGTACTTTTTGCATTAATTTTTCAGCCTGTTCAAAGTTTTTTCTTTCCATCTCCAAAAAGGCCATAATTTCCAAACCGGTAGCATAAAATTCAGGACTTGTTCCTACATCTAAAATTTTTAACGCTTTGCCTGCCAAATCTTTGGAACGATCAAACTCCTTTTGTTCAAAAGCTATGGTTGCCGCATTTAGGTATACCGGAATCAAATCTTCTGGAAGAATTACGCTGGGATGCACTGCGGCCAGTTCCAATGCCCTTAAAGCATATTCAGAAGCGAGACGGTAATCCTTAAAATCCATATGCAAGGTAACCGAACTGTTCAGTGCCTCAAACTTTTCCAACACCGCGTTTTCTTTTTCAAAAAGATTGACCGCATTGGAAAAATACAATTGTGCACGGAATCGATCGCGAATTGATTCATAAAACTGTCCTATCCCATGGTACTTTAGCCCTAACTGATAGGGTGGATAGTCTTCGGCATTTTCAAAAATTCCCAGGGACTGGTCAAGAAAGGCTTTGGCTTCCCCGGTATTACCCAAATATTGGTGGCAAATGCCTAAATTATAGATGGTATTGGCCTTTTCTACAATGGGTACTTTTGTACAGTTTTCCCATAAGGTAAGTACCTTATTGTCAAAATAGTCAATGGCCCTGGCCTCCTGATAAGCAAAATAATAGGAAAGCCCTATTTTATGATAAATCCGTCCTTTATCATAACAATCCAATTCCTGAAATAGATTGAGGGGTTCAATTTCATCAATAAGGGTAAAATTGGCTTCAAAGGCTCCCGCTTCGATGTTGGCATTGATTTTTTGGCACGTTTTTTTAAAAAAATCATTAGCAAAATTTAACTGTGCGCATAAACCAATGAACACCAGTACATACTTCCTTTTGTCCCAATTGAGATACAATAAGCCACTATTTTAAGAATTCCTTTATGGCAAGGTAGCGAATTGGGAAATCAGTTTTCCATTTTTTCGATCTTTAAGAAAAGAATTATCATTAGGTATAAGAAAAATGAGTCATTTTGAAAAAGACCTTTCCCCATATCAGGCAACCGGATGTCAAAGACTGAACCCCATTTACTCCAAAGATCATCGCCTAATGGTTCGGAAAACGAATAGTCCTTTCAAGGAATACGCCAACTAACTGAGACTACTCAAGAGATTGTCCACTATGCAATGGTATTGTTCTTTTACGGCTCAGCACTAATAATGAAGACAGACAGATAAGAAAGGTATAGACAGGTACCGGAGTGAGCCAATACGTTGTTTAAAATGCAAACAGAAAATAAATATGAAAATTCTTTCATTTTTTGTTCTTTTATATTTCTCTTTCTGGAATCATCTTACTTTTTTATCTAACTTTAGAACAACCTTAAAAAATAACATCGTGAAAAAACAAACAAGTACAACAAAGGAAAGATCGATTGCCGCTTTTCGGCGAAGGAACGGCGGGGCCATACTGCCAAGCGAAATGCTCTCCGCCATTAATGGGGGTGAACAGATAGCACGTGCACGGACGAGGACACGTGTCAGTTGACATTCTTACATCACGAATAAAAAAACGAACAAATCTTTTGTCCGTTTTTTTGTTTTCTTATACTGCCGCCGGTCCATAATTGTCATATTTTGAGGCCTTAGTTGCAAGACGCCATATTAGACAATGCCGAAGTAAAATCTACAATACCTTGTGAAACCAACCGGTTTCTAAGGTCATCTGAAAATTGGGAAGTGGTTATCAGGGAACATTTTATGGCAGTGGTACTCCCATTTTGAGAGGCCATTATTGCAGCCATAGCAGATACCATGGCAGTCGTATAAGATGTGCCCGATTTGCTTACCTCTCCACCATTTAATGCTACGGTAGGTATGTTTTCCCCCAAAAAGGCCAGATCCACCGTATTCAATCCAAAGCTGCTAAAGCTACTCAGTTTGTTATCACAGGTGGTTGAAGCAACCGAAATAATAGCGTCATTTGGATAGGAAGCCGGAAAGGAAATGATGTTGGCGGCATCATTATTGTTGTTGGTGTTTCCCGCCGAAGCCACCATTAAAGCCCCATTTGCTTCCGCATAGTCAATCGCTAACCGTAACGGCCTATTCTGAGTGTCTCCATTGACATCCTGATAGCTAAAACTAAAGTTCAGGATTTGAGCACCTTCATTAACAGCATCCAAGATTGCCGGTATCAGGTTGGAAACAAAACCACTGCCTTGCCCGTCATGGGTCTTTCTGATATCGAAAGTGATGTTAGTTGGTGATTGGCCCTGACCTACCAGGCTATAAATCAATCCCGTGATCTGGGTGCCATGGCCATTTTCATCATTGGGATCCTCATCGTCTTCCACATAATCATACCCGCTCAAGCCATCCAAGGCGTATCCCGCTGCTAGTAGCGCATTTTCATTGATCCCCGAATCAAAAATCGAAATTTTGACCTCGTTGTTACCCAAAGGGGCCAGACCGTTGACGTCATTAAAACAGAAGAGGTTTTGGGAAGCCATGGGCGACTGTACAAAAGAACCAAGGTTAAAAGCCACATCATTCAATCGAGCCCTAGTTCGCGCGCGTCGGATTTGCTCATCGATATTGGTTATTTGCTGACTTTGTGCATCTGTGTAGGGGAATGCTGTAGTGTTCCACAACCTAAGGTTGATCTCTTCCCGGAACCAGACCTCTTCAGAATTGAGGTCGTCCAATAAGTCTTCGACCTCGTCTTCCGAAATATCGGGGTCTAACCGTACAAAATACAGTGACGGGTGGCGGGTGATTTCGTCTTCATCTTCTTCGTCATCATCATCGTCATCATAGTCGTCATCGTCGTCGTCGTTGCCATCGTTGTCCCCATCGTCATCGTTGTCCCCATTATCATCACCCTGGGTCAACTCGTCCTCAATAATTTCATCGTCCGGATCATCACTACACGACAAGGTATAGCCAAGTGCGAGACCTATCAATACCATAAACAATATGCGTTTCATCAATTTCATAGCAGTGGTTTTATTGAACTTTATTGACATCTTTTGAATGCGTTCTTTGTTAAATTACCTATTAATGTTCCAATTTTTTCAAAAGTTCTTGGGCCTTGTCGAATTGCCATTCTCCCTTACGTATTTGCCCAAGCTGTTGTTTGGCAGCGGTATTCTGGCCATCTAAAAAATATGCCAGGGCCAGAAACCAATTAGCTTCTTCTCTAAAACGGGAGTTTTCCAATGCGCCCTTTTTCAAATGCTCAATGGCTTTTTGGTACTGCCCGCTTTTGAGATGGGCCAACCCTAAATAATGGCTATCCTCTTCATTAGGGGCAACAATTTTTTCGAATTCAAGGGCAGCCTTTTCAAAATTACCATTGTTAAAAGCCACTATACCCCTGGTTTTGTTCACATCGGATGCTTCGGCCCCCTTGAAACTTCCAGGGTGCTGTATCGTTTGGGAATCAAGATATTGTGTTGCCAGTGCATTTGGGGTCATGTTGTTTTGATTGACCATGTACAGACTTATCAGTAACGCCAGGCTAGCAGCTGTGGCTAAAATTGGGCGGATGTGTCGCAATACGAAGCTTTTACCTGTGGTCCTTTTAAGGCCGTATTTTTCATTCAAGGTATGGGCCAGTTCGTCCCGAAGTTCATCATCCATGGTCTGGGTGATCCAGCTTTTCAGCGTTTTATCCACTGTATCCATATCAGTTCCTTCGGCCAAAAATGCCTTTATTTTTTTATCCTCTTGCATATTCAGAAGTTTCTAACATTAAATCCTTTAACTTTTTAATACAACGTTCTTTTTGCTTTCTTACAGTTCCCGGTGATGTTGACAACTCCTTGGCAATTTCCGTCATCCGAATGGCACCGTAGTAGTGCTTAGTCAACAACTGTTTGCAACTGGCCCCAAGGGATTGCCATGCCGTTTTGAAACTTTCCGGGACCGGTGTTTTAATTTGTTCGTCAGCAGTTTCTGTTGCCATTTCCCAATCTCCAATCAAGGGCTGTTGCTTTTTTTTGTTTCGTAAATACATTTGCGTACTCATTTTAGTAAACAAAAAGCGAAGATTACCATATTGTAATTTACCCTCAATAAACCGTTTTCTGAACTCCAGAAGCGCATCCATAGTGGCATCATACGCATCTTCTTGGCTTGCACCATATTCCCGTTTTACATAGCTCATCGTTTCCTTGAACTGCTCCAAAAAAACCTTTTGGAAAAAACGGGTGTCGTTCGCTTTTAAGTCCAGAACCATTTGCCCAAAAGATGCTTCGGTCAGACCAAAGTTCTTACTTTTCATGCATGCAGTTTTTCCTTATTAGTGTAAAAGGTGGTCCAAAGTAAGGATAAGTTTAACATACATTCCATTCTATTTGTTCGTTTATCTCCACTTCTTTATCCTATAAGGGAGAAAAGCAAAAAACGTGACATTATAAGTGAAATTTTTTTTAACCTTTACCGTGAGGGTTTAAAAAAAAGACCCTTTTTTAGGAAATAACAATTGCGTTTTAAGACCTGAGCTTTTTTAAGACGTTTTCCTTGTATTTTCTCCCAATGGGTAAGTTATGGCCGTCAATCGTAACAATGGTTGAGGTGAATGATTCTATATGATTTGTGTTTACAATGAAAGACCTATGGATTCGCAAGAAGGGTTGATCTTTTAAAACCGATTCCAAGTTGGTAATACTTCCATAAAAGTCATGTTTCTTTTCCAGTGTCGCTACCAAAATATGATTTCTTAGACTTTCTATATATTGAATATCTTTCAAAAACAATTTGTGCTTACTGGATCCTTTTTTGAAGAGAATAAACTGATTTTGGTAATTCGATAATTTTTGGTTGATTACCTGTAATTCGTTTAGCTTTTTTTTTGATTTTATCCAATCACCGGCAATTTTACCTCCAATAGGTAGTATTGCCGCGATATTAATATCCAACATAGTATTGGTCAATTCTATAAGGTTGAAAAATTCTGTGCTGTCAAAAGATAGATAGCGTCCTTCAATGTAATACATCATCATTGGCCTTTGAATTAAAACTGTACAACCAACAAGGACAAGGATATACCAAACTGCAAATAAAAATATCTTTCCTTTATTGAACAGTAATGGGAACAAAAAGAGAATAGTTGTATACACAAGGACCAATCTCGATGGTAGACTTAATACCTGGACCATGAAGTTTCTAAAATAGTCATTATCATAGGTGCCCCATATGAAGGTAAAAAGACCTACAAATAGCATCCAATAGGATATGTGGTAATATAGTAGGGACTTATCTATAACTTTTTTAAGAGGCATTATCCATTTTTTAACTTCTAAAGTGATTTTGCTATTTCATACTAAAGCAGTTATTGAAGCTACCAACAACACTTTTTTCGATACTAAAATTAAGTATTCTCGTACAGCGGTCTTCACCTTTTTGCGGTCATCTGTATCAAGAAATAGGTTTTATGTATTGAATATTTGTCAATAATGAAATTGATGGCCACCTTGATTCATATTTCTTCAAAAAATGGTGGCTATTACTAGGTATTTCATATTGTTTACGGTAATCATGCTATTTGGGTGCAAGCAAGAAGCCAAAGATGAAAAGTTACTTGCTGTTGCAGACGACACCAATGATGATTCAAATCCTCCTGAATGGGCCAAAAGTGTTATTTGGTACGAGTTAGCTGTGGAGCGCTTTAGGAACGGGGATACAACTAATGACCCAACTGCAGAAGATATTCAAGGTTCTTATCCCGGTTTTGTACCCAAGAATTGGAGTGTTACGCCATGGACCCAAGATTGGTACACGGAAGATGGGTACTTCAATACTATGGGGTATCAGAGAGATAGTAAGGGCAACACCCTTCTAAAGTTTGTCGATAAGGTACAATTGCGGCGGTATGGAGGGGATTTGCAAGGGGTTTTGGATAAAATGGATTATTTGGATTCTTTGGGCGTAACCGCCATTTATTTTAGACCGATAAACGATGCACCCTCATTGCACAAATATGATGCAAGAAACTGGAGACATGTAGATGTCAATTTTGGCCCCAATCCTGAATTGGACAAGGAAATTATTGCCTCTGAAATTCCTGAGGACCCAAGCACCTGGAAAATGACGGAAGCTGATAAGCTATTTTTAAGGGTACTTGATGCGTTCCATGCAAGGGGAATCAAGGTTATATTGGATTATTCTTGGAACCACACCGGAACTACTTTTTGGGCTTGGAACGATATACTGGAAAATCAAGAACAATCAAAGTATAAAGATTGGTTTTGGATAGATACATTTGACAATCCAAATACTTCTGAAAATGAATTTGAATATCACGGTTGGTCCGGAGTTCCCAGCTTACCTGAGATAAGGGAAACTAATAAACAGGATTTATCCAATGGGGTTACCGTTTTTGACGGGGATATTTATAGCGAGGAAGCCAAAAAACATATTTTAAACGTTACGAAGCGCTGGCTGGATCCCAATGCTGATGGGGACCCTTCAGATGGTGTAGACGGATACAGATTGGATGTTGCGGCAGAAACTCCTCTTGGCTTTTGGAGGGACTTCAGAGCCTACGTTCGAGAAATAAACCCAAATGCCTACCTATTGGGTGAAATATGGTGGGAAGATTGGCCCGATAAGCTCTTGGATCCTGAACCTTTTTTAAGGGGAGATATTTTTGATGCTGTAATGAATTACCGATGGTATAGGGTGGTACGCCATTTCTTTAATGAATCCCCTAATACGATTTCTACTTCCCAGCTCATCGATAGCCTGAACAGCATTACAAGCAATATTAGGGAAGGTAATAACTACGCAATGATGAATTATACAGGTGGTTTTGATACCCCAAGACTCCTTACCTCCCTGTTCAACAAAAATGTATACAAATATCATTGTAAGGTTCATGAAAACCCAGATTACAAAATTCATAGACCTGATGAGGATACGTATCAAACACTAAAGCTGTTGTTGATACAGCAATACACCTATATGGGATCTCCACATATTTATGCGGGTGATGAAATGGGGATGTGGGGTGCGGACGACCCCTCTTGTAGAAAACCCCTAATATGGAAAGACTATTCATTCGAGGACGAAAAAGCACATCCAATGAATAAACCAAGGCCAGTTGACAAAGTTCAGTTCAACGAGGAACACTTTCATTTAGTCAAAGACCTTATCAATTTAAGAAAAACCAACCCTGTTCTGGTATATGGACAATTGGAATTCATCAATCCATCAAATGCAGACGGTCTCTTTTCATACCGTCGATATGATGCGAACGATGAAATATTGGTTGTCTTTAATCATAAGGAACAGCCTTTTACTGCGCAATTCAAAAACATCAAAAATTTCGCCTATAAGGATATTCTTAGCAGCAATGAAGTATCGCTAACCCCAGATGGGAACCTACAGATTTCATTGCAAGCAAGGAGTGCTGCAGTATTAAAAAAACTAAACTGAAATCATAGATAAAAATTAACTAATAATCCAACTAAATCTCATTTCATGCATTACATACGAAAACTAGTTTTTCTGTTAGTATTGGCAGTTCCGGCAATTATGTTCTCCCAAAATGTAGTGACCGGAACGGTAACGGACAAAACATTTGGTGAACCACTTTTGGGAGCAAGTATTGTTGTCAAGGGGACCACAAATGGAACTACAACCGATTTTGATGGTAACTATAGGATTGAAGCAGAAAATGGGCAAATTTTAGTTTTTTCTTATATCGGATATAAGGCCCAGGAAATTGAGGTGACCTCAAATGTTATAAATGTGGTATTAGAGGAGGACACGAATCAACTTGACGAGGTAGTTATCATTGGTTATGGTACCACCACCAAAAAGGATGCAACCGGTTCGGTAATCGGGGTTACGGAAGAGGAACTCAACCAGGGTTTTATTGCTTCCCCGCAAGACTTAATAGTGGGTAAAGCCGCTGGTGTAAACATTACAACGGCCGGTGGGGCTCCGGGAGCTGGCGCGCAGATCCGAATACGAGGGGGATCGTCATTGGATGCCAGTAACGATCCGTTGATCATTGTTGACGGCGTTCCACTGGACAATAGTGATATCGCAGGTTCCAGAAATGTTTTTGATTTTATCAATCCTTCGGATATCTCTTCTTTCACAATTTTAAAGGATGCCTCTGCCACTGCTATATATGGGTCAAGGGCATCTAACGGGGTAATCATCATAACTACAAAAAAGGGAGTGACGGGGGAACTGAAATTTAGTTTAAATTCCTCAGCTTCGATAAGCTCCGTAGTCAATACTGTAGACGTGCTTAGCGCCGATCAATTCCGAGATGCCGTTGAACAACGATTGCCGGACAGGGTAGGGGAATTGGGAAGTTTCAATACGAATTGGCAAGATCAAATTTTTGATAGTGCTTTTGGTACGGATACCAATTTTAGTGTTCGAGGCGGGTTGTTTGGTGTCCCTTTTAGGGCCTCTTTGGGGCATACCCAACAAGATGGTATTTTAAAGACGGAGGCCTTACAGCGAACTACGGGATCGTTCAGCCTAACTCCTAGGCTCTTGGACGATAAGTTAAAGGTAGAAATAAATGCTCGGGGTTCCTACATAGAAAACAACTTTGCGGATACCGGAGCCATTGGGAGTGCGCTACAGTTTGACCCTACACAAGCTGTTTTCGATGATACCTTACCTGGGGGTTTCTTTGATTACTTTCAATCCGATGGCAGCCCAACCAATAATACGGTGAGCAATCCTTTGGCTTTATTGGAGCTGAGGGATAATCGTTCAAATGTGAGGAGGTTTGTGGGAAATATAAAGTTCGATTACGAACTTCCCTTCTTTCCGGCAGTAACGGCCACCTTAAATCTTGGACTGGACCGTACCAATTCCGAAGGGGTAGATATACGACCAAAGACGTTGGCTACGGAGCTAGTCAATTTGGGAACTGTTGTGGATTATGGTGCTGATATTGAAAATAAGTTATTGGATTTCTATGTCAAATACGCTACCGAATTTGAGAAGATCAATGCCCGTTTTGATGTTACCGGGGGATATTCTTATCAGAACTTTTACACGGACAGATTTACAAGTACAACTCGTGGTGATGGAGTCGGCGGAACGGTTACGGTGATTGATATTCTGGAAAACAATCTGCAATCCTATTTTGGAAGGGCCAATTTTACATTAAATGATAAATACCTGTTCACATTTACCATACGTAGAGACGGTTCTTCCCGATTTGGTGGAGACAATCGATGGGGTAATTTCCCTGCTGCAGCCTTTGCGTGGAACGTTATTGATGAAAAATTTCTAGAGGATTCAAAGACCCTTTCCAACCTTAAGCTTCGCTTGGGATGGGGTATCACAGGACAACAAGATGTACTACAAGGTAATGATACGCAGCCTTACCTTCCTCAATTTGCCCCCAGTCAGAATGGTGCCGGGATTCAAATAGGTCAAGACGCTAATGGAAATCCAACCTTTGTGCAAACATTACGAGCCCAGCCTTTTGATGCCAATATCAAGTGGGAAGAAACTACCACATATAATGTTGGATTAGATTTTGGATTCTTTGATAATCGTTTAAGTGGAGCAGTTGAATTGTATTACAGGGAAACAGATGATTTGTTAAGTACGGTAAATGTGGCCGCGGGGAGCAATCTTACCAACCGATTACCTACTAATATAGGAAGCCTAACCAATCAGGGAATAGAATTCATCCTGGATGCGGCCGTTGTTCAAAACGAGAACTTCACCTGGGACCTGGGGTTTAACTATGCCTACAATGAAAATGAGATCGATCGCTTGTTCCTTACGGCAAATACTCCCGGTGCAGGGATACCAGTAAGTAATACACAGCTCATAGGAATTGGTGGAGATGATGGTGCCCAATATAATATTGTTGGTCAGCCAACAGCTAGCTATTTTACGTATGTTCAGGTCTACGATGCAAATGGTAACCCTATCGAAGGAGTGGTTTTGGATTTAAATGGGGATGGCCAGATAGATGATTTGGATAGACGTCCCTTTAAACAAGCGGCACCTTTGGTCAATCTGGGTCTTAACAGCCGATTTAATTGGAAATCTTGGGATTTTAGTTTTTCAATGCGCGCCAGTTTTGGCAACTACAATTACAATGGGGTTGAGCTTTTAAATGGAAATTATAGGAACCTGAACCTTGGTGCCGATTTAAGGAATGTCACTACCGATGTATTGCGGACAAACTTCGAACAGGATCGGCCTGAGCTTACTTTTTCGGATTACTTCGTACAGGATGCCTCTTTTGTTCGGCTCGATAATATGAGTTTGGGATATACTTTCGAAAAACTGTTTCAAAAGAGTTTGAGAATGCGCGTCTTCGGAGCTATGCAGAATGTATTTGTTATCACGGATTATGACGGTTTAGATCCGGAGGTAGTTGACCCTGCAGCGAATACAGCAGGTATCGACAATAATGTTTTCCCAAGACCTTTTATTACGCAATTTGGAATATCGCTTGACTTTTAATTTACAGCTATGAAAACTTTTATGAAGAAGTATACGGTTCATTTATGCTTGGCTATTTCCTTAGTGGCAATCCAGAGTTGTACGGATGATTTGGATAATATTTCAACGAACAACATCAACTCTAGCAACGCTTTTGATGATCCTAGCAGTTATTTGCAATTTTTGGCAAAACTCTACGCAGGACTTAGTGTTACCGGGCAACAGGGTCCTTCAGGTCAGGGTGATTTGATCGGTTTTGATGAAGGTGCTTCACAATATGCAAGAAACTACTTCAATCTCCAAGAATTTACTGCGGATGCCTTAAAATGGCGATTTGGGGATTCTGGTTTCCGTGAGTTGCATGAAAATACATGGACGGCAGATAACGATGTCATTTCTGTGATGTACAACAGGATTATTTTTCAGGTAACACAAGCCAATGAGTTCATTAGACAGACCTCAGGATTATTGGATGACCCCGAAATTTCCGCTTACAATGCTGAAGCCAGATTTTTAAGGGCCTTAAGCTATTACCATGGGTTGGAGCTATTTGGTGGGAACATCCCCTTTGTGACCGAAGAAGATTTACCAGGCGCTTTCTTACCGGAGCAAACAAATGGTGCTGATCTATTTGCCTATATCGAATCTGAGTTGTTGGCTATTTCAGATTTGATGATTGCACCTGGCGAGAACGACTATGGTCGTGCTGATCGGGGTGCCGCCTGGACCTTGCTGGCCAAACTATACTTAAATGCCGCGTCTTTTATAGGTGAAAACAGATACGCTGATTGTGTCAGTGTCTGTGAGGACATACTTAATGCTGGATATCAACTCGATCCAGATTATGGTGCTCTCTTCAGAGCGGACAATAATCTTGCCCAAGGAGTGATTTTCCCAATTACCCATGACGGGGTGCAAACCCAGGCTTTTGGATTGGGCTTTATACTTACTAATGGAACAGTAAGCTCTGATATAAGTACAGCACTTGGTCTTACCGGAAATGCGGGGGCATTTGCGGCGATATCTTGTAGAGAGGAGTTTACAAGACTCTACGAATATCCCGGGGATGATCCTTTTCAGGATAGTCCGGATAGTAGAGCCTCTTTTCTTTTCAAAGATGGGCATAGTGTGGAGGTACCAACACCTCCCATAGGCAGTGCTTTTACAAGTGGATTTGCCTATACCAAATTTAGGAACATGTTGGCCAACGGATCACCAGGCCAAGACAATACGCAACCAGATATGGATTTTCCTTTGTTTAGGTTGGCAGACATACACTTAATGTATGCGGAAGCAGTATTGCGGAGTGGAGGAGATACTACAAGAGCCTTGGAATTGGTCAATGAGATACGGAGGCGTGCGTACGGGAATAATTCTGGTGATGTTACCAGTATCAACTTACAGTTTATTTTGGATGAACGCGGAAGGGAACTTTCCTGGGAAGGACATCGTAGAACGGATTTGGTCCGTTTCGAACAATATACAGGTTCCTCCTATTTGTGGGATTGGAAAGGTGGGGTCCAACAAGGTACGTCAATACCAGAATTTCGAAGAATATTTCCTTTACCCTCCGGGGATTTGGTTGCAAATCCAAATTTGGTTCAAAACCCTGGCTATTAACTAACACTGAATAACCTTTAAAGAATTGAACAATGAAAACGATTTTAAGACATTTTCTCTTGGTCATCTCCCTTGCGACTTGTTTTTTTTCCTGCGAGGAAGATGACAACGTAAATTTTATTTTACAGGAAGCCTCTGAAGCTATTGAGTTTACCAATACTTTTTCAGCGACCTATTTGCTTTCCAATGAAACAACTGCCAACATTGCGGAACGCTTGGTTTGGAATCCGGTTAGTTTTGGCCAACCCACGGAACTAACGTATACCCTTGAGGGTTCTGCGGATAATACTTCCTTTGAACAAATATCCTCCACCACGGAAACCAATGTAGCAGTGACGGTAGGAAGACTATTGCAATTTGCAGAGGATATGGGATTGGACAATGACCCAAATACGGATGATGGTTCAGGCAATCCGAATAACACGGGAGTCGTT
This sequence comes from Bacteroidota bacterium, assembly GCA_038750505.1. GTDB lineage: Bacteria > Bacteroidota > Bacteroidia > Flavobacteriales > Flavobacteriaceae > Croceivirga. The sequence continues at coordinate 10,830 of JBCDHD010000002.1, read as the reverse complement.
TATCTGAGAGTGAACGCCGCTCCGGGTGATGGTTCTGCCAGTAATTCCCCCACAACGGTATCCGAAGTGGTTCAACTGAACATTTCCATCATTGAGCTTCAAGAGCAAATGGACCCTGGTCTTGATCCAATTACGGTTTCCGCCTTTGGTTTGGTCGGAGATCTTATCAATGAATTCGGTGGTAACGATACGCCAGATATTCCCTTGTACACCAGAGGTGACGGGGTCCACTTTGCGGCCCTCAACAATCCTGGCGAGGGGTCCCTGTTCAAAATCAGGGAGAACAATGACTGGACCTTACCCAATTATGGCCCTGGTAGCGAACCGGGTACCCTATCAACGGACTCAGGGTTTGACAACCTGATTTTCCCAGCCGGGGATATCCTAATCATATCAGTGGACCTCAACAATTTGACCATCTTGGTTGAAACAGGAGATTCATGGGGGGTTGTAGGTGATGTCATCAATGACTTTGGGGGAACAGGTGACCCTGATATTCGATTGACCGAAGATCCTGAACAACCTGGTCTGTGGTTCGCTCTAAGTATAGAATTGGAAGCAGGTCAGACCAAGTTCCGATTGAATAATGATTGGACCAACAATTGGGGTCCGGATGGTTCCGGTGGTTTGTCAATGGGATCGTTTGATAATTTCCAAGTTGATGCCGGAACCTATAACATTACACTAGATTTAAGAACATCCGGTTCCGAATCAGGGGGATTTGAACAACAATAATCTCGCTTTGCATTAGGCCCCTAGGGAAGAACTTTGGGGCTTTTTTACTTTTACAACGCTGCTAATGGAAATTTGACCTTTACTGAGTATTCCTTTGGTATCGCTGGTCTGTTAAAAGTTGAAACAGTTGAGGACATTATCATTTTCAAGTCTGTAAAGGGCTACTCGACTGGGTCAATCAATGATATTGAAAACAATTAGTTTTCAAGTTTAGTTAATTTTTATTCACCTCGGGCTTGTTTGTCCGAGGTGTTTGAAGAATTAAAAAAATGTATCAATTAAATACAGCATAATGAAATTGGACATGCTTTGTTTTGTTTTCTTTTTGGTGATCGCCGCCATACCCTTTTCTTGTTCAGATAGGGCTCCTGAAACTGCACTTAACCTGGACTCCATAAAACTTAATGGAGTTCTGGACCATTATGTTGAAGAAGGATTCTATCCTTTCATCTACGCCAGAATTGAAGATTTGGACGGCAACAGGATTTATGAACATAGTGCGGTGAACAAAGAGGTATTACCTGAAACCAAAATAGATGGAGATTCATGGATTCGAATCTGGTCAATGAGCAAAATAGTAACCATATCCGTTGCTTTGGACTTGGCAGAAGACGGGATCTTAAATTTGGACGACCCTGTTTCAAAATACATTCCAGAATTTAAAGACCTCGAGGTCGCAGTTTCCAAAGACGGGAAAAGTTTGATTGAATATGAATGGGATGAAAAAGATAAGGCGTGTCCTATTCAATTCGTACCCAATGATTCCATAATGACAGTTCTCCACCTAATAAATCATGAAGCCGGGTTTTATTATGCAACCACAGGGATCCCTTGCTTGGATTCACTAATGGCTGACCAAAATTTACCCAAAGCCAAAACTTCGGACGACTTGATCAAAAGGATGGCAAAATTGCCCTTGATCCAGCGTTCAGGCACCGATTATTTTTATGGTACCAACACCACCGTTCTAGGGCTGGTTGCGGAAAGGGCCACCGGTAAAAACCTGGATCAGTTGGTCAAGGAACGGGTAACCGGTCCAATGAAGATAAAGGGCCTGCAATATAGGCCACCCGCTAGCGCAAAACTTTTGCCAAAGTTTACCGGAAGGGATTCCGTCCTGCGAATAGCAAACAGGGGTGAGTTAGACATATTTGGTCCGGATGTCCCCAGTTATAATTCAGATCATCAACTGTATTTAGGGGGCGAAGGAATGGTTGCAACGGCAGATGGATATGCTGATTTTGTACGAATGCTCTTGAAAAGGGGGGAATTAAATGGATATCGATTTTTGGAAAAAGAAACCGTAGAAGACATGTATGCTCCCCATACTCAATTGGATAGTCCATATGGATATAATGGATATAACCTTTGGATAAGTGGTGATTCTATGAGGATAAAAGAACAGGGCGAGGCTGGACTGTGGATAGGTGGGGGGTATGAATGCACCTATTTTTGGGCAGACCCAAAGCGAAATTTTGTAGGAATAATTATGTCTCAGAACAATGAAGTACGTCCTCCGGGGTATGAATTGAACGATAAGTTTCGCGAGGCGTTGTACCAACAACTCTGGGAGAACGAAGAAAAAGACGAAAATTAATTTGCCCTATATCCCAAATGTTTGTTTTCAATTGTATTGCGAATGAAAATAGAGGTCAAACGAAAAATTGAAAACCACAACGTATTACCACAGTATACAATCGACCTTTTAACTATCCAGATAGCGATAAATTAAAATTGGAGGTCTTAATAAAGGGTGGGTTAATGAGACATATTGCAAAAAGGGATGATGTTCTCAAGAATCGTTGCTTCTACGAGAGTCTTGTCGCATTTAATATTTCTTAGCCAGATAAACCGAAGCCAGCCTCTTTAATTGTTAGGTAAAGTAACAGACAAAGAATATCTAGTCCCAAGCAAATCCGGTGAACAACCTATAACAGAAGGCGTATAAGACCATTACAAGTAGCACAGTGCAAATCCAAAAATAGATTTTAAAACCATTTTTAAGAATCTTGTGTCCAAGGTTTCGGAAGGCCTCTACATAAATCTTTTTAAAGAGTAAAATTTGGTCCATAACGATTTAAGGTTATACGTTCGACACTAACCTACGCCCCTGATCCGCATTAAAACCTTCATCTACGATAATCGGTTTTGATTTTCGGTAAAATATCAAGCTATTGGTCTGAAAACCAAGTGTTCAACGATTATCCAAATTTTAGTCTAGACAAAGAGCTGGGTTTAGCCGATAAATGTCTCTCGTTACCATGTATTGCAATTATATAAGGGGAAATATGGTCTTATCACATCCATTCCCAAACATTTTCCGCAATGTCCGGAAAATAGTCATCACCATCAATCCAAAGTGACAATGATAAACTCTGATCTCCGATTAATGTCATGCTCAGAATTGGAACATCGTACCCCATTGGAACAGTGGTTGAGCAGGTTCTTTTCCCCGTACCCTATGGCGCTCTCTATTCGATTGTCCTCTATCCCTTGGGACACGATGTAGTTGCCCGTGGATTTGGCGCGACGGTCCGACAGCTTTTCATTGTACCTATCGCTGCCCCTTGAGTCGGTATGGGATTTGATCTTGATGACCATTTTGGGATATTCCTTCATAACCTCCACGATTTTGTCGAGCTCTTGGGCTGCATCTGGACGGATATCCGCTTTATTGAGATCAAAATAAATATCCTCGATCTTGATCTTCAATACCCCATTTTCCATAACTATCAATTTGTTCAATTCCTTGGTCATTACCAGAGGAACATTGTTGGTCCCGCCCAAATTTTTTCCAGTGCTGAACCCCTCGGACACGCCATCATATCCCTTTTTGGAGACTTCAATCGAATAGCTTTCTTCGCAATCCAATATAGTTTCAAAGGTAAATGCCCCGTAGGCATCCGTGTTGCCTGTGGCCATCAATGATCCATCTTTCGACTTTAATTCAACTGTGGCATTGACCACGGCCTGATCGTTGGCCTTTCTGAGCACGGTTCCCTGTACAAACTGTTCACATTTGGGCTTCAACCGTCTGAAGGAATAAATATCGTCATCCCCGGTACCCCCTTCACGGTTTGAGGAAAAATAGCCTCGGTTGGTAGCCTCATCCACGATATATGCAAAATCGTCCTTGGGACTGTTGATCTCCGGTCCGAGGTTCAAAGGAGGTGAAAAACCTTTTCCTAGTTCGCTCTCAAAGATATCCAGTGCCCCCAGTCCCAAATGTCCGTCCGAGGCAAAGAACAATCTTTCAGCTGTTACAAAAGGAAACATTTCCTTGCCACTGGTATTGATCGTGGACCCCAAGTTGACCGGCTCTGAATAATTTCCGGCAGAGTCAATGGATACGTAATAAATATCGGTTCCACCGAAGCCCCCGGGCATATCGGATACAAAGAACAGTCTTTTGCCATCCGGACTCAATGCTGGCTGTCCAGTCGAGTAATCTCTACTGTTAAAGGATACTTCCTCGGGAAAGGTCCAGTATCCACTTTCCAGTTGTGAACGATAGATTTTGAGGTGATTGGTACCAGTACTGTCCCGTTCGAGGTTTTTGGCCGTATAATTGTTTCGGGTAAAATATATAATGGTGCCTTCTGAATTGAAAGTTGCACCGGCCTCATGGTATTTTGTATTGATGTCGTTACCGAATGCCCTTATATCTACCAAATCACTCCCCAATTGCATGGTATCCGCCTCATAAAGGTTGAGATAGGGCTGTTGGTTCCATTCATACACCCGTGTATGGAGATGCATGGTATCCCTACTGGAGGCAAAAACAATTCTGTCCTGATAGTACATGGGTCCAAAATCGGCGAAGTTCGTATTCAATGACAAATGCGTCACCACAAATTGAGGCTGTCGGTTCCTCAGTTCATCCAGGGCAAGGTCATTGTCACGGAACTGGGAAACCTCAAAATCGTATCCCTGGAATTTTTCCGCGTAGATTTTCATCAGCACCTTGGCCAGAGGGTAATTGCCCACTCCCTTCAGGGTATGGATATACCTAAAGATATATTCCGGGGTCAAGGTTTCCTCATACTTGGAAAAGAGTTGACCGTACCATTTCATGGCATTCGCCATATCCGAATTGAAATAGTAAATATCACCCAATCGTTGGAGGGTTTCTTGGGAATCGTTTCCTTTTCTCGCCAAACGCTCATATTCTCCCGCAGCTTGGACATAATGGTAATCGCGGTATTTCTTCTCTGCCTTGGAACCGTTTTTCTGTGCAAATCCAAAACTGGATATCAAGACTATTGTGATGATATTGATAGCTACTTTCATAGAACTTGGCTTAATAGAATCTTGGGGATTTTAAACGTTTTTCTTGGGTCTTTAACTCAAAACGGAGAAAGACCTCATGAGTACCGCTATTGAAGTTCCTTAGATCTGTAGTGGTACGGTCATAGGCATAGCCCACGTTGAGAGCGGGTGAAATCTGCAGGCCCAAAAGACCGGAGAAGGAATCGTCCCAGCGGTATGCTATACCGGCGGTCACCGTTTCCCGAATCATAAAGTTGGCTGATAGATCGGCTATCATCGGTGCCCCGGGTACCCACTTGACAAAGAATGCGGGCTTGAACTTGATGTCAGCCGATAGATCCCTGACCAATCCACCGATCAAAAAATAATGAAGGCGTTCCGTGGCAATCTCTTGGGTCGCTCCGTCATAGTGGTCCTCTGAAAAGAAATTGGGGATGGCAAAGCCCAGGTAGGCACGTTCCGTATGGTAATAGGCCCCGGCTCCTACGGTCGGAAAGAACCGGTTCTCAATATTGTCTTGAAAGGCAACATCGGGATTCCGAAAAAGTCCTTCCGAGAAGTCGACATTAAATATGCGGCCGCCCGCTTTTAGACCAAAGGAGAGCCTTTTATTGTTTTCTCCAACCTGGATACTGTAGGAGATATTGCCATCCAAGAACAATTCGTTGGAAGGGCCAAGCTCATCATATGTAGTAACGATCCCCAAACCTACTTTTTCACCTATGGGGCCATCGATCGCCAAAACCTGGGAAGTAGGTGCTCCATTGATACCCACCCATTGGGAACGGTGCATCCCCAAAATTGACAGGTGTCCCCTTGAGCCTGCATATCCTGGATTAACAGTCAAAGTGTTGTACATGTATTGTGTGAACTGTGGATCTTGCTGAGCTTCCAACTGAAATGATATCAGGGTGAACAGGATCAAAAATGCTCTTCTGAACATCACTTTTAACGGTATTGTTTTCATAATTACTGATATCATATTATCGATTGATGTATAGCCAGTCCGCAATGGGATGCGAGCCATCACCCAGATCCAAAATGTAGTAGTAGGTTCCCACCGGTAAAAATTCCTCCTGCTGTATGACCGCTCGTCCATTGGAAATACCGGCGAACTCGTTGTTGTATCCCTGCGCCTGGAATACCAGATTGCCCCATCGGTTATAGATTTTCAAGGTGTTGTTGGGATATCGTGAAATACAATCGATTTCAAAGGTCTCGTTCACCCCGTCCCCATTGGGTGAGAACTCATTGTAGAACACTAGACAGGTTGGTTCAATGGATGCCGTATCGGAATCGTTTGTGGGATCCATATCAAACTGGTCCACAAAGGCTAGCTGCACCACATTGAGGTAATCTTCAATATCCAATACTTCTACGGTCAAGGTTAATGTAGCGGTCTCACCTCCATTTAGGGTGTCAATTTCCCAGAAGCCTTCTGCCGCATCATATTCGCCTAGAGTGGCATTGGCACTGATCAACCGGTATCCGTTGGGCAATCGCTCCTCGATACCGATGTTGGTGGCCGACAATGCACCCTTATTGGTCGTTGAAATGGTAAAGTCTATCTCATTCCCGATGGTGGGCCTTGCATTGTCAACGGTTTTTTCAATGGCAATATCAACGGACTGTGGGGTAATTGTCACGCTTGCTTCGTCATCATCGGATAGTCCGTCCGCAAGGTCATCCAAATCAAAATCCGAAGTTGGGTCACTGTCCGGATCTGCCTGATCACTCGCGGTGATCTGGACACGGTTGGCATATTCCCCGATGGTCCCGGTCGGTGGGTTCACCCTGGCCAGGATGACCAAGGTCTCCGTGGTACCATTGGGAATGACCCCGTTGGTATTCCAGATGCCCGTATTTTCATCATAGGTACCTGCGGTGGCCGTATGGGCCTCGTATGCCAGGCCTATGGGCAACACTTCGCTGATCACCACACCAGAAGCATTACTGTCGCCGCTGTTGGTCAAATTGATGGTGAACTCGATCACATCGCCCACATTTGGATCGACATCATCTACTATTTTGGTAATAGAAAGATCGGCCAAGCCCGTTGGCATCGGATTTACAGTATCCTGATCATCTTCAGAATTAAGATTGTTATCAGGTGAAGAATCGGGATCAAAGGTTTCCAGCGCAATCAACTCCGCTGTATTGCTGTACTCCCCATTTGACAATACCGTGGCAATGATGACCAATGTCTCCGTGGTACCGTTTGGAAGGGAGGCTATGTCCCAAGAGCCAATGACCTCGTCGTACGACCCTATGGATGTGGTCGCACTTACAAAATCATATCCGCTTGCCAGGATATCTTCTATTACCAGTCCGGTTGCATCACTTGGTCCGTCGTTGGTAATGGCCACCGTAAATGTAATGTTGGTCCCCACCGATGGGGCAAGGTTGTCGGCCGTTTTTACCAACGAAATGTCAGTGATCACACGGGGCAGGGTTACCTGCTCGTCCTGATCATCCTCATTTGGGTCATTATTGTTTGGGGTTGAGTTCGGATCCAACTCATTGACCGCAATCAATTCGGCCATATTTGCGTAACTACCGATGGTATTGATGCCCACTGTGATATCCAGGGTAACATTGGTATTCGCAGCCAAGTTTGGAATATCCCAAATACCACTTACAGGGTTGTAACTACCGGCTCCTGTGTGTGACACATAATTGTATCCCGTCGGGAGCAGATCCAATACCTGGACTCCAGTGGCCTCACTGGGTCCGGCATTCCCCAAATCCAGGGTAAAGGTAATCTGATCGGAAACATCTGGAAAGTCATTGTCCACTGTCTTGGTCAACGAAACATTGGCCAAAGGTATGGGGATGGTTGCCGCTTCGTCCTGATCATCCTCTGAAGCAATACCGTTTCCCGGAACAGAATCCGGATCAAAATTATCAGAACTGGTTATTTCTGAACTATTTGTGTAAACCCCAGTGGGGTTTACAGAAGCTCTTATCCTCAGGGTCTCCGTTGTTCCATCCAACAGATTCCCGTTCAATTGCCATGCTCCCGTATTTTGATCATAGTTCCCGGCTGTTGCTGTGTTTGAAATATAGGCATAACCGCTAGGGAGCAAGTCTTGCACGATTACGCCCGAAGTCTCACTTGGTCCACTATTGGTAATATTAATGGTAAATTCCACTTCTTCACCGACCAAAGGTGTGGTGTTGTCCACGGTCTTTCTCAGCTCCAGATCGGATACCAGGACCGGGGTTGGTTCAATGGTTTCCTGATCGTCCTCCGTGTCGTCATTATTCGCGGGAAGAGAATCGATATCATCCTCACTGAGATCGGTCAGTTCCGCGGTATTAGTATAAATTCCATTGGGCAAGACCGTCGCCTGGATGGTGATGGTCTCAGTAGTTCCGTTGGGAAGGTCTCCTACTGTCCACGAACCATTGAGCGGTTCATAGGTGCCCACCGATGGGGTCGCCGAAACAAATTCATAGCCTGATGCCAACAGATCGGTTACCACAACAGTGGTGGCATCGCTGGGGCCGTCGTTGGTCACCGTGACCGTAAAGCTGATGTTGCCGCCTACATTTGGAGTACTCGTATTGGCTGTTTTGGTGACGGAAACATCCACCAATTGGCGTGGAGTGACCACTACTTCATCTTGGTCATCTTCGGAAGGGACAGTGTTGTTCGGAGTGGAATCCTGGTCCAATTGGTCATGGGCAATAACTTCTGCTCCATTAACATAATCCCCAGTAGTATTGACCGAAGCCGTGATGTTCAGAATTGCACTGTTACCATTAGCCAAACTTGCAATACTCCATATCCCGGTTCCGGAAACATAAGCTCCTCCGCCGTCATCCGATACATAGGTAAAACCAGAAGGTAATTGGTCCAATACCTGTATTCCTGTAGCTTCGCCAGGTCCCTCGTTGATTACCGTAAGGGTAAATACTACATTATCATTGACATCAGGTGTGGTGGTATCCACTGACTTTGTCAAAGCAAGGTCTGCTACCTGTATTGGTGCTACCACAACATCATCTTGGTCATCCTCGGCCAAAATAGTGTTGTTGGGAGTGGAATCCACATCAAAAATGTCCGTCGCAATAATTTCGGCCACATTGGTGTAATTACCTGTGGGATTGACCAGAACATCAATCACCAAAGTTTCCGTACCACCGGCTGAAACATCGCCTGCCTGCCAAATACCTGTACTTTCATTATAAATTCCCGAAGTTGCACTGTATAGCACAAAATCATATCCTGAAGGGAGCAGATCTTCCACCACCACATTGTTGGCTCCAACACTTCCCACATTGAATACGGTAATTTCAAAGCTGATCTCGGTACCCACCAAAGGTGTAGTATCGCCGTCAACCACAATTTTGGTGAGCTCCAGGTCGCCAATATTCGGAGAAAGTGTCAAAGTATCCTCATCATCATCGTCCCCATCGCCATTCCCATCCTCATCAACGGTATTGCCCGTTTTTGGGTCACTATCCGGATCAAACTGATCACTTGCGGTGATCTGGGCACTGTTGACATATTCATTGGGGGCACCTGTTGGTGCGTTCACCGTTGCCTGATAGGTGACCGTGGTGCTACCCCCGTTGGCAAGTACGGTCAACCCGGACCACGATGCTGTGTTTCCGACTTGGGAACCTCCATTATTGACCGTGGTCAATGTATATCCACTCGGGAGGATGTCCTCCAATGCCACTCCCGTTGCCACATTGGGACCGAGGTTGGTCATTGTTAAGGTGAAGGTGACCGTGTCTCCGACATCAGGCGTTGAATCGTTGACTGATTTGGCCAAACTCAGGTCAGCTTGTTGTGGAACTACGGCTGTAGCATCCTCATCATCCTCACTTTGGTCCCCATTATCGTTATTGGGTGTGCTGTCCTCATCAAATTGATCGGCTGCAGTTACCTGGACCTGGTGCTCATATTCGCCAGTGGTGCCTGTAGGTTCCAGTACTTCGGTATCGAACGTCAAGGTCAAGGTATTGCTTCCCACGGGCACCGTTAGACCAGACCAGTTGATTGCCCCGCCGCCAAGAAGGCCACCATTGCTGATTCCGGTTATGTTTCCAAATCCAGGAGGTAATACATCCTGTATGGCAACCCCTGTGGCGGACACATCACCCAAATTGCTTATGTTAACGGTAAAGGTCACCACGTCCCCAACATTGGGATTGGAATCACTTACATTGATGTCCAGTTCCAAGTCAATTACCTGCGGTTCAATAATAAAGAAATCCTCATCATCCTCACTTTGGTCGCCATCATCATTAAAGGGTTCGCTATCCGGGTCATCCTGATCACTGGCCGTGATCTCAGCAATGTTCAAATATTCATCAGGGAACCCATTGGGTGCGTTGACCGTTACCAGATAGGACACTGTGGTACTCCCCACAGGAAGGGAGGAAATGGTCCAACTCAAAAAAGTTCCAGCAATGGCCGTTCCCCCATTGTTTATTGTGGTCAAATTCAATCCTGAAGGTACTTCATCTTCCAATACAACGTTGGTCGCCGTATTTGGTCCGGTATTGGTCACTGTCAATTCGAAGGTGACCGTATCCCCCACATTTGGGGTATCACTTGAAGTGGCGGAAATATCTTTTACTAGGCTAAGGTCTGCGGATTGCAAGGCAAATGTCGCGCTGTCCTCATCGTCCTCGCTTTGGTCCCCGTCATCGTTATTGGGGGTACTGTCGGAATCGGGTAGGTCAGACGCGGTAATCTCTCCTGTTGTCGCATAACTGCCGCTATCATTGATGGTCACCTGGTAGTCAAGGTCAAGGGTGGCGCCATTGGCAACATCCAGACCGCTCCAGGTGATGGTACCGCTGCCGGGG
>JBCDHD010000001.1:0-665480 GCA_038750505.1 Bacteroidota bacterium | reverse complement strand
CAGGAGTTATGCATAGCATTCGAATACAATGACGGCTTATTGGATGATAATGTAGTGGCGATGCTGAAGGGTCATATGGGCAACGTATTGGAATCGATAGTCCAAGGGGCAACCAGCTTAGGCGATATCCGTTACATGGATGAAGAAGAGGAGCATCAAATTTTAAAGGAGTTCAATAACACAACAGTAGATTACCCCAAGGACACCACCATTGTATCCCTTTTCGAGAAACAGGTACAGAACACCCCAAACAACATCGCCTTGATCTTTGAGGATAACAAGTTAACCTATAAAGAACTTAATGAAACGGCCAATAGAATGGCCCATTATCTAAGAACTAATTATTCTACGGCATCAGACGATCTTATAGCATTTCAAATGGCCCGTAGTGAGCAGTTGGTAATCACAATTCTGGGAATCTTAAAATCTGGTAGTGCATATCTTCCTATTGATAAAAGCATTCCAGATGCTAGAGTAGAATATATACTTCAAAATAGCAAGGCAAAACTCTTAATTACAGATGAATTAACAACTCCAAAAGGTTTTCAACAAAATGGTCAAAAACAATTTATAAACATAGCAGAAATTACTGGAAACCTAATGGATAATCCGGTGGGGATCAATCAAAGTAGTGATTTAGCCTATGTGATTTACACTTCTGGTTCAACCGGAGAACCTAAAGGGGTTATGATCGAACACTCTTCTCTGGTTAACCTTGCATTTTCTATGGTCAAAGAATATGGTTTACGTCCGGAAGACAAGGTTCTACAATTCGCCTCAATTAGTTTTGACGTTTCTGTAGAAGAAATTTTCCCTTACCTCATCTGTGGAGCAGGCATTCATATTAGAAACGATGATGTATTAAATTCAACAGAAGATTTACTATTAGCCTGCAAAGATTGGCAGATATCGATTTTAAGCCTTCCTACCGCCTATTGGCGACAACTTAACTACGATCTTGAAAAATTTGATTACGAACTCCCCCAACATATACGATTGGTAGCCATTGGAGGAGAAGCTGCAAATCTTGAGACAGCACAAAGTTGGCTCAAAAGACAAGGAGACTATCCAAAATTGATAAATGCATATGGGCCCACGGAAGTTACCGTTAATACCACTACGTTTGATATGACTTCTGATTATATGCTTTCAGAAAATGTGCAAAGTGTACCTATCGGTTCCCCTATTGCTAATGTTCATACCTACATCCTTGACGAAAATTTGAAGACTGTACCTCTAGGAGTAACCGGTGAATTATGTGCTGGTGGTAGACAAGTGGCTCGAGGTTATTTAAACTTACCAAAGCTCACCGCTCAAAGGTTTATCCAAAGTCCATTTCGTGAAGGTGAGCGACTATACAGAACAGGTGATCTTGCCCGCTGGCTTCCTGATGGTAATATAGAATACTTAGGCAGAAGTGACGGTCAAGTTAAAATATTGGGACATCGCATTGAACTCGGTGAAATTGAAGCTAGCTTGGAAACCTTAGCCAATGTGGAGAAGGCTGTCGTTATAGTGAGGGAGAATACTGCCAAATCAAAGTGGCTGATTGCATTTTTAAAATCCGATGAAATACTTGATGGTATCTCGTTAGAAGAAGAATTACGAGAGATCCTTCCTGGATACATGATACCCCGTCATTTTGTTAGAATTAACGCCTTTCCCTTAAATGTTAATGGAAAAATTGATCACCATGCTTTACTTGAATTGGAGACACAGGTACAAAATGACTATGAAGCACCGTCTACAGAAACAGAGGAAAGATTAGTTGCAATTTGGTCAGAGTTATTGGAAATAAGTAAAGATACTACAAGTGTTACAGAGAGTTTTTTTAGGTTGGGGGGACACTCTTTAAAAATGCTGATGTTGCTAAACATCATTAAAAAAGAATTTAATGTGAAGGTGAAATTGGAAACGTTCTACAAAAAACCCCAAATCCGGGAACTTGGGAAAATTATCCTTGTTTCAAGTGTTTCAGCAAACCGAATCGAGGATCAATCCGTGGCTAAGATTACCATTTAAACAGCGACACGACCATAATGAAAGCGGAAATCACCTACAACCGATTTTTAGACACCTTGAAAGAAGATGTGATGGGTTTTTTGAATGAAGTTCAATTAAATTATCCTCAGGCGATTTCACTTGCTTCAGGACGCCCAGACGAATTATTTTTTGATTTGGAGCGGTTTCAAGAGTATATAGATCTTTTTGTGAAGCACATTGCAGCAGTCAAAAAAGTTAGCTACACACAAGTATTAAAGGCACTAGGACAATATAATCGTACGAAAGGTATAGTAAATGATTTGGTGATAAAATACCTAAAATCTGATCAGAATATAGCGGTTTTAGCAGATGATGTTATGGTAACCGTGGGTAGCCAGGAGGGTATAATGTTATCGGTAATGACCTTGCTCAACAAAGAAGAGGATGTTTTGTTAACGGAGGATCCTTCATACATTGGACTAACTCATTTTGCCCTGTTAGGAGGTTATGAAATTGCACCGGTTAAGACAGGAATAAATGGTCTTTGTCTAAATAGCTTAGAAGAAAACGTTTTAGCTTATCAAAAAAAAGGGAAAAAAGTAAAACTAGTATACACTATTCCAGATTTTCAAAATCCTACGGGGAGCAGAATGCCTATAGAAAACAGGGTAAGATTTTTGGAACTTGCCAAGAAATATAACTTTTTTATACTTGAGGATAACGCCTACGGCGACTTTGTATTTGAAGGAAACAAGTATCCTACGTTAAAATCGTTAGACCACTATAAAAATGTAATTTATCTGCACTCTTTTGCAAAAACTATACATCCTTCACTGAGAATTGGCGTGGTAGTAGCGGATGGTACCATCAAGTACCAAAAGAAAGTTATCGATCTCATGGCTAAATTCAAGGGATATACCACAGTCAATACTCCAAGTCTTACGCAAGCAATTTTCGGGGGATTACTTTTAAAAAATAATTTTTCCCTTCAAGAGTATAATAAGGCAAAACTTGATAACCTTAGATCAAAGAAAACTAAGGTTTTATTAGCTCTTGAAAGTTATTTTAGAAATAGTGATGATTTCCTTATGAACAAGATTACATGGAATTTCCCGGAAGGAGGGTACTTTCTTACCTTGACCTGTCCTTTTGAAATTGCAAAGAAAGATGTGATCGACTGCGCAAAAAATTATAGGGTAATAGTTACACCCTTGTCGTTTTTCTACCTAGAAGAAGGCGGGAAAAACGTAATCAGACTCGCATTTAGCTATTTAGACGAAAGTGTAATTGACATGGCAATAGGAAGACTTGCCTCCTTTATACGCGAAAAAATTAAAGAAAAAGAGGTCTTAAAAAAAACCTTCTGACCACATAAAAAAGAGTGAACCTTTTGGTAGTTCTTTTTTTTTCTAAAGTAGACCAGAACAGTCTGTAGTTCTGGAAAAAGTAAATCGTAAAGTTGTTGGGATGACCATTTTTAAGTACGCCTGTCTCTAAAAAAGGTGCTCCTTGTATAACTATATGTGGATATCCTTTAAAACGAATCACGTAACATCTTAATATTATGAAAGAGCAATTAGTTGAATCGGATTTTTTAAAAGTGAAATATGACTTCATAGAATACTATGTAGGAATGGCTAAAATGGTAGTGTATTGGCACGTACGATCCCTTGGATTTAAAGTAGTTGCTTATTGTGGACCGGAAACTGGACATCCCAACAAGTGTTCGTATTTTATCGTGAAGAATGATATTAAGTTGGTGATCACTTCTGCCTCTCAACCCAGTTCTTATCAAATAGTCTCTTTTGTTGATCTTCACGGTAATGGAATAAAAAAAATAGGGGTCCAGATTGATGACGTGGAGACGTTTTTCGAAAATGCACTGGTTGGAGGGGCAATTCCTCTGACCTTTCCACACAAAATCAATGATAAATACGGTGAAGTTTCTATGGCTTCTGTTAAAATATTCGATGATAATGAAATTGTGTTTATCAACAATACCGCATACGGTGGGGTCTTTATTCCCGGATTTGAACCGATTGACCAGGATGAATGGAATTTTGAACCATTAGAGTCTTATTTAGATGAAATTGATCATATTGCTTGTGCCTTGCGTATAAATGAAATTAAAGTATGGGAGCAATATTTTAATGCAATTTTTCATTCTGAAACAGTATCATGTTTTGATGAAAGAACTCAGAATGGAAAGGGAAAAATAGGAATGTTCCTTAAAGTATTGCAGACAGACAATAAGCAAATAAACAATGTATTGGTCGAACCTGATCAACATAAAAATACCCAAGTACAACTGTTCATAGATCAGAACTATGGTACAGGAATTCAACATATAGCGTTTTCATCCTCCAATATTTTTAAATCCATAGAAGTACTTCGAAAAAATGGTGTCAAATTCACATCCTTTCCCAATTCATATTACAAGAATTTACGTAAAAAATATCCTCAATTGGATATTGCCAAAATTCAGGAACATGGAATATTGTGCGATGTTGTAGACGATACCTTACTATTTCAGGTGTTCACCTCCCCAATTGGTGACAGAGCTACTTTTTTCTACGAGATTGTGCAACGTGTAAACCATTATGATGGCTTTGGTTTGGATAATATTCACGCGTTATTTGCGGCTATGGAAGAGGAGATAATGAGTAAATCATAGCGTAAGATGTTACGCCCGGAAATAACAACGAAGCTTTTCGAAATACTCGGTGAGACAAATGTGTTGATAAAAAAAGAACACTTGTACAACTATGCCATAGATCATAGTACTGGTAAAATAAGTTATCCACTATGTGTTGTTAAACCAGCTGATACCTATGAGGTATCTAAAGTAGTAGCTTTTTGCAATGAGATTGGACAAGGGATTACATGTAGAGCTGGAGGAAGTGGCGTCAGTGGTGGTACAATTGCAAATCCCAATGACATTGTTTTATCTGTTGAGCGTTTAAACCAAATTGAAGAAGTAAATACAATTGATCGTTATGTCATAGCAGGTGCTGGTGTAATTACTCAAAATCTACAAGATGAGCTTGCAGTACATGGACTCTGGTTTCCACAAAATATTAGTAGCTCGGCTATAAGTTGCATTGGAGGTAATGTAGCAGTATCTAGTGGAAGCCCAAAATCTTTAAAGTACGGTAGTACTAAAAATTTTGTGCTTAATCTTCAAGTGGTGCTCCCAAATGGTCAAGTTATCTGGACGGGCAAAAACATCAAAAAAAATGCAACAGGATATAACCTCACACAGCTTTTTGTTGGTAGCGAAGGTACCCTTGGCATAATAACTAAAGTGGTTTTTGAGCTAAGGCCGCCTGAACAAGAAATTTTGTTAAGGATACCTTTTTCTACTGAATCTTCTTTGTTCTCTTTTTTACATCACTTTTTTTTAGAAGGTTACTCTGCATCTTCACTGGAATTCCTTGACAGTAATGGGTATCATTTAATGCACGCTTATCTGAAAAAGAGTAAGGCTTATCCCATAGATAGAGGAGGCGTACTTTGGATAGAAATAGAGTCGGAAAGTGAATCGGAAAATCAACGTAAGATAGCGTTATTGTGGGATTTTATTTCAGAATATACCGAATCTGAAATACTTGTAGCACAATCTAAAACAGAAATTACAAAGTTGTGGGAGTATCGAAAAAAAATTGGGGAGGCGGCTTTAAATTACTCCAATTTTAAAGACCTGGATATTGTAGTCCCAAGATCGAAGATAGCGCCTATGTATCGCACAATAAAATCCATTTGTAAGGCCGAAGGGTTACATTTTGTTGTTGTTGGGCATATTGGGAATGGAAATTTCCATGTCAATATTTTTAGGAATAGTTCTTTAGGAATGCACGCCTGGGAGGAGAAAATAGCCTATTGTTCCAAGGCGATTTTTGAAAAGGCGGTAGCATTGGGTGGCGAAATTTCAGGGGAACATGGTGTTGGCAAGTATAATACTCTTGCGATGGACTTTTATATGGACCCCGAAAAAGTTCAGTTGATGAGACAAATAAAAGAGGTTTTTGATCCGAACAATATTTTGAATCCAAATACCATTTTTTTGAAGAAAAAGGCCCAAGCAAATTACCGCAACGCATTTTAGAAGATTTACTTCCTTAAGAGCTTCAAAAAAAATGCTTTTCTCAAAGCAACACTACTGTTGAACAAAATAACTATCTGATTATGGAAAAAATGTTAAACGAACTAAAAGATTTATCAATTTCATTATCCAGAAACAATGAACATATTGACATCTACGATCCGGAAGAAAATCTTACCGATGAAATTATTACAAAAATTAGGCAAAGTAAAAAAGACCTTCTAACGTATTTAAAAAAGTTAGAGGCCTATTCTGATTTTGAATCAATTACCCCTGCTGCAGAAAGTGATCATTATCCTCTTTCACCTGCCCAAAAGCGATTGTACTTTTTGTACGAGTTAAATAAGAATTCGTTGGCCTATAGTATGTCACAGGTATATAAAGTGAAAGGCAATTTGAGCACTGCCAACGTTGGGAAGGTCTTCAAAAAAATTATAGCCCGACATGAGAGCCTACGAACAAATTTTGTCTTAAAAGACGGTGCACCTGTCCAAGTTATAAGGAGCTCGTTAGATTTTGAGGTGATGTTTGTTGAAGCTATGGAAGAAGAAATCGATGGAATCTTAAACGATTTTATTGCCCCATTCGATTTAGGGAAAGACTGCTTAGTACGCGTTTGTTTAATTCAGCTAAGAGCCGAAGACTATATTCTGGCTCTGGACATGCCACATATAATTGGAGATGGAATTTCCGGCGAAATTTTGGTAGGCGAATTTAGAGCATTGTATTTAGGAGAAACATTATCCCCTTTACCGCTGCAATTTAAAGATTATGTGGTTTGGCAGCTCGATGTTGAACAAAAAGAAGCTATGAACATCGATAAAAAGTTTTGGTTAAACACTTTTGATGCAACAAACATTTTAGAATTACCGATAGACTATCAACGACCTAAGATAAAAATGGTTGGAGGAGATATAGTAACCTTCGAATTAGATGAAATAGAAACCAGATCCTTAAAGGAAATAGCACTTGAAAACGATACAACTTTATTCGCGGCTATATTTACCATCTATAATATCCTTTGCTACAAATTAACCAATCAAAAAGATATCGTAATCGGTATTCCAACTGTTGGGCGCGATCATCCTGATTTGGAAGATATTGTGGGAATGTTCGTAAATACGTTACCCATAAGGAACATTCTTGAAGAGGATTCTAGTTTTACAAAGACGTTAGCTCAAGTAAGTAAGACAACCTTAGAGTGTTTTGATCATCAGTCTTATCCTTACGATGAATTGGTTGAAGCACTCAAATTAAAGCGATCTCCTAACAGGACACCACTTTTCGACATTTCTTTTACCTATAATAATTTTGATAGTCCAAAGGCTGATATAGATGGTCTTGAATTTGAAGTTTATAATAAAAAGATAGCCTCTTCAAAACTTGATTTGTCGTTAACAGCAGCAGAAACAAGTACCACCTTGGAATTGCTCTTTGAATATGACACTAATCTTTTTCATAAAACAACGATTAAGCGATTCAAAAAATACTTCAAAACCATAGTAAATCAGGTTATTCGAAATAAGCATATTCAATTATCGCAAATTGATATCCTAACAGAAGAAGAACAAAACATCATCCTTAAAGAATTCAATGAGGTTAATGAAGGCTTTCCAGTTAAGGAATCCCTACTAGATTTGTTTACACAGCAGGTGCGATCTAGTCCAACCGAAATCGCGGTTCAATTTGAAAAAAAGACGAATTCTTACAAGGAATTAGAAGTTTATTCAAATCGGTTTGCCAATTATTTATGTAGTATCGGTATCAAAAAGGGGCAGCATATTCCTATTTGTCTTGAGCAATCAATTGAAATGGTTTGGACTATTTTGGGAGTTTTGAAGTCTGGTGCTGTCTATGTTCCGATAGATCCCCATCTACCTAAAAATAGGAAAGAATATATGTTAAAGGTTGTAGGAGCTGACATTTTGATTACAAAGTACGTTTTGGCCGAATCATTGCTCCCGAACTGCACTAATATTTCTTTGGATGATTTTCTAAGCAAATTCAATGAGTATAGCAGTACCGCTCCTGATATTCAAATAACCTCGGATGATTTGTGCTATGTAATGTTTACCTCTGGAACTTCAGGAAATCCTAAGGGAGTTATGATTACGCACGGTGGAGTTACAAATCTCGTTGTCAATCAGATAGATCTTTTTGGTTTAACACCCGCTGATCGAGTGTTGCAATTTGCATCTTTTTCATTCGATGCTTTTGTTTCTGAAATGTTTACCACCCTTAACGCTGGCGCAACATTGATAATTGCTCCAAAAGAAGCTATTAATTCCAAAGATGGCATAAATAGGATAATAAAAGATGAAGAAATCACCTGTGTAACCCTACCTCCGTCCTATCAATCCTTTTTGAATGCGGAAGCGAATAAGTTACGTTTAGTTATTTCAGCAGGAGAAGCGTTTAAGAAGCAATTTGCAAGCACGTTTAATAAACTAGGAATACAAGTGATTAATGCTTATGGTCCCACGGAGAATACGGTTTGTACAACAATTGCTGTAAACCCGATCCGACATGGTAGAGTAGTGATAGGAAAACCACTAAAAGGAATCAAGGTCTATATATTGGATAACAACAATAAATTATGTGTAATTGGACGTCCCGGAGAACTGTGTGTAGCTGGGGCTCAAGTGGCACATGGATACATAAATGGAGAAAAACTAACTAGCGATGCCTTTGTAAAAAATCCCTACCCAGAAAAAGGGTTTGAACGACTTTACAGAACAGGAGATTTAGCACGATGGACTTCGGAGGGAAATATCGAATTTTTGGGTAGAGCAGATAAGCAGGTTAAGATTAGAGGATATCGCATTGAATTGGATGAGGTGCAAAACGCTCTTCAAAATATACCATTTGTAGCAGATAATGTTGTTTTACCCTCAGAAGATAACCTCAGTTTACATGCTTATTTTAAAAAGAAGAAAGTTGTGGAGTTATGGCCATCAATCGCCGAGTTTTTAATTTATGACGACTTGGTATACAGTTCAATGTACAACCACCTTTCTAGAAATGAAAAGTATAAAAGTGCACTTAAAAAAGTAATAGCGGGAAAAGTTGTACTTGAGATTGGGCCGGGACCGGAGGCAATCTTGTCTAGATTATGCATTGAATGTGGTGCGAAAAAGGTTTACAGTGTCGAGATCCTAGAAGAAACCTACTGGAAAGCAAAAAAAAGAGTAAAGAAAGAGAATCTAACAGATAAAATTAAGGTGATCCATGGTGACATTATGAAGCTGAAAATTCCTGAAGACATAGATTTTTGCGTATCTGAAATTGTTGGTTCAATAGGAGGGTCAGAAGGTGCGGCCGTACTCATTGATTATGTTAAAAAATCTATGAAATATCCCGAGAATATGATTCCATCAAGAAGTACCACAAAAATTACTGCAATAACAATGGATGAGTCAATGTTCGAGTATGGATTTTCCGAGGTTGCACACAAATACGTCAAAAAGATTTTTGATACTTATGGAGAAAACTTCGAATTCAGAATTTGCCTTAAAAACCTTCCTAAGAAAAATATTATTTCGGATCACGGTGTTTTTGAAGACTTAGACTATACAAGCGATCTGAAGATAGAATATACCCATATGGTTAAGCTGAACTTTCTTGGAAAGTCTACTTTTAACGGGTTGTACGTCTGGATGGATCTCCATTTGGACAATACTGTTCACCTTGACATACTTGAGGATAGTGGAAGTTGGCTACCCATATTCTTCCCAGTTGCCTATCCGGGTTACGAGGTTCAAAAGAATGATTACTTGGATTTGGAGATCAGCAGAAGCCTATCCTCAAATGATGTAAATCCGGATTATTTTATAAAAGGTGTATTACACAGGCAAGGTCAGAAGGCAATCGATTTTAGATATACTTCATACCATCACCAAAAAATGCATTCAAGTAATGCTTTTTACAGCATACTTTTTGAAAGAGGTATTGAGGTGCCATTACCAACATCTGACGCTACTACTCTTAGGAAGTTGTTAGCTGATATTTTACCAAATTATATGATTCCTACCAAATTTAAGGCTTTAGATGAGATACCATTAACAGCTAATGGTAAGATTGACAAAAAGGCTCTGGAACAATATGGTGATATTTTGACAGGGAACTTTAAGACGACCAGAAATGGAAAAAATGGATCTAATGAAATCTTAAAAAAACCTTCCGAAATAGTTCCTAATTCCCTTGAAGAGAGATTAATTAGAATCTGGGCAGAGCTATTACACTTAGATGAAAACTCAATTCATCGCGAAAGTGATTTTTTTGAATTGGGGGGGCATTCTTTGCTAGCCATTGAGTTGACTTCTGCAATCAAGCAAATATTTTCGAAAGAAATCCCTTTGGCAGAGATATTTGAAACTTCTACAATTAAAGGGTTATCTCAAAAACTTGAAACTCAAAGTATCTTTCCTATTGAAGGAGCACAAGGCTTGTTTTTAATGAAACAAGCATATACTGAGGAAAATAATCTCTTTGTTATCCATGATGGTAGTGGGCATATCAACGCCTATGTAGAAATGGTGAAGGGGATTTTAGGGTATAATTGCTATGGTATAAAATATGACCTCCCCGATTATGGTCCACAAAACACTAGTGTGGAAGAGCTTGCATCGGAGTACATAAAAAAAATGAAAGTTGTCCAGGAGAAAGGCCCATATAATCTGGTTGGATGGAGTTTAGGAGGTGTTGTTTTGTACGAAATAGCCCGACAATTACAAATGGCCGAAGAAGGTGCCCCTAATATTGTAATTATTGACTCTAAATTTGATCTGCCGTTTCGAGAAACACGACTAAAATTTAATGTGCAGGAAGAAAAAAAGGTAATTAATTCGATTATAGGAAAAGCCGTTACAACCGATTCAGAGACTACAACTATTTCATCACTTTGGTCAGATTTTGTTGCGTCCAACGCTTTTGAAAAAATGAAGCGCGATACGGTGTTGAAGTTAATTCCAGAAGAATACTATAGTTTAAGAACCGAACATGCAGAAAGCAGCAAGAAAGAGATCATTAAAGCGGTAAATACTTCACGAACCTTAAACACAATCATTGAAAATTATAGGTTTAAAGGGGCAGTAGATGCAAGTGCACTTTATATAAAAGCCTCTGATTCGAAAATGAATTTAGAGTTGACCAGCACCTATTTTAGGGTTTTGGAAATAAATGAAATAACGGGTGACCATCATGCCGTAATGTCCCCCCCTTTGGTATCCAAAATTTCTGATTTGGCAACCAATTTTCTGATCCTACATCAATTGAGTCCTTCTTCTTAAAGGCAAATTTGCTTAAGGTATTCACCTATAAAAGCGCAGACCTGAATTGTTTGGAGAAGAAAGTGTTTTATTGTCCCCTCTGCTGGAATATGATGAATTAATTACAATCCTCTTGAATCGATCTTCCCGATTTGAGTTTTAAAAATTGAAACATTATACACGAAGAAAAAACGATTAAAAATGGAATTTAAAGACGACGACTTGGTCTATATCAAACCGAATTTGGTTATTGAACCTTTAGTGGATAATTGGTATGCCTGGACGCATTTGATTGCTCCGGCAACTGCAGCTATGAACATACAGGAACGTCATTTAGAAATAATGAGGTCTTATGTAGCAAATCCAAAAGTGCATGCTAATGCAATTAAAAATCCAAAAATGCTAGGGGGGCCATTTATGGACTACAAAGAAGAACGGGTAAAAGAGGTAGAAGCACTCATAAAACAAACAAAGATGGTTTGTTCGGAACTATTGGATTTCGGGAGGGATGTTAACGAATTGATCGAAATGCTTAAAGCGCAAAAAGGTTACTCCTTAAATGAACTCTATTCTCAGCTTCCTGACAGTTTGAATGGTCTTGTGGAGTTGTTTTACGATCTTAACAATAATGCCTCTTTCCGATTTTTTGAACCGCTTTTGTATGAAACGCAATACTATGATACGTCTTTACAGACCTTTAATCTTTTTTTGGTTCAAGGAGATGATTCCAGGTCATTTGTACTTAGCACGGCAAAGCTGCCAGAAGAAAATGTGTTACGAATACATCTGCCATTTAATAGTAAGGAAATTGATGATCTTTTTGCTATGGCAGATGTCCCGAATAAGTACAGCGCTATTAGCGCTAAATTTCAATTAAATGAGGAAGAAGAAGTTTTGTTTAGAAGTTTTTTTACAACAGTACCTCCACCGGAATATCATCAATACCAAGGAGATGGAATACTCACGAGATATTTTGGACATGCCTGTATTCTTGCTGAAACCAAAAATACCACTTTCCTCGCGGATCCCTTAATAAGTTATGGGTATGAATCTGATCTTTCTCGCTACACATACCAGGATTTGCCTAAGACTATAGATTATGTACTAATTACACATAATCATCAAGACCATATTTTATTTGAGACCTTATTGCGAATTAGAACCAAGATCAAACATATTATTGTTCCTAAAAATGATGGAGGATCCTTACAAGATCCAAGTCTAAAACTAATCTTCGAAAAACTAGGATTTAATAATGTTATTGAACTCGGGGAAATGGAGACAATTCAGTTTCATGACTGCGCTATAACTGGATTGCCATTTCTGGGGGAGCATAGCGACTTGGATATCCAAAGTAAGATATGTCATCATGTAAAGTTCAAAGACCGATTTAACATGCTTTTTGCAGCAGACTCCTGCAATGTTTCTCCCCGACTGTATGAACGGATTCATGGCCTAATTGGAAATATCGACGTCATTTTTCTAGGGATGGAATGCCATGGTGCTCCTCTGTCATGGCTATACGGTCCCTTACTTCAAGAACCCCTACCTAGAGAAATGGATCAGTCCCGACGGCTAGCAGGGTGCGATTTTGAAGAGGCCAAAGCCCTGATAGATGTCTTTAATCCTAAGGACGTCTTTGTGTATGCGATGGGACTTGAGCCATGGCTCAAGTACATCAGTTCAATTAAATATACTGACGAATCGAAAGCGATCATAGAATCGAATAGATTGTTAAAATATTGCGATAAGAAAGGAATTTCATCTGAACGTTTGTTTGGGGAAAAGGTTATAGAATATCAAAAGAAAGCACTTAAAGCACTTACAATATGAATGTATTTATCATTGGAGTTGGACTTATTGGAGGGTCGTTTGGTTTAAGTATTAAGGGGTTGTATAAAGAGGCAAAAGTCTTTGGAATTGATTCCAACAAGGAACATATTATTGATGCCTTGTCTTTGAATATAATTGATCAGGAAGGTGATTATTCTGAGCTTTCTTTAGCAGATATCTTAATCATTGCAGTTCCTGTAAATGTTATTATACAACTTGTTCCTAAAATTTTGGAAGGGATTCGAGATGACGCCTTGGTAATTGATGTGGGTTCCTCTAAAGAAGCAATATGTGCGAGTTTAAAGGAGCATACTAAAAGACGAAATTTCTTAGCTGCTCACCCAATAGCAGGTACGGAATTCTCCGGTCCAAGAGCAGCACAAAAGAACTTGTTTCAAAGGAAGACCAATATCATCTGTGAAATTGAAATGACTTCTTTTAAATTACAGGAGCGGGCGCTACAATTATTTTTTGATTTGGGAATGAGAATTCGTTATATGAATCCACAGGCACATGACAGGCATATCGCGTATGTTTCACACTTATCGCATATTAGCTCATTTATGCTTGGGAAAACCGTAATTGAAAAAGAAAAAAACGAACGCGACATATTTGATATGGCTGGAAGTGGCTTTCAAAGTACAGTAAGATTAGCAAAAAGTTCACCCACAATGTGGCTCCCGATTTTTGAACAAAATCATAGCAATATCCTAGTGGCACTAGAAGAGTACATTTCCAATCTGCAACTTTTTAAAGAGTTCATGTATAAAGGTGACTATACGGCTCTGCACAATAGTATGGCTAAATGTCATCAAATTAAAGATATTCTGGATGGGGTTTACGCCCCTGCCGTTGAACAATAGGATAACAAATAATGGCGGATATTCTAATTTTCATAGATTTTGAACGAGGGCATTTGTACCCTACGCTAAAACTAGCAGATTCACTTCGATACGAGGGGTACAATGTATGTTATGCGGGCCCAATTGATCCGAATAGCCGAGATCTGATAAGAAAACGCGGATTTGACTACCATTATATCTTTGAAGATGTATACCCTAATGGTTATAATGGGGAAGATGTACTGGAAGCTCATTACGATTCCTTATTATCTGGAAGTTTAGATAACCTGTTAAAACATTTAGCGCCTAAACTTGTTTTATTTAGTTCATTTATGAGTTTAGAGGGTTTGATATTTTACTATATGTACGATATTAAACTTGCAATTTACTTTACTTTTTACCTCCTCAACTTAGAGGAAGAAGAAAGAACCGTTGAAGAACGTTTGTTAGGGCTTTCCTTGATTAGGTTCATGAAATTATCAGGAAATGAGCCTCAGAGACTTCTCAAATTAGCGAAAGCCAAAAATCAATCCCTTGCCAGCTTTGAGGATATCATAGCCCCTCTAAGTACCATGCCAAGGCTGATGCTTTGTCCAAGAGCCTTAAAGATCGGTAGAGAAAACGAGAACGAAAACGAAATATATCTTAGCCTAGGAATTTTAGAAAGTGATAATTCCAACACTTTTTTAATAGAAGACTTTCCACATAAGACTAGGAAAATCATTTATGTTTCCATGGGGTCAATGGTGCACAAGTATCCTGAAAATGTACGAAAAGCTTTTCAAACTTCCCTAAAAACAATGCGGAGCCCTGAATTTAGCGACTTTCAAATGTATATTTCCCTAGGTGGGTCAAGCATAGATATCTGGAATTTGGATGAAGTTCCTGAAAACGTTACTATCTTTCGTTGGGTGCCACAACAAGAAGTTCTAAAGAAGGCTTCGATTGTAGTTACCCACGGCGGTTTAGGAACAATTAAGGAATGTATACACCATAACGTTCCTATGTTAGTTATTCCTATGGGTAGAGATCAACATGATAATGCAAAAAGGGTTGTACATCATCGGTTGGGATTGGATGCCAATATTGATGTGCTAAATCCCGAGCTTTTGTCTTTGAAACTACTTCAACTTGAAAATGATAGTCATATAACGAATTGTCTTTCCCAAATGAAGAGATTAATTAAAGAGGAAAATGAAAGTAAAGAAGGTTTAGGCTTAGTAAAAAAATATATCACCAATGCATAGTTTGTGCTTTACCTTCACTTCAAAAAAGAACTATTATTGAGCGGCAACGACATAGTAGTCTCGAAACTGTGGTTCAACTTCAAAACTCAAGATAGCTAAATAGGTAAGCGGATATTTAATCGATTTATTCCTCGAATTCCCGCTTAAAAACACCTTTAAATGGTACTCGCCTAGGTTGATTTCCAAAGTATTGCTATACTCTTTTAAAAAAGAGAAGTATTCCAATGTATTAAAACATTTGCTTTCCGCAGTTAATTGTTATTAGTTAAAGCACAGGTGTTATTAGTTAAAGCAGAGGAAGAAATTCACCATTATTATACCTGTAAACTTTGAAAAAAGAGATATAAGTCGTCACGCTATGATTAGAAAAAAAAGTGTCTTCTTCGTTTTTATGCTTCTGTGTATTCTGGTAAATTCACCTTCATTGGGACAATCCTTATCCAAGGTGCGATCCAAGGAAATTGACGCCCAAGTAGAAGAACTAATGGAGACAGGCGATATACCTGGGGTCAGTTTGGTAATTGTGCTAGAGGATCAAAATATTGTAAAAAGCTATGGCTATGCAAACGTAGAAACAAGCCAAAAAGTGACCTCGAAGACGTTATTTGAGCTTGCTTCATGTAGTAAAGCTTTTACAGCATTAGCCATTATGAATTTAGTGGAACGGGGAGAATTGGATTTGAAATCCGATGTTTCTAATTATTTGCCTGGCTTTAAGGTAAGCTTCGATGGAAAACCTGTAAATATAACAGTAGAACAGTTATTGCACCATACTAGTGGAATTCCCTGGAATACCTTGGCTAAAATACCAGAATCTAATTCGCGGTACGCGTTGGAGAAAACGGTGGCAGTTCTAAGAGACCAAGAGCTTTCTAAGCTACCTGGAAAAGAATTTGAATATGCTACAATAAATTACGATGTGCTTGCACTTATCCTGGAAAAAGTTACTGGAGAGGTTTTTGAAACGTATATGCAAAAGAGCATATTAGATCGTATTGGTCTAATCAATACAACGGTTGGGAGGCCAAAACGTGGTGCGCCTATAGCTAAAGGATATAAAATTAGCTTTTTTGAACCAAGACCTTTCAATGCTCCACGCTACAAGGGAAATAATGCTGCGGGATATGTAGTAAGCAATGCAGAAGATATAACGAAATGGCTTCAATTACAACTGCAGCTAAAGGAAACAGAATTTAAAGCCTCAATAGCAGCAACTCATTTGAGGGATAGTACCGTACCAGTGCATGGAATGTCTTCTTATGGAAAAGGATGGTACGTATTATTAGATGGCAGTAACCAGATATTTCACAGTGGGTTAAATCCAAATTTTTCTTCTCATATCATCTTGAATCCAACAAAAAAGATAGGAATAGCAGTAATGGCCAACGCCAATAGTGGTAACACAAAAAATATTGGTATTCAGGCGATGAATTTGCTTTTAGGAGAAGAACTCGAGGAAGATCTCATAGTGACCGACAGAGGGGACCGTATATTTTCCATGCTCTCCTTAGCAATTTCCTTCTTTATAATATTGGTAATTAGCTATATTCTCTGGTCGGCAAGAGATATCATTAGGAAAAATAGGGTATTTCTGGGGGTCAGATGGGAAAAGATTAATCTGTTATTTGCACCGGTACTCATCGCTATTCCATTGGCTGTCGGAATCTACTTACTACCAGAAGCAGTTGCCGGATTTAATTGGAGATCTATTCTAGTATGGACTCCTGCTAGTGCTGAGGCATTGCTAAAGCTAGTAGTGTTAGCCTGGATTATTTGTTATTTGGCGTTTGCCCTTGGGTTCTTCTTTCCGGAAAAAAATGAATACAAAAGAGGGATACCGCAGATAATCCTTTTTAGTACGCTATCCGGTTGTGCCAATGTACTTGTTATTATTATGGTTACCTCTGCACTTAATAGCCCCATGGAATTAAAATTTTTGGTCTTTTATTATTGTCTCGTGCTGTTGATCTATTTACTAGGAAAAAGATTTGTACAAATAAAATTAACCAAGACAACGGTAAATCTAGTGTATGATATGAGAATGAAGGTATTGTCTAAAGTACTTATGACTTCTTATCAGAAACTGGAGAAAATAGAAAATGGAAGAATATTTACGGTTATAAATGATGATACCACTTCTATTGGAAGTTCGGCACAACTATTTGTAAGACTAGTAACAAGTTTTATAACTATTGTTGGGAGCTGCGTGTACATGCTTTCCATTTCTTTATGGGCTACGGCTGTTGTGGTTTCTGTAATGATTATGCTAATTGTGATCTACTATTTCGTAAGCCAGAGTGCCAATCCGTATTATGAAGAAGCTCGTGACGAGCGAAATATTTTTATGGGACTAATTGATGGCCTTGTCAATGGGCTTAAAGAAATTAGTCAGCATAGGAGAAAAAAGAGAGCGTATAAGGAAGATTTGTCCGGAAGCGCTTCTAGGTTTAAGAACAAGAATTTAACAGCAGCAATTAAGTTCATAAATGGTGTATTGTTCGGGGAATCTTTGTTATTGATTTTACTGGGTATTGTAGCAATCGGTTTACCGTGGCTATTTCCCAACATATCTTTTTTTACCTTAATGAGTTTTGTGATTGTTCTATTGTATTTAATCCCTCCAATCAATGGGGTACTTAATTCTATACCTGAAGTAATGCAACTAAGGGTTTCTTGGAGGCGAATTCAATTGTTTTTAAAAGAAATACCGGCTGATTTGAACCTAACTAAAAGATTAAAGCCGGATACTATTAAGCATAAAATAAAGAGGATAAAAGTACAGGACGTACATTTTAATTATGGAAATGTAGATTTTAGTCAAGGAAGTTTTAGCTTAGGTCCAGTAGATTTTGAAATAAATGCCGGGGAAGTACTATTCATATCTGGAGGAAATGGGAGTGGAAAAACAACCTTGGCAAAAATTCTTACAGGGTTATACAAACCCGATAAAGGATCAATTTTAATTGACGAAAAAAAAATAGCCAACGTAGAATTAGGGGAATACTTTTCAACAGTTTTTAATCCTCCATATCTCTTTAAAAAGCTTTATGGCATTGATACCAGCAAAAAAGGACAACTTATCGATGATTTACTGAAACTTTTACATTTAGATCACAAAGTTAAAGTGGTGAATAATGAATTTAGCACCTTAGAGCTATCCTCCGGGCAGCGCAAACGATTGGGATTATTACAGTGTTATTTAGAAGACGCTCCAATTTATTTGTTTGATGAATGGGCGGCCGATCAAGATCCCGAATTTCGATACTTTTTCTACCGTAGATTAATTCCAGATATGAAAGCATTGGGTAAGACGATAATAGCGATTTCTCATGATGATTTTTATTTTAACGTCGCGGATAGAATAATTAAAATGAGAGAAGGTAAAATGGAAATAATTGATACCAAAAAGGTGATGTTACCCTCTTAAACCATGCGCGAGATTTTAGATACTATCATCCATAACCCATGAAAATCAAGAAAAAGGTGTTTCGCATACCCCACGCCGGGGGGATCGGCACTTACTTATTATAACTGGTGCAAAAGTGTAAAAGGCAGAATTGAACTTCTTGTGTTGGAACTTGCTGGTCATGGTGAAAGAATTGACAAACCCCATTACAAAGAATTGGAAGAGGCAATAGCCGATCTGTTTCAAAGTATCAAATTAGAGAAAAGTCGCTACCACTTCTTTACAAATTGGGTAGAGTAATACAATAGAGTTTTGAGCGGGAAAGGTTAATTCGGTATGCTTTTTAGCACTCTTTTGCACAATAGAAATAGAGTAAAACGGATTCTAACAATAACATTCAATGTGAAATGATTGAAAAGGAACTATCAAAATATTTAAGAAACTTTGAGATTTTCGAGGAATATATGGCGTTAAAGCATTCCAATAAGAATTTCTTCCATCGTACGTTGGGAATTTTAGCCCTTAAATATGAATACCAATTCTTGCCATACTATGTTCGAGGAGTGCCAAAATGGAGATTAAAAATGAGGCAACTGCTAGCAAAAAAACGTATAACGCCTAATTATATAATTACAGGGCCTATTAAGTGTGGTTCTACTGATTTGGTAACGCATCTGTTGTCTCATCCAAATATTATGGCTCCTTTGGCAAAAGAATTTAATATTACTGATGCTGAGGTTTGGCGCGCATATTATCCTACCATAAAGGAAAAAAACAAGTTACAAAAGAAAATTAAAGGGAACATTCGATGTGGTTATCTCTATCCTTTGTTGCACGATGTAAAGCTGATTGAAAGACTTGGAAGGTTAAATCCAAAACCTAAAGTTATTATCACGTTAAGGGACCCGGTAAAAAGGGCCTACTCTCATTGGAAGTGGGAAGTTCTTGTTGGAGGCCAAGATGCAATAAGCGAAAACGATTTCTTGAACAATTATTCAACTTTTGTCCGGCGCGCATTAGATTTTCACCCTAGTATCCCAATGGATACTTTTTGCAACTTCCATTTTCTTGAAACGGGTATATATTATAAAGCCGTAGAGCTTTGGATCAACAAATTTGGGAGAGATAATGTGCTTGTTGTAGATGTTGCCGATTACTTTGTTGATAGGCAGCCAGTTTTTAAAAAAATTCAAGAGTTTCTTGATATTCCTCCGATCCATATCCCGGAATCAACTAAGAAGCTCAATGAAAATCATCTTAAACTGGAAAAACCCGATCAAAAGAGTGTATCAGCATTAACCGAATTTTACAAACCCTATAACAAAAAACTTTTTACTTTATTAGAAACCCATTTCGATTGGGAAGGGTCCGTATTGGAACCAAGCTTTTGAGTACAGGAAATAGTTTTAATGACCAGGAGTGCTCTATCTTTAGAGTTCCAATGCTTTCTCATCACTAGGATTCGAGAGTAATTACTGTTATCAAAACGATAGGATTTATTCTTCCAACCGTTGGAGATAAAATGGACTGTTCTTAGTACTCATCCGTTACTCCACCATATAAGGAGGATTTAGAATACTACTGCAATGAATGACTGAAGTAGCTGTTAAGCGGCATGTGGCCAAAACCATTACCTGGCGTTTGATTGGAACTTTAGATACGTTTCTATTAACCTGGCTTATTAGCTCTGATCCCCTTGCAGGACTTAAAATAGGACTTGCTGAAATGATCACGAAGATGATCCTTTATTTCCTGCACGAACGACTATGGTTGAGATTTAAAATAAAACAAAACCGCAAACGACATTTATACAAAACGATCACATGGAGAATCATGGCAAGTATGGATACGATAGTACTGGGGAGAGTAATCATCGGAAGTCCACTGGTAGCAATGAAATTAGGTATTTTAGAAGTAATAACTAAAATGACCCTCTACTATTTCCACGAACGTATTTGGTATAAAATCTATTATGGAAGATCAAAGTAAGGCAAAAGTCTTTTTCATGTTTTAATCCTTTCACAACGATCGAATGGTATTTTTTAAGATCTCGTAGCGAATGAAAAACGTAGCAATAATAACCGATATAGATTTCTGGCGAAAGGGAGCGGGAAATAGAGCCCGGCTCGATGCCTTAGTAAACTACTTAAAGGAACGTACCTGTCTTACTATCATATTTGCAGGGGTAGAAGAATCAGAAGACTTGGATGTATTGAACAATACGGAAAAAAAATATGAGCTAATTTATTTAGAAAGGAAACGTGTTTTGGATAAGGACGAATATGTAAAAAGGCTAGTTAACGTTTTTCAGAAGTACCGACCCGATGTTTGCATTGTGGAGTATTTGTATTTGGCGTTCGTAAGACAGTTTATTCCGGACAATGTGCTGACAATCCTAGACACTCACGATTTAACAAGTGAACGTAGAAAAACTTTTGAAGTTTTTGGTTATGCCCATGAACCCATCGATTTTTACGAGGAGATTAGAATTTTTAGTTCTTTTCATAAAACTATGCTTATTCAACGTAATGAATTTGTAAAAGTAGCTGCTCATATGGATAACGACAGCGTCTTACTTTCTCCTCATCCAGTAGAATATTCCCAACAAACTCTTCGCAAAGAAGTACGTAAAATTGGTTTTGTGGGAAGCAGTTTTATTCCCAATATCGACGGTATGAAATGGTTCCTTGAAAAGGTATTCCCCATTTTTAACGCACCAGTTGAGTTGCATATTTATGGTCAGGTAAGTTATCAACTATACAGCTACCGAAACCCAAACATCTTTTTTCATGGACTGGTTGATTCCGTGAAACCAATCTACGATGAAATGGATATCATGATCAATCCTGTCCGTTTTGGAGCAGGATTAAAAATAAAGAACATAGAAGCGCTTGGAAACGGACTTCCCCTGGTAACACATTCTCACGGTGCCGCTGGTATGGAAAGTCAAATAAATAAATCCTTTCTCACAGGAGATGATCCTATTTCATTTCTAGAACAATTGAATTGTTTGATTGAAGATCGACATAAAAGAGTATCTCTTGGAAATTCTGCCTATTCCTTTATTAAAGAAAACTTCTCCCCATCAAAATGTTTCGGGTCTCTAATGGAAATCATAAATGACTCCTATGCTTTTAATTTAGGATAGTCTTGGTATTCATTACACTAACCTTATTTATCTGTAGAAACGGCTAATATGCTTTGAAGTGAAAAGGTCTAGGCCAAGTTCCGGTTAAGCATAAAAGTTCGAGCAGTGCTCGAAGCAATTTACCCTACCTAGTATTTGATAGGGATTTGCAACAGATAAAAGTTGGTTTTTCAATGCTAAGGTAGAAAGCAAATAGAACAAATTGTTAAACTTTTTCAAAATATCGTAAATGAAAATAGTTCAAAGTTTTTGGTCAAAACCTATTAACTCTTCCGAAAACAAAAGTTTAAGCGACCGAAGATCGGGTGGTTGGATAAATAGTCTTTACTACTACATGAGCTGGGCCTTTAGCTGTTTACAGTTTAGGGAGTTTTACGATCAAGTCGAATTGGTCACAGATAGTACCGGTTATGATCTTTTGATCAATAACATGAAATTACCTTACACGGACTGCCATGTGGTACTGGACAATTTGCATCATTATCATCCTGATTTATGGGCATTAGGTAAAATTTATACCTATAAATTGCAAAAAACGCCTTTTATCCACGCCGATAGTGACGTGTTTATCTGGGATCGGTTACCAAAGGAACTAGAGAAAAGTGAACTATTGGCCCAGAATCAAGAGCTCAACTTTGGTTTTTATTCGGATCAGTACAAAGAAATAAAAGAGCACTTTGATTATGTGCCAGAAGACATCGTAACACAATACCGTAAAACAAATACTTTAAAAGCCTGTAATGCAGGAATAATAGGAGGAAACAATTTGGATTTTTTTCAGGAATACACTGAAAAAGCTATTGAAACTGTTAATAAGAATGTACATCTAATGGAGGATTTTGATAAAGGCACATTTAATATGTTTTACGAGCAATGCCTTTTTTTTTCTATGGCCGAAAACCAAAACAAAGAGATTGAATATCTCTTAAATAATTCCTCTGATAATTTTGATGGTATAGCCAATTTGGCGGCCGCCCCTTTTCATATTAAATATGCGCATATAATTGGGCCTTTTAAAAGTGATAAGGCGATAGGGGACTTACTGGTTCATATGCTTCTTGAAAAATATCCAGAATATTATTTCCGAATAGTAAAATTGGTGCATGAATATAAAATTCTTTAGATGAGAAATCTCATAAACGATAAACAAAATGAGGTAACCACTTTAAAACCTTCTCTTTCTTCAAGATACGAAGAGGTTGTTTCGTTGTTATTTCAATACAGAAATGGTGATGACCCCTTTGCGGTCAAGGAAATTGAGAAATTACTGCAGACAGCCTATACCGAAGTACGGCAAAATGACTTAGATGCTTCTTATATGACAGGTAAAGCAGGTCTTATTATAATATACTTAACAGTTTATAGTGTTCTGCCCAAAAAAGAGTACTTGGTCAAGGTCATGGAGCTCATTAATAGTGTGGACATTATTTTTTTGGACTCACCACTGGTTGGTAGTTCTTTATATTACGGCCGGTCTGGGGTTTTATTGGCGTTGTTTTTTACCTATACCCTAACTAGAGATAAGGAGATATTAGCCAAAATTAACGCGTATAGCCGCAAAATTATTTCAGATGCAAGGGTATTCAAACAAGGTCTAATTTGGCATAGCCCATATCAGTTTGTAAGTCAACCCTTAGTTTCTTTTGGACAAGGCATATGTGGTATTGGGTATGTTTTTGAAGTAATGGGCACATATTTTAAACACCCTCCCTTTATTTTTTTGGCTAAAGCGGCTTTTAATTACGTAGATCGGATATGTCAGGAGTCTGTTTCCAGTTTTAATATTGATTTTCGATCTGATATTTCAGATGTGGAAAACTTGAAACAGCCTTCTTCTGAAATTGGAGAAGAAAATACCTTAGCCCCTAAAGGTAAACTTGATTTTTCTATTGAAAATGGCATCTCAGGGTTGTTGTTTGGGGATCAAAAGGAAAAACGCATTACGGCCCTGATAAACTATTTGTCTGGACCTATTGATTTTGAAGGCAAAGATTTAGTAAATATCGCAGTAGGAAGTCTTTTTGTATATCAAGAAGATGAAAATTGCAAACAAGCATTATCACTTTTTGGAAAATGTATTTCAAGATATCAAAAAAGCAAAAATACTCCAGAGCACGATTTCAGCTTTTCCTTGCTCCAAAGCAGTTTTACTGCTGGGATTTTTCATAGTTGGAATATTCCTTCGCTCAATTTTAAAAACGATAAAGTAAATAACAAAGTCGCTAAAGATTTGATACATTTTGATGAATTAATTCCACTGCTAATCGGAAAGAACTACGCTGCGACTAATAGCCTTCTTTCGCAATTACAAAACCATAGTTTTTTTACAAAAACACCAGAATGTATCCTTAGTATTCAAAGCATAGCAAGAGAGATCGATATGTCGGAACTAACTTTAGCGCAAAAGAAGGTTCTTAAGAATACGTTGGAGTATGACGAAAACCTTAGAAAAACAAGGGTTTCTGGCAGCTACAATCCAAAGGAATTCATTTTAAATTATGAAAACAAAAAAAGAGCTATAGGATTTATGAACGTAGGAGAAGAAGAGCTCCTCAAAAAGAAATTCATTTTTTCAAATAGGATCGGTATTAATTCGGTATATAAGGATGAACCGAAACAAGATAACGAAGTACGTAAATTTCAAAAAGAGGAATTTATTTGGGGCTATGATTTTGAGCTCGGTAAACGAGAGATCTCTTTGAAATTTTTGAAAATAATTACGGAAAGATTTCGTAAACCTAAAAAAGTAGGAACGGCTTTAATGGAGGTACTTTGGTATTGTAAGAAGTTAGGTAAAGAAGACCGTAAGATACTTGAATTTGCTACCAGAACTAAAGAAAATGAAGATTTAATACAGAGATTACCCTTTATTTTTCTTCGCGAAGTACGTAAATCCATTGTTTATGGGATTCTGGAAAGTACAACTCAGCCGGAAACTAAGAACACAAGATTTAAAAGGATATTCTTACAACTATTTCTTAGAATAAAAAACGTATCAGTTTCAAAAAACCTCTGGATTCGGAATTATTAAGATTAGAGAAAGGTGGTACCATGTTAGGGAAATTTCCACTGCTTTATTTTTGAGTACAAAGTCAATTAAGATTTCGTAAGGCAAATGTGAACCGATAAGGTGCTATTTTTTGCCTCAAGTGTAAAAAACAGCAAACGGATGCCACTTTATTTTCATTTTTCATAAACAATCCAATATCGCCGCGCATTTAACTGAGTGTTATTTTTATGCTACTACCAACAAAGCATATTATGGAAAATTGCTGGAATGCTTTTTACAAATTTTCCCTGAAGAATTTCAGGATAGAATTTTAAAACTTAGAAAATGGGAGGACCCTCAGCGTTCATTATTATAAAGAATCCTTCTAAAATATGGATATGGAAGCATTGGTAAGTCTTTTACAAAAAATGTGATTGCTTACAGCACGTTTCAAAAACCATAATTTATAGGAGGTCATCCGAAATTTAATATCTCACATTCCACTGAAATCGTGGTACGCACGATCCATGAAACTATTGATCTCGGAATAGACATTGAGAGAGCTTCGAATATATCCAATTCAGATTTTAGAGATCAGATGACCCAAAACGAATGGTTTGAGATATCACAATCAACAAACAGTTTGCTTTCCTTTTTTACGTATTGGACCCAAAAAAAGCTGTCCTAAAATTACATGGAAGCGGATTAATGGTTCCTTTAACGTCTTTCGAAATTACAAATGGGGCGTATACTAAAGCTAACCAGAGTTAATATACCAAAAGAATCAGTGTAGCTAATAACTACATCTGCCATTTAGCAACTAAAAAAGTTCCCTAAAGAATTTGGGACTACATCAAATATTTGGTTTTAACCTTATTTATAAGTTCATTTTTTTTAATATCTAGAACGTTTAGTAATATGAATAAGACAATTAAACTTTCTGTTTGCAATGAAACATCTGAGTTGGAAAGTGCAATTTTAGGGATAGGACTGGACAGGGGAGCTCCTCGGGATATTAATCCTATGATGAGGATGCATTTAGAAAAAAACACCTATCCCGTCACCGAGCGAATTTGCAATGAAATCGATGAATTAGAAGCTGTTTTACAACAAAACGGAGTGCATGTTGTACGGCCAAAAAACGTCTCTGAGATAGAACAAATATTTGTCAGAGATATTGGATTTGTTATCGAGGATTATTTTTTCATTTCAAACATGAGACATGCTACTAGGCTGGAAGAACTGAAGGGTATTTCATTCTTGTTTGACAGCTTTAAGCCGGATAAATTGATCCATATTCCAAAGGACATTACAATTGAGGGAGGTGACGTAGTGCTCTGGAACGATTTCATTTTTTTGGGAATAGGGGATAGGACAACAAAAAGGGGTGCAGCATTTTTACAGCAATTTTTTCCAAAGAAGACCATTTATACTTTTGATCTGGTGACAGATCAAAACAATTCACTTACTAATGTGTTGCATTTAGATTGCACCTTTCAGCCCATCGGAAAAGATGAAGCAATAATTTGTATGGAAGGGTTTAAAACGGAACCGCTGAAGTTACTTGAATTATTTCCAGGAGAAAAACTATTGAAAATAACTCTTGAGCAAAAGGTTAGAATGTTCCCTAACGTTTTTTCCATCGCTCCCCACAAAGTTATTATTGAGAAAGGATTTTTGGAACTTAAAATAGAATTGTCAAAAAGAGGCTACGAAGTTTTTTTGGTAGATTATAAAGAGACATCAAAACTAAATGGTCTTTTTAGATGCTCCATTTTACCGCTACGACGAAGGGAGAGTTAAACTCAAATTTGTATTTAGCGTAGACAGTACACTCTTCCAATTTCTCCTTAATATTTTCAACTTTCTATATATGTTCGTTTATATATATGAAAATCAAATAGTTAATGTAAAGTAACAAAAATTATTCTAAAGGTAAGTTTAGATGAGTCTTTTAGAAAAGTTAGGATATTCGGGACAAAAAAAACTACTAATTGTACATGCGGATGATGCAGGCCTCTCGCGTTCAGAAAATAAAGCAACAATAGCCGCATTGGAATTTGGGGTTGTTAATTCCTATAGTATAATGACGCCTTGCAAATACTTCTCGGAAATAGCGGCGTTCTCCAAAGCAAATCCAAACGTTGATGTAGGGATACATCTAACCGTCACTAGTGAATGGGACACC
Source organism: Bacteroidota bacterium (assembly GCA_038750505.1). GTDB lineage: Bacteria > Bacteroidota > Bacteroidia > Flavobacteriales > Flavobacteriaceae > Croceivirga. The sequence goes on along the minus strand of JBCDHD010000001.1, from coordinate 638,475 downwards.
TATAAAGTTCGTCCAATCTTGCCCATTGCAGAAATTGAAAGTTTAGTAGACGGTACTGGTGCGTTTCACAACACTATCGAAACATTTAGAAGTTATGCGATTGCGAATCACGTAGAAAAAGAATTAAGAGCGCAAATTGAAAAAGCGCTTACTTATGGTCTAGCACCTAGCCATTTGGATTCTCACATGTTTGCTTTAGCTGCCCGACCTGATCTTCTTGACATTTACAGGAAATTAGGATGGGAGTACCAAATTCCTGTGCTGCTAGATAAGTATCATGCTAAAGCAGCAAGTAGAGAGCAAAACTCATTTCAAGAGGAAACAATTATTATAGTTGACGCTGTTTATATCGCTCCTTTTTTAGAATTTGAACCATCCGGATTAATAAACTATTATCAAAAAATTCTGGATAATCTATCGTCAGGACTTAATGTGATTTTAATCCATCCCGCCTATGACGACCATGAGATGCAACACATTACAAAAGGACGTACGCATTTTGGCGCCAAATGGCGTCAAATAGATTTGGAATATTTTACAAGTAATGATTGTCTTACCAGAATAAAAAATAACAATATATCCCTCACTACGTGGAGGGAGGTATCCTCAAGATATAAATTGAAAAATTAGGCAATTTTATTATTTATTCAACTTTTATGCTAAAAGTAATTGTTCCTTATAGAAACAGAGTAATCCAGCTGGAACACCTTATACCAATCTTGTACGCCCATTTAACTCAAACGTTACAAGAGGATTTTGAGATTTGTGTTATTGAGCAAATCGATCAAAAGGAATTCAATAAAGGATGTCTTTTTAATACTGGTTTTTTAGAAACAAACGATAACAAAGACAACTACTTTTGTTTTCACGATGTAGATTTAATACCAAAATCAATAAATGCCGACTATTCTCGACCATCCTCAAACACCATAGTGCACCCTTATGGATACAAACATTGTCTTGGTGGAAAAATGCTGTTAAACCATAATACATACGTAAAAATGAATGGTTTTTCAGTCAAGTATTGGGGTTGGGGTTACGAAGACAGTGATTTTCTGTTACGTGCAAAACATCATAGTGTCCACATTTCTAGAGATGACTTTTCCGAACGCTATGAATCTGACGATTACTACGAACAGGATAGTGACTATCACGATAACCTTCAAAACAAATTAAATAGACTAGATGCAAGAGTTAATCAGATATTGTTTTACAATACGGTTATCAATCCGGAGCTTGTTGAAGAGGAGGGGTTGTCCACAACCTCTTACAGTGTTCGGGAAAAAATTAAATACAAGAAATTCACGCTAATAAAGTGTGAGATACAAAATCAAAATCAGAACCTCGAATATTGCAAAAGAGTAAATGATTTTGTCGTATTTAGTGGTGAAGAAATATCTAATACAAACTTTAGATGACATCGGGTTGTTCAATTTATTTTTTACTGCACCTTTCTATATTTGACAGTATAATACCATACAAAGTATATTGTAAGGATAGACACTTCGCTGATCGGATTGTCCTGTAAAATCTGATTATAAAGCCCTCAAAAGAGGGCTTTTGTAATGAACGAAGACGTACCATTGATCGTATCAGGCATCAATTTTATTGGATAAAATAGATACTTATAACTTTAAGTTCAATCCAGTACAGAATTATTGTGTTTATTCTGATGATTCGTATCAGTTGAATAAAGTACTTTAAACACCGTTACATCTTAAAAACACACTATATTATCTTAAATATTTGTATATCAACACTTTATGATTCATTTTGTAATTTGATAATATTTTCAAATCTTAAAATTTCCATAAAATAGTACCTTTTTATACATAGTACTGTAACAAAAGTGTTTTGTTCGCGTCTATACAGTGTAATCAAATTAAAACAATATCAAAAAATCGGTACAATGAAAGCATCAATCAACAGAACAGCAACAGAATCAAAAACAGGACAGTATTTTTCAACCCTTAGTAGTAGTAAAAGGTCACTTTGGGCACAATACAGAAATTTTACGCGCTAAAAATTAGATTCAAGCTAAAAAAAAGCAATTGAGGAAGTATTTCTTACAACTCGTAAAATTTTATTCCTGCGGAAAAGAAAATCAAATCACATTTGCAACATCATTCAAAAGAAATAACTATGAAAGCAACTAATAATCGAACAGTAACAGAATCAAGAACAGGCAAGTATTTTTCAACGCTTAGCGGAACGAAAAGAGCGCTGTGGGCACAGTATAGGAATTTTAATCGCTAGCCACTAGCACAATCAATCAAAAAATGAGACCAATCATCATCAATCAATCAACAATGGGTTCAAAAAGGACTGTTATGCTTAGTAATTTAGTAAACAGCAAGCGCATCCGTTGTACCGCAGTCCAGTAACCGTAATTTTTACTGGACCCATAGGAATAGAGGGAGGGATACTAATCAATATCCGTCCCTTTTTTTGTTTCCATCGTATACCTTCAGTCCTATTTACCTTATAGGGATGCCCCTAAAAAAGCAAATTTACCAGACCTCTAAAAAGAACCAGAATAGAGTTTTTCAGAAAATTGAAATCTACCGTTGTTTTTGTTTTCTACCCAAAAGCCGCCTTAAAACTGGAATTAGGTAACTTGACTCCTGTTGTATCAAAAGGATACGTAGTTCGTAAAAATCTTTTCGTAAGGCATCGAAACCAAGCTTTCTACGCTAATTTTATGCTGCACATCCAAGTGCTATTCTTCTGTATTGAAGACGTAAAAACCTAATTGGACATTCCAAAATACGTATCTTTATCATCTGATCATATTTCTTACATAGCGTTAATCCCTTCTTCTGAAGGTCCACCTGGAAATAGGCAGGTTAGGAACATTAATACACCTTCTGGTATTCTGAGGGAGTAATTACATCCATTTTTTAATAGAATTAAATGAAAAGTCAATCACATCAAGATGGATTGCTTTCTCTCATTAGATTATGTGTAGTTGTACTATGCAATATGGGGCAATACAGGTAAAATGAAACATAAACAGTTAATAAATAGAACTATAGAAGTTTTTTACAACAGAGCATCGGAAGAGACCAGGCTAAATACGGGAATGGGATTGTTCGAATTTGAAAGGGTTAAAACACTCATAGAAAAATATCTAACGCGCCCATCGTCAATAATACTAGATGTTGGCGGCGGAACAGGAAAATACTCAGCCTGGCTTGCCCAAAAAGGACATCAGGTACATCTCGTAGAACCGGTAGCAAAGCATCTGAAAACGGCTCAAAACCGAGCGAATAAATTGAAAAATAAGTTTTCACTTCACCTTGGAGAATCACGAAATCTTAGATTCCCGAAGAACTACGCCGATTTGATTATTTTGCACGGTCCGCTTTACCATCTTCAAAAAGAAAAGGATAGGTCTTTGACTATTCAAGAAGCGAAAAGAGTGGTCAAAAATAACGGAATCATTTTAGGGTTTGCCATTAGCCATACGGCATCAACCCTGGTTGGGCTTTTACATGGTTTAATTCACAAAAGGACTTTTTTTGCAATGTGCAAAGAAGAATTAACAATCGGCACGCATAACCCGCCAGACGACTTTCCTTGGCTTTTGGCAGAGGCGTATTATCATAAACCGCAACAACTAAAAGATGAATTTATCAGTCAGGGATTAACCTACCTTAACATTTATGCTGTTGAAGGAATGGCATGGTTGGACAAAGGTTTTTTTGACAGTATGTCCAATACTACTAAGAAAAAGACACTATTGGAGCTTCTACAGATTACGGAAAATGACACATCGGTTTTATCGTTTAGTCCACATATGATGATAGCAACTCAAAAAAAGAATAGTTATGGAATATAAAGACCAGTATTTTAGAGCGTTGAAAGCGAGTAACGGTCGAATTAATGCACTAGAGCTAGGAGAACAAATGGGCCTTAATGAAGACGAAACTAGGGCAGTCCTTGCCCAACTACTTTCTGAGCATAAAATTGAATATGTTGAAAACAGTATCTGCAATTATGTACCGAAAAGGTTGCAGAAGAGAAAAAGTAAGAAATCTTGGGAGTAAGAAAGAAGATCAAGTTCGATACATAAGCAAGGGTACACTATTTTTTGTTTTGTAAATTGTAAACCAGAAAGGTGAACGGTTTACAAGTGTCTTTTCAAGTATTGGTTAATCCCGTTACAGGAAACCCTAAATAGTACTTTATTGTTTAGTTTACCTGAGGTAATCCCAAACCAAGTCGATTAAACTAATATGGATATCGCAAGTGAATTATATAAAAGGATCACGAAGCAGAATCTTTGGGACAAAAGCATTACACTAAAAAGAAATGAATTTTTAAAAGTTGCCGGCACCGTTGAAACAAATGTTTTCTACGTCCTTACCGGGAGTCTAAAGATCTCAATTATTAATGATGACAATGAGGAACATATTATTCGACTAGGGTATAAAAACAATATTATAACTGCTTTAGACAGTTTTATCTCTGAAAACCCATCCGAACTTTATATCCAAGCTATTAAAAAGACTGAATTGAAAGCTATTTCAAAGCGGAAATACCTCAATTTTATTCATCAGAATACGGAGAACAAAAAGCTTTGGGACATCGCTTTAGAACATCTTATTCTTCAACTTATTGAAAGGGAAAAGGATATTTTAACCACCTCACCAAAAAGCAGATATCAAAGAGTCTTTCGAAGAAGCCCACAATTATTTCAAGAAATCCCAGATAAATACATCGCCTCTTATTTAAGGATGTCTCCGGAAACATTTTCCAGAATAAAAAAGTCTTGATTTCAATCAAGATTAGCCGACAAAATAGTTGTGAAATTTGTTTAAGGAAACACTTTGATATACTATAAGTTCATGGCAGTGTTCAAAGTATTCTGATATACGATCAATAGTATACTAAACGGTTTATATCTGGCATTTTAACCAAAATCCTGTAAGAAGTTTATTTATTTTAAGCGTAAGTAAAAATCAGTGATGAATAAAGAATTGATTTAAAGGGTTGGCGAGGACCGGAGGATATCGAAATAGACAATAACGGTAACTTTTACACTAGTGTACACCCTATGGATGACTTTGATAGTGGGGCACTACTAAAAGCGTTAATAACGATCGTTCAAATTGTCCAATACACCCATTACCATTTCCAGTAACAGTCATTTAAATTATGTAAAATGCACTTATCATATAACAACCTGTACTACGAACATTTTTCTAGAAAAAGCTATGCTAGTTTACCGGTCTTTCGTCCCGGGATAAACTATATGATGCGATTCGTTTCGCCCTTGAAAAACTACCTCTATTTGAACAATAGCTTAACCGTTGTCTACATTAGGGAAGGTAGGGGCGATCTTGTTTGGAAAAATGGCTCTCAAAAAAAAGTCAAGATAAAGAACAATAGGTTCGTTGTATTGAATGCGGATTGTGGTTGGGACTTCGTAAACCACTCAGACGCCTATTTGGATATCATAGGTTTTGTGATATCAAAACAATTACAGCAACAGTTTAACTTTTATGTTACCGCTTTAGAAAGAGAACTATTGGACTATCCATTTGAAGAAGTTGGAGGAGATTTTTTTTACATAGAAAATACATTGAACGCCGACCATTACAGAACAGGGCAATTGCTTAAGAATTTCCATCAAAACAGCTTGTCAAATAGTTTTTATACGCTTTCACCCGAGGAAATGGCCTTGGAAATGTTTCGCGAACTCTACAAAGAAACAGCTCATGTTGTTGCGTTATCTACCCAGGTGAAAGCAAAAAAGAGAACAACTCAGATGGAGACCATTAAAAGGTTAACGGTGGCCAAGGAATACATTCATGATAATTTAATGGATCCCATATGCCTGGATGATATATCCAGAGTTTCCGCTTTGTCCAAACATCATATTTACGATTCTTTTAAAAGAGTATATGGGAGAACGCCCCACCAATATGTCAATTATCTCAAAATACATAAATCCAAAGCGTATTTGCAGAATGGAAAATATACGGTAAATGAGGTTTCAGACCTAATGGGATTTTCAGATTACTCCGTTTTCAGTAAGCTATTCAAGAAAATTAATGGCATAGCCCCTTCAAATTATAACTGAGCTTACAGCATTTGTGGCAGCTATTTTTTTTAGTTGCCAGACTTTGATACTAGCAGGAGTACAGTAGGTAACAGGATTTCATTCCGTTTGAGAACTCGTATTGCAAAGTTGAATTTTTTTACCAGTTGGAATTAGGTTAACAAAAGGTTTTTCAAAATACTGGATGGTCTTTTTCCAATGAAACAGCACAATGCAAAAACATCAAATCAGATTTGAAAAATGTGATTTTTTCACACACCGCTGCCTACAGAAGAAAATAGCTTTGGAGCTGTTTTAATCCATTCGAAGTATGCTATTGCCAAGCAAATTCCACTACAGCTTGTAGCGTTTTTTAAAAACTTTTCGTAATGATAGCAATCAATGTTGTTAACGTGTTTTGTTGTTATGTGAGAAAAGTGGTTGCAATGGTCAATTATAAAGGATGGGTAAACGATTTTGCCTTCAGTAGGTGAGTTTTTAGACTTGGTGTAATGGGTTGTTATGCTACAAATGCAGTTAATGCTTGTTCCATGGAGGATACTATCAACGTCTTAACATTAAGAAATGGAAAAGTATGAGCAAAAAGAAATGTCTTTTGCGTATTGAAGAAGCCTTTTTGGAATAAGGTCCGAACTACCCAACCTAGTGATGCTCGAATGCTCTTGACTACTGAAAAAAAATCGCCACATCATAACCTTTGAACCTACCGTTGCACAATGCTTAAGGACGCTAATTTAACCTTGCGGATCTCAGTTGATGGAAAACAAAAGTCCGGGAAAAAAGGAGCATCAGCTATTGACGAAAACTATATTATTAATGGTTGCATAAACAAATCAATAAAACACCAAGAATTGCTGTATAAAAAGTATTTCGGTTATGTTATGGCGATTTGTATGGCCTACTGTTCAGATAAAACCATAGCTGAAGAAGTGGTTAATGATACTTTTATGAAAGTCTTTGATTCTATAGAAAGCTATGACAAGAAACATCCTTTTAAGATTTGGTTGAGAAGGATAGCTATTAATTGCTCTATTGATGAATTAAGGAAAAGTAAAAAACACATGAACCATTTGGACATCGCAGCGCCCATTACCGGTTTACCCTCTACGGATTTTATTGATAACCTAACGGTTCAGGAGATCTATCAAATGCTAGGTGAACTTCCTGAAATTTTAAGGTTAGTTTTTAATCTTTATGAAGTGGAAGGCTACGCGCATAAAGAAATTGCCGAAGTACTGGACATTGGCGAAAGCTCTTCAAGGACATATCTGGCAAGGGCAAAAAAGTTGCTCAGAAGTATTGCTTCAAAACATTGGAAATGATAAATGAAAAAGGCATTTGACAAAAAACTGGCGAAAAAAATAAAGGATGAAGTATCCGAGTATTCCTTTGCGTATGAGAATGGAGCGTGGGAGCGTTTTTCGGCCAGAAAAAGAAAAAAGAAAAATCGCGGTTTCATTTGGTACTGGGTAGGCGCGGCCTCCCTGCTTTTGCTTTTACTTTCCATAAGTTCCCGATTTAACGGGGAAAAGCAGTTAATCAATCCTCCGGACCAAGAATTGACAAGAACTAAAGATTCTAGCCCTATTAAACGTACTACAGGAGTTGGCAATGCTGTTACGAACAGCCACAAAAACTTCAATCAAAACACCACCGGTTCCGATGCCTTGGTTGGCCCGGTTTCCGATAGAGAGCAGACGCACAGAAGCAATACGTTTAATCAAAAAAAAGACACGGAAGATCTTTCCGTGCACCCCTATAACAATACGACTAAGGTTGTGGCTGTTTTTGGCCCTGTTCTTCTTAAAGATCGTTTTTTGACCGAGCTTCCAGAACAAATCGCTTTTTCACCCAAAATGTTGAATTCAGAGCAGGAATTTGCCTCCTTGTTTTCTGAGGAGGATAAGTCGGACAAAAACAAAAAGAGGTATCCAGTAGAAGTAGGAGTGCAATTTGTTCCTGGCTACGGATTAAGTAATAAAAGTAAAAAATCATTGGCATCCACTAATATAGGTGGGGGAATCAACGTAGATATCCCAATTAAATCGTCTGGTTTCACAATAAATACCGGAGCTATTTTCAATAGTTTAGATCTATCCAATGAACAACGTTTCGTTGCGGAAAGTGCGTTCTCCGGCGAGGTTGAGACTACCACCAACAAACAAAGTGTAAACCTTCTAAACCTAGATATCCCTTTTAATCTGAGGTATAATTTCCAAAGCAAAAAAGATCAATTTTATTTCCAAACGGGTTGGTCCTCATATCTGACCATTCAAGAAAATATTGAAATAAGTGAAAGAATTACTATAGAGGACAATGAATTTGATATCCTCGGAAATGAAACAGAAAATGTAGAGGTCATAGAACTGTTCGTTTCAGAGGAAACCTCAAAGAACACGCAAACACAGCTTGTTCCGTTAGGTACAATAAATCTTTCCGTAGGGTATCGTTCACGACTTTCCAAGGGCTTGCTCTATGAATTTCAGCCATTTTATAAATATCCCATCAATTCACTAACCACTGAGGACATTAGGGTTCCAACCGGAGGGATTGCCTTTAAGATCATCTTCTCAAAGTAGTTTTCAAAAACATCCAAAAAAGCCCTACAAGTCTTGTAGCGTTTTTACATGATCCCACGTATTGAATAAAGTTAAACGCGTTGTAGGATGTTTTGCTTCTTAGTTGCCAGAACGTACCTGAGTATTTAAGAATTCAACCTATGAAAAGATGTAACCCAAACCTCCTTATTCGATCGGTTCAGCTCCGATTCGAACTGGTTTCACGGAATACTATTGAATATTCCAGCAGTAAGCAAGGATACCGAGGTGATTTGTGAATTATAAACCCCAGTAATCAAAAGAATACAACTGTAAATAAGCATGTAATGAAAAAGATTAGCATTTTGGTTTTGAGCCTGTTCGTACTTCTCGCTTGTAGTGAGGATGACGATAATGACGGTAATCCTAAAAAAAGTGACGCTAAGGAAATCACCAGTTTTGTTTTTCTTGCAACGGATAACGATGGCCTTGACCAGGAGATAAAATCAACTATAGACTCGGAAAAGAAAACCGTTTCGATTACCGTTCCCGCCAATCTGGACGTAACGTCTTTAAAACCAACTGTTACCATTTCCGATAAGGCGGCCATAAGCCCAAAAAATAAGGTTGCCGTAGATTTTACCAACAAAGTGACCTACACGGTTACCGCAGAAAATGGCAGCCAAGTGACCTATTCCGTACAAATCACTAAGGCAATGCCTGCCAGGGAAGTACTAATAGCGATTTATACGGCCAATCCGGGTAACGGCCTACCCTGGGATTTGAATGAACCCAATTTGTCCAGGTGGACCGGTGTTACATTAACGGATGGGAAAGTAACAAAGCTTCACCTGGACGCCGTTAGATTGCGGGTCCTTCCATCTGTTATCGGAGATTTAGTTGACCTGGATACGTTAAAAATCCGGGGGAATGAATTAAAACAAATTCCCCCGGAGATCGGGAAGTTGACCAACCTTAAAGCACTACATCTTAGTGAAAATGAGATTAAAACTCTTCCCAATACCATAGGTAATCTAAAGGAGCTTACCCATCTCAATGTTGGGCACAACACGTTATCGACGCTTCCTAAAACCTTAGTGAATCTAAAGGATAACCTCAGGAATCTGAGGTGTCAGAACAATCCGTTTTTTACATTTCCTGAGGTTATATTCAGCCTAAGCAATCTTGAAGTGCTGAATGTTGGAGAAAGCGAATTGGGTATAGTTCCCGAAGAAATTAATACGCTTATCCATTTAGAGTTTTTAGGGCTATCCAAAAACAAATTGGGCTCACTTCCGGCGGCCATTGGAGGTTTGAAAAGGTTGAAACATCTGGAGGCTGAGGGCATGGATATCCGTCAACTACCCACACAAATAGGAAATTTGACAGCGCTTACAATATTGAGTGTTCAAAATAACACCATTACCAGTTTACCGTCAACTATCGGAAAATTGGAAAAATTGAAAAAACTGAATCTGTCCCAAAACCTATTAACCAGTCTACCCCTAGAAATGGGAAGGCTTGAGCGTCTTGAAGAACTGGACGTTACTTCTAATAATGCGCTCGTTGTCTTTCCAAGGTTGTTGTGCGATTTAGTGGAAAAAAACAACATTAAAGTTCTTGGCGGTGATGTAGAGTCACGCTGCCCTTACTTTAAGTAAAACCTAATTAAACATCTAAAAAGAATACTAAAATGAAATACGTAAAACTTTTATTGATCGCTCTTTTGACGTTGTCTTCCTGCAGCAATGATGACAATGCCACCCCCAATTTAAAAAATGATTTTAAGCAAATCACCTCCTTTATTTTTCGCGCAGCGGATAATGATGCCCTAGATGAGAATGTAAAGGGGGTCATTGACGAGACAAAGAAAACAATTGTTGTTGTAGTACAACCGGATGTTGACATTACCGCCCTTAAACCCTGGACTACAATTTCGGTTAAGGCCACCATTAGTCCCGAAAATGATCAGGCGATGGACTTCAGCGATGAAGTTGAATACACCGTAACCGCTGAAGATGGTAGTAAACAGAAGTATGTCGTAATTGTCACTGTACTGGAGCCCGTAACGGAAAGGGATGCACTTCTAGCCCTCTATAATGCCAACCCTGATAATGAACTGGGTTGGGACCTTAATGAACAAGATATCTCTAAATGGGAGGGAATCACTGTTGAAGAAAACAGCGTTACCCAAATATCGTTAGATTCAAAAGGAATTATAAATATACCCAAGACAATAAGCGCGTTTCGCAATCTTGATACCTTAATCTTGAGAGAGAATGGAATAAAAAGAGTTCCTGCTTCATTGGGAGGACTCACCAAATTAAAATTCCTAGATCTTGAAAGGAATGAAATCAATGAACTTCCAGATGCGCTAATAGGTCTTAAGGATAATTTGGAGTACCTGCATATCGGTTCCAATAAATTCACAGCCTTACCTCAGGTGGTTACCCGCTTAACCAATTTGAAAAACCTTTTGGTATGGGTTAACCCACTTACGGAACTGTCTCCCGGCATAGGCAATTTAGAAAACCTCGAACAACTGAGACTCGATCTTACCCGACTCTCTAAGGTACCGAAGGAAATAGGAAAGCTAAAAAATCTTAAAGCACTGTTTCTCGATGACAATACCATTAAAGAGCTTCCCCGGGAAATTCTAGAGCTATCAAATTTGGAGTTCCTGAGCCTTGACGGGAATGATTTAGAGGCCATTCCAGACCTTGTGTTCGATATAAAATGGTTAAAAGGGCTGAATGTTGAGGAAAATTTGCTTACCGCGTTACCAACCGAAATCGAGGAACTTTCCAATTTAGAAGTTTTACGCCTACGAGACAATAAACTATCCACATTGCCTAAAGAGATAGGGCAATTGAAGAAACTGAACATCCTGGAGATACAGGAAAATGAGCTAACAAGCCTGCCAGATGAAATGGAGGATTTGGAAAGTTTAGATCTTTTATACATCCGTAGGGATCAATTGTCCTTGCTACCCGAAAAGGTGATTGCTATTGTTGAAAAAAACGGAGGGGAAATTGTACTGACAGATGATTGAGGCTTCGTTGTTGGCATACTGTTTTTCAATATATCGCATACGCTAAAAAGGTCTGACCGTACAAATAGCATAGTAAATGTTTAAGTTGAATTGTTTAGTGTTATGATTAATGTCGCCCGGTTCAGTGAAGAAGGCTGGGCGGCATGTAATCAATAAAAAAAGTACTATAATCATTTGATCGCAATCTCAAACAGCATGAAAGAGATAATTTTCACCTTACGTATCGCAGTACTGGCCATATTTATTTATGGATGTTCCCAGGAAGATGTTGTTACCCGCGATCCCGGTGGGGAAAGATCGGAACCACCTATTGAAGAAGGGGATGATGGGCCTGTAGGTTCTGACCCTATAGGTGAAGAAACGGAAAGACAACCCTTTGTTACGTTTAATTTCACGCATCGGACCACCGGACGTAAAATACCTTTTAATTATTTCGCCCCTGAAATCCGGAAGAGTTCTTCTGACAAATACCCGCTGATTGTTGCTTTGCACGGAGCAGAGTATTTTTTCAGTCCGGATAGTATGTTTCTTAAGGCTGAGGAGCGGACGGCCTACATGGCGTTGGCCTGGTTAGAGAGAAAGAACCAACAACGGTATCCCTCTTATGTAGTTGCTCCCAATATCCATGAAGGGCTTTGGGATGCCAATGACAGAAGCTTCTTTGGGTGGGATACGGAACACACATCAGATTTTGTGGAAAAATTACTGGATTCCATCCTAAGCAGTAATACACGCATAGACGACAAAAGAGTATATCTTGTGGGGCACTCGATGGGGGGAATTGGCGCCTGGTATTTCGGCGCAAAGTATAAAGAAAAATTTGCCGCGATTATTCCGCTAAGCAGTGCCTTTAGCACCAATGATGAAGTTTATCCATTTGTGGAATCTAACATAAAAAATAGTAGTCTAAAGGATTTAGCCATTTGGAGCTTTATTCACCGGGCAGATGCAAATTCAAAACCTGCAGAGGATGGAACGCGAGCTTTGGTAAAAACTATGGAAGAACAGGGTTATACCCCTGTTTATACCCATAGGAAAGACACAATTGATATTAATCTGACCGATGAGCGGATTTTTGAAGAAATCCAAAAAGGCGAAAAACATTTCTATACAGAATACAGTTATCCTTGCCAATCCGTTGGCGACTGTCACTTTGCCCAAGAAGTGGCCTTGCGAGAAGACTTTTTGCTAGAGTGGTTGTTTCGCCAGCGAAAAAATTAAAATAGCATATAAACGCGAAAAAGGGAAATAAGATGACTTCATTGGGTAAGCTGATCGTGAAATATGTTCTAATTCCAATACTGGAACAACTAATTATTTGATAATAAGATTACGCTATAGTGAATTGAATTGGAAAAATGAAAGTAGTAATATTTGTATACCGGGGAATGACCCTGCTTGATGCCATAGGTCCTTACGAAGTTCTAAGAAACCTAAAGGATGTTGAAATACTATTCGTCTCTAAAGACGGAAAACCGGTTACTGCGGATAGCACCTTTTTGGAAATTAATCCCAAATATCAAATTGAGAATATTACCAAAGCGGATATATTGCTTATTCCAGGAGCTCCTGTAGGATATTTAAGAATCTTGAAGGACAAGCGAATATTGAACTGGATAAAGCAAATTCACCCACAAACCCTAAGAACTACGAGTGTCTGTACGGGTTCAATCATTTTAGCTGCTGCAGGTTTGCTGACCGATAAGAAGGCCACTTCACACTGGAAAACCATTCAACAACTTAGTGATTATGGAGCCATACCAATAAGAGAACGAGTTGTTGAAGAAGGAAAAATAATAACCGCAGCCGGTGTATCCGCTGGGATTGACATGGCGTTGTATCTACTGCATACTTTGGAAGGAGAAGTTGCAGCGAAAGCTGCTCAATTAGCTATTGAATACGATCCCAAACCTATATTTGACTCCGGTAATTTTTTGACTGCGGAAAAATCCGTAATCCAAGAGGCAGAAAGAAAAATGAAAATAGCTGCAAAAAAGGAGTTGACTTTAATGGATCTACTAAGAAATATAGGACCTTTACTTAAAATGAGAAACTATTGAATTAGCTACCAAAAGGTTTGAATTGTTTCTAACGGAAAAGGGTAAGGATTACTTTTGTATTTGAACTGATCGGGTGTTAAAAATTAAAAAGAAAAAGCGTTGAATATGGAAAGCCGGATTTGATTCAAATATGTTATTATGAAAAACCTACTTCACTATATAGAAAAACATTATGTTCTAAAGGACCCGGATATCCATCTATTAAAACAATGCTTTAAAATTGATGATTTGCCCCCTCGCAGCAAACTTTTGAAGGCCGGTATGACGGAGCGTTATCTTTATTTTTTGGACAAGGGCATTATAAAGGGATATCAGAATGTAGATGGAAAACTGGTCGTTCAGCATTTAATTGCCGAAAGTGAATTTTTTACTTCGCTTGATAGCTACATGAGTGGGACGCCTTCCGCTGACTATTTCGAAACTATCACCCAAAGTAGGGTATTTAAACTTTCCAGACCAGACTTTGAACTTTTACAAAATAAAATTACTTTCTGGAATGATTTTGTAAAGCGGATTACCACAAGGCATCTGAATTGTAAACTGGAACGGGTCAAGGACTTCCAAACCTTGTCTGCCAGAGAACGCTATCTGAAGTTTATAACCCAAAACCCTGTACTGGCCTTAAATGTACCGGTTGAAAACATCGCTTCTTTTTTGGGGATGGAGCCCCAATCGTTAAGTCGTATTCGAAAACAAATCATTTTTTAACAAATGTTATTCTTTGGGGTTTTTGGTCTTTGGACATTTGCTCTAAATAAAAATAGAATATGAGCAATGAACTTTCTTTAGTTACCGGGGCAAACGGGCATTTGGGGAACAACTTGGTTAGGTTACTCCTTGCTAAAAAGCTGAAAGTAAGGGCTACGGTAAGGAATATACAGAACCAAAAACCTTTTGAAGGTCTGGATTGTGAGTTGGTGCAAGCAGATATTACGGATACCAAATCACTAAAAAAGGCTTTTCACGGTGTAACGAATTTGTATGCTGTTGGCGCAAATTTCAGTATGTGGGCCAAAAATCCAAAAGTGGAAATTTATGATAACAATGTCCAGGGGACCCAAAACGTATTTGATATTGCAAAAGAATGTGGAATAAAGAATATCGTTTACGTGAGTTCTGTAGCTTCCCTGGATTTTACAAAATTGCCTGCAAATGTAAGCAATGGCTATAACCAAGACCGTAGAAATTGGTACTACAATTCCAAAAATGATTCAGATAGATTGGCACTTTCCTTGGGAAAGAAATACGGGATTAGGACAATGGTGATTCTTCCTTCGGCCATGATCGGTAAAAAGGCGTACAGATTGAGTTATTCAAATAAACTTGTTTACCAAATTTTAAAGGGTGAAATTCCTTTGGATACAAATATTACCTTGAATTGGGTGGATGTAAAGGACGTGGCACTAGGTGCGTACCACGCCATGATACAAGGTGCTAATGGGGAACGGTATATTCTGGCTAATGAAAAGCATACAAGTTTACAGGAAAGTGTTGGGATAGCTTCTGCGCTATTTCCTGATTTGAATTTAGAAATGCCCAAAAAAGCACCTAAATGGGTATTGTATTCTATTGCCGGGCTTATGGAGTTCAATAGTAAGTTGACAGGGCGAGAACCCCAATTGCAGCGCCACTATTTGGATATGTTCTATGGTTTGAAACAGGATTACGACATCACTTCATCAAGAAAAGACCTGGGTTTTAATCCAAAGCCTTCAAAAGAAGCCCTTATAAACACACTGAACTATTTGAGATATGAATGGGAAAACCAATAGGAATTTTCAAATTACCTAGGATGCTAGGAGTAATTCGTTTCTTGCAAAAGGTAGTATGTATAATGATTTTTCCATGCAATACTAAAACGCAGGATACCCTAAACCAGATAAAACACAGTCATCCACAGACCATAAAAATACTTACATATGGGTAGCTGGAGTACACAAATAGATGTCACCACGCAAAACTTCATTGAAACTTTTGGCGGACTACATAGTGAACAATTGAATTGGAAACCCAATTTGCAAACTTGGAGTATTGCTCAAAATATCGAGCATTTGATTCTTGTTAATAGATCCTATTTTCCAATAATTGAATTAATTAGAAAGGGAGAATACAAAACGCCTTTTATTTCAAAATTCAGTTTTGTGGTTTCCTTCTTTGAAAGGACCGTTTTAAAAGCGGTTCATGAGGATAGAAAAAAGAAGATGAAAACTTTTCCTATCTGGGAGCCTACGAAAAATGAAATTTTAATAGATGTTCTCGAACATTTCAGCGTACACCAATCTGAACTTAAAAAACAGATAGAGGATGCGAAGGAATTGGTCGAAAAAGGAACAATAATTTCATCGCCAGCAAACAAAAATATAGTCTACAGGCTAGAGACAGCTTTTGAAATTATTGTGACCCATGAAAAACGGCACTTTGAACAGGCAAAGCTAGTGCTCGAATTAAAGAACAAAAAAAACAGTGGCTAGTACCGCCTATGAAATACCTAACGATAGCACCTCATGCTATCGGGCTGGTACAATAGAACAATTAATAATTTGAACGATGAAAAAACACATTCCAATAATCAACCTTATCGTATTGGTTGGATTAACATCCTTTTGTTTGTATAGATGGCAAAATAATGATGCTAAGATATTTGAAGAAATAAAAGCAGAGCGACTTAGCATAGTAGGGCCTGATGGTCATTTGTATATTGCCATAAGTAATCCAGAACGACAAGCCATACCTACGAGAGGGGGCAAACCTTTAGTACCCGGTATGGTCAGAGATGTTCCAGGTATTACATTCTTTAACCGAATTGGTGATGAGATTGGCGGTATCTATCAAGATGGAAAAGAAGGGGAAAGTTCCGCAGGAATCATGTTCGACCAACAAGGAGATGATCAAATTCTAGCGATTACTAAAGATGAGTATAAGGATGGAGACGAATGGAAACGTTGGTACGGCTTCTGGCTCAGAGAGCGATCTGACTCTATTACGCAATGGGATATGTTTCAAAACTTTTACAAAGAAACGGAAGGATGGAGCAAGGAGGAAAAAGACAAAGCGTACAAGGCTATGCGAAAAAAGCAAGATGAAGAACTTAACGTGTTCCGTATGTTTTTAGGTAGAGAAGAAACTAAAGAAGTAGGACTATTTCTCTACGATTCCAAGGGGAAAGAACGAATTAAACTGTATATTGATGCATCCGATAACGCACGTTTTGAAATTATAGATAAAGAGGGAAATATAGAATTACCCTAATTGGAGAGGCAATAAATACAACAGGCCTACAGGACCTATAGCCCAACCTCTGTTTTATCGTAGTATACCACATTTGTTTATGCCATATAGTAGCTGGTTAAGATTGAACCGCCCTTTAAATACATGCATATATTCGAAAGGCGAACCGGCTAAAACTTTTATAGCGGATAATTTCCAGGAGGTAGATGGGTTACAGATGTAATTCGTATCGGGAATCATTTTTTGGTAGTACCCGCAAATCCAATTTTTTTTAGACATGATTCCGGTAAGTCAAGTGAAAATTGAGGTTACGTAGAAACAAAAAACCCAAGATGAGTATCCTGGGTTTTACTAGTAGCGAGAGGGAGACTTGAACTCCCGACCTCAGGGTTATGAATCCTGCGCTCTAACCACCTGAGCTACCTCGCCGAGTGCTGTTTAAGCGGGGGCAAATATAAAGGTTAATTTCGGCCTGTTCAAAATTCATTATTATTTTATTATTTGGAATTTATTTTTTTATATTTCCCAATTATAAGTGTTAACACGTAAAAAAGGGGCCTCGCATGGGTGATAAAATTAAGTTTGAAATGGAGTTTGTGATTCAGTCGTCACCACAGCTACTCTATCAATATATTTCTACGCCTTCGGGTTTGTCCGAATGGTTTGCAGACAATGTTAATTCCCGGGGGGAAATTTTCACCTTTATTTGGGACGGTGCCGAGGAGGCAGCAAAACTGTTAAAACGTAAAAGTGATGATTTTGTGCGATTTGCCTGGGAGGAAAATGACGATTCCAGTTTTTTTGAGATGCGCATTATTGTTGATGAAATTACCAAGGACGTTTCCTTATTCATATCAGATTTTGCAGAAGAAGACGAAATGGAAGAAGCCAAAATGCTTTGGCGCAATCAGATCTCCGATTTGAAACAAGTACTGGGTTCCTCATAAATCAATGGGGGTTGGCATGCTTTTGCTGACGATCAAAACAGCAATTTTCATATGATCAATTACAACGGGGAGCTGGCCTCCGATGCGGCTAACCTCTTCAATCATACGAATAGGGGATTTCGTTTTGGAGATGCCTTATTTGAAGAAGTACGGATAATTCATCAGCAACCGCTATTCCTGGAAGCGCATTATTTTCGCTTAATGGCTTCTATGCGAATGCTGCGAATGGAGATCCCGATGAATTTTACATTGGAGTATTTTAAAGAACAGCTTACAAAAATAATTGTTGCCAATAACTGGGAAACCACTTCCGTGTTGGCCAGGATATCCATTTTTAGAACAGGAGGGGTAATGATCGACGAAGTTGGCGATCAAGTTGCTTTTTTGATTGATGGTACCGCACTGGAATCCCCATTTTATACCTTATCCAGTGCGCGCTATGAAGTAGAGCTATATAAGGATTTTTTCATAAATACGGGGCTGATTTCCACCTTAGATGTTGCTAATCAGCCACTTCCAATCCTAGCCAGTATTTATGCCGAAGAAAACGGTTACGAAGATTGCTTACTGCTGAATGCAGCTAAAAGTGTGGTTGGGACCATTTACGGGAATATCTTCTTGGTGAATGGGAATAGTATCAAAACCGCCCCTCTTTTAGACGGTTGCAAGAACCAAATTATGAGAAAGGTAGTAATGGACATTGTTAAGGATTGGGAGGGCTTCGAATTGAATGAGGCGTCTATTTCGCCTTTTGAACTTCAGAAGGCCGATGAGCTGTTCGTAGTAAATGTTAAAAGCGGAATTCTGCCCATAACAAAATATAGGAAAAAGGAATATACTCGTGAAGTGGCCCGAAACCTTCTGGGTAAGTTAAATGCGCAGTCCCGATTCGCTAATTGAGAATAGGATTTTCAGGGGCATTGGACCAGATAAGATAATCGCCCCCTAATTCTATCATCTTCTCCTTCCAGAAAGCAGAAGATGACTTTTGGATAATATCACTCTGATATTGGTTGGGAGCAACTACCCAGGACTTAGATGATAATTCCTGATCCAACTGCAGAGAAGCCCAACCTGAGTAACCTAAAAAGAAACGGATATCACTTTCAGTTATCGTAAGATCGTTGATCAGTTCAATAGTACGTTCAAAATTTCCTCCCCAGTATATACCATCGGAGATCTCTACGCTTCCTTCGATTAAATCGGGAACTTTATGAATGAAGTAGAGGTTATCTTGCTCAACAGGTCCCCCATTAAACACTTTAAAAGAAACTTTGATTTCCGAGACCAGATCACAAATATCGTATTCCAGGGGTTTATTCAGTATAAAACCCACGGAGCCTTCTTCATTGTGCTCTGCCAGTAAAACTACCGATCGGTTGAAAGATACATCTCCGGTAAGCGCAGGCTCGGCTATTAATAGTTTCCCTTTTTTTGGTGTTGCAGCAGTCATTATGTAATCCTATTGCTACTAAATGTAATGTATTATGTAATAAAATCAAAAAACGGCCTCAAACAAAAAAGCACCTCAATTTTTTGAGGTGCTTAAGAGCTTGAAAGCCTATTTTTTAGTTCACTGCGTCGCTTAATTCTGAACCCGCTTTAAACTTTACAACATTTTTTGCAGCAATTTGTATGGTTTGCCCGGTTTGAGGATTTCTACCTTCTCTTGCGTTTCTTTTGGAAACAGCCCATGAACCGAAACCTACCAAAGATACCCTGTTACCTTTTTTTAGGGATCCTTCAACATTGCCCAAGAAAGATTCCAATGCTTTTTTTGCTGCTGCTTTAGTGATTCCGGCATCAGCGGCCATTGCATCGATTAACTCTGTTTTGTTCATAATTGAATTAAATTAATTGTTGTTAAAAAAACTTTAATGCTGAACAAATTTATACGGAATTGCCGTTGAACCAAGTAAAATCAAGGGAATTCGGGGTTTTTGTTGATAACTTGAAGCGTTTGTTGATAAAAGCCCTAAGATTTGACCTTTTTCCGATAACCCAGTGCTGGTCTGGCTTCAGAGGACATGCGCATCTGGATGTACTTCAAATCCGTTTAATACGTCCGACACATTCATCTTGCGTTTTCCTGGAAGCTGAATTTCATGGAGTTCCAGATACCCCTGTTTTACAGCAATTTTTATTTTCCTATCGTCTACGATAACACGCCCAATAGCCAGCTGATGATCCGCACGTATTTTTTTTGATCTATATACTTTTAGCAGGATCTCTTCTTCGCTGTTTTTTAGTGTAGTCCATGCAGTAGGGTAAGGACTCAATCCCCTAATGTGATTGTAGATTTCTTCTAATGAAAGATCCCAGTTGATCTTACAGGTTTCCCGATGGATTTTTGGAGCGGCTTTTAATTGTCCTGTCAGGGGTTGTTTAGTCGGAACCACTATCCCCTTTGCAATTGCTTTTGTCGTTTGGATAATAAGGTCTGCACCTAGGAGCATGAGGCGATCGTGCAATTCTCCTGCGGTTTCCTCAGGTTCGATCGTAACCTTTTCTTGAAGTAAAAGAGCGCCAGTGTCGATCTTTTCGTCTATAAAGAAGGTGGTAACCCCGGTTTCGGTTTCTCCATTAATGATGGCCCAATTAATAGGTGCAGCGCCGCGATATTGAGGCAATAACGAGGCATGTAGGTTAAAGGTCCCATATTCCGGCATACTCCAGACAGCGGCGGGTAGCATGCGAAAGGCTACCACCACTTGTAAATTGGCATTAAGGCTGCCTAATTCCTTGAGAAAATCAGGATCCTTTAGGTTGCTGGGTTGCAAAACCCGAAGGCCTTGCGCTTTTGCATAGGTCTTTACCGCAGACGCTTTGAGCTTTCTTCCTCTTCCTGCGAGTCTGTCAGGAGCAGTAATTACCCCAACAATATTGCACCCTTCAACTACCAATCGCTGCAATCCGGCTACAGCAAATTCGGGAGTCCCCATAAACACAATCCGTAAATCCGCGTTAATTTTTAATACCATATTTATTTTGTTGTCTAAGGATCAATTTTCCATCCGCTAACATTTTACGTATTGTTTGCAGTAATTCTTTTTCCTCAACATTAAGGGCAGTTGCGAGTATCCTTGAGGTTTTTTCCCCATCTGAGAGCACACGTAAAATTTGAATTTCCAGGGAGGAGCAGTCGGAATCCCTTTGCTCCTGTGCTATGCAAATATCACATTGTCCGCATTCTTTTTTAACGTTTTCACCAAAATATTGTAATAAAAACAAAGTACGGCATTGTATTGAATTTTCGGCATAGTCCAGCAGCCTCTCCAATTTGAATTGTTTCGTTTGGTTAAGCTGTTGAACAGGTTTGGCAATCGCATTGATTGTTGCATCATCCTCCCTGGGAGCTAAAAAAGCTATTTGTAAGTCGTCCTGATGGGCAGTAAAGATGGCCATATCATCTTTATGTAGCTGTTCCAGAGTTTGCATTATGAGTTGTTCTTCAATGCCGGTTTTCTTTGAAATACGCGGGAGGTTTATTTTGGTATCATAATCAAATAGTCCCCCATAAGTACGTAACAGGACTTGTAGTATTCCTGCTTTTTTTTGGTTCCTATCTAACCATCGGAATAGTGCTTCTTTAGAGGCGGTTATTCGCAAAATGGTATTTTGTCGTGAGGATTGTAACAAAGCTAGTACTCCATTTTGATCTAGTAGGCGCAAGGCGGACCACGTTTTTGATGAAGGGAGTTGATATCGTTGGCAAAATCGATCGAGGTTTACTCCAAATATCTCTTCGGGTCGCTCTCCGTAAGCTATCTGAAAAGAACTACATAGTTTTCGATACAGTTCCTTTATGAATTTTAGATCGGGTAATGTTTCTAGGAATTGCCGCCTTGTGTGTACACGGTCCGTGTTGTTGGTAAGGAGAACGGCTTTTGCAGAATTGCCGTCCCTGCCGGCCCTCCCAGCCTCCTGAAAATAATTTTCGATGCTTTCCGGTAGTTGATAATGTACCACCAAACGCACATCGGGTTTGTCTACCCCCATCCCAAAAGCATTAGTAGCCACCATAATCTGTATATCATTGCTTAGCCAGGCAATCAATTTTTCTTTTTTCTCTAAGGCTGAAAGACCTCCGTGAAAGTATACCGCCCTTTTCCCTTTGGTATTCAGAAAACGACTCAGCGCTATTGTATCCCTACGGCGTCTGACATAAACGATTCCGCTGGCTGTGGTGTCTTGAAATAAGTTAAGTAATTGATATCGTTTGTCCTCTATATTCCTGACACTAAAGGCGATGTTATTCCTGGCGAAGGAATCTCGAAATACTTTGGCTTCCGGAATTTGTAGATTCTCCAAGACATCTTGCACCACCCGATCTGTTGCTGTAGCCGTTAGGGCAATTAAAGGTGCTTTGGGTTTAATTTGCTGCAATACACTACATTTTCGATAAGCGGGCCTGAAATCATGCCCCCACTCGGAAATACAATGCGCCTCATCTATGGCGATTATGCTAACATTCATGCTACGAATACGCTCTTGTACTAATCCTTGTTCCAGTCGCTCAGGGGAGAGATAAAGGAATTTTACTTTTCCATAAATACAGTTGTCCAAGAGTGTGTCCAGTTCTTTTAAGGGGATTCCTGCGGTTATTGCAACTGCTTTTACCCCTTTCGCTTTTAATGCGCTTACCTGATCATGGATCAAAGCCACCAATGGGGAAACGACCACACATAAACCTTCCAGAACAAGCGCCGGGATCTGATAACAAGCGGACTTCCCACCACCCGTAGGAAGCAGTGCCATCACGTTCTTACCTTCCAGTAAGGTAGTAATGATGATTTCTTGGGAGCCCTTGAAATCGGTATACCCCCAATACTTTTGTAAAATTTCCCTAGGTGACCGTTGCACAGATCTAATTTATAGTATCCAGGACCAATGAGACCCTTTCGTTTACTGTGGTTTTTGGTAAAACGTTAACGAGATAACCTAACTCTTCATAGGTTTTCATTAAGTACCTGTGCAAGTCTGATGCTTGCTGAAAATTTTCCATCCGTTCGTTATCTGTCGTGAAGATCTCTTTCCATGGCGGCAATATAAATAGGTGTGTATAGCGATGTTCCTCACAGCTTGTTACGAATGCTTTTGGATAGGATTGACCGAAGTAATCCATATATGCCAGAACATCTGGCATTCCACGATCAAAAAAGACAAAGGGTTCCTGCAGCTGTGAAGCAGTATGGAAATGCGCCTTTCGTCCTTCCAGCAGTGCTTTGTTAAATTGGAAAGGATCATCTACAAAAACCAATGGATTGCCCCCAGTAGGTTTAACTGTCGTTTCTTTTTTTGCCGCTGCGGTCATATCCCGTATAACCTCATGAAAGCATGGATATCCAAGAGCCTCCAGGGCTTTTATCAGGCGTGTTTTTCCGGTTCCGGGAGCACCGGTTATAACAATTTTACCTTTTTCCACTTTTTAATTTGAAGCAAATTTATGAATTCGTTATCACCTCAATATTGCCTGGTTCCCATTATATTTGCAAAAACTGGGTATGAAAGAAAGTGAATCAGAGGAGTTTTATCAACGTTTGAGGGAACAGCTTTGGGAAGATACAACATGGCCTTCAAACTACCTTTACAAATTCATCGTGCCAACGGACAAGGAGAAGATTAACTTTATCCATACGATCTTCGATAATACAGGTGCCGTTATCGAATCAAAAAAATCGAAAAAAGGAAACTACACCAGTATCTCTATTACCGTTCACCTGAAAAATCCTGATGAGGTTATCGCCAAATACAAAGAGGTTTCCGTCATTGAGGGGGTAATTTCATTGTAGGGGACCTGGGCTCCTACAATTTTCTTATTTTGCAAAAGTTAATAGTACAAAAACATCTATATTTTGAATTTAGTCGAAAACCTGGAATATAATACCGAACGTCCAAAATTGTTTATCCCTGAATATGGTAGACATTTTCAGAAAATGGTAGATCATGCCGTTTCTATAGAAGACCGTGAAGAACGGAATAAAGTAGCCAAATCCATTATAAGTGTTATGGGAAATCTACAACCCCATCTTCGCGATGTCCCGGATTTCCAACATAAACTTTGGGACCAATTGTTTATTATGTCCAACTTTGAATTGGATGTAGATTCCCCGTTTCCGATAACCTCCAAAGAAGTGCTTCAACAACGACCAGAACCTCTGGATTACCCCCAAAACCATCCAAAGTACCGTTTCTATGGGAACAATATAAAAAGGATGATAGATGTAGCGGTAGAATGGGAAAAAGGAGATATGCGAGATGGGTTGGAATATGCCATTGCCAATCATATGAAAAAATGCTACCTCAATTGGAATAAGGATTCTGTTGAGGATAGTGTCATATTTGACCACCTCAAGGAATTGAGTAACGGTGCAATTGATCTTGCACCTGATGGGGAAAGTCTCACCGATAGCGGGCAGTTCCTAAAAAACAAAACGCAAAAGTCGAACAGAAACGGAGGGAAAAAGGGACAACGCGGACACCGCAACAAAAAAAGACATTAAACGGGCTTCGACTTAATGAGTACATTTAAAATAGAAGGAGGGCGACCGCTTCATGGCGAAATAACCCCTCAAGGTGCTAAGAATGAGGCATTGCAAATTCTATGCGCAGTGCTGTTGACTTCAGAAAAAGTTACCCTTCATAATATCCCGGATATTGTAGATGTAAATAAGCTGATTTTCCTTTTGGAAGACCTGGGCGTCAAAATCCAAAAAAGGGGAAAGGGTTCTTACACCTTTAAAGCAGATGATGTAAATCTGGAATATTTACAATCTGAAAGTTTTAAACAAGATGGACGAGGACTACGCGGGTCAATCATGCTGGTGGGTCCCCTTCTGGGAAGGTTTGGAAAAGGGTATATTCCAAAACCTGGAGGGGACAAAATTGGACGAAGGCGATTGGATACACATTTTGAAGGCTTTATCAAACTGGGCGCAAAATTTCGCTACAACCGGGAGGAGTATTTTTATGGGGTTGAAGCAAAAAGGCTAACAGGAACTTACCTTTTGCTGGATGAAGCATCAGTAACGGGTACCGCAAACATTGTAATGGCTGCGGTCTTAGCTGAAGGTGTTACTACGATTTACAATGCGGCCTGTGAACCCTATCTACAACAGCTATGCCAGATGTTGGTACGCATGGGAGCAAAGATCTCTGGTATTGGCTCCAATTTATTGACCATCGAGGGGGTAGAAGCCCTGGGCGGTACCACGCATACCATGCTCCCTGATATGATTGAAATTGGCAGTTGGATTGGCTTAGCCGCCATGACGCGCAGCGAATTGACCATTAAAAATGTGAGTTGGGACAAGCTCGGTCAGATCCCAAGAGCATTTAACCGCTTGGGCATACAAATGGAAGTAAAGGAAGATGATATTTACATTCCAAAGCATGACCAAGGTTATGAAGTACAGAATTTCATCGATGGTTCTATAATGACCATTGCAGATGCTCCTTGGCCCGGGTTAACTCCGGATCTACTCAGTATTCTTTTGGTGGTGGCTATCCAAGCCAGAGGAGAGGTAGTGATTCATCAAAAAATGTTTGAAAGCAGGTTGTTCTTCGTAGATAAATTACTGGACATGGGCGCGAAAATAATCCTTTGCGATCCGCATCGTGCAACCGTTATTGGACATGATTTTAAATCTACATTGAAGGCAACAACAATGACCTCCCCGGATATCCGGGCAGGTGTTTCATTGCTTATTGCCGCACTTTCAGCTAAGGGTACTTCAACGATACACAATATTGAACAGATAGACCGCGGCTATGAAAATATTGATGAACGCCTGCGTGCTATCGGCGCAAACATTGTCCGGGTGTAACTATTTATTGGTTTTTTAAGGATTTGATTTTTGTTTGCCGGTTATCAGTAATTCGTTTAGGGCGCTATGAAGATAATCTCCCGTGTTGCTGTTGGTAAACACTACAAAACCCGCTTGTTGCTCTGGGTATACCTTGAACTCACATTTGAAGTCGCCATTGTTTCCGCCATGACCAAAAGTGGGACCAAAAGGGGTTTCTTCCATATGGATTCCTAAGCCAAAATAGTCTTCCCAACCCTCCCTTATATCTTCTTCATCTTGCGGTATTTGGGTTTCTTTAGTAAACATTTTATCATAGGTAGTGGCTTGCATTCCTTTCCTGTAAAGCAACCCCAAGGCAAATTGGGTAAAGGATTTGGCTTCGGTATGCATACTCCAGGCCATTCCGGCTTCGTTAGGGAGCTGGGCCCTGGTCGGGTATGACCCAAAATGGCCATTGGAAACTACACCTTGCAGGTATTCGTTTTTGGAAAAAAACGTATTTTCCAAGCTTAGGGGTTGTAACACCTCTTCCTCCAAGATCGTTTCTATATCCTTCCCGGTAATTTCAACTACCACCCGCTTTAAGTATTCAAAACCTTCACCGGAATACCCGTAGTCCGTACCAGGAGTAAACTTTAGGTCAATTTTTCCATCATCGTTCATCCAGGCCCAGTTGGGAAAACCAGTTTTATGGGATAATACGTAACGAGCGGTAATGAGTTTGTAACGCTCATCGTGAGCGATGTCCTCAAAGGGAAGGTAAGTGTATAAGGGTTGATCCAGGTCAAGAATTCCCCGTTCTACTAAACGGCAGACAGCAAACGCAAAAACAGGTTTGGTAATGGAAGCCGCCTCGAAAAGTGTTTTTTCATCCACATTTTCTTGGGTATAGGCGTTTTTTACACCATACGTTTTATGATACACTACTTTTCCGTCCTTTATTAAAGCTAAGGACACTCCGGGAATTACGTAATACTCTTGGTACTGGGAAATGAAATTATCTAATTGGGTAGGATCTTTAGGGTCAAAATCGGTCAATATGCCTTCTTCCGGAATAAGATCTAAGGGTTGGATTTTTAATAGTTCAAGATCTTCGGCCTTTGTGATTTCCCCGCCCAAAACAGTAATATCCGTACTACTTTTAATACGATCAATTCTGTGCTCGTTTCTTTGGTGCCAAAAAGGGGTTATCCTAAAGTCGCCTTCCGGTAATGTAGTGGTATAGTTGCCTAAAGTGTCTACCTGTGCTACTGCCCATAATTCGGGACTTTTTTTTGAAGTAAACTGTATTCTACTCGTCATCTCCGAGATCGTGGTATCTTTCCATTTTACTTTTCCAGTCACCGTTCCGGTTTTGGTTTTCGCTGCTAAAGGAACAACATCTCCAAGACGGGTAGGAGACTGGCTTTTTCCACCCTCACTGCCCCATGATATAAATTGTCCTGTACCCTCGTCGTCTGAATCCATATCAATTACTACGTGGTCTATTCCTACAGGCTTGCCTATTTTTAGATCTTCACCAAGAAAGACACGTACTTCGTAAAACGTCGTTGTACCAGCTCTTGTTGTTGCTATGGTGATTTGATCCCAGCTAAATTCCTTAGCTTGTGGATCCCAGCTTGTGTTAGCATCTGCGGTATCCCGAAGGTTAGAAGCAAATTGAAAAAGATTCACTCCGGAACCTTTTTGTGAGTGTTTTCTATCCACATATAGATTATAGGAATCCTGAGTGTTCCAATCCCTGGTATCGGAATCATCCACAACATGATCCTCGTCTTGTACGGAGATCAGGAAATACAAGGACTGCTCTTCCAGGTTATAGCCTACCTGGAAAAAGGCCTGAAAGTCATTAGGAGTTGTAGCGGTGCTATAGGGGGTTAAGGCTATAGGATATCTGGTTAAATCAGTAGGCCAATCCTGAGCATTACCATCTGCAACGATTCCGGAAACCGGATAAGCATAAGCGACTGCACCATTGGAAAATGGTACGATTGCATTGCTGTTTGCGCTAAGCGAAGTAAACGAAAAAAAAGAGGAAAAAGCCACAAGGAATTTCCTCATTTGTCTTAGGTTGGCAAATTCTGACATGGATGTGTTAAAATTTAAGAGTTGCTATCTTCAGTAAAGACCATAAAAAATACAAATTGTTACGGTGAAAAGGCCTTTTTTTTCATCGTATAAAAATATTTTAACCTCTTTTCAATTGGCGCTGAATAGGCGAATCAAATCAAGTCCAAAAATCAAGGTCCATACGATTGTCCGACTCCAATTTTTACGAACTAGTTTTTTAACAATAACCTGTTGTTCTATGGCCGTTTCTAGAGCGCGATGCAAGGGAACAAAGATTACAAAGGTCATCACCCATGTCCCCAGGACAAGCAGTAGTTTCGCTATTGCAATACCATATGGATAAGTGATCACAATACGAATTGCAAAAACAAGTTGTCCAACCATTAAGGGCAACACTATCCAGGTTACTAAACCGGTGTATTTTTTATGCCATTGTTGTAATTGCTGGTAGTTGTAAAATTGAAAGCTTGGATATATAACACGCTGCACCAGCCATATCAACACCAGACAGCCAGTATCGCAGACCAAAGCAAGGCATTCAAAAAGGCTAAACGGCAAAAAGTATCTCTTTTACGTTTGAAAAAAATTGCAATGCGGGCAAACTTTTCTTGTTGAAAATATTGGACTCATTCAAAAAGGTATCGATTTGACGTAATTTTAAGTTTGCTGACAAACCGTTTTGTCCATAGTCATGGAAGGCCATATTCCAGGTTTTGAAAAGACGGATTTCCGCTTCGTCGTTTTCAATTACAACAAGATCGTGATGTCTTGGATCCTTAACTATTTTTTGGAATAGCTTTTCAACTTCCTGCTTTTCTCCTTCCAAAAGCTGTAAAAATTGTGAATTATGGTAGAGTAGACACCCGGTGATGCCGTGTTCGGCGTTGTAATCCTTTGCATTGCTGAGCATACTGTAAATTTCAGGCAATTCAAACGATGCATTTGCCACCGAACGGTAAACAAGCGAATGCATGAGCGTTGTATTTATTGGTTTTAGGTCTGTTAAATATAATGAACTCCCGTAAAACCAAACGCCTTAATTCACATAAATTGCTAAGCGTTTCGCACGATCCAGACCCAAAACAGCAGTAAGGGATGTATTACAAACAGTCTTAACCATCCTATCCATTCCTGAACACAAAGACCATCTTCAATACAGCTGCCTATTTTTATGAAGTACACGTGAGAAGGAATGAAAAGGAGCAAAAGCGATAAGATACCGAAGCTGGCAAATAATCGATATCTTTTCAGCAAGAGCAGTCCTCCAAATAGTACTTCCAGAATCCCGGTAGCCCAGTTTATGACTTCGGGAAAATGAAAATAGGGGGGGATCAGAGGAAGATAAAAATTGGGGTCGCGAAAATGATTTGCTCCGGCAACGATAAAAAAAACGGCCAACGCATAACACAATAAACGTCTTTTACTATAATTTCCAGGCATAGGTAAGATGAACTTTCCGGAGGATCAATGCAAAAGGGATCCACCAAATGAAATCATTGGTGATCAAGGTGTAGAAAAACCCAAATGGGATATTGCCTTCCCAATAATTTACGAAAAACCCGATGGGCCCAAATAGTTTCCCAAGTGCACCAACGGCTACGATAGGCCAATGTTTAACAGGATCGTAGGAAGCCCACCAATACCCTAAACCATAGACACCAATTACCATCCCCATGCCCTGCCATACCATGGGATGATTAAGGGGTTCCATTCCTACCAATTCAAAAAAATGATTGGGAAATAACACTACCCATGCGCCCCATAACAGATTGTAAACAGCGGCTAGTTGTAGGGTGCGTTTCATCGTTCTTCGAGTTGTCCGTCCGGATATTTGGCAAACCGACCTCTCTCTCGTTCATGCACATTATCCGGATAGGGCCAGGGCCATCCACCAAATTGGGTAATTCGATATTCTTCAAAGGCCTGCTGTAATTCTTCCTGAGAATTCATTACAAAAGGCCCCTGTTGGGCTACCGGCTCACTGATTGGTTTGCCTTGAAGCACCAAAAACTTTGCGTCCTTTCTTCCTATTTCCAGTGTTATTTCTGCCGAAGGATCCAAATCAATTCCCGAATTGACATGTATTCTCCGATCCTGTATAAGAACGGTGTCACCTTCATAGAAATAAAGCGTGCGATTTATTCCGGGAGTCGCTTTTGGTAATTGAAAGGAGGAGCCTGCCTTTATATCAATATTCCAAATGGCTACCTCATTTTCCTCAGTTGCTGCCCATGAATTTGGAGCCGGATGCACGGCTGACACACCCTCATAGACGCCGGCAATTATTTTTATCGCATAATTAGCCGTGCTAATGACAGGGATATCTTCATGCCAAAGCATCTTAAAGTGAGGCGGAACAAATTTGTTGTCCTTTGGAAGATTGAGCCAAATCTGAAACAGCTCCAATGTATTCTCCGCATCTTTGTTCAATAAAGGGAACATTTCCGAATGTTGTACACCACTTCCCGCTGTCATCCATTGCACATCTCCCTCACCAAATCGTCCGGCGGCTCCCAGCGAATCTGAGTGGTCACAAAAGCCTTTATTTACTATAGTTATGGTTTCAAACCCACGGTGTGGATGATAAGGAAAACCCGGAATAGTATGCCCGTGGTACATGCGCCAGCCATCCTTTAGAGCAAAATCGTTACCAAGCTGTCTACCGTTTAATAGTGCCGGATCCGGACCCATGGATGCATTTCCCTTAGGATAGTGATCCAAATGGTGGACACAAAAGAGGAAGGGATCTTGGGTACTCCAGGGAAAGCCAAGAGGAAAAATTCGTTGGATCGATGTATTCATTCCATCACTTTTTTCAAAGGTAACTCTTGTACTAGGAATTAGCAGAGTAAACCACTATGATATGTAGGGCCCCCTCTTAAATTATGTTAAAAAGATGTAGGTTTTTAAAAAGGTTAACGTCCTACTAGTAAAATTGCATAGTAATGGTAAAGAGAATACCGCTCATCTTACTTTTTTTTACATCGTTCATCTTTGCGCAAGGAACCGTTGATCAATTGGAGTTTTCTGGCCTTAAAAGAACCAAGGAGCGTTTTTTAAGAAGACTGATTAAAGTAAAACCAAATACAGTTTTGGATACATTGAAGGTTGCCGAGGATGTTGAACGATTGAAACGACTTCCCGGCATCGCAAGCGCCTCCTACGCACTTAGGGAAGAGAATGATAGGACGATTGTTCGTTATGACATAGTAGAAAACTTTACTATTATTCCCGGACTGAGAATTTCGAATGATGTCAATGGAGATTTCGCTTTTCGGGTTTCGGCTTTTGAATTTAACTTTTTAGGGAACAACCAATTGGTGGGAGGTTTTTATGCACGCAATGTTTTTGACTCTTTTGGGTTTTTCTATGAGCATCCTTTCCTGTTTAGCGATAAATTGGGGCTAGGTTTCAGCTACCAGGATCAAACTACTCAGGAACCCGTTTTTTTTGATGAGGGGACCAAAGACTACCGATTTAATAGCAGGGCATTTGAAAGCAACCTACTTTTCTTTTTCGATTTTAACAATGAGGCCGAGCTGGGTGTTAGTTTTATTAATGAGTCCTATAATTTTATAGGAGACACCCCTATTCCCGGAGCACCTACGCAACTGGCAGCCGATAAAATTGCGTATCGCTTGGTGTATCGTTATGTTAATGTGGATATTGATTATCAATATATTGACGGAATAAGTAGTGAGTTTACCGGACAATACTTCACTTTTACTGATGGTGGTGAGGAATCACAACGGTTTTTGGGCGATTTTCTTTCGCTGCGTAATGACTTCATTTACTACAAAAAGATCAAGAAGAACGGAAACTGGGCGAGCCGTCTACGCCTGGCCGGTGCCATAGGAAACTCAGATTCCCCATTTGCTCCTTTTACCTTGGACAATCAGCTGAATATACGTGGGGTAGGGAATACCGTTGATCGTGGGATAGCTGCGATTGTTTTGAATACAGAGTACAGGCACACTTTTTATGAAAAAGGGTGGTTTGCGGTACAAGGCAATGCTTTTCTGGATGCGGGCAGTTGGCAAAATCCGGGAGAAAACTTTTCAGAATTGTTTTCCGGTAGCAACCTCAGGGTATTCCCCGGATTGGGTTTTCGTTTGATACACAAGCGTATATTCAATGCGGTTTTCCGCTTAGATTATGGGTTTGGGGTTGCAGAGGATGGTTCCAATGGTATCGTTTTTGGTATTGGACAATACTTTTAAGTAAAAACCCATTCCTTCCCGCTAAAACAACGTTTTTTGGGATTTAGAAAGCCCGATCCATCACGATACGAAAAAACTTCCCAGCTATTTTACAGCGGCGTTTACGCGAGTAGAGCTGAAGTAATGCCTTTGCGTTCTTCCCGTAAAGAGCTATCAATTTTTACTGTGATAGCGCTTCGATCTGTTTCTGAATTTTATCTGCTTCTGCATATTTTTCATCGCTTGCGGAACGATTGATTTTTGAAAGGTCAAAGGCTTCTTTCATCAACTTTTCGTAGCGTTGTTGTAGTTTTTCTACTTCCGTTTTTTTCTTAAATAATCCAAACATAGCAATAGTTCTGTTTTTGAGTTATAATCTGTTTTTTCGGTATTGTGAAATTAGCCTACGGCTTCTTTGTAAACCTGTAAACATCGCTCACGAGCAAACTTATGGTCTACAATTTTTTGAGGATAGGTTAGCTCTTGAAGTTCGGGCACCCATTGGGAAATGTATTTTTTATCCTTGTCAAATTTATCCACCTGCGTCATAGGGTTGAAAATCCGGAAATAGGGTGCTGCATCCACACCACTACCGGATGCCCATTGCCAGTTTCCAACATTACTAGCCATTTCATAATCCAGTAGTTTTTCAGCAAAATAGGCTTCTCCCCAGCGCCAGTCTATTAAGAGGTGTTTGCAAAGAAAACTAGCAACCAACATACGTACCCTATTGTGCATATAACCGGTTTGATTCAGCTCACGCATGCCGGCATCAACAAGGGCATATCCTGTTTGCCCGTTTTTCCACTTCTCAAACTCCACCTCATTGTTACGCCATGCGATCCGATCGTATTTTGGTTTGAAAGACGTACTCACGGTATGTGGAAAATGCCATAAGATCTGCATAAAAAATTCACGCCATATCAACTCATTCCAAAAGGTTTCATTCTTTGTTTCGGTAGCTTTTTTTACCATTTGGCGTATAGAAACCGTTCCAAACCGAAGATGTGGGCCCAAACGAGAGGTCCCTTTTTCCTTACCCGGAAAATTCCGGGTGGCTTCATAATTCTGTATTAGCGTTTGGGTGGTAATGTAGCTTGGAACGATAATACGAGAAGGCACAAAACCCATAGCTGCTAATGCGACGTTTGGCAATTCCGATAGGGTTAGAAAATTTTCAAAATAGGTTTCGGTATCAAATTCCACAAGATGAAATGCCGCAGTAAAACGTTCCTTCCACTTCCTCATATAAGGGGTGTAAACCACGTAAGGGTCGCCATTATCTTTTACCACTTCGTCCTTTTCAAAAATGACCTGATCCTTAAAGTTTTTTACGACAATTCCATTTGTAGCTAGCAACTGAGAAATGGCCGTATCTCGTTTTTTTGCACAAGGCTCGTAATCCTCATTAAAGAAAACAGTGTGGACGGCATATTTTTGGATGATCTCCTGAAAAACGCGCTCAGGGCTACCGTAATAAATGGCCAAATCACTATTTGCCCGCTCTCGAAGAACCCGTTTCATCGTTTGAAGCGTAGTATGAATGAAGCTTACCCTGGCATCATCGTCCGGCAGTTT
Organism: Bacteroidota bacterium; assembly: GCA_038750505.1. Classification (GTDB taxonomy): domain Bacteria; phylum Bacteroidota; class Bacteroidia; order Flavobacteriales; family Flavobacteriaceae; genus Croceivirga. Next base: position 604,929 of record JBCDHD010000001.1, on the reverse strand, counting down.
GTCAAGTATTTCAGGATCAAAAATGAAGATGGGAAGAACGGGGTGTTCCCCTCTTAAGGCATTGTGTAGTCCCACATTATCGTGTAAACGTAGATCCCTACGGAACCAAAAAATGTTGACTTTTTCCTGCATTAGCTCACATTCAAGGTCGATAAACCGCCATCAACGCCAATAATCTGTCCGGTTATCCAGGAGCTGTCATCGGCTAAAAGAAAAGCAGTCAAATTTGCAATGTCTTCGGGATTTCCGAAGCGTTTCAGCGGATGGCGTTCGGACATCATTTCTCTTTTTTTATCGTTGTTTAATAAGCGTTGTGCCAGCGGTGTATCTACAAGTGAAGGGGCCACACAATTAACGCGTATATTAGGAGCATATTCCGCAGCTAAAGATTTGGTGAAACCTTCTAACGCGCCTTTTGCTGCAGCTACACTGGCATGAAAAGGCATTCCGGTTCCGACAGCAACAGTGCTATAGAACACCGTACTGGACCCCGGAGTCATAAGCGGCAATACCTTTTTAAGGACCTTTACAAGCCCGAAGAAATTGAGTTCCATATCTTCCCGGAAAGTATCCAGAGAGAGCATTTTAAAGGGTTTTAAGTTAATGCTGCCCGGCAAATAGACAAAACCATCCAGACGTTCAGGGAGAACCATGGATGCTACATCCTGCGTGCTTACATCAAATGGGATATGTGTTATGGGAAGCCCTTCCAGTTGTTCCTTCGTCCTGGAAGCAATATAGATAGTATGGTTACGCTCTACGAGCTTTTTAGCCAATGCGTAACCAATACCGTGGGAACCTCCTATTAATAAAATGTTTTTAGACATATGTTTTATTTTATGATCAATGTGTTTTGATAGCCTTCAAGTTTGCCAAACAATTCTTCCAATTTGGCCTCGCGAAAGGCAAAAATCTTTTGTAACTGCTTTTTTACCAACAATGGTTGCATTAATTGCCCCAGAAGTCCAAAAGGAATTTTGTAATCTATAATATCTTCCATTTCTGTCCCCCCGTCAATCTCTTGAATAAAATGTTTGTGATGCCATAGCGCATAAGGGCCAAAAAGCTGGTCATCAACGAAGTATTCCCCTTCTTTGAAGTGGGTTATCTCGGAAACCCATTTTGTGGAGAACCCGGGAAATGGCGTTACCTTATATTGAATGATCTGTCCCTGGAACATCGGCCTATCTGCTCCATCAGTGATGGTAAAACCCATATGCTCCGGAGTAATATGCTTCAGGTTTTTTGGATCCGATAAAAAATCCCAGGCCTTGGTCTTCGAGATGGGTAATGCTTGTTTTGCTTTCAGCTGATACAGCTTCATATATTTTTTCCGCAAAAATAATGGGATATTTGTTTAATAAAAAATAAAATTAGTTAAACAAAAAAGAATTTTGCCACGCTCTCAGGCCATGTGGTAGGATTTATCGGTAATCCGTTGCCTTCTCTGGAAAAATTGGTTGGGGTACGATAGGATTTGTAATTTGTTATGCGAAATGAAGCAGTATCGGTATTTTTTGCTCCTAACTATTTTGTTACCCCCCCTTTCGGTGGTAGGGCAATCCGATATCCGTACTTTGGGGACCTTGTCCAACCAAGTTACTGAGACCTCTGGGCTCATCTACTACAATGGACTACTAATAACCCATAACGACTCGGGAGGGGACCCGGAACTATACGAGTTAGATCCTCTGACGCTAGCAATTACCAGAGTTGTTCAGATAACAAACGCAGAGAACTCGGACTGGGAAGATATTACGCAGGATGAGCAGTTCATCTACATAGGAGATTTTGGTAATAATTCAGGCAACCGTCAGGATCTGGTAGTGTATAAAATCTCCAAATTGGAGTATGATACAGGTACTTCCGCCAGGGCAGAACGTATCAATTTTATCTATGAGGATCAAACCGAGTTTCAAGAAGTGGAAAATAGTGATTTTGATGCCGAGGCCCTATTTGCCCTGGAAGATCATTTGGTAGTATTAACCAAACAGTGGCAAAGTCAGGGCACAGTTGCCTATAGAATACCGAAACTACCGGGAGCTTTTCTGGCCGAGCGTTTAGATGAGTATACTGTAAATGGACTGGTCACCGGAGCTACTTTCGATAGTTTATCTAATACGCTTTATTTGGTGGGATACACAAACCTTTTAAATCCTTTTTTTGTTCAAATTGAAAGTGTTTCTGAGCGTGTGATTTTCTCTGGGGATATAATCAGGACCAATCTCAACATAGGACTTACCCAGGTAGAAGCCATAACACAAACCAGTGCTGGAGATTTTTATATCAGTTCCGAAGCCTTTTCCAATTCCTTGGTAAATTCCGATTCTAGGGTATTCGTATTCCAGCTTGACGAAGACGAGCCCGGAATTGCTGAAGAACCAAGTCCCGAGCTTCCGTCAGAAGAGCTGATTGTCTTTAAGACTGCGGGGTCCGATTTTTTAAATTACCAACTTAATACCGAACGAGCCATTTTTGGAAGAGGCATATTTAATAGTATTGGACGAATGGTTACGTTTACCCCGCTCGAGGATATTACTGCAGAACCCATAGATATTTCGAGCTTACCGCAAGCGCTGTATTATCTCGTCTTTTTTTATTCAGATAGTATCGTTCATGCTCCTTTTTTAAAAGACTGAATACCGTATTTAAGGATTCATTAACAACTGCTCCCTAACAATATAGCTAGTTTTGCAGCTCTAATCGATTCTTAAAAACACTAAATCAAAATGAAAAAATTAGTAGTATTCGGGTTAATTGCAGTAGTATCTTTCTCAATACGCGCACAAGTAAAAATCCCGCAACCCAGTCCTTCTTCAGAGTTAGAACAAATTGTGGGTTTGACCGAGATAGAAGTTGAATACAGTAGACCTTCCATGAAAGGAAGAACTATTTTTGGAGATTTGGTCCCCTATGACAAACTATGGCGAACAGGGGCTAATAAGAATACCATAGTTTCTTTTAGCGACGATGTTGTTGTTGAAGGCAAAGAGCTGAAAGCAGGTTCTTACGCTATTTTTACCAAACCTGGTGAAGCAGTTTGGGAAATAATTTTTTATACCGATACCGAGAATTGGGGAATTCCTCAGGAGTGGGATGCCTCTAAGGTAGCCGCCACCGTAAAAACAGAGGTATTTCCTATTGAAACGCCCATAGAAACGTTTACCGTTACTATCGATGATTTGCATAACAATGGGGCTACCCTTGGCATGATGTGGGAGAAAGCCTATGTTGGAGTTAAGTTTGAGGTACCCACTTTGGAAAAAGCAAGTAAAAGTATTGATGCAGTCATGGCAGGTCCTGGCGCAGGAGACTATTATGCTGCCGCATCCTATTATCTAGATGAAGGAAAAGATTTGGAAAAGGCCAAAGAGTGGATTGGCAAAGCAGTAGCAATGGATGCAGAAGGCCGTATGTTTTGGGTACTTCGCAAACAATCTCTTATCCATGCTGAATTAGGCGATACCAAAGGCGCAATTGAAGCTGCGAAGAAATCTTTAGCGTCTGCAGAGAAAGCTGGAAACGCAGATTACGTAAAAATGAACAAAGATTCCCTTAAAGAGTGGGGAGCGCTATAATATTGTACGATATCTAAAATTGAAAAGACCCTAACACTACCTGTTAGGGTTTTTTTTATGTCTTGATGGGAGGACGTCCCAGCATCTTATCTAAACCTTCCAAAAGAAGTGCCAGAACTACGACCAAAATACAACCAAAGGCATTCAACCAGAGGTATGACATCCAATCCTGACTCCACCCCATAATAACCACAATCTGGGTTATGATGGCAGCAATGAATACCGCATTTCCTTTAACCACTTTAAAGAAAAAGGCCAACAAAAATATTCCCAATACATTGCCATAAAAAATAGACCCAATTATGTTTACCAATTGAATCAGATTGTCAAAAAGATCCGCTACACATGCAATTATGATCGCGATTACACCCCATAATAGTGTAAATCCTTTTGTTACCTTAACATAGTGTTTCTGAGTAAAATCCCCATTTTTTTTTCGCTTATACAAATCTAAAGCAGTGATCGTCCCCAGCGCGTTAAGCTCGGATGCAGTAGAGGACATCGCTGCCGAGAGGATAACGGCAAGGAGTAATCCAATAAGCCCTCTGGGCAAATTGTTTAGAATAAAATGGATAAATACATAATCTTTATCATTGGTCTCAACAGATGGATCCGCAGCAGCAATCACATTCCGGGCGGCTTCTCGATTGTTTAATTCTTCTCTGTTGATATTTCGCAAATTTATTTTGGCAGATTCAATTGCATTGTAATCCTTAAGCTTTAAAGCTGCTACGAAATCATTCTGTAACATTCGCTTTTCTTTCTCAATAGTGGCATGACCTTGCTCAAGAATTGCGTAATCCTCTGAGTAGGGCGATGCTTTTACAGCTTCGTTTGCTGCGGGATTAAAATGTAAAGGAGAGGAGTTGTATTGATAGAAAACAAAGACCATAACCCCTACAAGCAAGATAAAAAATTGCATAGGGATCTTGAAAATCCCATTAAATACCAAACCAAGCTGTTGCTCACGAATAGATTTTCCCGATAGATAACGCTGCACCTGACTTTGATCGGTACCGAAATAGGCTAAAGCAAGAAAGAATCCCCCGGTAATTCCACTCCAGAAGGTATATCGGTTCTGCGCGTCAAAGTCAAAATTTAAGATTTCCAGTTTTTCATTGGCTCCTGCGATCTTCAACGCTTCTCCAAAAGAAATATCCGTTGGAAGACTGCCTAAAATGAAGAAAAATGCAAAGAACATCCCTATCATGATCACAAACATTTGTTGTTTCTGTGTGATGTTCACTGCTCTTGTACCACCGGTCACTGTGTAAACGATAACCAGAATTCCTATGATAATGTTCAAGGTTCGTAAATCCCATCCCAATACAGCAGATAAGATAATGGAGGGTGCGAAAATGGTAATTCCTGCTGCTAGCCCCCGTTGGATCAAGAATAGAATAGCCGTAAGCGTTCTTGTTTTTAGATCGAACCGCTTTTCCAGCATTTCATAGGCCGTGTATACTTTTAACTTATGGTAAATGGGGATAAAAACAGCACATATCACGATCATGGCCAGGGGAAGACCAAAATAAAATTGCACGAAACCCATTCCGTCATGAAAGGCTTGTCCGGGAGTAGATAAAAAAGTAATAGCACTGGCCTGAGTAGCCATTACCGAGAGGCCAATGGTCCACCATTTTGTAGCACCTCCCTTTATATAGTCTTCTACGCTTTTACTACCTCTGGTTTTCCAAGCTCCAAAGCCTACGATAAATAAGAGCGTGCTTCCAAGAACAATCCAGTCAAGAACCGCCATGGCTTAGATGTACGCAATCATTACGTACCCAAAATAGAGAATGTACAGGACATTTAAAATAAGTACAATAGAGTACTCTTTTTTCCAAACAAACTTTTCTAAAAAATTGTTATCCTTTAATGTCATTTTGTTTTTTGTCATTTGTATTCCCTTTACCAAGGGAGAGCATATTGGCAAAGAGTTTGTAAGCACCGGGAACTCCAGCGGGTAGCTCTCTAAAAAAGCTAAGTCCCGTATAGATATAATATCCCTCACCGTATGGGGCTACGAGAAGGCTTCCCTCTTTTGGTGTTTCGCCTTTATCATTCATGGTTAAGATAGGTGTAAATTCCTCACCCCAGCTATTGGGAAAATACAGACCACGTTCCTGCACCCAACCCTCAAAATCCCGAGAAACGATTTCATTGGGAAAATTCACGAGTTCGTGGCCCTTTGCCAGAATTTCTACAGCAGCGTTTTCGTCGGTTACGCGATCCCTGGATATCGTCAATGGATAAGGAGCAATATTGGAAAATTGTGAGCGCCAGCGATTGGCAGTGTTGTATTGCACTATCATGTTTCCTCCATTTTTAACATACTCCAACAAATACGGCTGTTTAAACTCCAGCGCTTCTACTACATTGTAAGCTCGGATCCCCAGAACGATACCATCAAACTTATTGAGAGAACCCTTTTCTATTGCGTTGACATCAATGGTCTCTACTTCGTAACCAATTTGCGATAAGCTTTCCGGTACTTTGTCGCCTGCGCCTACAATATAACCAATGCTTTTCCCCACTTTTTTAATATCCATACGCACTACTTTGGCAGTAGATGGGAGCAGGATAGACTGCTTGGGAATGTGCTTATATTCGATTTCCACCAGTTCCTGACCAAAGGAATTACCATCAACGGTGAGTACGGGTTGAATAACGCCTACACTTTCTTCCTGCGGCGGCACAAGTTGAAAGGTCACGTTTTGAATGGCTCCTTTATTTTGTATAGCAAAATTAATGGCCGCAGGTTGCGCTACCCAACCGGACGGAAGATCAAGTGTTGCTATCCCATTTACATCGTCAGCTCCGGCACGGATAGCCAAATCAATATTTACGGGGTCAGTTGTATTAAAAAGGAAAACATCTTCGGAAAAACTTGCCGTTACTTTGGGTAGTACAACAAAAGGTTCGTAGAGTTCTCCTATATCTGGTTTTGAAAATCGGTGTACTACCGGTTTCGTGAACTTAAGGGGAACTCCGTCAATAACCAGGTCAAAAGTAATCTCAAAGGCTTTGGGGGTTTCAGGCTGTCCGATTAAAGCGTTATCTGATACGGAATACATTCCTAATGTCCCTTTACCATTTAACCAATAGGGAGTGGTGTAGGAGCTATTCTGCGGTACTGCAAAGCGCAACTCATAATTTCTTTTCACATTTTGTTGCAGTTCTTCTTCTGGGGTAGTGGAAGCCTCCGTATTCAATACAACAATGCGGTTAAGGCGGATGGGGGTTTCACTCCTGTTAAGTACTTCTATATCAAGAGTTACAGATTGCCCCGGGATGGCGGATGCACTTTGAGCATTGGCTTCAAGGTAAATACCTCCACATGCCAGGATAATTTCCTTAAGATGCTTTGACTTAATCGCCTTCCAATGGGTATCGTCAACATTTTGAAGTAATTGGTAGGCACGTACTAATTCGGGAAGATGAATGCCAGGATTTTTGAAGTTAAAGTTTTGTTCAACCCCGTATAAAATTGCACCTACGGCTTCTCCGCCTGGTATCCTGGACCATGAGGTGTCAATACCATCAAAGATATTCATGCGATCATCCGGTAGGTCGCCTTTTAATAGCTCAAGATATTCCGGCTGGGAACCCCTTGATAATAATCGACCAAACCCCTGACATTTGTGTTGACTACTTGCCATACTGGCAATCTCGTTATTCGATACCCCTAAATTTGGATAATACACCCCAACATCAAACTCAAGAAGTCTCGATTTATCTGCCTTGGCAAAATTATCCCTACTGCCATAAAACCACCAGGAGGTGTTAAAAAATAAGCGTTTGGGTTGCCAAACAGTAGTTTCAGAAAGTTGATCGGTATACTTAGAAGGATCACTAGCAAGCTCAAAACTCTCATAACTTAACATAGCGGAGGCAGTATGATGGCCGTGGGTGGTTCCAGGAGTTCTATGGTCAAATCGGTTAACGATTACGTCAGGTTTTAAAGTACGAATAGCCCATACCATATCGCTTAGTACTTTGTCTTTATCCCAGATTTGTAGCGTCTCCTCTGGATGTTTGGAATACCCAAAATCATTTGCTCTGGAAAAACGTTGCTCTCCTCCGTCTACCCCTCGCGCACCCAGTAACTCCTGTGTCCGTAATACGCCCAAAAGTTCTCGTAATTCAGGACCGATCAAATTTTGCCCGCCATCTCCACGGGTTAGGGAAAGGTAAACTGTACGAGCTCTTACTTCGTTCGAGAGATAGGAGATTAACCGTGTATTTTCATCATCCGGATGGGCTGCAACGTATAGCGCAGTTCCAAGAAAATTGAGCTTTTGAAGCTCGTGATGGATTTCTGAAGCTGTGTATTTTTTTGGCGCTTGTGCTGGAGAGAAAGTACTAAATACAGAAAAAAGTGCACAACAAGCCCAAAGAATTCGCATAGTTGGTAAATTAGTCAAAATCAAAGATAGAAAGATTGTAACCGCTGCTTTTTTTTTTAGAACTTCTTTAACAGCCTAAGGGATTTCCCGGAAATTGTATTAGAAAGCACTTTTTTAGGTGATGGTAACTACTTGATTCCCTGCTACAATCCCAGCCGTGCACTTCCGCTTGTTCTTAACATTTACCAGATTGCTTATAATTTCAAGCTATCACGTAAACCAACAAAAGCATTAGAATTTTGGCGCCAATACGGCGTTTTCAGGCTACTTAACTTTGTCCCTTTAGAAATCAAAGTTTTGGCATTTGGACCAAAACCGCTCCTGAATTCCTCTTCCCAACTTTGGATTTCATGAGGAAATGCCGACGTAAAGGTAATGGTAAGCTTCCGCGAAGTGGTTTTATATTCGAGCTGATAGGTGCTAACATCTCCTTCTGTAATGAGGTTGGCCTCCGCTTCATATACCTGCACCGGTTGATGTTGCACCCTGAAATACTCCAAGGAAGGGACAACAGAAACATTTCCTTGCGGCAAGCCCTCCGGATTGATACGAATCTTATTCCAAATTTCGTTTTCCAATACTGCCTTTTCCAGTGTTAACTTCTGGTCAGCTTCACCTTCAAAATAGCTGTGAGAGGTGAACTCAAACTGTGCTCTATTGTTTAACTGGGAATATACATGACCACACCATTCCTGTACAGACAGACTGGTCTTTATAGCATGTTGGTTATCATCCACCGGATAGAAGGTGCTGCTCATTATAGAATACGGATAGATCCCAGTCAGATATTTTTTAGTGGCATTCAGCTTTAATACAGGGATGTTGTCCGGGCCGGAATTGTCAGCTTTCACCTGCTTCTCTTTGAGGAAAGGTTCAGTAACATAGATCAATACAGCCTTCCCTTTACGAATTTCCCCATATCTCGCCTGTTCCAGTTCGTAAGAGGTGATCTCAGCATCACCGGCATACCAGTACCTTTTAAATTCTTCAGACAAAGGCCTTTTGGCCTTATTTTCATAAGCTGGTACGGATGCATTGATCGCTAGGGTTGCCGTGTCGGGAGCTTTTCTTTTTTCTGTGCAGCCCAAGGTAACGACCAAAGCAAGAAACGAAGTAAAATACCAGTTTCTTGTGGAGAAAAAAGTCTTCATGATTATGCGATTTTTATCAAAATTAAGGAACGTCAATTACCCCACCATATCCATTAACGTTTTATAAACCAAATGCGACGGAAATCCCACCACATTGTTGTACGAGCCTCGAATTTCCTCTATGCCGATGGCGCCCAACCATTCCTGTATCCCATAAGCGCCTGCTTTGTCATAAGGATGGTATTGTTCAATATAAAAGGTAATCTCTTCTTGGGTCAGGGCTCTAAATTTAACCCGTGTTACAGCGTTTTCAGTTTTTTGACTTCTTGGTGTTGTAATACAAACCGAGGTAATGACCTGATGCCATTCCCCCGATAGCTTGTTAAGCATTTCCATAGCTTCCTTGGTATTGGCCGCTTTGGCCAGCGATGTATTTTTATACCATACAACTGTATCTGAGGTAATTAATATCTCGTTCGACTTCAGATCTGCCTGTAGGGCAGCTGCCTTCAAAATGGCTAAATGATCCGAGATCTCTTCGGCTTTCAGGTATTTGGGATAGATTTCTTCTACATCGGGAATCCGAATTTCAAAAGGGACCCCCATTTCCTCCAGGAACTTTCTTCTTCGTGGGGAACCGGATGCCAGTATGATTTTATGATCTTTTAGTTTTTTAACCAGCGGGTTTTCAGTCATTTTTCGAACTAAAATTAGTATTCCAATCCCCTTTAACCTTTAACACCTGTTCGATAATATCCCGAACACATCCTTCTCCGCCGTTTTTGTGGCTTACATAATCACATAGGGCTTTCACCTCTGCGATGGCGTCTTGAGGACAACTGGCCAAGGCAACTTTTCGCATAGGAGGGATGTCAGGCATGTCGTCTCCCATGTAGATCACTTGCTCAGGGAGGATCTGACGTTGCTCAAGATACGTCATGAGCGGCTTTTCCTTATGATGTGCGCCAAGATAAACATCGGTAATCCCCAAGCCTTGCAAACGATCTTTAACACCTTCGTTAGTTCCTCCGGTGATTATGCAAATATTGTATCCTTTGAGCAAAGCAGTTTTTAAGGCGTAACCGTCTTTAACGTTCATCTTTCGAAGCATTTCCCCAGTTGTAGTTATCAGGATGGAGCCATCGGTAAGCACGCCGTCCACATCAAATATAAAGGTGGTGATATCTTTAAGGTATTCTTTATAATTCTTTTTCATACATCTTTTGTATTGCATGGCTTAGTACTTCGTACACCTTTCGCGGTACGGGATTCGATAACATATCCAGGTGCTTTAGAATAGTACTCGTATCCCGTCGTCTGGCCGGTCCGGTTTGTGCCATTTTTGGGGGCAAAAATCGTATTTTCTTGGCAGTTTCCTGAATAAGCGGAAACAATAGTTCGAAATTGAGGCCTTCATCTTTGCAAACATCTTCTGCCAGATAATATAGATAATTGGTAAAATTGTTGGCAAATATTGCGGCGAGATGAAGCTGTAAACGTTGCTCCGAATTTATGTGACAAATGGTTTGGGAAAGTGACGCTGCTAACCCTTCCAATAATTGCGAATCTTCTTTACTTTCTGTTTCAAGGCAAATGGGTACGGCAGAAAAATCAACCGGAATTCCTTTGGTGAAGGTTTGTAGCGGATAAAAAACTGCTCTCCTTTTATTAGCTAACCGTGTTAGCGGCACGCTTCCGGAAGTATGGGCTACAAGCCCTTTTTTCGCTTTAAGCAAGAGTGATACCTCCGCAATGGCATCGTCCTTTACGGCCATAATATACAGATCGGCTTGTACAATTGATTCGGGTACCGTCGTTACCGCACTCTGCGACTTAAAGTTTTCTAATGCATCACTATTCCTTCCGTAAACCTGAAGTATTTGCGCAGAAGAGGCGGAACGAATAGCATGAAATAAATGAACCGCAACATTACCGGTTCCCAAAAGTACAATTGTCAGCATGTCCAAAGGTATAAACTTCAACAGTTTGAATTTTATCAAAGAATTAACAAAATTGTTGAACGATTTCCACTGGGGACTACACGTCAAAATCGTTTAAAACGCTTTAATTTTGCAAGCCAAACGACCAGAGCATTATGATCGAGGTTATAAAAAAGACCCTGTTCTCTACAAAACTAATGGCCGTACTCTTTTTGGTTTTTGCTGCTGCCATGGGTATCGGAACATTTATCGAAAGCTCCTACAGTACAGAAACGGCAAGGATCTACATTTACAATGCTACCTGGTTTGAAGCGATAATGGTATTCTTCGTCATTAATTTCGTAGGAAATATTTTCCGATACCGCTTGTTGCGTTGGAAAAAGTGGCCGGTACTGGTACTTCATATTTCATGGATATTGATCATTGTAGGTGCGTTCGTTACCCGATACATTAGCTACGAAGGAATGATGCCTATTCGTGAAGGAAGTTCGGAGAATGTTTTTTATTCGGACAAAACGTACCTTACAGCACATATTGACGGGGAGATAGGCGGGCAAACCAGACGTAAAGTGCTTGAAGATGATATCCTGGTAACTTCGGAAGGAAAAAGAACAAGTCTGCCCTGGCGAGATGACTTTAATGGAACACCATTCTCCATCACATATTCGGGTTTTATAAGGGGCGCACAAAAAGGTATAGTGCCGGACAAAAATGGACAGGAATACCTGAAAATAGTTGAAGCTGGCGATGGGCAACGGCACGAGCACTACCTTGAAAATGGAAAAGTTACAAGTATCCATAATGTACTGTTTTCCTTAAATAGAGCAACCAATGGCGCTATCAATATTTTTACCGATGGTGACCAATATGAAATTGAATCTCCTTTCGAGGGCGCATTTATGAGAATGGCGGATCAATTCCAAGGTGAAGTGCCGCAAGATAGCCTACAACCCTTACAATTGCGATCCTTATATACGCTGGCAGGGATGCAGTTTGTATTCCCGGAACCTGTAGTTAAAGGGGTTTATGATATTGTGGCCGTTCCCAAGGATCAAATTACAGCGCAGACCCAAGATGCCTTGGTAGTGGATATAACGGTTAATGGGCAAACCGTAGAAAAGAAATTATTGGGCAGTAAGGGTAACTCAGACTTTTCGGATAAAATTGCTATCGGGGGATTGGAGTTTTCCCTGCGATATGGATCAAAAATATATGAGTTGCCTTTCCGAGTGCGCCTAAATGATTTTATTGCGGAAAAATATCCCGGAACAGAAACCAGTTACAGTGCTTTTATGAGTAAAATTACCGTAGAAGACCAGCGTCCCTTTGACTATGATATATTTATGAACCATGTACTGGATCATAAAGGCTATCGTTTTTTCCAGGCTAGTTTTATGGAGGATGAAAGAGGGACGATCCTCAGCGTTAATCACGATGTTTTAGGCACATGGATTACCTATATCGGCTATTTTTTGCTTTATGTCGGATTGTTGGGTATCATGTTTTTTGGTAAAACCCGCTTTAAGGAGTTAGCCAATGCCTTGGAAAAAGTAAAAAAGAAAAAGACCAAATTGGTTGCCGGTTCCTTATTGCTTTTTAGTTGCTTCCAGGTTTTCGCTCAGCAACAGCAAAGCCACAATACCCAACCTACCCAGGACCAGATAGACTCCGTTATCAGAGCTACAACAGTGAGTGTAGCGCATGCTGATAAGTTTGGAGAGTTAGTGATCCAAGATACGGGTGGCCGAATGAAACCCCTGCACACCTTTAGTTCAGAATTACTCCGCAAACTAAGCGGTAAGGATAAATTCAAAGACTTGAATGCGGACCAGGTATTTCTTTCTATGATGCTAAACCCTCCACTTTGGTACAATGTAAATTTTATCAATGTTGGGAAAAAAGAAAACGATAGTATCCGGGAAATTATCGGAGTTGAAGATGGTGAGGGGTTAATAAAGGCAACAGATCTGTTCGACGCTACAGGGATGTATAAGTTAAAGCCGTATTTGGAGGAAGCAACATCTACTACAAATCCAAATAAGTTCCAAAAAGATTTTATCAAAGTCCACGAACGGATTGGTTTGTTGAATATGGCCTTAAACGGGAGTATATTAAAGATATTTCCCTTGTTGAACGACGAGAACAACAAATGGATCTCAGCTTTGGAATTCCGCTCCGGTCAATACCAGGTACAGGATTCGCTATATGCCAACTTTATGGCCAACGGGCTTCCTTTTTATTTGAATACGTTGCAAAGTGCTATAACAACTGGGGATTACACGGAATCTGACCGACTTTTGGAGGCGTTTAAGCAAAATCAGAAAAATCATGGGCAGGAGGTACTGCCTGCGACGGGAAAAGTAAAAACGGAAATTCTGTACAACAAACTGGATATTTTTAATCGCTTGTACAGGTATTATGGCGCTATAGGACTATTGCTATTTGTGGTATTGGTCTTTCGAATTTTCAAAGACCGGGAACTGTGGAAGGCAGCCGCTTACTTTCTAAAAGGCGTCATTATTCTCTTTTTTATCTGGCACACGGCCGGGTTGGTACTGCGTTGGTATATCTCGGGACACGCTCCCTGGAGCGACGCCTATGAGAGTATTCTATATGTTTCCTGGGCCACCTTGGCAATGGGTTTAGCCTTTGGTAGAAAAAGTGAGCTTACTATTGCCGCGAGTACCTTTGTGGCCTCTATGTTACTTTGGATCGCACATCAGAGTTGGGTAGATCCTGCCATTGCTAACCTCGTGCCGGTACTGGATAGCTATTGGTTAATGATTCATGTAGCGGTAATTGTCGGTAGCTATGGACCGCTTACTGTGGGAATGATTCTCGGGGTTACCGCTTTGCTTCTGATCATTTTAACCACAAAAAGGAACAGATCGCGTATGGAGCTCAATTTAAAGGAGCTGACGATCATTAACGAATTAGCACTTACTGTGGGACTGGTTATGCTTACCATTGGAAATTTTCTGGGCGGACAATGGGCAAATGAAAGTTGGGGGCGCTATTGGGGATGGGACCCGAAAGAAACCTGGGCGCTGGTGTCCATTATGATCTACGCGTTTGTCTTGCATATGCGCCTGGTACCTGGTTTGCGGGGAAGATGGACCTTCAATTTCATGAGTGTTGTAGCCTTTGGTGCAATAATGATGACCTATTTTGGGGTGAATTTTTATTTGGTAGGACTGCATAGCTATGCCCAATCCGGAGCCGCAGCGATTACTCCAGACTACGTAAAATATATTGTTCTAGGTGTGCTGATCCTTGGTGGTATTAGCTATTGGAGATATCGTGTAAACTATATACGAGTAGATTAGCGCATTCGACCATGGAAAAAGTAGTGCGCTATTTGTATTTCTTACTCCATTAACAAACGCATTAATTCTTCAGCAGCCACTTTTCCCTTTTCCTTAAGGAAAGGGCGCGGTGTATTGTCTCCTAATTCGAAAACTATAGCCGGCATGCCGTAGGTAGCAAAAAAGTAATTTCTGGATACCATGGTGGGTTTAAGTTTTTTAGAGGCACTGATGTTGGTCCTTTTAGACGGCAATCGTTCTGAAATACGCGCGATCCAATCAAAGACGAGTTGTCCCTTTTCACCGGTGACTACAGTGTCCAGAGGATAATAAATATCGTCCCAGGTAGAATGGAAATCTATCCCAAAAACAAATTCGTACCCTTCCTTTTGCTTTTTTTGCAGCAAGTCACGTACTGCTTGCGTTTCCGGTTGGTTAAAATCTGCCCAATCCCTGTTCAGGTCAATCCCTCCAGCATTATGCCGCCAATGTCCGTTGTCTACACCATCGGGATTTATTAGCGGTACGTTGAAAATGGTATATTGCTTTCTAAAGGCTTTGGCGCGTTCCGAGTCCCCGGTAAGGGTTTCCATAAATGCTTTCATTGCTAAAAACCCGGTTACTTCAGGAGGGTGTTGAAAGGTAATAATGATGAGGGCCTTTTTTGAATTTCCTTCGTTGATTTCCATAAGATCTATCGGACGTCTTTCCCTGCTTTTACCAATCGCGTAACTGGAGACAAAGGCCTTTTTCGAAAGGGAATCCACCCATTGTTTCACGCGACCGGAGGTATAAAGTTCTTGTGCTGTGATCCAGGTAGGTTTTTCATCGATGGCCATGGTGATCTCAACAAATTCGGGAGCTGCCTTTAATCCAAATTCTCCTTCCCCCAAATTGATCGGTCTAAATTTGATGCTGTCCAACGCCTTAAAATGTAGCCCATCTCTACTTATTTTAGGGTAATACCTACTGCGACTATCCTGATAGGTAAACTTTAACACCACTTCTTGTGGGGTCTCACTCCATATGGTAAAGCCATACCATGGACTAGGGTTAATCGGTGTATTTTCGGCTGTAAACCAAAGCGTGTAATGATTATCCCCGTCATGAACTGCACCATTCAACCGGGCTCCGTCAAATTCATTGCTTAAAAAAACGGTACTATCGTTAAGAGCCCAAGTACCTTTCCACTGCTTTTGGATAGGCTTGGATGCTGTGGAAACGAGGGGTGTAGGTCCTTGCCCCTGATAGCCTACCGGTTTAACAGTAGGTTGGGTATTCTTACAGGAGAGTGATAGTAGCAACAATACTATCACAAACCATCTTAAATGGAAGTTCATATGATTGAATTAGCTAGTGGAAAAGTATTGAATTTTATAAAAAGAAATAGGATTGCTGTCCAATTCAAAACTTTTATGCATCTTTGCACCATCATGAAGTTATAGGAATTATGTACACACTAGCAATTTCGGGGTTTAATCCGACCAAGTAACCGGGAGGGAGTTTTTGGTTATCTGCTAGTATTCTGCATTCTACAACACATAATTTCTTTATCATGTCTTCACAATCGTTTACCATAAAAAAACTATTAAAATACTTCTGGATCGCTGTTTCCGGTAAAGAAACGGAATTTACAACAGGTAGTATTCGCAAAGCAATTTTCATGCTTTCCATTCCTATGATCCTTGAGATGTTGATGGAAAGTATTTTCGCTTTGGTAGATATCGCTTACGTTTCTCAGGTAAGTGTCAATGCTGTGGCTACCATCGGTTTAACAGAATCTGTAATCACCTTGGTCTATGCCGTTGCCATAGGACTAAGTATGGCAGCTACGGCAGTCGTAGCCCGAAGAGTAGGGGAAAAGGATATCCAGGGAGCCCGGAAAGCCGCGGTACAGGCGATCTTTTTAGGAATTTTGGTGGCCTTGGTAGTGGGCGTTATAGGAATTCTCTTCAATAAAGAGATCCTGGCGTTAATGGGCGCAGAAGCGGATCTGATTGCAGAAGGGCATGGGTATACCAAATGGCTTATTGGTGGGAATATCACTATAATGCTACTCTTCCTGATCAACGCAATTTTTCGGGGCGCCGGAGACGCTAGTATCGCGATGTGGACACTGGTACTTTCTAATGGACTAAACATTATTTTAGATCCTATTTTCATTTTTGGATGGGGCCCGGTTCCTGAATATGGCGTAATGGGAGCAGCAATAGCTACCAATATTGGTAGGGGAACTGCTGTGCTTTTTCAACTGGGAATCTTGTTCGTTGGCTGGGGTAAGATCAAACTTATTACTGCCGATATTGTATTTAATGCCAAGGTAATGCTAAACCTTATAAAGGTATCTCTGGGAGGAATAGCGCAATTCCTGATTGGTACGTCAAGTTGGGTGTTCCTAATGCGCATCATGAGTGAATTTGGTAGTGAAGTACTTGCAGGGTATACCATTGCTATAAGGGTTATGATGTTTACACTAATGCCTTCCTGGGGTATGAGCAATGCCGCTGCTACCTTAGTAGGACAAAACCTGGGGGCTAAACAGCCGGATCGAGCAGAACTTTCAGTTTGGAAAACCGGAAAATACAATGCCTTGTTTATGGGTTTTGTGTCCTTGATCTACTTGTTGTTCGCGAAGCAGATCGTGAGCTGGTTTAATGCAACTCCCGCTGTGGTGGAAAATGGAGGGCTTTGCTTGCAGATCATTGCTGCGGGTTACGTTTTTTATGCCTACGGCATGGTAGTTACGCAAGCCTTCAATGGATCCGGGGATACCCGTACCCCAACAAAAATAAACTTAGTCTCCTTTTGGACCTACCAACTTCCATTAGCTTACCTGTTGGCACTTGTTTTAGATTTTGGGGCAATAGGGGTATTTGTTGCGATTACAACTGCTGAGGTTTTACTTGCTATAATAGCGATTGTCTGGTTTAAAAAGGGAAACTGGAAGTCGGTGCAGGTGTAGAAAGCCGGCGATTTTACTATTTTTAGTAGATCAAACGATTTCGATGAAAACGAAAAAAGCAATCAATACCATATGCGCCCATGTGGGTGCAGTGAAGGACAACCGTTTTAAAGGAGCAGTATCACCCTTGTATATGGCGACTTCCTATGCCTTCGACGAAGTTGATGAAAAAAGGTACCCAAGGTATTTTAATACGCCCAATCAGCAAGGAGTAGCTCAAAAAATTGCTGCCTTAGAGCATACCGAATCCGGAATGATCTTTGGCAGTGGTATGGCAGCAATAAGTCATACTTTGATGGCCTTCTTACAAGCTGGCGACCATATTGTTTTCCAGCAGACGTTGTATGGGGGCACGTATAATTTTGCTACCACCCAACTGGAAAAATACGGGATTTCATATTCCTTTACCGAAGGATGGCAAGCCGCTGATTTTGAAAAGGAGATTAAGGCGAATACAAAGGTTATTTATGTTGAGACCCCCTCTAATCCACTGTTGACGATTACAGATTTGGATGCCATAAGTACTTTGGCAAAATCAAAGGGGATCCTAACTATGATCGACAATACTTTTGCCAGTCCCATTAATCAGAATCCGGCAGATTTTGGAATCGATATTATACTTCACAGCGCCACCAAATATATGGGCGGACATTCCGATATCTGCGCCGGGGCGGTGGCGGCTTCAAAAGATAAGATCGCACGTTTATGGGAAGCGTCCATCTGTTTTGGAGGAAGCTTAAGTGACCAAACGGTTTGGTTGTTGGAACGCAGTTTAAAAACCATGGGGCTTCGGGTAAAGGCACAAAGCGATAATGCGTTGAGTTTGGCGAAAAAACTTGAGAATCACAGTGCTATTTCTGCAGTTCATTATCCGGGATTGAAATCACATCCTGAACATGAATTGGCCAAAAAACAAATGCACGGATTTGGGGGGATGGTATCCTTTGAGTTAGATCCTGGTTTGGATGCCCTTCAATTCATGAGATCATTACAACTGATCAAAGCGTCAATGAGCTTAGCCGGTTTAGAAAGTACCGTGACATCTCCGGTAATGACCTCTCACGCCCTCATGCATCCTGATGATAGAAAAAAACAGGGTATTACGGATGGACTCATTCGTTTCTCTGTGGGAATTGAGGAAGAAGAGGATCTCATACACGATATCGATCAGGCGATCCAACAGTTAACATCTAAAACGGTTAGTGTAGGATGAAATTGGATATTTTGGTTTTCGGGGCACATCCCGACGATGCCGAACTGGGAGCGGGTGCTACTATTGCTAAAGCGGTAGCTGCGGGAAAGAAAGTAGGAATTATCGATTTGACAAGAGGTGAGCTAGGCACCAGGGGGACTCCAGAAATTCGGGATAAAGAGGCGGCAAAAGCTGCAGAAATTCTAGGTTTAATGGTGCGGGAAAACCTTGAGTTTTCGGATGGGTTTTTTGTGAATGATAAAGCCCACCAGTTAGAAGTCATAAAAATGGTTCGGAAGTATCAGCCGGAAATAGTGTTATGCAATGCTATCTCCGATAGACATATTGATCATGCGAAAGGGGCTGAACTTGTAAGCGACGCTTGCTTTCTTAGCGGTTTGGTCAAAATTGATACGAAAATGGATGGAGATGAACAATGGCAGGAGCCTTGGCGACCTAAGAACGTGTATCACTACATTCAATGGAAAAATTTACAACCTGATTTTGTCGTTGATGTTTCGGACTATATTGAACAAAAGACTGCTGCAATTTTGGCCTATTCCTCCCAATTCTATGATCCAAACAGTGAAGAACCGGACACCCCAATTAGCAGCAAGAACTTTATAGAAAGTGTGAACTATCGGGCACGGGATCTGGGTAGACTGGTTGGGGTGGGCTATGCAGAGGGATTTACAACAGAACGCCTAATTGCTGTTAAACAGCTGGAGGATTTGATATAGATTAGCTCGCCTTTTGATAACGTTTGGTTACCTTGGGAATGGTAAAATAGAAGGTTGACCCCTTTTTGGGGGCACTCTCCACCCATATTTTGCCACGGTTCTTTACTACCATCTCCTGGCAAAGAGAAAGCCCCAATCCTGTACCTTTTTCGTCATTAGTGCCGTAGGTGGTAATGCTAGAATTTTCATTGAAAATTAGTTGTTGTGTACTCTGGTCCATCCCCACTCCTGTATCTCTTACCTTAATTTTCCAATGTTCACTGTCTTCCTCCGCCTCCAGAGTAATCAATCCGTTCTTAGGAGTAAATTTTATTCCATTGCTCAATAGATTTCTAAGGACCACATCAATTTGATTCTCGTCGGCAAAAGCTAAGCTATTGTCGGGAATCTGATCAAGTATTTTTATTGATTTTTTTTCAGCCAGTTCGGATAGCAGACTAATGTTTCGCCCTACCAATTTGTTAATACTAACCATTTTAGGCCGGGAAACCGTTCCATTCATCTGAGCGTGGCCCCAGGATAATAGGTTGTTCAGCGTAAAAAGAATATGATCTACATCGGTCTTTAGTTTAGGAATGTATTTTGAAAAATCTTTGCGGGCTATGTCGCCAGAAGAAAAGAGCTTCAACATGCCTTGGAGCGCTCCTATAGGACCTCTTAAATCATGTCCGATTATTGAGAACAATTTATCTTTTGTCTTATTAATCCCGTGCAATTCAGCTTCCCTATCCCTTAAATTCTTGGTATTGGTTTGCAACTCACGGTATAAGCGCCTTAACTTTTTTTGATTAAAATACAGTGGAATTGCCGCAGCAAGCAATATGATCAGCACTATAATAGATAGATTGATATAGTTGCGTTGCTTTGCCAATGCTTTTTGATTGTTTAAAATTAACTCGGCTTTTTGCTTATCGTAACTAAGCTTGGTTTTCAATAGCGTTAAGGTTTTTTTGTTTTCATCCTTAAACAAAGAATCTGAAAGCGCTTGAAATATTTCATGGTAGTACAGTGCTTTTTTATAGTCCTCCCCGTTTTTATGGATACGGTAAAGCGTTTCTGCACAATCGCGTTGACTCTCCAATGATTTTATTTTTTTAGCAATAGAAAAACCTTCTAATGCATATTTCTCGGAAATAGCGTCTTCATCCAGACCTAAATACGAAGCGGCCAAACCATTGAGCAGGTCTATTCTGCTCCGATCATCTTCTAAATTTTTATGCAACAAATTACTTTGATCAAACCAATGAAGCGCCCATCTATATTTTTTCTGTGCCAGATAAATCTCTCCTTTCACACCATATGCAAATGCGAGCCAATCATAAATTTCATTTTCTTCAAAGGTTGCAATGCTTTTGTTCACGTACAGCATTGCCTGTTGGTAGTCACCTATTTGCGAATACAATTCCGCCAGATTGCTAAAGGTTTCGGCCATAATGAGCTCGTCACCAATCGCTTCATTGATCTTTTGTACCTCTTCGTAGAACTCCAACGCTTCTCCATATTCTTTTTGGGAAGAATAGAGGCCCGCAATGTTTTCATTAATGATAGAGAGCATCAGTTTATTGTCTATTTCCTTGGCCAGATCAATACCCTGCAAATAACTTTTTAACGCCTCCGCGTAGTTTCCCGAATAAGAGTATTCGGCACCCAGGTCATTGAGAATTCCTGCTTTGATCTCTGCATTCCCCAAAGAATCTGCCAGAACAAACGATTTTTGGTAATAGCGGATGGATTTTTCGCTTTCGCCTTTATCCGAATAGTAATCTCCAATATTTGTCAAAGCCCTACATTCTCCAAGGGTGTATTGTCTGGCTTTGCTCAAAGACAGTGCCCTTTGGGAAAGGTTGTACAGGCTATCGAGCTTAACAAAACGATAGGCTCTTCCCAACTGGTTGATCATGTCAATATACCGCTTACTTTGGAGGGTATCCAGACCCTTTTTTTCAAATACACGTAGGGTTAGCGCAAGGCTGTCTCGAGTATCCTGTTGTCCCGAAATAGGATGCAGAAGAACAAGGAAGAATATCGATAGCGCAATGCTACCAACCCGCCTTTGAAAGCGAAGAAAAAAAGTATGGGTTCGAGCTTGTGGCATATCCCTTGTTCTGTTGCGCGTAAACTTATTCTATCAATGGGTCAAGTGCCAATTAATGTTGTGAAGGAGCTATTTTTGTGTGTTTTGACGACAAAAAGAGGTGTTTTGCCGATGATCTGCACGGTTTCTTACTAGTAGTATTGCCGCAAATAGGAATACAATGCCTTAGCTATTGCCTTGGAAATAGTAGAAAAAGAGGCTGTATTTATATTTGAACGATAAGCGAAAAAAAATTACCTTTGCCACCTCGTAAAAATGGTGGTTGTAGCTCAGTTGGTTAGAGCGCTGGATTGTGGTTCCAGAGGTCGCCGGTTCGAACCCGGTCTTCCACCCCTAGAAAGTGAAATGAGGTCCTGCCTTTTTGAGGTGGGACTTTTATTTTTTAAAGTGTCCGTATCATTTTGCTACTTTATCAACCACTACTTTCGTGGGCCGGTTCGCCACCTCCCAGGCCGTATGGAAAATGAGCCTTGTCCGATTTGCTAAAAGGTCATAGTTGATCTTATCTGGCGTATCCGTAGGTTTGTGATAATCAGCATGGGTCCCATTAAAGTAAAAGATAATTGGGATATTGTTTTTTGCAAAGTTGTAATGATCACTGCGGTAATAAAATCGATTCGGGTCGTTTTCGTCATTATAGGTATAGTCCAGTTCCAAATTGCAGTATTTGTTATTGATCTCTTCGGACAGTCGGTGCAAGTCACTACTTAATTTGTCGGAACCAATTAAATAGATGTAATTGCGGTCACCATTTCTTTTGGGATCCATTCTCCCAATCATATCAATATTTAAATTGGCAACGGTATTTTCCAATGGAAATATAGGATCAAAATCCGTGTAATACTTTGATCCGAGTAAGCCTTTTTCCTCACCGGTAACGTGTAAAAAAACAATAGAACGTTCGGGCCCCTCTCCTTTATCTTTTGCTCTTTTAAAAGCTTCTGCAATTTCTAACATAGCTACTGTACCCGAGCCATCGTCATCTGCACCATTATTGATTTGACCTCCGGTTATGCCAATATGATCTAGATGGGAAGATATTACAACATATTCTTTAGGTTTCGATGTACCTTCCATGACTGCTACTACATTTTCAGAGTCAATTTGTTCGTTGGCACTGGTTATGGCTAGTGTAAGTTGCGTTTTAAGGATTTCCATATCCCGTTTGGTAGAAATATCGCTGATTAAGGATGTGACGGCCCTGTTGTTAAGTAAGATCAGAAACTGATCCGAAGCCTCCGAAGCTACTTGCATTCTTCCGCCGTTATTGTTTTTCATGAAATTAAAATACCGTTTGTACCGAGCAAAGTTGTCCTGATCGTAGTATAACACTCCCTTTGCGCCTTTTTGGACAGCCAAATCTCTCTTTTTTCCAATAGCCTCGGAAACATTACTCCAAACCGACTTTTCATCGGACCCCGAAATAACATATGCGCCATCTGTATTCAAGGGTTCCCCGGATTTGATCAGCACCACTTTTCCTGTGATATCGCTTTGGTAGTCGGAGTAATTGCCGTCTTCTATCCCGTAGCCCGCATAGACAATTTCGTTGAATTCTCCTACCGCACCGGAAAAGCTAAGAATATCATCTCCGACTAAAAATGTTTTTCCTCCAATTTGGAGAGTTCCCACTGGGACCTTTCCTATCTCCAAGGGTACTTTTTGGAAGTAGTCTCCATTTTTTTGAGCAGGAGGGATGCCCAGGGCCTCATATTGTGCTTTCAAGTACTCAATAGCCTTTTTTTGACCGGGCTCACCCGTTTCCCGACCTTCATATTCATCCGACGCATAAATGAACAAATGTGTTCGAAGTTCCGCTTCTGTAATTGTAGACGCGTACTGAACCGGATCCGGAGCAGAAGACACTGAGATTTCGGGATCTGTAACAGGTCTCTGATATGAATTACAAGCTAAGACGGTGCCTAGTATAAATAACGCTAAATATCGCATTGTGCTAAAGTTTGAAAGACCATAAAAATAGCTAAAACTATGGGAACGACAGAAGTAGGTTTTTACAGGTTTTCAAATTGCATTGCTTATCTTGTGTTGCGCAATACGAAGAGCAGTTATGGAAGTAAAATGGGAGGGTGTAATGCCCGCGGTCACCACCAAATTTACCAAAGAAGATGCTTTGGATATGGACTTGTTTGCGGTAAACATAAAGGCGCAATTAGCCGCCGGGGTCAACGCTATTATCCTTGGGGGTACTTTAGGAGAAGCAAGTACCCTAACCAAAGCCGAGAAGCGGATCTTACTGGAACATACCAAAACTATAGTCTCCGGCAAGGTTCCTGTAATTTTGAATATTGCCGAACAATCTACCAAAGAAGCGGTTAAAGCGGCAAACGAGGCGCAGGAGCACGGGGCAAGCGGATTAATGATGTTGCCCCCTATGCGCTACAAGGCTACCGATCGTGAAACCGTAGCCTATTTTAAAACAGTTGCCAAGAACACCGATCTACCCTTAATGGTGTACAACAATCCAGTGGATTACAAAATAGAAGTTACCCTCGCCATGTTCGAAGCCTTGTTAGAATTTCCCAACATTCAGGCTGTTAAAGAATCCACCCGGGATATCTCGAACATTACACGTATCAAAAATACTTTCGGCGATCGGTTAAAGATACTTTGCGGCGTGGATACATTAGCTTTGGAAAGTCTTCTCATGGGCGCTGATGGTTGGGTGGCTGGATTGGTATGTGCTTTTCCAAAGGAGACCGTTGCCATATACCATCTGATAAAGAAAGAACGTATTGAAGAAGCCATAGCACTATATCGTTGGTTTTTACCCTTATTAGAACTGGATATTACCCCTCAGTTGGTCCAAAATATAAAGTTGGCCGAAACGGCTACAGGTTTGGGTTCAGAATATGTAAGGCCCCCCAGATTGCCCTTAGAGGGCGAAGAGCGAGAACGGATAATACAGATCATTGAATCCGGGATACGATCGCGTCCGCAGACACAAGAATATGAACAGCTATGATTACAGGGAAAAATTTAATTGGCGGTCATACCGTTTCCGATAAAGGGACCACTTTTAAGACGTTTAACCCGCAGTTAAACCAGGAGAACGATTGGAATTTTAAAGAAGCTACAGTTGAAGAAATAAAGGCTGCGGTAGGATTAGCCGAAGACGCCGCCAGGGAGTACGGAAATTTAAATGGGACAGTTAAAGCACGATTTCTTAGAGAAATTGCCACTCAAATTGAGGATCTTGGAGATAAGCTTGTTAAGGTGTACTGTCAGGAATCGGGTTTGCCTGAAGGGAGAGCCAAGGGAGAGCGAGGTCGAACTTGCTTTCAGTTGCGAACTTTTGCAAATTTGGTTGAAGAAGGGTCCTGGGTAAATGCTACCATTGATACAGCGCTACCTGACCGACAGCCGATGCCAAAACCAGATTTACGAAAAATGCTTGTACCGATAGGCCCAATTGCCGTTTTTGGCGCAAGCAACTTTCCCCTGGCATATTCTACTGCCGGAGGCGATACGGCTAGTGCGTTGGCTGCCGGTTGTCCGGTTATTGTAAAAAGTCACCCGATGCATGCCGCTACTGGAGAGCTAATAGCCCATGCCATACTAAAAGCTGCCCAATTGACTGGCATGCCGGAAGGCGTATTTTCAAATTTGAATAGCAAAGGAATCGAAGTGGGGGAAGAACTGGTAAAACAGCCTGGAATAAAAGGAGTTGGCTTTACGGGGAGTATAATGGGAGGAAGAGCTTTGCTAGACCTCGCTAGCCGGAGGCCGGAGCCTATACCTGTTTTTGCCGAAATGGGAAGTGTAAACCCGGTTATTCTTTTACCTGAGGCACTACAACACAAAGGGGCATTTTGGGCAAAGACCTATGCCACATCCATAACATTGGGAACAGGACAATTTTGTACTAACCCTGGTTTGCTTTTTGGTATTGCAAGTGAAGCATTAACTGCTTTTATCAATAGCTTATCTCAGGAGATGGTGGAAATTGCACCGGCGTGTATGCTCCATCCTAACATCAAGAAAAATTACGACAGCAATACTTCAGAAATGTTGTCTCAAAATGGCGTAGAAGTAGTAGCAGGCCCCCAGAATGCTATCCCAATACATTATGCACAACCTATACTTACTAAGGTTCAGGGGAGTGATTTTTTGTCTAATCCACGACTTCATCAGGAAGTGTTTGGACCTTTTTCCATGATGGTTGTTTGTAAGGATGTAAAAGAACTGGAAACTATCATCGCAAATTTGGAAGGACAGCTCACAGGCGCAATTATTGGAGAGGATAGGGAAATTGAACGCTATGGGGATTTGATAGCAACCTTAAAATCTAAGGTAGGCCGATTGATTTACAATGGAGCGCCAACAGGAGTGGAGGTATGCCCTGCAATGCAGCATGGTGGACCTTATCCCGCCTCTACAGATAGTAGGTTTGGAGCAGTAGGTATCCATGCCATTCAACGTTGGGTCCGCCCGGTATGCTATCAAAATTGGCCACAAGAGCTACTGCCAGCCGCACTAAAGGACGCAAATCCTTTAGGAATTTCTCGCCTAGTAAATGCAGAGATCACGTCTAAATCCCTTTAAATTTTATGCCGAGACACGTTTTCCATTGTATAGATGCACATACTTGCGGTAACCCGGTGCGACTGGTGAGATCAGGTGGTCCTGAGCTACTGGGGGACAACATGAATGCCAAACGCTTGCATTTCTTAAAAGAGTACGATTGGATACGTACCGGATTGATGTTTGAACCCAGAGGTCATGACATGATGAGTGGTAGTATTTTATACCCGCCGCACGACCCAAAAAATGATGTGTCCATACTTTTCATTGAAACGAGTGGTTGTTTACCCATGTGTGGTCATGGCACTATTGGCACAATAACGATAGCACTGGAAGAAGGGCTCTTACAACCAAGAAGTAAAGGAAAAGTGCTTATTGAAGCCCCCGCTGGTTTAGTAGAGGCAGCGTATCATCAAAATGCAGCCGGGAAGGTAGAATGGGTACAGCTTACCAACGTGAAGAGCTTTCTGGCGGCCTCCGGCTTGGAAATCACTTGTAATGGCATAGGAAAAATAATTTTTGATGTGGCTTATGGCGGTAACTTTTATGCCATTATTGAAGCACAGGAAAATTATTCTGACATACAAGAGTACCCCGTAAGTGAATTGGTACGGCTTTCCAAAATGCTTCGAACACGTATCAATGAAGTATATCCGGATCGATTTGTCCATCCAGAAAATAACAGCATTCGGGATGTTTCCCATGTGTTATGGACGGGAGTCCCGTTGCAAAAGAATAGTTCTGCACGAAATGCCGTATTCTATGGGGACAAAGCGATAGACCGCTCCCCATGCGGTACAGGAACTTCTGCCCGAATGGCACAACTCCATGCAAAAGGTCTTTTGGCAAAAGAGGAAACATTTGTGCATGAGAGTATCATAGGGTCTACCTTTACAGGATTTATTAAAGCGACAACAAGCGTAGGGCCTTACGAGGCCATTATTCCGGTTATAAGAGGATGGGCAAAAGTTTATGGGATAAATACCATTACCATTGATACAGAAGATGATCCGTATGCTTATGGTTTTCAGGTAATTTGATATGGGCAAGAAAATACTCATTGTAGGAGGTGGAATTATTGGGCTGAGCAGTGCCTACTATCTCTGGAAAGAAGGGCACGAGGTCACGGTAATTGATAAATCTGAAATATGTTCCGGTGCTTCTTTTGTTAATGCAGGTTACCTGGTTCCGAGTCATTTTATTCCCTTGGCCGCCCCGGGTATGATCAGCCAGGGGATACGTTATATTTTCAATAGCGCAAGCCCTTTTTACATTAAACCAAGATTAAACCAAGAGTTTTTAAAATGGGCCTGGTATTTTAAAAAATCCTGCACACCTGCCAAAGTAAGAAAGGCAGCTCCTGTGATTCGAGATATGAACCTGTTGAGTAAACAGTTGTTCGAATCGTTACATACCAGTGGAGAGATCGGTAATTTTCATTTGAAAAAAGAAGGATTGCTGATGGTGTATCAAACCGAGAAATACCGGGAATTGGAGAAAAAAAATGCAGCGTGGGCGAAGGCATTGGATCTGGACGTAAAGCATTTGGATGCGGCAGCTTTAGCGAGCCTGGATCCGAATAGTGAATGTAACGCCCTCGGCGCCTTTCACTACCTATGCGATGCCCACACAACACCATCGGAATTCATGCGAAGGATGACGTCCTTTTTGGAGGGGGTAGGGGTTAACATCTTAACGAAAGAAGAGGTGCTCGATTTTGAACGTACGGATAATACAATTAAACAAGTAGTTACCAACAAAAACACCTATCATTGTGATGAGGTGGTTTTAGCAGCTGGCTCCTGGTCTGCGCAATTAACTAAAAAACTGAAATGGGATGTACCACTTCAGCCAGGAAAGGGATACTGTATAGACGTAAATATGAATACAGGAATAACAATGCCTGTGCTGCTATGTGAGGCAAAAATAGCCGTTACCCCAATGAAGGGGTTTACGCGATTTGCAGGTACTATGGAGTTCTCGGGCATAAACCATCAAATACATACTAAAAGAGTGCTGGCAATCGCTGAAGGTGTTAAAAAGTATTACCCAGGACTTGATATTCCAGAAGATGCGGTCCAAACGGCCAAATGCGGATTACGACCGGTTTCTCCTGACGGTTTGCCTTACATCGGGAGATCTGAGAAGATCAAGAATTTTGTTGTAGCTACCGGGCATGCGATGATGGGTTGGAGCCTGGGGCCAGCTACAGGCAAATTGATCAGCGAACTGGTATCCTATAAAAAGGAATCATTAGACATTTCGTTGTTCCACCCGGAGCGTAAATTCTAATTACGCTTTAAGCAATTGGGAATTTCAGTAATTGGTATTGCTTTTGTTTCTTCAATAGCCAAGAAGCACTTAATTTTGCAGTATGATGGAAAAATACCTAGCATCCTTCCTTTGTTTTTTGCTATCCGGATATATCCTAATTGCCCAGGAAATAAAACAATTCACCCTGGAGGATTTTGATTTGAGAGGAAATGTAAAACAATGCCAGGTAATTACAGATTATGGCAGCGAAGTATTTGAGTTCGATACATCGGGAAGATTACTCACTAGTATTACCCAGTATAATGAAACAGATAGGGATGTAACTGTCTATACCTATGAGAACGGTGAACTAACGGAAAAACGGACAGAGAGTTTTAAGGATAATACGTTAGACCTGGCAAGTTCAATGGCCTATCTCTACAACACGGATAGCACGGATCACAAGATAGTTCGAGAGAAAATAATTTCGTACGACAAAGAATTTTTGGAGACCCAGGAGTACCATTTTGATGATGGCAATCGACTCAACCGAATTGTTATCTCCCATCAGGATGCGGTAGACGAGGTAACGATAGAATACACCAGCTATAAGAATGAGGTCACAAAAACATTCCTGGAAAATGGGGTGATCCAAAAGTCGGTAAGGGAATCACGCTCTAAAAATGCGCGCGGGGAGGAGCTAAAAACGATTTTAACCAAGGAATATCTGGATGGAGAGCCCGATAAAGCGGTTGAAGAACGCTTTAATGAAAGGCAAAAAATAGTGGTAAAAGAAGTTTTTAGTTTTGACGCGACAGAAAAGCAATTTGCAACACAGGAGAAGCACTCCTATCGCTATGACAACGATGGGTTTTTGGTCAAGGAAATAACGCAAAGAGGGAATGCCGAAGGAGAGCGAGAATACATTTACCAATTTGACAGTGCTCCGGAAAAAAACTGGGTAAAAAAAATCATCACTCCGGACAACACCTATGTAACGCGGAGGGTACACTATTATACCGCCGAAGAAGAGCAGGAGAATCCACAGTAATTACTTCTGCTACAGAATTTTTTGCAATAGCTCTTCCTGTAACTGGTGCCCCCCTTTAAATGAAATTGTTTGCACCGAAGATCCGAAAAGAGTATTGGCTTTTTTGATTTCAGCAGCAATCCGTTCCTCATTTAGGTAAGGATCTTCGTCTCCATAAATTAGCAGGACTTCAGTAGCATGGGCAGTTAAAAACTTAAAATCGTTTGGGGTAAGTTCGTTGGGAATACCCCCTGCGTAAAGCACCAGTTTCTGACATGGAATTCGTTTGCGAGCCAGCCATCGCGTTACAATAGAGACGCCTTGGGAAAATCCAAAAAGAATTACGTTTTTAGTGTTTGTAATATTTTCCGCTTCCCAAACCTTATCTACGTAGTTAAGAACATTTTCAATTTCTCTTGGAGTATTCTCTCTTGTGAGCCAGTTGGCCCCGACACGCCTAAACATCTCATCCAGGTAATATTTGGAAGGCGCCTGAGGGGCGATCAAATAGTTTTCCTTTTCATCCAAAACCCGAAAAGGTTTTAGAAAATAGCGGCTAAGATACCCCATACCATGAAAAGTAATCCATACGTTTTTAGTAGTATCTGTTAATTGGTAGAGGGTTTCATAAGAATTGACACTTTGATAGTGGACTGTTTTTGTAGCTTCTTCCATTATTTAAAAATACCTTCTAAGATAGTATTCCGAATCCGTAATTTTGAAAAAAATAATAATGGAAGAACACAAAGCGAAAATTTTAGCGGTATGTAATCAGGCCAGCCAAGGCACGCTTATGGAAACCCTTGATATTGAATATGTTGATGTAGGAGAGAATTTTCTAACGGCAAGAATGCCTGTTGGTCCCAAGGTTTTTCAACCAGATGGGGTATTACATGGAGGAGCCACAGTAGCGTTAGCGGAGAGTGTAGGCAGTGCGGCATCTTATATTTTTTTTGATTCCAATAAGTTAGTAGTACGGGGAATAGAGATTGCCGCCAATCATGTTAAAAGTGTTCGGGAGGGGTTTGTGTATGCAAAAGCAACCATGATCCACAGAGGTAGAACTATCCAACTCTGGGAGATTAAGGTGACTAATGAAGAGGGAGCCCTAATTTCCAATTGCAAATTGACAACTATTGCCCTTGCAAAAGAGTAGTGATTTACCGGAAATAATTCGGAAGAGGGTTTTGTCCAACCTTCCATTTGTTTTGTTTAGAACTCCGGGGACTACAACAATTCAGGCAATTTATCAAAATGACAAAGCGGTTGTTCTATTGGAGCATTATAAGCAGTCTGGTTTTGTCTTTGCTCCTTTTGATCTTCAAAATAATGCCGTTCTGGTACGGGCGGATGGAAAAGAAAAATACCATTGGGAAAAACCTAAAGATCCCATAACGGATACTGCCAATTTTAGAGCAGGAGAAAAATCCAAACATATCAATTTGCTTAAAAAAGGTATCGAGGCCATTGAAGCGGGGAAACTCAAGAAAGTAGTGCTTTCAAGAAAAATAGCCATTCCTGGCCAAAAAGAACCTTTCAGGATATTTGAAGACCTCTTATCTCAATATTCAGATGCGTTGGTGTATTTCTTTTACCATCCGGGCGTAGGGATCTGGTTGGGAGCCACGCCCGAGCGTTTTTTGGAAATTAATAAAGGAGAATTGGTAACTACTTCCCTTGCAGGTACACTTCCGATTACAACCGGTATTGCGCCAAAATGGAGTGGAAAAGAGCTGAAGGAACAGCAAATTGTCACAGATTTCCTCATGAATACACTGAATCGTTATGCCTCTGATTTGGAATTTGCTCCTGTTAAAACCGTAAAAGCAGGAAAATTATGGCACCTTAAGACAGATATCCGGGCCAAAGGAGTGGCACTGGAGGATTGGGAAGCTATTATTCTGGGATTGCACCCCACTCCAGCAGTCTGTGGTGTACCTAAAGCTAGCGCTATGAGGTTTATCCTGGATAATGAATCGTACCCGCGAGAGTTCTATACCGGATTTTTAGGCGGACTTAATTTAAACGATGAAGAAGAAATTCAACTTTATGTAAATCTCAGGTGTATGAAAATTACAACGAATATGGCATATGTCTTTGTTGGAGGAGGGATAACCATGGATTCAGATCCTGAAAACGAATGGTTGGAGACCCAGTACAAGAGCCTAACGATGCTAGCAGTATTGTAAGGGCTACTAGTTTATGAAAACTTGCCGTCGTATTTTTGTGCTTTATGGAATATTCAAACATACCTTCCGCAAGGAATTTGGTGTTGGCCTTTAAAACCAGGAATGTAAAACACATCGTAATTTCTCCAGGGTCCCGTAATGCTCCACTTACTCTCAGTTTTGCCAATGATCCCTTTTTTGAGTGCTTTAGTATCGTAGATGAGCGCAGCGCAGCTTTTTTTGCCATGGGGATTGCACAACAAAAGCGGGAGCCCGTTGCAGTAGTTTGTACTTCGGGAAGTGCACTTTTAAACTACTATCCGGCAGTAGCAGAGGCTTTTTATAGTGCTATTCCTTTGATTGTGGTTTCTGCAGACAGACCCCCTTACAAGATCGATATCGGGGATGGCCAAACTATTCGGCAGGATCTTGTCTTTGACAGACATATCGGCTATTCGACCAACTTGAAATTGGATATTTCACATGCTGCTGAAACAATTAAAGAATTTAGGCCGAAGTTTTTGGAAGGCGCGCAAGAAGAAGTGGAGTCCTTTAATAACAGTGAGGTAGATCGAGCCATTTGGGTAGCACAGGATCAACAAGTACCCGTACATATAAATATCCCATTTGAAGAGCCTTTGTACGGGAGAATACAGTATGATAAGCCGCTGGAAAAAGACCGTTTTAGCAATATTCAGAGGACCACAAAAGCGCCGATGGAGCTGGCTGAAGCTCGCACTGCATGGGCTACGGCAAAAAGAAAGATGGTTCTAGTTGGTGTAAATAGTCCTGATACTATTACTTCGACACTGCTTGAGATCCTGGCAGGAGATACCTCGGTGCTCGTTTTTACAGAGACGACTTCTAATTTGCATCACACTAATTTTTTTCCAAGTATTGACAGTATCATTTTCCCTATCGAAAAAGCAAAGAATTCGGAAAAACTATTTACTGCTTTACAAGCGGATATTTTGCTCACTTTTGGCGGACTCATCGTATCTAAAAAGGTCAAGGCGTTTTTAAGAAAATACAAACCGAAGCAGCATTGGCATGTAAGTCAAGGTAAGGCCTATGACACCTATTTTGCACTTTCGAAACATTTTAAGACCGATGCGAACTCTTTTTTGAAAGGCCTGCTTCCCGGAAGTAGAGCGGTTAAAGGGGATTACCGCGTCCTATGGGATGAGCATAAACAAAGGTATTTAGCGCGGAGGAAAGATTATTTGAAGATCATCCCTTTTTCTGATTTTAAGGCCTTTGATCGTATCCTGGCAACAATACCGGAGGGATATCTTTTACAGCTTTCCAATAGCTCTACGGTACGATACGCTCAGTTGTTTGATATCCCTTCTAGTGTAGCGGTGTTCTGTAATCGGGGAACTAGCGGTATTGACGGCAGTACCTCCACCGCTGTTGGCGCGGCATACCATTCCAACACACCTACTGTATTAATTACAGGAGATCTTAGTTTTTTCTATGATAGTAATGCACTCTGGAATAGTTATGTCCGAAGTGATTTCCGCATACTTTTAATTAACAACAGTGGTGGTGGTATTTTTAGGATTTTACCTGGATTTGATGGCTCAGCACTCTTTTCGAAATATTTTGAAACTACACACCAATTAACAGCCGCCCCAATATGCGAGCAATTCGGATTGCAGTATATCGCAGTACACAACCAGTACGAATTGGAAGATGCACTTAACGGTTTTTATCAACAAGCTTCCAAGGCTAAAGTACTGGAGATTTTCACCCCCAGGGAGGCGAATAACAAAATTTTGCTTGATTATTTTGATTTCATATCTTCGGACAATTGATAATCTATAAAGAGCACTAACAATCATGAGTAAAAGAGATGAATTAATTGAAAAGTACGCGGCAGACATTAAAGAAAAATTCGGAGAGACTCCTGATATGGATTTTCTTACTAAGGTTGCCATAGGATTAGGACCAGCTATCTATAATCTGGATGCCTCTAAAGTCTCAGGAAGTGATGACAAAGAACTGGAAACGGTGAAAAACAATTTCCTGATCAAAAAACTTGGACTAGCTGACGGCCCTCAATTAATGGATGCAATCAATAGTGTGATTGATGCCTATGGAAGAAGTGAGAAAAATAAACATAGAGCCGTTATCTACTATAAATTGGCAAAGCATTTCGGTAAGGAATCGGTTTATAATTAATAAGATGGCCTACGAAAAATGATACCGTAAACCGTGCACTGCACGGTTTTTTATTTTTACCATCCTTGATATGATTAAGATCGGAGATTTCAACGAACTTCAGGTACTTCGGAGTACAAGTGTAGGTATATTTTTGGGTGATACTGAAGGGACTGAAATTTTGCTGCCAAACAAATATGTGCCTAAGGAAATAAAACGCGATCAGATGCTACGGGTATTCTGCTATCTCGATCACCAGGAAAGGCCCGTGGCAACAACACTAGTACCCCTCATTAAAAGGGATAATTTTGCGTATTTACGTTGCGTAGATACCGGAGCTATTGGGGCATTTATGGATTGGGGTTTAGAAAAGCATTTATTTGTGCCTTTTAGGGAACAACAACATCGAATGGTCGTTGGCAAAAACTACGTCGTTCACTGTTACCTGGACGAAAAAAGTTTTAGGCTAACAGCTTCCACCAAAATTGAAAACTTCCTTAGTGATTTTGACAACAGTTTACGCGATAGGGAAAAGGTATCACTTTTAATTTACCGAAAAACGGAATTAGGCTGGGAAGTTATAATAAACGATACCTATGGAGGATTGCTTTATGCTACTGATGTTTTTAAAAAGATTGAAATAGGGCAGCGTATTAACGGCTATATAAAAAAGATCAGAGAAGATGGTAAACTAGATGTTACGTTACAACCTATTGGGATGGAAATGTTGGAAGCAACGGCACAATATGTACATGATAGGTTGATAGCGGCAGGCGGGTTTTTACCCTTGCATGATAAATCTAGTCCGGAAGAAATAAAAAATCAAATGGAACTCAGCAAAAAATCATTCAAAAAGGCCATAGGAGTACTGTATAAAGAAAGAAAAATACAGTTGAAGCCAGAGGGGATTTACCTTGTAGACAGAACAGCACACAAATCTTCCTAAGGCCCTTTATTTTACAATTTTTTTCTTTGATCAAAAGGAGTACATTTGCAATACACAGAAGGGGCTAAGTAATTGGTTTTTATCTTCTTACTACACTAATTATTTAATTTTCGAAAGCATGCCATTTATTGAAGAAAATGATTTGTTGGATCTTCATAAGGATATTGAAAAATCACAGATCATTAACGAAAGATTGTTAGATCAAATAAAATTCAAAAACAAGGACCTTAGAAAAATTAAGATCCAGCGCAATGTTTTTGTAGGGATAACGGCAATATTAGTGGTAAGTGCGTTAGCAATTACCTCATTTTCAGCTGGGGTAAATACTTCTAAAGTTAACCAGAATGTTTTGTTTTCTATAGACAGTTTGGAAGCGGTTAAAGCTAGAATGGATAACTTAAAACAGCAAAATCAGGAATTAAGTTTGGTGAAGGAATTTTACCTTGCCAAACAGTTTTTGGAGAAAGAAAAAATATATTCGGTTCAAATAAAATCTTTTGTGGATAACAATATTACTTTAGCGTCGGAAGCCTTGACCAACACCTTATTTGTTAAAACGAATCCCTATTATGCGTATTCGGTGGGAACTTTCGAAACACTAGAAGAAGCGCAAACTTTCCGACAACAATTAGTAAATCTTGGTTTTGATGATGCATTTGTAGCCTCTTACCAGGACGGAAAACGACTTAAAATTGAATCTCCTCAATAATTGAACAAAACGAAGATCTGGATAAGTGCTGCTCGATTACGCACACTTCCTTTGTCTATCTCGGGAGTACTGGTAGGCACGGCTTTAGCAAATTACCAAGATTACAAGGACTGGTTTATTTTTTTACTGTGTCTGTTAATTACTATTGGATTTCAGGTTACCTCCAATTTTGCGAATGATTATGGGGACGGAGTCAAAGGGACAGATGGGGAAGATCGGATCGGGCCTGCAAGAGCACTGCAAAGTGGAGCATTAACAGCGGGTGAACTTAAAAAAGGGATACGAGTAACCGCAGTTATTAGTATTGCCTTCGCTGTTCTGCTTCTTGCCTACGTTTTTGGTACGGAGCAATTACCACTATTTCTACTTTTCTTGGTTCTCGGTGGCTTTAGCATATGGGCTGCCATTAGGTATACGGTAGGGAATAATGCTTATGGATATAAGGGTCTTGGCGACGTCTTTGTATTTCTCTTTTTTGGATTATTGGCAGTTTTGGGTACTAAATTTCTTTACAACCAACAGCTTACTTTTTGGGATATAATTCCTGCTTTGGGTATTGGCTTTTTGTGCGTGGGGGTGTTAAATCTAAACAACCTAAGGGATATTGCTTCTGACAAAAAACATGGAAAGAATACCCTAATCGTTCGTATAGGTTTCAGATGGGGAAAATGGTACCATAGTATTTTGATAGCAGCCAGTTTCCTTTGTTTTGTGGTGTATAGTTATTTTCAAATAGAGGGGGTATGGGGAACCATTCATGTAGTGTTTTACCTGCCTATTGGCCTTCATTTGTACAATGTAGTAACCACCAGGAATCCTTCTGAATTGGACCCTGAACTTAAGAAATTAGCACTTAGCACGTTTTTCCTCTCCTTGTGCTTCTATATCTCGCTCAATTATTTTTTGTAATTTTGAGTGTTAAAAATTACTAAACTAAGCCATTTTGGAACACCCCATCAAAATTCTTATAGTTGAGGATAACGTTATCATAGCCGATGATATGCAGTCTATGCTGGAAGAAATTGGCTATGAAGTGGTGGACAATGTGATTGTTTATGAGCAGGCAATAGAAGTGCTTAAGAACAATCATGTAGACCTTGTTTTGATTGATATTATATTGGCCTCGGATAAAACGGGGATTGATTTAGGAAAACACATTCGGCAGAATTATAACATTCCGTTCATCTTTGTAACCTCCAACTCCGATAAAGCCACCGTAGAAAATGCTAAAACGGTAAAACCAGATGGTTATTTGGTAAAACCTTTTGAGCAACAGGATTTGTATACTTCCATTGAAATAGCGCTTTCTAACTTTAACTATTCTAAGAAAAGTTCGAGCACCGATATTGGTGAAAGTGCCGGAGAGAGTTTTACCTCCAACTCGGTATTAAAAGACTCAATATTTGTAAAAAAGCAACATTTGTACTATCGCATTCAGTTTGGAGATATACAGTTTATAAAAGCGGACAATGTATATCTCGAAGTAAATACGGTAGACAAGAAATTCCTGGTGCGCTCTCCTTTAAAAGATTACCTGGAGAAACTGCCAAAAAACAAGTTTTTCAGGGCGCATAAATCGTATATCGTAAATGTAGATCATATCGATGCAATAAACTCAAAGGATATTATGATCAACAATACGTTGATTCCCATTTCTAAAGACTTTAAGGAATTTATTATATCTTCTATGAATTCATAACCGAATTCTAAAGCATTACAAAAAAATAAAAGTGCCGTATCTCGGCACTTTTTTATTGGTGCCCACTTCCATTCTTAATATTCACCACATCTTATTGCGGCTTCACAACAATAGTTTTCCGGGGAACATACAGTCCTATAGTTTTGAGGTGTATAAAAAAAGTACAAACGTTTAAAAGATAATTTTTTCATTTTCATATAGTGTTCTCGTTAAAGGGCCTTATTTTCGGATAAGGCTCTTTTGTTTTTTAGCCGTGCCTGTCTTTATCACTTTCTATGAAATGCATAAAACCACGATAAAATGCATTTGTACAATGGTATACGGTTAGTTCACAACAAAAAAATACACTTTCACAACAAATCGAGAAGTTGCACACGCTTTCACTCTATTTTTGAAACGGACATTGATGCCCCCCAAATCTTACATCTATATAATGTCTTAAAAGACTGTACAAGGTTACGTGCGGTCTTTTTTTTAATAAAGCGAAATCTTTAAATAAATTAATGTGCTACGGCATTGGCCCTAGCAGAATTTTTTGAGTTTTCACCACTTGGGATAATGGGTTTACAACAAAAATTGATCCCGCATCTAAGAGGATATTAATTTTGCAATGAACAGCAGCACAATTGCATTTTTGAAACAGATACATCTAAAAAGGGACTTTGACCTAATGATCTCGCCAAAAGGAAAAATCGTAACTTTTTTGGTATTCCTTTCCTTAGGATTGGGGCGGATAAACGCACAGTCCACCCCGGAGGAGTCAGATCCTTTTACAACATTTCAGGAAACTAATGGGGTAGCCCAAAAATTAGACTTTTTCTTTGAGACCCCAAATCGATACAAAAGCAGTTCTGCCTACGATTGGTTAGAGGTAGTAAAAGTATATCTGAGTACTGCAGAGAAGTCAAATGATTCTCTCGGGATTCAAGCTTACAGGTTAATGCAGGCACAATTGTACAATGATATCTCCGATCACTATAAGAGCATTGCAATTGCCAATGAGCTTTTTAACACGGTAGATAGTTTGGACGGTACTTCGGTAAAGTTGATCCTACAACTCCTTGATCTGAACTATGGGAAGCTACAAATGTACGATAAGCAGATCGAGATCCGCGAGCAGATGCAATCGCTTGGAATTACCCAAAGTGTTCCGTTTTATGATATCTATGCCAATATGGGGCTCTACAGAAAGGCGATGGAACAATACATATTGGCCGTTAAGCCCACAATCCCTGATAATGACCATCTGGGCTTAGCCAAACATCATAATACAGTAGGGTATTATCTATTTCTGGATAAATCTCCGGAGACTGCAACTAACGAATTCAAAAAGGCGCTGGGTTTTTTAGAGGTGTATATCAACGATATTTCTAAACAGAAATCGGAAAAAGACATTTTTGAAAGTGAAGCACTAAAAGCAGAAATAGAAGGTAACATTGGAAAGTGCCATGTTCAGCTTAAGGAATATGAAGAAGCCGTACCCTTATTGACTACAAGTCTTTCAGTGCTTGAGGAGTTTAATCACGGGAGATATGTAAAGCAAATCATTGACAATACGCTAAACCTGGCTGAGGCCCATTTAAAATTAAAAAATGATCAAACGGCAAAAGAGCTGCTGGATAACGAATTTGAAAGTGTTGAGATAAAACAGGAGATAAAACGAAACAAGTTGCTGGCAGACTACTATGACAAACAAGAAAACTTCAGAAGTAGTTCAGGGTTCTACAAGCGCAACGAATATATTATGGATTCGTTGAAAGCCAACGAAAGATCTATTTTACAACAACAACTTGTGGCAATTGTAGGAACCTCTGATCTGGAGAATTCAAGGCGACTTATCAATGAACAAAAACTGGCTAACGAAAAAATACGCAGTGAAATACAAGCAAAGGACGAAAGAATAAACCTCGTGATTATTTCACTGATTTTCACATTATTGGGATTTATTGGATTGGTATATGCCTATCTCAAAAGTATTAAGAACCAGCGGCTTATTGCGGAGCAAAAGTACATTATTGAAAACTCACTTAAAGAAAAGGATTCTCTCTTAAAGGAAATACATCATCGTGTTAAGAATAATCTGCAAATGGTGTCCAGCTTGTTAAGCCTACAAACCCGAAACACAAAGAGCAAAGCAGCAATTGTTGCCCTTGAAGAAGGGAAAAGTAGGGTAAAAGCAATGGCTTTGATCCATCAAAAACTGTATCAGAATGAAGACTTGTCTGTAATTGAAATGCAAGGGTATATAGAAAGTCTGATTAACAGCGTACAATCGGTCTATAAGAAAGGTGGGCATAATATCAGCATTACGGTGGATGCCGAAGGTACGGAACTGGATATCGATAGGGCCATTCCTTTTGGACTTATTTTAAACGAGCTTGTTTCGAATACGTTCAAATATGCTTTTCCGGAAAGTGATGACAACGGAAAAATATATATTCACTTAAGAAAAAATGGAGATGAAGGCTACTTCGAATATTCCGATAATGGTATTGGCCTTCCCGAAGATACGGATGAGCGTACAAGTAATTCCATGGGATTGCGATTGATCAACCGCCTGGTTAATCAATTACAATCTAAATTAAACGTAGACCGGGCAAATGAAGGCGTACGTTTCTGGTTTAATTTTAATTAACTAAACCGACCTGCGCTCTGTTCGTTTTCATTATCGGTTTTCCCAGGTAATAGGCCAAAACCCCTAAATGTAGAATAGTGGTATTTTTGCCCTCCAATGGAAGCACATTATTCACGGTACCTGCTTAACTTCAAACAGCCTTCCGGAACCTCTAGAGGGGTGTTAACGGAAAAGGAAACCTGGTTCATTACTATTCGTGACGAAGCGCGTTATGGGATCGGAGAGTGCGGATTGCTTCGCGGACTAAGTATTGATGATCGGCCGGATTATGAAAATCAATTGAAATGGGTCTGTAAAAATATTCATTTGGGCCTTAATACACTACGTGATGCGTTGGTGGACTTTCCCTCAATACAATTTGGATTGGAACAGGCATTTCTTTCTATTGCCGCCCATACCCCCTTTGAGCTTTTTTCCTCGGCTTTTACTACTTCGGCGGCGGCCATTCCGATAAACGGGCTAATATGGATGGGGGAGGAATCTTTTATGTTGGATCAGATAGAACAACGTTTAGCACAGGGATTCCGTTGTATTAAGATGAAGATCGGCGCTATTGATGTTGCTGCAGAGTTAAAGCTTTTAAAGATCATTCGGGAACAATTCTCTGAAAAAGAACTGGTGTTGCGGGTAGATGCTAATGGAGCATTTTCACCTTCAGCGGCTATGGAGATATTTAAAAAACTTGCTGAATTACGCATCCACTCCATTGAGCAGCCCATTGCCACACGACAATGGAAGGCAATGCGGGAGTTGTGTTCAAAATCCCCGGTTGCAATTGCACTAGATGAGGAATTGATCGGCATAAATACCTCCAAGGAACGAATAGGATTGTTACATGACCTCCGTCCGCAATACATCATTTTAAAACCTAGTTTGTTAGGAGGATTTGATGCCTGTAAAACTTGGATTACTATTGCCGAAGAATTGGGCATAGGTTGGTGGGTAACCAGCGCTCTGGAAAGTAATATTGGGTTAAATGCTATTGCCCAATGGACCTACACGCTACACAATACCATTCCGCAAGGCCTTGGTACAGGTAGCCTCTTTACAAATAATTTTAAAAGTCCTCTGGAGGTGGAGAATGGAAATCTATATTATAGAAAACACCTATCTTGGCAACAGGATATAATTCCACAATTATGTACATAGAACAAGGGTATCGAGGTGACATTGGACTTTGGAAATTTTTTGTGATCCCCACGCTATTTGTAGGGTATATGGCCTTTAATGCTTTGGCTATGTATTTATCACCTATGGATACCACCGCTGTTATGGATGCCATGATAGAAAGGTTTGGATCTTCAGTGACACTTGTTTTTTTACTAATCCCTTTTGCTGTTGGTCTTCTGGTAGTTTTCGGATGGACCTATCTTGTACATCCACAGCCGTTAAAAGCACTGACAACATCACGTAAAAAAGTGGATTGGAAACGTATTTTTTTTGCTTTTTTCCTTTGGGGTGGGATCACCCTGATCATTACCCTTGCGGATGTCTACTTTTCACCAGAG
Source organism: Bacteroidota bacterium (assembly GCA_038750505.1). Classification (GTDB taxonomy): domain Bacteria; phylum Bacteroidota; class Bacteroidia; order Flavobacteriales; family Flavobacteriaceae; genus Croceivirga. The sequence goes on along the minus strand of JBCDHD010000001.1, from coordinate 563,964 downwards.
GATTACAAGTTCAATTTTGATCTGAACAAGTTTTTGGTATTGGCAGTAATTGCGGTGCTTTTGATCCCTTTACAAACTAGTTTTGAAGAATATCTTTTTAGAGGGCATTTATTGCAAGGTCTTGGACTTCTCGCAAAGAACAGATGGGTACCGTTGGTGGTTACCTCAGTGATTTTTGGACTAATGCATTTGGCCAATCCGGAAGTGGAAAGGTTGGGCTATGGAATTATGGTCTATTATATTGGAACCGGCTTTTTTCTTGGCATTATGACATTAATGGATGAGGGCCTGGAATTAGCCTTGGGATTTCACGCAGCAAATAACTTGATCACTGCACTATTGGTCACTGCAGACTGGACAGCCTTTCAGACCGATTCAATTTACCGGAGCATTGCAGAACCCACTTTGGGTTGGGATGTGTTCATACCTATAGTTGTAATATTTCCCATTCTTCTATTCATTTTTAGCAAAAAATATGGTTGGACCAATTGGAAAGAACGATTAGCAGGGAAAGTACTGACTAAAGAACAATTTGTTGCTTTGCAAAATGAGGATGCACCCGCAGTTCAAACTTAATGGCCAAAGTTATGATCGGGCCGGGTTACTACGGCGTGCTACTTTTTTGTCCAAAAATGGCAAACCTTTCGAGAAAGCCATAGGGAATTTTTTGCAGGACTGGTTGAATGATTCTAAAACCATCGCTGTAACTACTTCGGGATCCACAGGGAAACCTAAGAAAATATACTTGCTAAAGGAGCGTATGGTGAATTCAGCTCTAAGCACCGGAAAGTTCTTTAACATTCATCCGGGAAATCGTGCGCTACTATGCCTTTCCGCAGCATTTATTGCCGGTAAAATGATGCTTGTTCGGGCAATGGTGCTTGGCATGGATTTAGACGTGGTGCCCCCATCTGGTTCACCACTAGCACATAATGGTAAGACCTATGATTTCTGCGCAATGGTTCCCTTACAGGCTGGAAACTCCCTCTCTCAACTTAATCAAATCAGAACGCTTATTTTAGGAGGAGCTCCCGTATCGTATAAGCTTGTCCAAGAACTAAAGCTATTGGATACTGCTGTCTATGAAACCTTCGGGATGACGGAGACCATTTCTCATATTGCAGTAAAACAAATTACGAAAGTAGGACAGAAAGAAGCTTCTTCAATGTTTGCTACATTACCCGATGTTTATATTACTTTGGACAGTAGAGGTTGTCTGGTGATAGAAGCCCCTAAAATCAGTGTTGAAAAATTGATAACCAATGATTTAGCTATGCTTATCGACACTACCCATTTCAAATGGTTGGGGAGATTTGATAATATTATTAATTCCGGGGGTATTAAGGTAATTCCTGAACAAATAGAAGAAAAGCTTGCAAAGCATATAACCGTTCGCTTCTTTATTGCCGGTGTACCCGATGTAGATCTAGGACATAAAGTAGTACTTTTTACCGAGGGACATCAGGATGAACAACAACTGTTGGAACAGTTGAAGTCCGACGTTACTCTTCATAAATTCGAAATACCTAAAACGGTAGTTAACGTCCGGTCTTTTCAGGAAACCAAAAACGGCAAGGTAAACCGTATAGCGATATTAAAATCGCTGGGGAAAGTCTAAATTTGGAGTACATTAAAACAGGACATCTATGGTAAGTCGATTACTCTTTCTTTTTTGTTTTCCCTATTTCCTTTTTTCACAACAGATCCTGTCCGAGCGAGAGCAAGCTAAAGTAATTGATGAAATTCTAGCAGAACGGTTCACCGATTTATTGCCGCAATTAATGGATGAGACGGCTATTGATATGTGGATCATCATTGCGCGTGAATACAACGAAGACCCTGTGTTGCGAACAATGTTGCCAGCCACTTGGTTAAACGCCCGAAGGCGAACCATACTATTGTTTTACAGGGACCAGGAAAAGGATAGTATTCATAAACTAGCAGTAGCGCGATACAACATTGGTACAAACATTACCTCTGCCTGGGATAAAGAAAAGGAACCGAATCAATGGAAAAGATTGGTGCAGCTAATTGTGGAAAGGAATCCGAACAAGATAGGGTTAAACTTTTCCAAGGATCATAATATAGCGGACGGACTGGTAAGAACGGACTACACCGAACTCCTGGAATATTTACCCAAGGAGTATCATGCTAAAATTGTATCTGCGGAACAACTGGCAGTACGATGGATTGAAACCAGGACCCAAAGAGAAATGGTCATTTACGATCAATTGGTAAACATAACCCATAACATAATTGCCGAAGCTTTTTCAGAAAAAGTGATTACTCCAGGGGTAACCACTACAAGAGAGGTACAATGGTGGATGCGGCAGAAAATTACTGATATGGGCTTGAAAACGTGGTTTCATCCTATCGTTGACCTACAGCGTACAAGTGAAAATACAGTGAATAAGCTTTACTCCTTTGCCGGTAGACCGGAGGATATGGTCATTTTGCCAGGGGATTTATTGCATTGTGATGTTGGTATTACATATTTAAGACTGAATACGGATTGCCAGGAGCTGGCCTATGTTTTGAAGCCAGAAGAACGGCAAGCACCGGATTTTCTCATAAAAGCACTTGAAGCAGGCAATGCCGTTCAAGATTTTCTGACAGCTAATATGATACCTGGGAGAACGGGAAATGAAATATTGGCTAAATCTTTAGCGGATGCAAGATCAGCAGGGTATCGCCCTGCTATTTACACACACCCCTTAGGTTCGTATGGACATTCTGCAGGTACTACTATTGGTATGTGGGATGCTCAGAACGGTGTACGAAAAGATGACGGGGAAAACTATCCATTGCGAACCAATACCGTGTATGCCATAGAACTGAATACCACAGTATATGTAGAGGAATGGAAGCGTGATATTCGGATAATGTTAGAGGAAGCTGGTTTTGTAGGGGAGGAAGGATTTCGCTATGTAAACGGAAGGCAGACCCGGTATTTGCTACTCCCCAGGTTACGTGAGTATAAAGGGAATTAGGCCTGTTAAAATTTTCCTTACGAACTCTTAAAATATAGTCATTTTTTAGTAATTTAATGAATATTAACTCATTAGCTATGAAAAATACCCTGGCCCTCCTGTTTTTAGCGACTACTTTTAGTTTTTCCCAAACCGTAACAAAAACAATTACCGGGCGAATTACCGATGGTAAAAATCCTTTAGAAAATGCTTCAATAAATGTGGAAGGTGCTACAAAAAGCACATTTTCAGATGGTTCCGGAAGATATAGTGTAACTGCATCTGTTGGAGCGATATTGCGCTATTCGTATCAAGGTATGAAAACGGTGAATATTCAGATAGAAGATGTTACACGTGTTTTAAACATTGCTATGGTTCCCGATGTTGAGGAACTAGAAGAAGTAACGGTGCTGGGAAGTAATAGAAAATCGCAGCGCGAACTTTTATTGGAGTACCCCACTAACCTAAACATTATTAAAACAGCATACGGCTATATTAATGCTGAAACGGCTGCCGGGAAAATAAGTTTTATGCACGAGGAACAAATCAATCCGGTAGCGATATGTATTCTGGACCTGCTACAAAATGAATTTGCGGGTGTACGGGTACAAGGAAATTGTTTGGGTGCCTTTGGTCCTGGTGCTGGTGGGCAGCAGCAGTTAACCAATCTTGTAGGTGGGAATTCAAATTCCCCTGGGGTTGTAGGCTTAGCCGCTGATGCCAATGGCGGGCAGAGTTCTTTGATCAATGGTCGGGTATTTATTAGAGGGAATAACTCCATTTTCAATACCAGATCTGCCATATTTGATGTGGATGGACAGATTTTTACGGATGCACCGATATGGATCGATGTAAAGAATATAAAACGGCTAGCAATTTTGAACAATTTTGCCACCACTACCCAATACGGGAGTATTGGCGCAGGGGGGGTCGTTGTAATTAACACGTTAACCGCCAGTCCAAAAGCAGATGAAATTTACGATAGGGCGCGCCTGCGCAATAATTTTGTTTCAGATAATATGATCACTGAAGAAGAACTGAGACGTAACTGGCCAAATTACCTCACTGAACTCTATGCCAGTACCTCATTTGATGCTGCCAAAAACGTCTATGAGAAATATGCGAAGACCTATTCCGGGTCGCCTTATTTTATTTTAGATGTTCAAAAGTATTTTTCGACGCAATGGAACGAAAAAGCCTATGCTGACGAGATCGTGGATAAAGCCGCCTACGTTTTTAAAAAGAATCCGGTACTCCTTAAGGCTTTGGCCTATCAGCATGAAGAACTTGGAGATTATAATGCTGCTAATACCTATTACAAAGAGGTATTAAAATTGCGTCCTAACTACGGACAGTCGTATATGGATCTGGCCAATAGTTATAGCGATATTAAGGATCCCTCTCAGGCAGCAGCACTATACACGAGGTACTCCCATTTGGTAGAAGAAGGATTCATGGGTACGGATACCGTAGGATTTGGGCCAATAATTGAAAGAGAATATAATAATTTTCTGTTCCTGAATAAAAATGCAGTAGTCGCGGGACAACAGGCAAAAGATCTGTATATCGCCGAAGAAGAATTTGAGGGAACACGCTTGGTTTTTGAGTGGAATGATAGCGAGGCCGAATTTGATCTTCAGTTTGTGAATCCGGAAAAGCAGTATTTTATGTGGAAACATTCCCTCGCTTCTAATGCAGAGATCATCAGCAGGGAAAAAGAATTTGGGTATAGCACTACTGAATATTTGATTGACAGTTCTTTGCCCGGCAACTGGACAGTGAACATAAAATACTACGGCAACAAAAGCTTAACGCCCACCTATTTAAAAGCTACTGTGTATTATAATTACGGTAGCTATGCACAACGTAAAGAGACCAGGGTATTTAAGCTTAGTCTAAAGGACGTACCTCAGAAATTGTTTACTGTTTCGGTTGGAGGAAAATTGGTGTCGCGATAGGTAAGGTTTCCGAAAAGAGAGTCGCTGGTACTCCGTGCTGGCGTATTCAAATATCATTACGCTCATTAGTAGTTGCCAAATGAGGGCAACAACCCGTTTTTTGATCGGAAGGAATAACTCCTTATGGTATGAATTAAACCATCCAAACAATGATACAATCCCAATGCGGAATATTGGATAAGAAACGACTGGCTCTTACTTTTTTTTGTTCGCTGCTGCTAACCACTTTATATGCCCAGCAACGAAAGGTACAGGGTAAGATAAGTGATGGTAACTCACCTTTGAAAGACGTAAACATTGTGGTTGCAGGCAAAAGTACTGTGGCAAGTACTGATGCAGAGGGAAGGTATCAAATTGAGGTGGTAACCGGAGACGAATTGCGCTATACCTATACAGGTATGCGTGCTATCACAATACGAGTAGAAGATATCACCAAAGTATTAAATTTGGTAATGATTCCGGAAGTAGAAGAGCTTCAAGAAGTTGTTGTAGAAGGAAGCAAAAGAAGCTCACAAAAAACCTTAGCATCGGAATATTTAAGCAACAAAAATATAATTAAAACCGCTTGGGGGTATCTGGACGGGGAAAAAGCTGCTGGATATGTTCGAATTATGGATCAGGAAGAGGTAAATCCGGTGAGTGTATGTATCCTGGATTTGCTGCGCAATCGTTTTTCCGGCCTCCTGGTGCAAGGCAGCTGTTTAGCTGCAGTTAATTATGGTGATACGGCAAGCCTATACGGTTTGGTTTTTATTCGGTCTAACGGAGTGGGTACAAGTGCGAGACCGGCTATTTTTGATGTTGATGGTCAAATTTTCACAGATGTTCCACTTTGGTTAGATGTTCAAAACATCAAACGGATCGGTATATTAGGAAATTTAGCTACTGCTGCACCTTACGGAAATATAGGAGCGGGAGGGGTAATTGTTATTAATACGATTTCCGGAACTGCCAAAAGTCTTCAAACAAAAGATTTGGCTCGTTTGCGCAACAACTATGCAAACGGGAAAGTGTTACGTCCCGAGGAAATCCTTGCGAATGGCCCTACTTATCTTAAAGATCTTAAAGCCTCCGGTTCCTTCGCTGAAGCTAAAACAGTTTTTGAGCGTTATGCACCTACTTTTACGAACTCGCCCTATTTCTATCTGGATGCGTATCGCTATTTTGTTGCCGACTGGAATGAATTGGACTATGCAGATGCTGTAATAGAAAACAACTTTGCAAAATTTGAAGATAATCCTGTCCTTTTAAAAGCCTTAGCCTACAGCTATGAGGCCCAGGGTAGGATGGCAAAAGCCAACGAGATGTACAAAGAAGTCTTCATTCGTAGATCGAACTATGCGCAGAGCTATATGGATATGGCCAATAGTTACCGTGACCTAAAACAACCTAGACTTGCGGCTGCTATGTATGCCCGGTATGAATATCTTATTGGCGAAGGATTCTTGGAAGCGGACAGTATTGGTTTTGGACCTGTAATGGCAAGAGAATTCAATAACCTGCTCATGTTGAATAGAAGTACGGTGGTTGAGGGTAGAAAAGCCAATAAGCTATATATCGCCAAAGAGGATTTTAAAGGTACGCGCCTGGTTTTTGAATGGAATGATGGGGAGGCTGAATTTGAATTGCAATTTGTAAACCCCGAGAATCAGTATTATAAATGGAAGCACAGTTTGGCCGATACCCCCGAAGAAATTGAACGAGAGAAGGATTTTGGATATAATGTCAAAGAATACTTGATAGATAGTGCTTTACCTGGAACATGGCGAATTAATGTAAACTACTTAGGGAATAAAAGCCTTTCTCCAACCTATTTGAAGGCTACGGTCTACTACAATTATGGCACCCGGTCGCAGCGCAAGGAGACGCAGGTTTTCAAGTTGAGTTTAAAGAATGTGAACGAGCAACTCTTTTCGGTACAGGCAAGTGGCAAAGTAGTACCACAATAAAGTTAATAAAAAGGGACTCTGGTATAATTGTTGATATTAAAATTCAAAAAAAATAATTGCTAAATTAAAACTCATTGTTATGAAAATGAAAATCTTAGTAGTCCTGTTCGGGCTAACTGCGGTGGTCGGGTTGGGACAAGACCGGACCGTGAAGGGAAAGGTTTCCGATGGAAAACTCCCCCTAGAAAACGTAAACATTAGTGTAATCGATAAAAATGTTGCTACGGCGACGGCCACTGATGGAAGTTATGAAATTGCGGTAGAGACTGGAGATCGTTTGCAATATACCTACACGGGAATGCGCACGATTACAATTCGTGTCGAGGATGTAACTCGATTTCTAAATCCGGTAATGATACCCGATGTTGAAAAATTAGATGAGGTTGTTGTTGAAGGAAGTAGGCGAAGATCTCAAAAAGATCTCCAGGAAGATTATGTTATTAATAAGAACATTATAAAGACCGCCTGGGGTTTCCTGGACGCGGATCGTGCTCCGGGTAATGTCCGAACGCTAGATGAGTCCGAAGTAAATCCGGTAAACATCGGTATTCTGGGATTATTGCAAAATAGATTTCCAGGGGTTCGAGTTGTCGGATCGATTATAGGCCCCAGAAATACATCTGTTCCAGGACAGGTTGGAGCTCCGCTAGGAGGAGGTGGTGTATTTATTCGGGGAATCGGATCAATTAATAATCGTCAGGCAGCCATTTTTGACGTTGATGGCCAGATCTTTACTGATGTCCCATTTTGGATCGATATTGGAAATATTAAGCGGATCGCTGTTTTAAACAATTTCGCCACAACAACCATGTACGGTAGTATCGGTTCCGGAGGCGTAATAGTGATCAATACGTTTTCCGGTTCTGGCGGTGGTAACGAAACTGTAGATCGTGCCCGCCTGCGTAACAATTATGCGACTGGGAAAGTATTGTCTCAGGAAGAAATACTTGAAAACGCACCTTCTTACATACAAGAACTGGAAGCGAGTACTTCGTTTGAAACCGCTAAAACCATTTTTCAGAAGTATGAAAATAATTTTTCAAACTCCCCCTATTTCTATCTTAATACCTACCGGTATTTTGCAGATAACTGGAACGAATTGGGCTATGCAGATGCTATTATAGCAGAAAACGTTAAGCAATTTGAGAATAATGCGGTATTGCTAAAAGCATTGGCTTATATCTACGAAGCACAGGGCAGGGTTGAAAAAGCGAACAACATGTACAAAGAAGCCTTTATACAACGCCCTAATTATGCGCAGAGCTATATGGACATGGCTAATAGTTACCGGGATCTGAATCAGCCCCGGCAAGCAGCTTCAATACATGCACGGTACGAATATCTTATTGATGAAGGATTTTTGGAAGCGGATAGTACTGGTTTTGGTCCTGTGATGACCCGGGAATTCAACAACTTATTATTGTTAAACAGAAATGCGGTTGTAGATGGCAGAAAATCCAAAAAATTGTATGTAGCCAAAGAAGATTTCAAAGGAACGCGTCTGGTCTTTGAATGGAATGATGGGGAGGCTGAATTTGAACTGCAATTTGTGAACCCTGAGAATCAGTATTACAAATGGAAGCACAGTTTAGCGGATAACCCGGAGGAAATTGAACGAGAAAAGGATTTTGGATATAATGTTAAAGAATATCTTATTGATGGATCTTTACCAGGAAATTGGAAGATCAACGCAAATTATTTAGGTAATAAAAGTCTTTCCCCCACCTTTTTGAAAGCAACTGTATATTACAATTACGGTACGAGGTCCCAACGCAAAGAGACCCGGGTCTTCAAATTGAGCTTAAAAAATGTGAACCAACAACTCTTTTCAGTTCAGGCGAGTGGTAATGGGGCAACGCAATAACAGATCGTTAAAGGGCTATCGCTACGTGGTGGCCCTTTTCTTCTTTTTATGCTACGCTACCATTTGTGCGCAACAGGATTACAAGGGGGTGGTATTGGATGCCACAAGCGGACAACCCATTCCTTATGTAAACATTGGTATTTTGGAAAAGAGTATAGGGACTGTCAGCGATGAAGAAGGAAGATTTCATTTATTCGTTAAGCCAAATTCCTTGGATCCTAATATGCAGGTGTTGTTTTCTGCATTGGGGTACGAAACATTAGAGATCTCGTTATCGAATATCCCATTAGTATATAATGAATACCCGGTATTTAAAATGCAACCTACGGTGCTCGCTTTAGACGAAGTAGTGGTATCTAATAAAGGGGAGCGATTCATAACAGATTTTATTGGGTATAGAAACTATGGAGAAAAGTCTTTTGGATATTGGAAGGATAATATTGCCCTGGGTGGAGAGCTAGCAACACGTATTCTGGCGAAATCCGGCATACGCCGATTAGATAAATTTCAATTCGAAGTTTTTTTTAATCCCTCCGACAGTCTTCTACTGCGGGTAAACGTTTATGAAGATGATGGTAAATTGGGACGGCCGGGTACCAATTTGAACAAATCCGGAAAGAATATTGTAGTAACAGTAAAGGAAACCGATAAAATAGTATGGGTAGATTTGAAACCTTTTGATATTTATGTGAACGGCGACTTTATCGTTTCCTTGGAATTGCTTAAAGTGTATGGCGAGAAAGATCTGGGGCTTATTCTTGCAGCCGCTTTTGATCGTTACGGTTCTTATAGAAAATATGCAAGCCAAGACAAATGGGAGCGCATAGCTGATGAAAATATGGCTTACTATTTAGAGACCTCGTTAATGGTATCCAAAAAAGAAGCAGAACGTTTTGACCGTAAGATAGCGCGTAGGAAACTGAAGAGGTCAACCATATCTGGCTTTGCCATTCTTAAAGGTAGGATGGTAGAAGGGGTAGTGGTAACAAATAATCGCACCAATGAGACAGTAACCACAGATGTCAATGGCCGTTACAGCATTCCTGCTGATAAGAATGATATTCTGGAATTTCGTAAAACAGGCTATAAAGTAATCGCTTTAAAAGTATCCGATAAACCTACAGCAAATGTTATAATGAAACTTGAGGAAGCACCCTAATTGGTTTACTCAAGGACTGTAAATCTTTCTACGAGAAATATTCGGATTACCACTAAAAACCAGCAATAATTTTTTAATTTTCAGATGGATGCTGCGCAAATCTAAAATTCGCAGCAGTAATTTGGACATGGGAAAACGAAAAGCAACACTTTTGTGGTTGGGGGTATTGCCGTATCTGTGGTGTTTTGGACAACAACCACAGGGTAACACCTTAACTGTTTGTTGGGATATGTCACTTTCAATGCAGGAAAGAGACCTTAACAAAGACCTTGCTGTGCTAGACAGTATTATGGCAAAAGACGCTATACATACGGTACAACTGCTTACATTTTCGTGTGTAGTACAAGAGCAAATTATCACAATTCCAAGTGGAGACGCGAGTACATTGAAAAGGGAACTGTCTGAGATAGGCTATGACGGCGCCTCCTTTTTCGAACAGTTGAACAACATCACTAAAAAAGGCAAAGTACTGGTATTCACAGATGGGAGAAAAACGGATCCAAACGATTTCCTCTCCTTAGACAAAGGCGATGTTATCATTAACAGCGCTGATCAAGCCGATCGTAAAACACTTCAACTTTGGGGGTTTTTGAATCGGGTTACGGTAGTAGACCTTGCTACGGGGCAAAAATCACCAAAAAGTAAAGTTTCTTCATCTGAGCGTAAAGGAGCAGTCTATCTGGATGGGTTGCCTATTGCTAATGTTTTGATCCATACCTCAGGAGGTAAATCCATGATTACCGATAACACCGGAGGGTTTACATACAATGGAGGAATAGGCGACACTCTCTGGATTAAGGTAGACGAAAAGATCAAACATAAACTAGTGGTAAATGATAGGGAAGCTGAACTCAACTTTTACCTGGATTCAAAAACAATTGCATTGGATGAGGTAGTTGTAAAAGAAAACGTTTTGAAAATACCGCAGAAAGTTAGTACGGCATATGGTATGGAGGACGCCCGAGCTGTTGGGTATTCCGTTGGAAGAGTTGGAGATGAAGACATCAGTGATTCAGAGGCCAAATTACACGAGGCCTTAGATGGTAAAGTTTCGGGGGTGCAAATATCAAAAGCTTCCGGGTGGGATAACAAGAGCACCCTGGGAAAAACTTTGATTCGCGGTTCCAATTCCCTAAACATGAATAATTATGCACTCATCGTAATAGATGGTATACCAATGGAATCCTCAAAGCGTGCTGATGCCTTGGGTGCAACGCAATTTGCGTCATGGCGTTCTACCTCGTCTAATGACCAATTTGAAACAAATACGGACTATATTGATCCTTCAAATATTGCTGAGGTAACGGTTTTAAAGGGCTTAGCAGCCACCAATCGTTTTGGTACACTGGGGGCCAATGGGGTTATTATGATCACCACCAAAACCGGTAGGACTGAAAATGGGTCGGATAAGGCGGTAGACAGGGCTCGATTAACAAACAACATCTTTGAAGGCAATCTGGCAACAAGGAAAGGGAAACTTGTCACACCCTATTTGAAAGAACTACAAAAAGCAAGGGATCTTAAAACTGCCTATCAAAAGTATTTAGTGCAACGGGAGTCCTTCCAAGATCAATTTGTGTATTTCATTGATGTATCGGATTATTTCAGGACAGCAAATGCTGCATTAGCAGATCAGGTTCTATCCAATGTATTAGAAATTCCCCGGGAATATGAAGCCTTGCGATCCCTGTTTTTAAAATACTCAGAATTGCAAAATGCCGAAATGGCACTGTTGACCGCTAAGATTATTAAAGCGCACTTTCCGGAGAAAATACAATCGTATTATGATCTTGCTATAGCTGAACAACGAGCAGGAAATTTCCAGATCGCCGCTGACCTTTTTAATGGTATTGTTATCGGATCCCTGGATCCAACGCTCGATTTTAGTCCCATAAACAAGACGGCCAGCACGGCACTTCGTAATCTGGTAAACCAACACCGGTCAGCACTGGATATCTCTAAGATATCTACCGATTATCAAAACAACTTGACCTATAACGTTCGCCTGGTTTTTGATTGGGAAGGCCCGGAGAAGCAGTTCATCCTAAAATTTGTAAATCCTCAAAAACGCTTCTTTGATTGGGAACACTCAAGGGTTGCTGACGGAAAAAGAATTAGCAGTGAGATAATGCACGGCCATGCTACCGAACAGTTTGAAATAGTTGGGGATATTGCAAAAGGCGAGTGGCAGGTTTATGTTACCAACCTTTCTAAGGAAAGAGCCACAACTCCTTTTTGGATAAAGTGCACGGTGCAATATAACTTTGGTAAAGCCAATCAGCGGACTGAAGAACGACTTATTAGGCTTTCTAGCTCAGAAGATAAAGAGCAGCTCTTTTTTAAATTTACCTCCTCTTAAACTTGTAAAACCCCCATGTTAAAGGGCCGGGTTAGTGGAGCGCAATTAGCCGCTTCAATACCTTTAGAGATCCAATTACGTGTTGCTAATGGATCAATTATAGCATCCGTCCAAAGTCGGGCGGCGGCATAGTATGGGGATATTTGTTGGTCATAGCCTGTTTTGATTTTCTCAAAAAGGGCCTGTTCTTTTTTTGTATCGAAGGTTTCTCCCTTACTTTCCAGGCTGGCCTTTTCAATTTGTAACAGCACCTTTGCGGCCGAATTTCCACTCATTACAGCTAATTCTGCACTGGGCCAGGCCACAATTAATCGAGGATCATAGGCTTTACCACACATGGCGTAATTTCCAGCACCGTAGCTATTACCAATTACAACAGTAAACTTGGGGACCACAGAATTACTTACGGCATTTACCATTTTTGCACCATCTTTTATGATACCACCGTGCTCGCTTTTGCTCCCTACCATAAACCCTGTTACATCCTGAAGAAACACCAGTGGGATCTTCTTTTGATTACAGTTCGCAATAAATCGAGTGGCTTTGTCAGCGGCGTCGGAATAGATTACCCCGCCAAATTGCATTTCTCCTTTCCCATTTTTAACCACTTTACGCTGATTGGCTACAATGCCCACTGCCCAGCCATCAATGCGAGCGTATCCCGTGAGTAAGGTCTTTCCGTAGTCTTGTTTATATTGTTCAAATTCAGAATTATCAACCAACCGATGTAGTATTTCCAACATATCATACTGGTCAGACCGGGATTTTGGAAGTAACCCGTAGATCTCCCCGGGATCTGCTTTTGGAGGCTTTGGAGTACTTCTATTGAAGCCGGCTTTTTCAAAGTCCCCGATTTTCCCAACGATGTTTTTGATAGTATCCAAAGCAGCTTTGTCATCTTTTGCCTTGTAATCAATTACCCCGCTTATTTCCGAGTGGGTAGTGGCGCCTCCAAGGGTTTCGTTATCTATACTTTCGCCTATGGCTGCTTTTACGAGATAACTTCCGGCTAAAAAGATACTCCCCGTTTTATCAACGATCAGTGCTTCGTCACTCATAATAGGTAAGTAAGCTCCCCCGGCTACACAGCTTCCCATTACCGCCGCAATCTGCGTAATGCCCATGCTGCTCATAATGGCATTATTCCGAAAAATCCTCCCAAAGTGTTCTTTATCCGGAAATATTTCATCCTGCAATGGAAGATATACCCCTGCGCTATCCACCAGGTAAATGATTGGAAGCCGATTTTGCATGGCGATTTCCTGGGCACGAAGGTTCTTTTTGCCGGTTATGGGGAACCAGGCTCCGGCTTTTACAGTAGCATCGTTAGCCACAACAAGACATGGCCTACCCTGAATATATCCTATGATAACAACAACCCCACCGGAGGGGCAGCCGCCATGCGCTTCGTACATGCCTTCGCCAGCGAATGTTCCAATTTCCAAAGCATCCTGATTGGGATCCAATAGGTAATCGATGCGTTCCCTTGCCGTCATTTTCCCTTTGGCATGGTGCTTTTCGATCCGTTTCTTACCGCCACCCATTTTGACCTGAACTAGTTTTCTCCGTAGCTCAGAAAGCAATAGCTTATTGTGGTCTTCATTTTTGTTGAAGTTGATATCCATTGGCGCTTGAAATCTAATAATTGCTAAAGATAAGCAGTATAAATGATTACTTTTAATGCCATGGAACCGATCAAATGGGGAATTATTGGCCCAGGGAAAATAGCACGTAGTTTTGCCGACGATTTAAAGTTGGTCAACAATGCTACACTTAACGCAGTTGCATCTCGAAATAGGGAAAGAGCGACCATTTTTGCCAAAGACTACGGCATTTCACACATATTCGATAACTATGATGAACTTTTTCAGAGTGACGAAGTTGAAGTAGTGTACATCGCTACACCGCATGTGTTTCATATGGATTTAGCCGTTCAGGCCTTAGAGCACGGCAAACACGTTTTATGCGAAAAACCCCTTGGCGTTAACCTTATCGAGGTTGACAAAATGATCAGGACTGCAAAGGAAAATAAGCGATTTCTTATGGAAGCACTTTGGTCACGATTTAACCCTACAATTCAACGGGTCAAAGCGCAAACAGACCAGGGTAAATTGGGCGAATTGACTTATGTGAACGCTGATTTTGCTTTTAATGCTTTGGACAGGCCTAGAACATCTCGTCTTTTTAATTTAGACTTGGCCGGAGGCACTTTGCTGGATATTGGTATTTACCCGGTATTCCTGGCGTATCTGTTTTTGGGAATGCCAGATGAAATAAAGGCCGTTTCCAATTTTGATGATTACGGGACAGAAATACAAACTTCCTTACTATTTCAGTACCCTAAAGCACAGGCCATTTTAAATAGCAGTTTTACCCATAATTCGAGAATGAGTGCCGAGATCTCCGGAACTAAGGGTACTATTATCTTAGCGCCGAGATTTCATGAGGCAAGGGCCTACACAATTCGTTCTGAAAAAGAACAGGCCACCTTTGAAATTCCAACACAAGGCAGGGGATATTACTATGAAATCATAGAGGTAAATCAATGTATTAGGGCCAATAAATTACAAAGCGAACTTTGGTCACTCTCGGATAGTAAAAATCTGATTTCCCTTTTGGACCAAATTCGGGCAATAACAAAAATTAGTTTTCCTTTTGAGCGGTAGTTAATGATATAGGATTCGTAATTTTTACGATATTTGAAATTCTACAAAATTCTGAATAATGCCGATGAACAAGAATACCGTACTAACGTATGCTACCATAATCATGATAATTGTAGGCTTGGGAATGATTGCATTAGGAGCATTCAAATATGATGAAGTAGCCGGGTATGGCTTTGGAGCAGTTGGTGTAGGATTTTTTGCTATCGCCTGGGTATTTAACGCCTTGAAAGGAAGAGTCTGAAACAAGTTCAAACCATCAATTTTCCAAAAAAATTAGTAGTACTATGTCCGACGATAAAAAGGTTATTTTTTCTATGTCTGGGGTTACTAAGACCTACAAGAATGCGAATACCCCGGTAATCAAAAATATTTATTTGAGCTTTTTTTATGGTGCAAAAATAGGCATCTTAGGACTAAATGGCTCCGGGAAATCTACCTTGCTCAAAGTAATAGCCGGAGTAGACAAGAATTATCAAGGGGATGTGGTATTTTCTCCCGGGTATTCTGTCGGTTATCTTGAGCAGGAACCTCAGCTGGATGAAGCGAAAACTGTGCTTGATGTAGTGAAAGAAGGTGTGGCCGAGACCGTTGCTGTCCTTGACGAATACAACGCCATTAATGATATGTTTGCATTGCCTGAAGTGTATGAGGATGCGGAAAAAATGCAAAAACTTATGGATAAGCAGGCATCGCTTCAAGACAAGATAGACGCCAGCAACGCCTGGGAGTTGGACACCAAATTGGAGATTGCTATGGATGCCTTACGCACCCCCGAATCGGACAAAAAAATCGGGGTATTATCCGGCGGGGAACGCCGTCGTGTGGCATTATGTCGTTTACTGCTGCAAGAGCCGGATGTGTTGTTGTTAGATGAGCCAACCAACCATCTCGATGCAGAATCCGTACATTGGTTGGAGCACCATCTTGCCCAATACAAGGGGACGGTTATCGCTGTGACGCACGATCGATATTTTTTAGACAATGTTGCCGGCTGGATTTTAGAACTGGATAGAGGGGAAGGTATCCCCTGGAAGGGGAACTATTCCGGATGGCTGGATCAGAAGGCAAAACGGTTGGCACAGGAAAGCAAACAAGCATCGAAGCGGCAGAAGACCCTTGAGCGCGAATTGGAATGGGTTCGCCAGGGCACTAAAGGGCGCCAGGCCAAACAAAAAGCACGTTTGAAAAATTATGATAAACTGGCGAATCAAGATCAAAAGCAGTTAGAAGAAAAACTTGAGATCTATATTCCCAATGGACCACGCTTGGGGACTAATGTTATCGATGCCAAGGGTGTCAGCAAAGCCTATGGAGATAAATTGCTTTATGAAGATGTAAACTTTAATCTTCCCCAGGCTGGTATTGTTGGAATTATTGGACCCAATGGGGCAGGAAAAACAACCATCTTTAGAATGATTATGGGCGAGGAAACACCGGAAAAAGGAGAATTTGTTGTTGGAGAAACTGCAAAACTAGCCTATGTAGATCAGTCACATTCCAATATTGATCCGGAAAAAACAATTTGGGAAAACTTTAGCGATGGTCAGGATCTGGTTATGATGGGAGGGAAGCAAGTTAACTCCAGGGCGTATTTAAGTCGCTTCAATTTTTCAGGGAGCGAGCAAAATAAAAAGGTAAATATGCTTTCGGGAGGGGAGCGCAATCGATTACATCTGGCGATGACACTGAAGGAAGAAGGGAATGTGTTATTATTGGATGAGCCTACAAACGATTTAGACGTAAATACGCTTCGTGCATTGGAGGAAGGCCTTGAAAACTTTGCAGGATGTGCTGTTATTATCTCCCACGATCGCTGGTTCCTGGATCGGATATGTACGCATATTTTAGCTTTTGAAGGTAATTCCCAGGTGTATTTCTTTGAAGGTTCATTCTCGGATTATGAGGAAAACAAAAAGAAACGACTCGGCTCAGATGTGATGCCAAAGCGCATAAAGTATAAAAAATTAGTTCGTTAGTCGTTGCAATCCAGTACGGTAACTTTAATACTCGGATTTTCAACTCTTATTAGTTCAGAAAACTTTTGAACGTTAGAATAACCCCTTGTTCCTTCGCAATGATAAGGAAATACTTCTTTCGGGCTAAGAGACAAGATTGCATCGGCTCTATTTTTAATGGGTATCGTGTACGTTAAATTCATAGAAACGAAGGCTTTCGTTATATTTTTTAAAGCAGGTATATCTGCAGTATTTCCGGAAATGTAAATTCGTTCGTTTTCCATGTTTAGAAGATAACCGTTACCTTGTTGTAGGCTAGTTGACTTAAATGATTGATTATCTGCGGTATACCTTGGCACAGCTTCAACTATAATTCCATAGCGCTCTTTGTGATCACCAGTGTCCAAAACATCAATTTGCGGCGTAAATACTTCAGGCAAACGATCGGCTACAGTTTGTGGCACTATCAGTTTTGCTTTTGCTGTGTTTAATGCTTCCAGGGTTTCCAGGCTAAAATGATCCCCTTGGGTATCTGTGACCAGGATTAAATCCGGGACTCTAAAGTCAGAAAAAGTAACTGCGTCGCCAACCGGATCTACATAGATCGTACTATTCTTCCACTCCAATACTAACGTAGCATGCCGTATGGAATGAATAACAAGTTTGGAGTGCTGCACAGATGCTTCAACACTTTTTATAGTGGAATCCCCCTTCTTGTTCTTGTTCCGCTCTCCTTGAATACAGCCCGTTACAACCATAGCAAGCACTAAAAAGACGTAAAAGCGAAATAGGTTCATAATTTTTTTAATGGTTTAAAGCTATGTATTCCAAGGGCTTTTCGATGATTTTTAACATATCTCCGACCTAAAATAGTCTAAAATGGAATCTACACCGTATATAATCCAGACACAAACAAATTTGTACTAGAAGAAAAACTAAGATTATGACAGAAGCTAAGAACAACAACAGTTTAAAGGTAATAGCTGGCCTTTTGGGCGTAGTTCTTTTAGGAACGATCATTTACACGGTAAGCCTTTACCAGGATAAGAAGAAAACCACTGCAGCACTTACGCAAGAAAAAGAGATGGTGGTTGAAGACTTAAATAGCCTTAAGTCTGAATATGACAAGGCTATTTTGGAAAGCAATGCTACTAACGAAGAATTGGTAGCAGCCCGAGACCGCATTGCAAAATATATTGATTCCGTACAAAGCATGAAAGCGGATATTGCTTCTTTATCGCGTTACAGAAGACAAGTAAGTCAGCTTAAAGCAGAACGTGAAGAACTAATGAAACAAGTAGATTCTTTAACGCAATCTAATACACTATTAGCAATGCAACGCGATAGTACTTTTGTTGAATTGGAGAAACAAACTGTTTTCAATGATTCATTGATCGTTCAAAACACTCAGTTGGCAGATGCTGTTGAACGCGGTTCTGCATTAAATCTTTCTGAATTCAAAATCGATGCAGTTAAGGAGAGAAGCAGCGGAAAACTAGTATCTACTTCACGAGCAAAAGCCACTGATAAATTTAAGGTATGCTTCACCATAGCAGACAATGCTATCGCAGAAGCGGGTGACCGTGAATTCTTTATTGAAGTATTGGATCCGCAAGGAAATGTTTTAGGAGAAAGCTTTACAAAAGCAGATGAAGACGGTGCTTCAATCACGTACAGCAAAGGAACAAGCTTTTATTACGAAAACAGTTCTTTAGATGTCTGTGACTACATTAACAAACCAGCAGACGATTTCCAAAAAGGGAATTACATGGTTAATGTATATGACGATGGGCTTAAGCTTTTAGGAACATCTAAGTTTATGCTAAAATAAACACTATCCACTATAGCTAAAAGGGCATCCTATTTGGGATGCCCTTTTTTCATTATATGGGATGTTATTGTGGTTTTCACCATTTTATTTAAGGCTTCCCACCATGTCTTCGGGTTTAACCCAGTTGTCATAATCTTCGGCATTTACATACCCTAAATTAATAGCCTCCTCTTTTAATGTAGTTCCGTTTTTATGCGCGGTTGTAGCAATTTCGGCTGCTTTGTAATACCCAATCTTAGTATTTAGCGCGGTTACCAACATCAAGGAATTGTTGAGTAGTTTTTGAATGGTCTCATGGTTGGGCGCAATACCTACCACACAGTTTACATCAAAACTTGTACAGGCATCTCCAAGCAGTTCGGCAGATTGCAATATATTGGCTGCCATTACAGGCTTAAAAACATTTAATTCGTAATGCCCTTGTGCACCTCCTACTGATATTGCAACGTCGTTCCCTATTACCTGAGCACATACCATGGTCAATGCCTCGCATTGCGTAGGATTTACTTTGCCTGGCATTATAGAACTCCCGGGTTCATTGGCAGGAATAAGGATCTCCCCGATACCCGAGCGTGGACCGGAAGCCATCATGCGAATGTCATTGGCAATCTTATTCAGAGCCACCGCCAATTGTTTAAGTGCGCCATGACTTTCTACAATAGCGTCATGAGCTGCCAGGGCTTCAAATTTATTTTTAGCCGTAACAAATGGATGTCCTGTAAACTCCGAGATATATCTTGCTACCAAGACATCATACCCTTTTGGAGTATTTAATCCGGTTCCTACAGCGGTTCCCCCCAGCGCTAGCTCGGAAAGGTGGGGAAGGGTATTTTTTAACGCACTGAGACCGTGGTCCAATTGGGAGATATAACCCGAGAACTCCTGACCCAGGGTTAGTGGGGTAGCATCCATAAGATGTGTTCTACCTATTTTGACCACCGCTTTGAATTCCTCTGATTTTTTACGCAAGGTATTTCTTAGCTGTTCTACTCCGGGAATAGTTACTTCCACAATCTTTTTATAAGCAGCAATGTGCATACCTGTGGGAAAAGTATCATTGGAGGACTGGGATTTGTTTACATCATCATTTGGCGCTAAGGTTTTATCACCTTCTCCAATGGTATTGCCAGCTAATTCATGCGCCCGGTTGGCAATTACCTCGTTAACATTCATATTGCTTTGTGTTCCGGAACCGGTTTGCCAGATCACCAAGGGAAACTGGTCGTCGTGTTTCCCTTCCAAAATTTCATCGCATACGCTGGCAATTAGATCTCTCTTAGCTTCGGGTAAAACCCCAAGTTCATGATTAGCGTAGGCTGCTGCTTTTTTCAGATAGGCAAAACCATATACCACCTCTAAGGGCATAGAGGCAGAGGGCCCTATTTTGAAGTTGTTTCTGGAGCGTTCGGTTTGGGCACCCCAGTATTTATCGGAAGGAACTTTCACTTCCCCCATCGTGTCTTTTTCTACGCGATAATTCATGATTTCTTTAGCTTTGTGACGTTTTAGCAAAGATATAGATGAAATACCTCAGTCGTACCTTCGTTACCTGTTTAGTTTTTACCTCACTTCATGTAATGAGTCAACAAAGGTTTTCCCCGGGCTATTTTATAGATAATACCGGAAAGAAAACGGATTGTTTAATAAAAGATAAAGGTTGGCTAAAGACCCCCGAAGTTTTTATATATAAACTCTCGGAAACGGATGGCGAAAGTGAATTAAATATTACCAATACAGTTGAGGTTGGAGTCGGGACTACTTTGATCTTTAAAAGAGCTGTAGTAGAGGCTGATTTAAATGATGATATCACCTCCAACGGAAAAGCAGTTTTACAAGAGCAAAAGATCTTTCTAAGAATACTAGTTGATGGCGAAAAAGCATCATTATCTGAGTACTCAACAAGTGGTAACAAATACTTCTTTTATGAGATAAAAGGAGCGAAAGAGTTAACGCAGTTGATACGAAAAAAGTTTTACACAGATAATAGAAATATCCAAACCAATTTCAAATTTCGCACCCAACTTTTACAATTTGCATATTGCGATGAGATGCCACTGGAAAGCTATGACAATCTGAAGTATAAGGAGTCTAGTCTTATAAACTTTTTTGAAGCGTATAACCGTTGCACAGGGGGAGCCAGTGAAACCTATAAATACAGAGCTAAAGGCAAAGGGCTAAACCTAAAACTAAATGTCGGGAGTTCTTTCTTAACCTATGCGCTGGATCAGCCTACCTCAAATCGAGCTGATGTAGATTTAGAATTCGATCCATCCATCAAATTGGGCCTAGAATTGGAGTATTATTTTAATCTCAATAGGAACAAATGGTCCATAGTTTTAGATGCAAGTTATGAGCGTTTTAGGGAATCCAGCAGCCCAACCCCGGAAGACAATGATAGCGCAAAAATCCCTGATTTTTCTTCTTTTAATTTGGGGTTCGGAGTACGTCATCATGTTTATTTCAATCAAAACAACAAACTGTTCTTTAACCTATTATTCTACAATCAACTCATTGAGGATGTGAGGGTTGATTTTGGTCAACGCATAGATATTGATGTTCCAGATTACAGTGGAATCATGTTAGGATTAGGCTTTACGCATAAAAGAGTTCAAATCGAAATAGGATATTTGGTTAGTCAGGTATCCTTTGAAGTTGTTCCGTTTTGGGACACCAATCTCAATGGGTTTGTAGTGGATGTAAACTATAGGATTTTTGGTAAATAACTGCCTTATCCTATTACTACGGATTTTTGATGCCGCTGTATAACAATGTTTTTTAATTCTCTTAGAGGGAGCATTAAATATTTTCAAAGTATCTTTGTAGAAAATGTAAGCAGTTATGCAAGAGAGTTTAGTTGAATTTGATCAGTATTTAGGATTTCTGGCATTTCTCACCATTCTTACTATTGGCTTTTGGTTGATGATCTTTCTGCTCACCTTTGTTGTTCCGTACTGGTTGACGGGAAATTTGATGGAGATGTGGAAAGAGCGCCGTGCTGCAAAGCGGGAAAAACTGGAAGAATAACATCTACGTAAAATAGGTTAGGGGGCTGCTGTACCGAACTCCTCATCCCCGTCGTACTCCCTTTGACGCTCCCCGCCGCGTTTTTTCTTTTGATTAAACCGATACGTAAAGGCTAAATTAAAAGTCCGTACCCTTCGTTGAAATTCACTGTCATTTTCAAAAAAAGGTGTTCTGGTTTCACTTACCCTTTTTCTGCTGTTAAAAATATCACTTACGTTAAAGGCTAACGAACCTTTATCCTCGAAAAAGTCTTTACTGAGTGCCAGATCGAGCGAAAATATGCCTTGATTACGGGTTTGTGCATTTTCCGTTGGCCCTCTGTAAAAAATACGCGTTTGCCAGTCAATTTTTCCGGGTAAGGTAATTTTGTTGTTCAAACGGATAAACCAACTTAAGTTTTCGGCATCAAAGTTTTGGTTGTTAAAATCCCCTCTTGTGATCAGGTTAAAAAGATTCACATTGGTATTTAGATTCCATTTTCGGGTTGGACGATAGTTCATGGTAACATCTACCCCATAACGATCGTTTCGAGCAAGATTGACGGGCGTACGGCGTAAAATACTTACGATCTCTCCATCAAAGAGCGTGTCCTCTCCGGTATCCTCCGTAATAAAGGTGATCACATCCGTAGCGCGCTGAAAATATACAGAGCCATTAAATGTTAGTTTTTCCCACCTTTTGAGATAGCCAAGATCTACCTGATTGGAAAAACTGGGCGTTAAATTAGGATTGCCTTGAAATAAATTGGTGGCGCTTGATCGCGAGGGAAAAGGGTTCAGAAAGAAAGATCGCGGCCTTCGTACCCGGCGATTATAGCCCAATTGAAAACTTTCTTTTTCGTCTATTTCAAGATTTAGGTTTAGGGTAGGGAAGAAGGCATCAAAATTATTACGATTAAAATCGTTGGTTTCCAGTTGATTAATTATTAATCGTGTGGCCTCATACCGAAGTCCGGCAAGGAAGGAAAACGCATAAAACGTATTTCCATATTGCGTGTATACGGCATTTATGGTTTCCTTATAATCCAGAACATTGCTGGGATTGGTTATTCCGAGCTCTTCTTCAGTAGGACGGATAAAAACAACATCATAATCGGTGTTTAACTGGTTAAAATCGCCTCGATAGCCTATTTCGAACTGACCGGATTTTCCTAAGGGAACCACATAATCTGTCTGAAGAAATACCCGCTGCTGATCTTCCGCAGTACGTACGCTTTCGCTGTCAAATCCGTTTTGAATAATTAAGGATTCTTCTACCTCATCGCTGGTTTCGTATTGAAAGGCAAAAGTTAGTTGGTGTTCTGAGTCTCCGTTAAATTGTTTATCAAAATTGAAAGCATATTGGAAGGTTTCATCTGTTTCGGTTTCAGGATCAAATCGGAATCCCGAACTGGAATTCCCCATTACATCCCTCTGAAAAAAATCATTAGTAGTCTCACTGCTGTTGTCTCTGTCCCGTATAAAAATGGAATGGGTTATTGAGGCAGTCTCATTTACATACCATTCCACACCAAAATTGGCGTTCAGTCCTTTCCGGATCCTTTCGAACTCTCGCTCCTCGCGAAGGGCATTGGTAAAGCTTCCTGTTTCGTCAAAAAATTCGGTATCGTTTAAAGAGTTTCCGGGACGCTCGCGATAATTGTATCCGGTATTCGTAAAAATGTTGATATTTCCGGTTCTATAGTTTATGTTCCCATTAATACCTGCCGAGTACGGGTAACCGCCGTTAACAGTTAGCGCACCGTTCAAACCTTGTAGTTTACTACGCCTTAAAATAATATTTATTATTCCTCCGGAACCTTCAGCGTCATATCTGGCCGAAGGAGAGGTGATGACTTCCACTCGCTCTATAGATTCTGCAGGCAGTTGACGAAGCGCTTCTGTACTGTTGAGCCCGGTAATAGCAGATGGCTTACCATTAATCAGTATACGAACATCGTCGTTCCCTCGAAGCTGTACGTTCCCTTCAACATCTATGGAAACTGAAGGCACATTGTCCAAAACGTCACTTACCGTTCCGCCTCTAACCGTAAGATCTTTGCCAACATTGTAGATTTTCTTATCCAAACGGAGTTCTACGGTCGTCCGTTCAGCGATAACTTCCACTTCGTCCAGTTGCGCAACATCCAAGGAGAGTGGGATAGTGCCTAAATCAGTATCCGTTCGTAATAGTTGATTTTCCAGACGATACGTAAGGTAGGTAATGTACTCTACGGAAATAGTGAATCTGCCCGGTAAGGTCTCGATCTCAAACCGTCCGTTACTATCTGTAATCCCGCCGGTGACCTGTTCCTTATTTCTTGCGGGTTGCAAGACTAAGGTGGCATACTCCAGCGGTTGTCCTGTGTCTTTGTCTACAACTGTTCCGGTTATTTTTATAGGTTGAAGGTTTTGCGGCCTTTGGGAAAAAATTACTAAGGGAAGTAACAGCGCGATCCACCGGAACAATGGGTTCATTTAGGTCTTATTTTTTTTCTTCTTTTTCTGCTTCCGTTTTACCTTAGAACGATTTTCACGAAGTTCCAGATAGGTTTGAAATTTTTCTTCCGGAAGACTTGCCTTTAACTCGGCATCTTGCATTTCCTGAATTTTCAAATACTCCTCTTTCATTTTGTTAGGCTCTAGCTGCAAAATCTGCAACTCCATGCGCTTTTGTACGTATTTTTCAAGAACAGACCGGACAACCGCTTCTTCAAAAGGATCCAGTTCCATTAATTTCTTGATCTCTGGCATTTCTTTTTCTACAACTTCTTCAGCCGTGAGATTTTCCGGTTCCGGAGGAGGGGTTGGGGCCTGAGGGATAGCTGTGCGCTGTCGTCCAAACCTATTGCCTACACCCACTTGGGCATTCAGATAGCCTCCGAAGAGCAGCAATAGTGTAATTAAACTGAAAGTGGTAATGCTTTTCATGATACAACGATTTCAAAAGTACGTGTTGTGTTAAGCGTAAGCGGTTAAATGTTTGTTAATTAGACAAAAAAGCTAAACAACAACCTCGCAAGTAGTTAATCTTGTTTTTGTCCCATCATCATTAAATAAGCTTTGAGGAAGGTGTTAATATCCCCATCCATTACGGCATCTACATTGCCGGTCTCCGTCGTTGTGCGTACATCCTTAACCAATTTATAAGGATGCATTACATAATTTCGTATCTGCGAGCCCCATTCAATTTTCATTTTTGAAGCCTCAATTTCATCTCGGGCTTCTTGACGCTTTCGCAATTCAATTTCATACAGCTGAGATTTCAGCATACGCATGGCGGTGGCCCGATTGTCATGTTGGGAGCGGGAGTCAGAACAAGAGATCTGAATTCCGGTAGGTTTATGTACGAGTTGTACCTTGGTTTCTACTTTATTCACGTTTTGCCCTCCGGCCCCACTGGACCGCGCGGTAGTGATCTCGATATCCGAGGGGTTAACCGCTATTTCTATGGAATCATCTACCAGTGGATAAACGTATACCGATGCGAAAGAGGTATGTCTTTTGGCATTACTATCAAACGGTGATATACGTACTAACCGATGTACCCCATTTTCCCCCTTTAACCAACCAAAAGCAAATTCACCTTCAATTTCCAGCGTTACCGTTTTAATCCCTGCTACATCCCCCTCCTGATAGTTAAGTTCCTTAACTTTATATCCATTTTTTTCCGCCCACATCATATACATTCGCATCAACATTGCCGCCCAATCACAACTTTCTGTGCCTCCCGCTCCTGCGGTAATCTGTAGCACTGCGGTTAGCTCGTCCCCTTCCTCGGAGAGCATATTTTTGAATTCCAATTGCTCAACAGCCTCCAAGGCTCCTGAAAACTTTTCAGAGAGTTCTGTTTCCTCAAGTTCGCCTTCTTGATAGAATTCCAGAAGCACCTCTAGATCGTTGACGAGGGTCTGGGCAGTCTCATAATCGGAAATCCATTTTTTCTTGAACTTAAGGAGCTGCATTTGTTGTTGCGCCTCTTGTGGATTATCCCAAAAACCAGGGCTCATGGTTTTCTCTTCCTCGTTCTCTACTTCAATGCGTTTAGCATCAATGTCAAAGATACCTCCTTAACGCACCAAGGCGTTCCATAAGATCTTTATGCTGATCTGTTGTAACCATGTAAAGAATTTATGTAAAAATAGGTTCTTTATGCGATAAAAGCTATTGTTGTGCAGTGATAACTTCAACGGTGTGGGAAGTATTGTTGCCACCAACAGAGTAGACTACTCCCTTTATTGGGGAACAATCTTGGTAGTCAATTCCATGGCAAACTTTTATGTGGTTTTGATCCGCTAAAATATTATTGGTGGGATCAAATCCTATCCATCCGCCGTTGGGCACATAGACTTCAACCCAGGCATGCATTTGAGAATCACCGAAGAAGCCACTGCCCTGATGTAAATACCCGGATACGTATCGAGCAGGGACATGGTTATCACGGGCAATTGCCAGGAAAAGATGGGTGAAATCCTGGCATACCCCTTGCCTTTTCTTAACAACTTCTTTTAAGGAGGTATGTATGCCGGTAACCCCAGCCTTAAATTTTAAAAAGGAGTACACCCAGGCGTTTAGCGCTCTCAAATTTTCAAATACGTTCCTTTTTCGATCAAAAGTATATAAGGCAGTGTGTTTTTCCGGAAGCCACGTGAAGTAGGTGTTTCGAAGATATGGCTCGTTATCTACTTTAAAATCATGGGTCTCCAGGAGTGCATAATCATCAGAGACCTTGGTATTAGGAATAAAATCAAAGGGATTGATCCGTTCTTTTTGCACCCTAAGATTAGCGGTGATCTCTAGCGCATTAAAATGACGGTTTGTTTGAATGCGAACGGTTTTAAAACCGAGCCCATTGATCGAGGTACTTGCAGGGGCGTTTAAACTATTGTGAATACTCCAGTCAACAAGTTGCTGTGAGTGGTTATTCTCCGGTAAGATCAAAAATTGCCATGACGCCCCTTTCGCCTGCTCAACGTAATGATTTGTACTAAAATAGCGGATGGAATAAACTAAGCTCATTGTGATTACTACACCATAGTTGGATCAGCTTCTTCAATACTGGAAAAATTCTTTTTCCATGCTGTTTGAAATTTGATAGAGCCTTTCTAGAATTTTCTGAATGAAGCCATTAATATCTTTCTCGATATCCTCCACGCGTAAATATTGAAATTCCGCCCTTAGTTTTCCTGCTAGAAAAGAGGTTGAATCCTTGTTCGGAGGTTGATCTAAGTGTAAATTGTCCATATGCTTACAGACTTGATTAAGACTATTCATTACCGATCGTGGGCAGTCGCCGTTAAGCACTAAGAATTCTAATGCGCTCAATACCGTGGGGGTCTTCCGATAGTATCTTCGCATCATATCGTAGGATTCGGCACATCGCAATAAAGTGGTCCATTCAAAGCTATTCCCTACCTGATCCCCGTAGCTTCCCTTTGCCGTTAGAGCATCTTGATACTTGGCGTTGATCATTCGGATTACCTGAGTAGCCCGTTCAATGTTTACGCCCATCATTATAATGGAGTAGATCTCGTCATGCAAAAGGGTTCCCCGAATTTTACCTCTAAGGATGGCAGTGCGTTGAGTAACCCCTATGGTGAAATCATAAAGCCCGCGTTTCACAAAATAATCCACATCATAATTCAACACAAAATGGTAGAATCGATTTATTGACTCATACAGCTCGGTAGAAATTAGATCTCTGGCGCCATTTGCATTTTCACGTATAGCTTTTACATTATTTAAAATGGCATGATCGTATGTCGGATTTAACCCAATATTGTATAAAATTTCTTCTTCTTGAAGGGTCTTCGCGGCATCTAGTTCTGGTGTGCCCAACATAAAAAGCAAAGAACGCAGCACAAATTGCCTCGACTGTGATATGGCACTAGGCGCATCCAGGGAAGAAAAATAGTTTACATTCATATACCGGGCAAGGTGTTCTGATCGTTCCAGATACCTTCCCATCCAAAAGAGATTATTGGCTACCCTTGCTAACATTTTAGCTATCTTTTTTTACTACCCAGGTATCTTTAGAACCACCACCCTGAGAAGAATTCACGATTAAATTTCCTGCTTTTAGCGCTACACGGGTAAGCCCCCCCTTTAAAACAAATTCAGTGTCCTTGCCCAAAAGTGTAAATGTTCTAAGATCAATATGGCGTTGTTCAAAAGACTCTTTTTCATCGATATACGTGGGATGCACAGATAGCGAAAGAATGGGTTGGGCAACATATTTTCTGGGGTTTTCTTTAACCTGTCGCTGTACGGTTTTGATTTCCGCTTTGGTTAAACTATTGCCAATAGAAATACCATAGCCCCCTGCTTCATCCACCGGTTTTACTACCAGTTTTTCCACATTTTCCAGCACGTATTTTAGATCATTTGGTCGATCACAACGATAGGTTTTTACATTGTTTAAAATGGGTGCTTCATTCAAGTAGTAACGGATAATTTCAGGTACATAGGTGTAGATAGCCTTGTCATCTGCAGCACCGGTGCCAGGAGCATTGGCCAAACAAACATTTCCTTTGCGATAGGCTGCAAACAAACCAGGGACACCTAAACTAGAATCGGGTTTAAATTCCAAAGGATCCATAAAAAGATCATCTATTCTTCTGTAAATGACATCTACCTTCTCCGGACCATTTATGGTTTTCATATACACAAAATCGTTTTCTACGAAAAGGTCTCTGCCTTCTACAAGTTCCACACCCATCGCCTTCGCCAAATACGAATGCTCATAGTAGGCGGAATTGTACATGCCAGGGGTAATCACCACACAGTTGGGCGTATCTACCCCTTGCGGCTTTACACTTTCAAGAATTTGCAATAGATTTTCAGCATAATCAGTAACAGTAAAGGCTTCATAGTGGTCGAAAACACCTAATAAAGCTCGTTTTAAAGCTGTCCTGTTGCAAACGACGTAGCTTACCCCGGACGGACATCGTATATTATCCTCCAGAACATAGTACTGCCCATCAGAATGTTTTATGATGTCGGTGCCAGAAATATGATTGTATACACCACTTGGAGGTGTTACATCGATCATTTGATGCAAGTAATTTGCAGAGGAAGAGAGCAAGGATAATGGTACAACTTTGTCCTTAATAATTTTCTTTTCGTGGTAAATGTCCCAAAGGAAAAGGTTTAAGGCGCGGTTGCGTTGTATTACCCCCGATTCAATATTTTCCCAATCGGAACTGTCAATAATTCTTGGGAATAGGTCGAAAGGAAAGATCTTCTCTTTGGAAGTTTTATCCCCGTACACCTGAAATGTTATACCCTGGTTAAAAAAAGAAGCTTTTGCTTTGTTATTTAAATAGACATAATCTTTGAGTTTATGCTGCCCAAATAAAGTGATCAGTTTTTCATAGATCGATTTGACCGATCCATTCGTATCAAATACTTCATCAAAAACATCAGGGTTTCTTAGGTAAGCAGAAAATAGTGCATTGTGATTTTGATCGGACATAATCGAAAAAATAGCTGTTTTTTTAACTAAAACCAAGAGAGAATTATCAAAAAAAAGGACGGTAGACAACAATTCTTTCAGTAGTTGCATACCCATTTTGTCAAAACCTAAAAATTGATGGCGTACTATTAAAACTTAATACTTCCGTTTTACTATTTTAGAAGTTTAATTCCATAGCATGAAAAATGTAGTTTTTTGGTTCTTCGTCTTTTTATTTGGCCTTGGTTATGCTCAGACCTTTGAAAAAACAGCTAATTTTCAAAAGTTCAATGGCTATTTCAATTTTTATTATGACGATGATTCGGATAAGGTATTTCTGGAAGTTGATAAACCCGAGCAGGAGTTTTTATATGTTTATGCACTAAGTAGTGGGGTTGGAAGCAATGATATTGGATTGGACCGAGGGCAATTAGGTAATGAGCAAGTGGTCTACTTTAAAAAGGCAGGAAAGAAGCTTTTGCTGGTACAGCCAAATATGAGATTTAGGGCAATTACCGAGAATGCTCTGGAGAAGGCTTCGGTAGAACAGGCTTTTGCAAAATCCATACTTTTTGGTTTTGAGATTGCGGAGGAGTCTAAGGGAAAGTATTTAATTGACATTACTGATTTTCTATTTCGGGATGCCCATGGTGTTTCGAGCAGATTAAAGCGGACAAAACAAGGAACATTTAGCCTGGACAAATCAAAAAGTGCTTTAGCTTTCGAACGGACCAAGGCATTTCCAAAAAATATTGAATTTGACGTTACGCTTACCTTTAAGGGAACACCTCAGGGCGATTATATTCGGTCGGTGACACCCAATCCAAGTTTGATTACCGTGGCGCAGCATCATTCTTTTATAGCATTGCCGGATGATGGTTTTGAAAAACGGGAATACGACCCTAGATGTGGGTCCTATCCCTTTACGTATTATGACTATGCCACGCCGGTACAAGAAGCAATTCTAAAACGGTTTATTCCCAGGCACCGTTTGGAGAAGAAAGATCCGAATGCCAAAATTAGCGAAGCTGTAGAACCCCTGGTGTATTACTTAGACAATGGTACCCCTGAACCAGTGCGTTCCGCCTTGTTGGAAGGAGGGCAATGGTGGAATCAGGCGTTTGAGGCTATTGGTTATAAGGATGCTTTTCAAGTAAAAATATTACCAGATGATGCGGACCCTTTGGATGTCCGGTACAACGTAATCCAATGGGTACATCGCTCTACCAGAGGATGGAGTTATGGAAGTAGTGTTCGTGACCCCAGGACCGGAGAAATCATTAAGGGACATGTAAGCCTCGGAAGTTTACGAATACGACAAGATTTTATGATCGCACAGGCACTGATGAACAGACCTTTCGCAGATCGTGATGACAATTACGAGCCCATGTTAGCAATGGCGCTGGCACGAATTCGGCAATTATCCGCCCATGAAATTGGGCATACGCTGGGTTTTGCTCATAATTTTGCAGCCAGTACCAATAATGACGCCTCTGTGATGGACTATCCTCACCCTCAATTCAAGTTAGTAGGGAATGAGGTAGACTTTTCTACACCTTACGATACGGGGATAGGGGAGTGGGATAAAGTAACCGTGGCGTATGCCTACTCTGACTTTCCCAATGGTGTAGACGAAAAGCAAGCGCTGAATGCTATTTTAAGACAAGCGCAAGAAGACGGACTACGTTATATTTCAGATCAGGATGCGCGACCCATGGGAGGAGCCCATGCTCTAGGGCATCTTTGGGATAATGGAAAAAGTGCAACTCAGGAATTAGAACGCGTTCTTGATATTCGTAAAAAAGCGATAGAAAATTTTTCAATAGATAATATTCGTTCTGGGGAGCCCTATTCCGTATTGGAAGATGTTTTTGTTCCGCTCTATTTCTTTCATCGATATCAGTTGGAAGGTGCGGTAAAACTGGTTGGGGGCTTGGATTATAACTATAAGGTGAAGGACGATGGTCAGTTTTCCGTAAAAACATTAAACAGAGTGACCCAGGAAAACGCTTTAAAAATGGTAATAAAAACCCTGGAACCAGAAGTTTTAGCTATTCCGGAAGAAAAGATAGACCTGTTTCCACCCAGAAGCATTGGCTATCCAAGAACCCGGGAGTCTTTTCGAGGAAAGACCGGAGTAGCTTTTGATCCCCTGGGTGCTGCAGAAACCGCGGCAGCAACAGCGCTGAATCTGTTATTGCATCCTGAACGTGCAAATCGTCTGGTTTCCCAAAAAGCCATTGATGAAGACCAACTGGGCTTAGCTGAAGTAGTGGATATACTTCTAAACAGAACAGTGAAGGGAAAGAAGAAAAAAAGATACCTTGGGCAGATTCAGAAAACGGTCAACTGGCAAGTGGTACAAAGCCTAATGCATTTGGCGAGTCATAAAAACAGCTATCCACAGGTCACCGAAACCATTCTCTTTGAAATGATGCGTTTAAAAACGTATTTAGGAGAAGGTCCTAATGCTACCGATCCAACTGCGATTCTCATGAAGCAAGAGGTAGAAGGATTTATTAAAAATCCCAGAGGCTATAAGGTAAAGGTGGAAGCACCCAAAATACCGGATGGCTCTCCTATTGGGATGGAATGCATGAACTATTTTTCATGGAAATAAACCTTATAAGTGATACCGTAACCCGGCCCGGCCCGGGAATGTTAAAGGCCATAATGTCTGCCCCCGTAGGAGATGATGTTTTTAAAAACGATCCCTCGGTAAACGCCTTAGAGACAGAAATTGCAAAGCTATTTGGCAAAGAAGCTGCACTTTTCTTTCCTAGTGGAACCATGACCAACCAAACGGCAATACAACTACATACCCAACCCGGGGAGCAATTGATCTGTGATAAATACGCACATGTCTATAATTATGAAGGAGGAGGAGTTAGTTTTAATAGTGGGGTTTCCTGCAAACTGATAGATGGACATAGGGGAATGATGACGGCCCAACAGGTAGAAAAAGCAATTAATCCTCCGGACTTTTATCACAGTCCCAAAACGAGTTTGGTATGCATTGAAAACACTACGAATAAGGGTGGGGGTGCTTGCTGGGATTTTAATGAATTGGAAAAGATACGAACAGTATGCGATAAGCATAATTTGGCCTATCACCTCGATGGTGCCCGGTTATGGAACGCCCTGGCGGAAAAACGAGAGTCCCCAAAACAATATGGCGCTTTATTCGATACTATCAGTGTCTGTCTAAGCAAAGGATTAGGATGTCCTGTAGGCTCTGTTCTGATAGCGAATGAGGCATTAATTCATCGTGCAATTCGGGTGCGTAAAATGTTAGGAGGCGGTATGCGACAGGCAGGGTATCTCGCGGCAGCCGGGTTGTATGCTCTGGAACACCACCAGGAAAGATTGCTGGAAGATCACAAAAAGGCAAAGGAATTGGGGAAGGTTTTGGAACAGCTGGACTGTATTAAAATTGTTGAGCCCATAGAAACCAACATTATCATTTTTGAGTTGGATACTACTAAAGTTAAAGAGAACGATTTTTTAAATCGGTTGTCCAAACACCATATCGCTATTATCGGAATGGGGCAGGGGAAATTAAGAATGGT
Source organism: Bacteroidota bacterium (assembly GCA_038750505.1). GTDB lineage: Bacteria > Bacteroidota > Bacteroidia > Flavobacteriales > Flavobacteriaceae > Croceivirga. The sequence goes on along the minus strand of JBCDHD010000001.1, from coordinate 531,230 downwards.
CACCCACCTCGACTATACTTCTCAAATGCATGAAATTGTATTAGAGGTACTGGCCAATATGGATCACTAAAACCCACCGCTTTGGGAAAGGCAGTGTTTTACATTTTTAATCCCATTTTCCATCCCGGCTTCCGAAGTGTAGGTCTTGCTTTCGGCAACTTTGCTGCCATCACTTCCCTTGAGGTGAATAAGAAAATTGCCTTCGTGATTGGTTTTACGTTCAAAGATGGGATTTCTTTGAGCAGCTCTTAAAACATCTTCTGCTTGTATTTTAGTATCAAATGTCCGGCTCACCATCAGGGAGTGTCCTGATTTTGATTTTATGTAGAAGCGATATCCACCGGGATCTGATTTAAGGATTTGAATCAAAACCAATTGCTTATTTGAAAAGACTATCCATTCCCGGAATATTCGGCATACCTTCTTTTGCCACAGCGCCTAATTCGGTCTCCTGAACTTTAGAGGCTTTTTCAATGGCGTTGTTAAGTGTTACAATTAAATAGTCTTCCAGTTTCTCTTTATCCTGAAGAAGTGAATCGGCTATAGTAATTGTCTTAATTTCCCGATTAGCGGTCAACGTAACTGTTATTTCCTCATCTGCGCTGGATTCCGATACCATTACAGTATCCAGCCGCTTTTTCGTTTCTGCTACCTTTTGTTGGGTTTCCTTTAATTTACCCATCATTCCCATGATATCACCAAACATGATCTTATACTTTTTTATACGATCAAAAATAGGCAATTGACCAGAATTATTTTGGAACGGAAAAGTAGGCTTGTATAGATACCCGTTTGAATGCTGTGGTCTATTTTTGCATTTTCATATTCAACGCTAAATTGTCAAAACGATTTGAAGACACCACCTAGAGCAAAGCAGCTACCAAAACGGTTGGAAACTCATGGAGATATTCGAATAGATCCCTACTATTGGTTACGGGAACGCGAGAACCTGGAAGTCATTTCTTATTTGGAAGAAGAGAATAGGTATTACGAGGAAATGACCCAACACACCAAGGAATTTCAAGAACAATTGTTCATGGAAATGAAATCCCGCATCAAAGAAGATGACACTTCTGCGCCTTATCGGTTAAACGGGTATTATTATCTGACACGTTTTGAGACCGGTAAGGAATATCCGATTTATGCCAGGAAAGAAGGTAGCCTGGAAGCAGAGGAGGAGATACTATTCAATTGCAACATTTTGGCTGAGGGGTATGATTTTTTCAATCTTAGGGGAATTTCAATTAGTCCCGACAATGAACTGGCCGCTTTCGGAATAGACACGGTTTCGAGAAGACAATACACGATCCAAATAAAAAATCTGAAAACTGGAGCGATCTATCCGGAGAAGATCGAAAATACAACGGGAAGTACCGTTTGGGCCGGGGACAGCAAGACGCTATTTTATACCAAGAAAGACCCGGAAACGCTACGATCAGATCGCGTTTATAGACATGTGCTGGGCACTTCTGAAGCCGAAGATGAACTCGTATACCATGAGCAGGACGAGACTTTTAGTACGTTCGTTTATAAAACAAAATCAAGGCAATATATCGTTATCGGGTCCACTAGTACCATGACTTCGGAATATCGTTTTTTGGAGGCCAACCATCCGTATGGCTCATTTTCCCTATTTACGCCCAGACAGCGAGGGCTGGAATATGGGATCAGCCATTTCGAAAATCATTTTTATATCCTGACTAACAAGGATAATGCTGTCAATTTTAAGTTAATGCGAACGTCGGAAGACCAGACGAATGTACAGTTTTGGCAAGAGTTTATTCCACACAGACCTAATGTGCTATTAGAAGACATTGAGATTTTCAGAGATTTTTATGTGCTAACGGAGCGGGAGTTAGGATTAACCAAGTTAAAAATAGTTGAATGGGAGGGGGGCGTCAGTTATTATCTGCCTTTTGAAAGTGAAACCTACGTTGCAGGAACGATTTCCAATTTTGATTTTGATACCCGGCAACTTCGATATTTCTTCAATGAAATGTCAGCGCCTTATGCCATTATAGATTTTAATACGGTGACCAAGGCAAAAGTGGTGGTCAAGGAGCAGGAGGTGCTTGGAGAACAATTTGATAAAGAAAACTATTGTTCTCAACGGCTATGGGCACCTGCACGTGATGGGAAAAAGGTTCCGATTTCCCTGGTATATCATAAGAATACCGACCTTAAACCAAATACCCCTCTTTTATTATATGGTTATGGGTCCTACGGGTCTACCATAGATCCCTACTTTTCAAGCATTCGGCTTAGTTTGTTGGACCGGGGTTTCGTTTACGCGATTGCCCATGTGCGAGGGGGAGAATATTTGGGGAGGCCGTGGTATGAGGAGGGGCGTTTACTACATAAAAAGAATACGTTTTATGACTTTATCGATTGCTCCCGCTTTTTAATTGAATTGGGGTATACCTCTTCGGATCATCTTTACGCTATGGGAGGTTCGGCTGGTGGTTTACTAGTAGGAGCCATTGTCAATTTGGCACCAACACTATATCATGGTGTAATAGCCGCCGTCCCTTTTGTAGATGTGGTAACAACCATGTTAGACGAGTCTATTCCATTGACTACAGGAGAATACGATGAATGGGGTAATCCCAATGAAGAAACCTATTATTCGTATATTAAAAGCTACTCCCCTTACGATAATGTGGCTGCTCAGGACTATCCACACATCTATGTTTCTACCGGATTACATGATTCTCAGGTACAGTATTGGGAACCTGCCAAGTGGGTAGCCTTACTGCGGGAAATGAAAACCGATACCAATCTTTTATTCTTAGATACGAATATGGAGGCTGGCCATGGAGGGGCCTCCGGAAGATTCCAGGCGTTAAAGGAAACAGCCAAGGAATATGCCTTTTTATTGGATTTGGAAGGAAAAATCCGATAAATTAAAAAGTACTATTTTTGCAATCGGATTAAAGAATCCCGTGTACCGTACTTAACTATGAAGAACGCCGTTAACGCCTATGACAGTATTTTGGATCTGGTAGGCAACACACCGTTGGTTCGTTTGAATCGCATCACAGAATCCTTTACTGGAAACTATTATGCCAAGCTAGAGGCCTTTAATCCCGGACATTCTGCAAAGGACCGCATTGCGGTGCACATCATTGAAGAAGCAGAGCGGCAGGGAATATTGAAAAAGGGCAGTACCATTATTGAGACCACTTCCGGGAACACCGGATTCAGTCTTGCTATGGTAAGTATGGTAAAGGGGTACGAATGCGTACTTGCAGTAAGTTCTAAATCTTCCCCGGACAAAATAGATATGCTTCGGGCAATGGGGGCAAAAGTATACGTTTGCCCGGCCCATGTTAGTGCAGATGATCCACGTTCGTATTACGAAGTGGCCAAACGTCTCCACCAGGAAACTCCCGGCTCAATTTATATCAATCAGTACTTTAATGCACTTAACATTGAAGCGCACTATGCAAGTACAGGAAAAGAGATCTGGGAACAAACAGGAGGGCAAATTACCCATTTGGTGGCCTGTAGCGGAACCGGCGGCACAATTTCAGGAACTGCACGTTACTTAAAGGAACAAAATCCTAAGATCAAGGTGCTAGGAGTAGATGCTTATGGTTCTGTTCTAAAAAAATATCACGAAACCGGGGAATTTGACCATAACGAGGTGTATCCTTACCGAATAGAAGGACTTGGTAAGAATTTGATCCCGAAATCTACCGATTTTAATGCGATTGACCGTTACATTAAAGTAACGGATGAGGATAGTGCCCATATGGCCAGGGAAATTGCGCATAGGGAAGGGATGTTCATGGGATATACAAGTGGTGCAGCACTACAAGCAGTGAAGCAGTATGACATGGAAGGGGAGTTTACCCAAGACAGTCATGTGGTTATTATCTTCCCAGATCACGGCTCGCGCTATATGAGTAAGGTATACAGCAATGAGTGGATGGAGAATCAAGGTTTTTTCCAAGATAAAGCCACATCAGAAGCTAAGGAAGTTGAGTATATTAAGTAGTTTGAACCTTAACGTAGCTTCTTGGTAGCTTACCCCATCAGTGCGTATTCCCGACCAAATCCCATTGAGGGTTCGATAAAATCTATATTTTTGCAATTCATTTCAATTAAAAGGTAGATGAGGGACATTTTTGATCGCATCATTGAAAATAAAGGCCCTTTGGGTAAATGGGCTTCCCAGGCCGAAGGATATTTCGTTTTTCCAAAATTAGAGGGAGCAATTTCCAACCGAATGAAGTTTCATGGGAAGGAAGTAATTACCTGGAGCATTAATGATTACCTGGGGTTGGCCAATTTACCGGAAATAAAGAAGGTAGATGCTGATACTGCACTGGAACATGGTGCGGCCTATCCAATGGGTGCAAGGATGATGAGTGGGCATACAGATTACCACGAACAGTTGGAACAAGAATTAGCAGACTTTGTTGATAAAGAGGCTGCCTACCTATTGAATTTTGGATATCAGGGGATAATGTCTGCCATAGATGCATTGGTAGCCAAAGATGACATCATTGTGTACGATGTGGATAGCCATGCTTGTATTATTGATGGCGTTCGTTTACACATGGGAAAGCGTTTTACCTTTAAGCACAATGACATTGAAAGCCTGGAAAAGAATCTGGAACGCGCTACGAAGTTAGCACAGGAAACAGGTGGAGGTATTTTGGTCATTTCCGAAGGTGTTTTTGGAATGCGTGGCGAACAAGGAAAACTAAAGGAAATCGTTGCGCTCAAGGAAAAATATCAATTCCGCTTATTGGTAGATGACGCCCATGGTTTTGGAACCTTGGGAAAAACAGGAGCAGGAGCAGGGGAAGAGCAGGGGGTTCAGGAAGATATTGATGTCTACTTTGCCACTTTTGCCAAATCACTTGCAGGAATTGGGGCTTTTCTCGCCGCAGACAAAGAAATTATTGATTTCCTCAAATACAATATGCGTTCCCAGATGTTTGCAAAGTCCCTGCCAATGATCTTTGTTAAAGGGGCATTGAAACGCTTACATATGCTGCGCACTATGCCAGAACTAAAGGCCAAGTTATGGGAAAACGTGAATGCGCTTCAAAACGGCTTAAAAGAACGTGGATTTGATATTGGCACCACGCAGAGCTGTGTAACTCCCGTGTATTTGAACGGCAGTATTCCCGAAGCCATGGCCTTGGTAAAGGACTTACGAGAAAATCATGGTATATTCTGTTCTATAGTGGTATACCCCGTAATTCCAAGAGGCTTGATCCTCCTAAGGATGATCCCAACCGCTACACATACCATGGAAGATATTGCAGAAACCTTAGATGCATTTTCAGCCATTCGGGAACGGCTACAAAATGGCACCTACAAACGCCTTTCAGCTGCTGTAGCCGCTGCAATGGGCGAATAGAAGGGAAACACACCTTTCTTATTGCAGATTGCCGGGCTATAGGAAGTACTTTTGTACAATGCGTTGAACTCCGCTGAAATAGGAAGAACCAAAAAGGTTTAGGTGTACCAAAAGATAATAGAATTGGTACAGCTCCGTAAGCTCATGCTGATTTGGGTGCGGCGGAATGTGCTTATGGTACGCATTGTAAAAAGAAGAAGAGAACCCACCAAATAATTTGGTCATCGCAAGATCCATTTCACTATGACCGTAACACACCGCGGGATCAATCAAATAAGGCATGCCTTGCTCTGATATCAAATAATTGCCACTCCAGAGGTCACCGTGTAGTAGTGACGGTTTTATGGTTCCAAAGAAGGCGTTGCAGACGCTTTTCATTTTCTTCAACTCCGGAATCCTTGAGGATGGGAACAAGCCTGCTTCGACCGCCATTTGCAACTGGGGAAAAATACGTTCGTGGATATAAAAATCTGCCCAATTCCGGTGTTTTGTATTGCTTTGGGTAAGACTACCTATGTAATTATCGGTGGTTAAGCCAAAACCATTTGCCGATGTTGCATTGTGAAGACGGGCTAAGGCATCTCCCAATCGGGTCATATCCTTGTCATTTGGAGCTTTTGAAGGAACGAAATCCATGATCAGATATGCTGTAGCATTGGAAAACGAAATATGAGAAACCTTTGGTACCGCTATCGTTTTGGTATCCCGAATGTACTGTAATCCCATAGCTTCTGCTTCAAACATTTGTAGCGCATTGGCGTAAGAAGCGGTTTTTACAAAATAGCTATTGGAGGGGGTGAGTACCTTATAGGCTTTAGCGATGTCGCCTCCTCGTAACGGCATGGCGGTAGCAATGGATTCCCCAAGGAGTTCCTGTAAAAAAGTAGCATCCAAGTGAACTAGATTGATTTTCTATACGTTCGTCGTCGTTTGTGCGTTACCGGATCAAAGTGTTTCCACATTTGTCGGATAGCGGTATTTTCTTCAAGTTCTGGAGTACGAATGCAATTAACAATACCTTTTTCCTTGAACGTATTGTAGTATTCATTAAAGATAATTGCGGTTACCCCTTTGTTCTGATACTCAGGATGAATCCCAATAAGATAAAAAATAACGTCCTTGCTCCTTTTTTTCGCCATTAACAAATGAAATATCCCAAAAGGGAATAATTTCCCATTGGCTTTTTGCAATGCTTTGGAAAAGGAGGGCATTACGATCGCAAAAGCCACCAGCTGACCCTCGCTGTCTACCACAAACTTGATGTATTCAGGATTAATAAACCCTATATATTTCTTCTTAAAATACTCCTTTTGTACATCGGTTATTTTTACAAATGAGGACAGACTCGCGTAACTGGTGTTGAACAGATCGAACATTTTATCTACCCATGGCATTATGTCACTGCTCTTTGTGAAATTAATTTCCCGCAACCCAAATCGTTTTTTAATGAGTAGGTTCGCTTTATGGAATAACTTGGGATCTGCCGCAGCAGCTTTAAATTTGTTTTCCAAATATTCTTTTTCCTTTACCAAACCGTGTGCTTCGTAATGCTTTTGATAATACGGATGGTTGTACCAGGTGATCATAGTACCAATATGGTCAAAACCGTCAATGAGTACCCCTACCTTATCCATGTTTGAAAAGCCTACGGGGCCCTCCATGTATTCCAGATCATGGGATTGTCCAATTTCACGGACTTTGTTTAAAAGCACTTCTGAAATGGCAAGGTCATCTTCAAAATCAAACCAGCCGAAACGCATTTTTTTGATCTGCTGCTCCTTCACCTCTAACCAATTAATTATTGCAACCACCCTTCCGACTATCCTTTTTTCCTTGTACGCAAGAAAAAAGTGGGCTTCTGCACTTTGAAAAACCGGGTTTTTAGAACGATCAAAACTTGCTAATTCATCCTTAATAATAGGGGGGACCCAATAGGGATTCTTGTGATATAAAGAGAAAGGAAATTTTACAAAAGTTTTTAGTTCTGCTTTGGTAAGCACTTCTTTTACTTCAACCATTACCGCTGTTTGTAATGGGTAAGATGGGAAATAATCCGTTCAGAAAAAAATTTAGAAATCTAATTTGTCTTTTTTGCGATTCTTTTTCTTTTTTCGTGCTTTTTTCTTGGAATTTCCTCTTTTGATTTTTGTCTTCATCTGATCCTGATCAATAGGGATCAGCGCATCCTTGTGAAAATCCAATCGGTAAGAAATTCCGGTTCTTGCAAAAGCCCGAAAAGGGGTGTTTTTAACACTGGCGCCCAGACTTACATCGGCCTGAAAGTTGGGGCCAAATAAATGTGCAATTCCTCCCCGAACCAAAAGATCGGAAAAGCGGTCGCTGTCAATGCCTTGATGCTCAACAAAAACACTCCATTTAGGATTGCGAAAGGCGTGGGAGAAGGAAATAGCGTAGCTGAACTCCGGGAAGTCCGTGGAGATTCTATCATAGGCCACATTTGTGATCAAGACCGATTTTGGGGTTAACTTACTCTGGGTAGCTATCATAGCCCGATAGGAGATGGTTCCATCCTCAGGATAGAATGGATTATCGCCCAGATTGAAAGTAGCTCCCCCGTATAATGAAACCGCCGGGACCAGGTTTTTTAACTGAAACTTATTGTTGGCCCTCCAACTGTAGAGGTTAGGTTTATTGGCTTCAGGACTTTTGTAAGGATCAAAGATCAAATACTTTAGACCTAATCGGTTTCTCGAAAAATCAGTACGGCGTTCTTCAAGGTTAAAATTTTCAAATGTTCTATTTTCACTGACGTAGGTGCCTTCATAGATAATCTCCAACTGTTCTACTAATAGCCCATATCGCAAGGCTAGCTCTCCCCCAAAAGTACTGGAATTGGTATTTAGGATATTGTGGTCTTGCCTTTCATATAAAAAGCCTGTCTCAGCTTGAACCACATTTTTCCCAACTGCGTAAGCACTTACTGCGATTCCCGGACGGTTAGAATTAATTACATCCGTATATTGTCCGATAACAACAAAAGGAACCAGGAATACGAAGAAAAGAGTACAGCGGAATAGGACCATCGTTGGACTTTAATACTATTTTATGAAACAAAAACGCGGTTTAAAAGACTTGTTGGGTAACTTTGATTCAATAGTAAGTGACTATGGTTTTACTACAAACGATATTAATACTCATAATCGTATATTATGGAGCCAAAATCCTTCTGAAATGGTTGGCACCTAGGCTACTTAGATATGCTGTGCAACGGACGGAAGAACGATTTGGACGCCAATTTGGGGGATTTGATTCCCGCCAGGAAACCCATTATGAGGGGGAAACGACCATTCATACCGCGCCTAAACGCAAATCCGGGCCTTCAAAAAATGTGGGAGAATATATAGATTTTGAAGAAATTGAGTAATCTTTGGGGAATCAATCCCAATTTATGAAGGTTTCTATCAAAGCCCTTATTACGCATGCCCTGGTACTTGTCTTTTTTATGGGCGCAGCCATGGCCTACTTCTATCCCGTAATTCAGGGAAAAGCCATATTCCAATCCGATATCAGGCAATATAAAGGTATGGCCCAGGAAAGAGATACCTACAAAGCCACAACCGGTGTTGAATCGTATTGGACCAATAGCGCTTTTGGCGGTATGCCCACGTATCAATTGGGGGCAAATTATCCTCATGATTACGTTAAAAAATTAGATCGATTATTACGCTTTTTACCACGCCCGGCGGACTATTTGTTTCTGTATTTTCTCGGTTTCTATGTCCTGATGTTATGTATGAAAGTAGATTGGCGATTGGCCATTTTGGGAAGCCTGGCTTTTGGTTTTTCCACCTATTACATCATCATTCTTGGAGTAGGGCATAATGCAAAAGCGCACGCCTTAGCCTATTTACCTATGATCTTAGGTGGAATAGTATTGGTCTTTCAGAAAAAATACATTTTGGGGTTTCTGTTAACGGCCATTGCCATGGCCCTGGAGATAAGTGCGAATCACTATCAGATGACCTATTATTTTATGTTATTGGTACTGATATTGGGGATAACCTATCTGATTGACGCGATTAGAAGAAAGCAACTAAAACATTTTTTTATGGCTGTAGGCCTATTAATTGGTGCAGTGGTTTTAGGTATTGCGACAAATGCTACGGGGATAATGGCCACAAAGGAATATGCCGATTGGAGTACTCGAGGAAAATCAGCACTGACCATTAATTCAGACGGTTCTGAAAAAGAGATACAAGATGGTTTGGATCGGGAGTATATTACCTATTATAGTTATGGTATTACCGAATCCTTGAATGTATTCGTTCCCCGTCTATTTGGAGGTTCGGGACAAGAGGATTTGGGCAAGGACTCAAAAGTATATCAATATTTTGTAGATCAAGGGGTACCGCCATCAAGAGCAATCGAAATTTCAGGACTCTATTTGTACTGGGGCCCACATCCCTTATCCGGTCCCGCAGGGCCCGCCTATATCGGGGCAGTGATCTTTTTCCTATTTCTTATAAGTCTGTTCTTGGTAAAAGGGAAAGCAAAGTGGTGGTTACTGGGGGGAATACTAATGTCTTTATTGCTTTCCTGGGGAAAAAACTTTCCATGGCTTACCAACTTCATGATTGATTATTTTCCACTGTACAACAAGTTTCGGGCGGTGTCCTCCATCCAGGTAATTCTGGAGCTTTGCGTCCCTATCCTGGCCGTACTTGGCTTGAAAGAATTAGTTTCTGGCAGAGTAAAGAAAAAGGCCAAGTTAAAGGCACTTCGATCGGCTGGAATAACAGGTCTGGGAATCATTATTGTAATTTTCTTACTGATAGGGGTTTTTGATTTTACAGGACAAAATGATCAGACCTATGCCGGGTATTTTGGTGAAGCTGCTTTGGAGATTCTGCAAAGCGACCGTAAATCAGTGTATATAAGTGATACTTTTCGCTCGTTGTTGTTCATGGGGCTCGCTGCCCTGGTGGTTTTGCTTATGGTCCGGGGTACTATCAAAAAACATTTAGCAATTGTTGGGCTTGGGCTTTTGGTGGTAGTTGACCTACTAGGGGTAAATCAGCGCTATGTAAATGAGGATGATTTTATGAGCCAACGTCTTATAAATCGCCCTTTTCAGGCCAGTGAAGCCGATAAGCAAATACAAGCAGATCCTTCAATTTTTCGAGTATTTGATCCGGCCGAGGGACTTAACGGTGCACGTAATTCCTATTTCCATAAATCGTTAGGAGGATACCATGCTGCTAAACCAGCCAAACTAGAGGATTTAGTAACGTTCCACCTGTATAGTAATAACTTGGATGTGCTTAATATGTTGAATGTTAAGTATATTTTTCAAGAAGATGAAGAGGGGAATCGCGTCCCTGCGGTTAATCCGGATGCCAATGGTCCGGCCTGGTTTGTAGAGCATTTGATTCCCGTTGAAAATGCCAACCTGGAAATCAAATCGCTGGATAGCCTTAACACGAAACGGAATGCCGTATTTGATAGGAATGCATTTCCTGAACTGCAATCGAAAAACTTTACAGTCGATTCGCTTACAACAATAAGGGTAACGGATCATCGTCCGGATGTGATCACCTATGAAACCGCAAATACCCAGCCTGGATTTGCGGTCTTTTCCGAAATGCACTACCCAAAGGGCTGGGTGGTAACCCTGGATGGGAAAGAAGTACCCCATTTTCGGGTAAACTATGCCTTAAGAGGTATGGAAGTCCCCTCGGGAAAACATGAAATTGAGTTCCGATTTGAGCCTGAGGTAATTACAACCGGAAGTACCATAGCTTTAGCCAGTAATATAATGCTGGGAGTACTACTACTGAGCGGATTGTTCTGGATGTATCGCAAAGAGGGAAAAAAAGGCGATAACTAATGCAAAAAGTACTTATCGTTGCGTATTATTGGCCACCAGCGGGTGGACCTGGGGTTCAGCGATGGTTGAAGTTTGTAAACTATTTACCTGAGTTTGGGGTAACACCGATTGTATTTGTTCCTAAAAATGCTCGATATCCCATTGAAGATCCTTCCTTAATGGATCAGATACCACCTAAGCAAAAGGTAATTCAACATCCCATAGCGGAACCTTATAAATTAGCAGCTTTGTTTTCCGGAAAGAAGACACGAAAGATAAGCTCCGGGATCATTTCCCCTGCTCGAAAACAGTCGTTTCTAGAACAAATGTTCCTTTGGATACGAGGAAATATTTTTATCCCTGATGCCCGAAAATTTTGGGTGAAGCCTGCCGTATCGCGTTTAGAAAAGATTATCAAAAACGAAAATATTAGTACCGTTATTACCACAGGTCCACCGCACAGTATCCACTTGATTGGCCTTCGGTTAAAGAAAAAGTTGAACGTGCATTGGTTGGCGGACTTTCGCGACCCCTGGACAAGTATTGGCTATCACAAAAAATTACGACTGACCGCCGCCGCCCGTAAAAAACACAAATATTTAGAAAGGATAGTGCTGCAATCCGCTGATCAGATTGTGGTGACCAGTAGCACTACAAAGGAAGAATTTGCAGGACTGACTTCCAGGCCTATCCAGGTTATTACCAATGGTTATGATACGGAACGCTATGCCGTGGCGCTAGACAAAAAATTCACGCTTTCCCATATAGGATCGTTACTAACGGATAGAAATCCAAGACTACTTTGGGAAGTACTTTCTGAACTGGTTAAAGAACATCCCGCTATTGCAAAAACACTTCAGATTCAGCTTGTGGGAGTGGTAGGAGAAGAGGTTATCAACACCTTAAAAGCGATAGGGTTAGAACAGTATGTTACTAAAGTAGGGTATCTCCCTCATGATCAGGTATTAGAATATCAATGGAAATCTCAAATATTGCTATTGCTGGAAATAGACAGCAGGGAGACTCAGGGGATAATTCCCGGAAAATTATTTGAGTACTTAAATGCTGGGCGCCCCATTTTGGCTATTGGTCCTGAAGGTTGGGAGGCAGGGAAAATGGTAGCGGAGCTTGAAGCCGGTGTTCACATCAGAAATACGGAAAAGGAACCGTTAAAAAAGGTACTTTTAGCGTGGTTTCAAAAGTTTCAAAAAGAAGCCTTAACTGTACAGATGAAAAATACTGCATCCTATCATCGTAGGGAATTGACCAAACAATTAGCCAATTTGCTCCAATGGGAATCGTCCTAAAACAATCGCTGCAAAATATGCTGGTCACCTATTTTGGTTTTGCAATAGGGGCCTTGAACACGCTGTTTCTATATACCTATATCCTGGAGCCCCAATACTATGGCTTAGTCACATTTATTTTAGCTACCGGCGCTATTTTGATGCCTTTAATGGCTTTTGGAGTACACAATACCCTAATTCGGTTCTACAGTGCGCAATCGGAACAAGACCAGGACGGATTTCTTACCCTAATGTTGGTTTGCCCGCTTCTAACTACTATTCCTATGGCACTTATTACCTGGTTCTTTTATGAGGAAATAGGTGATCTTTTTTCGCGGGAGAATCCACTTGTAAAAGCGTATGTCTGGTATGTGTTTTTGATCGGTCTGGCACTTGCCTATTTTGAGGTCTATTATGCTTGGAGTAAGGTGCACTTAAGATCCGTCTTTGGGAATTTTATGAAAGAGGTGTTCGTACGTTTGGGGACCACGCTATTGTTGGTCTTGTTGTATTTCCAAACCATTTCTCTTGATCTTTTCTTTAAGGCACTGGTGGCATTGTATTTGTTTCGTACAGTCTTAATGCAATACTATAGCTACAGTATTCGCAAACGAAAATTGAACTTTAATTTTCCAAAGGGTACAAGAGAAGTCCTTGGTTACAGTCTTTTGATCATTTTAGGAGGGTCGGCAGCGGTGCTGCTGTTGGAGATCGATAAGTTTATGATCAACCAGTTCATTGCTTTAGAAAATGTAGCCTTTTACGGAGTAGGGGTATACATTGCCACCGTGATCATTGTACCCTCACGTTCCATGCACCAGATTACCTATCCGCTAACTGCGGAATTACTGAATACTGGGAATACTTTCGAGTTGGAACGCCTGTATAAACGAAGTTCTCTTACCCTTTTTATTGCCTCCGGAATACTGTTTTTATTGATCGTTCTGAATTTGGAGGATCTATTTCTGCTACTTCCGGAGGCCTACCGGGAAGGGTTTGCCGTAGTTTTCTTGATAGGCCTGGCTAAAGTGTTTGATTCTTTGTTAGGGAATATCAATTCCATTCTGTATAATTCAAAATATTACAAAACCATTCTTCTGCTTGGTGTGCTTTTGGCGCTTACAACGATACTTCTTAACATTTGGCTGATTCCGGTTTTAGGGATTGAAGGAGCTGCATTGGCCAGTTGTATTGCGATTTTCGTATTTAATTGTATAAAAATGGCAGTAGTGAAGATAAAATTCGGACTATTACCTTTTGGGAAGGGGACCTTTAAGATACTCGCCACTTTGGTACTTATGGGATTCCTTTTTTGGCAATTGCACTTCCCTTTTCATCCGATCTTTAACATCATATTAAAATCCGGTATCATGCTATTGATGTACCTGGGCATTTTATATCGCTTTGCTATTTCTGAGGATGTTACCGGTTTAATTGCGAAGGTTCTGGAAAGAAAAACCCCGCGCTAAGCAGGACGCTTACCACGGGGCCAAACAACTAACCAACCTAAAAACTTTGTAACTCCACATGTTAACCATTGCAAATGCAGCAATTAAAATGTTGGATGGAATACATCCTGAGCCTGGTCTAAGGATCTATCCCTATAACCTTCTTGCACTTCTTGTAGTGCTACTTCTTGAGTTTCTATTTGTTCCGGAAGTACTTCTTTTTGTAGTTGTACTTCGTGTTACGCTTCTTTTCTGAGGTGTACTTCGCTTTACACTGGTACTCCTACTTCTATTCTGTGCCACGCTACGTTTCGGTTGTGTATGCGTAGTACTTCGTTTAGTAACCGTCCGCTTTTGTGGGCTTCGGGTAACTTCCCTTTTGGTTACCGTAGTACTTCTAGGCGTTCGGGTTACCGTACGTTGGTTTACCGAGGTCCTATTGTTAGACCGGCTTACCGTACTATTTCTCCGTACTGAAGTATTTCGTTGTACTTCATTTTGCCTACTTCTATTGCTACGTTGCGTAACCGCATTCGTACTATTTCTTCGTACCGAAGTGTTTCGTTGCACTTCATTTTGTCTATTCCTGTTACTACGTTGTGTAACCGTGGAATTGGTATTTCTTCGTACGTCGCGACTAGAACGTCCTACATTACGTTGTACGGTAGCATTACCTCTTCGCGCATACGATCTGTTACTTCTACCACTATTGTTAAAATCTCTCACCGCCACACGGTTGTCATTTCTGTAGATATTGGACCTTCGGGTTCTGTTAAATCGATATTCACGACCTATCTGAGCATATGCTCTTCGAAAATTATTTCGGTAGGGCCTGTACCAGCTGTATCGAATAGGATGATAAAACCTTCTATACGGAGTAGTCCATACATTACAGAAACCTACTGTAGGTCGGATGAACCATCGGTGCCATGGGCGAAAGACATAACCTCGGTTATAAATGTTGATGAATCCGGTGGTATGACTAAAAACACCGCCATTCCAGAAAACATTCAATCCTCCTACGCGTCGTACAAAACCGTTTCTGTACCAAATATCTACGCCACCGATCTGAGAAACACGACCGTAGTAATCATAAAATATAGGAACGTTTTCTACCTGGATCACAGCACCAAAATCATCGTATTGTACAAATGGATTGTAATCCCAGCCGGAATTAAACGTTATGCCTACATTCCCGATTTGAGCTCCGACACCAACATTTACACGATTATCTATAAAAAAATCAAATTCCCCATCAGGATATACAGAAAACGTAATACCGCGTTCATTAAAAATAAACGAGTTGCCATAACGAAACGTAGTCATAACAGTCTCGCTATTTAGCGTTGCAGCTTGTATACTCGTAGCTCCGAATATCAATGCTGCCAATAAGAGTACAAACTTTTTCATAACTGTTGAATTTTAAGTTCCGGGAGCAACTATTTACATCCCACCCAAAAAATAGCAAACAGCGTGCCAAAAAATGAAATTATATTCTAAATAACTGAAAATTAGTTAATTAAAAACAGTTCGTTTGCAATTGCTGGATGTTCAGGAATCTAGATCTCGTATGGTACAAGATTCCGCGACATGCCGGCCTGTCTCCGGACAAGTGCGGAATAACACATACAAAAGGGGTACTAATTTCTACTACAGCGAGAAACTCGACTTAGCAGACTCAAGAATCGGGAGTCAACTACAGACTATCGAACTCCACAAATTCAAATTGTGGTGATGATTCAAATAAATGCCGCAGCAGTGAAGCATGACCATTGCCCATAATCACTAGGATGCGGTCTCGCGGCCCCTCCGATATCCCCACAAGCTTGGAAAAAATCCGGAGATTTCGGTTGTACCACCAAAGGGATAAGTTATCTGCCGCTTGGTTTTCAATCTTACCCATATTGCCGGTAAGATAAAGTCCGTAATTGGCCAGATGATTTTCTCTTCCGTTCAGATATTTAAAGTAGTCAAGCAAATGCATTTTTGGCACTAGCTTATCATCGTAATTCAACCATTTTTTAGCCATGTCCCAATATGGATCAGAGGCGTTCCAATCTATTTGGTCGATAAGGGAGTTTAGTAAGGTAGAATCTTTTTTCTGCAAATCATAGAATAGTGAAGTAGCATCTATGGCATAAAGCGTGTCCAGTTCCAGGTCTTTGGCAATACGCATGCCAAGGGTATAGCGTTCATCTCTTTTATCGGAGTGCTCCCCGTTTTGGTATTGAACGTATTTTTCCATCGTATTCCATTTGGGGCGGGCTTCAATAGCTATTTTATTGGGATGGAACTTTTTAATATAGGCCACTAGATCTTCCAATTCTGACTTTTTGGGTTCCTTTAATACATCTACCTGGTCTTCCTTTGATGTTTTATGGGTATCTAACCCCGGATATTGAAAGTGGAATGTCCCTACTACTAGCACTTTTGCCCTGTCCGAGGGGTAAAAGTCGTTAGGTCGTTTAATAGTGTCCCATACTGAAGGCGCTACCACAGTTTTCCTGGTAGTTTCGGCTTTGGGTTGGCAAGCACTGAGGAGCAGAATTGAGGTAATTCCTGCTGCAAATACGGTTTTTAGTGTGTTCATCGGTTGGAAATTTGATGTAAAGATGTACGGGATTTGGGTTTGTTACAGTTATTCCTACATTACTGGGAGAGGTGATGAGATTTCTCAATCGTCACTTTGTTTCTCATTTCGAAATGACTGTTGGGCGCTATGTTGTCATTTCGAACCAAACCCGATAGTTATCGGGAGAGCGTGAGAAATCTCAATGGTCAGAAACTTTCCTTGCAGAGCAAAAGCCGTTAGTTATTTAAAAAATCAAAAAAGAAAAGATGTATTTGGTTCAATAGAGATAGGTTCTAGATAGATAGAAGCGTCTTGAACCTCCTTTATGATACCAATTACTCGAAACTCATCTTCGTTTCTGGCAGTTTTCATGATTGTAAATTTGTCAAAGTCTGTTAAAAAAGCAATAGACATATTTCCATGTGTATCATAGGTAATCACTGTGCCAACCTTTCCATTTTTATTTCTATCAGCTATTCCTAAAAATCGAGCATGCCATTTAACTTTAATTCCAGCATAGGACTTTGAGATAGTACGATATTCGAATGAGGGAGATGAAGAAGGTTTATCAGTAATTTCTTTTACCGTTATATCTTCGATATTCTTTTCTTTTAATTGATTCTCTCTCTTATCTTTTTTTTAGTCTATATACTTTTTTACTTCAATATATGACTTTACACCGGCGAATATCAAACCACCAACTCCAATTGATATGCTAATGATTGTCCAGTTCACATTCATATTTTTTCCCTCAAATACTGCGCTGTAAAGGATTCCTTATGCTGTACCACTTCTTCTGGTGTACCTTCCGCCAACAGTTGCCCTCCTTTTTCTCCACCTTCAGGGCCAAGGTCAATGATATAGTCGGCACACTTGATCAACTCAATATTGTGTTCTATCACAACTATAGAATGTCCTTTCTCCAACAACGCATCAAAGGAATTCAGTAATTTTTTGATATCGTGAAAATGAAGTCCGGTGGTGGGTTCGTCAAAAATAAACAATGCCTTTTCTTTTGTGTCTCCTTTTACCAAAAAGGAAGCTAACTTTATGCGCTGCGCTTCCCCTCCGGATAGGGTAGAAGAACTTTGCCCTAAAGTAACATAGCCTAACCCTACATCCTGAAGGGGTTTTAGCTTCTGCACTATTTTCTTCTGTTTGTATTGTTCAAAATGGGCCACTGCATCATCAATAGTCAGGTTCAGGATATCATTGATGTTTTTCCCTTCAAACTGTACCTCCAGTACATCCTTCTTAAAACGCTTGCCTTCACATACATCACATAGTAGGTGTACATCGGCCATAAATTGCATTTCCACGGTGATCTCGCCTTCGCCTTTACACTTCTCGCAGCGTCCACCATCCACGTTAAAGGAAAAATGTTTGGCCTGGTAGCCTCGTATTTTACTTAATTTTTGTGCCGCAAAGAGGGCACGTATATCATCATAGGCCTTAATGTAGGTAACCGGATTAGAACGCGAAGAGCGACCAATGGGATTCTGATCTACGAACTCCACATGTTTTAACTGGGTATATTTTCCTTCCAGTCTTGTAAATTGACCCGGCTTTTCGCCATATCCGCCAACTTCTTTCAAAATAGCCGGGTACAGGATCTTTTTCACCAAAGTACTTTTACCACTTCCCGAGACTCCGGTAACTACGGTAAGCCTATTTAACGGAAAAGTGGCATCCACATTCTTTAGATTGTTCTCCCGTGCGCCTTTAATTTGAATATAGTTTTTAGAGTTCCTGCGTTCTTGGGGTATCGCGATTTCCATATCGCCATTTAGATAGCTAGCCGTTAAGGTGTCCTGAGAAAGCATTTCGTTAAAAGTACCTGCCGCTACCACCTCTCCTCCTAAGGTACCTGCTTCCGGACCAATATCAATGATCGTATCCGCTGCCCGCATAATGTCCTCATCGTGTTCTACCACAATTACGGTATTCCCCAGATCGCGTAAGGACTGCAATACCGCTATTAGGTTTTCCGTATCCTTTGGATGCAATCCAATGCTCGGCTCATCCAAAATATACATAGAACCCACTAGGCTACTTCCCAGACTTGTGGCCAGGTTAATCCGTTGACTTTCGCCTCCGGATAGCGTATTGGATTTGCGATTTAAGGTCAAGTAACTCAGTCCGACCTTAGAGAGGAAATCCAAGCGAGTGGTAATTTCTTTTAATAGTCGTTTTGCAATTTTGGCATCGTGTTCGGAAAACTGTAGTTCGGCAAAAAACAGTGCCAAATCCTTGATGGGTCGTTCAATGAGATCAGAAATGGACTTTCCTTGAATTTGAACATAATCGGCCTCCTTCCGTAAGCGCTTACCATGGCAAACAGGGCATTTTGTTTTGCCACGATACCGGGAAAGCATTACCCGATTTTGAATTTTATAGCTTTTCTCTTCGAGTTGGCTGAAAAATTTGTGAATACCGATAAAATGGGAATTCCCATCCCAGACCAATTGCTGTTGCTCCTGAGATAGCTCAAACCAGGGTTTGTGAATTGGAAAATCAAATGTATAGGCACTATTGACCAGTTGATCTCTATACCAGGACATGCTCTCACCCCGCCATGGAAAAATAGCATTCTCATATATGGATAGGGCCGTGTTGGGTATTACAAGATCCGGATCAATGCCAATGACATCGCCATATCCTTCACATTTTGGGCAGGCGCCATAGGGATTGTTAAAACTAAAAAGATGCACATTGGGCTCCAGGAACTTCATGCCATCCAGTTCAAACAAATTACTAAAAGTAACTCCGGCACCAGTTGCAACCTCTTCCACAATACAACTACCTTTTCCCTCAAAGAAAGCATTATCCACCGCATTCCCCAATCGGTTCAGAAAGTCTTCATCGTCTTTTTTTACCACAACACGGTCTACCACCAAATCGAACTGCTTTCCGATGTCTTTAGGAACTTGGTCAATACGGACCACTTGTCCATTATACTTTATTCGGGCATATCCTTGTTTGGAGAAAAGCTCCAGGGATTTTATGGTATCCCTTTCTTCTTTTATTTTAACGGGCGCAAGCAGTAGGAGCTTGGTATTTTCTTCAAATGATTTTACATGGGTAACTACATCGGTCACCGTATGTTTTTTTACCTCGTTTCCTGATATGGGAGAAATGGTCTTACCAATTCGGGCATACAACAACTTTAAATAGTCATAGATCTCGGTGGTGGTACCTACTGTTGAACGAGGATTGGTAGAATTTACTTTTTGCTCAATAGCGATTGCCGGGGCAATACCTTTAATATAGTCTACTTTGGGTTTATCTAACTTTCCTAGAAATTGCCTTGCGTAGGAAGAAAGGCTTTCCACGTAACGACGTTGGCCTTCAGCGTACAGCGTGTCAAATGCCAATGAAGATTTCCCGGATCCGGATAATCCGGTGATCACCACAAGTTGATTTCTCGGGATAACAACGTCTATATTCTTTAAATTGTGGAGTTTGGCACCCTTTATGATAATATTTTCTTTGGGGTCTACATCTTGAAGTGATGTCATTCGTCGAAAAAATTTGGTCAAAGATACGATTCACTGGCCTTAATGTCTATATTGCGGAGGTTGACATCTAAAATCCTGTAGATCACAACATAAGTTTTTACACAGGGAGTCTTATTTTCTATCTTTGATTTGTAATTAAAAACTGATAGGCCTATACAGCGATAATTACTTTTTTACTATTAAACTAATAACTCTGTATCATCTCAGCTCTTGGGATGGGTACTGTTTAAACCAAAAAAGTAATTTGTATGGAACTACAAATCGACGATTCCGTATTGGTCAAGAACTACGTGGGTGGTGACGAAAAAGCGCTAGAAGCTTTAATTAACCGCCATAACCAAAAAATCACAAGTTTTATTTATTCTAAAGTACTTGATAGAGATATCACAGAAGATATTTTTCAAGATACCTTTATAAAGGTAATTAAGACCCTTAAACGCGGGTCGTACAGTGAAGAGGGAAAATTTTTACCCTGGGTGATGCGAATTGCACACAACCTTATTATTGACCACTTTCGTAAGAATAAGCGTATGCCCAAATTTGAGGGGAGTGAGGATTTCAATATCTTCTCGGTAATTCGAGACGATAAGCTGAACGTAGAGAAGCAGATGATCAAAGATCAAATAGATAGTGATCTTTCCATATTGATCGAAGAATTACCGGATGACCAGCGGGAAGTTTTGATCATGCGAATTTATAAAGACATGAGTTTTAAGGAAATTGCGGAAAACACTGGGGTTAGTATCAATACTGCCTTAGGTAGGATGCGATATGCCCTGATCAACCTTCGAAAAATCGTACAACGGAATAATATCGTTTTAACGAATTAATCTGCAGTAGGTCGAACTGTGCAATAATTCCAATATACTGGCGTTTTTATATTGATTTTAAACGCTAGAATATGGAAGAAATTTACTCTGAAGCTGAAATTCCAAGAACCTGTAAGATTGCTAAGGCAAGGCCGGAAACTATTTCCTTTTTGCTTGCTTTCTCTAAATCTTATGAGGTGGCAACGTACAAGAATCTGAAATTTGATCGCACATTGAATTAAAAGTGTGCAATGAACCCATTAAGAAACCGCTTTTTTAGCGGTTTTCTTTTTTTTATGGTAGTCATTTAGGACACTTTTGCGGCCAATGGTTTTTGTAATGATATCTTTTTCAAGATCCCATCCCCGGGCAGGAGAATACTCTCGACCGTACCAAATGATCTGAAGATGCAAGCTATTCCAAAGGGCTTTGGGAAATAGTCTTTTGGCGTCTCGCTCGGTTTGCACTACGTTTTTTCCGTTAGAAAATCCCCAGCGATACATTAATCGATGGATATGGGTATCAACCGGAAAGGCCGGGATACCAAATGCCTGAGAAACTACAACACTTGCTGTCTTGTGGCCAACAGCCGGCAGCTCTTCTAACAGTGCGATATCTTTAGGGACCTTTCCTTGATATTTTTCTATAAGGATCTGCGAAAGTCCGTGAATTCCTTTGGATTTCATAGGAGACAAACCAACAGGCCTGATAATTTCCCGTATTTCGTCAACACTAAGTTTTACCATATCATAGGGATTATCTGCCCTTTTAAACAGTAAAGGTGTGATCTGATTCACCCGGACGTCGGTACTTTGTGCAGAAAGCAATACCGCAATAAGTAGGGTGTAAGGATCTTTATGATCTAAAGGAACGGGGATGTTGGGATAAATCGCATTTAACGTTTGTATAACAAAGTTTACCTTCTCTATTTTGCGCATTTATGTTTAACTTTGATTGGAAATAATTAAACAAATATAAAACTATGAACACCTTAAAAGCTGGTGATAAAGTACCTGAATTTTCAGCGAAAGACCAAGATGGAAATACAATTTCTCTTTCTGACTACAAAGGAAAGAAGCTAATCGTTTTCTTTTATCCAAGGGCGAATACACCTGGATGTACCGCAGAGGCCTGTAATTTGAGGGATAACTACTCCGCATTACAATCTCAAGGATACGAATTACTTGGTGTGAGCGAGGACTCTCAAAAAAAACAAGCGAATTTCAGAAATAAATTTGAGTTCCCATTTCCTTTATTGGCAGATGAGGACCACAGTGTTATCGAAACTTTCGGGGTTTGGGGGCCTAAGAAATTCATGGGAAAGGAATATGATGGTTTACACCGTACCACCTTTTTAATCAATGAAGCAGGGGTAGTGGACCATGTTATTCAAAAAGTAAAGACAAAAGATCATGCCGCTCAGATCCTTGAGGTCTGAAGGTGGGCATGAAGCAACAACGGGGGTAGCGCTATTCGTTGTAATTCTCAGGAATAGCGTTGCCTGATGCGTATTTCATTCATCCTCTTCTACCTCTTCTTTCTGAGGAACCTCTTCTTCTTTGCGTACAAAAAGATTTTTTTCCTGTATCATTTCGGCAATTCCCTCAGGCAACATTTCCTCCCAACCTTTCTCTCCATTGGTAATACGCCGTAGTACATCCCTAGAGAAGATATTCATGATATCCGGATCATAGTCAATGATATCCATTACCTTACCATTATACTTAAAGAATTTGTACAATTCCTTCATCCTGGGATGAACTTTAACATTGTTGCTTGTAAGTATCTGCCCGGTATTCGGATCCTTCATAGGATAGAGATACACTTTAAGATCTTTGAAAAACAGCTTCCCGAAAGCTTCAAGAATGCCACCGCTTAAATGGCGATAGTATTTCTCGTCAAAAACATCGACCAGGTTATTTACTCCCATGGTAAGTCCGATCTTGGCTTTGGTGTAATTATTAAAGTATTCCACCAATTTATAGTACTCCTGAAATTTGGAAATCATTACCATGTGTCCCAGGGAAGAAAGCAGCTCTGCCCGGTCCATAAAGTCTTGTTCATCGATCTCTCCCGAGGCCCTGAGGTTAGAGAGGGTGATTTCAAAAATGATGATCGTATTGTCATAGTCCACGGTTTGCTCTCGTATGAAAATGTCATACGATTTTTGGAACATGTCCATATTTACCTTAGTAACCGGTCGGAAACTACCGCGTAGGGCTAAGATATTCTTTTTGTAAAGTACGGAAGCGGGCAATAAGTTATGGCCATCCGGACCAAACATCACAGCATCGGTCATATCATTGCGGATAAGCTGTAAACTCATTAACCGGTTATCCACATCTTTGAATCCAGGTCCGTGAAAATTGATCATATCAATTTCCAGGGTGTCTTTATCAATATGATCGTAGAGGTATTTCAACAGTTTTTTAGGTTTGTCATATTTAAAATACGCTCCGTATATTAAATTCACTCCTAAAATACCCAGGGTTTCCTGTTGCAGCCTGGCCTCGTTTTGCTTAAAACGAACATGGAGAATAATTTCGTTGTGCTCTTTTTGATTTGGCTCTAGTTGAAAGCGAAGGCCTACCCAACCGTGCCCTTTATAGCGTTTGGAAAAGTCTATTGTGGCCACAGTATTCGCGTAGGAGAAAAACATATAATTTGGATTCTCCTTGCGGTCTATCCGTTCTTCAACAAGCCTCATTTCATGTTTGAGCATTTTTCGAAGCCTGGACTGTGTCACATACCGACCATCATTTTCAATACCGTAAATAGCATCGCTAAAGGCCTTGTCATAAGCGCTCATGGCTTTGGCAATGGTTCCGGAGGCACCGCCCGCCCTAAAAAAATGCCTTGCGGTTTCTTGTCCTGCTCCAATTTCAGCAAAGGTGCCGTAGATATCGCGGTTTAGATTTATTCTTAGGGTTTTGGCCTTGATGGAAGGGATGTTTTCAAAACCATTTTCCATACTTCGATCGGTGGGCATAGTCTGTAGTTTGTCTCTAACAAAGTTAAGAGAAGAAG
This sequence comes from Bacteroidota bacterium, assembly GCA_038750505.1. GTDB lineage: Bacteria > Bacteroidota > Bacteroidia > Flavobacteriales > Flavobacteriaceae > Croceivirga. The sequence continues at coordinate 507,366 of JBCDHD010000001.1, read as the reverse complement.
GTCAAACGTATTACACAATTATATTATAATTTTGATTTTAATGGAAGAAGGACTTAGCATAACTTTTTTGGGCACAGGAACCTCTCAGGGTATCCCGATTATTGGCAGTAACCATCCGGTTTGTTTAAGCAAAGACCCAAAGGATAAACGTCTTCGCGTTTCGGTACTGCTATCCTGGGATAAATATAACTACGTAATTGACTGTGGGCCTGATTTTCGGCAGCAGATGTTAACGCATCCTATTCCGCAACTAGACGGGATATTATTTACCCATGAACATGCTGATCATACTGCAGGAATAGATGATATTCGACCTTTTTTCTTTCGGCAAGGCGATATTCCGGTGTATGCTATGGAACGCGTGCTACACTCCTTAAAAAGACGCTTTGACTATATCTTTGCGGACGAGGACCGATACCCTGGAGCGCCGGCAGTACAAATACATCTAATAGATAAGGATACGCCATTTTCCCTTAATGGCCGGGAAGTCATCCCAATTGAAGTATTTCATAATCGGCTTCCTGTACTTGGCTTTCGAATAGGCAACTTCGCCTATTTAACCGATGTTAAACGCGTGGAAAAGCCTGAAATGACAAAATTAAAGAACTTAAAAGTCTTAGTTGTAAACGCCTTGCGACTCGAACCGCATTACTCCCATTTCAATCTGGAAGAAGCGATAGCATTCGCGCAAGAAGTAGGTGCGCAACAAACCTACTTTACACATATTAGCCATCTTTTGGGCTTTCATGAGGAAGTGCAGCAAGGACTGCCAGCTAACATATATTTGGCTTACGATAACCTTAAAATTACGATTTGATGAGACGTAATATATTTCTATATCTTTTTGTTTTTTCGGCTTTGATCGCATTATTTTTTCTAATGAGGGGTACTAGAGCGGCGACAAGTAGCGCGGAACAAATCGGAAAGTTGGAAAATGATAATCAGCTATTGAAGGACTCCGTGCAAAACCTACAACTCCGGGTCTTAGATATGCAATATTTCTCGCTGGAAAACAATGATGATGCCCTTGCCTATTACGACCACTTAGATCTGGAAAACCCTACTCGATATATAGAGGATAAATTGTTAGAGACCAACGAACGTAGCGGGGACAATCCCCTTGTTCCCTATGAGGGCATGGAAAGTAGTTTTAAGATCAACAAGATAAAAGTGCTCAATCATCGCTGGATATTGGCTGATTTTTCCGATGGGAAGTACTGGGGAGATATTATTATCAAATATGAATTAAAGGACGACTTAAGTGTTGACTTTACCTTGGTAGACCACCTTTTGTACACGCGAAGTAATTAAATACGGTCTTCCAACCATTTTTTAAAAGCGTAAAAATTTTGAGGAGCTACACCATGTCCTACGGGAAATTCCTGATACGTAAAAGGAATGTTAAGCTGTTTTAGCAATTCCGGAGCCTTTTGTGCCCATTCTAAGGGTATAACCTGATCTACCTGCCCATGCGAGCAATAAAAATCCAGCTTCGATAGCTCTTTTTTTGCGAAATCTTCCGCTAAAAGTTTTTCATTTATATAGCCACTAAGGGCGATTACCCGCTTTATTTTTTCCGGATAGGAAAGCGCACAGGCATAACTTAAAACAGTTCCCTGACTAAAACCCAACAAAGAAACGTTGGTGGGATCCAACCCATACGCTTCGCAAGCTTCCGCAATAAACCCAATCACTTTTTCCCTCGACGCAATCGCCTGATCATCATCACTCCATTTTCCATGGGAAGCCTCAAAATTAATGGCATACCAAGCATGTCCAAAGGGTTCCAGGGGATAAGGCGCCCGAACAGAAATGATAAAAAGTTCCTGGGGAAGCTCCGAGGCAAAGGAAAACAGATCTTCTTCGTTACTACCGTAACCATGCAACATAAAAAGGGCTGGTATCTTATCGAGTGGGACACTGTTAGGACGTATCAAATGCGTTAAAGAGAGTGGGGCGGGGGTCATTTTCAAGATTTTAAGCTACCGCTATAGCTGCAAATGGGAATAGGCTATTCCAATAGATCAGTACCTCGAGCGGCATAATTTATTGGATAAAAGTAAACCATTTTTGGAAGTAATTCCCCAAAAGTGGTACTGGGGTCTTCTTTCCGTTTATTGCAGCAAGACATCCATATCCCCAAAGCAACAAATAGATGAGGTAAAGGAGCAAAGAAGCAATGCCAATTTGTAAAAATGTCAACACAATAGCCAGGGCGTGAAAGAAAAGATGAATACCGAAAGCCTGTCTGATATGAAATCGGGCATAGGTGTTTTTCGGTTCCAGGTTCATTGTGATTGCGATTAGGCTGCCCACAATGGTAAAATAGGCTACAATAGCAGTTGTTCTTCCCTGCTTTGTGGTCGTATCCATTAAGGTGAGACGTTTAGCTGGTTGTTGTTGATGGTACCATAAGGGTGTCCTTTCAAGGTTTGCCCTAAAAAGGCTGAATTTTTTGAGGTAGACCGAATATGATCTTTCTCAAAAACAAATGTGTTGTCCGGGTTGAAAAGTGTAAGGTTGGCAGGCTTACCTTGTTCGATGGTTGGAACAGGTACTCCGAATCGCTCGCGTCCCTCGGTCAAAATGGCAATACTCTGTTCCATTCCTAACAAAAGGTTTAATGCCCCAAAGGCACTTTCCAGCCCCAAAGTTCCGTAATTGGCATTGTCAAATTCCAATCTTTTTTCCTCTATATCTATCGGAGTATGGTCGGTAGTAACAAAATCAATTGTACCATTTAAAACAGCCTTTTGAAGTGTACGTTGGTCATTTTTTGTGCGCAAAGGGGGCAATAGCTTATAATTGGTATCATACCCTTCTAAAAAATGATCGGAAAGGAACAGATGATGTACAGCAGCACTGCAACTTACGTTTAACCCTTTCTTCTTAGCATCGGCTATTAGCTTTACTGCACCAGCAGTAGATATGGTAGGAATATGAAGTTTACCACCGGTATATTCCAGAATGTAAAGGTCTCTCGCAATTTGAAGTTCTTCCGAAAGCGCAGGTATCCCCTTTAAACCCAGTCGTGTACTAATTTCTCCCTCATGCGCCACGCCCATTCCCTGAATTGTTATATCCAAAGGAAAAGAAAAAATTAATCCATCAAATCCTTGCGTGTATAGTAAGGCTATTTTTAACAAATTAGCATTGGATACCGGAGATTGGAAATCGTAAAAACCCACTGCTCCTGCCTTATGCATATCGAACAACTCTGCAAGTTTTTCCCCTTTACCCCCTTTGGTAAGATTTCCCAGCGGGAAAACATCAACCCCAGCCTTTTCGCTTCTGTCCTTTAAAAAAACAATGTCCGAACTACTATCAGGAGTAGGATGTGTATTGGGATGTAGTACAAGTCCTGTAAATCCACTTAAACCAGCTACCTTCAATCCATGCAATAAGGTTTCTCTTTCTTCGTATCCGGGCTCTCCAAATGCCACTCCTGTGTCAAACCAACCCACGGAAATATGAAGATTGGGGCGTTCAATGATTGTAGTAGCCTTTGGTACTTTTACCGTGTTTTCAATTGCTTCGATCGTACCCTCTTTGATATAAATGTCTTTTCGTTGTAAGTGAAGATCGGGATTTCCTTTATCCACAATCACAGCAGATTTCAAGAGTACATTCATTAAAGCAGTTTTTGTATAAGCAATTCCACCATTGCAAAAAGCAGCGCTAAAATAACAAACCATTTCCAATACGGTACAATGGTGTTGTCTTCCTGTAGCTGTGTAAAGAAATTGGCAATATCACTGTTTATGGTTTCAGGATTTAGGGATTCGGGTGTTTCATAGGCAAGTACACTTTCATTCCTGGGAAAATTGAAACTCAGATGTCTCAGGGTGTCTTTGCCATCCATAACCGCATAAACACCTTCAGAATTAGGGGGCTCCTCAAAGTTAAGACTGATTTTATTGGAAAAGGACTGCTGTAACGGGATAAATTCATACTGTTGCCTTCTTAAGGTTACGATATTGTCTTTACTAAGCGTAAAGGGAATATCTACTTTTTTGGCAGCACCCAAGGTCAAATACAACTCAGAATTCTTTAGGCTATTATCGCCAATATTATAAAAAGTAGGGACAACCAAAGGGGAATTGATAAAATCCGAATTCTCTTGTTCCAGGGAAGCCGTAAAAATGAAAACATTGTCTTGTCCCAATAAAAAAGGAGCTCCCGAAGAAAAAGATAGCATTTGAGCAATAGGAGCAGTTACGCTGAAGGAACTTATGGCAGTGGGATAATCAAAATTCTGAACCTCGGAAACAAATACACCTGCATATAAAGGATGTTGAAAAGCGATTGAAGTAATGCGTTGTTCAAAGGGGATGATCTCTTCGAATTTTACAGCGTTTATCCCCTGAAGAAAAGTGTTATACGAATTCAGGTCAAGGTCTTCCTTTGGAGGAATTATCACTACCGTTCCCCCTGCATTCCAAAAAGACTGCAGGGTGTTCGATAGGCCAGTTGGAATACTGCGGAGCCCATTCAAAATAATGGTATTTTGAGATTCTAATTCACTGTATTGAAGGGTGTTGAGCTTAAAACTTTGAAAATCAAACTCCTGATCAACGAAAATCCTTTCCAAAAAGTTGGAATTCGATTCTGAAATGGCTAATACTTTGGGTTTGGAACGCGGATTGATATTGAAATAAAAATGATTATCAAAATCCAAGACAGGATCCTCTATTTCCAGGCGTCCTTGTATGGCTTCGTTGCGTTGTAGGGACAATAGGGTTGTACTCTGAGGTTCCCTGGTGCCAACGACTGCGGTTTTGGCTATTAATTTTCCCCGATCAAACAAGGAAATGGGCACAGTCTGGTCGTTTTCTAAGCCGGAAACCACCACGTGTAAGGGAATTTGATCCTCACTGCTGGGAGTAAGATACACAGAGTCAATCGCTAAATTATTGTTGTTCTCCGGCGATAACTGGATTACATGAAGGTTGGTAATTTGAGTAGGCGTGTTTTGTACAATAAGCCGTTGTTGCAAGTCCGATATGAATACCAAATGCTTCTCGGTGTCGCTTTCCTGCGAAAACATCGCATTGGCTTTCAGGCCAACCTGTTCCAAAGTAAGCTGAGAAGCGCTGGAAGGCATAGACAATAAGTCGTTTTGAATCTTCTCAAGCGTCACATTTTTAAAGGTTTGTGTATTGGTGAATAACGTAAACTCCAAATCTTTAGGAACAGCTTGGACAAGGTCTTGCACAGCCCTTTCCAAAAGTGTGAGGCCATTAGCCCTGGCCAGCATACTAAAGGAATTATCCAGATAAATAATCGTTTCTTTTTTGGTTAAGGCGTTGGGTTTTGCAAAGAACGGCTGAGCAAAGGCAAGCACTAAGGCGGCTAGTAAGGTTAGTCTGGTGAATAGTAAGAGCCACTTCTTTACAACACTGCTCTTTCTGGATTGCGCCACCACCTTTTGCAGCATTGCCACATTGGTAAAAGGCGTTTTCTTAAATCGTCTTAATTGAAATAAATGAATAAGGATGGGAATGACCAGGAGAAAGAGCGCCCAGAGTAATTCAGGATATTTAAACTGCATTCCAAGCTTTTAAGCCTCAAAGATACGGTTTTGAAATCGTGTGGGTCGCCCGCCTGTTGTTAAGGGTTTTGTAATTGTCAAATGACCGCTGCGGAATTCAGCAGAAGAAGAAATAGTCGTGCATTGCGGTCTGCCGGTATCTCTCTAAAAACTTTCGAATTTCGTGTTGAGATTTCGTATTGGCTACAGTAATTATGCTTTGAGGATGCTCTAATTCCTTCAGTGCTGAAAAATGCAACAGGTTTTTTCCATAAATTTTTTTATTGATTTTCCTTGGATTATCACATAACCAATAAAAATCGATGTCTTGAGCAACAAGTCGTTTTGCGAGGGTCTTACCTTTAAAACCGGCACCCCATATCGCAAGAGGTCGCTGGGGATCGAAGTCCAGTCTGAGGAAGTAATACAATTTGATCTCCAAAAAGTAGTTTTGAGCATAATGTTGATGATTACGCGATGTACGTTCCGGATAATCCCTCCAAAGGTGCAGCACTTCATTACAGGGAATGATCTGTAGTTGCTTCTCATAAAATCGAAAGGTTAAGTCATAATCTTCCGGATAGCGATCGGGTAGAAAACCACCACAATACGCAAAGTCTTGTTGGTGTACCATCCAACAAGGAGAAGGAATTACACATTCTTTGTAGATTTCAGAGTAATTGATACCTCTTGCGGTAAGTGCATTAAGCCAATTTTGGTATCGGGCATATCCGTTACTGATCCCCTGTTCAGAAAAATAGCGTACCTGACCTACGGCAATATGCCCTATCCCTGCATGTTCCAATGACGTAACCATAACCTCTAAACGATTTGGCAACATAATATCGTCTGAGTCCATCCGGGTTATAAAACTCCCGGTAGCGTTTGAATAGGCAGTTCGTAAAGCGGGTATGATACCTTCACCGGTATTTTTATAGACTTTTATTCTATCGTTTTTTTTGCTGTAGGAAAATGCAATTTCCCTGCTTTGATCAGTAGAATGATCGTCTACTGCAACGACTTCCCAATTGGTAAAGGTTTGGTTCAAAATGGATTCCAAACAGGCTGATAGAAAATTTTGGGTATTCTTGAAAGGGATAAGGATGCTGACCAAAACGGTTTAATTCGTCTGTATTTCTGAAAGGGTTGCGGCGACCAGTTTTTCCATTACGGCATATCCTTCTTTAGTGAGATGCACCTCGTCAGTAGTATAAGCAGGGGGCAGTCCATTCCTGTCATCTGCCATTTCGGAGAAATAGTCTAAAAAGGGTACTTTTTGCTCCGTTGCCATACCTTTAAGCAGGGTATTTAGTTTGGGAATGTTAGCATTTGGAGATTTTCCGGGGCTCCATGGATAATCATATGCAGGCAGGACCGAACAAATGACGGGGATAATGGCATTTGCTTTCGCCAGTTCTACCATAGACAAAATATTATCGCGAATTTGTTCAAGCGTAATTGGGCCGGTATTTCCGGCAATATCATTGGTTCCGGCAAGGATAACAACGATCTTTGGCTGTAAATCGATAACATCTTGTCTAAATCGAAGCAGCATCTGTGGTGTTGTCTGGCCTCCTATTCCTCTATTAATATAGGCTGGGTTGGCAAAAAATGAGGGGTTCGTTGTTTTCCATCCTTCTGTTATAGAATTCCCCATAAATACTACCCTTTGCTCGTTTGATGCCCTTGCCTGAAGGGTCGCGTTCGCTTCCTGGTATTTAGAAAGGTTAGGCCAGTCCTGGGCATGGAACTTTTTGTTGGATAACAAGAAGGATAGCATAACAAAAAGGATGTTGATTCTTTTCATTTGTTTTTAGGTGGGGTTATCATAATATGGGCGCGATGCGTTCCGGGATCCATGATCCAGGCATGCCCGGGCGGAGTAGGAGTGGTGGGGAGTCCTGTGGATGCTCCGGTGGCGTAGGGAATATAAAACACATAGCGTACGTAAGGATTTTCAATTTCTCCCTTTGCATTGATCGTCCCTGTAAAAACGCAAAGTGTGGATTTATCAGGCATTTTAAGTTTACCTGATTTCACTTCCGCTTCCCGGATATCAAAAATTTCCTGAAAAGCTTTTCCTTCTGCTTTCAGTTCCCGACCCCTTGCCATAAACGGATCCAAGTCCTTGTGATAGGCAGCGGTAGAAAAATTTTCATTTTTCGGATCATCAGCTAATGCAATATAATCGTTGGATCCCTTTTTAAGCGTTGTGAACACGCCGTCCGAAGTATAGCCGTACACTTTTGCTCCTTCACGATAGTCTTCAGGGACTGCCAATAGCGCGGTTTTTATCTGCCATTCCTTAGAGGGGATATCCTGAGCTACCCCAAAATTCAGGATAAAAAGAAGAGATACGGTAAGGAATAGTGTTTTCATCAGATTAATATTTAGCAGATTCTCCTTTGGTCATTGTTCGTATTATAAAATTGCGCAGATCTTCATTGGATTTCTGTAGATCTTCACGACGCAAGTACATCATATGACCCGAACGGTACCCTTTGAATTCGAAACGGTCTTTCATTCTTCCACTAGGATCTACTTGCCACATGGTGTATTTGGCATTAAAATAGGTGGTAGCGCCATCATAATATCCTGATTGTACCAGAACGTTCAGATAAGGATTCTGTGCCATAGCCTGTCTCAGATCATCACGTACGTTATCATCTTCATTATTCCAGGGTCGCACCGGTCCAAACATATTGTATTTAATATCGGTCTTAAAATCCAATTCCTCTTGTAAATAATAATTTATAGCTGGGGTGAAGCTATGCAACCAGGAGGTGATCTCTGCGTTGTAGTCCGGGCGCTCACCGAATCGTTTTTTGTCAATTCCCTTGTAACGGCTATCTAGCCGGCCCACCGTAAAGCTTCCTTTTTCCTTCATTAGGTTCTTCCAAAAGAATGCAGTGGGAACGTCAAGGTTATGGTCTAAAATGTCATTCTCTGACAGGCCCGAGTAATACGCCATTTTTTTAGCGATTGCCTGGCGTTCTGAAGTAGGGATAAACCCGCCTTTAGCAATAGCCGGTATAAGTTCATTGATCGTAAAGGCTTCCGATTCCGGAAGCACTTCCAGTAGATCTTTGTTTTGTAATTCTGGGGGTAATGCCTTGTGATGCCAGGCAGATGCCGTATAATACGGTAGGTTGAGCGCACTGGAAACCGGCCCACCAACACGAATTACCTTGTAATCTGCCGGGGATACCATGATCACCCCATTCAAATACATCCATTGTTGATTCTGTAAGGCCAGGGATAGTCCCATAACTCGTGTGCCGCCGTAACTTTCACCAATGATATATTTGGGTGAGCGCCAGCGATTGTTTCGTGTTACAAAGGTATTCATCCACTCTGCCAGGTATTTTATATCGGCGTTGATACCAAAGAATTTATCGCGATCCACTTCCTTTCCAGCTTCTGGGATGGTCCTGGAATATCCTGTATTGGCAGGGTTGATATAGACAATATCGGTAACATCCAATACCGAATACGGATTTTGTTTTACTCCATAGGGCTGCACCGGATACCCTTCATCATCAATCTTCAAGATCCGCGGTCCTGTATAGGCCAAATGCATCCATACCGAGCCGGAGCCTGGTCCACCATTGAAAGAGAATAACAAAGGCCTTTCGTCTCTGTCTTTAACATTATTACGGGTGTAATAGGTGTAGTGCAAAGACGCTATGGGTTTACCCATTTCATCCCATACCGGCTGTGTTCCGGTGGTCGCCGTGTATCCAAAGCTAACACCATTTACCGCCACCGTATGTTGTGTGGTTACTGTGGTGTCCAGCGGCAATTTGCGTTCTTGTGCAAAGGATAGATTACAACAGGCAGCGCTCACAAAGAGGAGTGTGATTTTCTTCATTTTTGAGTTGAAATTAGTCATCTTTAAAAATAGGGATTTTGGTTAAGAAACCTTAAAAATTCCCAATAGGGAGCCTAGGTTTCTGTATTTTAGGGAAAACTTAAAGCAGTATGAGACATATCTCCAGAAGAAGTTTTACCAAACAATTGACCAGAGGTGCCGGTGCAGCAGCCCTGGCTTCCCATTTACCCCTTGCTTGTGCTATGGCGGAAGCGAACCAAAAAGAGAAACTGGGGGTGGCCCTAGTGGGCCTGGGGGGTTACAGTACCTATCAGTTAGCACCGGCCCTGGAAGATACCGAGTATTGCTATTTGGCAGGTATTGTGACGGGAACACCTGACAAAGAAGGTGTATGGGCCAGGAAATACAATATCCCAAAGAAGAATATTTACAACTATTCCAATTTTGACGCGATAAAGGACAATAAGGACATTGACATTGTTTATGTAGTATTACCAAATTCAATGCACGCCGAGTTTTCAATACGGGCAGCCCGGGCAGGAAAACACGTGATCTGTGAGAAACCAATGGCTATGAATGTATCGGAATGTGATGAGATCATAGCGGCCTGTACCAACGCGGGGGTAAAATTGGGGATGGGTTATCGGCTCCATTCAGAGCCCTATACGCAAGCGGTAAAGGGTTTTGTTCGAGAAAAGACTTTTGGAGATGTGCTCTATGTTTCTGCAGACGCCGCGTACCGATCGACATCTAATCCTGATCAGTGGCGTCTGGACCGCAAACTTTCCGGAGGAGGTGCTTTGGTTAATATGGGGGTGTACGCTATCCAAAGTGCTATCTACGCTACTGGACAAAATCCGATTTCCGTCTCCGCTCAGGAATTCAGTACCCGTCCGGAATATTTTAAGGAAACCGATGAAACTATTACCGCTCAATTTGAATTTCCTAGTGGTGCGACAGCCAATATTATGACCTCCCATAATGTTCGTGCTAATCGTTTGTATGCCTCCTGCACCAACGGCTGGTTTGAGTTGGATCCGGCCAGCACGTATATCCCACTAGCTGGAAGAACTTCTAATGGAACACTTAATTTCAATCAGGAAAGCCAGCAGAAATTACAAATGGACGATTTTGCCCAACACATTTTGCTTGATGCGCCCAATTTGGCTCCTGGAGAAATGGGAAAACGAGATATGATCATTGTAGAAGCCATATACGCTTCCATCGCTAAGAATGGGGCAAAACAGCAACTCAATTTCCAGCCTAATTACGGATTTGGCAATTGATTTTATCACATTTGATCAGAATAAATAGCATACGCAAGGACGGTAGAGGTGAAGAATAGGTAGGTAAAACAGGATTTATACCCGATCTAACAAGATAGCCTTAGGCGCTCAGAACCGCTCAAAAACGCCTAATCCAAATAAGGCAAAATCGTATTTAACAGGGTCGTTGGGGTCGAGTTTTCTCAGGCTATGGTCAAGTTCAGCCAAAGCTTTGGCATCATTTTGTTTTCGCAACAGCAGTTTCAGTTTCCGGGCTACATTACCAGAATGGACATCCAGGGGACAGGAGAGTTGTGCTGTTGAAAGGCTTGGCCATAGGTTGAAGTCAACTCCTTTATCGGCGGGACGGACCATCCATCGTAAAAACATATTAATGCGTTTGGCGGCTGAACCACTATTGGGGTCGGAAACGTGTTTTTTTGTCCTGGGTAAATGAGGCAATTCAAAAAAGATCCGCTTCAAAGCACTGATAGCAGACTGTAAACTGCTTGGCGCTTGATGTGTAGAAAAGACTTTTTCCAAACCTCCATGTACCAGGTAGATGTTTCGTAATGCCTGAATAAAGTACCGTAGATCATCCGCATTAAAGGTACGATGTACAAAATGTGCAAAGCGATTTAGATCCTGCTGTTGATGGTGTAGTATAAAATCAAAAGGAGCGTTATCCATTAATTCCATCATGGAGAGCGCATTGTTCACTATGCTTTTTCGGTTGCCCCAGGCAATTGTAGCGGTTAGAAAAGCACTGATTTCAATATCCTCTTTTTTGGAAAATCTATGTGGCACCTGTAATGGATCGTGTTGGAGAAACTTAGGGTGCTCATATTGATCGGCTTTCGCATCCAGGAATTCCTTGAGTTCACTTGTTGTCAATTGAATAATGGTTTAAGAAATGCTATGGCTAAAAAAGGAGAAAGAACGACACCATTATACGAAGCATGCATTAGAATGGAATACAGTAGTCCCATGCGTACACGTATAAATGCCAGGAAAACCCCAGCAATAAGTTGCGGTAACACCAGGATAGGAGCCAGCCAAAAGAACGAGTCAAAGGCTTCAAAATTGAAGAGATGTACTAATCCGAAGGTTACTACAGATATGTAGAATGCCCATGAGAAATACCTGGAAGTTCGGAATACACCCAAAGGGGCTCTGAAAACAAGTTCTTCAAAAAGAGGCGCAAAAAATACCCCCAGGGCAAAAAGTACCCAAGGGGGATATTCTTCCAGCATTTTATCAAAAGCGTGTTCCCCCGGGTCCATACCAAGAATTTGGATTGCCCCTGTCATTAGAATTCCAGCACCAAATCCTAGAAGTAACTTTAAACCTAAAGTATTCCAAAATAGCTTTCGACCCATTTTTTTGGAGTACCGGTATTGCTGGTACTTTGGATGTAGAAAAAAGCGAATTATTTTCTGTAGTAACTTCATCGCAGTATCACACCGTCTACCATAGTAAGCTTTCGGTCCGCCATATTCGCTAATTCTTGATTATGAGTAACGATCACAAAGGTCTGTCCCAACTCTTTTCGCAACTCAAAAAAAAGCCCGTGTAGTCTATCCGCACTTTCGGAATCGAGGTTCCCGCTGGGTTCGTCAGCAAATACTACTGCGGGTTTGTTAATCAGGGATCGCGCTACTGCCACCCGTTGTTGCTCCCCACCCGATAATGCCTTGGGCTTGTGATGCCATCTATCCTGTAAGCCTAAAAAACGAAGCAATTCCTTTGCCCTTATTTCCGCAGTGGTCTTTTTGGCACCTTTGATAAAAGCAGGAATGCAAACATTTTCTAATGCGGTAAACTCCGGTAATAACTGATGAAACTGAAAAATAAAGCCGAGATGCTCATTGCGAAATTTCGCCAATTGTTCGTCGTTGAATAGATTGATGTCCTCGTTGTCTATTTGAATAGCACATTCCTTTTTGTTCGTAGGGACGTCCAAGGTGCCTAAAATCTGTAATAAGGTGGTCTTACCAGCACCAGATGGCCCTACAATGGCAACAATTTCTCCTGCCTCAACGGCTATTTCAACTCCTTTTAAAACTTCGAGATCCCCGTAAGATTTTCGAATATTTTTTGCTGCAATCATTAACTACGTCCTTGGGGTGAAAGTAAGCATTACTCTTTACAGCACAAAAATTGGAATAATAAAGTGTAAACCGTAGTTTTCATCGGTATAATTAAAAGTTAAAACGATGTCTTTCATTGGAAATCTCGTTGAATTGTTCAACTTTTACATTAAATGAGTAAACAAAATAATTCGAATTTGGAGACAGCTATTTTTGCTAATGGCTGCTTTTGGTGTACAGAGGCAGTTTTTCAACGTCTGCGCGGCGTTACCAATGTTATTTCCGGATATACCGGAGGTACAATTAAGAATCCCGCTTATCGGGAGGTTTGTTCCGGTAGGACAGGCCATGCCGAAGCGGTAAAAATTACATTTGATCCTCTGGAAATATCTTATGAAGCGCTTTTAGAAGTTTTTTTTGCTACCCATGACCCCACCACCTTAAACCGGCAGGGAAATGACATAGGGACACAGTACCGCAGCGAAATATTCTATACTTCTGAATCACAGAAAGAAATGGCGCATCGCTATATTGCTAAACTGGAAGAAGAAAAACGATTTTCCGATCCTATTGTAACTGCGGTCACCCAGGAATATCCTTTTTACAATGCTGAAGCGGAACACCATAACTATTATAATGAACATGGGCTTCAGCCGTATTGCCAATTCATTATTGATCCTAAGATCAAAAAGTTGTACAAGGATTTTTCAGAACAATTAAATACCGTTAAGAAGTAGTATGGCTCCCTATCAAAATCTAGAGGAATATAATATTGAGATTACCAACGAGGTAAAGGATCGTTATCTTAAAATAATCGATGAAATAGGAGAGGACGTAGATCGTGAGGGGTTGGTAAAAACTCCGGAACGGGCTGCCAAAGCTATGCTATTTCTAACCCAGGGCTATAAACAGGATGCGGTGGAAATTTTAAGAAGTGCAATGTTCCAGGAAGACTATGATGATATGGTTATCATAAAAGATATTGAATTGTACTCGCTCTGTGAACATCATATGTTACCCTTTTTTGGCAAAGCACATATCGCTTACATTCCGAATGGACATATTGTAGGTCTAAGCAAGATCCCCAGGGTAGTAGATGTTTTCGCCAGACGACTACAAGTCCAGGAACGGCTTACCCATGATATTCTGGAATGCATTAACACTACTTTGCAGCCTAAAGGTGTTGCGGTGGTCATTGAAGCGTCTCATATGTGCATGATGATGCGCGGAGTACAAAAACAAAACTCCGTAACCACCACTTCCGGTTTTCGTGGGCAATTTGAAAAAATTGAGACGCGTAATGAGTTTCTAAAACTTATAAGTTCGGACTTGTCTTAACACAGGTCAAAATCATTCATTTTCCGTAATTTTCCATTGTGACGGATAAAAGCGATAAACGCATAAGGAACCTCTTGCTGGGATTGCTCTTCGATGGCATAGGAATGTCTTCCCTATTGATACCGGGACTGGGGGATTTGCTAGACGTTTTCTGGGCGCCACTTGCCGGTTGGCTCATGACGCGCATGTACAAAGGAAGGGTAGGTCAGGCTGCCGGTATACTAACGTTTATTGAGGAAATTGTTCCAGGCTTAGACGTGATCCCCTCTTTTACAATTATGTGGCTTTATACCTATTTTCTGGCAGGAAAATCAAAACAACTGATACGTTGAGTGGTCTTTCTAATGAACACCTTATTCTTTAAAACCGCCTTTTAACAGTCCATAGAACTCGTTTCGAAGTTGATCCTTTTGGAAACTCCCACCGTACTCTACCGTTGTGGTAAAACTGTCTTTATCTTTTATACCTCTTGAGGAAACGCAAAGGTGCTTGGCATGGACAATAACGATAACATCTTCCGTTTCCAATGTTTCCTGAAGATCTTTTAAAATCTGAAGACAAAGCCGTTCCTGTACTTGGGGGCGATGGGCATAGTAATCTACCAATCGATTTATTTTGGATAGCCCAACTACTTTATGCTTGGGAATATAACCAACATGTGCATGCCCCACAATGGGTAAAAAGTGATGCTCGCAGGAAGAATCTATGGTTATATCTTGTTCTACCAACATTTTTTGATAACCATATTTGTTCTCAAAAGTGGAAATCTTAGGACGATTCTGCGGATTTAACCCATAAAATAGTTCTTTTACGTACATCTTCGCAAAGCGATATGGGGTTCCAGAAAGACTGTCATCGGTAAGGTCTAATCCTAAAGTTTCCATGATCTTATGGAAATGATGTTGGATCTTATCAATTTTTTCGCTATCCGAAAGAGAAAAGGCATCACTTTTCATTGGAGTTTCAAGGGAGGTAGCAATATGTTGATCCCCTAAGGACTCAATTTTTTCGATATCTAACATGAGGGATAATTTAAGTGGAGTAGCCTATGCCTCAACATCACTACAAGCCGTATTACCACACTGGCAATACCTGCGATTGTATAAATGAAAGAAAATCAGACCAATCGCTGGAACATAAATAGCCTGTTCTGCAAGTGGGAGTAGACTAAATTTTTCATTTAGTACTATAAACAATAAGAGCAACCAACTTGCCCATAGCGCTATTTGTATCCATCTTTTGGAAGTGGTCTTACTGGACCACCAGATGGCTAAAAAGGAGACGGCCAAAAAGACGAAATCGAGAACCCCCCACCATTGTGGATGCGACTCTCCTGAGCTTACCAAACCCGCCTGTGCTACAAATAAGAATGGCGTAGCTAAACAATGAACAAGACAAAGTCCGCTCGCCCAAGCACCGATTACGTCAGATTTTGAAGCGAATTGTATGGCTTTCATAAGCAATCTTTAGTTGAAATTGGATGCAAAAATAACTTAAAATTTTAAATGCAACCAGGTTGCATTTACATTTCTTTTATTTTTGCATAAACTATTCAAAATGGTTAAAACTGCTGGACTTAGTTTTGCTTATCCCGGAGGGCAGAACTTTAGTTTTCCGGATATTGATTTACCCCGAGGGGAACATCTACTTATCTTAGGACCTTCGGGGATTGGAAAGACTACCCTTCTGCATTTGCTATCGGGTATATTACCTGCCTCTTCCGGAAAAATCGTAATTGATGAAGTGGAAATCACTGCTCTGGATCGAAAAAGCATGGATAAATTTCTAGGAACCGACGTGGGGTTAATTTTTCAGCAATACCATTTCATAAAAGCATTAAATGTTGATGAGAACCTTAAATTGCGTCAGAGTTATCCTAAAGGGATCCAGGATAATGAACGACGTTATCGCCTTGCTGAACGCTTAGGGCTTTCAGAACATCTTTCTAAAAAGGTTACACAACTTAGTCAAGGGCAACAACAACGATTGGCTATCGCCCAAGGAGTAATACATCAACCCAAAGTAGTGTTTGCTGATGAGCCTACTGCCAATTTAGATGATAGCAATTGTGATAATGTAGTTCAACTGTTGAAGGATGAGGCTGATATTAGTAAAAGCAGCCTGGTTATTATTACACATGATCAACGAGTAAGTCAACATTTTTCAAATCGCATCGTATTATGAACCTTGCCTACCTTGCCTATCGCAACATGATCTCAAAACCATTGAATTTGATTTTGAGCCTCTTATTATTAGTGCTAAGTGTTTCGTTAGTCACTTTTATACTTCAGCTCAGCAAGCAACTAAATGGGCAAATAGACAAGAACATTGATCCTGTCGATATGGTTGTAGGGGCAAAAGGTAGTCCGTTACAACTTGTACTGTCCTCCGTTTTGCATATTGATGTTCCTACAGGAAATATACAACTTGGCGAGGCGAATACGATTAAAAACCACCCTTTTGTCGGATCGGCTATTCCGGTTTCGTATGGCGATAATTACAAGGGGTATCGCATTCTGGGAACTGAACTTGCTTACTTCGAAAGCTACGGTGCGGTGCTAAAAGAAGGACGTTATTTTGAACAAACCTTTGAAGCCGTTGTTGGGAGTAGTGTTGCAAAAAAACTAGGACTTAAAATTGGAGATGTCTTTACAAGTTCTCATGGCCTTGTGGCAGCAAATGCCCATGCACATGAGGATCATCCCTATACGATCGTAGGTCTTTTAGAACCTACAGGAACGGTACTTGACCAGTTGCTGGTCTCTAATTTGCAAAGTGTTTGGGATGCTCATGCACACGAAGATGAAGAAGAGGAAGCACACGATCATGAAGGCGATGATCATGAAGGTCATGGCGATGAAGCACATGATCACAAAGGCGATGATCACGAAGGCCATGATCATGAAGCCCATGATCACGAAGGGCACGACCACGAAGGACATGAGGATGACGCACATGATCAAGAAGGCCACGATCATGAAGGCCATGATCACGAAGGACATGAGGATGAAGCACATGATCAAGAAGACCACTATCATGAAGGTCACGATCATGAAGGCCATGATCACGAAAGCCATGATCATGAAACACACGACCACGAAGGACATGATCATGAAGGCCACGACCACGAAGGACATGGGGATGAAGCACATAATCATGAAGGTCACGATCATGAAGGCCATGATCACGAAGGCCAGGATCATGAAGGCCATGATCATGAAACACACGACCACGAAGGCCATGAGGATGAAGCACATGATCATGAAGGCCATAATCATGAAGGACACGATCACGAAGCCCATGATCACGAAGGCGATGATCACGAAGGTCATGATCACGAAGCCCATGATCAGGAATTAGAGATTACCTCTTTATTGATTAAATTCAAAAGCCCGCTTGGTTTGGTGCAACTTCCCCGTTTTATTAATGAGAATACCAATATGCAAGCCGCTCTACCCGGTTTTGAAATACAACGTCTTATGGGGTTGTTGGGAACAGGTGCAAAAACCATTAATGGTATTGCAATTGCTATTTTATTGGTTTCCGGCTTCAGTATTTTTATCAGTTTGTTAAAAACTATTCGCGAAAGACGGCAAGAATTGGCGTTGTTACGTACCTATGGTCTGGGTACCCAAAAATTATTGCGTTTGGTCCTGTTTGAAGGGCTTTTTCTGGCATTGATCGGTTTTGTATTGGGATGGTTGCTAGGAAGGTTAGCCCTTGTTGTTGCCTCGGGCTACATTGAATCGGGATATGGATACATTTTACAAATAAAAGGTCCAGACCTTATTGAACTGCTATTTCTAGGTGTCACTTTAGTTATTGCGATTATAGCCGTATTTTTGGCTTCTACTTCAATTTTTAAATTGAATATTTCTAAAATCTTAGCGGATGTATAAATGGTTTTTAGTAATATTTTCCTTCATTTTTATTCAGGGAGCATTTGCTCAATCCGAATTAACCTGGGCAGATTTTGCGGATGCCACCTTTGAACCGGAATACAATGAGAAGTACGAGGTCTACTTTTTGATGCCAAAATTTGGAAAAAGGATCAAAGCATATCAGGGGAAAAAGATAACGATTACCGGGTATTTTCTGGATATTTCAGGAAGTGGTGAAGTATTCTTACTTTCTCAAAATCCCATGGCCTCTTGCTTTTTCTGTGGAGGTGCTGGTCCGGAAACGATAATTGAAGTTAATTTTAAGGAAAAACCACCCTTTAGGACTGATCAAATTGTTACGGTTACCGGGATGCTCAAGCTTAATCCTACCGATGTAGATCACTGCAATTATATTATGAATGGAGCATCAGGAGAACTTATTAAGTGAAATGACATGAAATCTGCTTTCCAATTGCTGCTATTTTTGCCTTTTTGCCTTGGTGTAGAAGCGCAAACAGCATTGGACTGGTCGGATCTAGAAAAAGGGATCTTCTGGAAAAAAAGTACTTCCAAATTAAACTATCCCGGGTTTTTAGAGGCTGATTTTTCAACTAAACTTTCAGATCTGGAAGGAAAAGAAGTATCGCTTATTGGATTTATGATTATTCTGGATGGCAGTCAATCCGTCTATATGCTTTCTAAGAACCCGATGGCAAGTTGTTTTTTTTGTGGGAATGGTGGTCCTGAAACGATTTCCGAAATTGCATTTTCAGAGAAACCAGACTTTAGAATGGATGATTTGATCACGGTTACCGGAATACTCCGACTGAACCGAAATGATCCGTTGAAATGTTACTATCTGATTGAGCAGGCAGAAGGATTTGGGCTTTAAAATGGGATAACATGGAGCAAATACGAATTAATGACCTCTTGCAGGAACATCGGTTGAAAAGGACAAAGTTTAGAATAGCACTCTTGAACTTTTTGTTGAGCGCTAGGCATGCACGATCGTATTCCGAGATCAAATTGGCTCTTGGCCAAAATGTAGACAAATCGTCACTGTACAGAAACCTGTCTGCTTTTGAAGAAGTAGGGATCATTCACCGAATCGATCACAACGGCTTTACAAAATACGCTTTTGGCAAAGCACAGAAACATGGCCTTAATCATGCCCATTTTGTCTGTGAACAATGCGAGACTGTGTACTGTATGGAGGAATTGAGTTCGATACAATTCAAGGTTCCAAAAGGATTTAAGGCCAACCGGATACAGGCTGTAATAAAGGGTGTTTGTGCCGCTTGTTAACTCCCTTAAACCAACTCAGAAACGAAAATGAAAAACGCCATCATTTTATCTTTCATCTTAGCCCTAAAGGTTGTCGTCAGTCAACAAGTAGAAATTCCCAAAAGCTACAGTAACATTTACAGCGATGAAAAGGGGATATACTTTCGAGATAATGGAGCACGCTACTATGCGGATAAAAGTGAGCCCAACTACACGCTGAAACAATTATTCGGAAATCCAAAAGGAACAGCCGAAGGAGTGCTACTGGATTTTGGAAATTTCAAAGGCCAGATCACCTATGGATTAATTCCCTATGGCAAAGCACCTCATCCACTACCGGTTTTTAGGTTCGTCAAAACTTTGGAATCGGGTCAGGTGAATATTAATATTAAAAGGGACTTTAGGTATCCTTATGATTTTGTTGACTGGCAAAAGAACCAGAAGCTGACAATAGGATATCGCCTATCCGATGAGACAGGTATGGTCGTATATGATGGAGAGGTATCGCTCAAGGGTAGTGGTCCGTTCATTGTTGCACCCGCTATATACGAAGGGCCTTTTGTTAATAAACTTACGGATACCAGTGCTACTTTGTGGTTTAACACCACCTTACCAGTACCAATAGCGTTGGAAATTGATGGCGCTACCCTGTCCAGTCCCTCTGGCACCCATCATGAAATAACGGTTACGAATCTTAGCCCGAATTCGAAATATGCCTATTCGATAGAATATGATGATTTTGAGCAACAATATCATTTGATTACCGCTCCAAAACCTGGTAGCAGATTACCTTTTGTTTTTGCATATACCAGCGATAGTAGACACGCCTCAGGTGGTGGTGAACGCAAGGTCTATGGGGCCAATGCGTACATCATGAAAAAAATTGCAGCTGTTGCCTATGCCAATAAGGCGGCTTTTGTGCAATTCAGTGGAGATCTTATCAATGGTTACCTAGGCACAAATGACGAGACACAACTACAATATACCAATTGGAAAAAGGCGGTTGAACCTTTTTGGCATTATATCCCCTTTCAGGTAGGGATGGGAAATCATGAAGCTTTGGGATATATCTTTAGAGATAGCACTGGAAGAAATAGAGGGTTTGTAGACAAATTTCCTTTCAACGCGGCGTCCGCAGAAATGGCTTTTGCATCAGCTTTTGTGAACCCGGTATCCAGCTTACAAAGTGAGGATGGTAGTCGCTTGGACCCGGATTTGAAAACCATTGACTTTCCATCGTACTCGGAAAATGTATTTCACTATCGTTATGATAATGTGGCCATGGTGGTATTAAACAGTGATTATTGGTACGCCCCGAGCCTTTCGAGAAATGCCAATACCTCAGGTGGACTGCACGGCTACATTATGGATAATCAACTTAATTGGCTCGAAAAAACGATCATGACTTTAGAAGCGGATGACACCATAGACCACATATTTGTTACTCAACACACCCCGGTGTTTCCTAATGGTGGTCATAGCCGGGATGATATGTGGTACAGCGGCAACAACGAAAAACGCCCTTTCGTCGCGGGTAAACCCGTTGAAAAAGGTATTATCGAACGTAGAGACGAGTATTTGGATATTTTAATTAACAAGAGCGATAAAGTTTTAGCCGTGTTAACTGGGGATGAGCACAATTATAATCGTCTTAAGCTAACAAATAAAGTGACTATTTATCCTGAGAATTACCCCCATAGCAAATTGGATGTGTCAAGGCCGATCTATCAAATCAACAATGGTGCTGCTGGTGCTCCATATTATGCGCAAGAACGTTTACCTTGGAGTGAACATACCAAGGCTTTTAGTGTGGAAAATGCAGTTTGCCTTTTTTATGTAGATGGTTCAGGGGTAAGGATGCGGGTAGTAAATCCGGATACATTAAATGTGATTGATGAAATAGTATTACGATAATTTTTAATTCGCTAAAGACACGAATTTCTTTTCTGAAATGCTTACCAAAATATATTCTCTAACATAGAACTCAGCGACATTCCTGCAGCTACACCTGAAATAAACACAGTCCATATCCGATGCTTTACTTTTAGCAGGTTAAGGAAGATAAAAGCTACACCTACAATTACCAATACTACCAAAAGCTGCCCTAATTCAATTCCTAAATTAAAACTGAAAAGAGGTACTAAAAGAGAAGAAGAACCCATGATAAGTGCTTTAAAATAATTGGAAAAGTCCATTCCATGAATAAAACCAAAAAATAGGGCCATCGCGTAGTTTTGACGCATTTTTGTGAATTTTATCGTAGTATTTGGACCGATCACATTGTGAAGGGCAGTAACAAAAATAGTGGTCGGTATGAGGAACTTAATAATACGTGAAGGAATGGTGAAAACATCAAGGGATACAAGGGCCAGGGTAACACTATGTCCTATCGTAAAGGCAGTTACCAAAATGAGAATGTTCCTCCATTGTTCAATGCGGTAGACAGCACAGAGTACTACCAAGAAAAGAATATGATCATAACCTGCCAGATTAGAGATATGCTCGAAGCCCAATCTCAGGTAAAATTCAAAAGGATGCATTTTAGTAAATCAATTCGTAAATCTGGGTTTTTTTATTGAGCATTATGCTTTTATCTATTCCATCAACATGGATATAAACGATATTATTTTGATCAAAGAACAGGTCTGTGAAAACAGCATTTTTTATTTCTACAGTTTTTAGTGGCGGGGTCAGCGGATATTCGAAATAGACCGATAAGGCGGTATTGTCCCCTTCACCGCTTAATTTCTTCTGCTTTATGGCAAGATCCACCATTTCTCCGTTAACCTTTACATAGAAAAATTGATTGAGATAGTCCAGCAAAAACTGATCTGCTTTCGGAGATTCGTTTGGTGTACAGAAAGCAAGTTCTTTACTGTAAGGATCGAAACCGATAGCTTCATTCACATCGGTCAAAAATAGTTTCAGATCAACTGTGAGTGATTTTGTATTGGAATTGTACTCAATTTCACACAAAGACAAGCGCAACGGATGCGCCATTCCTTTTGTGAACATCCCCAACGTAAGTAAAACAAGAACTATTCGAAACACCATTGATAAACGGCTATTTACAATGTTTCGCTGGCTTGTAGTTGCTCAGCAACGGTCTGAACTTCTTTAAAGACCCGAATTAAATTTCCTCCCCAAATCTTTCTAATTTGTTCTTCGGTATATCCGCGCCGTACCAATTCAATAGTGATGTTCATTACTTCACTAGCATCAAATACCCCTTCTATTCCTCCTCCACCGTCAAAATCGCAACCGATACCAACATGGTCTATTCCAGCTACTTTAACGATATGATCGATATGATCTGCTACATGTTCAACCGTTGCTGGCGGATTTGGATACTTTTCATTTAGCTCCTGAAAGGAATTCCTGAGTGCGGCTCTTTCTTCTTTTGTCATTTCGCCTATGGGTTTCATATTAGCGCGAAGTACGGCTATCGCAGAGTCCCGGGCTGCGTTGGGTGGGGCTTCTCGCAAATAGTCAGCCAACATGGTAAGTTGCACCACACCCCCGTTTTCTGCCATTAGTCTAAGCATCTCATCGGTCATATTACGTTCGTGATTGGTAACTGCACGCGCGTTGGAGTGACTGGCAATGATCGGTGCTTTAGATAGTTGTATGGCATCATAAAATACGCTGTCATTTCCATGTGAAACATCGACCATAACACCAAGGCGATTCATCTCCCCTACCACCTTGGCACCAAATTCGCTTATACCTCCATGTTCCGTTCCATTCGCATCGGTTGCCGAGTCTGCCAGGTCATTATTAGCCGAATGTACCAAGGTGATATAACGTACCCCTTTTTCAAAATATAGCTCCACGTTGGAAAGGTCATTGCCTATGGGATATCCATTTTCGATACCAATATAAATGGCTCGTTTTCCTTCTTTTTCCAAAGCGTACGCATCATCGGGATTGATAGCCAAACCAACAATAGTGGGGTTTTTTTCAATAGAGGATACAATAGAATCTATCATCTGAAGGCACAAGGCCTTGGCCCGGGTGTTCCCATCGTCATCACGTATGTCCTGGGCAACAAAAGCGGCAAAGAAAATAGCATCCAAATCGCCTTCGATCATCCTTGGATAGTCTACTTTTGAACCGGTTTCCCTCGGATCATGCCGTTCGGCCATGTCAAAACCGGGTTCGATCATGCGCAAAGGCGTGTCTGCATGTGTGTCTAGAGTGAGCACTTTTTTATGGATCTCAAGCGCTCGCTGCGTGAGTTCTTGCTCAGTTTCAACTGCGTCTGAGGGAGGTGTTTTTTCCTTGCAGCCTAACATTAGCAATAGACTTAGAAGAAAAACAACATAACTTTTAGTTGGCGTAATCATGTCTTCTGACTTTAATAGTAGCAATGTGTTAAATGTACAATAATTAGCGAATCGGGAGAAGCTTTTTACCGTGCTTTCGGCACTTACTTTTTGATGTACCAAAAGGTTGCACCTTACCCAAGTAAAAATCCTACGAATAGCCAATAAGTTTTGGGACTATACACCTTATGGATTTCTTGGTTGATCGTGATACGAACTTTCCAAAAGGTGAAAAGAATGATTTTGCCATTATCGATTTAACCAACTTTTGAAATCGTTGGTTTTTGGTCTGCTTACAATGAACTCCTGATCCCTGGCTCGAAGTAGGGTTAATTTTAATCTATGATTAAAATACTTGGCAATTTTCTGAATAGCCGTTTTCGCTACGATTTGACCTCGATTTATTTGAAAGAATTCTTTTTGGTTTAAGCTGCGCATCAACTGATCAATGGTTTCCTCAATAATTACCCGTTTGTTTTCGGTAACACCAAAAGTGATACTATCTTCCGAGTAGATATACAACAAGTCGTTAACCCGGATTTGTGCGAAACCATCTCCCTCTTTTACAAGTATACCCTCGCGTTGTTCGTTGGTTTGCAAATCTTGCAAAACGTTTTTGAGGACTTCTGGATTTAGCGCGAGCTGCCGCTTTGAGCGCCTGAATTTATTAAGCGCCTGTAGCAAATCTTCCTGTTGAATTGGCTTTAAGAGATAGTCAACACTATTCACTTTGAAAGCTCTTATCGCATATTGATCAAAGGCAGTGGTAAATATAATAGGTGATGTTACTTTCGTTTTTTGAAATATTTCAAAACTAAGACCATCTGCCAATTGAATATCCATAAATATCAAATCTGCCTGCTTCTTTTTCTCAAACCAGTCTACACTCTCCTCAACGGTATCGATTATGCCTAATAAGTCATAATCAAATGCCAAAGTCTGGAGCAGGTTTTGTAATTGATTCGCCGCACGGGCTTCGTCCTCAATGATAAGAAGTTGTGTCTGCATGTTTTCGATCCGCTGAAGTTAATAAGGGGAGCTCCACTCTAAAATGGCCATTGTTATCGGAGACTGTAACTTGCTTGTCAGAAATAAGTTCGTAACGCCGTTTGATGTTCTTGAGCCCCAATTTGGTGGTGGGTAATTGTGTGGACTTAGATTGTATTTTATTACATACCATCAAGTGGCCACTTTCACTGAAAACGCTAATTTCCAAGGGTTTTGTTCTCGAAACTACATTATGTTTAACCGCATTCTCCAATAAGAGTTGTAGACTCATAGGAATAACCAATAGCGCTTCGTCATTTTTGGAAATATTCCAGTGTACATTTAGGTTTTTCCCAAATCGTTCTTTTTGGATGTGGATATAAGCTTGGGAGAATCTTAACTCTTCTTGCAACGTGATTAAATTAGCATTGCCAGATTCTAAAATAAAACGGTACACCTCAGATAGTCTATTTACAAATTCTTTAGCTTCTTCCTTCGTATTTTGATCAATAATATCGCGCAACGTATTCAGGGTATTAAAGAAAAAATGAGGCTGTGCCTGATTCCTTAAGGTATCTAATTGGGCTTGAACAATGGCCCGTTTGGCTTGCTCTTCCTCACGAATGGATTTTTTTAAATGTACATAATAGTATATGGCTTCATAAATGGCCATGGTCATCGTACTTATCAAAATAATGGGTAAAACAATTGTGTACCGTAAAGGGTGGTTATAGTTATCATTAAAAATATAGCCTAACATCAGATTACCCATAAAATCTACCATCAAGACCGTAAGCACAATAGATAGAAAAAATAAGGGTACACGTTTCTTTGTTTCTTTTAGGCTAGGGTATTTTTTACGCAAAGCAATCAATATGGTCCGTATGATCAACCAATTGACCGTAGCATAACCTAAGGAGATACTCCAGCTGATCATAGCTTCAATAAAGGGTAGGCGGCTAAACGAATTCGCTGAAAACAGAAAATCTGTCACAAAGCTTAGCAAGATAATTCCTGTAAATACAAACCAAGCATCGTCAAAAGCCAAATATTTAACTCGTTTTTCCTTGTTAAAAAGCTTCATATTTTCTGTGGTCTATAGCCGTACCAAGGGCATTCCTTGTTTAGCCTGGTAAAAAGTAAAGGCGATCCATGATGCATATACTACCCCAAAAACGATTACTACTATGTTCTTTCCCATTTTAGAGGTATTCATTCTCTTGGTAAGCCCTAATGCGAATAAAGGAATTATTTGAATGCCGTGCAATCCAAAAAAATGTGCGATGCGCAAATCTCCGGCAATAGTGCTCCAATTGAGTACAGGTATACCCTCTGCGCCGTCGGCTATACCAACATTATGCGACATTTGCGCTATCATTTGACCGCCTACCCAACTTCCAAATAACACTACAAGCCAACCTATTAGAATGCCCCATTGCACTGGTCTTGACGTTTTAAGACGTAAACGTATCGTTTCTACGATATAAAACACCATGGTTAGTACAATGATGCTGATAAGAAGACCCATCGTTCCGAACAGAATACCATCAAACGCACTGGATTGATTGTAATGGGATCGCACGCCTCTTGCGGCCTGTAAGACCACTATGGAAATTTCGATTGCCATGGCCCACGAGATAATGTTATTCACAATGTTCTTTTTTCGTTTGGAGAAGGGGTAAAGCGTTATTAAGAACCCTGCTGTTAACACATAAATGCCGCCGGAAATCGAAAACTTCAGAGGTTTCACCCAAACATTAAGCCCTATGAGCATACGATCGTCCACCATCCATCCTAAGAGGCATAGGAAGGCGAGTAGAAAATGGAACATCACAATACCATATAAAATGGGGCTTTCCTTCCTTACTGTTCGAAATACATTTTTCAAAGCTCTCATGATCTGGAAAGTTTAACAGTTCTTAGCCCCATAAAGAGCAAAAAGCCAACGGGTCCTAACATGAAAGTGGCAAAGAGACAAGGTGCCATCAACAGTTGATGAATCCCTAACTTCCGGTTTTGATTGAGCATCCACATTCCTATTAAAAGATCAAAGGCTAAATAATGAACCCATCCGGCCATCACAGCATTTTCCAATGTGAACAAGGACATTACCGAGGCTAAACTACCGAAGTCTAACGCCCCGCCAGTTTGAAGATGTACTGCCATGTAATACACGTAAAACAAGGATAAAAAGATAGGTATTACCTTATAGTCAATTAGAAACCGTGTGACTTTCCATTTGGGAAGTACGATCATTAATAGCCACATAGGCATGGCCACGGTATTCGCTAATGAAAAAATTGTTGCTGTTGTCATTGCTGTTGGTTTTTATGATTTAATACGTCTCAAAAATCAGGTGTTGGGCACGAGTAAGGAAGACCTTTCCGCTGAATCATCGTAACGATAGGTTCAATTGTACTTTCTTATAGAAAAAAGACGCCTGTCCGGATACGATGAATACTGCTTGCGAATTTGAAACCCCGCTTTTTTAAAGTAGTTGCTTCAAATGGGTTTTAGCGATCGCCGTAAGGTTCCAGAACCAGACGGATAACGAAAGGGCCTGGTAGGCTATCAAGTTGAAGACAGAATACTACGATCAGGTAAGATCTTTGGAAGACAACTCTTGAATTAGCTTTTTCAACATCACAACACCTTTTTCCAACTGTTCCTTGGCAATAAATTCGTCGGCTCTATGGGCTTGGGCAATTGATCCTGGCCCGCAAATAGCTGATTGGAAACCTTCGTTCGCAAATTGTCCCGCTTCCGCTGCGTAAGAAACCGTATCCAGTTGGGTATTTCCTGACACCCGTTTGATCAATGCAACAATAGCATCGTTTTCTTTGGTATCTAAATGGGGTACGGGTGGGTGGTTTTCTACAGTGGTTATCGAAAAATCCGGGAAAACAGTTTGTAATTCTTCTTCTCGTTGTAGACAATAGGATTTAAATTCCGCAACGATCGATTCAATATTGTCCATTGGAATGGTCCTTAAATCCCAGTAAAAATGAGCTTTGTCTGCTATTACATTGGGAGCAATACCCCCTTGAACCATTCCGATATGAATGGAAGAATGTGGGGGATGAAAGCGGTTATCCAAACGTCCATCCGCAATTAGTTGATCCATTTTGCTTTCTAACCAGAGGATCAGCCGCATTGCTTCGTGAATTGCACTAACTTCCTGTTTTATGCGACTACTGTGTCCGGCAGAACCGTTTACATAGGTCTCCAAAATGTAGATCCCCTTCTGGCCAACAATAGGTTCCATCATTGAGGGTTCGCCAATAATGGCATACTTTGGTGTTTCGGAATAATGCGTTTTAATAGCACGTGCCAACTCGGGTCCGGCCAAACAACCCACTTCCTCATCGTAGGAAAAAGCAAAATAAATCGGTTTTTTCAGGTCTGCTTCTACCATTTGAGGGAGTACAGCCAGGCAACAGGCAATAAAGCCCTTCATATCGCAGGAACCTCTACCATAGAGTTTTCCATCCCCTTTATCGGTTAATAAAAATGGATCTGAGGTCCATTCCTGGCCGGTAACCGGTACCACATCCATATGTCCGGAAAGAATAACACCGCCATCTACAGCCGGCCCTATTCGGCAATGCAGTGATGCCTTATTGTTATCTTCATTAGGAACCAAATGCACAGTAACACCATGAGATTCAAGCACGTCCTTTATCCAATTTAGAATGCTCAGGTTACTTTCTCCTCCAAGGACCGGAAAGGATACGAGTTTTGAAAGAAGGTTTTCAACGTTCATATATACTAACTATAATTTGTTGCGACTGCTACGATTAAGGCCAAAAAAGCGATACCAAGCAGACTGACCAAAACCGGGAATATAAAACGGATCCATCGGTCAATAGGTACGCGACACATGCTTAGCATTGCAATAAGGCCTCCTAAAGTGGGATTGACCAGGTTAGACAGT
This sequence comes from Bacteroidota bacterium, assembly GCA_038750505.1. Classification (GTDB taxonomy): domain Bacteria; phylum Bacteroidota; class Bacteroidia; order Flavobacteriales; family Flavobacteriaceae; genus Croceivirga. Next base: position 478,900 of record JBCDHD010000001.1, on the reverse strand, counting down.
CCATCACCTATTTGAAAAGCAAGAATTGTAATTTGTCGGGTTAACCCCAGGGATTCCCCCAAAGGAAGCATTACAGGTAAGGTAGCCAGGGCCTGACCACTGCCTGAAGGGATAAAAAAGTTGATTACGGTCTGGGCCATTGACATGCAGATGGCAGAAGCGTACAGCGGTAAGCCCTGCAATACGTTGGAGAGTTCATAAGAAATGGTGTCACCAATATTCCCCATTTCCATGAGTACTTTAATGGAGGTGGCAAAACCAACCATAAAGGCTCCTGGAGCAGCAATACTTACTGCTTTTAAGACAGTCTCGCTCATGGATGTGGCACTCATTTGCGAAACCAAGCCCGATAAAAAAGCAATGATCAGAAATACAGCCGAAAGCTCATTAATGTACCAATGCAGATTAAAGACACCGTACAGAATAACAAGGAGACCAAGAAAGAATATTCCAATTACCATCCAATTTTTACTACTTAGACGATACTCCAGGACGGGTCTTGACAAGGCCAATTCTGTTGTGTCAAGCCCATGTGCGAGACTCTTATCAGGGTAAAGCGTAATTTTTTTGAAATAGCGTACATTATAATACGCCATACTACTTAAGGCGGTAAAACAAAGGATGCTCCGAAGGAGCGCCCCGGAAAACATGGGCAGCTCTGCAATTTTATGTCCGGTCCCCACGGTATAAGGATTAATAGGAGACAACCCAAACCCGATTGTCATTGCACCAACTGAAATCCCGGCAGCTAAAATCAAATCTCCGCCTAAGGCCAAACTAAGTACTGCTGCTATTGGTACCATTGCAATATTGTTTTCGTATCCCACTGCGACCCCTAGCAACCCATAGATAAAGGTCATGATCACAATGATAAGGTGTTTCTTTTTATGGCCTAAAATTTTTACCAATGTACCTACAGCATTTTCAACGGCCTTTGATTTTTCCATAAAGCCAAACATAATACCCCCGGCTAATACAATGAAAATGATCTCTACCGCAGCTTTAAAACCGAGCGGAATGGCTTTAAACATATCCAAAAATCCAACAGGAGTTGCAGAAATTGTCTTGTATGAATTAGGAACTACAGTATTTCTGCCATCCACCACAACCCGTTCGTAGGTCCCCGCCGGCAGAAGATAGGTCAAGATCGTAACCAAAACAATAATACCAAATAACATGGTTATGGCATGGGGTATGCGGGTAAAAAAGGATGAAATCGTAGTGTTGGGTTGGGTCATTTTTGGGTTAGGGGAACATACTTAGCGTTTAACGAATACACTCATTGGTAAGGTGGTTGACTTCACTTAATTCAGGCTAAAATAGTTCCTGCAAATCAAATCCGAGTAAATATCGTCAAATACATTTTCATTTTGGTCATAAATCTTACCGTTTATTTGGATTTGACCAAGTTGAAATCTATCCAATTGACTCCGTAAATTTTTTATTCTTTCATTTAAATAATACGAAAGAATAGTAAACAGACAATTGTTCTTTTGCCAGAACATCTCCGAATATTTCTTTTGCTTAGCGATAGTATCATAAATATGATCTAAGCCCCTTATGCCATAAAAGTGTTTATTTTCTAGGGCATCCCGCATTATTGGGTTGGCATTAGACAACACAAAGGAAATCTCCGTTATATTGTTTTCCAGGATAAGCGATTTGATCTGTCGGGTTGTATTTTGGTTGAATACTACCGAATTACATACAGAGGTGTAATAGCAATTGTTATTTCCAAACTTCCTGTTAATAACAAGTTCAAGACAATCTGTTGGACAAATAAAAAATAAGCAATTATGCTTCAATTTGATTCGTAAATTTTAAGACAGAACATGACAGGCAAGGATAGCTACTGTTCCTGCTAAAGTGTATTAACAGTAATCACCTCAAAATTTTTGGCTACAAAGTAGTCATCCAAACCATAATCCGTATTGATAATAATGCCACCCAATAAGGTTACCTTATCCACAGGAAACTCATCTTTGCATGACCTTAAATGCTCATGAATCTTTTTATCGATTACTTCATAGGTAGCTTCTGTGATTGCTTTTTCTTGGTTTTCGCCGCTCAATATTTGCTCCCTGTAGGGTAGTAGACTTTCTTCGAGTTTCATTTGTTGATAGTCATCGTCGTTTATTACGGGCTTGTAATCCGCATTTTGGAATCTACTTAATGCCAGCATAAGCGCCCCACAGGAGTTTCCGGTCTGTTCTTGTCTTGGGCGGTACATTTTCCCCAAGTCCCCATCCAGGGTAATCCCAATATGGGGGCCATAAAAGATAAAGGCGCTTCCCTCATCCGGGATATGATGGGCAAAAGCAGTCATACCGGTTTGCCCGGCAAAAGGCAATCCACCTAATCCTCCCATAATAAAAGGACCGAATAACACATTAAAAAAGGTTGTGGACGGCACATTAATATCATCTGAGCAAACGGATGTTGCCATAAGTACTTTCGAGATATCTATATCATGCTCAAGTTGCATTTTTCCCAGGTAATGAATGGAGGTGTCCTTGGCGTCCATGGCACTAGGAAAATATGACTTTACTATTTCTGAAAATTTTCTTTGTAGCATTATAAGAATTTTAAGTGTTTGTTATTTCAGTTTACTTTGTTACTACATAAAAGGTTTATCTACCATCCGTAATACCCTTTTGGAACTATCCCGTTTAAGCGTAAATACACAATACATTGTCCTCTGTGATGGATAATATGGTTCTCCATAGCATAAAACAACCGCCAAACAGGGATTGATTCACCCAAAAAATCACAATTGGAAAGCAGGTTCTCATCTGAAAGCGCTTCAATCGATCTTCGCACAAACGCATACATAATTTTCAATTCCCGGATAACAGCTGTTTTTGGCATTTGTACCGGGAGTTTTATTCCGTCATAAGGGTTTTCCAAATTAGTACGGCTGGCCAGTTGTCCACAGGTATAGATGACACAATGCCGCCATTGTTCGGAAAAGGTCATCGCTTCATCCGTGTATTTGAATTTAAAAAACTCAGGAGGCATTTGGTTAACGTTAGTTAGCGTCATTTTTTCAGATCGAAGCCAGGCTGCTGTTAATTCTTTCCGCAGTGTCGCCGTAGTTTCTCTTCCGGTAAAAGAAGAGGTTCCCTTTCCAGGAAGCGCTTTTTCCCTGTTTTCCGTTTGACAACCAAAGAGTGCAAACAGACTCAGGCTGAACATATTCTTTACAAAACGAGTTCGTTTCATACCACCTTTGCGAAAGTCTTTGTTTTACCCCTATGTTATGAGTACATTTTAAAGGGCATTTATCACACCCATTTATTTCTTTCTGCCTCCATGTTAATTTCGCCCTTATCGTAAACAAGTACCGCTACTTTTAAGGTATTTCTTCCGCAAAAAGGGGTCGACCATGTTTGCCTTCAAACCCTGTGCAAAAAGGTAGTGGCAATTGTTAGCTTCTATTGTGTTCCTGTCTTTTTCAACAACGTGTTACCACATCATTTTGAATACAAAAGCCATTTTCCCTAGGTTATAAAAATAAATGAGAATTCCAACAAATGCAACTAAGTTGCATTTGTATTTTAAATGATGACCAATCTCATGTCCTTTTTAGCAAACAAATGTTATTTTTAACATAAAATAACCAACAACCAATAGCAAACATACATGGGAACTACCAGAAAGAAATACCTATCACCAATTCAAAGTCTTGATTTTTATCTCGATAATTTTCAGGCCTTATGTAAAAAACTAAAACTTGAAAATGACCTGCTGGAGTTAAAGGATGTTTTGCATAGGGATCTGGCACCTTCGGTTATCGAGATTTTACAATCCACCTATTATGAGGCTTTGGTGGTTACCGATTTGGACAAGACCATCATTTGGGCTAACAATGGATTTCATGAAATGACCGGATACTCCAAACATTTTGCCTTGGGAAAACGCCCCACTTTTTTACAGGGCAAGAAAACTTCCCAAGAAACAAAAACAGAGATACGCAGGTTGTTGAAACAACAAAAAAGGTTCTCTAAAGCACTGGTGAATTATCGCAAAAATGGGGAAGAATATATTTGCCAAATCGACGTAATACCACTATTTAATAGCAATAAAGTAGTAACCCATTTTCTTGCTATGGAAAGGGAGCAGGTTGCTGCTTAGCAGGGCACTTTTCGAAATACTATTATTTTTTAAGTAGCCTTTTGTTGGTCCAGATCACCGTTTTTTAATATCCTGCCGCCTGCCCGTCTTTTCGACTTTCGGAAGCGCCGTGATAGACCTTATTTTCATCATCCCATAAAATTGCCTGGTAGCCTCCATAAATACCACGTGCCGTACCAATTCTGTGGCCTTTATCCATTAGTCCTCGAATAGTAGCGTAGGGGATGCCCGATTCCGTTCGTATTAAACCGGTATTTTCAGTTGTTCTGCCCATTGGGCTTGCTCCGCCAGTATGATCCCAACGAGGGGCGTCCCCAGCTTCCTGAAGATTCATACCAAAATCGATAAGATTCATCACAATTTGCGTGTGTCCCATGGGTTGAAAGTCACCGCCCATTACGCCAAAGCTAACGTATGGTTTACCATTTTTAGTAATGAATGCGGGTATAATGGTGTGAAAAGGCCGCTTGCCGGGTTCATATGTATTGGCTTGTCCACGTTTTAAACTGAACAACTCCCCACGATCCTGTAACATAAAACCCAATTTGGGTGGAGCCATACCAGATCCCATACCACGGTAGTTACTTTGGATCAAGGATATCATGGTTCCTTCATTATCCGCTACTGTCATATAAATTGTCTCTCCGGCAGATATTTCTCCCGCAACATATTTTCCAGCACGCTCACCAATCTGTGCTCTTCGGCGGTCAGCATAATCTTCCGAAAGCAATTCCGTTACAGGGACATCAAAAAAATCCATATCCGCATAATATTTTGCACGGTCTTCAAAGGCTAGTTTTTTGGCCTCTGTAAAAAGGTGCAAATGTTCAGCACTTCCAAATGCAATGTTTGAAAAGTCATAACCATTCAGGATCTGTAACATTTGGAGTGCGGCAATACCCTGACCGTTTGGCGGAAGTTCCCAGACGTCATATCCTCTATAGTTGATGGATACTGGCGTTACCCATTCCGATTTATGTGTAGCAAGGTCCCTGGCGGAGAGAAAACCGCCCTGCTCCTTGATAAATTTCCCAATAGTCTGTGCAATATCACCTTTATAAAAAGCATCGCGTCCCCTCTCAGCAATTTTCCGATAGGTAGCTGCTAAATATGGATTTTTGTAAATCTCTCCCTCGTTGGGCAAGATACCTCCGTTCTGGGTTTTATACGTTTCCGCTATGTTCGGGAATCCTTTGGACTCAAAAAACGGTATGGTACGTTGCATGTACCATGCAATTAGCTCTGTTAAAGGAAATCCCGTCTCCGCATACGCAATAGCAGGCTCAAGAATTGCTGTCATAGGTTTTGAGCCGAATTTTTTGTGGAGTTCAAACCATCCATCTACTGCTCCCGGAACACTAACGGTTAGTGGTCCGTGCGATGGAATTTTCTCCATGCCTTCTTTCTCAAAGTAATCCAGGGTGAGTTTTTGCGGCGAACGACCGCTGGCATTCAGGCCGTAGAGTCGTTTCGTTTTTCCATCCCATACAATAGCAAACAGATCGCCCCCAATACCGCAGCCGGTTGGTTCCATTAGCCCAAGTGCAGCATTAGCCGCAATAGCAGCGTCAATGGCATTGCCCCCACTTTTAAGGATATCAAGCCCAATTTGGGTGGCTAACGGGTGACTTGTGGCCACCATTCCGTTTTGCCCTAATACCACAGAGCGCGTAGCAAACGGCTCCCCGGTAACCCGATCTTGTGCGAAGCTAAATTGAACAATTACAAACAGAAAGAAAAAGTAATTAAAAAAGGGTTTCATGATCAATTTTTATGAATTCCGAATGTACAAAAAATAGAAGAGGTAAAATCGTTAAACCGCAATAGGGTTGCACCTAGTCTCTGGCATTAAGAATGCCACTATTTTACCTTTGGTGGGTTGTTCAGCATGCTAATGACAAAACTAATATTTCTATTACCTCCACTCCTTATCTTTTCTCCATGGATATCATTTCCATCTTATTTTCGGCTACGTGTTCATTTACCTTTGAAACGTATTCACGCATTAGTTGATTTAGCGCGGTAATCTCCCTGTCCAGTTCTTTTGTGATTTCTTCGAAAAATTGTTCTGCTTGATCTGTAGGTGGATAATCGCCGCGTTGCGAATCGGTCATCAAAAAAGCCAATCGGTTGTTAATTCGGATACCATAGTTTAGGGGATCTTGCCGACTTTGATTTTTGGTCATATGGATATTGTTTTCAATTTTATCCAATTTTACTTCAAAGTCGGTTATCATTTCTTTGAGATTCTTTTTTAAACCGGATTTCCCTTTAAGATAATCCAGGTCTTTTTTTATGGTTCTTATATCAACAATTGCAGTATTTCCCCGGCTTACCTCATCTCGCACCCGGATTAAGAAATCAAATTGTGCTTGGTAATCCGCCACTGAATTTGGCATTCTGGGATCCTTAACAATGGTAAACACCCGTTCCGTCATTTCGCCATTATAGTTTAGTCGTACCTTATAGTCGCCGGGCACTGCTTTAGGTCCTCGGTTCGGAGAGGAGTAAAACACCATCCCTTTAAAGGTTTTGAAGCCGGGGTAACGCATATTCCAAATTAAGCGATTCCCTCCGGATTTCACTTTTAACGGTTTATCCGCTTTTGGATGTAATGTATTCTCCTTTGCTAAATTGGAAAAGCGTTGTATTACGGAACCATCCATTTCCAAAATTTCTATAGATATGGTATCACTTTCGCGTTTATCCTTGATGTAAAAATTAATGATAGCGCCATTTGGATGATTCTCTCCAACCAATTTGGTATTTGGGGTTCGCCATCCTCCGGATTGTTGCATCCTGTAGGCCTTATCCGGTTTATACAAATAATATGCACTGTTGGCCATATCTGACGATAATTGATGGAGCGGTGTTAAATCATCTATCATCCAAAAACTTCTTCCATGTGTAGCGGCAATTAGATCATTGTCCCTTACATGAAGATCCCGGATTGAGGTAATTGGCAAGTTCAGTTGAAAGGGTGACCAACTAGTTCCGTCATCGAATGAAATATACATTCCCCATTCTGTTCCTGCATACAGCAGGCCTTCCCGGACCTTATCCGAGCGAATAGCCCGCGTATAGTGGTTGCTTTTGATACCTTTAGTAATTACCTTCCAGGTTTTACCATAATCCGAAGTCTTATACAGATAGGGGGTATAGTCGCCAAATTTGTATGAAGTAGCAGCAACATAAGCCGTACCCTTTTGAAATGGACTTGGGTCAATACAATTGATCATATTAAGTTTTGGGCTACTGTTAGATGGAGGGGTAATATTTTCCCAGGTTGTACCATTATCTCTTGTAATATGGATCAATCCATCGTCGCTGCCCACCCAGATAACTCCTTCCTCTAAGGGAGACTCATTAATTGCAAAAAGATTGGAATAGAATTCGGCACCCGTATTATCTTGAGTAATGGGTCCACCTGATGATCGTATCGTTTCCGGTAATCCACGAGTAAGATCCGGGGAAATCGTTTTCCAGCTTTGACCCTCATTGGTCGTTACATGTAAATAATTAGAGCCCGCGTATAGCTTGGTATCATCATGTAAACTAAACTTGACCGGAAAATTCCAGTTAAAACGATATTTCATCACTTGGGCTCCTGAACCTGCAGGATTATCCGGCCAGATATTAACAGAACGAGTTTGGTTAACGCTATGATCTTCACGCATCATATATCCTTTATACGTACCGCCATAGACAACAGCATTGTTCTTCGGGTCAGGGGCGAGATGGGCACTTTCTCCACCGGCAGTAGCTTCCCAGTCACTCTCCGTGATACTTGAACCGGAAGTGCGGTTGTAAATGCGTACTGTGCTATTGTCTTGTTGTGCTCCGTAGATCCTGTACGGAAAAGTGTTGTCTGTAGTAACCCTATAAAATTGCGCCGTAGGTTGATTGTGATAGGTCGTCCAATTTTCACCACCATCATTCGAGACCTGAGCCCCACCGTCGTCGGCAATAACCATCCGGTTGTTGTTATCCGGAGCGATCCAGAGGTCATGATGATCTCCATGAGGCGCATTCTTTAGTGTAAATGTTTTTCCACCGTCTGTAGACACCCCATAGCTAACATTCATCACATAGACCTTATCTTTATTTTGCGTGTCCGCATAAATCCTGCTGTAGTACCATGCTCGCTGTCGCAACGCTCTGTTTTCATTTATTTTTTTCCAGTTCTTCCCGGCATCATCCGATCGGAATACCCCGCCATCTTCCGCTTCTATGATTGCCCAGACCCGGTTAGAGTCTACCGGAGATACTGCAATACCTACAATACCCCAAACTCCTTTGGGTAAGCCACTATATTTGGAAATATCCGTCCAGGTATCACCTCCATCCGTACTTTTATACATTTTACTATCCGGGCCACCACTGTCCATTCTGTACCCGTTTCGTTTCATTTCCCAAGTTGCTGCATATAGGATCCTCGGATTGTTGGGATCCAATATCAGATCTCCGGCTCCGGCCTTATCACTTTCATACAGTATCTTTTCCCAGTTTTTTCCACCATCCTTTGAACGATACACGCCACGCGTGGTATTCGGTTTCCACAGGTTGCCTATCGCAGCTACATAAACGAGTTCCGGATTTGTAGGGTGAATTCGAATTCTTGAAATATGCTCCGATCCCTCAAGTCCGATAAACTGCCAGGTTTCTCCAGCATCCAGACTTTTCCATATCCCATTTCCCGAGGAAACATTGCCCCGTAATGTCTGTTCTCCTTCACCTACGTAGATTACATTGGGATCCGATTCGGAAACAGCCAGTGCGCCTATAGAGCCTCCAAAAAATCCGTCGGAAATACAGCTCCAGGTACTTCCGGCATCTGTAGTTTTCCAAACTCCGCCACCAGCGGTCCCCATATAGTAAAGATTGGAATTGTTGGGTACTCCGGAAACCGTTCCGGCGCGGCCTCCTCGAAAAGGTCCTACCAAACGCCATTGCATAGAATTGTACAAGGATTCCGGATAATTCTCGGCAGCCTTATTGTAGCTTTTTTTGCGTTGACCCGTTAAATCAGCAAAGGGAAATACAAACAATACAAGAAAGAGGGAAAAGAAGAAAGGTTTCATATCGTGTGGTTATTAAGGTGTATTAAAAATAACAATATTACTTACGTAAGCTTGTTAAACCGAATTATTATTACTGCCTTACAAGAGCTATAAGAACAAGCTCTAAATCATTTCGTATTAAGTGCTTCTAATTTAGTTCAAAAAATGAAGTATTGGAATAGTACCTTTGGGGAACCAAAAAAAGCAATATGCGGCCACTTTTGATTTTAGTAGTTTCTTGTTTTTTCGGATGCTTTGGCTGTAAGAAAGTGGACAAGAAACCATTGACCATTCAGGTACAAACATACGATTACGACCTCCTCGATTACCCAGGGAAGGATATTAAAATCCCAGACTCCCTTCAAAATGAATTTATTAAAAATTTTTTCGCTCCCTGGAAGATACAGCCGGACAACTTGTTGATCACTTTAGCGGCTTTTCCGGGGAAAGCGCTACCGTATTTAGATACGTATTTACATGATGATGCCTGGTATGGGGAGAATAAAAAGCAACACAAAAAACACCAAAGAGCTGCTATTGTTGCTAATGCAGACACAGATGGGTTCCCGAATTTCCAGAAGAAAGGAATTATCATAGCTCACACGAATTTAAGACGGCTTCCGACCAATAAACCGGGTTTTGACCTTTACTCCAAAGCAGGAGAAGGTTTCCCTTTTGATTATTTTCAGGAAACGGCATTGTGGGCCAATACCCCAGTATTCATTGCACATACCACTAAGGACAAACAATGGTGCTATGTTATCAGTCCGTATTACAAAGGTTGGGTATCCATGCATGACCTTGCTGTGGTGGATCAGGATTTTATCGAACAATGGTCAACGGGAAACTATAGCCTACCCAAACTAGATGACCTTAGCCTAAGGAATGATGATTCTTTGTTTGCTGTTAACGCCAAAATGGGAATGGTACTTCCATATGATGAAGCTAGCGTTGAGAATCCCGGAAAAATTGCTGTGTATTTTGCGACTGCTGATGAAAAACAAAATGGGATGATCTTAAAAGCAGAGGTCGACCAAAATACCCTAGCCTTAGGAGATGTTACTATACGGGAGGATAACCTCAGGGAATTAGTATCCAACTTAATAGGGAGACCTTATGGATGGGGTGGTAATTTGGAGAATAGAGATTGTTCCTCTATGATCCGGGATTTGTTCAGTACGTATAAAATATGGTTGCCTAGAGATTCTAAAGATCAGATCAAACATGGCCATAAGTATGATCTATCGGGTACATCTGAAGAAAAGATAGCATTCATTAAAGAAAAGGCCATCCCTTTCTTTACTATTTTACGCAAAAAAGGACATAATATGCTGTATGTAGGGAACACTCCGGACGGTGAACCTTTAATACTTCATGCGATATGGGGGTTAAAAACAACCTACTCCGATATGGCCTTGGAAGACGTTGTAAAAACCTACCCCATTGAGGGAATTCACAAGGACGAAAATGGTCTTCTCAGGGGAAGACACATCATAGGAGAGGCCGTTATTACATCGGTTAGCGCGGGAGGTGTCGAAGATGAAGTTACAACGCCCTTAATCGAAGAGATTTATGCCATGACCAATATCCTTGAAGATTAGGATAAAAGTGGCGTATTACAATAACTAAGGGATGGGTAGTTACGCTTTTGTTTTGCGCTAAAACTGCTTCAAAAAGGTGATCTTACTAATGGTTTGTGTGCTACGCTGAACAGGATCAAAAAGGTCGGTTTGGGTATCGTTGAATACAATATAAATAAAAGACAACGGCATATATTCCCAACTAAAACGAATATTCCACCGGCCCTGTTCATCAAAGCTGTTGTATTGATAAAAGGTGGAGAGTTGCACTCTGGGATTCAATGCTAAACGCAAGGTCCCGGTATACAGATCGGTCTCCAGATCTTCGGATAACAGGCCAACCCCATTGATGTTATTGTGTTCGTAATCTGCGCTAAATGCGACATGGGGTACCGGAGCGTAACGAAGTCCGGTAATAACCGTATTTCTTGTTCCGTTATAAAAATTTCCGAAGTCGTAGCGAATTGAGCCTGAAAACTTCTTGGACCGGTCGGAATTATAGCGGACCAGATATCGTGTGTAGCTATACCTACCTTCTTCAATTTCAAGTCCTAAAGGAGCAAAATCAAAATTGATGTTTTGCCAGGTAGGTCTAAAGGAAGCTTCAATAAAACTGTTATCCTTAAACCAGGTGTAGATGGGGAAAATATAAAGATTGGATTGTTGAAAATTTCCAAAGTCCTCAAAATCGTGAAAGTAATTGAAGAAAGCGCCAGGGTCCCATCGTCTTACAAAAGGTAACCATTTAGGGCGTACAATGGCATATCCCCCGGGACTGTGGAACACTACATCGCTTTGCTGAACAAAACCCATATCCGGAGCATAGTCTTCGCTGACAAAGAAGCTTTCATATCCCATGTAGTATTTGTTGGTTTGTGCTCCGGCAAATAAGCGACCTGCATAGCCGTTATCTCCGGTTTCGCTATCTAATGAAGTAGATACTAAATACGAAAGGGTTATCTCGCTCTTTGGACGAATCAATCCATCAATAGAAATAGTGGTATTGTTTTGACTTTCCAGTCCTAGATCGGAAAAGGCATCATCTCTACGATAGGTAATCATGGCGCCAATGTTGTTTTCTTTTGCATAGTTTTGAATAAAGCGGGCCACTCCAAAGCTACTTCCCGGACCATCATCGGTTTCCCGCTGGCGGACCGCGAGTGCGGCGATAGTCCGCTTTTCATTCCTATCTGTATATCGTGCTCCAGCATCCAATGGGGCGGGGGCGGCATTAAAGGCGTTAGAAAGCCCTATCGTACGGCTAAAAAACGGGCGTACTTGAAAATTACCCCCTCCGGCCCAAATTCCGGAATTCTCCAAAAAAAACTGTCGCCGCTCTGGAAAAAAAATATTAAATCGTTCCAGGTTGTTTACGGCTTGGTCTACATCCGCTTGGGCAAAATCCGTATTGATCGTCAAATCCAGTACTGCATTCGGGCTAATTGCCCATTTGACATCGCCCCCAATTTTTGGGTCGTTCAATTTATCTACTAAAACATCTCCTTCCTTATTTTCATCATACTGGTATAACGCATACGGTTCAATACGAATATTGGCAGAGGGCGGAGGCACTTTCAAACCCGTAAGTTTGGCAGCATAGGTCATGCGGTTTTCTGAAAACGACTGCGGGATGGCAGGGAAGACCGTTTTTTCATAGTCCTTTCGGGCTAAACGAAAAAAGGTAATGCCCCATTCCACGGGTACACCCTCTACCGGTTTATCATAGCGAATAGATTTAAAAGGAATGGCAAATTCGGCATAGTAGCCCCTATCGGTTCGTTGCGTGCGTACCCGCCACAAGGCGTTCCAATCTTCGTCTCTGTTCGCATCATTAAAATTTTGAACATCTTGTTGATTTCCATAAGGGGTGGTTTGAAAAGAAACGGCGTATTGTTTCGTATTTTGCGCATCGATTTGGATGCCAAAAACATCATTTTCAAGCCCATTGAAATCCCTGCTTAAATCCTGCATCCGAATACCTTTTTTTCCCAGAGAATCCCGGGCAAAAATCCCGAAATAAAGGTATTTATTATCGTATAGAATGCGTACTTCGGTGGTGTTCTTAACGCTCCCTCCTTGCACAGGTTCTACCCGAAAAAAGTTAGTAATGGGTGCTGCTAAACTCCAATCCGGCTCATCCAATCGTCCGTCCAAGGTGATCACACCCTTAGTTTTGGTAGCAGTTATCTGTACCGGGGTTTCAGGAGGGGGGAAGTTGTTGGTTTCATCCTCCTGCGCAAAAGCCATTACCGTACTAAAGAAAAGCAATGAAAAAACATTGATATACTTTAGATTAGTCATCGTATATGAGTTTTACTCCCTTTTTGGAAGTAAGAAAACCGAGTCCAAAAAGTCCCAAAGACAAGACCAAAATTAGCAATGACGCTTTTGATGTTCTCTGGGTTCTGGTACTGTACTCAAATTCTGGTATTTGCGGATAATCCTGTTGTGAAAAACTCGTATTATTATAAAGAAAAGGTATGAAATGCTCCCGCCAGGTTGATGCAAATTCCACCACCTGTTTCCTATAGCCTTCATAGTCTTGCGTGGAAGTACCGGCTATTTGATTAAACGATTGCTGGGCAATGATCGCAGGAGAGATCCATTTAAAACGGCCTATCCAATCCTGTTGATTTTGTAATTGTTCTTCATAACGATCCACTACTGGCGATAGTTCCTCTTTGATCAACTTTTGGGAAGCCATATACCGGTGCCAGAAACCTCTTTGTTGCGTGGTATCGTTAAGGGCATATTCGGGATGATCCCGAAGGTAATTGTCCAGTATCTCATCCTGTCTTTTGGTTACCTCGGCTTTCATGCTACGCATCTCATTGATCATTAAGGTGCGTGATGGCATCGGATAGAGCGTGTTGCCCAATTGGTTAAGCACCGAAGGTACCAGAAGGACAAACAGTACCCAGAGTCCCAGTAAGGCAACGGCATTCTTTGCTGAACTTCCAACCCAAAGATTGACCAAAAAAGCCAAAGCAAACCAAAATAGCATGTAGGCAAGCACCAACCCCAATACCCCAAAATAGATGCTTGCTTGCATAAAAGGATTGATCCCCAGGGCTAAAAACACAAGAGTGAGCGCGATAATTACCAAAACCGCTAACCAGAAAAAGCGCAGCGTCAGTTTTTGAAGTACCCAGTTTTGGATAGCAATAGGTTGTGCGGCCAGTAGGCGCAAGGAACCACTTTCTTTTTCTGAAGAAAGCACATTGTACGAAAAAGCGATAATGAGTAGTGGGAGGAGGAACACAATAACAAATGCGAGGTCAAAACTGCCAAATAACAGCTGAACAGGACTGGTCATCTCTGTAAAATTCAATGAAAAATCATCTCCGTAAACAGTAGGTTTTACATGATGTGTAAAGAGGTCTGCTTGCCCTGTGGCAATAAAAGCCATAGGTTGGGACTCCATGGCCACCACACGGGGGTGATAATTCCCAACCGCCATGGGACTGGTAGGAATAGTCCATGGGGAAGCGCTTACCTCCATTCCACGTTCCACAGAGTCTAAAAGCTTTAACATCATAGCATCACTTTCCCGTACCGCTGTTTTAGCCGTCGCAATATCTTTTTTGCGCTTTTCCACCTTTTGTAAGCCATTAAAAGCGGAAAATCCGAATAACACCAACAAAACAATACTTAACAGTTGTATCCAACGGCTTCGCAAGAGTTGTTTCAGTTCATATTTGAAGTTGTACGAAAACATGATCAAAAGTTTTTGGTAGTGAACAAGAGCAAGCCAAATGACCCTAACAACCATCCTCCCATCACCAAAAGATTGGAGGTATTACTTTCAAGCGTAGTATTTAATTCCGGGGGATCGTATTGGAAAGCGGGAAGTTCTTGCCAGAAGCTGGCATCCGCCTGATAGGACCAATCCCCATACTCAGAATTTTCAGCAAAGTTCTCATTGAGAAACTTTTGAGTAGCAACGCGGTACTCCTCTGCAGCATCGGCAAAATCCCAGTGTGTAGCATAATCCGTATTGGCAATGGCCATACTTAAAAAGCGCGTGGGCAGGTAGGGAGAAAGGGTGGCCAAACCACGATATACTTTTGCTTGCTTCGTATACTGGTCTTTGAGATGGTTATAGTGTTTCAAGTACACTTCGGCCTCGTGTTCTTCGGACTTTTGCATACGATACCCATCAAAATTAAAGGGCAACTGGTGAAGGCTATCCACTCCGTATTCTTGAAGCACTTTTTGTTCCAATAATTTTGCCTCCTTGCTCCACGGATTATGACCGTCCAATCCTTCTTTTTTGTCTTGTAATACATTGGCTGCAAATTCCTGTCGGGTAGGGTAAGGATGTTTGGTTTCCGCAAAATTACTGGCTGCTTTGGGCGCGGCTAGACAGGCAATTATCCAAATACAGAGGGAAACCACTAGGGAAATTCCCGATCTTTTGGCTTTTGCGGAGATCAGTAGCACAATATTGATAAAAATGATGTAGTATCCTAGGTATACTAAATACATTGTGAATAAAGCGCTCCAATTGAATACGCCATAAGCTTTAAGATTACTCAAGATGAGACCGGCTATCAAAAACAAAACTGTGGTGATCAGAAAAATAGGAAAGAGAAGGGCAATCCATTTTCCCAACAGCCACTTCCAGGAGGAAATGCCCTGACTTTGTAGTAGGGTTAGTGTCCCCATTTCTCGTTCTTTGGTAAAGCTGTTGTAACCCAGAAGAATTATGAGTAGGGGAATGATAAACAACAAGATAAAATCAGGAGTTAAATCTCCAAAACGGGCTAGTGCCGTTTGATCTGCGGCGGCACTAAATTGAGCCTCATTTCGATTGTGGGCTTCCAAAAAGATAGAAGTTCCTGCAAATTTATCCACCCCTTGATCTAAGAGGGAAAGGGGGTATTTCGGTTTAAAAGCATAGGTGCCATAATGTGCCGCCGAGTGTGGGTTCTTCTCTCCTTGATCATCCCAAACAGCTCGCTCAGCGGTTTTGGCTACTTCATATTGTTCATTTACATTTTGGTAATATCTTGCGCTGATCCAAACCGAAACCCCAGCAAGGCATAACACAATACTAACCGCAATTCGCACGCGACCTTCGCGCCAGAGCTCTTTGGTTTCTTTTAGGAATGTTTTTGAGATCATGATACCAATTCTTTGTAGGCTATAGTGTTTAGGAAAGCCTTTTCCAGCTCGGAAAGGGAAATAGCTTCTGCTACAAATTCTTGCTTCAATTGGCCGTCTTTCATGATACCGATATGGGTAGCTACCTCTTTAGCACGAAATAGATCATGTGTAGCCATAAGTGTAGCCACACCTTTGGCACGTAGCTTTTGAAGTACTGTTCCAAATTCGTTGCTCGCTTTAGGATCCAGTCCTGAAGTAGGTTCATCCAGCAATAGCACTTTGGCATCTTTGGCCAGAGCAATGGCTATACCCACTTTTTGGCGCATTCCTTTCGAAAATGTTACAATTCGTTTATCAAAGGCGTCCGATTGTAAACCGGCTTCTTCCAGAAAGGTTGGTAGCGCAGATTTGGAAAAGTTTTTCCCGGCAATTCCTGAAAAGTAATCTAGATTTTCAATGGCCGTAAGGTTAGGGTACAACATTAGGTTCTCCGGAATATAGGCCAGAAATTGCTTGGTTGTTTTGAGGTTTTGGTGTACATCTAGTTGGTTGATAAACGCACTTCCAGAACTTGGCGTAATAAATCCTAGTAGCAGGTTTATCGTAGTAGTTTTGCCGGCGCCATTGGCACCAAGTAGGCAATAGATATCTCCTTCCTTAACATTAAGGTTTAAATGGTCAAGTGCAATTTGCTCACCATAGTGTTTTGTGAGGTTGTTTGTAATGATCATGAATGTTCTTCTTTAGCATGGTATTGTCCTGGTGTAAGCTGTTATAATTAGCGCTAAAAAAACTCCCAAACCGTGGATAACTACAGCATGGGAGTTTGGTTCATTTTAATTTATTTTACTGAATGTTCAAAACAAATGTTAGGTCAAAATCAGTATCACCATCTGCCGAAGTAGAGGTTGCTGTTTTAACACCCGGCTGGTGCTGTAGGTTAACCCTAAAACTAGCTCCGGTTTGGGCAGCTCCTGTAGTCCACTGAGTCAATAAACCAACTGGGTTTCCGGACCCATCTTGTGTATCAGAGTCCTCGTCCAAATAGTTAATTGGGTCTGCCGCATTTGCTGCGCCGATATTACCATCTCCGGTTGGATCACTAAACGCTCCATCTGTGAATGAAAAGAAAATTTGGTGCTCATCATCTTCGTCAAGAATTTCTGCTCCAATATTTTCAGCGGGTGTCACTAAAGCATTGAAAATGGTATACGTTAAAGTATAAGTGGTATTCGCAGCTAAGTTAATTTCGTCATTAACAACTAAATCAGAAATTCCTTCCCCATCCGGATCTTCAGCGGAGGCTGTGATTGGGGTACCACCTCCTGATGGCGTAAATATCAACGTTACATCCGTAAATACTTCCGGCAAGTTTTCTTCAGGAGTGTCTTCATCATCATCGCTACAGCTTACCACAGCAATAGCAATAAATAAAAGGGCTATAAATCGTAAGTTTTTAATTTGTTCAATCGTTTTCATCTTTCTTTTTTTAATTGGGTTTATTATATATGTATTAAAGTTACTGTTCAATTGTAGGCCTCTAGGGTGCCCGGGTATTCATATCTCTCGTATTAGAAATGTTCTGTTTATTTGCCATTTTTGTTAGACTTAAATTGATAATTCAACGAAATAATGATATTTCTGCCGGGTTCATCGGCAAAGTATCGCAGATCGTTCAAATAACTTCTAAAACTGGTATTCAGTAGATTCTGGGCTGCAATACTTCCCGAAAAGTTTTTCAAGCTAAAGTTCCAGGATAGATCGAGTAAAAAATAGCCTTCTGGGGGATCCAAAACGTCAAATATCTCGGAGTCAAGCGTAACTTCTGCAGATCCATCCACTAAGTTGGCTATCGGTATAGTCCGTGGTGCTTGAAATTGTTCAAAGGTATAGCTTGGGCGAAGGGTCCATCGGGAGGAATCAAACATCCAGAATTTTCCCTGATCCCACTGAATGGATAAATTCGTTGTTATGGGGGGTTGGTTGATCAGTGGCTCGTCATCTCCAATATTCCGCGACCATAAATAACTTAAACCAAGGTCGGTGCTGATATCGGTGGTCCAATTCGTTCTCCAATTGTAATCTGCCCCTAGAAATAGTGCATTGGCCTGTACAAATATAAAGGCCAGTGAAGGTCCTCTTACCGTAGTTGTTACGTCTATGGGACGATCAAAAATATAGTTTTCGATGTAATTGGAATACACCGTCAGCACATGTTCATTATTGTTTTTATTAATTTTAAACTCATTGATGAATTTATAACCTCTTTCGGGTTCCACATCACTTTCATCAAAGAGAGCCACTTCATCGGTAGTAATCTCGCCATTTTCTTCCTCATATCGCAGTAAACCGAACACCAGTCGCCAACGATTTTGGCCAAAACTGAATAACTCGAAAGGATTTGCCGTTCGCCATGCAGTACCAATATTACTTCTGAACGAGCCATTTTCAAATTCTCTGACATAGCCCAAAGAAGCTGTCATATTCGTGAAATTAAACTGATCTCTAAAGGTGTCATTATTGGGTTCTCGGCCACGCACATCGTTCGATTCAAAGTCCAAGCGAAGACCAGCTTCAAAGGTGTTCTGGTCTTTCTCAATTTTTTCAACAATAAAGGTGCTAAAGCGTTCAATATTGTAATTGGGAACAATAGGAGAATTAAATGTTCCCGGGTTGTTGTCGTTGTTTTGACTAAAATATTGTACCCCTATCAAACCTTTTAGACCGTTCCAGGAGGGATGCTTCCATTCCAGTTGATAATCATTGGTGATTAAATCAAGATCTACAATGGGTAGATCAGCATTTCGGCGAACGTCAAATTCTTTTCTCTGATTTAATTGATAGCCCGCAATAAAAGTCAGTTTACCTTCATCAGAGTACCGCCAATCTACCTCTGCCTTTGCCAAATGATGTTGCGTTTCTTGATTAGGATCTGTAATCTCCCGAGATAGGGGTTCAATAATGACTGGTTCGTCTGCATTGATTGATCGAATAAAGGCCTCCGGACTAGCCAAGAAGGAAGTCCGCAGAATGGCTAAGTTTTGATCCAAAAAACTGTAGCGAAGGCTTACATCCCAATTTTTATGTTGGTGTAATACACCTGCACCAAAAGCGGCTTCTTCTTTTCCAGAGTTGGTCAGGTTATAATCAGGAGCCGTGCGGTCCCCGATTTGGGTAAAACTGCCATTGAGATAATAACTCCAATTTTCCGTACCACTACCCATCTCTAAATTCGTATTAAAGCCAGTACCATTACTTTCTCCACTAACGCCCACATTTGTATAAAAAGGGTTGTTTAATTCTAAGGCTGTGGATTCAACCAATATAGCACCACCTAAGGCTTCCGAACCATATCGCACCCCGGTAGCGCCTTTTACAAGTGTTATTCTACTAGCATTTGTGATATCTATTTCCGGGGCGTGTTCATCACCCCAGTTTTGAAAACCATGTTTCAGGCCGTTATTAAGAACGATAATTCGATTACCAGAAAGCCCGTGAATTATAGGCAACTGAACATTATTTCCTACCGATGCAAAGGTTACTCCCTGTACCCGAGACAATGCCGTGGCCAACGATTGTGTAGGAACGGTTTTGATTTCTGCCTTGTCTATAACCACTTGCGCAATGCTTTCCGTACCTACTTCCTTCAGCTTTTCTCCCCGAACCGTCACCTCATTTAAGCCGGTAACCTCCGCTTTCAAATAAAATTGAGTGTTTGAATTTTCGTTCTGATCTACAATCAAATCTGTGTAGCCAATAGAGGAGATCAACAGGGTATTATTTCGTGCACATAGCCCATCAATCTTAAAATCTCCATTTTCGTCGGTACTCGTATACTTGTCTGAATTATCCACTTTAACTACCGCATAGGGTACAGGTTCGTTTGTGTTGGCATCCACTACTTTTCCGCTTATCGAATAGGTACAGGAACTGTTTTGAGCAGTTACCAGAGTAGAGAAAGCAAAAAAGACACTTGAAAAGAGAAGCCCAAGCTTCAAACTATTTATTTTCATAGGATAATTAAAAGGGAACGTCCCGATGAAAAAGAATTTTACTTCTTAACTGTACACCTAATGCGAGGTGCAATCGTCAATGTTAAAGGAATACCGGTGGGGGTCTGCCAAAAAGTGTGCTGTCTGTACCGGCAACAATGCAAATACTGTTATATCCCGTTTTTGGTAAATTAAAATTGGCAGCAAAACCAACTTCAACTAGGGGAGTAGCAACGGTTGAAGAAAACGCAGTATTGATAAATTCCAGGGCATGTTCACAGAGTTCACAAGGTTCCTGGTGTTCGTGGTCATGCCCGTGATGAAAATGGAAATGTATGGCCATTGAGGATACCTTGAATGCGATCAAGGCGACCAAAAAAGTAGCGTAAAGTATCTTTCTCACTGCCATAAGCGGCAAAGCTAAGTTTTTAGACCGAAAGCAATATGTTAAGGAATTCATAATGTTTATCCAGTCTACTTAAAAAGAAAGCCTAGACCTATGCGTTTCAGCATCTTTTTTTCAAAATCCCAAAAGAAAGCAAACTGGCCGAACAGCCAACCCACTAGTATCAATAGAACCTGATAAATAGGTAGAATGATCAGTATTCGAATCGGCCAGTAGATCCACCCACTTGAAGTATCTCTATCAATTCCAACAAAGTGTGTAAGCGGTTCTGCCAATTTTGCAGAAACACTACCGGTTATGGCGAAAACGATAAAAATGGCAATCATTTCCCATTTATAATTGATCACCCATTTATTTTCCAGCTTCTTAAAACACCACAGAAATACGTATAACATAGGAAAATACAACAGCACTGTTAGCCCTAATGTGAAAGGCCATTCAAACGCCGTATTATTCAAGGAAAATAGATGTAGTAGTCTTCTGGAAATGAGATAGGTGGTTCCGGCAAGAGATAAAAAGCCTAAAATTGGAAATACCAGTTGCCAGTTTTTGGAAATTTCCCAGCGTTGCCTAACTCGATTCATTGGTCAAAAATACGGCAATACCCATTGTGTTTTCAATTACCGACATAAAAAAAGTCATCTGTTCTGAGCAGATGGCTTTATTAGAGTATACTTTAAAGGTTTATTTTCCGAATAATCCTCCTAACAATCCGCCCAGGCCACCTTTTTTCTGGCCACCACTATTCAACACCATCCCAGCCAAATCATCCAATACGCTGCCATCACCATCAGAATCCAAAAAGGTTTCGATAAGGGATTGTTGCTGATTTGCGGTGCTTCCTCCCCCCATTAATCCTCCCAGCAATCCGGATAGGCCATCGGAATTACTAACATTTTGTTGTTGGGTTTGTTTTCCTAAGAAGCCTAGCAAAATAGGAGCGGCTACTTTTAAGATCTGTGAAATGGATCCTGCGTCCAGCCCGGATTTCTGACTTAAGGCATTTTCAACCTGAGGTTGTTTACCTCCTAGAATATGTCCTAAAATTCCAGCACCATCATCCATAACGGATTGGTCAACACCACCACTGAATAATCCTCCAAGGTTATCCAGAATACCGCCATTGTGTTTGGAGGAAAGAGCATTGTACAAACCCTGCGCCCCATCCGGGGTAGAAGCGTTTCGTTTCATTGCGCCCATTAGAAGGGGTAAGGCCATACCCAGAACATCGGCAGTTTTCCCTTCGGATTGTCCTGTTTGGCCGGCTACACCGCTAATAATTTGTTGGCCCGTTGGGCTATTGATTAAATCTAGTAATCCTGTCATCGTATTAGTGTTTAGAATGAATTTTCAATGTACAAAAAAGTCATGCTCAAAATCGCGTAAGCTCCTAATTATTGGAAATAATTGATGATCTGTTCTGCCAACTCCAGACTGATGCGATTTTGAGCTTCTAAGGTGGAGCCTCCTATATGTGGAGAGAGCGAAATTTTTGGATGCATTAAGATTCGAATTTCCGGAGTGGGCTCAGATTCAAACACATCAAGCCCCGCAAAGGCTACCTTTCCATTGTCCAATGCCTGTATAAGGGCTGCTTCGTCCAGTGTTCCACCACGTGACGCATTAATAATGCCTACTCCTGTTTTCATTTTGGCAATTTCTTTGGCCCCAATTATATAGTCCTTCTGAGATGGCACATGTAGGGTAATAAAATGGGACGCTTTCAAAACCTCATCCATAGTACTACCTTTAATAGTAAACCGTGCTGTTTGTCCATCAAAAAAAGGCAAGGTGATGGTTTTTGATTCCTCATGATGATCATGAAATACAACTTTCATACCCATACCCAAGGCGATCTGCGCCACAGCCTGCCCAATCTGGCCAAAACCAATTATACCAAGGGTTTTGCCTCTTAGCTCTGATGCGCCCGAATAGGATTTTTTTAGTTGTCCAAATTTTTGATCGCCTTCAAGAGGCATGTTTCTGTTGGAGTCATGTAAAAACCGGATTCCGGTAAGTAAGTGCCCAATGACCAATTCTGCAACTGCAGCTGATGAAGCAGTTGGGGTATTAATTACAGGTATTCCTATGTTTTTAGCATGTTGTACCGCAATATTATCCATTCCAACCCCACCTCTTCCGATGAGTTTAAGTGTTGGACTGGTGTCCAGCACTTCCTTTCCCACTTTGGTGGCACTGCGTACCAGTAGGACTTCAATGTTCTTGTCGCTAATAAAATTGCTAAGTTGTTCCTGTGCCACTTTTGTGGTAATTACTTCAAAACCCTTTTGTTCCAGAAGTTCTTTTCCATTAGCCCCAATCCCATCATTGGCAAGAATCTTAATTACACCCATACGTTACGTTGTAAATTATCTTATAGAAGAAACCGGAATTAGCCTTTCCGCTCAAGTTCGCTCATGATATCTACCAGGATCCCCACACTTTCAAGGGGTAAAGCGTTGTACATGGATGCCCGATAGCCGCCCACCGAACGATGCCCATTAATACCGTTAATACCTGCTTCTTTGCACATCTCGTCAAATACTTCCTTCAAGGTATCATCTGTAATATTGAACGTAGCATTCATAAAAGAACGGTCCTCTTTTTTTGCAAAGCCGGAGAATACAGGATTCAAATCAATTTCAGAGTAAATCAACTTGGCTTTTTTCTCATTAATTTCCTCAATAGCTGGAATACCTCCAAGATCCTTAAGCCACTGCAGGGTTAGCATAGAAACATATACTGCGAACACCGGCGGAGTGTTAAACATGCTCGCTTTCCCAATTTGTGTGGCATAATCCAACATAGAAGGAATTTTACGCGATACTTTGCCTAATACATCTTCTTTTACAAGGATCAAAGTAGTACCCGCAGGCCCCATATTTTTCTGTGCACCCGCATAGATCAGATGAAATTTTGAAAAATCCATTTGCCTTGAAAAGATATCTGAACTCATATCACAAACCAATGGAACCGCAGTATTGGGAAATTCTTTTATTTGGGTACCAAAAATCGTATTATTAGAAGTAAGGTGCAGGTAATCCAAATCCTCGGGAATAGTATATCCCTTTGGAATATAATTAAAGTTATCTTCTTGCGAAGAAGCCACTTCCACAACTTCTCCAAATAAGCGTGCTTCTTTGATGGCTTTTAAACTCCAGGTCCCTGTATTGACATATCCTGCCTTTTTTTCCAGCAGATTGTAGGCAACATTAAGGAACTGTGTACTGGCCCCACCTTGTAAGAACAAAGCAGAATAGCCTTTTCCATTTAATCCTAGTAACTCCAATGCCAAAGTGCGCGCCTTTTCCATGATGTCAACAAAAGCTGTGCTGCGATGTGAGATTTCAATAAGTGAAAGCCCACTATTGTCGAGTTCAACAACAGCCTCTGCGGCTTGTTTCATTACTACTTCCGGCAGTATGCAAGGTCCTGCACTAAAGTTGTGTTTTTTCATGAATACGTTCTTTTAATATCGTAATGTTGTCCGATTAAGCGTCGGCAAAGTTCTTAAAATTTTATGGATTGTGGTTAGTACAACTTACGCAAGTTTTAACAAAAATGCCATAGTGTCAACACCATCAGCATAATCCTTTAGCGCTGGTAATTGGGTTTGCCCAAGTGCAACCTTGTTGGGTGTGAAATTTTCGGCTACAATGCATTGAATAGTGTTTGAAGCAGCCAGGAGCTGTTGTTTCAATTGCTCGGGATCCTTATAATATTCAAAATAAAGCACTCCTATCGGAGAAGCAATACCGGTATCTTCTTTTAGGATCAGAAACCCATTATCCAGAACATCGAAATCCGAAAGCAAATACACCGCCCTATTGTACTCGTAATTGTTGGCGTATTTATTACTTTGAAGCAGGGACTCCCAGGGCAAGATGGCCTTAAATAGTGGTGTAAAATCGTAATCTTCGGGGACATAGATCTTGGAAACACTTCTACATCCCAGACCAAAATATCGGAACAGGTCTTCCCCGAGCAGCCTAAGGGATTCCTGTTTTTCATTTCCTGAAAGGACAGCAACAGAATTTCTGTTTTTCCGAATTAAATTAGGGTACTTTCCAAAATAATAGTCGAAATAACGTCCGGTGTTATTACTGCCTGTAGCAATTACGGCATCAAAATCGTTTAGTTTCCCCTGCGTAAAAAAAATACGGTCTTCAAGACCGGGATCCATTGCTTTCAGGTATTCTGTAAGAAAAGGGAGTACTACCCTATCGTTAGAGGACAGTTTTGCTACTACGGTGTTTCCGGAAAAGAGGACACATAAAAAGTCATGGAAACCCACTAAAGGAATATTACCCGCCATGATGACCGCAATTTGCTTAGGCAGTTCCTGATTAGGAAGTGTATAGGGCGAAAGCCATTGTGTAATATTTTTTTCGGAAAGCTGCCGGCCCCAATAGGCCAGTACATAGTTTACATTATCCCGGGTAAACCAGGGATTATGGACACCGGCTTCTTCAATTACCTTTTCCAGCTTGCTATTCCATGGATCTGTAGTATCCTTTTCAGCTTCACAAAATATGTTAAGGAAACTGCCAAGTTTCACAAAACTGCTTAAATATAGGATGTTATGCCCCATTTTATTTGTAGAAAAATCCGCCAGGATTTATTTTTGTACAAAAGTACGCATTGAAAGAGGAAAGTTATGGCTATCATTATCACCGATGAATGCATAAACTGTGGGGCTTGCGAACCCGAGTGCCCGAATACTGCGATTTATGAGGGTGCAGAGGAGTGGCGTTATAGTGATGGGACTTCTCTTAAGGGAAATATCGTATTGCCTTATGGAAAGGAAGTGGATGCTGATGAGGTGCAGGAGCCAATTAGCGACGAGATCTATTATATTTCACCAGATAAATGCACGGAATGCATGGGGTTTCATGAAGAACCGCAATGCGCAGCAGTTTGTCCTGTAGATTGCTGTGTTCCGGACGAGGATCGTGAAGAAACGGAAGAAGAACTGTTAGGAAAACAGCAATTCATGCACCCAGATGAGCAATAGGACTTTTTATGTATTTAAGTTTGTAATTTGTTATCGTAATTCAACTTGAGTAAATTTTTGTCTTTTCAAGTTGCCCGGTGCCCTATGATAAAGAATCGCACCTAGCTCCTTATTGTAATGGGAAAGTGAAGGCAGAATTACGTTTGGGTACTCTTCCGTGTAATACTCCAGTATTCTTTGTTGAATACCTCCATTTTCTCCAATAATTGTGCAGAGCAATGCGGAATCGTGCTCATTAAGAAAATTTCTACCTGAACTTTCGGGGTTAATATAATTGCCATTATAAAACAAAAAAAGCGTATTATTTTTAAAAACAGGGTAATAAGAGAGAATATCATTACTACCCCATTCCTGATTTTTAATTACTTTGGAATGCCATAACAATTGTCCGTCCTTACTTATCTTAAAAACGACTATGTCTTTGGAATAGAAATTATTATTTGGAGTAATAAGTGCTGCAACCGGACTGGATGCAAGGTTTTGCGTATAAAACTCTTGCTCTGAAACGATTATGGTCTCATCCTGTTGATTTGAAAAGATTTCTTTGATTTTATAATTACCGTCAGCTAACCATTTTTTATTTTGAAACCCGATTTTAATCGCTGCTATTTTTTTATCCTTTATTTCAGGATAATCATAGAAAGAAGGGGGTAAGTCACAAATGGAATCAAATACGATCCGATTTTGCGATAAATCATATTTGAAAACATAAATACTATTTGGTCTAGTAATGTTGTGATTATCTATAAATGCTGTGATTATTAGATGGTCACCATTTATTTCTAGGGCAAGACCATTCATGTGTTTGTTGTTCGGCGATATTCTTTTTACCAAGTTTGTTTTACGATCGAATAGATAATAAACAAAGTATTCATATTCTTTTTGTCTTACGCTTTTTGATTTATTCCAGGAGGAGTGATTTTTTCCTATCAATATAAAACCGTCATTTTGGTATGGCAATACCTTCTGGATACTAAAATGTTGAATACTATGTGGAAGTTCATAAATCGTTGTTCGCTTCTTACTAAGATTTTCATCAAAACTATCCAGTTGTAGCATTACTCCACCTTGTTGATTTCCCAAAATTTCAGTAATCAAATGCAGGTGATTTTCTTTGTCTATTTTAATCTGAGATTTTGTTCGGGTAGAATTTCCATTTATGTAGTGCACTTCGGTAATGAGTTTTTCCTGCAAAGTTACTTTGGAGAGTAAATCAATTTCTTGTACGAAATACTGGATGCTTTCCTTTTTTCTAACCTTCCAAATATGATAAAGTTTTTTTCCTATTGGAGTAATGTCAACAGTTCGGGGTTCAAATGTTTTTTTTGGAAATTTAAAATTGATGCGGTACGGAATAGGCTGAAAACTTAAATCAAACTTACGAACCGTCTTTTTCCCATTTCCATGTCTTCCGTTGGCAAAAAGTGTATAATGACCTGTTTCATTAGAGTACAGTATCTTTTGAAGAATTTCTTTTTTTTTGTTTAAAAATTCAAAATAAGGTTTTGATTCAAAACTGGGTTCAGGAATTTGGGACTTTGAAAACCAGAAGTTGAATACTAAAACGATGGGTAATATTAATTTGAAAACTGTATATTTCATTTAAAAATAGAAACAAGTATTATTACTTTCTAACGCCAATAGATGTATCTAAATTACCATCTTCGCGATAATCTCCTTTAATAGTTTGGCGCAGACCATTGCTGTCATCCCATTGATATCTCTGTTTGGATTATATTCCACAATATCTGCTCCTAGAATGGGAACAGGAATATCTTGAATTATTTTTAATACTTGTCTAGTGGTAAATCCACCAGCCTCATGGTGTGAAACCCCTGGTGCAAAAGCGGGGTCCAAGGCATCGATATCGAGTGATAGATAAATGGATTGCTCATAATCGGGCATGATGAATTTTTCAAAATCCTTCATTTCGCAAATGTTGACTCCATATTTAGCACCATTGGTTCGTTGTTCATGATTAAGTGTACGGATACCCACTTGGGTTAGATCGGAAGAAATACCTTCCTTCAAAATATTATGGAAAGGACAGGCATGGGAAAAGGGGTCGCCTTCAAAGTCACTATAAAGGTCGCTATGGGCATCTATATGGAGTACGGATAATTGACCATGCTTTTGATGTAATGCCTTCAATATGGGGTAGGTAATGGAATGGTCACCACCCAGTGTCAAAATTGGCAATTCTTTTTTAAGGTGTTCTTTGGTAATTGATTCAATGTCAAAATAGTCTTGAATGCTAAAATCTCCCATATCCTCAAAGTGACTTGGAAGAACTTCCATACCATTCTCCGCATAATAATTTGCAGATGCCGAATGATATGCCTCACGAATCAAGGGGGGAGCTAAGGCAGGCCCTTTTTTAAAAGAGGATTTTTCATCATATAAAAAACCCCGAAGCACAATTTTTGACATGCGCTAAATATACCAAAAACCGTAAGGTTTCTTGTTCTCTGAAATGGGATGTCCTATCTTGGCCGTATGTCTGAAAAGGAAAAGGAATACTCGGGAGTCTGGATGAAAATAGGCTGTTTTTTGTCTGCCCTGGCCATTCTCGCCATTATAACAATAGTGATAATCTTCCTTTTTAATCTCTGGAGTGGTTTTTAGAGCGATAGCCAATCAAAACTTCATCCTATATTTGCAATCTTAAAAAATCGGACCCTGAAAAAAGAAAGCACAAGGTGTCAGGTGAATTTGAAAAACTCAAAACACATTAGATAGCTTTCCTTCATTAGGGTTACGCTAGATTTTCGTAATTATGAAAGCTGGAATCGTAGGATTACCCAATGTAGGGAAATCTACCCTTTTTAATTGCCTTTCCAATGCAAAGGCTCAGAGTGCTAACTTTCCATTTTGCACTATAGAACCTAATATTGGGGTAGTGAACGTTCCCGATCATCGCCTTGAACAATTGGAAGCCTTGGTGAATCCACAGCAAGTACTACCTGCAACAGTAGAAATTGTTGATATTGCCGGCTTGGTTAAAGGGGCAAGTAAAGGGGAAGGTTTAGGCAACCAATTCCTTGGAAACATTAGGGAGACCGATGCTATCCTCCATGTATTACGTTGTTTTGACAATGATAATGTGGTTCATGTGGATGGCGGAGTAGATCCCATTCGGGATAAGGAAACCATAGATGTTGAACTACAACTCAAAGATCTAGAGAGTATAGAAAAACGGCTGGATAAATCTGCCCGAGCGGCAAAAACCGGAAATAAAGAAGCCCAAAAGGAAGTTGCCGTATTAAGCACCGTAAAAAACGAATTAGAATCTGGAAAATCAGTTCGGGCAATTACCTTGACTGATGAAGATCGATTGGAATATATTAAACCGTTACAACTTATTACGGACAAACCGGTGATGTACGTTTGCAATGTTGACGAAAGTGCCGCTGTAGACGGAAATGCTTATGTACAAAAAGTACAGGAAGCGGTAAAAGATGAAAGGGCCGAAGTGATCTATCTTGCAGTAGGGACGGAAGCCGATATCGCAGAGCTGGAATCTTATGAAGAACAACAGTTATTTCTGGAAGATTTGGGACTTACCGAACCCGGATCTGCAAAATTGATCCGAGGCGCATATACCTTATTGGATTTGGAAACCTATTTTACGGCAGGAGAGAAGGAAGTCCGTGCATGGACCATTAAAAAAGGCGCTACAGCACCTCAGGCTGCGGGAGTGATCCATACCGATTTTGAAAAAGGATTTATTCGCGCGGAAGTCATCGCCTTTGACGATTATGTGCACTACGGTAGCGAGGCCAAGGTAAAAGAAGCCGGTAAAATTCGTGTTGAAGGAAAAGAGTATGTAGTCAAAGACGGGGATGTCATGCATTTTCGGTTCAATGTTTAAAGACACTATCAACAATCTGCACTTTTTTATTGTTGATTACTTTCTTTTCCTGGCATTTTGATTTTTGCCTCATAATTTTATATTAGACGGGACAATCCCACTGTTAATGGCACAAACCCAATATACCGAAGAGAATATCCGTTCCCTCGACTGGAAAGAGCATATCCGGATGCGACCGGGAATGTATATCGGAAAACTGGGGGATGGTTCTTCTGCGGATGACGGTATTTATATTCTTTTAAAAGAGGTTATTGATAATTGCATCGATGAATTTGTCATGGGTGCGGGAAAGACCATTGAGATTGCCATTAAAGAAAATGTGGTAAAAGTGCGGGATTACGGCCGTGGTATCCCTTTGGGCAAGGTAGTAGATGTAGTTTCCAAAATGAATACCGGTGGGAAATACGATACCAGGGCGTTTAAAAAATCCGTAGGACTTAATGGAGTGGGTACAAAAGCAGTAAACGCCTTGTCTACCTATTTTAAGGTAGAGTCCACCCGGGACGGACAATCCAAATCTGCTGAGTTTGAAACGGGAACACTAGTCACTGAGGTTTTGGAGGAGAGTTCTAAACGGAGGGGGACTTTGGTAAGTTTTACACCGGACCAGAGTATATTCAAGAATTTCAAGTACCGGAATGAGTATGTAGAGCGGATGCTAAGGAATTACGTGTATCTCAATCCAGGTCTAACGATCGTCTTTAACGGAGAAAAATACCTTTCAAAAAATGGATTGCGGGATCTATTGGAAGACACCAACAATCAGGACGATTTTTTGTATCCGGTAATTCATTTGAAAGGTGATGATATTGAGGTGGCCATAACCCACAGTAAGACCCAGTACAGTGAGGAGTACCACTCTTTTGTTAACGGCCAACATACCACCCAGGGCGGAACCCATCAGGCGGCGTTTAGAGAAGCCATTGTAAAAACAATACGCGATTTTTACGGGAAGAATTTCGATGCCTCCGATATCAGAAAATCTATTATCTCTGCGATCTCCATCAAGGTAATGGAACCCGTTTTTGAAAGTCAAACAAAAACGAAGTTAGGCTCAACGGATATGGGAGGAGGACTACCTACGGTCCGGACCTATATAAACGACTTTGTTGGGAAATACCTGAACAACTACTTGCATAAGAATTCGGAAACAGCAGAGGTCTTACGACGAAAGATCATTCAGGCAGAAAAAGAACGCAAAGAGCTTTCAGGAATTCGAAAATTAGCGCGGGAGCGTGCGAAAAAAGCGAGCTTACATAATAAAAAACTAAGGGACTGCCGTATTCATTTGGGGGATATGAAAAACGAACGTCGTTTGGATACTACCTTGTTTATTACCGAAGGAGATTCTGCCTCAGGATCCATCACCAAATCCAGAGATGTCAATACGCAAGCAGTTTTTAGTCTTAGGGGCAAACCGCTGAATTCCTACGGGATGACCAAAAAAATCGTGTACGAAAACGAGGAGTTCAACCTGTTACAAGCAGCGTTGAATATTGAAGAATCCTTGGAAGACTTGCGATATAACAATATTGTAATTGCTACGGACGCCGATGTAGACGGCATGCATATCCGGCTATTGCTAATTACATTTTTCTTGCAGTTTTTCCCAGAACTCATCAAAGAAAACCACTTATATATTTTGCAGACACCTTTGTTCCGCGTACGCAACAAAAAGGAAACCATCTATTGCTATTCAGATGAGGAGAAAGTAGCAGCCCTTAGGAAGCTTTCCGGCAAACCTGAAATTACCCGATTCAAGGGATTAGGGGAGATCTCCCCGGATGAGTTCAAACATTTTATTGGAGAAGATATCCGCCTCGAGCCGGTAATGTTAGACAAGGCAATGTCCATAGATCAGCTGCTGCAATTTTATATGGGAAAAAATACACCTGACCGGCAAGAATTCATCATCAAAAACTTGAAAGTAGAACTTGATTTAGTAGAAGAAAAAGAATTGTAAAACAAAGAGATAGCTTGTTTGTATGACGGAAGAAAACGGGGAACTGGAGGAGCGTAGTTCAAATGAGATCCAAGACACTGGCGAAACCCTTACCCGGGTTACGGGTATGTATAAAGACTGGTTTTTAGATTACGCTTCGTATGTTATTTTAGAACGTGCTGTTCCCGCTATTGAGGATGGTTTTAAACCCGTTCAGCGTAGAATTATGCACGCCTTGAAAGAATTGGATGATGGGCGGTACAATAAAGTAGCTAATGTTGTAGGGCACACTATGCAATACCATCCCCATGGAGATGCCAGTATTGGCGATGCCATGGTGCAAATAGGGCAAAAAGAACTACTTATTGACACCCAGGGGAATTGGGGGAATATTTTGACCGGAGACAGTGCAGCGGCCTCGCGTTATATTGAAGCGCGGCTTTCAAAATTTGCCTTAGAAGTAGTTTTTAGCCCAAAGATCACGGAATGGCAGCTTTCCTACGACGGTCGGAAAAAAGAGCCCATAAACCTTCCCGTAAAGTTTCCCCTCTTACTTGCTCAAGGCGCAGAGGGGATTGCAGTAGGACTATCCACAAAAATATTGCCGCATAATTTTAACGAGTTGATCGATGCTTCAATCAAACATCTGAAAGGACAGCGATTTACTTTATTCCCCGATTTTCCCACAGCGGGGATTATAGACATCACTAACTACAATGACGGGGTACGTGGTGGAAAAGTCAGGATTAGAGCTCGTATCGAGACACAAGATAAGAATACACTGGTAATAAAGGAGATACCGTATGGCACCAATACCTCTTCTTTAATTGATTCTATCTTAAAGGCAAACGATAAAGGGAAAATCAAGATCAAAAAAATAGAGGATAATACGGCAGCCGAAGTCGAGATATTAGTTCATATTCCAAGCGGGATCTCCCCCGATAAAACGATTGATGCACTGTATGCCTTTACAGCCTGTGAGTCCTCCATTTCTCCTTTGGGATGTATTATTGAGGACAACCGCCCCGTTTTTATGGGCGTAAGCGAGGTATTAAAGCGATCTACGGACAATACGGTTGCTTTGTTAAAGCAAGAGCTTGAGATTAAGCTGAAAGAGTTTGAAGAACAATGGCATTTTGCTTCGCTTGAACGGATCTTTATCGAGAACCGTATCTACAGAGATATCGAAGAGCAGGAAACCTGGGAAGGGGTAATTGCAGCAATAGATCAGGGGTTACAACCGCACACCAAACATCTAAAACGAGCAGTCACAGAGGAGGATATCGTTAGATTAACTGAAATCCGAATTAAGCGAATCTCAAAGTTTGACCTGGATAAGGCAAAGCAACATTTGGAGAGTCTTGAGGAAAGCATTCAAGAGACGAAACATTATTTGGAGCATCTGATCACTTTTGCTATTGATTACTTTAAATCGCTGAAGAAGAAATACGGGAAGGAGTGGAATAGAAAATCGGAAATTCGTGTTTTTGATGATATTGAAGCTACCAAAGTAGTTATACGAAATACCAAGCTGTACGTAAATCGGGAAGAAGGTTTTATAGGGACTTCGCTGCGTAAAGACGAGTACGTAACGGATTGTAGTGATATTGATGACATCATTGTTTTTACCAAAAAAGGTCGGATGATGATCACCAAGGTGGATGCCAAAACCTTTGTGGAAAAGAATATTATTCATGTTGCGGTTTTTAAGCGCAAGGACAAGCGCACTACGTACAACATGATCTACAAGAATGGAAAAGGCGGGTCCTGTTATATCAAAAGATTTAATGTGACCGGTATTACCCGGGATAAAATGTACGATCTGACCAGTGGAAAACCGTATACAGACGTATTCTACTTCAGTGCCAATCCCAATGGGGAGGCCGAGTTGGTCACCATACATTTAAGGCAGTCAGGGAGTATTAAAAAATTGAAGTGGGATTTAGATTTTGCCGATGTATTGATCAAGGGAAGAGGTTCAAAAGGGAATATTGTTACCAAATATCCTGTAAAGCGGATTGAGCTAAAAGAAAAGGGCTTGTCCACGCTAAAACCTCGTAAAATTTGGTTTGACGATGTCGTGCAGCGTTTAAATGTGGATGAGCGTGGTGATCTACTGGGCGAGTTTCGGGCAGAAGATATGCTTTTGGTAGCGAATCAAAGAGGATATGTGAAAACCATTCTTCCAGATCTTAATACGCGTTTTGACGATGATATGATCATTCTGGAAAAATGGAAACCAAACAAGCCCATTTCGGTGATCTATTACGAAGGGGAAAAGGAACGGGTGTATATCAAGCGTTTTCTCATAGAAAACGCAAGTAAGGAGGAATTGGTGATTACCGAACATCCAAAGTCGCAGATGGAATTGATTGCTACAGACTGGCGGCCTATTGTGGAAATTGAATTTTCAAAACCCCGAGGTAAAGCTGCAAAACCCAAAGAACAGGTAAATGTGGAGGATTTCATTGCTATTAAAGGGATTAAGGCTTTAGGGAACCAGTTAACCCCGTTAAAAGTAAAACAGATCAGTCAATTGGAATCCCTTCCTTATGAAGAGCCAAAAGAACAGGAGGCAAGTGATATTGAAGTGATAGATGAGGAAGCAATAGCAGGAGAAAAAAAGGAAACTGACGATAAAAACAGTGATTCTGACCAAACAAGCTTGTTTTGATAGATAAATCTAGTATCTTCCACTTTTATAGTTTCCCTAATTGCAATAATCATTAAAACCTATGGATTTTACTAACCCACTAGTATACGGGGTACCGGCTTTTATTGGTTTTATTTTAGTTGAACTTACCTATAGCATAACACATGGAGACGACCACGTATACAATTGGAAAGATCTTTTTGCCAGTGGTTTCATGGGAGTTGGTTCTGCAATTCTTGGCCCTCTTTTCAAAGTTATCTTTGCCATTGCACTTTTCGAAGGTGTGTATGAGTTGTGTAATCCCCTGGTAGATGGAGTCAGGCAAAATATTTTGGGATATGCCTCTTTTGGTTACGCCTGGTATGTTTGGCTGCTGTGCCAATTGGCCGACGATTTTACCTACTATTGGTTTCATCGGGCAAATCATGAAATCCGTTTTTTATGGGCGGCCCATATCGTACATCACTCTTCAGATAATTACAATTTAGGCACGGCTATTCGAAATGGGTGGTTTACCATACTGTACAAACCGCTTTTTTATATGTGGATGCCGGCCATAGGGTTTCCACCGGAAATGGTTGTTGTATGTCTGGGAATTGAAGCGTTATGGCAATTTCAGTTGCATTCCCAGTACGTTCCCAAGTTGGGCTGGTTGGAAAAGATCTTTAATACCCACACGATGCATCAGGTCCATCATGCACAGAATGTGGAGTATTTAGACAAGAATCATGGAGGTTTTCTAAACATTTTTGACAAACTATTCGGCACTTGGAAAGAGTTTGATGAAGAAATAGAGGTTAAATATGGTGTGATCCATTCCCCAAATTCGTACAACCCCGCCGTAATCCTTACCCATGAGTACAAAGACATTTGGAAAGACATTAAAAAATCAAAAAAACTTTCGGATAAGTTAATGTACATTTTCGGACCACCGGGGTGGAGTCATGATGGTAGTACCTTGACGGTAAAACAGCAACAAGCACTGTACAAAAAGCAAAAGGATGTGGAACCAAAAGTGAGCTATCAGCGCCCCAACTAAGCCTGCTCTTCTGCAACTTCCTCAACCACAGCTCTCTTTTTTCGATTTCGCAGCATACGCATATCTAAAAACTCTACCATTAGCGAGAAAGTAATAGCAAAATACAAATACCCTTTGGGAATAGATCCTACCTCATTGTCAAATACAACCAGATGGGATAGGTGAGCTGCTTCTGCGATGAGCATAAATCCAATTAAAATAAGAAAGGAAAGTCCCAAAACCTGAATTGAAGGATGTCTATTTACAAATTCACCGACCGGGTTGGCAAACAAAAGCATAATGATCACCGAAACCACAACCGCCACGATCATAAGGATCAGGGCATCATTAGGATTAGGGGAAATACCGTTGGTCATCCCAATTGCAGTAAGAATGGAATCAAAGGAAAATACGATATTGATCACTGTTATTTGTACAATAGCGTTGGTTAACGAACTGGACCGGGCTTTTTTCACTTCGCGTTCATCATGGCCCCGATCTTCGATTTTTTCGTGGATCTCCTTGGTACTTTTATACAAAAGGAACAGTCCCCCTAAAAACAAGATCAATGCCTGCCAGCTAATTCCGCCGTGTATCCAGGACTCGCTAAGCACCAGAAAGGGCTTTTTCAGGGAAGTGAGCCAGGTAATTCCGAAGAGTAAAAGAATACGCATGCCCATAGCAAGGACTAACCCAATATTAGTTGCTTTCCTTCGATCTTTTTGTTCCAGTTTTCCTGCCGCAATAGTGATGAAAATAATGTTGTCTATGCCGAGGATGATTTCCAGAAAAGTAAGGGTCAATAACGCCATCCAGGCATCAGGACTGGTAAAGATTTCAAACATGGTTAGTGCTTTTTAAACGCGGTTGCCCGTAATTTTTTAGTCGAACCAACAGCGTTGAACTCAAATGTATAACTACTATCTGTGGTAGTCAAAATTTTTATATGAATTGATTTTTCCTCCGCTCGGTTTTTAGGATCCAATTTTTTTAAAATGTATTCACAGTCATTGATCCAACGTACTGAGGAGGTGTCGCGTTTGCCCTGGAAAGATTCGATCTCAAGAGAATCATTGCGGACAAATGTAGTGGCGACACTATCCCCGTCGATCACGGCGTAGGAAGCATAGGTTCCTGTGGTATATTGGCTGCAATTCCGTTCCGGAATTTCTGAACAGCCAGTGAGCAGGGCAAGGAGGCCAGCGAACAAGCTTACCCGAGATATAATCAACTTCATGCTGTAAAAGTACTTTTATTTTTCCGCCTCAAAAGACTGAAACGTTCCATCATTGTAAAACAATACCACTTTGGTGAGTCTTTTAGTCGAGTTGGTTGGTGTTGTATTGAAACTGTCTGAAGAAGAGGGTTCTTCTGCTTTTGCATAGGAATCAAAAAAAGTAGAGGCGGCAGGGGAGTTAGAAGTGGAGCTATTCGAAGGAAACGATCCTTCGCCCTTTAACAACCAGTACAAGTTCACCTCAGGATATTTTCCGATGAGTTTCAGGATAAAATCAAGACTGGGTTTATTTCGACCAGAAAGTAAATGAGAAATGCTGGACCGTGGAATACCAAGACTATCCGCAAAGCCGGAGGGACTGAGTTTGTAGTGCTCTAACAGAAGTTTAATGCGATCTATCATATAAATTTACATTTGTAAATACTTGAGAACTAAAGTAGTCAAAACCGTAACGAAATGAAACCAAATTCTAGTAGTTTATTTAGAGTAAAGCACTAATAAAACATATATAAAATGCTGATTTAAAAATTATTAAAGTATTTTTAATTAGACACAAGTAATTCCATGGCAGTCAATTCAGAACTGTAAATTAAAGGATGTTGTGAAGTAGTAAAGTCAATTACAAATGTAAATTTACTTTTGTGAACAACTGAACTTCTAAGGAACAATGAATTGTATCGACGGACATATTTCTTGAGGTATTTTTAAAAAATCGTCCAAATAATTACATTTAATTTCTTAATTCATTAATTTTACTGCAAAATTTCTTGTATGAGCAAAGTAAAACTGGATGAAATTGATCATCAGATACTAGATATGCTAATTGACAATACCCGAACGCCTTTCACGGATATTGCCAAAAAGCTTTTGATTTCGGCAGGTACTGTGCATGTCAGGGTCAAAAAAATGGAAGAAGCGGGAATCATTAAGGGATCTTCCCTAACCTTGGACTATGTGAAACTTGGGTATTCTTTTATTGCCTATGTGGGTATTTTTTTAGAAAAGACCCATCAAACCAAATTTGTACTGGAACGACTCACCCAAATTCCCTATGTAACTGTAGCACATATCACTACCGGAAAATTTAATATCTTTTGTAAAATACGTGCCCGGGACACCACCCATGCCAAAAACATCATTTTTAAAATAGATGATATTGATGGGATCAGTAGAACGGAAACCATGATTTCTCTGGAAGAAAGTATCAACGACAAAAAGCGGTTGATGCATACGATCTTCAATGAGTTGTAGGGTTACCACCGATGAGACTTTCGGCGCTAGACGCTTCAGAATACCATGCGTATTACGCACCCTATCTAAACATCTTGGGGGATGTTGAACTTTTACCAAGTTTGGAAAATGGCCTGGGGGGATTGTCGGTGCTTATAGGTGGGCTTTCGGAAAAGCACTTAAAGTTTGCATATAGCCATGGAAAATGGACAGTAGCGGAGTTGCTCATACACCTTTTTGATGCTGAACGGGTATTTCAGTATCGCGCTTTACGCTTTGGTAGGGGAGATACCACTGACCTTCCCGGTTTTGACCAGGATAGTTTTGTCCCGCAATCCAGAGCAGCACATAGAACCAAACAAGATCTCTTAACGGAATTTAAAGCTATTCGCGCGGCAACCACCACCTTATTCCGATCCTTTGATGATGAATCGCTTTTACGGATAGGGTCGGCCAGTGGCGCCAAAATGAGTGTACGTGCCTTAGGTTTTGTGATTAGTGGTCACCAGACACATCATTTGAAGATACTTAAGGAAAGGTATTTGTAATATACGAGCTTAAGAAAAATCTTCTTTTTCAGAATTCATTTTGTCCTCCTTATCAAAATTGGTATTTAGTACTTCCGTGCTTTCATTGGCACCTTCAGAGGAGCTTTGTAATTCGCGCTCAATGTTTTCTTCAAAGTTGGAAATAAAACTGGAAAGGCTTTTACTGATCTTTACCAAATAGATGGTGTCTTCCGTGATAACTTCCACAGCTTCTATAACTTCGCCATTTGGTTTTTTCAGTACAATAATGTCGTCGTCCCCATAGCCATGTGGATACAGCTCAATTAACAAAGCGGCTACGTGATGGTTAAGTTTTTTGTAATCAATGATGATGCGTTTCATAGTAGGTATGCAGGGTTTGTTCTACCTAAGCTATAAAAAAATGTTGCGATTGATTGCAAAGAGTTGTCAATCCGTTTTTTTAGTATATGTAATGCTTATTCCTTGTAGTAACTGAATGCCTCTTGAAATAAATGGGGGGCCACCTGTATATCGGTAACCGCATTTCCTATGGTATTCAGAAGCACAAAGTTTATGTGGCCATGGGAATTTTTTTTATCGTGTTTCAGGAGATCAATGATAATCTCCTCGTCCTGCGCAGAAAATGATTTTTTATTGAAATGTTCCAAAAAAACCCGCTTTATCTCATCGAGTTCTACTCTTGAAAGTCCGGTTAGTTTGTGCGATAAATAGCCCTCAAGGATCATTCCAATGGCTATGGCTTCGCCGTGTAACAGCGCTGAACGATTTGACGTCTGTAAAAAATACGACTCAATAGCATGCCCTAATGTATGTCCAAAATTCAACGTCTTTCTCAGATTACGTTCAAAAGGATCCTGGCTTACCACCTGGCCTTTGATGTGTATTGAAGTTCTAATGTGATCTGTTGTGCTGAAAGGGGTTCCCTCTGCCAGTGTGTTCCAATACAAATGATCTCGTATCAAACCGTGTTTCAACATCTCTGCAAAGCCACTGTTTAATTGCCGCTGATCCAATGTTTCCAGAAATTTGGGAAAAACCAAAACCATTTTGGGTTGCACAATGACCCCGACTTGATTTTTAAGTGAACCCAGATCCACTCCGGTTTTCCCACCGATTGCTGCGTCTACCATGGCCAAAAGGCTGGTGGGGATATGAATAAAGTCGATCCCTCTTTTAAACGTACTGGCTACAAATCCCCCCAGATCTGTGACAACACCACCTCCCAAATTAATAAGCAAGCTTTTGCGATCACATCCCAATTCAGACAGCCTTTCCCAGGCCGGAACACATGCGGATATGGTCTTAAATTGTTCACCCGGTTTAATAGCGATCACGCCATCCGGCGTCATGGGAACCAAGTCCAGAAAAACCGGTAAGCAATGTTTTTTTGTATTTTCATCCACCAAAAGCACCACTTTGGAATAGGTGTTTTGGGATAGCAATTGCTGTAATGCAGCGCAAGCTATTTCATTAAAATGGACTTCATGTTCTGTGGTGACTACAGATTCCATATCGTATTAAATTGCTATCAAAGAAAACTATATTTTGACGAAAAGAATATTTTAGCAGGACTTATCTTTGTTTTGTTGAGATTTTTACAAATATGAATCGAATTTTTGAAGATACGGTAACAGCCTTTCAATTAAAGAGCGATTCCGAACTGGAACGTGCCTATTTTTTATTTCGCCTGATCTCCAATGAACCTTTGGTTCGTATCGGCACGGCAGTCACTAATTTTGCGATCAATGCAAACTTACCCGTTGAAGGTTTAATTCGGGCCACAGTATTTGACCATTTCTGCGGTGGTGTCAATGAGGCGGATTGCCTACCCACGATTGATAGGATGTACGAAAACTCGGTTTGCGCTATCCTGGATTACTCTGTGGAAGGGAAAGCAGAAGAGCAACAGTTCGATTTTGCGGTGGAAAAGGTACTCCAAGTCCTGGACTTTGTAAAAGAGAAAGCTGCCATTCCTTTTGCTGTCTTCAAACCAACAGGCTTTGGTCGCTTCGCCCTGTATGAAAAAGTGGGGCAGGGGACAGCACTGACTGAAGAGCAGCAGTTGGAATGGGAAAAGGTAATTGCGCGGTATCATAAGGTATGTCAAAAAGCGTACGAATTGGACGTTGCGCTATTGATCGATGCGGAAGAAAGCTGGATGCAGGATGCTGCAGATGCGTTGGCCTGGGGAATGATGAAAACTTATAATAAAGAACGGGCCATAGTTTTTAACACCGCCCAAATGTACCGTTGGGATCGACTGGCCTACTTGGAAGCACTTCATCTAAAAGCGATGGAGGCAGGTGTGAAAGTCGGGGTCAAGGTTGTTCGCGGCGCCTATATGGAAAAAGAAAATGATCGCGCAGCGGCACAAGGCTATAAGAGCCCCATCTGTGTTTCCAAGGAAGCCACCGATGCTAATTTTGATGCTGCCGTAGCTTTTATGGTGGAACGTCTGGATGTTTTTGAAATTTTTACAGGCACACATAATGAAGAAAGCTCGTACAAGCTTATGCAACAGATGACGCAAAATGCAATTGCTCCGAATGACACCCGAATTTGGTTTGGTCAGCTATTTGGCATGAGTGACCATATTAGCTATAACCTGGCGGCACGTGAGTATAATGTAGCCAAATACCTGCCCTACGGCCCGGTTCGGGATGTAATGCCTTACCTCATTCGCCGGGCGGAAGAGAACACCTCTGTGGCCGGACAAACTTCGCGTGAATTAGAACTTTTGAAGAAAGAACGAAAACGAAGAAAACTATAAGCATTCGTTCACTCTACGGACAGCACAAGTACTTCCTCCGCGCAGTTTTGTAAGTGCAGCACACGGCCCTGAGCATTGGCGATCTGATAGCGTGCACATGGAGTGGCCTTGGTGTCACTTTGACCAAAATCTACATCCCCATCCGTAAAGAACGAATGCCAGAGTAGCGAATCCTGTGAAAAGCGATTTTCCAGCCCCTCAGCATAGGTTATGGGTTTAGCCCTAAGGTCTTTTAGGACCCTACAATTCGGGAAATAACAAAATTCAATCCCCTTCTCCCCAGCTTTTTTTCGTACGAAGAATACCAAAAAGAGGATGCCGATGGATAGTCCGACCAGGTACCATCCCAGGCGTCGTAAAAACCCAGTTCCCATTAAAAGATCAAGAAATTAATATCGTTGTAGGATAGGCCAAACCAATCGCCCACAGATTTGTTCGTAAGGATCCCATGATACATATAGAGTCCGTTCCGTAAGCCTTTGTCAAACCGTAACGCATTTTCCAGACCGCCGTCCTCCCCAATTTTCAATAGATAAGGGGTAAAAATATTGCTGATGGAGATCGAAGACGTGCGTGGGTAGCGGGAAGGAATATTGGGCACCCCATAATGGATGACCCCGTATTTCTCCACAGTAGGATTTTCGTGATCCGTGACCTCCGAACTTTCAAAACAGCCCCCCATATCAATACTGACATCGATGATAACCGCCCCTTTTTTCATGTTTTCCACCATGCTGGTAGATACCACAACGGGCGAGCGGTCCTTGCCACGGGTGGCACCGATAGCAACATCACAACGTTTTAAGGCTTTCAGTAGATTTTTAGGTTGAATGGTTGAGGTGTATACCGTCTGATTCAGATTCGTTTGGATATTCCGTAGTTTGGTGATGGAGTTGTCAAAGATCTTGATATTTGCGCCCAGGCCCAAAGCGGAACGTGCTGCAAATTGCCCTACCGTTCCGGCACCGATGATCACCACTTCTACCGGAGGCACCCCGCTAATGTTCCCAAACATCAAACCATTGCCCCGGTTGGCAGCAGCCATCAATTCCGCTGCGATCAAAATAGAAGAGATCCCGGCAATTTCGCTTAAGGAACGTACTGCAGGATATTTCCCATCATCATCCCGGATATATTCAAAGGCAATTGCGGTGATACGTTTTTTGGCGAGCTCCTCAAAATACTTTTTGTTTTGCGTTTTGATCTGCAGGGCAGAGATGACGATTGCCTGCGGATTCATTAGTTCTATTTCCGAAAGGGTAGGGGGCTCTACTTTTAGGAGTAGGGGGCAAGAGAAGATCTTTTTAGTGTCTTTGGTAATCTCCGCTCCGGCATTGGTATAGTCCAGATCCGTATAGCTGGCGGCTTCTCCGGCTCCAGCCTCAATAAGTACCCGATGGCCATGTGCGGTAATGGCGTTTACGGCATCCGGGGTAAGGCAGATCCGTTTTTCCTGGTATTGGTTTTCCTTGGGAAGGCCGATAAACAATTCCCCTTTTTGCTTTAGAACTTCCAGGGTTTCTTCCTGGGGCAGTAATTGTTGCCGGCTAAAAGGCGAGGCGGGTTGCTCCATACGGGTAAAGCTGACTATTCGTCAAATTTACAGATTTTTTGCAAGGGTCTCTTTCCGCTGTTCCAGCTTTTCCCGTTCTTTGCGTAGCTCTTCTTTTTCTTTAAGTACCTGAAGTTCGGTATCCATGGCTTCCAGATCAATCCCATGTACATGTTTATCGTATAATTTTAAACGGATAAAATAGACAAAAGGGATAACCACGACGCAGATGGGCAATAACCATAAAAGATTATCACTGTCTACAACATCATCACTGGACACGTATAATTCAAAAACTTGAAAAGCATACATCAAGACAGGAATCAATATAATATGATACCACCAATGTTTACAGGTAAAAAACCATATTAGCATTAGATATAAAGGAACAAATTTGCTGACAAAAAACCATGCATGAATATCAATTGAAACAAAACCATTTCTTCCAATTTCAAACCACAGAAATTTTATCGTCTCGATTGATTCATCATTAGGAAGATACTCGTGACTCTTAAAAATAAACGGTGAAAGCAATATCATGAAAGCCACAAAGGACTCAATAAATATTCTTTTCCTTGCCGATTTATTTATTTGTAATTTTTTCCTCACCAGGAATCTACTTTCAAACAGAACGAAAAAAGGGCAATAATAGTATCGCCCTTTTTAAATTGTGGTGTAAGAACTAATCTTAAAACTTACCTTTTCTCAGTTATTTTAGATTTTCTTACGCCTGTTTCCTGGCTGTCGACAATGTAAGTAGAGGCAGAAGCTGCTACCAGCATTATTACAGCCAACAAACCAAAAATTAGTTTTCTAGTGTTCATCGTACTAATTTTTTTGGTTATTAAAATGAATTCATTCAACAACAAATGTAGGAAAAATTCTTGGCCTATCTACCGTTAATCGGTATTTTTAGCATTTGAACCGAGAAATCTTCCCGTTTGTCGAGGGAACTAATCGTTTCTGGAAGATAATAAAACTGTTGTAAGAAGGGGACTATCCTTCGAAATACTCGATACGGCGGGTGGTTTTGTCGATAAACTGTAAACGGATGGCCAGATGACCTTTGGGTAACAAATTGGGTATCTTTTCCGGCCATTCGATAAAGATATGGACCCCACGAGAAAAATACTCCTCCAACCCCAGATCCAGGGCTTCCGCTTCAGAAGTGATCCGATAAAAGTCAAAATGATACGCAATTACGGCGCCATGCTTGTTAACATATTCATTGACAAGATTGAAAGTAGGGCTATGGCCGGGATCCTGCCCCCCCAATTCCCGGATCATTGCTTTGACCAAGGTTGTTTTTCCAACGCCCATAGCACCATAAAAACAGAAAACTCGACTTGGAATGTGTAAAAGATCTTTTGCGATTTTGTAGATATTTGTGATTTTATAGAAAATACTCATAAGATAACCGGAGAAAAACAAGAAAAATCGGTAATTTAAAATCGAAATTTAGTCAATCTAAGAATCTCGGAAAAATTGGCTTCAAGAAATATCCAAAGTAATTTTGGATTTTTAATGAATTTGTAAAGAGGTGAATTTTTCTGGGCTGGTATAATTGTTATTATCTATGAGAGCTAGGAGCCGTTTCTTTGTTATTGATAAAAGATTAGTTGTAGAATTCTTGTTGGTAGCTTTTGTAATTCTAAATTCTTTTCTTCCACAATTGCACTTACTGATTGAAGAGGATTTATCCACCCTACATTTTCTTGGAAAAAAAATTGCTCACCCCTTTCTGGATAACCAACATTTTGTTTGGACACAGCTTTCTTGTTTACAATCTTTATTGGTGATCACCATATTTTTTTTCTCTGTCAAACGAAGATTTAAATATGGATTCTTTTTCCTGGCGTACTGGTTGTTGTATTCGATGCTTTTTTACCTTTTGGTACGGGTTACAACCGCTCAACAAATGATGTTGATAAAGAATTCATGTCTGGTCTTTTTACTGCTACTTTATTTGGCTTCATTAAGACATGAGGGATTTTCGTTTACTTCTAACAGTTCGTTTTTAGGGTTACCACCCTTAAAATCGGATATAATATTTTTTCTACTAATTATTTGTCTTCCATTACTAGATAAACTAAATGAGCATTATACGCCTGAGACAAGTGAACTTCTTTTTATGAATTATAAAATTAGCAGCGGAGGATGGCAATTGATTCCTTCTCTTTTCGGGTTTATTATTGTAAAATTGAATTTGCTTGTCCCTTGTTTTGTTTTCTTTTTCACCATTAAAAAATGGTGGCGCTATGCTTTCCTATTCCCGATAATGCTCGCGATTTACCAATTAAAAAACGGGATTGACCCCAAAGTAGAATATGTTGATGTAAATGAATTTATTGAAGCTGCTCCTTTATTACTACTGGTTCTTGTATTCTTACTATTTCTCTCTAGATCCGCATACTACCAATCCAAAATCG
This sequence comes from Bacteroidota bacterium, assembly GCA_038750505.1. Lineage (GTDB taxonomy): Bacteria > Bacteroidota > Bacteroidia > Flavobacteriales > Flavobacteriaceae > Croceivirga. Next base: position 434,373 of record JBCDHD010000001.1, on the reverse strand, counting down.
CTCAGATCTACAGTACAACTACACATCGAATAGAGGAAATGGCAAGATCTAGATTTAGGAGGCAAGAAGACTACTTGAAAACAACTAAAAAGCAACTCAATCATTTAAAATCCACAAAAAAAACAAATAAAGAGGAACTTTTTCGGTTAAAACATCAGCTGGAACAAGAGCTTCAGGACTACTAGCGCTAGGTTAGTGGATCGCATAAAATCGTAATATTCAACTTCCCTCGAGTTGTTTGTAGAAAATATTCTTTTTCTGATGTTATTTTCCTATCTTTCTTATTCAATCGAATTTTGGAATGATTCTAGAAAATCGACGATTCACATTTTTTAAGGAGGTAGGTATCTTACTTTTAATACTGGTTAATTGTTTAATACTTCCCTTGCACCTACTTTTTGATGAGAATTCTTCAACAATCTATCTGTTCGGAAATAAAATAGGTCATAGTTATTTGAGTAACCAGGCATATGCTTGGTTTACTATTTGCCAGTTACAGATTCTAATTTATGCGCTTTTGTGTTTTTACTTTAGCAAAAGAAAATATAAATATGCCTTATTAGCTTTGATTTACTGGATGGTTTATGCCTTAATTTTTGATTTATATATCGAATCAGAGGATGATTTTATATTGATCATTCAATGTTTCAGTATCATTATCACGGTTGGTGTTATGTTTCTAGTATCAGGAAGAAAAATTCAACGATGTACGAGTTATGGACAAGGAGTAAAAACAAGAAAACATAGATTGGATGGTATTATAGCTGTTCCATTAATATTTTTACCATTTGTTGAGAGACTGATTTATAGGTTTCCAGAAGAAATGAATGAAATAAATATATTGGGTACAACTTTATCTAGTTATGGTTTTCCAAATATCACAGCATTGTTAGATTATTTATTATTAAAGTTATTTTTGATTGTACCAGTACTTCTTCTTTTTCTTGAGATTAGAAAGTGGTGGCGCTTTGCCTTACTGGTTCCAATTCTTTTAACAGTTTTTCAGATGAAAACTGCGTTCAACCCTAACATGGAGTTTTTAGATACCTTTGAAATTTTGGACGCTGCACCGCTTTTGACATTGGTAGTGGTTCTATTACTATTTCTCTCCAATACCGCATATTACCAATCCAAAATCAAACAAATGTATCAACGAACCTACGATCGTTTAGAGCTAGTGATACAAAAGCGATTTGGACAAAGGGAAGCGTTTTTGACAAAAACTAAAAGTAAATGGGAAGCAATGCAAAAGGAGCCAAAGCTTAACGATGCAGAATTACTCCAACTGAAACAACAATTGGAACAAGAAATTCAAAAACAACCCTAGCAGGGTTGACTTGCAAATTCACCGTTTTGTGACGATTTTGTAGAAAATAATCCAGATATTCTATCTAATTCAGTATCTTTTATATTGTTACTACTTATTTTTGATGATCGCTACAAGTAATTCAAATACATTTACAAAGGAAATCTTACTTGCCCTATTAATTTTGGGTAATTGTTTAATGCTTCCATTACATTTACTAGCGTCGGAAGAACAAACCACCATTACGATTTTAGGTTATGAATACGTTCATCGTTTCCTTGATAATCAGGGACTGGTATGGTACTTGTTATTTCATTTGCAAATTCTGATTTACATAGGATTATTTTTTTATCACTGTAGAAAAAGATATCGATGGGCAATACTTTATTCAGTTTATTGGATATTGTACGGACTTCTTGAAGTAGTTTTTGACCCGTGGACAACCGAAGACGATTTTTGGATTCTTGAAACGATAAGTATCTCCATTACTCTGCTACTTGTAGTTGTAATAATTTTTAGTGCGTTCAAAAAGGGCAATACGCAGCGGTTATTTACAAAAGCTGAGAAAAGTAAACTTGATTTGCCAATGCTACTTCTGTTAATTGGCATACCTTTTTTTGGAAAGTTTGCGGGCGGACTACCGTATAATTTAAAAGAATTAAGCATTTTTGGCCACATCGTATCGGATCATGGATTCCCTAATGTTGGAGGGTTTATTTGGTTTTTACTCTTAAAAGTAAACGTTTTGATGGTGGTATTACTTTTATATTTCAACGTGGCGATATGGTGGCGGTATGCGCTATTATTTCCGATACTGCTAAGCAGTTTTCAGATAAGAACAGCATTAAATCCTGATTTAGAGCACGTAGATGCTTATGAAATTGTAGAGGCAGCCCCATTTTTAGTTCTGGTACTACTCATATTACTATTGCTCTCCAATACCGCCTATTATCAATCCAAAATGAAACAATTGTATCAACGAACCTATGATCATTTAGAGCTAGTGATACAAAAGCGATTTGGACAAAGAGAATTGTTTTTGACAAAAACTAAAGGTAAATGGGAGGTAATGCAAAAGAAGCAAGATTTGGAGGAAGAAGAATTGCTCCAACTAAAACAACACCTGGAACAAGAACTTCAAAAACAACCCTAGTAGGGTTTACCTGGTCTATTTCACAATTCCACAACTGTTTTATAGAAAATATTCTTTGTAAATCTATAAATTCGTCATCTTTCTGTTTCAGATGAAGTGTACTTTATGATAAATTTTAACCGTTCAAATTCATTTGCAAAAGAAGTATTCGTTGCCTTAATAATTCTAGGCAACTTTATGATCTTGCCTTTACATTTGTTCGCCAGTCCGGAGGCAAGTGTACTTCGAATTTTGGGATATGAGTATGTGCATTGGTATCCAAGTAATCAGTCTTTTTTCTGGTCTATGCTGTCGAAACTCCAAATACTTGCGTATACGATGCTTCTTTTTTGTCTAAGCAATAGAAGATATAAATATGCTTTGCTTCTTCTTGCTTATTGGATGGTTTATGAAATGTTTTGGGACATAGTGCCATGGGAAGGCAATACGGCAAAATTCATTATCCAAATTGTAAGCATGTTCTTTGTTCTTATCATTGCAGCAGTTCAGACGCCGCTCGGCTCTTTTACGAATAACGCTCCATGTAAATTAGATAGGCTCGACAGACCTAAACTTGATATTGTGATTACTTTTATCCTAGTGCTATTGCTTGTTTTGAGAAGGTTAAGTCTTAAACTTCCGATTGATCTTGAAGAATTAAATCTTTTTGGTTTTACTATTTCGGCATACGGATTTCCAAATATGTCCAATTTTTTAGGGTATCTATCAGTAAAAATCCTCTTGTTGGTCCCAGTTGTAATACTATTTAAGAGCTCTAAAAAGTGGTGGCGCTATACCCTTTTGGCTCCTATTTTATTGGCGGTGCTTCAAGTTAAAACAGCACTAAATCCTGATCTGGAAGATATAGACGCTTATGAAATTGTTGAGGCAGCCCAATTTTTAATTCTGGTACTGCTCCTATTGCTATTTCTTTCCAATACCGCTTTCTATCACGCTAAAATGGCGCAATTGTACCAGCGAACCTACAACCATTTGGAGCTAGCGATACAAAAACGATTTCGACAAAGAGAATTGTTTTTGACAAAAAGTAAAGATAAATGGGAAGCACTGCAAAAGAAGCAAGATGCAAACGACGCAGAATTACTCCAACTAAAACAACACCTGGAACAAGAGCTTCAAAAACCGAACTAATCCGCTTCCTTGCCTTTTCGTTTTTCTATCTCTGCGGTAACCTCTTCCAACAGGGCGCGTAACTCCTTTTCCTGCCGCTGTCGGATCTTGGCTTCGATGATCTGCTCTAATTGCTTTTGCTCGCTCAACGGAAGCTGTCCCGACTTTAATATGGCCTTGTCCGGATTGAGCATTTGCCCTTCTCCGGTCATTAACCATATCAGGTTGAGTTGCGGATAGGTACGAATAATGGTCTCAATAACGTCACTGCCTACAGAGGCATGATTTTTCTTCATACGAAGCGTGTAACCGTTGCTTGCCCCTATGGAAAGGTCAAATTGCCGGGCACTCATGCCGGAGTACTCGATAAACTGCATAAGCCTATCTATAGTTTTGATCATACTGTTCCGGTTCTAATCGATTATTCCAAAAATACTATTTTCTATGTGTTTTCCCAATTTAAACTGTGGTTTTCCTTGTTAAGGACATTTATTATAGATTAATTTCATTGTAAATAGAAAATATTCTATATTTGAAAGGATATGAAACTACTTTTTCCCAAGGAGATTATCGAGAATACGGTACAGGGCTATTTACCCCAACTTTCCGGGCGCAATCAGATAATTTATACGATACTACTCGGATGCTTACTCACCACCCTCTGTCTTCTTCCTTTGATTAGGATACAACTCTATTCCACTGCTAGAGGGGTGATCAAACCCGGCCGTGAACGTACGTTAGTAACAAGTATACATCCCGGCAAAGTAGTCTTTTCACGATTGCTAAGAAACACGGCTATTACGGCAGGGGACACCGTATTGATCGTACAAAGCACCCAGCTGGATGAGCAACTTTCGGAACAAAAATATACGCAACACGGGCTCCAAGATCAAATACAGGATTTGCGATATCTGGTCACCAGCGGAAACATTCGTTGGAAGCTTTTGGTTTCCAATAGCTATAAAAAATCGTATTTGCAGTACAGGGAACAATTGCAAGAACATCATACCCGCATTGCCAAGTTAAAAGCCGATTTTGATCGGAATACCCAACTACTATCGCGTGGCGTGATCGCATCGGTGGCCTATGAAGACCAGAAATTGGAATATGATCTAGCCAGGAACGCCTTACAGCAATTCAAAAAGGGCCAAATCCGAGGTTGGCAGGTCACTTTGACCGAATTGGAAGATAAGCTGCAAGCCACCCATTATGAAATCACTCGTCTTGAAGCGCAGAAAAAGGAATATCTACTGATCGCGCCTGTTACGGGAACATTGCTAAACATTAAAAGTAGTATTCTCCCTGGCACTATGATCACTGCAGGGGTAACCCTCGCTGAAATCTCCCCCGATTTAAAGGTTATAGCGGAATGTTATGTTACTCCTGCAGACATAGGCCTAATTGATCCATCCAGACCGGTGAGATTTCAAATCGATGCCTATCATTACAATCAATGGGGTATGGCAACTGGACGTATCCAAACGATAGGAAAGGATATCGAACTTATTGAAAACACCCCGGTCTACATCACACGGTGTTCACTGGATCAGGTCCATTTACAATTGAAGAACGGCGCCAAAGGAAAGTTAATAAAAGGCATGCCTTTTACCGCTCGATTTGAGCTGGCGGAACGCTCACTATTTCAACTACTCCATGACAAAATAAGCGATTGGATACATCCCGGAAGCAATTAAAACGACGACATGGAATCCCCAATAGATAATCGGCTTATTCTAAAATTTGAGAAGATGTTGCAACTGCATCATCAGATAAAAAAAAGGACTAGTGGTTCTGCTGCGGCAATTGCCAGCTACCTGGGTGTAAGTGAAACCGAAGTGTATTATTTGATACAACAATTGATGGAATTGAATCCTTCTTTACGTTATCATCACGAAAAACGTACCTACTACTACGGGGATGGATTTCCTGATCATGTTGCCATCTCGATTGCAGTGATTCGCGGGAAGGATGCAATCCAAAAATTAATTAATGTAACTACCACGGAACCGGTCACCTATACGTTTTTATTTACCTAACACGCTATGGCTAAGATTAACATAAAACAACACGATATCACCGATTGTGGTGCCGCTTGTCTCGCATCCGTGGCCGCGCATCATGGATTGCAATTACCTATTGCTCGGATCCGCCAATATGCAGGCACAGACAAAAAAGGCACCAATGTCTTTGGTTTGATCAAGGCTGCAGAAAAAATGGGGTTAGCGGCCAAAGGTGTACGTGGCGATTTTGATAGCCTTTTCCAAATACCGAAGCCTGCCATTGCTCATGTCATTATTAAAGAGCACTTGCATCACTATGTGGTGCTTTATCGTATTACAAAAAAGTATGTGTTCATCATGGACCCCGGTACTGGAAAATTGGAGAAACGTGCCCACGCACATTTTAAAAAGGAGTGGACCGGGGTTTTAGTTTTGCTACTACCGAATCAGGACTTTACACAGGGAAACACCAAAGTATCGGTTTACAGTCGTTTTTGGTATTTATTACAACCCCATCGCTCGGTTTTGATCCAGGCATTCGTTGGGGCTTTGGTGTATACACTCTTAGGGTTCTCCACGGCGATCTACCTGCAAAAAATTACAGATCACGTTCTCGTTGATGGCAACAGCAAACTGCTGCATTTAATGAGTATACTAATGGTAGTAATAGTACTTGTGCGACTTTTTATTGGGGTCTTTAAAGATATTTTTTTGATCAAAACAGGACAGCAGATCGACGCCCGACTTATCCTGGGATACTACAGACACTTACTCAAGTTACCCCAACGTTTTTTTGACACCATGCGGGTGGGGGAGATCATATCCCGAATTAGTGATGCTGTGAAGATCCGGAATTTTATTAACGGTGTAGCATTAAACCTGATGGTTAATTTGCTTATCGTCCTGTTTTCTTTTGCCTTGATGTTTACCTATTACTGGAAACTGGCACTTATCATGACACTTATTCTTCCTTTTTATTTGGGGCTATATGGCATTGTTAATCGGCTTAACAAAAAAGTAGAACGCAAAGTAATGGAGCATGCAGCCGATTTGGAGAGTCAGCTGGTGGAATCCTTGAATGCCGTTGGTACTCTGAAAAGTTTTGGCTTAGAAGCGTTTGCGAATGTAAAGACCGAAACCAAATTTGTAAGATTGCTGAAAACAGGGTATACCTCTGCTTTGAATAGGGTCTTTTCCCAGACCAGTTCCCAAAACATAGCGCAGCTTTTTACGATCGTTTTGCTTTGGTCGGGTTCCGGATTTGTGATTGCACAGGAGATCACACCTGGAGAATTGCTTTCGTTTTATGCCATTGTTGGGTATTTTACCGGCCCATTGATCAGTTTGATTGGTGCAAACAAGGAAATTCAGAACGCTCTAATCGCTGCCGATCGCTTGTTTGAAATTTTTGATCTGGAACGAGAAACCTCAGCGCAAAAACTAACCTTGACTCCTGACAAGATAGGGGACATCCGTTTTGAAACGGTCAACTTTAGTTATGGTACGCGGGTAGAAGTCTTTAAGGATTTTGATCTTACCTTTAAAAAAGGAGAGATCACGGCTTTTGTAGGGGAAAGCGGTTCTGGGAAGTCCACCATAGTGGCCCTGCTGCAAAATTTATACCCCATTAACAGCGGCAATGTATTTATTGGCGAGACCAATCTGAAGTATATCGAAAATGAAAGCCTACGTCAACTTGTGGCCGTAGTTCCCCAGCAAATTGACTTGTTTGCCGGTAATGTGATCGAAAATATTGCGGTAGGGGAATTGGAGCCGGATATGGAACGCATCCTTAAGATTTGCAAGGATATCGGGATCCTAGCATTTATCCAAGGGTTACCGGATAGCTTTGGGACCTATCTGGGTGAAAATGGGGCTACGCTTTCCGGAGGACAAAAACAACGTATTGCTATCGCCCGGGCGCTGTATAAACAACCTGAAATCTTGGTATTAGATGAGGCCACTTCCTCTTTGGATAGCAGCTCAGAAAGCTATGTGCAACGGGCGATTGATAGCTTGCGGGAGCAAAAGAAAACCATAGTCGTCATTGCCCATCGTTTAAGTACCGTAGTAAATGCAGATACCATTGTCGTGTTGGACAAGGGAAAAGTACGCGAGCAAGGTTCCCATTCGGAATTATATGAAAAGAAAGGGGCCTATTACCGCTTATGGCGACAACAATTACCGCGATTTACAGTAAAGCTAAAATCAGTGAGTTAGAAAACTAAACCCCATAAAAGAACTGCCATGAAACAGTTAACGAAGCAAATTGCGCTGCTGGAACGTGTAGATCAATTGATCCGATTAAAAGCCACGGGTAGGCCAAAGCAATTGGCCCAGCGGTTAAAGGTCTCTGAGGCTACGGTCTTTCGGATCATTGAAACCATGAAAGCGCTAGATGCACCCATTTATTACGACCTGTCTCGGCAAAGCTATTCCTATTCCGAAGCAACACGCTTTAAATGCGGTTTTTATCTGGAAGAATTGGATCGTAAAACTGAGAAAGGCCTTTCGGGAGGAGTTGCTTTTAAAAATCTGAATGTTCTTGTAAAATTTAACGATACTAACATACCTACTATCAGAATTTGAGAGCGCTACCCAAGATATTTGAAAAGTAATCAAAACAGCGCGCAACAGAAATTTCTGGTTTTGGTCAAAGTGAATTGTTAAACTAAAAAAGTAAGAATGGAAAATTTAAAAGTGTTAGATAAGGAAGAACTTCAAGGAAGTAATGGTGGAGGATTTGGAACCGGTGGAGGTTCCTTATTCCGGAGCTCATTATATACTAGCTTAGCCGCGGCACATGCTGCTTACGATTTCGTGAATGGATTTGTGGATAGAATTAGGCTTCATTCAAAATAAACAATTATGAAAACAATGAACATTAAATCGGTATCTAGTCAAGAACTATTCACCATAAGTGGAGGACATAAAGGTTTCTTCTACAAGCTAGGAGTAATTAGTGCAAGCAATGTATTGTTTGGTTTGGGGATTCTCGCAGGAATATCAGAAGGAATTGATGAAGGAGTGAATTAATTGTATAATTATAAGAGTTTTGTTATGTATAGATTGGAATATAAGGAATTAAAAAGAATAAACGGAGGTTGTTCCACCAGCTCGGATCCTTCAGTGCAAGCGGGATTAAATGTTGGTTGTATAATTGGAAGGGCAATAGGAAATACAATAAGGCAGGTTAAATCGATATTTGATATTTTCTAATTAGAAATATTTAACTTGCCTTTTAATGATGCAAGAAATTCGAAAAAAACATATCCTAATTAAGAATTTAGGATATGTTTTTCTTTACATGATTTATGTTTTTCTAGTTTCGGCAGGCATTAATGCTTTAATTGCCTTGGTTTGTTATCTCATTGGTGTAAAAATTCCATTTGAAGATTTTTCTTTTGTGTTTAGCAATGTTTCAAATTCACAATTTGAAATATGGCAACTCATATTTTTTGTATTGGTATTGATTCCAATTTCCGAGGAACTTCTCTTTAGGTTGATTCTACGAGATTTTAAAAAAAACTTTCCCATTGTTCTTATTTTTTGCTTAGTAGCTATGGTAAGTTCTTTTTTTATGTTTAATAAATTGCTAAGCTATTTATTGTTTTTTTATCTGCTACTGCTGGTACTGTTAAGTATTTTGTTTTCCAATCAAATTGGAAGAAGATACCTATTTCAGCTTCTTTTTTGGTCTAGCATTATCGTATCGAGTCTCTCCTTTTTAAGAAGTATTGTGATATTTGATGTGTTTTATACACCCTTATATCTAATGCTTCTTTCTTTTTTTGCAGTGCAATCATATTATTTAAGTCTAATTAGATTAAAATATGGATTAACCTTCTCTTTTTTATTGAATTTTTGTTTTGCATTAATACCTGTTGTTAATTACTTTTTCAATCATCTCTAATTGTCATTTATGAATTTGACGCCTATTGCATTTGTAAAGTATATTCTAAAGAAAAAATACTCTTTATACAAAAACATACTTATTGACAGGGGCTTCTACCTCTAATATCAACCTAGGTTTTTATTTTGGTTATTGTCCATTATTGCACTATGCTAGTACGCTGGCTTTGAAGGAAAATGAAGACCGTATTTGAATTATATATAAATCGAAGAAGTGAAGGGTTGGCATCGCGCTGTGTTAATTATACTGCCATACTTTTTAATTGTAGGGTTACTCCAGTTGGTTGGAGCTTTTCTTTTGGGCATCGATCTTTCTTCTGATAGTGTTCAACAAACCTCCGAACAGCATTTTGTTATTACCCTTTTTGGTCTAATAGGTACTTTTACAGTACTAATTTGGTTTATGAAAACTGTTGATAGGGAGTTATTCATCAACCTAGGATTTTATTTCAAAAACCTTTGGAAAGATCTAGCAATGGGTGTATTACTTGGGTTTCTAATTATGGCATCTGGGTATTTAACCCTGGTGTACTTCGGGTTAATAGTATTCGAAGCAATAGTTTTTGAGGGATACGAATTACTACTTACTTTCTTGGTTTTTTTATTTGTAGCGGTTTCTGAAGAAATGCTTTTCAGAGGTTATATTTTGCGAAATTTAGCTACTTCCTCAAATCGAAGCTTAGCCTTGGTGCTCTCTTCACTCTTGTTCGCGTTTTTTCATAGCGCAAATCCAAATCTAACATGGATTAGTTATACCAATCTCTTCCTTGCAGGGATTCTTCTTGGCCTACTTTATTTGATAACTAAAAATTTATGGTTTCCCATTGGGTTACATTTGGGTTGGAACTTTTTTCAAACTTTTTTTGGATTCAAGGTTAGCGGTATTGAAGCCTATTCATCAATTCAGTTTAAGATGATCGAAAAGAATATGTTTAACGGCGGAGATTTTGGCTTTGAGGGATCAATTCTTTCAATTTTAATTCAAATTGCACTGATCTTTGCGATTATTTTTATTGAAAAAAAGAGTGTAAAAAGACGGTGAAAATAATAGCAATCTTAACGTAAGATAAAATGTAATAAGATTAGGTACTAGTTGCACCAAACCACGCTATAGATTTTGAAAATTTTAGAGTTTTCCTAAAACACCCTTCACTTCAAAAGATGGAGAATCCCTTGCCCTTTTTTTGCTTCTATGGCGATTCCTCGTTTTATGATTTCAAAGTTTTATTGGTCTATTTGGTGTTAGCGGTACCGCTATTTCCACTATTTCTGAATTTTCAAAATTCCGGCAATCCTATTCATCGTTTTTGCCTTAGCAAGAATTGCCTACACCTTTGGATTTTCCTTGAGCCAGTGGTTGTACTACTTCTAAGGTTTTAAACCAGGAGCTTCACTTCCCTTCCAACACTACAAAGGGCACGATCATTTCCTCCAACGATATCCCTCCATGTTGATAGGTATTGCGGTAATAACTTACATAGTGGTTGTAATTATTGGGATAGGCAAAAAAGAGGTCGTTCTTTGCAAAAATATAGGAGCTGCTTACATTGATCCGCGGTAGATGGATCTTTTCGGGTTGCTCGGCGGCTAAAACTTCTTTCACATTATACGTCAAGCTTTTTCCGGTCTTATACCGCAGGTTCAGACTGGTCTCCCGGTCGCCAATAACCTTAGAGGGTTGTTTTACGTTAATGGTACCATGGTCGGTGGTAATGATCAACTTCATTCCGAGCTGTTGCGCTTGTTGGATGATTTCCAGTAAAGGGGAGTTCTTAAACCAACTTAAGGTTAAGGAACGGTAGGCCTTATCATTCCCCGCCAATTCTTTAATGACTTCCATCTCTGTTTTGGAGTGGGAGAGCATATCCACAAAATTGTATACCACTACAGTAAGGTCGTTGTCCTTTTGGGTCTTGAAATTTTGTGCCAACTGCTTGCCCTGCTTTAAACTGCTGATCTTGTGGTATTCCCATTTCAGGTCCAGCCGTAAACGAGCTAACTGTGCTCCCAGGAATTCTGCTTCAAAAAGGTTTTTGCCTCCTTCATCGGTATCATTCTTCCACCAGTTGGGATGGCGTTTTTCCATTTCCAAAGGGGTAAGTCCGGAGAACAACGCATTTCGGGCGTACTGCGTAGCCGTTGGGAGAATACTGAAATAGGGAATCTCCTTCTGCTTACGGTACGCATGGGTTACTACATCTTCCATGGCCCACCATTGATCGTAACGAAGGTTGTCTACTACTACCAGTAGCGTTGGGGTATCGCCCAACTCGGGACGCACGAGTTGCTTAAATACCGTATGCGATAGAATAGGGCCTTCTTCTTCGGTAAACCAATCCCGATAATTTTTTTCTACAAACTTACTAAACTGATTGTTGGCTTCCAGTTTTTGAGACTCAAGGATCTCAAACATGCTGCTATCTTCAATACCTTCTAACTGCAACTCCCAGTATAATAGTTTTTTGTAGAGTTCTGCCCACGCCTCATACGAATTCACCATGGAGAGATCCATAGCGATCTTTCGGAATTCCTGCTGGTAATTTGCAGTGGTACGTTCGGAGATCAGCCGGGAGTTTTCCAGGTTCTTTTTAAGGGAGAGCAGAATCTGATTGGGATTAACGGGTTTTATGAGGTAGTCCGCTATCTTACTTCCGATAGCTTCGTCCATGATATATTCTTCTTCGCTTTTCGTTATCATAACCACAGGAAGTAGTGGATCTTTCTGTTTTAATTCGGATAAGGTCTCTAAACCGGATAATCCTGGCATATTTTCATCCAGGAAAACCATATCGAAGGTCTGTTCAGCAACTTCTTCAAGGGCTTCCTGCCCGCTTTGAGCAGTAGTTAAGGTATATCCCTTGTCTTCGAGAAATAATATATGGGGTTTTAGGAGTTCTATTTCGTCATCCACCCATAGAATGGAAATCTTTTTCATACAGTGTTTATCTTTACAGCTTTAAAAATAACGGATTGGCGAAGACCAACAAGCTTAAAATATTTAACGATCCTATTTATGGTTTTATTGGCACACCCAATGAATTCATTTTTAATTTAATTGCACATCCTTATTTTCAGCGCCTTCGCCGTATCTCCCAAATGGGACTTTCTTATCTGGTATACCCCGGAGCACATCATACCCGATTTCATCATGCGCTAGGTTGTATGCACCTGATGCAGAAGGCAATTGATATTTTGCGGTATAAGGGCGTTGCGATAAATCGTGAAGAAGAAAATGGACTGCTGGGCGCTATTTTGCTCCACGATATTGGTCACGGTCCTTTTTCCCATGCCTTGGAGCATATCTTAGTTCCACACTGCGATCATGAAGAACTATCCCTCATCTTTATGGAGCACCTCAATCGGGAAGTGCAGGGAGAACTGGAAATGGCTTTGTCTATCTTTAAAAAACAGCATCCCAAGGCTTTTTTAAATCAGCTGGTATCCGGTCAACTGGATATGGATCGGATGGACTATCTAAAGCGGGACAGCTTTTACACTGGTGTAACCGAAGGGAATATCAGTTCCGAACGCCTAATTACCATGTTGAACGTACACGAAGGTAAACTTGTAGTGGAGGAAAAGGGATTGTATTCCGTAGAGAAATTCCTTATGGCTCGTAGGTTTATGTATTGGCAGGTGTATCTGCACAAAACCAGTTTGGTGGCCGAACAACTTTTAATAAAATTGGTACAACGTGCCAGGGATTTGCTGCGCCTTGGAAAGAATGTCCCGGGATCCCCAACGTTTCAGTATTTCCTGAAGCTGACACCTGATGCTCCTTTTACAGGAAAGCACTTACACCACTTCTCACTTTTGGACGATGTAGATGTTTTAGGGGCTATAAAGCTTTGGCAGCACCATGAAGATTTTATCCTGTCTACCGTATCAAAAATGCTGTTGTATCGGAACCTGTTAAAGATAAAAGTGAAAAACAAACCTATTGATGGCGCCAAGCTCTCCACTAAAAAGATGTGGGTTAAAGCACAATATCCCGTTACGGAGCAGGAGTTGGACTATTTTGTTTTTGAGGGCAAGATCAGTAATCAGGCGTATAACGCGGAGCAAGAAAATATCAATATCCTTACCAAAGGCAGGGAAGTGGTAGATGTTGCGGAAGCATCGGATCATCTCAACCTGGTAGCACTTTCAAAAGCGGTTATCAAATATTACGCGTGCTATCCGAAGAAAAGCGTTTGACAAATTTTCTTACTTTTGCCGCAATGAAATTCACAGCCACCCAAATCGCAGGAATTTTAGGGGGAGAGATTGAGGGAAATCCTCAAATTTCAGTGCATAAGCTTTCTAAGATTGAGGAGGGCGAAAAAGGTTCCTTGACCTTCTTGGCCAATCCGAAATACACCTCTTATATATATACTACCAAGGCCTCAATTACCATTGTCAACAAAGATTTTATCCCGGAGCAGGAGGTAAGCACTACCTTGATCAAGGTGGATGATGCCTATAAATCCTTTTCCCGGCTATTGGAATACTACAATCAGGTTAAAAACAATAAGGTTGGGATTGAAAGCCCTTCTTTTGTTTCTGCATCTGCTAAGTATGGGGAAGGTTTTTACCTCGGTGCTTTTTCGTATCTGGGGGAAAATGTAACGATTGGAGATAATGTAAAGATCTACCCCAACGCCTATATTGGAGATAATGTAGTTATCGGTAACGATTGTATCATTTTTGCCGGGTCAAAAATTTATTCCGAAAGCGTTATAGGCAATTACTGTGTTATTCATAGCGGAGCAATTATTGGGGCAGATGGATTTGGTTTTACCCCGAATGAAAATGGGGAATACAGTAAAGTGCCGCAAACCGGTAATGTCATTATTGAGGATAATGTGGATGTGGGTGCGGGCACCACTATAGATCGCGCCACCTTGGGGTCCACTATTCTACGCAAAGGAGTGAAGTTAGACAACCAGATACAAATTGCTCACAATGTGGAAATTGGAGAACATACAGCGATTGCTGCACAGACAGGAATTGCGGGTTCTACCAAAATAGGGAAGTACTGCCTGATCGGTGGACAGGTGGGCATCGTGGGCCATATTACTATAGGTGATAGGGTAAGAATACAGGCGCAGTCCGGAATTGGAAGAAACGTAAAGGATGACGAAGTGCTGCAGGGATCACCCGCCTTAAATTATGGCGACTACAACAAGTCCTACGTACACTTTAAAAACTTCCCTAAAATCATCAATCAAATTTCAGAACTGGAAAAGAAACTGGATCATGAAAACCAAAAGCACTAAGCAAACTACTATTGCGAAACCGGTTACACTTACTGGAGTAGGGCTTCATACTGGCGAAAATGTGACAATGACCTTCTTACCTGCTAAAGAAAATCATGGTTTTGCATTTAAGCGGGTTGATTTGGAAGGAGAACCTGTTATTGAAGCAGATGCGAATTACGTTGTAAATACGCAAAGAGGGACCAATCTCGAAAAAAATGGCGTAAAGATCCAAACCTCGGAACATGTGCTGGCCGCCTTGGTCGGGATGGATGTGGATAATGTTTTAATTGAATTGGACGCTCCAGAACCTCCTATTATGGACGGATCATCCAAATTCTTTGTAGAGGCCATCGAACAAGCCGGAATTGTGGATCAGGAAGCTGAAAGGGACGAATACATTGTAAAAGATGTTATTTCATATAAAGATGAGACTTCCGGAAGTGAAATTACGGTTATCCCTGCAGATTCTTATCAGGTGACTACCATGGTCGATTTTGGCACCAAAGTATTGGGCACCCAGAACGCTACACTGGAACATCTGGAGGATTTTAAAAAAGAGATCGCTTCTGCCCGTACCTTTAGTTTCCTTCATGAGCTGGAGATGTTACTGGAACATGGCTTGATCAAAGGAGGCGACCTTAATAATGCTATCGTCTATGTGGATAAAGAGATTTCGGATTCCACTATGAAAAAACTGGAAAAGGCGTTTAAAAAGGCGAAGCTATCGGTAAAACCTAATGGGATATTGGATAATTTAACGCTGCATCATCCTAATGAAGCTGCCCGACATAAGCTCTTAGATGTTGTTGGAGATCTGGCCCTTTCGGGAAGCCGAATACGGGGTAAAGTTATTGCGAATAAACCAGGGCATTTTGTCAATACCCAATTTGCAAAGAAACTTCAGAAAATTATCAAACAGGAACGAAGGCATAATGTTCCGGATGTGGATTTACACGCCAAACCTGTGAAGGATATCAATCAGATCATGGATATGTTACCACATAGACCACCGTTTTTATTGGTTGATAAGATCATGAAATTGACGGAGGAACATGTTATTGGGGTCAAGAATGTGACCATGAATGAACCCTTCTTTGTGGGCCATTTTCCCGGGGCTCCTGTTATGCCGGGTGTTTTACAGATAGAAGCTATGGCGCAGACTGGGGGTATATTGGTACTGAGCACCGTGCCGGACCCTGAGAATTACCTGACCTATCTATTAAAAATTGATAATGTTCGCTACAAGCACCAGGTAGTTCCCGGAGATACTTTAATTTTTAAGTTGGATCTAATGACTCCGATTCGACGCGGAATATGTCAGATGCAAGCCAGGGCCTACGCCAATGGAAGGTTGGTATCAGAAGCGGAAATAATGGCGCAGATCACAAAAGTAAAAGGAAACTAGAATGAACCAACCACTTGCTTACGTTCACCCAGGTGCAAAAATTGCCAAAAATGTAGTGATCGAACCATTTACTACTATCCACAACAATGTTACTATTGGAGAAGGTACCTGGATTGGCTCAAACGTAACGATTATGGAGGGCGCCCGTATCGGAAAAAATTGTAATATTTATCCGGGGTCCGTAATTTCAGCCATACCTCAGGACTTAAAATATAAAGGGGAGGAGACTACGGTGCACATTGGGAATAATACGACCATACGGGAATGTGCTACCATTAACAAGGGGACCGAAGATAGAATGAAGACAGTAATTGGTAATAATTGCCTCATCATGGCATACAGCCATATCGCCCACGATTGTTTTGTGGGTGATGGATGTATCTTTAGCAATAATTCAACTTTAGCGGGCCATGTTACCGTAGGTGACAATGTGGTTTTGGCAGGGATGGTAGCAGTACATCAGTTTGTTTCCGTAGGAAGGCACGCTTTTGTAACGGGAGGTTCTTTGGTTCGTAAAGATGTACCTCCATTTGTAAAAGCAGCACGCGAACCCCTTTCCTATGTCGGTATAAACTCGGTAGGTCTGCGAAGACGAGGGTTTGAGTCAGAGAAAATCAGAGAAATACAGAATATTTATCGTATTCTGTACCAGAATAACTATAACAATTCTCAGGCAGTTGAAATTCTAGAGGCAGAGATGGAAGCCACTCCGGAACGAGATGAGATTCTCCAGTTTATCCGGGATTCACAGCGGGGAATAATGAAAGGATATTTTAGCAACAACTAATACGCAAATGGCAAGTACTTCAGACATACGTAAAGGGCTGTGTATTAAATACAACAACGACATTTACAAAATAGTGGAATTTCTCCATGTAAAACCCGGTAAAGGCCCTGCTTTCGTTCGCACAAAACTCAAGAGTGTTACTACCGGAAAGGTGATTGATAATACATTTTCCGCAGGTCATAAGATTGAAGATGTACGGGTAGAGACAAGGTCGTATCAGTATCTGTACCCTGATGGCGATACCTTCCACTTCATGAATACGGACGATTACAATCAGATCGGATTACAAAAATCGTCCTTAGATGCCCCCGATCTATTAAAGGAAGGAGAGATCGTGACCATTATTTTTAATGCTGAAGATAATATGCCACTTTCCGTGGAAATGCCGGCCAGTGTCATTTTGGAAGTTACGCATACAGAACCTGGAGTAAAAGGGAACACCGCTACAAACGCCACAAAACCAGCAACTGTAGAGACAGGGGCCAGGATAAATGTGCCGTTGTTTATTAACGAAGGAGATCGTATCAAAGTTGACACTGAAAAAGGCGCATACATGGAAAGGGCAAAAGAATAGATGAAATTCCCAAGAACCTACGCTTTACAGGAAATTGCGGCAATTATAGATGTCGAATACGTGGGAGCACCGGATTTTCAAGTTCTTGGAATGAACGAGATTCACGTCGTCGAGAAAGGCGATATCGTTTTTGTGGATCATCCTAAATATTATCAAAAAGCGTTAGATTCGGCTGCAACCACAATCCTTATCAATAAAAAAGTAGATTGTCCTGAAGGTAAGTCCCTACTCATTTCAGATGATCCTTTTCAGGATTTTAATATCCTGACCACACACTTCAAACCCTTTCAATCTGCTGCAAAAAGCATTGCCGAATCGGCGATAATAGGAAAAAAGACGATCATTCAACCGAATGTTTTTATCGGAAATAAGGTTCGTATCGGAGAAAATTGCCTAATTCATGCTAATGTTACTATCAACGACGATTGTATCATCGGGAATAACGTAATTATACATTCGGGGACAGTGCTTGGTGGAGATGCTTTTTACTATAACAAGCGAAATAACAAGTGGGATAAGTTTTTGTCTGTAGGGCGGGTACTAATTGAAGATGATGTAGAAATTGGCGCGGGATGTACTATAGATAGAGGAGTTACCGGGGATACCACCATCAAGGAAGGGAGCAAGTTGGATAACCAAATTCAGGTGGGCCATGATACTGTTATTGGTAAAAAGTGTTTGATTGCGTCCCAATGTGGCATTGCCGGGTGCGTTATTATTGAAGATGAGGTTACGCTTTGGGGGCAGGTTGGGGTTATCAGCGGTATTACTATTGGAGCGAAGGCCGTAGTGTTGGCGCAAACCGGTATTTCCAAGTCGTTGAAAGGTGGAAAGACCTATTTTGGAAGTCCGGCAGAAGAAGCCCGTGAAAAAATAAGGCAACTGGCCTATGTAAAACAGATCCCGGACATGCTGCAAAAACTAAAAAACATTTGAAATCCTCGCTTTCTTATTCCTAAACGAAACCCTATTTTTGTCCAACTAAAAAGCAAAAGATGAGTGTACTGGTCAACAAAGACTCCAAAATAATTGTGCAAGGTTTTACAGGAAGTGAAGGTACCTTCCATTCAGAACAAATGATCGCTTACGGTACAAACCTTGTAGGAGGAGTTACTCCCGGTAAAGGGGGCAAGGAGCACTTGGCAAAACCAGTTTTTAATACGGTTGCAGAGGCTGTTGAAAAAGTGGGTGCCGACACCTCTATCATTTTTGTTCCGCCAGCGTTTGCGGCAGATGCTATTATGGAGGCAGCAAATGCAGGCATTAAGGTGATCATCACGATAACGGAGGGGATCCCGGTTGCAGATATGGTCAAAGCCTATGACTATATCAGTGAACTCGACTGTACCTTAGTAGGGCCCAACTGTCCTGGTGTTATAACGCCGGGGGAAGCCAAAGTAGGTATTATGCCTGGTTTTGTTTTTGAAAAAGGAACTGTAGGAATTGTTTCTAAATCAGGAACGTTAACCTATGAAGCAGCGGATCAGGTTGTGCGTCAGGGCCTTGGTATCACAACAGCCATAGGTATTGGAGGAGACCCTATTATAGGTACTACCACCAGAGAGGCGCTCGAACTATTGATCAACGATCCCGAAACAAAATGCGTGGTGATGATTGGTGAGATAGGAGGGCAATTGGAAGCGGAGGCGGCGCGCTGGTATAAGGAAAGCGGTAGTGATAAGCCCGTTATTGGATTTATTGCTGGAGAAACAGCTCCGGCAGGGCGCACTATGGGACATGCTGGTGCTATAGTAGGGGGCAGTGATGACACGGCGCAGGCCAAAAAGAAGATTATGAAAGCATGCGGGATCCACGTTGTAGATTCCCCGGCAGAAATCGGTGTTATGGTCAAAAAGACAATGGCATAAGCATTCCGTTAAAAGCATGCTAAATCCCGGTGCTCTCGGGATTTTTTGTATTCCCAAATCACACACTTGTCCTATATTTGGAGTTTTACCAACCTAACAAGATACCGTATGCAACTATTACAAGATAAAAATGTGCTCATCACTGGAGCCAGCAGAGGAATAGGAAAAGGCATCGCACAATTGTTTGCCAGACATGGTGCTAATGTGGCATTCACCTACAGCTCTAGTGAGGGACCAGCACTGGAACTCGAAAAAGAAGTAACGGAACTGGGTGTTAAAGCCAAAGCTTACAAGAGTAATGCAGCTAGTTTTGAGGAAGCACAGGAATTAGTGAACGCGGTTCTCAGCGATTTTGGGGGGTTAGAAGTGCTGATCAACAATGCTGGAATTACCAAAGATAATTTGCTAATGCGCATGGGAGAGGACGATTTTGATCAGGTAATTTCGGTAAATCTCAAGTCGGTCTTTAACATGACAAAGGCAGTACAGCGTACTTTCTTAAAACAACGGAAAGGATCTATCATAAATATGAGTAGTGTTGTCGGTGTAAAAGGCAACGCCGGACAAGCTAACTATGCAGCTTCCAAGGCAGGGATCATTGGGTTTACGAAATCAGTTGCTTTGGAATTGGGATCAAGGAATATCCGATGTAATGCGATCGCTCCTGGATTTATAGAAACCGAAATGACCGATAAGTTAGATGAAAAAACGGTTCAGGGATGGCGCGATGCCATACCGCTAAAAAGAGGAGGAACTCCGGAAGATGTAGCGAATGCTTGCCTTTTTCTTGCCGGTGATCTTTCCGCTTACATTACGGGTCAGGTACTCCACGTAGATGGTGGTATGTTGACCTAAAGTTGAAATTGATCTATGCAGGTCCTGATCCTTCCATTACTTCTCGCGTTTGTTATTGCTTCGGGCCTTTCATTTCTTCAATATTTCTACCGGGGTAAACGAACCAAGTTAACATGGATCTTGTCCGTATTGCGTTTTGTTGCACTTTTTTGTGGGATTCTGCTGTTAATAAACCCCAAATTCTCTAAGGAAGAGTATGAGTTGGAAAATGCCAATCTTATTGTCCTTGCAGACAATTCCTCATCGGTCAAAAAATTAAAGGGTGCGGAGGAAGCAAAACAAATTGTAGCTAATATCACGGATCACCCGCAATTGAATGCGAAGTTTACCGTAAAGCGATTTGCTTTTGGATCAGCTCTGGAAAATGTAGATACTCTGGATTTTTCCGCTAAACGAACCAATATCGCAAAGAGTCTTGAAACCCTGGATGAAACCTTTGCCAATGCCCAAAATATAGTGCTCTTAGTTAGTGACGGTAACCAGACAGTAGGGGAGGATTTTGAGTTCTTGCGTCTTGGGACGAACACTACGGTTTTTCCTGTTATAGTGGGAGACACAACTACGTACAATGATATAGCTATTGGACAGGTCAATGTAAATCGCTATGCGTTTTTAGGGAATACCTTTCCTGTTGAGGCAGAGGTAATATATTCCGGAGAAATTCCTGCAAATGTTAATTTTCAACTCTTTTTGGACGGTAAAATAGTTCATCGAGAACCTTTGCAATTTGCAAGGAATGAACGTGTAAAAACAGTCAGCGCGTTAGTTGAGGCCACTTCAACCGGAATAAAAACACTCGCATTTAGGATAAGTCCACTGGAAAATGAGAAAAATGTGGACAACAACACACAACAGCGCTTTGTAGAGGTGATAGATGAACAGACAACTATCGGGATGGTTTCCGCAATTCGTCACCCTGATATCGGGGCACTGAAAGAAGCTATAGAAACTAATGAGCAGCGATCCGTTGTACTTTTGGATCCGACCGCACCACCGGAAGCGTTTGAGGATATCGATGTTTTTCTGCTTTACCAGCCGGACCGTTCATTTGCATCTGTATATGATGTTATTGGGTATAAAGGCGGAGGCGTATTTACAATAACAGGTCCTGAAACCGATTGGGACTTTCTTCAAAGCCAGTTAAGCACAATCCGAAAAGAGGATGTAGGTCAACAAGAAGTGATATCTGCTGTAAAAAACGAGGCTTTTGACCTCTTTGACATTTCAGAGTTTACCATGCTTGACTATCCTCCGGTATCGGGAGAGTTAGGAGACCTGGAGGTTCCGGCTTCAGCTAAAGTAATTGCCTATCAGAAGATACGTGGGGTTACCCTTGAAGCGCCCCTCTTTTTTGTGCTTGAGGACGAAAGAAAAGAAGCCTTTTTGTTAGGTGCCGACGTTTGGAAGTGGCGTTCCCAATCGTATCGGAATTCCGGAGGTTTTGAAGCATTTGACACCTTCCTGGGAAAGTTGCTGCTTTACCTATCGGATTCAGAACAAAAAGAGCGTCTACGACTGAATTACGAGAATCGATATGACAATTCTAGGACCGCCCGTATAACCGCCAGTTTTTTTGACAATACCTACGTTTTTGACCCGAATGCCTCCCTGGTACTCAAAATTATTTCCAGGGACACCACCTTTGAACGGGAAGAAACCATGCTATTACGCGGCAATCGTTTCGAGTTGGATCTGGGAGATCTGGAACCCGGAGAATACCGGTTTACCGTTAGGGAAATCAAGGAAAATATTTCGAAATCCGGGAGTTTTTCAATTCTTGATTTTGACCTTGAGGATCAGTTTCTATCGGCAAATGATGCAAAACTAAAACGCCTTGCTGAAGCCAATGGCGGACAACACTATTTCCCTGACCAAAGCAACCAAATGCTAGAAGAATTATTAGCGGATGACCGTTTTATTCCTGTCCAAAAAAGCAATAAAAATGTGGTATCTTTAATAGATTTTCGATGGCTCCTTGGCCTTATGGCGCTGGCGTTGGCTTTGGAATGGGCGATAAGAAAGTACAACGGATTATTATAAAAGTGAGATAACTATGGATAGATTACCTAAGATTGCACTCCCAACGGTGTTTGCGATCATTTTACTAATTATTTTAATTTCTAAATCGGCAGTAAACATTAGTGCCGGAGAGGCGGGCGTACTCTGGAAGCGTTTTGGAGGCGGTGTGGTAACGGATCAACCACCATTAGATGAAGGATTCCACCTGGTAGCGCCCTGGAACAAAGTGTATGTATATGAGGTACGTCGACAAGAGATTTTTGAGAAAATGAAAGTATTATCCTCTAATGGATTGGATATTCAACTCGATGCTTCTGCCTGGTACAAGCCGGATTTTAGTGATCTTGGGAAGTTACACAAGGAAATAGGGGAGAGCTACCTGGACCGGATCATCCTTCCTACAATTCGCTCTGCCGCAAGGAGTGTGGTGGGCCGGTATACCCCGGAACAATTGTATTCCAGCAAGCGGGATGCCATTCAACAGGAAATTTTTGAGGAGACGCAAAAAATTGTTGGGAAACAATACATTGTTTTGGATGAGGTCCTGGTAAGGGATGTTACCCTTCCTCCAACGATTAAGGAAGCCATTGAACGCAAGCTAAAGCAGGAACAGGAATCCTTAGAATACGAATTCCGACTGGAAAAAGCGGAGAAAGAAGCACAACGGCAACGTATTGAAGCCCAGGGAAAGGCAGATGCGAATAGAATCTTAAGCGCCTCTTTGACAGATAAGATTCTTCAGGACAAAGGTATAGAAGCTACTTTACAGCTTTCACAATCACCTAATGCCAAAGTGGTGGTCGTGGGATCAGGAGATAAAGGACTTCCTCTGATTTTAGGAAATAACTAGAATTTGCTTTTTTGTATTGAAATTTAGTTTTACCTTCGGCATCATAATGAGGAGAATAGTATCACATCACCATATCGATAGCGTCGCTCAAGCGAGGTAACGATATTTTGTTTGTGTCAAAATAGCCTAACCCGTTTGAGTAATCAAACGGGTTTGTTTTTTAAAAGATGTTTCGAATTGAAATCAAGCAGGAATAGCAATTAAAAAAGAGCAACTGAACGTAGCATAATGACAAAAATTAGGATTGCCATCCAAAAAAGTGGAAGACTAAACGAGGACTCCTTAAAAATTTTAAAGGATTGTGGGATTTCCATAGATAACGGTAAGGATCAATTAAAGGCGGATGCACGTAACTTTCCTCTGGAAGTATTTTATCTCCGCAACGGTGATATTCCACAATATTTAAAAGACGGTGTGGTCGATCTTGCTATTATTGGGGAGAACGTATTGGTAGAAAAGGGAGAAGGCATTGCGATAGCAGAAAAACTGAATTTCTCGAGGTGTAAGGTTTCTTTAGCAATTCCAAAATCAAGGGAATACAAAAGCCCTAAAGACTTTGAAGGAAGACGGATAGCCACTTCCTACCCAAACACTGTACAAAAATTCTTAGATGAAAAGGGGATTAAGGCAGATCTGCATATTATCAACGGCTCGGTAGAAATTGCTCCGAACATAGGATTGGCAGATGGTATTTGTGATATCGTTTCCAGTGGTAGTACTTTATTCAAAAATAACCTAAAGGAAGTAGAGGTCCTTTTGCACAGCGAAGCAGTTTTGGCAATTTCTCCAAAAATTGATCAGGAGCGAAAGACAATTTTGGAGCGACTACAGTTTCGTATCCAGTCTGTGTTACAAGCACGAAAAAATCGGTATTTGCTAATGAATGTCCCAGATACTAAACTTGAAGAAATCATCGCTATTTTACCTGGTATGCGAAGTCCCACTGTTGTTCCCCTCGCTGAAAAAGGATGGAATTCGGTGCATACCGTGATCAATAAAGACAAATTTTGGGAAGTAATTGATGAATTGAAAGCTGCAGGCGCAGAAGGCATTTTGGTATGTCCTATTGAGAAAATGGTGCTCTAATGAAGAAATTTTTACATCCAAAACCTGCTGAATGGGCTAAAATTCTTGAAAGACCTACACAATCTTTCGAGGCGATTGAACCTGTAGTACGTGAAGTTTTTGAAAAGGTGAACAAAGAAGGGGATAAGGCATTGCTATCCTATACCTTAAAGTTTGATGGAGCGGAACTTTTAGATCTTCGGGTAGCCAAGGAAGAACTACAAAAAGCCATCAACTCGGTTCCTGAACCGCTAAAGCACGCTATCGAAACCGCGCAAAACAATATTACCAAGTTCCATGCAGCTCAAAATACACAAAAAGTAAGTGTGGAAACCATGCCAGGAGTGCAGTGCTGGCAAGAGAAGCGTCCGATTCAAAAAGTTGGGCTCTACATTCCAGGAGGAACAGCACCTTTGTTTTCCACAATTCTAATGTTGGCTATTCCAGCCCATTTAGCAGGTTGTGAAGAAATTATTTTATGTAGTCCCCCCAATGAGAAAGGAAAATTGGACCCTGTAATCCTATTTACCGCGCAGCTGTGTGGTGTTACCAAAATATTTAAGATCGGCGGTATTCAGGCGATTGCAGGAATGACGTTTGGAACGGAAACCATCCCTAAGGTATACAAGATATTTGGACCCGGAAATCAATATGTTACGGTAGCAAAGCAATGGGCTACTAAAATGGGAGTAGCTATAGACATGCCCGCAGGTCCAAGTGAACTCCTTGTGGTAGCAGATAATACGGCAAACCCGGCTTTTGTGGCGTCGGACTTATTAAGTCAGGCAGAACATGGTGTTGATAGTCAGGTACTTTTGGTCTCCACTTCGGAACAATTGCTCAAGAAGGTGGAGTTGGAAATTGAAGCCCAATTGAAAGTACTGCCTCGAAAAGAAATTGCACAACAAGCCATTGCCCATAGTCGAATGATCCTGGTAAAGGATGATCGTATGGCTTTGGAGATCATCAATGAATACGGTCCCGAACATTACATCGTATGTGTAGCCAATGAGGATTTTTTTATACAAAACACGATAAATGCAGGTTCCGTATTTATAGGGAACTACACCCCCGAAAGCGTGGGAGACTATGCCTCAGGAACGAATCATACGTTACCCACCAATGGCTATGCCAAGCAGTATAGCGGGGTAAACCTAGACAGTTTTAGGAAGAGTATGACGTTTCAAAAGTTAAGCCGGGAAGGGATTCAAAATATTGGGAAAAGTGTAGAACTAATGGCGGAGGCAGAAGGCTTACAGGCACACAAAAATGCGGTGACCTTACGCTTAAAGGAATTGGACAACTAAAGGATAGAATGCTGTGGAGAAGGTAACAATGGGACAGTTTAAACTAGAACGGGTGTTAAGGAAAAATGTAAAAACCCTTACCCCATATGCTTCTGCCCGAGATGAATTCAAGGATTTTGATACGAATATGGTGTTTTTGGATGCCAATGAAAGCCCTTATGAAAACGGAACAAATCGTTATCCGGATCCACATCAAAACAAGCTAAAAACGTCGATTGCAAAACAAAAAGGAATAAGAGAAGAACAGATCTTACTTGGAAATGGGAGCGACGAAGTTTTGGATCTTATTTTCCGGGTGTTTTGCGAACCCAATCAGGACAACATTATTAGCTTGCCTCCCACCTATGGCATGTACAAGGTGTTGGCGGGGGTTAATACTGTTGAAAACCGGGAAGTTTGGTTGGACCTGGATTTTCAACCTGATGTGCCGGCAGTATTGCAACAAGTTGATGCGAATACAAAGCTTATTTTTATCTGTTCTCCCAACAACCCTACCGGAAACACAATGAATAGGCCTCTTTTGGAAGAGGTGTTAAACCAATTTCCGGGCGTAGTGGTGATCGATGAAGCCTATGTGGACTTCTCGGAAGCACCTACATGGTTGGCTGTATTGGACCGGTTTCCTAACCTCATCGTTACCCAAACCCTTTCCAAAGCCTACGGCATGGCGGGAATTCGATTGGGGATGTGTTTTGCGGATAAAAAAATTATAGATATCCTCAAAAAAGTAAAACCTCCCTACAACGTGAATCAGCTAACACAGAACCAGGCGCTTCATGGAATCTCAAATCAGGAGCGGATCTTGACACATGTGCAGGAAATACTATCGGAACGGAAGAAGCTCTCCTTGGCGTTACAGGAGTTGTCTTTTGTGCAACAGTGTTTTCCATCCGATGCGAACTTTATTCTCGTCCGAGTGGATGACGCTGATTTGCGTTATAAACAACTCCTGGACAAAGGCATTGTGGTAAGGAATCGAAGTACACAACCACTTTGTGAAAATACCCTGCGCTTTACCGTGGGAACACCGCAAGAAAACGAGATAGTAGTACAAGCACTAGCAAAACTGGAATAATGGCAGAACGACTTCTTTTTATAGATCGGGATGGAACATTGATCAAGGAGACCCAAGATGAGCAAATCGATGCTTTTGACAAAATGGTGTTTTATCCGAAGGTCTTTTCCTGTTTGAGTAGGATAGCCAAAGAATTGGACTATACCTTAATTATGGTTACCAACCAGGACGGATTAGGAACCGAAGCTTTCCCTGAAAATACCTTTTGGCCGGTTCACAACTTCATTTTACAATCTTTTGAGAATGAAGGGATAGTTTTTGGTGCGGTCCACATTGATGCCACCTTCCCCCATGAAAATAAGGCGACGCGGAAACCCGGTACTGAAATGCTTACAGAATATTTTTCTGAGCGGTACGACCTTGCGAATTCCTTTGTGATCGGAGATCGTCTTACTGACATGGAATTAGCAAAAAACCTTGGTGCGAAAGGAATATATATCAACGATAATACCCACTTGGGAACTGGGGAAATCTCTAGTTCTGAAAAAGAGCTTCAGGAATGCATTGCCTTGGAAACCAATGATTGGGAAAGGATCTATACATTTTTAAAACTGCAGGATCGCATCGCCGAAGTGCATCGCGAAACAAAAGAGACCACTATTGAAATTTGGCTGAATCTGGATGGTACGGGAAAAGCCGACATTAATACCGGACTCAAGTTTTTCGATCATATGTTGGATCAGTTGGCGCGGCATGGACAATTGGATTTGACCCTAACAGTCGATGGTGACCTTGAGGTGGATGAACACCATACAATCGAGGATACCGCTATTGCCTTGGGAGAAGCGTTTTATCAAGCCTTGGGAAAAAAGTTGGGCGTAGAACGCTACGGCTTTGCGCTACCCATGGACGATTGTTTGGCCCAGGTGGCTTTGGACTTTAGCGGGAGAAGCTGGTTGGTATGGGAAGCTGATTTTAAACGAGAGAAAGTTGGAGATATGCCCACGGAAATGTTTCTGCACTTTTTTAAATCTTTTTCAGACAGCGCAAAAGCAAATCTGAATATCAAAGCTGAAGGGACTAATGAACATCACAAAATCGAAGCGATTTTTAAAGCCTTTGCCAAAGCGATAAAAATGGCGATCAAACGAGATGTAGAGAAAATGGTTTTACCATCAACCAAAGGAATGCTTTAGAGGGAGAAAGTTCAAAAGTAGAAGTACAAATCCTGTAGCATCTAAAACAACAGACAAAACAATTTGCGATTAAGTTTTGGAAAGAGAGACAAAATGAGCTGGAAAGTTTTACACAAGCAGGAGAAAGCACTTTTGGCAATCATTGTTGCATCACTAAAAACTACCAACGAAAATAGGAAACAAAGATGATTTTGTTTAAAAATTATTTCAGGACGACTTCGTACCGCTCACTTTTTAATTCATACCGCTACCTATGAAATTAGTAATTATAGACTACGGTGCCGGTAATATTCAAAGCATCAAGTTTGCTTTTCAGCGGCTGGGGGTCGAAGCTTTGCTCACCAAAGACCCTGAAACCATTCAAAATGCTGATAAGGTCATTTTCCCGGGGGTGGGGGAGGCCAGTAGTGCAATGCATAAGCTTTGGGAAAGTGGTCTACACAATTTAATTCAGGCCCTTCAGCAGCCTGTTTTAGGCATCTGCCTGGGTATGCAGTTAATGTGTAGTTCTTCTGAGGAGGGTAATACCAAAGGACTTGGTATTTTTAACACAGAGGTGATAAAGTTCAATTCCGGACGTAAAGTACCTCAAATTGGTTGGAATAAAATTGAAGACCTACAATCGCCACTTTTTAGGGGTATGAAAGAAGATTTTATTTATTTGGTGCATAGCTTTTACGCACCTAAGACCGCCGAAACTATCGCTACAAGTACGTATGGATTAGCCTACAGTGCAGCTTTGCACAAGGATAATTTCTACGGCGTACAGTTTCACCCCGAAAAGTCCGGAGTATATGGAGCTAAAATCCTGGAGAACTTTATGGCCCTATGAGCAGAGATGAAATCTATATTACTACGGATCGTAAAAAAATTGATGTGGCTTTTGTACATCACTATCTGTCAAAAGAGGCGTACTGGTCCAAAGGCAGAAGTCTGGAAGAAGTAAACCGATCGATTGAGAATTCACTTTGTTTTGGGATTTTTAAAAAGAACACCGAACAACAAATTGGTTTTGCAAGAGTGGCAACGGATTATGTCGTATTCGCATGGATAATGGATCTTTTTATTGATTCAGGACACCGTGGATTGGGATATTCAAAAAAGTTGGTCTCCACAATTCTCAATCACGAGGGACTAAAAAACGTTAATGGATTTGGATTGCGGACAGAAGACGCACAGGGACTGTATGCACAATTCGGATTTGAAGTGATCAACGATCCCGATACCTGGATGTTTAAAAAGAATATCAAATGAGGATCATTCCGGCAATAGACATAATAGATGGGAAATGCGTCCGACTTTCCAAAGGGGACTACAACACCAAAAAAGTGTATAACGAACATCCGCTCGAAATTGCTAAACAGTTTGAAGATTACGGAATACAATACCTGCACCTGGTCGATTTGGATGGCGCCAAATCCAAACATATTGTAAACCAAAAAGTGTTGGAACAAATCGCGTCCAAAACGGATTTAAAGATCGATTTTGGTGGTGGATTAAAGACAGATGAGGATTTACGCATTGCCTTCGAAAGTGGGGCACAGCAGATAACCGGGGGAAGTATTGCCGTAAAAGATCCTGAAACTTTTTATAGCTGGCTAAGGACCTACGGGAAGCAGAAGATCATTTTGGGGGCTGATGTCAAAGGTGAAAAAATTGCAGTATCCGGATGGCAGGAAGCTTCTGAGATGAACTTGATCCCTTTTGTAAAGGGATTTCAAAAGAAAGGCGGCTGTTATGTGATCTGTACAGATATTGCGAAAGATGGCATGTTGGAAGGCCCGGCATTCGAATTATATCGTAAGCTGTTGCGTGAAACAATGGTGCATCGAACGGAAATCGGTCCTAGTGGTGTGGAAGATTTTGAAGAAATCGGGATTCGATTAATTGCAAGTGGTGGCATTTCCACTTATGAAGAACTACCAAAGCTGCAGCAAATTGGCTGTGAAGGAGTTATAATAGGGAAAGCGATCTATGAAAACAGGATCAGTTTAAAACAATTGGAGCACCATATTTTGGAACATGGAACAGCGTAGTAAATTTCAGGAGGAGTTTATCGGGAACTCCTGTTTTCGTATGGAAGAAAGTCTCCGCATGATCCGTATTTCTTTGGATACGATTTCGGAGGAAGAAGTCTGGCAAAAACCGAATCCGGCACTGAATAGTATCGGTAATTTGATCCTGCATCTATGTGGAAACATAACCCAATATGGAATTGCATCATTGCGTGGTAGCGCAGACGAAAGGAACAGGGATTTGGAGTTCGCTATGCAAGGTGGAATTTCAAAGGAAAAGCTATTTGCTAAGTTGTATGCAACCGTAGAAGAAGCGAAAGCGACCTTCCGGAACACCAAGGTAAATCGTCTCCTTGAGCAAAGGAAAGTACAAGGCTTTACATTTTCAGGAATAGGCAATATTGTGCACGTAGTAGAACACTTTTCCTATCACACCGGGCAAATCGCTTTTCTGGTAAAATTGTTGCGCGAAGATCAATTAGGGTTTTATGATGGGCATGATTTGAATCAGTTGAATAATGAATAACGAATAGCGAATGAAAGATTACGAATTACGAATGAAGAATTACGAATGACGAATTACGAATGACGGATTGCTGTAACTACTTTGGAATGTTTAGTAATGATTGATCTAAAAAAGCGAACGCAGAGTTTTGCATTCGATTGTTGGATGCTTTGTAAAGAATTCCCAAAGTCCAGGGAATTTGATGCATGGGTAAGGCAGTTAATTAGAAGTTCGAGTTCTGTTGGGGCAAATTATCGTGCTGCCTGCCGAGCGAAATCACGAAAGGATTTTATAAACAAACTCAAAATAGTAGAAGAAGAGATTGATGAAAGCATGTATTGGTTAGAGTTATTCTCAAAAGTACAGGATAGCTATAAAAAAAGACTTGACGCACTTTGGAGAGAGGCTAATGAGCTTCTTGCTATCGTTGTCAGTTCAATTAAAACAACTAGAAATAATTCATAATTCGAAATTCGTATTTCCCACTTGTAAAATGTTAACAAAACGAATTATACCTTGCCTTGATATCAAAGACGGAAGAACCGTTAAAGGTGTCAATTTTGTAGCACTACGGGATGCCGGAGATCCGGTGGAATTGGCTCAGCGGTATGCGGAAGAAGGTGCTGATGAGCTGGTGTTTTTGGATATTTCTGCGACGGAGCAAAAACGAAAAACCCTGGCTAAACTGGTCTACAGTGTTGCCGAAAAACTAAATATACCCTTTACTGTAGGCGGCGGGATTAGCTCGGTTGAGGATGTGGATATTTTACTAAAAAATGGAGCAGACAAAGTTTCCATCAATTCTTCTGCGGTCAAACGGCCACAACTGATCAATGAATTAGTAGCCAAATTTGGTTCGCAGTGCATCGTTGTGGCTATAGATGCGAAACAGATTGACGGAAAATGGAAAGTGCATTTGGTAGGGGGTAAGGTACCTACTGCTGTTGACCTGTTTGAATGGGCTAAGGAAGTGGAACAACGGGGAGCTGGCGAGATCTTGTTTACCAGTATGGATCATGACGGTACAAAAAATGGATTTGCGAACACAGCACTGGCCCAACTTTCCCATTTGGTGAACATCCCGATTATTGCCTCGGGCGGGGCAGGGGAAATTCATCATTTTTCGGATACTTTTGTCCACGGCAAGGCAGATGCAGCACTGGCCGCAAGTGTCTTCCATTTTAACGAAATAGGAATAAAAGAGCTAAAACAAGAACTAAAAACAGAAGGGATTCCGGTACGATTGTAAAACTGTTATTCTTGCATACCTCTGAAGGTACTCCAAAGGAGGATAGGAATCCTGATAAATACAAGAAGAAATCCCAAAACAGTCCCGCCTGGCGTAAGGTAGGCACGGAATGATAAAAAGAAAATATGAAAGTAGATTTCAATAAAAACCCTGATGGTTTGGTTCCGGCTATTGTGCAGGATGCAGCTACAAAGAACGTTCTTATGCTTGGCTACATGAATGCTGAAGCCCTGCAAAAAACACAAGAGACTCAAAAGGTGACCTTCTTCAGCAGAAGCAAGCAACGTCTTTGGACCAAGGGGGAACAGAGTGGTAATTTTCTGGAATTGGTGGATTTGAAGGTCGATTGTGACTACGATACCGTTTTAGTCAAGGCTAATCCCGTGGGACCTACCTGCCATACCGGAGCGGATACCTGTTGGTTCGAAGAGAATAACCCGGATTATGGTTTTTTATCCAAATTAGAGCAAATCATCGCTTCCAGAAAAGAAAATCAGCACGACCAGAATAGTTATGTGGCCTCGTTATTCCGAAAGGGGATCAATAAAATTGCCCAAAAAGTAGG
The DNA here is from genome assembly GCA_038750505.1 of Bacteroidota bacterium. GTDB lineage: Bacteria > Bacteroidota > Bacteroidia > Flavobacteriales > Flavobacteriaceae > Croceivirga. Next base: position 402,377 of record JBCDHD010000001.1, on the reverse strand, counting down.
GGAAGAGGCCGTAGAAACCGTGATTGAAGCAAAAGATGACAATGCAGAACTCTTTTTAAATGAGAGTGCGGATCTACTGTTTCACTATATCATTTTGCTGCAGGCCAAAGGATATCGGTTAAACGATATCGTTAAGGTGCTGGAATCCCGTCATAAATAGTTTTCATTGTTTTTTAAAAACGGATTTATCAAGGACTTTTTTAAAAACAGCATCTTTATAATTTCGGCTTAAGGGAACCTCCTGATGGGCCAATTTGATTCTTGTATTTTCAACGGAAAGTATTTTATCAACAGCCACCAGATAGGATTTGTGTACCCGAATAAACTTTTCCTGATCTAATAGTTCTTCCATTCGCTTCATTGTGAGCAGGGGCATAAATTTTCTGGTAGCCGTGTGTATGATAACATAGTTTTGAAGGGCCTGGACATATTCCACATCATGATAAAATATCTTTTCGTAAACAGAATCGCATTTTACAAAAAAATACCTCGGCGCAGCTTTGCGTTCAATAACGCTATCCTCACCTTTACCCATTGAAAAATAGTCTTTGGCCTTGTCTGCCCCTTTAAAGAAGCGGTCAAAAGTGATCGGTTTAACCATATAGTCCAAAACATCCAGTTCAAAGCCCTCTAGGGCGTAGCTAGGATAAGCCGTAGTAATGATGACCATAGGTCTATATTTAGTGGATTTTAAATATTCTATTCCGGTCATTAAGGGCATTTGAATGTCCAGGAAAATTAGATCTAGAGATTGCTGCTTCTCAAGCGCAAATAGATCTGTTGGGTTATTCCCTTCTCCGATAAGGTTCAAAAAATCGATTTTCTCTATATAGCTTACTATGCCTTCTCGAGCCAATGGCTCATCGTCAATAACAACACAATTGAGTGGATGCATTAGGCTATTCTGTTTTTTTCAATACGAACTTCGTTGAGTTGCAACCTCAGTTCTATCTGGTGTTTTTCGTTGTCCTTGGTGATATCTAAGGTATAACCATTGCGATATAACAATTCTAACCGACGTTTCACATTGTTCAGACCAATACCACTGGTATCATTTTCCTGCGCTACTTCTAAAACGTTTCTGCTATTGGCCACTTGAAATACCAATTCTTTTTCCGTGATATTCAATTTGATGTCGATCCAGTTTTTGGAGGATTTATGATGCGAAACATGTTTAAAGGCATTCTCTATGAAGGGCATTAGTACAAAAGGTGCAATTTCTAAATTGCGATTGGTAGCTTCATTGATTTCCACACGGAGTTCAAAGCTGTTTCGGTCTTGTCGTAGTTTTTGAAGTTCGATAAAGTTTCTCAGGTAATTCAATTCTCGGTCCAAACCGATAAAAGTGGCATTACATTCATACAATTGATAGCGTAACATCTCCGAAAATTTCGCTAAGGAATTGGAAGCCTTTTCCTGATCTTTGTTTATCAGTACAAAAATGGAATTGATAGTATTGAATAAAAAATGCGGGTTGAATTGTGATTTTAAGAATTTCAACTCGGTTTCCAGTTTTTCTTTTTCCAGGGCCTGCTGCTTCTTTTGGGAAGCTACCCATATTTTGGTAAGTTTTATACTTAGGCCCAGGGTAGTCGCTCCAACACAGGAGGGCAATGTGTTATTTTTAAATATGGTGATAGGCGTCTCGGGAGAAATGTTATATAATTCATATACAGATACATTTGCGACAAGTCCGGCTAGGTAGTAGTTAGCAGTTATTACGGCCGCCATAAGCGTAATTACACCAATCGTTGAAAGAAAGAAAACAAGGTATTTCCCTTTTTGAAGAAATTTGGGAATCAGAACATAAAGACAAAAATATACCCCCAAAGCCTGATAGACTACATACCCCAAATATTTGACAATACCATAAGGTTCCGTTATCGATTCAAAGACCGTGGAAATACTGCCCGAAAAAAGGGTCCACCATGCAAAATGATAGGCTGCCCAGAATAGGATGTGGTGTACTTTATATCGCTCGAAAAAAGCAATACGCTCAGATAAGGTTTTTACGGCCATGATTCTTAAGAAAGCGCGTTCATACTGCAAGATACGATCGGAAGTGATCACGGTCAAATGTAGCATCCTGCAACTTGATGTCATGTAGTTAATTGTTGACGAAAGGCATTTTGCATTAATTATTGGTGAAATTGAACATCAAAACCCGGTAAAGGATCTCCTGGTAAATGATATCGGTCCATACATCATTCTCTTTTTTAAACCGAATTTGATTCCTGCTACTTGCACTCAAATTCGTGTAAATGAAATCATATTTTCTTTTGCTGGTATGTGCTTGGAGCGCTTTTAAACCACTATTTGGACAACTATCCGGTGCGGTGATCGATGTTGAAGGTAATCCTGTCGCTTACGCCAATGTTATGATCTACAGTAGTCCTGATTCTAGCATACAAACAGGTGGAATCACCGATGAAAGTGGCATCTTTCGTATCAATTACGCCAAGCCGGGTACCTATATGCTTCAAATAGATCTTTTATCCTTCGAAACTTGGAATTCTGAACCCTTTACGATTCAAGGCAATGATTACGAACAGAATTTTGGGACAATTACTTTGCTTGAAGAAGTCACCGCATTAGAAGGTGTAGAAGTCAGGGGGCAGCGCAAATTCATACAACGCACCCAGGAGGGTAGTATCGTTAATGTGCAAGCCAGTATAATGACCCAAGGTAGTACGGCCTTGCAATTATTAGAACGTTCCCCAGGGGTACTATTGGACCAAAACAACAATATGTTTTCATTAAACGGAAAAAGTGGTGCCCTAATAATGATCAACGGAAAGGCACAAAGAATACCCATGGGAGATATAATCGCTATGCTCAACGGTATGAGTGCGGATACTATCGAAAGAATAGAGTTGTTAACTAATCCATCAGCACGCTACGATGTAGATGGCAATGCGGGTATCATTAATATTGTCATGAAAAAAAATGAGAATTTGGGCATTCGAGGAAGTTTTAATTCAAGCGCGGGGTATGGAAGAGGACCCAAACAAACTACTGGAATATCGCTCAATTATGGTAGTGAACAACATACAATATTGGGCACCTATACCTTTTCCTATGACGATACTTTTGGAGGTTTTCAGGGAATTGGGGTTACCGAAATTCCGGTTTTGGGTGGAAGTACAACGGTTGATTTTACCAACAGATCACAACAGATAAATCGGAATCATAACCTCAACTTCGGTTATGAACATCAATTTTCAGAAGTATCCTCATTTGGAGCTAGTGTATTGTACAATCAATCGATGCCATTGGTTTTTACCCAAAATTTGGGTTTGTATGATTTTACCACCAGTCCCTTCTTAGAGGCACAAATACGTTTAAACGGAGATGGAAATCTAGAGAATTTCACCACATCTGCCTATTTTGAAAAACGAAACGAGAAAAACGGTTTCACAATTACCGGCGATTATATCCATTACAATAGCCAAACCCCTAATCAAGTAAATAGCACCTATTTTGACCAAGAGGGGCGCCCTTTTCAACCTGACAGCGAAATATACAACAATGGAAACCGTGGATTTAATCAAACGAATATCAATGTTGGCGTAATTAAAGTAGATTATCAGCATATCGTAACTAAAGCGGTAGCTATTGAGGGCGGTTTAAAGGGGACCTTGTCGAATACTACAAATACTGCCAGGATTGAAATTCTTCAAGGAGAGAATTTTGTATCAGACGACAGATTTATCAGTACTATTGATACCAAAGAAAAAATTGGAGCGGTTTACGTCCTCTCCAATTACGGTTTAAATGAAAAATGGAAAGCAGAACTTGGTTTACGCTATGAATATTGGGACCAGGCCTTTGATGATAATGCGTTAAACCGCAGTTTCGGGAAACTGTTTCCATCAGTATTCCTTACCCATTCTTTTTCAGATACAACGGCCTTGAATTTTGCGTATAACAAACGCATCACACGGCCCAATTACGCCGATTTGGCTTCCTTTTTAGTATATAACGAGCCTACCTCAGTGTTTGGTGGAAATCCACAATTACTGCCCGCAATTACGGATAACATTAGTCTGACCTATAATAACAAATCATTTAGCATTACGGTATTGGCCGCTAATGAGAACAACCCCATTGCACGTTTTCAGATTACAAGAAATGCGCAAAGTAATGTTGCCGTAATAGCCCCGGTAAATTTGGAATATCAGCGGAATATAGATGTTCAAACTAACATTCCCATTCGCTTCACCAATTGGTGGGACATTAACATTAACGGTACCCTAGGAGTAAGGCAGTTTAAATTATTGCATACAGATGAGCGTTTGACCCATGATTATGTACATTTTAATTTTAACGGAAACCAGACAATACGGTTACCGGCAAACTTTTCATTAGAGCTATCGGGTTGGTACACCTCACGCCATTTTAACGGTAGTACAAAGAACCAAGGTTTTGGTATTTTGAATGGAGGTCTTAGAAAAGAATTCAAGAATGGTAGCAGTTTACAATTTACAGTTACCGACATCTTCCAAAGTTTTGATATGAACTTTAGAGTTGGTACGTTAACCAGAGAGGCGTTTGGAGATGTTTTTGAGGGCACCTACAGCCCGGAATCCGGTTTTTCCCGCATTTTTAGGATCAGCTATACCTATCCCTTTGGGAATCAAAAAGTAAGATCCACGAACAAGCGGACTGGGGCAGACTCGGAAAGATCCAGGCTTTAGCGTATTTAGCGTACTTATTTTTTTACCGCCTAATTTTGCTAGTACAGCCAATTCCCGCCTTTTTAGCGGCTATCCTTTTCATCAGGTAAATTGATAAACGGTTAGGAATACGTGCTTAAGTACCATTTCAATATGCAAAGGCCGCTATTTACGTGTTGTCAGTTTAACACCGCCTTTGATCAACTAAAAATTACCTTTTGGCAATATCATTTTTTTAGACAGTAGGGTTCGATTTCCTTTGGAAGGAACCAAAACGTAAACGAATGCAACAGATTTGGAAAATATGCATAGCCTGGACAGTATGGCTAATACTACCCACAGCTGGCTGTCTTGCTCAAAATTCCAATACCGAGGAAGCGGTTGTCCAACAAATTGCAGCTACAGAACAAGCGGTTAGGGAAGCCTTTAAAAATGGGGATTTGGAAACCATTAAACTATATCATCATCCGAAGGTGATCAAGGCATTGAGCTATGGTAATCTTCAGGAGGGTCGTCAAGCGGTGCTAAAAGGACTCAGAGAAACCATGGCCAACTTCGATCTGGAGTTTATAGATGAAGGGAAGGAAGAACTATTTCTACATCAAGGGGATGTCGTGATAAAACAGCTGCTTTTTGGGCTCCGGCTTATTCCCAAAAATGGTGACGCACCCTTTGTGTTCCAGGGAAGAACCTTGTTGATTTTACAGCGCTACGATAAAAGCCCCACCGGATGGGTTACCCTTCATGAAATGATACAACCCTACCAAGAACCATAATCATAAATTACTTCAAAATACACTGTACCGTTGGTTGCAGGAATGTGTTAAATCCCTAAATCAAAAAAATGAAAAAGAGCAAAAAACAAATCGTTCGATTTACAATTTTCCCTTTGTTTTGTGCTCATGGAACACGATCCTAAGAAACAGGACAGCATACTATGATGTAATGTAAAAATGATTTTTTATGAATAGATATCCAACACTAATTTTCTGTCTGATTGCTTTATTTGGCTATTCGCAACAAGCCGAAATCACGTTTCAGGTCAATGATAGGGACCAATTTAATATCCAGGAAAACCCGTTCAAAAACTTCATTGGCGAATGGACGTTGAAAGAAGACAGCTGGACGCAAAACTGGGGTAATGGCACGGAAACGATAAAGATCCCTGAGCATCATACCATTTCCGCTCAAATAAATACTACCAATAGTTTGCTTTCCATCATTGATGGGCCAGAACCTAATGGCCATATTTTTTGGTCGTATAACCCCAATACCAGGGCAGTACATCATCTTTCCAGTTTTGGTACAATACGCGCCGGAGTAGGGGAGGGTACGGTAAATGAAAAAGGAGATCTTAGGTTGAAAATTGTTTTTGAGGGGGAACCGAAAGACACCTACAGGGTATACCATTACAAATGGGTATCTCCGGATGTGTATCATATGCGATCAGAGCAATTCACTCAAAAAGGAACCCCAACCGGACTGTTTTACGAGGGTACTTTTGTACGACTACGAAAGGAGGAAGCGGTAACTACAAGGCACAAAATTGAAGCCATTTTAAAGGTGTTGGATAATAACCAGATCACGGTGGAAGAACAACTGGCAGTATATTCGGAAGACGTGGTGCATATGGCTCCTGGGAATGCGGTGCATGTCGGCAAGGCAACCCTTGGGAAGTATTTAAGCGAACAGCGACAATATGGAACGGCAGATATGAAGCATGAAATTGTAGCGCTTGAAGCGTATGAGAATATCGTGATCATGCGGGGTCAGGTTACAGGGACCTATTACCCTAAAAGCGGCAGCCCTGCCGTGGCTTTTCGCACAAAAAATCTATTTGTTTTTGAAGCTAATGCAGGGGTACTGACCATCAAAAAAGTGATCTATAATACCTCGCCGATAGAATAGTTAACCTAGATGAGTTATTATTTCAAGTAGCTTTTTAGTGGTTGAGCGTGTACAACAGGATCAAATTGTATCAGAAAAAAGTTCGCGTTACCTACCCATCCGGTAGATGGGTTTCCGCTTCGTTGGACATTCCAATGGAAAATAGTATTAATCCCTTCTGCGAAGTTCAGAGCTTCCTGATAGGTTTTGTCTTAGAATCTCGGGGTTACCGCGATAATTAAGGCGGCTGGAACCCGACGCATCAATTTCAATAGATCGGTTTACAAATAGAAAAGCGTCACTTGATCCGGATAGGTCAATATCCAATCGTTGCACCTGCAGATCAAAATCCTTCAAGTCACTACTTCCGGATAAATCGGCTTTAAGTTCTTCTACCGCACCGAAAATATCAGCATCTGATGCTCCACTGGTGCGTAATTCCAATTGGTTGGCTATGAGCTCTCCCGTAAAACTCGATGCCCCTGACATTCGGATACTGCCATCGTCAATTACCCATATATCTTCCAGGGTAACTGTCGTGGCACCCGATGTTTCGAAGTTTGAAAGGGTATTTGTAGTGATAAAAGCACGCAGCGTAGCGTTACCCTTAATTTGTAAATTGTCTTCCGGTTGAATCCGTAGCGTTGTTCCCTCAAGGCGTACCACCAGCCTATCCTGTAAGTTATCATTCGCTTCGATACGCACAGATTCCTCGGTCTCTGAAAATTGAACAAAGACCTCAAAAGCCCCGCCAACTTTTACGGTAGTGTAGCCTGAAAACGTAAATTCTCTTGTGGTGACTTCGCCTGAAGCACGTATACTATCATTTTCACATGAGGCAAATACGAGTACTGTGGCCCAAAGGCCAAAGACGATTTTTGATTTCATTTTGGATTGTTTTTTAAAGGGTTATCTACTGGCTCCTTATCCGGGACCTATCTGTAAATAAGAGGGCAATGTCAGGGTGACGTTTGTTTTGGTACAACAACAGAAACCCAACGCAAGGGAACATGGTTCCGTTGGTATTTCCCTTTTTTCACATAGACTTGATTGTTTTCGGTAAATACCCGAAGCGTGTTGATAGATTGTTTTTTGATTGATGATTGCATGATTTTGATTTTTGACCTGCCCCAATGCCAAAGGCATATAAATTATTGGACCGGTTGATTGTATATTAATTTAATTGCTTTTTGTATCGATTTCGTCCCATATTAAAGATTCCTAATTTTAGTCCTATTCCGCCTGAGAATCCGTTAATACGATCAATGGGACTATCGGTAAGCTCAATCTTACTTGAGAAGCGGTAGCGTATCCCAGCTTCCAATTGAACATATCGGGAAATGTTGAAAAGAGCACTTATCCCAGGTTCGAGGACAAAAACGGCATCCAGATCGTCATCCTCGAAATCGAAGTCCTCGTCATTATCTATAATATCCCTGTCCACATAACCAACAGCGCCACCCCCTATAAAAACGGGAAAGGACAGACTTACTAACGATTGCCCAAAAAAGATCGGTTCCAAGTGGAATCCCGCATAGCCGGCGAATAGATCGTCGTTATCACCGGAACGAGGATTAAAAATATTTTGACGCGAATACAACCCTCGGGCCAAAAAGCCCACTTCAAATTGTTGGTTCGCTACATAGGCTACCTTAAAACTTGCGGTATAGGTATCTTCTCCTTCAATTTCCCCATAGCCCATACCAATGCCGATATAGACACCGTGTACTACATTGCGGCGGTCATTAAAAGTAATATAGTCGCCGTCCTCATCCTGTGCTTGTAACCCAAAGCCAAAAGCGAACAGGAAAAGAAGTAAAACTGTTTTTTGTTGATTCATGGCATAGGTTTTTTTGACTGATCTGTTGTAAAGACAATAGAATTACCTAAAGGTTGCATTTTTTTTAAAAGTTTATTCTCGTAGTGTAACAATTCCCTTTAATCCGTTGATACGGATAGCCCCCTTTGTATCCTTCCCATAGCTTGCATCGATCTTTCTAAGCTTTCTGCTTTTATCCAGCATTTCTGAATTCACATTTTCAAAGGACTTAGGTAAGCGGACCACCCCTTGTTCCAGCGTTGCCTGGAACCGATGGGAGAAGTTAGTTACCTGGATACTGATATCCGAGGATTCCTGTTCAATGATGATTTCGGTTTCCGGGGCAATGATCTGCTCCAGGTTAAAATCAGCAATTTTCATGGTCATATCCATATCCTGGGACAGCTCAGTAATATTCAGTGTACTAAATTTTAGATTTCCGTAGAGTGTCCCAACTTCCCTTATGCGAATTTCATCTTTATTGGAATATAGTTCCAGGGAATTTACCGTTCCCAGGGTCATCTCAGTTCCACTGCCATTTATCCGCAAGCTTTTGGCGTTTTCCATATCCAGGCGGCCATTTTTAAGGTTCAAGCTGGCGTAGTTAAGGTCGCGTGCCCGCACTTTTCCAAATTTCAGAATGATGTCTGCTTTACCCAGATCTTCTCCTAGCCAAAGATCGCCATGTTCGATCAACGTTTTCAGTTCCCCATTCCAATCTTCAATAAGGACATCCCCAAAGCGATTGGTGATCTTCAATTCGGCTTTTTTGGGTAAGAACACTTCGTAATCGATCTGGACATGGCTACGGTCAAAATCGATAGGATTTGTACGATTAAAAAGATCGGCAAACCAGCCTGTGTTCTTGTTGGCAATTTCGGAGACGATAGCCACATAGTTGCCACCCGAGGTGATCTTAGGCCGTATGCGCCCGAGGAGATTCTCCGCATTTTCCCGTTTGCGGTGGTTAACCTGAATGTTAATTTTTACGGCAACTTCATTCTGCTCCCAGCCGCTTACTGTGATGTTCCCGTATTTATTTTCCAATTGCAACTCCCCCGTATTGGTAAGGGGAAAACGCTCTTCCACGACTTTCGATACGCGTTCCTGAGCGGTACTTATGGGTACCGACAATAGCAGTAGTGCTATCCCCAGGAGAATTTTATAAGGTGTAGCCATATTCATCATCGGGTTGTTTAGCATCATTTAGTTGTTGTAATAAATTCTCAATAAGCTCAATACGCTTTTTGTAATTGGCCACAATAGCCTCCAGCACCCGCGCATTGTCCAGGTTATTTCGCATTTCTTTCCGGAGCACTTCATACTCCGCATCCAGGTCGTCCATAAAGGATAAAAACTCCGCCTTATCGGCAGGGGTAAGGTTAGGATTGTTCTGCACCAATCGCACCTGGTAGGCGACCAGGCCTTGATAATGTTGGTCAATGTCCAACAATTCTTTGGAGACATATTGGGTTTCCCTATTCCCACCACCAACAACTGTCAACCCGATGAACCCCGCAATACCTAATAGCAATACCACACTGGCTGCGATACGAAGCATTGGGCGTTTCCATAAAGGAATCACCTTAGGGGCGGCTTGTTCTTCTGATAAAGCCGCCGAGATATTGGCCCATAACTTCGCGCGATCTGCTTTTTGAGTGTCGAATTGGGCAGCGTTCTCCCGAATATGTTTTTCAAAATTGTCCATTACAATCCTGCTATGATTTCTAATAATTTTTTCTTCGCCCTGTGGTATTGTGATTTGGAAGTACTGGTCGTAACACCAAGAATCTCTGCAATCTCCACATGGTCGTAGCCTTCAATCAAATACAGACTAATGATCTGTCGGTATCCGTCGGGTAACTGTGCGATACCCAATTGTACCTTTTTGATATCCACCGCCTCAGCTTCCACAGGAACTTCTTCAGCCAGATGGAACTCGTGGTCTTCCATCGGCACCACGGTTACTCGTTTTGCTTTGAGGTGGTTAATACTTTTATTGATTACTATGCGCTTTAACCAAGCCCCAAAACTGCTTTCGTACTTAAATGTGTGAAGCTTTTTAAAAGCATCCACGAAACTGTCCTGTACGATATCTTCAGCATCTTCGGTATTCCCCAAAAACCGAAGCCCTATGTTGAACATAGCATCGACATAAAGGCTATACAGCTCGTATTGCGCGCTGGATTGACCCGTCTTGCATTGTTCCACGAGGGTTTGATGTGTAAATCTGATGTCGGTTTCCAAGTGGTTTTGGTTGATGTGCTGTTAGTAAAGACAATCGCAAAAGTAAAGGGTTGCATTTAGCTGGAAAAAAGCGTGAAGTAGGAAAGTTGGGATAACGAATTACGAATGATGAAGTTGGAATTTAGAATTTGAGATTTAAGATTTGAGATTTGATCCCGTCATAATAGGGATCAGGAGCCATAGGGATTGAATTTTGAAATTTGTAATTTTACGAGAAAGCAGAACCTGTGCGAATACGAAGTGACATCTCTACTAAAACCATTACCAAAACCGATTATGAATTGGCCAAAGTAGCCAATGCTCTGGCACATCCGGTGCGAGTAGCCTTGGTCCGTTATTTGTGTACTAAGAATAATGGGGAAGGGGTGGACAATAGTACCTGTAACAAAGACCTGGTGGAGCTTTTTGACTATTCGCAGTCCACCATCTCCCAACACGTTAAGATATTAAAAGAAGCCGGCCTTTTCCTTACGGAGCGGCAAGAGCAATTCACATACTACACCTTAAATTTTTCCTTGTTGGAACGATTTACCATCGCCTTACAAGAATTGAGGGATTAAAATTTAGCACCGAAATTCTTTTTGTATTTAAGCATTATCTCTTAAATTCGTATATCGCTAATAAACGATTTTATTCAATTAAAAATAATGCTTAATGCCAAAACTATTCCCTTTTTTATTGTTCTTTTGCTCTGTTGCACTCCCTGCACAGTCCTTACATCCTCTGGAACCCGTCAAAAACCATTATGCCCAACTTCAAAAACGCAATGATAGCCCTACGCCCGAGCGTAGCGGTTTAGATGCGTTGTCTTTTACCCCTGATCAATACAATTCGGTAGCCCTATCGTATACCTTGATGAAACCAATTTATTTAACCGCCGATCAGGTAAAAACCTTAAAAACCAGCGTAGGCTTTCCCGCCAACAGTTCTGACCAAACCCGGGCAGAACTTGATTTTTTATTGGAATGGCAGGAAAAACGAACCCCTGCACAAGTGGAACGTGCCTCAAAAATTTTAGCGCCTATTGGCTATTGGCCGCATCTAAATGTGAAGAAGGACCACGAACGCTATGCGAGGAATGTTCAGGACCTGATGTTTGAGGGTAGGGAAGTGCTCGGAGAACGGTGCTCTGCCGAAAACTATCCGGCCACTTTTAAACTTTTGCAGGGCATTACCAAGGACATGCGTATCATGGAGTTTACCGTTAAATACCATCTACTACGAGCTCGTCCTTATGTGTTGGAGCCTAAGTTGCAACCTTTGGCGATTATGGGGTCTCCCTCTTTTGCTAGCGGACATACCTTATGGGCCTATATCCAGGCTTTTACCTGGAGTGAATTGGTACCTGAAAAGCGGCAGGAATTTTTGGATTTGGCCTATGAAATTGGAGAATCTCGGGAAATTATGGGCATTCACTATCCCAGCGACGAAGAAGCGGCCCGTGTATTGGCACATAGCATGCTTACCGACATGTGGCCTAACCCCAGGTTCCAGAAAGACCTTAAGGCAGCTAAAGCGGAGTGGTAAACTCTGGGTATCAAAAGGATATAGCGCATTAAAGTTCTAGCGATCTACTAATCACTGGTACTAGGAGAAACGGTTTGGAAGCCCTCCCAAACCGTTTTCTTTTTTGTTATTGTTGTAGCAGTTGTTACCGCATATACTGTTCAAAAAAAGCTAGCATTTTTTCAGGATGGACGCCAAAGTAGTTATACCCATCAAATCTTCGATTGGTCTCCTCGATCCAGAATAGCTCTTTTTCTTTTGAGCCAATAGCATCAAAAATTTCCTGAGCATCTTTTGGATTGTCGGTCCAGACATCATCTAATACCTGCGCCATGAAATAGGGTACTTTTACGGCATGAGCATAATCTTGTGGACGCATTTCACCATTGGTAAAACCGCCCAATTTAAGTTGCTCCAAATCCATCAATTCCATGTAGTGATCCAATCCCATCAATCCAGCGAAAGCGGTCATTAAGGCCGTCATAGAAACCGTCAGGGGGCCAAACAAACATTTGACATTCTCAAATAATTCCGGATGTCTGTACATGGCCTCATAGGCGGCATTACCGCCGGTACACCGATTGTATAACCCTACGGTCATCTTACTTAATTTCGGGTGGTGATTCACATACTGCTGCGCGCCTACGACATCGCGCCATTCGTAGCGACCAATACCACAAATACCTCCATTGGCTGCTCCGCTAGTACCATGGTTTCGTAAGTCGTAGGCTAATATAGTATAACCAGCCCTTGAGAGGTGACCCATATGCGCAACAAAATCGATTTCCAAGGTATCCACCCCTGAAAAGGGCTCCCCGAAATGTCCGGTAAAGCCGGAACGACTCATGGGCATGGGATGGTTGATCACAATTAATTTATCAGACTTCCCCCGAACTGAGGGGATGTACCATCCTTCCAAAGGAGTGCCATCACTGGACGGAAAATAGATATCTTCCCATTCCTCCATGCCGTGATCTGCGGGCGTTTTGTGGACCGGCGTCCGAAACATGGGGCGCACGGCAAACTCAGCTAAATACTTTATAGTTTCGTATTCCTCTTCCGAAATTGCCTGTTGCTGTTGCAGGGCTTTAGCATAAGCAGCTTCTCCGAGTCTACTTTTTAAAGTATTGTCTAGGGTATATTTCAGTGTTTTTTCGAACATGATCATAGCGTTTCAAAGATTACGCTAACAAAGGTCTAATCCTTTAAAAGATAGCTATGAACACAAATTCCATTAAATAGGATACAAATTACAGATCGGAAAAACGAGAAGGAGAAACCCCCGCTACTTTTCGGAAGAGGCGGGAAAAATAATTGGGGTACTCAAAACCTAATTGATACGCAATTTCGGAAATGGTTGTTTTTTTCTGGACCAATAGGGACTTGGCTACATTTATGATGTGCTGATGAATATGTTCCAGGGCAGGCTGACCGGTATAAAATTTGATCACATCACTCAAATAATTTGGCGTCACATGCAGTCGCTCTGCAAAATAGTTCACGGAAGGTTGCGCGACCTTTTCAGTTGTGTGATAGTAGTTATCAAGCAAGGTAAAGAAATCCTCCACCAGCTGACTGTACAACTCTTTCCGTTCGCCAAATTGCCTTTCGTAGAATTGAGCAACATATGCAAAGATTAGATTGCAATACGCTAAAACAAGGTCTTTTGAGAAGACGGTTTTCTGGTATTCTGCTAAGGCCGCCTGATACTGTTGGGTAAGAGCACTTTCTTCTTCCTTTTTTAGAAAAAGGGGTTCGTGAAGTCCATAATTTAAGAAAGAATAAGCCAGGTGTTGGTGGTTGTAAATTAAGTCTTCCGTAATATTGATAAAATAACCTTTCCAAGGCGTATCTGTTTCCCACGCTATAGGCTGATTGGGGCTGGAAAAATACATAAAGCCCTTTTCTTTGGCATCTTCCAGACCGTACTTTATCGAGATCCGGTAGAAATTAGGATACACCGGAGGAGAAGCCAGTAAAAAGTCTCCTGAGTATTCCCCAATATCAAGTCGATCATCCTTAGGCGGCCGCATGTTCGTATAGGCATTAAAGGCGCGTATGCTATCAAATCTCATAGTATCCCGAGTTTATGAACTACAGTTGAATCGCGAATAAGAAAGCTTCAAACCTTTTAGACGGACATCAGTGTATTTTTTCGTTTGAAAGCAAGACCCCATCTTCATCGGAATACAAATAGGCTCCGGGAACGATTTCGGTCCCTGCTATACGCAGGGTTTCCCCTTTGGAGCCGACGTTTTGCTTTCTACTTTTTACGGGACAGGTCCCAATGGCTTTTATCCCTACGTCCATTGTAGCTATTACTTTGGCATCCCGAATACAACCATAGATGACAATGCCTTCCCAGCTATTATCCTTAGCTAAAGTTGCGATGTTGTCGCCTAACAAAGCACACCTCTTGGAACCGCCACCATCCACGAAAAGTACTTTTCCTGTTCCGTTTTCCTCCAGGGTTTTACGCACATACGAATTGTCTTCATAGACCTTAAGGGTCACTATTTCTCCGCAGAAAGCGGTTTTCTTACCATAATGGGTCAACTCCAAATGCAACACCTTTAGCGCCGTAGTATGTTCATCCCAGAGATCTGCTGTGGCGATTTCCATTCTATTTTATTAATCAGGGGGTTTACAATTGCTGAACTTCCGTATAAAGATAACCAACCCCATTTGAAATTTGAACTTAAGAATTGCGAATTGGGAAGGGAAAAGTTGGAATTTGATCCTAATGCCACTTCGAGTGATCCCGGGCATTCTGGATTGTATTGAGAAGCGAACCGAAGAAGTAGGAGAGATGAATTACGAAGATGAAATTTGAGATTTGGAATTTATAATTGCAGTAAGCCTTATTTTGTTCTTCGTTGTTCTTTATCCAGAAACGCCATGATGATCTTAACCTGTCGGTCAATATCCCGGATTTTATGAATGCTGTAAATGAGACTTCGCTTTTTACCATCTGTAAGTGTGTTAAAAATGGTGTTGTATTCGGCTTCTTGGTCTAGAAATACAGTCACTACTTCGGGTATGGCTACTCCCAGGGGGTCAGGGTCCTCCTCAATTTTGTAGTCAATCAAATCACCAAGCCCTTTTCCTAATTTTTCCAGGTATTTTGAGGCAACGATAATAAAATAGTTGCCATCGCCTAAATGATTCAGTCCGCAACGATACGACATCGTATTATCCAGCGTACAGATCATGCGGGTCGCTCTTTTGCGAGGGAACTGGGCTACGATTTCGGCACCCACACGTAAATAGAAATAGCCCCCTTTACGTTTTTCGAGTTGGTTGATGATTTGTTGTCCCTTATATAACGTCATTATTACTGCTGCTCCGTAAATTGTTTCAATCCGGCAAGGTCTTTAAGGTGCATCCTATGCGTCCGGTTGACAATACCAAAGAGGTGCGGAAAAACATGACTGGGTCGTTTTAAGGTGTTGTCAAAATACAAAGAAACTTTGGTTATACCCTTGTGACGTTCCTTTAGGTAAAAGTGCATTCGGGTATCTTGCTCAAAAGGCGCCTTACTGGTTAGATAAAAGCTAACCTTTTCATTAGCAACCAGTTCAATGACCTCCTGGTAACCAAATTGTTTTCCCTTCTGCAAATAAACAGTCTGTGCCCCAATTTGCCCATCTACATTTTTTACAGCACATTGCGATTGCGTCTCCGCAGGCCAGGCCGACCATCGCATCAACTGTTCCTGATACCGTATGGCATCATATACCTTTTGTATGGGCGCAGAGATAAGGATTTCCTCCAGGTATTGGATCTTAGTAGGTAATTTAAAAAGTAAAACAAGCAGGGCAATAAGCAGCCCGATTGCGATTGAAAGTAGGAGTGTCGTAATCATCATTTATGTGTTTTGTACTAATTATTCACAAAACTAGACCTGATGTTTTTTTAATTTTTTGCCCTATGACAAAAAATCAATCTTTCTTAGCACGGACCCGACTTAATGAACTTTGGGTGACCCCAATAAAACTTGAAATATATTTTAATGGATACTTCTGGAGCCAGTTTTTCTCTTTTTCTACCCGTCGGTAGCGCTCTGCGGCATCTTCACTCTGAAAAGAGATAATATTTCGGGACATACTGGCAAATGCCTCTTCTACTGTACGGCGTAACAGGGTATTGTATGCCACCGATTGTAAAGCGAGTTGATCACTCTTTTCCTTGGTAATCCGATATACCAAACTTTTTTCTATACTCTCAATGGAAACAAGTGCTGGACTTTGATGCAGATAGCTGTCCAGTTCCGTAAATATCTGCCCTTCGGTACCCAGCCATACTGTAAATTCCTTGTCATCTTTCCAATAATAGAGCCGTACTGCGCCGCTTTCTACAAAAAAGTATTGATTACAAATATGTCCCTGTTTTAATAGGAAATCCCCTTTTTCCAATAGCGTCAAGGTGAGATGATTAAAGATCTCTTTCACATCTGACGCAGTTCCGTTGGATAGTCGCCGAATTTCGGATGCCAGTGTATTCATTAGTTTTCATGGGTTACTACTACTGCGTTAAGATAACCAATGTGGTTTGAAATTTGGCCCCGTCACGACAAGTATCGGGAGCTATCGGAATTGAGATTTGGAAGTTCAAAATGCAAAGTAAGAGGGAAGAATTACGAAGTACGAATTACGAAGTATTAATTGCAAGGGGAAGGCGAAGATGTTGGAATTTGTAATTTCCTACTGTTGTCACTTCGAATGTTTTCATTGGAACGTGGTGACAATGAAAATGTACTTCGGCATGCTCAGCAGAACTATCGAGAAGTAGTTGATGTGATCTTAGCCTACCGCTTCAGTTCAGAAAGGTTCTCGATACCTCGCCGTAGGGCAGATGGGCTCCTTTCTTCCAAAAGATATGTGAACTGAGGGTCTGATCAAAAAATTTGTGATTTGAGATTTGTTATTTCATCTTGTGTTGTATTCCCTCTCTTTCCATAAGTTCCAACCCGTAATTGCGAATAGTTTCAATGATTGGAATAGTAGTTTTCCCTTTTTCGGTAATGGAGTATTCTACCTTGGGCGGCACCACGGGATAAACCTTTCTATGAATAAACCCTTCGGCCTCTAATTGTCGTAGTTGGGAGGTAAGCATCTTATCAGTGATATGGGGGATATCCCTTTTTAACTCGCCAAACCGAAAGACCCGTTCCTTAAGTCGCCAGAGGATGGGCATCTTCCAGGTGCCCCCGATCCGGTCCATGGCAAATTCAACGGGATTGTAGTAGACCTTGTTGTTGTAGATAAAATCCGGCATAGTTCCTTGATTTACAATATACTTTCCTAAAGGTGAGTATCGCTCTTTTGCGTAAGTATATTGACATGAGTAAGTTAATCAATCAATTTTGTATATAACAATAAAAAAGT
The DNA here is from genome assembly GCA_038750505.1 of Bacteroidota bacterium. Lineage (GTDB taxonomy): Bacteria > Bacteroidota > Bacteroidia > Flavobacteriales > Flavobacteriaceae > Croceivirga. The sequence continues at coordinate 384,855 of JBCDHD010000001.1, read as the reverse complement.
TTACAAATGTCAACTACACTACAAGAAGTTAAACACTATGTGCATGCACACGGCATGCCGTTTAAAGGTAAAATACTAATGATAGCCAGTAGTCCTGCGGTATCGGAGCAAACCGGGTGGCCTATTGGGTTTTGGGCGGCGGAATTAACACATCCGCTTCACGTTTTTCAGGAAGCAGGCTATGAAGTAGAGATCGCCTCTACAGAAGGGGGAAAAATAGTGATGGATGCCTATTCGGATCCTAGGGATCCCAGTGGGTATTCTGCTCATGATGTGATCTCCCTGGGCTACCTGCAATTGGATTGGTTTACCGAAGTGCTGGAGCACACCAAAAGGCTAAGCGAAGTAAACGCAACCGGCTATGACGCTATTTTCCTGGTGGGCGGTCAGGGCCCGATGTACACCTTTCAAAGGAATTCCGAATTGACCCAATTGTTTTCCGATTTCTATACATCCGGAAAACCATGTGCTGCCGTGTGTCATGCTACCACACTCTTGCTGGAGGCCCAAAAAGGGGATGGCCGTTTATTGGTCGAGGGAAAAACCTGGACCGGTTTTGCCAATGCCGAGGAAGAATTTGCCGATAAGGCGGTGGGACAAAAGATCCAGCCGTATTGGATAGAGGAGGAGGCACGTAAATTGCAAAACACTACTTTTAAAGTAGCAGCTCCTTTTAGCTCGTATGCTATACAGGATGGGAACCTGATTACCGGTCAACAACAAAACTCTGGCGCTGCGGCGGCCCGATTGGTGGTGAAACAGTCGGAAAAATAAACGTTCGTCACCTAAATGCATCTCGGATTCTTTTCGATCACAATAGTGCAAACAAAGGGGTGGGATCAAGGAATGAAGTGACGCGGCGTTTGTCAAGCGGTTTTCAGTTCATGCGCGAAATGGACTGAAAAATTCCAACGGAAAAGCGTCTTTTTCTTTGATTCGTTTCGATTGTCTCCGACGACCTCGAGCCTTCGGGGGAGAGGAAGACACCGCAAAAGAAATGAATAGAAAATCCCCTAAATTTAAGGTATCAACCCGAAGTTGACGGAAACAGATTGACCCACGTGTAAAACGAATTAAAACGACGGTATGAAACTAGCATTTATCGGTATTGGTCAGGTAGGCTTTGCCCTGGCCAACAACCTACAACAAAAAGGGTATGAGATTAGCATCGCTCATAACGATCCACAAAGCGAAAGCGTAGTTCGGGCCAAGGAAAAGAACCCGGCCTTTTCCGCCTTACCCATTCAGGAAGCCATTACAGTCTCGGATATGGTCTTTTTAGCTACGCCCTTTACTGTAGCTGAAACCGTAGTACAATCTTTGGATTTTGAAGGTAAAATTTTGGTGGATTGCACCAATCCGGTAGGGCCAGGGATTTCCCACGGGCTGGGGAGTACCATCTCCGGGGCAGAAAAAGTACAGGAGTGGGCGAGCACGGCTCAGGTGGTAAAGGCCTACACTATTTATGGTTTTGAAAATCTGGAAAACGCCAACTTTCCCAACTACAATGTGAAACCCGTGATGCTGATTGCAGGAGATGCTACCGGGGCTAAAAACCAGGTAGCCTTACTTAATACGGAGCTAGGCTTTGAAACCCTTGATGTAGGCGACCTCTCCCAGGCGTTACATTTGGAGCATATGACACTATTGTGGGTTAAAATGGTGCGTGCTAATGGCCACCATCCTCATTTTACATGGGCCTATTTAGAGCGATAAGAATATGGAAGTGATAGAAATTTAGAATTTGGAATTACGAGGGACGAATTACGGAATACGAATTGGGAAGGACGAATTACGAATTGGGAAGAAAGAATTTTGAATTTGTAATTTGAAATTTGATCCTGATCTACCAGGATTTTGATTTGGAATTTGCTTTTTTGAGATTTTTATTTATCTCCTGGTTTTCAACAGTATTTTCTTGATTTCGGAATGGGGAATTGCAAATTAGCTTTGTAGATGCAACCCTTCCATTTTTCCCTTGTCTCTTGGTGGTGAAAATGAGTTACAACCATCAAAAATCGAAAAATGAACAAAAAACGAGCGGGACGCCCGGCAATCAAAACCCAGATTTGGTTGCTTGGGCTTTACTTTTTTGGCTGTATGTGGGCCATAGGCCAGCAAAGCCACACCATTAGTGGGATCATTACCGACCAAAGCAATGGGGAAACGCTGTTTGGGGCCTCGGTATTCCTTACGGGAACCACCATTGGGGGCATCACCAACGAATATGGCTTTTATTCCATTACCGCCCCGGAAGGGGAGTATGTGTTGAACATCTCCTATATGGGGTATACGGATGTGAACATCAAGATTTCGTTGAACCAGGACATCAAACGGGATGTGGAGATCTCTGAATTTTCGACCGAACTGGACGAGGTGGTAGTCACTGCCGAGGAACCGGAACGGGCCATTTTGCGGAAACCGGAGATGAGCGTCGTAAAAATGAATGTAGGAACCATCAAACAAACGCCGGTGGTGCTGGGAGAAGTGGATGTCCTGAAATCTTTACAACTCTTACCCGGGGTCACGAATAATGGGGAAGGCACGGGAGGTTTTCACGTCCGTGGTGGGGCACAGGACCAAAACCTGGTGCTATTGGATGAAGCCATTATCTATAACACCTCCCATATGTTCGGTTTCTTTTCCGTCTTTAATGCGGATGCTATTAAGGATGTGAAATTGTACAAAGGCGGCATTCCTGCTCGCTTTGGGGGTCGGGTGTCCTCGGTACTCGACATCCGCCAAAAGGACGGGAACAGTAAGAATTTTGCCCTCACAGGAGGGATTGGGGTGATCTCCAGTCGACTCACCGCTGAAGGGCCCGTCTTTGGAGAAAAAGGCTCCTTTTTGGTTGCTGGTCGCCGGTCGTACGTGGACTTGCTTTTAGCGGCTGCAGGGGAGGACAATCGGGTCTCTTTTTATGACCTGAACCTGAAGACGAACTATACGATCAATCGCAATAATCGCCTCTTTTTGTCGGGCTATTTTGGTAGGGATGCCTTTAACTTTGCAGGACTGTTTGAAAACAGCTACGGCAATGGTTCCGGGAATCTAAGGTGGAACCATATCTTTAACGATAAGCTGTTTTCCAATCTCTCGGCCATTGTGAGCCGTTACGATTACGATCTCAATTTTGACCAGGACGATTTTGAGTGGGTGTCCTCTATCACCAATTACAACCTGAAGTACGATCTGAAATATTATCTCAGCGATGGCTTTTCGTTAGACTTTGGGGCCAACGGTATCTATTATGATTTTGATCCCGGGCAGGTGCAACCCACCTCGGAAAGCTCGCCGGTAAACCCCCTGCAGTTGGATCAAAAACGCGCCTTGGAGAGTGGGGTCTATATCAATGCGGAACACAAATTAACAGACCGACTCAGCGCACAGTATGGCCTACGCTACAGTGCCTTTTCGCGATTAGGAGGTCAACCCATAACCCAATATGCCAATGGGCAACCTGTGGTCTATAATCCTACCCTGGGTATCTACGAAAGGGGAGAGGCCATTGGAGAAACAGATTTTGCACGTAGCGATGCCATCGAGACTTTCGGGAATTTTGAACCCCGAATCTCTTTGGCCTATTTACTAAATGAAGATGCCTCTATCAAAGCAGGTTTCTCAAGGGCAGCGCAATACATTCATTTGTTGAGTAACACCAATTCCGTTACCCCTTTGGACGTCTGGACTCCCAGCGGTCCCTTTATTGAACCGCAATTGTCCAATCAGTATGCCCTGGGTTACTTCCGGAACTTTTTAAATAAGACCTATTCATTGGAAGTGGAAGCCTATTATAAGACGGTAGACAATCGGATCGATTATATTGACGGTTCCGAACTCATCGGGCAGAATACCATAGAAACCGAGATCCTGAATGGGGAGATGCGCGCTTATGGCCTGGAACTCTTATTACGGAAGAACGAAGGGGACCTCACCGGATGGATTGCTTACACCTTGTCCAAATCCGAACAAAGGACTCCGGGCGGTGCGGCCGGAGGTCCCGGGATCAACAATGGAGATTGGTACAACACCTTTTTTGATCGTACCCACGATCTTTCCGTTTCCGGTTCCTATCGCCTTAATGATCAGTGGAGTTTTGGGACCAACCTGATCTTTCAAACCGGGCGCCCGGTCACTTATCCTAACGGCCAATTTGAATACGAGGGACTGTCTATTGCCAGTTACGCCCCACGGAATTCCGATCGCTTACCGGCCTATCATAGGGTAGATGCTTCGGTGACTTTTAGACCTCGAAAATATCAGAACAAACGTTTTAAAGGGGAATGGGTGCTTAGTGTTTACAATCTGTATCACCGGTTGAATGCCGCTGCCATTTCCTTTGGGCAGAACGTAGAAACCGGCGCCAACGAAGCTACACGAACCGCTATTTTTGGCATCGTTCCATCAATCACCTACAACTTTAGATTTTAAGTCATGAAAGCATTCAGAATACATATTTCCAAACCTTTTCGCCTTTTTATTGTTGGAAAAACAGAAAACCGTCAGTTCGATTTTTTTCTAAAAGAAAACGTATCGCGAACCTGCCTAGCCGCCCGGCAGGCAATGTTTTCCACACAAAAATTCTTTTCTCGATACAATCCCGAGTACTCAGGATCACTCGAAATGATGAATTTTTGTTTTAGATGGATGCCTGTAATTTTTATGCTCTCCCTATTGACCTCCTGCACCGACGTGGTCGACGTAGAAGTACAGAACGGCCCAGAACGTCTGGTAGTAGAAGCCTCCCTGAATTGGGAAAAAGGCACATCCGGGAACGCACAGACCATACGTCTTCGGAGATCGACACAGTTCTTTGACACAAATACTGTGACCGATGTTACCGGAGCTTCGGTAATGGTCACTAACGATACCAGCGGAGTAAGTGTCATCTTTACAGACCAAAACAATGGGGCGTATAGCACCAACAGTTTTTTACCTGTATTGGGGCAATCCTATACGCTTCGCATCGAATACAACGGGGAAGTCTATACGGCTCAAGAGACAATGACCGCTGTAACTGATATTACCGATGTATTCCAGGACCGGGAAGATGGTTTTGATGATGAAGCTCTGGAAGTACATCTGGTCTTTACAGATCCTCCAGGAGAGGAAAACCAATATCTGTTCCGATTTCAACGGGAAGGGGATCTGCTCCCCGATTTGGAGGCTGCGGAAGATGAGTTCGTAGATGGTAATGAAATTGATTGGTGGTACGAGATTGACGACGATGATGACCTGGAACCTTTCGCCCCTGGCGATGTCATCAACATCGAAATGTTTGGCATTTCCCGACCCTATTACGATTATATCAAGATCCTCATCGATCAACTGGGTGGGGTAGGGCTGTTTGATGCCATCCCCGTAGCAGTACGGGGAAATTGTAGCAATACCACCAACCCGGAGAACTACGCCTTTGGTTATTTTCGGCTGACCCAGGTGGTTAGAACCCAATACACTTTTGTAGAAGATGAACTAAGTACGAATTTGGAGTGAAGCGTGAGGAAGTACGAATGAAGAATGAAGAATGACGAATTAAAAATTAGGAGTGGTAAGTATGAATACAGAGTTACGAATGATGGATGATGAATAATGATTGTGGAAGTTGGAAGTACGAATCACGAATTAGGAATGGTGCCTATTTAATAGGAACTGGGAAGTAAGAAGAGGGAGTTTAGCATTGTAAATTTGAAATGTAGCGCTAGAAAAATGATAATGACGTCACTTCGAGTAATCCTGAGTATTCGGGATGGTATGGAGAAGGACTTTCTTGTTCAAAAAACGTGATTCTGGATACTTACTCGAACAGCAGGCTAGTTCCCCTCTTTGCCAGGCACTAGTGCATACAGTACGGTTTAGGTTGGTTTGATGTGTGGAAGTGTCGGGTTGCTAGCACCCGGCACTTTTCGTTTATGTTAAAATTAGTAATCGCCGCAATTTTTTAAAAACGTTCTTTACCACCTTAGTTCAGTTTTTAAGCAAGGTTAACGCATAGTCGAGTAGCGTATCTTCCTTAATACCTGTACGATAGCCATAGTAACTGGGTGCAAACTCCTCCCGAGGTGTTCCATTAACATGAAATAATTTCGCAGTAGCCATCCTAAAACCAAAGTCCTGATGTTTAAATTGGAAATAGCTTATTTCGCCAGCCAGACGTTCCATTTCAGTACCGACCACAATGGCCCGTTCCATCCCATCAAAACCAATGGCCAAACCTTCGCCCATACTGCCGGTCCATCGTCCCACAAGAACAACCAATTGTTCATCATAGGTGTTATCCCGTGGCGATACTATTTCCAACCAGCTACGTTCTACAGGTGCTTGCCCGTCGTAATGTTCCAAAAAAGCATGTTTTTGATAGGGTAGCGGTTTTCGGATAAACCTCCCCATGATACCGCGGGCTACATACGAATTGCCCCCATCTACTGTATTGCGTAGATCCAGAATAAGTCCTTGGGTAGTGCTTAAATCATCCAGAGCTTTATCGAATGCTGCAATAGTTTCATTATTTCCCAGCGCATTATTGACGATAATAATGCCAATATCGGATTTTTCCTGGCGTTCCACCAGTTTAGCGCTTGATCTGTACCGGAAAGCATCAAGATCAATAGCTTCAACTGCGCCAGTATCATTTTTTAGCGTTAAGATCCTGGATTGATTGTACCTACCGGCAATCAGTTTGTTAGCAATCCATTCTTTGACCACTGGGTTGTCCTTGTCGCTGCAGTAACAGGGAAAATTAGCAATTGCGGTAGTAAAAGGAATCCCATTTATCGCTAACACTTCGGTATGGAGCGGGTTAAAGGGAATGGATTGCAGATGGGAAAACCAAACTTGTGTTACTGTGTAAGCGTCTTTGGTATAGGAAACATATAGCGGCGCATACAATCGATAGGAAGCGGTGGTATTTGCACTTAAAGTTAAGTGGTTGTCATAGAACTCATGGAGTATTGACTCGAAAAAGAGTAAGGCTTGCTCCTTGGTTTTGAGGGTCGTGATTTGGTTTTCATAGTTTTCCCTTAAACAGGATAGTGCTATACTTTTATCTTGAAAATAAACGTAATCCTGTTCCAATGCTGATAGTAACCTATCCAGATCTTCCTTAACCATTAGCTCATATTTAGGAGCGGTTTGTCCATTCGCGCTTAGCACAATCAAACACACCAGAATGACCAAGAAGACTTTGGTTTTTTGAAACATATCTTTTTACTTGTTTAAAGTAACCACCAATCCAAAGTAAAGCAATCGCAATTGATAGGGATCAAAGCTGCGTTGGGAATAATCGAAATTATATCGATCTATGCGCTGGTTGGCGCGATTTAATAGATTATTGATGGAGGCAAATACCACCAATTCACGATTTTTCCAACTGAAATATTTATTTACGCTTATATCCAATCGGGCATAGGTGGCATAGCGACTGTCTAAAAATTCAGGACTAAAGTTCGGTATGTAGAACCCGGTATTCGTATCAAGGGTCCCGTCAACAATTGGTGTAAAACGTCGTCCGGGTCGCCCCAGCCAATTCAAGGCAATGGTAGGCCACTTCCTTGGAGCGTATTCTAAAGAAGATTTCAAAAAATAGTCGTAATCCCGAAGTCCGGGAAAGGTGGTATCACCAACTTCGGTTTCTTGCTGAATAAAAGAGTAGGAAACCGAAAGCTTCAACCTATCTGTGAATTGGTGCTGGACAAATAATTCAGCCCCGTAGGTGGTTAAATTATCAGATATTAAAAATTGGTTAACCACCTGTGTTCCCTTTTCATCCTTAAAATAGAGCGCTGCGGAGAGGTTAGTGCGATCTGAGGTAAACGTATAGTCTAAGGCCACTTGTTCACTATTCAGGAGGTTATAGTCTTGTATAAAAAAGGAGGGGGTGGTATAATTGTGGTATTTGCCTCCACTGAGTAGCAGTACATTTTCGCTGTTTAGCTTGTAGCGCAGCCCAAGTTGATAACTAAGATATCCGGTCTGATCTCGAGTAGGGAGATTGGTGCGAAGTCCCCCGGAAACCAATAGTTTTTGTGTTGCACTCCAACTGGTAAAAGATCCCAGTTCCAGAATACTATTGGTTTGCTTAAAAACAGATTGAGAGACGGGAGCGTCGGGAGCACCGGCATAGAAAAACTCCGGAAAACTATCATTAAAATCGCTGGCGTACTGATCCCATGAAATGCTCGTTTGATGCACGATGTCCTTACGAATCGTAGTCTTATGGCTTAATGAAAGGAATACCTGATCGGTTTGCTGGTTGGAATTCGTATTGCCGAACACAAAATTTTGCGATTCAGTGTTAAAGCCAAAATTCAAATTGAAAAACCCGGCTGCTGAAGCAAAGTTCAGATTGTTAATGGTAAAACCTCGTGTTTTGGCCGATTCAAAATCCCCGGTAAAGGTGAATTGCTCTCGTTGCCCTAAAAAGCTTTCATCAATAACGTATGAAAAACTATTGAGGGAAAGCTTTTTATGTAACTGCCAACGCGCATTCAAACCAATATCAAATGTTTGGAAATTCTTAAGATCTGGAAGTTTCTCTTCCTGAATACCCAGAAAAGCTTCCGAAAACTGATAATTGCCATACAGCTGAAGAAAACTTTCTTTTTCCTTTACCCGTTTAGAGACAAAGAAACCCGTACTCGCAAGGGAAGTAGAAAGTTTAAGTTGATCGTTGTTTAAGGAACGAATCGTTTGAATTTCCACCAGGCCTGCACTGGTATTCCCGAAAGTGAGCGGGGGATTGCTGGCATACACATATTGGTCACCTATTAATTCCGTGTTGAACAGACTGAAAAACCCTTGATTATTTAATTGACTTGCCCGTACCGGATTATATACGGGTACATTGTTAAAGACAACACGGGAGCGATCCGGATCGCTGCCCCGCAAAGAAGGGTTAACCGTTTCGTCGTCAATTGTTGATGCGGGCAAAATGGTAATGGCCTTTAAGGGATCGCCCTGGGCAACAGGATTTAGGTAGATATCCAGTTTCTCTAGCTTTTTAACTGCGAATTTATCGGAGATCGGGTCAGGACCCAACAGAATAACTTCATCCAGTGATTGTGCCGTAGGTTTCAGGATGATCGTATGCCGTGCGTTTCCTTGTAAATCAGATAAGGGGATCCTTTTGGTTTTATAACCCAAATACGAAACTACAAGGCTGTCTGCTTCGGATACTACCTCCAGGGAAAACAAGCCATCAAAATCGGTTACAGTACCCTGATCGGGCCTTGAACTAAAAAATACGTTGGCTGCAAAAATAGGTCCTTTACTATCCTTAACGATCCCTTCAATACGCTTTTGCGCCTGTAGTTGAAACGATAAAAGGAGTAAAAACGTTACGATGATTTTCATAGTACTTACTCCAGAAGGGATATGGCCAGTTTGCCTAATCCATAACTATTTGGAAATAGTTCCAGGCCTTCTTTGCAATACCTTTTAGCTTTATCCCTTTGATCAGATTTTACGTAATGTTTTACTAGCAACTCATAGGATTCCTCCTTACCCCAGGAAGGGAGATAGGGATTTTGTTGCTGCTGCGCGGGAAGGGAAAGTGCCTTTACCAACAATTCCTCTGCTTGTTCTCCACCACCATATTGTTCAGGCGTATAAAAATCATTGCTGGCCAAAACATAGTAGGCCCTGCAATTCTTGGGGTCTAGTGAAATGGCCCGCTTGCCATTCTTTTTTATAGAACCGGAAATAAACATGGCTTTTAACCCTTTAAACTGAATACTAAAGCTTTCCACAAGAGCAAGCAAGGCATAATCTTCAGAATTTTTATCCCCAAGGTCATCCATAAGATCAACAGCAATATCAATTTCCGCCTCGGCCTTTTCCTTGTTTTCCTGGCTGAGATAAAATATGGCAGCATAATACTGAAGGTAGGCCTGCCAGTAGGTGAGCAGGCGATTCTGTTTCTTTGCGGCCAAACCTTTTAGTTGCTCCTGTATTACAATTAGGGGGGCCGGGTCGTGTTGGATGTTGGATTGTACAAAGGCATTGAATATTTTCCCCTGTATTCCTTGTAATACCTCCTTTTCTTGCGTGTTGAGCGGAGTTATTTTATTTTTTGAGGCGGTATTGGAGCAATTTAAGGTAAGAACGGCAAAACCGAAGTAGAGCAAAATGACTTTTTTCATAAGGATGTAAATTAGTTTATATTGTAAACTAGATTGGCAAAAAAATTATTCGATGTATTCTTTCAATATCTTAACATATTTTTCAAAAGCGGTTAGACCGGTAGGGGTGATGGACACTTTGGTATGCTGGTAGTTGTTTAAAAACCCCTTTTCAATGGTGACATACCCGCATTTCTCAAGCTTCTTTAGTTGTACACTAATATTACCGCTAGTTGCCGACGTTATTTCTTTTATGTCATTAAAACTGGACGATCCATTGCTGATCAAATAGGAGATAATAGCCAGCCGGAGCTGGGAGTGCAGTATGGGATTTAGCAGTTTAAACTTATTATTTTTCATAAAGATAAAATTTAAGCTTTTCCAAAGGACGGTTTTCTACGGGCGCGGTTTTTGGATTGGATGAATAAGTACACCCCAGGAAGCATGATCGCAAAAAAAGAGGAACCGGATAAAACCAGAGGTTGGTATAACCAATCTACCTTAAAACAAGCTATCCCCGCCAGGTTAATAACAACACTTGAAACAATCAGTAGGTTGCTTTTTAATGCTAAACCGGAAACCAAGATCCCAACAGACAATAGAATTAGGATAACCGGAATTAGGTTTTCGCCTAATAATGGCGCAAAATAGAAGCCTAACAACATCTTGTTGATCGCCAAGACCACCCATGTTTTTGAAATTATAGAACTAATTTGATTGGCTGGACGATTTTGTTGTTTTCGCCTACGGTAGTACACCATCGTAAATAAGAGTCCAAAAGGAATAGCCAGGTAGGGATACCAATTAACGGCATACAGTTCGTTGTAAAGCAATACGAATTGGGTAAAGGCAATTAAGGCAACAAAAAGTCCCCAAAAGACATATATAAAACCATTTTCCTCAAATCGCGCTTTGGCCTCTTCGATTACCGTCCCAATTAATTGGATACTCTCCTGCGGACTCATCTTGCTCGAACTCATTGTGATGGAAAATTTAGGTAAATATAAACTAGTTTACATAGTAAACCAAATTTATCTTTAACTATAAGGCAAAGACGAACCCTAGGTGGATCTAGGCGTTAAAAGTGCCCGCCAACCAACACGCAGTGCTTCTATTTGGGGTTGCAGTATCCCAAAATAATTGCCGGTTTGGTTTGCTGGTGCAACCCTAAGAAAATTCAATTGTCTTTAAAGGGTAACATAAAAATCCAAGCAATGAAAAGAATAGTAGTAACAATTCTGGTAGGCATCCTTGCCGTTTTAAGTAGTAACGCACAAGAGTACAAGATCATCACCAGTGTAGAGTCTATTGTACCTAGTGGTCTCGGGCGTTCTCGGATCATTAATGCCCAGGAAGAAAAGGACTATCAGGAATACACCAGTGTGCAAACCGAAGAGGACAACACACGGAACAAATCGGACAGGGGCGATATTCGGGTAAAGAATTTTGAGGAAACAAAACTGTTGAACTTCTTTAACCTTGGAGGTATCCGCTTTCAAAATATTGCCGCCAACGATGCCTTACTTACCTCTAAAATCAATACAATGATCGCAGAGGGATGGGAATTGGCTTTTGTGACCAGTGCTGTAGAAAGTGCCGGTGGCAAAGGGGATTCCAATGGTATTTTTATTACCCGCTATATATTTAAACGATAGCGTTGAAGGATAAAGTGATTGAAAAGGCCTTCCGAAAAGGGAAGGCCTTTATAGCGAATTTCTTGATCTAAGTCAATTACCACTTCTAGTACACCCTTTTTTTGATACGGCTTAGCGTTTCTGGGGTCACCCCAAGATATTGTGCAATATAGTACTGCGGAACGTTTTTGATCAGGTCGGGATTTTTTACCAATAGCCCCTGGTATCGCTCTTCCGGAGAATCGCGTAATAGGCTGGTATATCTACGATTAAGCTCGTGCATTTTCTTATGTTTTACGTGCTGTGCCAGCAAGTCAATGTTTTTACTTAAACCCATTAAACAATCCAATCGCTCAAAAGGTAAAGTCAGGAGCTCGCAAGCAGCAACTACTTCTACATTAGAACTCGAAAAAGAATTGAATTTAAAGCTCTCATAATCTCCCAGGAAGTCGCCGCTTACATAAAAACGTTCAATGAATTCGTTACCTTCTTTTTGCACATACTTCCGCAGAATACCGGTATTTACAAAACCTAAGTGAGCGGCTATTTTACCTTCTTTTTCCCAATGCGCTCCCTTATCCAACCGCACAACAGACAACATTTTTGCAAAATCGGCGAATTGATCTTCTACAATCGGGAGTACTTTCTCGATTTCTTTCCGAATCAATTTTAAATTCATATGTTTCACTTTTTAATTGGATATAACGGTCTTAAAAAAAGAGGGGCACTCTTTTGGGGGTAACACGGTAAGGACCCTGTACTTTGGCCCGCAGATCGACCATCGGTTCAGTAGGTTTTACAAATTGCAGAGTCCCGCTACTTTTTATTCTTGTTCTACGGCTTTCTTCAATAGCACCAACCCGCGCTGGTTCATTTTTTCCATATCCTTTTTTGCACCAAACAACCACATAAAAAAGGCATCTCCCAGAGAAGACTGTAGTGTAAAGTCTTGCGTCACTTGTATGCCATTGGCCGTTTGGGAAAAGGAATAGTTGAATGTAGGATGGGCTTTAAAAGGTTTCTGAATATCGCAAACCATACCGATAAAGGCACCATCCTCTATTTTAACAAGCTCCTGATATCCTAGATCTTTTCCGTTATTGCCCTCCCAATGATATTGGGCACCAACGGTACCATCCGTTCCTTCTATGGAATAGGTCTGCGAAGGGTCAGCCTCTAAAAAAGGAGACCATTTGGGAAAATTCTCCAGGAAACGGACCATATCAAATACTTCTTTGAGCTCCCCTTTAACCGTAACTTGTTTAGTAATAGTAATGGTTTTGAGCCCGTTTGCACGACGTAGTCCAAAAGCGATAAAGGCGATGAGGGCTACTGCGATTAGTGTAAGTATCATTTTTAATTTCATTTTAATTGATTTGTTATTGGTTAGTTATGATGCCATGGGAACAATACTACGTACCTCAACGGTTCCATTTACTTGTAGTATAGGGCAGTGCTTTGCCAGAGATACGGCCTCTTCCAGACTACTTGCCCGGACCACCATGTTGCCACCAAGTGTATGGCCATCTGCCAGGTGTATTCCACTGATCTCCGTATGATCTGCTGCGATCTTCACCCCTTCAAAGCCAAGTTGATGGGTGGAAACTAATTTTTCCTGGAGCGCGATAGTACCGATAAATTCTCCCCATTGCTGTTGCTGGTCTCGTAGCTCCGCCTCGGAGGGCTGGTAATCAAAATCAGGAGTAAATCGAAAGAGTAACATAAATTGTTTAGATGCTTCCATTGTAGTAGATTTTAAAGAATTATTAAACAGGTACAATGTTAGTATCAGCTCGTGAGGATTTTCTTGACATATGACAAGAAAACAGGAAGGCTTACCGGAACACCGTATGATCTAAGCTTTAGAAAGCAGCTTTTTATAAGTACACAAGTGTAAAAAGATAATAGTTGCAGGGGCAAAAGCCGGGATAAAGCAAAACGGAAACTCAGTTAACACCTGAACCCCTGTGCCATTACCGTCCATAGCTTGTTTGGTGAACCAGAAGGCCATGAAGGAAGTCATCAGAATATCTAAAAGCCCTAGCGTATTCCATAACAACGTAACAGTAAAACGGTACGGTTTTCTTTTTACCAGTGTTGCGCTTACCCAAATACTTGTTAAAGCAATGGTAATATCGCCCAGCCCTGCTGCCAGAGAAAAGGTTTTGGGCACCACCCCGTACCACCCCATGAGCAAAAAGAAACCACCGATAAGGCGAAAAATATGTATCCGTACCAAATCCGATAAGTCAAGTTGCCTCAGGATCTTCTTGGTAAGCGGAAGTTGTAGTACAATTATGATGTATACCAATAGCAGAGGAATAGCGGAAAGTACCATAATACGCGGAGGCAGTCCAGGTTGTGCGAAAAGCCCCTTTAAACACGCAATAGTAACGTAGGCGAAATACCCGAAATAGCACAATAGTATCCCCCAAAACAAGTTTCTTGCTTTTTTATAGTTAGTGTGTTTTAAAGCACCACTAAAGGCAAGGCGGGCCACAAGAAACACGGGTATAGGAATGGCGATTAGAAACAGAAGTGATACCCAAATTGGAAGGCGCGACGTCAAAAAATCCATGATTATACGATTTACAAAGTAACTTCCTTTCGAATTCTACTTAAGGAAGTGTCCGTAATTCCTAAATAGGTTGCAATATGTTTTAGCGGAACATTCTGGATAATATTCGGTTTCTTGGCAATCAGTTCAAGATAACGATCTTTGGCATGGTCGGTGATCATAGCAACAGTATGGTTTTTTAGTTCAAAATAATGCGTTACCAGGCGTGTTCTTCCCACTTCTCGAAATGCCTCAATACTGAAGAGCTTCATAAAATCTGAAAATTGAATACGCCAACATTTGCAGGATGTTACGGCTAGAATGGTTTCCCTGCAGGGCTTCTTTAGGAAATACGAATGCCAATCGATAACAATATCGCGCGTGGTGAAGAACTTGGTGGTAACATCATTGCCATCAGTATCAATAGCAAAAGAGCGGGCAAATCCTTCTTCCATAAAATAGTAGAAGCCAGCCACTTTACCAGATTCAATGAGCGGTTCATTCTTTTTAAAGTGAACTTCATTAAATTGAGAAAGGATCAATGTGAGTTCTTGCTGGGAGAAATTTTCAGGCTTAAAGATCTGTTTTAAAAAGTGAATAGCTTTCATACCGCTTTGGGATACTCAAACTTAATAAATCTTTTAACGGTTTCTAAAGAAGCTACTAGGTAGCTATGTCCGCGTAAGGTTTTCCCAGCCAACGCTCAAGTTCATGTTGTACATATCAGGTTTCGCAACAATTGTTTTTGTTAGTTACAGGTATTTCTTACGTTCGTACCAGCAATTGTTTACAGGTGATGTCGTTTCGAAGGCGCTTTTTAAAAAGGGGTAGTGGTAGTATTGTTTTCTTTAGTGTTGTAATGGGGTTTGCCCAAACGGGACCCGGCGGTGTGGGCTCCAATGATGGCGGTTCTTCCTTAAAAATATGGTACAATTCCTCTTCTGGGGTGGTAACTACAGGTACGACTATTGATTCTTTACGAAACCTTGCTGGCGTGGCTGAGCTTGATGTCGGAGAAGTTGGTGGGCAACGCCCCACTTTAGTAGCTAATGCTGTAAACGGCTATGATGAGATCAGTTTTTCCGGATCAAATCGATTGCGAACCGGATTAACCCTAACGCCGGCTAACTTTATTACCGATGAAGCCTCTTCGTTTTTGGTTACCCGTGCGGATAATCTCACCCAACGTTCCTGTGTGTATACCACAGATCCTTTGGTAGGTTCTACCCGTTTTACAAATCACATTCCCTGGAATCGTACCGTGTACTACGACATCGGCACCTGTTGTGGCAGTAACGCACGGATACAGGTAGGGGGGCTGAGCGGCTTATTGAATTACTCGTATTGGTCCTATGATGCCCATCCGTCTACCGGGAAACAATTGTACCGCAATGGTGCCTTATTACAGAACAGGGCAAATACCACTACCTACACCAGCTATGCCTCACAGCGCTTCAATGTAGGTGGCAATACCTCCGGGACACAAGGATTTCGAGGTGATGTTACTGAGCTTATTGTTTTTAACCAAAGGGTAAACTCGGCACAGCGGATCATTATTGAAAATTATCTTGCTGCCAAGTTTGGTCTTTCCAGCAGTGCTAACAATCTATACGACGAAGACGATGCAGCAAATGGCGACTTCGACCATGATGTGGCCGGAATAGGACGGATAGATGCTTCTAATTTTCATGATGATGCCCAAGGTACGGGAATAGTAAGGGTCTCTGGACCTACAGATCTAGAGGACAATGAATTCCTGCTATGGGGACACAATAATGGTACCCTTGCCATGACAGTAACCACAAATATTCCGGTAGGTGCCTCCCGGGCGCGGCTCGATAGAATCTGGCGGGTAAGCGAAGTCAATCCATCAGGCGTAGCGGTCGATGTAGGTACAATTACCGTAAGTGTAGATATGAATGGAGTTACAGGTTTCAATGCTTCAGATGTACTGCAACTTTTAGTAGATACCGATAATGACGGTAGTTTTACAGATGAAACCCCAATTGCCAATGCCGTAGCTTTGGGTAGTAACCGTTATCAATTCAATAGTGTGGCTGCTTTAACCAATAATACCCGGTTTACTTTTTCCGCAGGAGTTATCAACACCGTAATTACCAATCGGAAAATTACGTATCGGGTAAAACCCAACTAGCCAACCATTACCACCACACTACAAACAATTTACGCAAAGTGCCGTTACCACTTTTCATCCATAGCATGGGAGCGTTTTCTTTAACCATGCGTAAATTGACTTCCATTAAGGTTTTGTAGTGATTCATCCAACCTACATTTTCGTGCGGTGCAATGACCCATTCCAGTTTCCTGGGGATATAATATTGGTAGCTTCGGAACGCAGCGGTATTGAACCTATCAAAAGCAATCCAGTTCCCCGCAATACAAGCTGTATTTAGCGGTCGGATCGAAACAGAGGTTTCATAGGGTTTAAAAAGCTGAGCTTTAAAGCAGCATTGTTGATGTATTTCAGTTGGGTCACATTCTGCCGTTTCCCAATGGGGGATAAGGCTTTTGTGAAGTAGGAGCGGAAATTGCTTTTCACGGAGTTTATCCAACTTGGTGTAAAACATATCCCTTCGGTTAGGCCCCATCAAACGATAAATGGGTTCGGAGATCTGCGGATCAATAAGATAAAACTTATAGGCCAGTTCCACATGGATCAAGCGCTGTGTTTGCACTTCACGAAGGATAAAATCCAGTTCTCCCAAACGGATTTTCCCTTCATCGATCAAAAGATTAGAATACACCAGGGAATAGGTTTTTGAGGCACGGATCAATTCGCTAAAAACGACTTCCATTTGATGGCCAAGGCGAAGATGTTGCGGTAGGTCTATGGCGTTTACAAGCTGCAGATCAACTTCAGGAAACCGAAATTGTTGTAATCCGAATTGTTGATGCTTCCAAAGGGGCAGCGTGTTGATGAAACCTCCAAATACTGCTTCCATACTGTAAATGTATTGCATTTCAACTGATAGCGTTGTAAGTATCGATCTGAGATGTCACCCCCTTAGTAAACAACAGTGCATGGCATTTCGCTGGGAAATATGCGACTATGCATTTTTAGTGGGCCTTTGTTATTTCCAATAGCCCTGTAACGAAACTACCTGATATTCGTCAACAGTAAAACCGATCAAAATCATGAAACGTAAAAAAGTACTATTCCTATTTTTCTTACATCTTGTGGTAACCAACGCACAACAACAGCTAAGCCTGCCTTCTACGACCGAACTCGAAAAACTCCTAATAGAGAATAAGGTTCCTGCCCTTGGGGTGGGAACCATAGAAAATGGAGAAATAACCAATAGCTTTGTTCTGGGCCACCTGAAGGAAAGTGTAATCGCCCCAAATGACGCCATTTTCGATACCGCATCTATAACAAAATCAATAACTACCTGGCTCACACTGCAATTAGTAGACAATGAACTGTTCAACCTGGACGAACCACTCTATAACCATTGGGTGGATCCGGATGTTGCGGATGATCCCTTCCATAAAAAACTAACCGCCCGTCATATTCTAGGGCACCAATCAGGATTCAAAAACTGGCGGTATATGAATGAAGATAACAAACTGGCTTTTGATTTTGAGCCAGGTACTAAGGTGCAGTATTCAGGTGAAGGCTTTGAATACCTGAAGGAAGCGCTTACAAGAAAGTTCAATACCTCCTTTAGTGATTTAGTTCACCAGTGGGTATTCGATCCCTATGAAATGAATAATGCTCACGTGGTTTGGGACAATGCAATTGATTTAAGCAAGCTCGCTATTGCGCATAGTTCGGACCTGCAACCGTATGACTTTGATATCGCGCAAAGAAAAACGGCAAGTGCTGCGGATAATTTTATGACTACAGTAAAAGACCTTTGCCGTTTTAGTCAAGGAATTTTGGAAAGGAAAGGTATATCAGAAGCACTATACAGTGAAATGATCACTGCCAGATCCCCGGTAAAAGAGGGGGTTGCTTTCGGATTGGGTTGGATCGTTTTTGAGGGTCTTGAAAACGGTGAATATGCCCTGTTAAATGCAGGGAGTGATAAAGGTGTTAATGCCCTACTTCTCTTACTCCCAAGGTCAAAGACCGGATTAGTGCTCTTAACCAATGGCGATAACGGCAGAAAGTTGGTTATGCAATTAATGGGCGAGACCTTATCCGTAGGGCGGGAGATACTAGGTCGATTCTAAACTATATTCAAACGAAATTAAAGATCGGCATACCCTAGGTTGGTGACCACCACTTTCTACAGTAGGTAATATCACGAGATAACCGCTTTGCGTTAACTTTTCTTAAAAGATTTTTTCGCTTCCAAGAATAGCGTAATTTTAACAAATGGCTATGGAACAGAGAAAAGGATTTCGTTTTACCAATTACGAAGCTCCGGACCAATCTCCCTTTGAAAAACTTTTCGAAATTTTCCAGGAATTGATTACCCATACTTCAGGAGACTTCGACGAGGCTATTGATTGGTTGCGGGAATTGGATAAGGAATATGAACTTACTGATGACGATTACACCATTGATGACTTTATTGAAGACCTAAAGCGAAAAGGCTATATCCGGGAAGAATTTGAAGCGGGTACCGGCCAGGCTGAAGAGGCAGGGGAAGATGGAGAAGATGGAGAAGGTGGACGTGGAAAGATCAGCATAACCGCAAAACTGGAACGCATGCTCAGACAACGGGCATTGGATCAGATCTTTGGAAAGATAAAACGCAGTGGTTCCGGAAATCATAGAACGGGAAAGCTGGGACAGGGTGATGAACATTCGGGAGAATTCAGGGAATATCGTTATGGGGATGCCCTGGAACGTATTTCTATGACAGAAAGCTTGAAAAATGCCCAGATCAATCACGGGATAGGGAACTTCGTGATGGATGAGAATGACTTGGTTGTGGAAGATACCGAGTTTAAAGCCCAAATGAGTACGGTTTTGATGATCGATATCAGCCACAGTATGATCTTGTACGGTGAAGATCGTATTACCCCTGCGAAAAAAGTGGCTATGGCGTTGGCAGAGCTTATCACGACACGCTACCCCAAAGACACTTTGGATATTTTAGTATTTGGTAATGATGCCTGGCCAATTCCCATCAAAGAATTGCCCTATTTGAAAGTAGGGCCCTATCATACCAATACCGTAGCCGGATTGCAGTTGGCCATGGATATGCTTCGCCGCAAGCGGAATACCAACAAACAAATATTTATGATAACGGATGGGAAGCCGAGTTGTCTTCGCTTGCCTAATGGAGATTACTATAAAAATAGTGTGGGATTGGACGACTACATTGTAGAGAAATGCTATAATATGGCAGCCCAGGCCCGTAAATTACATATCCCAATAACAACTTTTATGATTGCCCAGGATCCCTATCTCATGCAATTTGTTCGGGAATTCACTGCAACCAATAGAGGAAAGGCCTTTTACACCGGATTAAAAGGACTTGGAGAAATGATATTTGAAGATTACGAGAACAATAGAAAGAAAAGAATAAAATAGCAGCTACTCGCGCTTCCTTAAACCAGCATTAGATAAAGAGGTTGTGCAGAAAGACGAAAAAAACATATGAAAATAGCGCAGATTACCACCTTTGGCGAACTTAAAAAGGCAGGTTACCAACCCCAAAGCATCAAAGAGGAATTACGAAAAAATCTTGTCGCCAAAATACGAGAAGGTGAAAACGTATTTGAAGGGATCTGGGGTTACGAAGACTCTGTGATCCCGGAATTGGAAAGGGCAATCCTTTCCCGTCATAACATTAACTTGCTGGGATTACGTGGGCAGGCAAAAACGCGGCTGGCGCGTTTAATGGTGAATTTACTGGATGAATACATCCCTTATGTTTCAGGCTCTGAGATCCATGACGATCCCTTTAATCCCATTTCCAGATTTGCAAAAAATTTGTTGGACGAGCAGGGTGATACAACCCCTATAACCTGGTTGCCTAGAGCAGAACGTTTTTATGAAAAATTGGCTACCCCAGATGTTACCGTCGCAGATTTGATAGGGGATGTGGATCCGATAAAAGCAGCTAATTTAAAACTGAGTTACGCCGATGATAGAGTGATCCATTTTGGCATGATACCTCGCGCCAACCGCTGTATCTTTGTGATCAACGAATTACCGGACTTACAAGCACGTATACAGGTAGCGCTTTTCAATATCCTGCAGGAAGGGGATGTACAGATACGTGGGTTTAAATTGCGATTGCCGTTGGATGTTCATTTTGTATTTACGGCAAACCCGGAAGACTATACCAATCGTGGGAGTATTGTAACGCCACTTAAAGATCGTATCGGATCTCAAATTTTGACGCATTATCCGGAAAATCTGGACACAGCTAAGAAGATCACACATCAGGAGGCGCAGACAGATATCCGCCAATCCGAACAGATCTACGTTCCGGATCTTGCAAAAGATGTGTTGGAGCAAATCAGTTTTGAAGCCCGAGAAAGCGAATATGTGGATGCTAAAAGCGGCGTGAGCGCCAGGATGAGTATTACTGCTTTTGAAAACTTATTGAGTACTGCGGAACGTAGGATACTGAAAACAGGAGAGGAGAGTACCACCATTCGTCTGGCTGATTTTATGGGGATTATCCCTTCTATTACCGGAAAGATCGAGTTGGTCTATGAAGGAGAGCAAGAAGGTGCTGGATTTGTTGCTGAAAATCTGGTAGATGCAGCGGTAAAAACAGTATTTCCCCGGCTTTTTCCAAAAATTAACAAGCTGGAACGCAAGGATGCACAGACGCCCTATGACGATTTAATTGCCTGGTTTTTTGAGCAAGATGGTTTTGAATTGTTAGATGAAGAAACCGATGCCGTGTATCAAAAGAAATTAGACAGTGTGCGCCCGCTTAATGACTTAGTGAAAGAGCATGCGGCTGAAACTCCAAAACAAGATCAATACTTTCTTAAGGAACTGGTGTTATGGGGTTTGGTTGCGCATAAAAAGCTTAGTAAGCATCGCTTCAAGGAAGGTCTTCGCTTTAAGGATCTATACGGAAGCTACATCAGCGGACTTTGATCTTCTGAAAGGGAAGCGTTTAAAAAAGGTAAGGCTACGCCAAATCCACTCTAGTGGGCCATATCTAAAATGCCGCAACCAGATCTTACTCAGCCACATTTGGGTCACGATCATTGCCACTGCAATAACAAAGGCTACGCTATTGGGAACTTTGGTAATATAGCCCAATCCCCATCCAAAGAAGACAAATGTACCTACTATGCTTTGAAAGACATAGTTGGTCAACGCCATTTTGCCATAAGGAATAAATTTTTGCAGAAAACTGCCGGCAGTTTTTTTCTTGTAAAGGAGCACAAAGACACCAACTATAATAGAGGTCATACCCAAATTCATAAGGTCATAAAAGGTAAGTCCAAACATGGGCGGCCAGGTGGTAAACTCAACTTCCGGGCCTAAGGTGGCAAAAATTCCTGCCATGCCGACAATTGAAGTCAACATGAGCAGTAGCCCCCACAACCAGAGTCGTTTAGTAAAGCGTTTTTCCGTTCGAAAGTTTTTAAAGAAGCCCACGCGACCTATAACGAATCCAAGTAAAAAGAAAGCGAAAGTAAGATACCCGCGGTTAAAAACCCCTAACTGAAATTCTGCTTTCCATAAATTGCCTTGGAGTCCGTTAGAAAAGGCTACTTCAGAAAAGCTACCGTTCTTAAGGATAGCAATGTAGGATGCAATAGCAGGGCTATCCGGATTCAATTCCTCAGCAACAAAAAGCGGATTTCCTTGCGTAAAATAGAAGATAATATAGCGTCCGAGGCCGAGAAAAATAAGGGCAGCTACTGCTAGTACCCATTTGGTCTTCACGTTATAGAAAGGGATAAGAAAAACACCTAGTATCACATAAACGGTTAAAATGTCTCCGCGGTAGAACATACTATGCACAAACCCGATCAAAAACAGCAATACTAAGCGCCATAGAAAACGCCATCCGAAATACCCTCCGCGTCTATGGCCGTTATCCATTTGGATAAAAAAACTTATTCCAAATAAAAAGGAGAATAAAGCAAAGAATTTCCCCCGAAAAAAGAAATCTGTAATGCCTGTTGCAATTTGATCGATCACATTCGGATGTAGCGCTTCGGTTACTTCCACCGGCATTGGGGCAGCAATAAAGTTTTCTAACATATGCGTAAATACAATACCTGCCAGTGCAAAACCACGTAAGGCATCAATGATATCAATACGCTCAAAAGCGACGCTTGGAGAAGTTGTAGTGTTCAAAATGATTCGGTTGTTATTACCATAAGACATTTGGGAAAAACAAATGTTACAGTTTTCCCCCGTTTTTTAAAATGTACACGGCGGATCACGAGGTCGCAATACTGCTCACTACCACTGCAAAGTCAAAAAACATCTTTTTTGTATTTTAACAGGAATAAGGGATAAGACATGTGTGACGGAAAATCCTATTTGCCTAACTCTCAATGCCAGGATTTTCTTGAAATTGGATGGTTTCTGGGAATTTTTACACGCTTTTCACGCTAGGGAAGAATCAAAATTCAATCTGAACGCTTATCTGTTATGTATCATATTGTACTAAAAATTTCTGGCATGCCCTATTGGTTATACATCCTGATAATTGGAATTGGATGCTATCTCGCGATTAGTCTACTCCTTTATTTTATCCAGGACTATATGCTGTTCAAACCCGAAAAACTTCCCGAGGATTTCCTATTTGATTATGAGAATCAGGTTACTGAGGAATACAACATAGCTACCCGTGACGGGGCTGTTATTAATGGATTACACTTTAAATCATCAAAGCCAAAAGGCATTGTTTTTTACCTAAAAGGTAATTCTAAGAGTATTAAGGGCTGGGGGAAGTTTGCGGTAGATTTCACCAGACATGGATATGATGTTATCATGGTGGATTACCGGGGATTTGGTAAAAGTACCGGTAGACGGACCCAAAAGCACATTAAACGCGATATGCAGGTCATTTATAACAAGATTCGGGATAAGGTTTCAGAAAATTATATCATCCTGTATGGACGGTCATTGGGATCAGGATTTGCTGCAAAACTAGCTTCAATGAACAATCCCAGAATGCTTATCCTGGACGCCCCGTACTACAGTCTTAGCAAAGTGGCAAAAAAGTTTATTCCTTTTATGCCCCTATCCTTATTGATCAAATTCCCTATGCCTACCTACAAATGGTTGAAGTATGTAAATTGTCCTATACATATTATTCACGGTACGGATGACCGACTTATCCCTTATAAAAGCAGTGTTCGGCTTTCTAAGATTCAACCTAAGAATACTACCCTATACACTGTAATAGGAGGGGGGCACAAAGATTTAAACACCTTTGAATCCTATCATAAGATGTTAGGGGATATTATTAACTCAAAACCAAGAGAAGTAGACCTGGAAGGATCAAGTATTTCAGTACGTCATGGCAAAAAAACAAAGAATACAACAGCACCTTAAACGCATTGGGATACTCTTCATTTCCGGTCTTTTACTTACTATGGGATTTTTATATGCTTTTCAGGATCAATTGATCTTTTTGCCAACCACCTTGCCCCAGGATCATTCCTATACCTTTGCGGTGCCTTTTAAGGAATTCACGCTTGAAGCCAAAGATGGTGCTTTATTGAATGCACTGCATTTTACCCGAAAGGATCCCAAAGGGATAATTGTCTATTACCATGGCAACGCAGGGAACCTGGAGCGATGGGGAAATGTAGTCCAGTTTTTTGTACAAAAGAACTGGGAAGTGGTGGTCATGGACTACCGCGGATATGGAAAAAGTACAGGAGAACGCAGTGAAAAAGCACTATTTTCAGATGCGGCATTGTTTTACCAATATGCGCTGAAGTATTTTGATCAGGAACAAATACTGGTGTACGGGCGATCGCTGGGAACGGCCATGGCCTCAAAAATTGCCGCCCAAAACCAACCTGCACATCTCATCCTGGAAACTCCTTTTTACAATCTGTATGATATCGCAAAAAAACGTATCCCATTGCTGCCGTTGCGATCATTGCTCAAATATGAATTCAATTCGTATCAACACCTACAGGCTGTGAACTGTCCAATCACCATTCTTCATGGTACAGCGGATAAGGTAGTTCCCCTGGATTCGGGAGAAAAGCTATATCATAGTATCCCTGGCACCCAAAAAAAAATAGTGATAATTCCCGGAGGAGCCCATAACAACCTGGTAACGTTTCCGGAATATTTGGAAGAAATAAATGCCTTATTAGGCGTCAAAAATAGTTGAAGATAGGTAGCGATCGCCCCTGTCGCATACAATAGAAACGATGGTACCTTCCTCTAGTTGTTCAGCCAGTCGCAGCGCAATAGTAGCAGCCCCTCCGCTACTCATTCCCGAAAAAATACCTTCTTCTTGCGCAAGGCGCTTGGCCATAGTTACTGCGGCAGCTTCTGAGACATAGTGAATGTCATCTATTTTTTCCGGATTATATATACTGGGCACGTAATCCGGAGACCATTTTCGTATTCCAGGGATTCGCGCACCTTCTTCCGGTTGTACACCAATTATCTGAACAGCCGGATTCTTTTCTTTTAGGTAGGTGGATGTTCCGGTAATCGTTCCGGTAGTGCCCATACTGGAAACAAAATGAGTGATTTTGCCCTCAGTAGCTTCCCAGATCTCAGGCCCTGTAGTAGTATAATGTGCCTTCCAATTATCCGGATTTCCAAATTGATCTAGCATCACATATCCTTCCTGCTTTACCTTGTTTTCAACGTAATCCCGTGCGCCTTCTATACCAATATCTGACGAGGTGAGTATTACTTTTGCTCCATATGCCCGCATGGTTTGCACCCGCTCTACAGTTGAATTCTCTGGCATAACGAGTTCAATATTCAAACCATAACAGCCTGCAATCATGGCTAAGGCAATTCCCGTGTTACCACTGGTAGCTTCTATCAGTTTTGTAGATGAGGAGATATCGCCCCGCTCCAATGCACTTCGGATCATATTATAGGCAGGTCTATCTTTTACACTACCTCCCGGATTTTGACCTTCTAATTTGAATAGCAACTTTACGTTAGGATTGGTATTCAGCTTTTTGGAAGCCACCAAGGGGGTGTTGCCAATAAGCCCAAGTATATCATGCATTCGAAACAGTTTTAATTTTGATTTCAGGTGTATGGAATACGGTTGAATTGGCAGGAACGGAGGCAGTAATCCAGGCATTCCCTCCAATTACTGAATTCTCCCCGATGACCGTTTCTCCACCCAAAATAGTGGCATTGGCGTAGATAGTAACGTTTGCTTCTATAGTAGGATGTCTTTTTACCTTGTGCAAGGATTTATCAACATACAATGCACCCAGGGTTACCCCTTGATACACTTTTACATGGTCTTTGATAATCGCTGTTTCGCCTATGACAACCCCAGTGGCATGGTCAATAAAAAATGACTTCCCGATTTGTGCTCCCGGATTGATATCCACGCCCGTTTGCCGGTGGGCATATTCCGTCATTAACCTTGGAATCAGCGGAAACCCTTCTTTATACAATTCATGCGCCAGGCGATAGATAGCTATTGCATAAAAACCCGGATAGGCCATATATACCTCTTCTATAGAAAGTGAGGCGGGATCACAATTCAAGATAGCTTCTGCATCCAGATTTAGTTTTTCCAAAACGGAAGGAAGCTGCATCAAGTACCGCTCCCAGATTTTTGAACAAGGTTTTATAGTGCGCCAGCAGGCCAGATCCACAAGTTCCCTGAAATTTTCCTCTAGTTGCTCCAGATTTCCTTCCAAAGGGATGTTGACGTCAAACAACGTATAGAAAAGGGTATCGGTAAAGGTTTCGGTTTTACGCTTTATCCTATAGTCTAAATAGGGTTGTTTTTTATGACGCTTCAACTGCTCAATAATTGCTTGCTTGTCCATAGTACGATACTAAATTCGTCTTGAAGATAAAATTAGAAATTCTAAACGCCTACCGCCAAGGCAAATGGTTAACTTTAGCATAAACTTTTACTAGAATCGAATGTCGCAAAAGCTCATTACAAAAGAAGTCCTGGATTTTTTAATGGATTTACAAAAGCATAACAACCGGGACTGGTTCACCGAAAATAAAACCCGTTTCAAAAAAATTGAAACCCAGGTAAAACAGTTTTATCTGGAGGTCCGGGAGCTAATGGAAAAACATGACGCCATAGAACGACTAAAAATGTTCCGGATTTACAGAGATGTGCGCTTTTCAAAAGATAAAACGCCGTATAAATCACATTTTGCAGGTTCGTTTTCGCGTGCAGGAGCGGAATTACGAGGCGGATATTACTTACGAATAAAACCCGGGGCAACCTTTGTGGCTACAGGATTTTGGGAACCAAATAAAGAAGATCTCTTTAGAATTCGTAAAGAGTTGGAAACGGATGCATCGGAATTCAGAACTATTATTGAAAAAAAGCCGTTCAAGGATATTTGGGGCGATATTCAGGGCGAAGGCGTAAAAACTGCACCCAAAGGTTTTGATAAAGCGCACCCGGATATTGACCTGATCCGAAAAAAACAGTTCATTTTTGTGCGCAACTTTACAGACAAAGAAGTGACATCTGCAGATTTTGCGGATCAAATCGATGCTTCATTTAAAGCGATTCGACCGTACTTCGATTTGATGAGTGATATTCTTACTACTAACCTGAACGGTGAACGGATCATTTAGACCAGGATCCCCTTGTCCAACAACTGGATCTGATCCTTAAGCCGGGTTATCACCATATTCATCATGCGTTTGTTGATCGCGGAAGAATTTTGAATATAAATCGCGTACTCTTCTTCCGTAAAATGCCCGATGATCATACCTTTTAAAGAATTTCGAAATTTAATGTCCTTTTGGATGGCCTTTTCAATGTAGGAAAGCCGCCCCTCTAATGAAAGGTCGTAAAAGGTATCTTTATGCTTCCTCACGTAATTTTTGAACCCCGCTAACAACAATACGTTTTGGAATTTAATGATGGGGCGTAAGGTGGTGTTTTGAAAATACTCGTCGCTTGAAGTGTCTGAACTTACTTTCGCCGAAGCAATATGTGGACGAATACCTTTCAGGTGGGATGACCTAGTGTCCATACAGAAAGTTTCTACAAAGGTACATAGTTGCATTTAGTACCACTGGCTTGTGCGTACTAGTTTTCAACGAGGATATGAACATAGCCTACGTATCGGTAACATCCCTATTCCTGCGTCTGTGTATAAAAAACGACATATTTCATTCATAATGTACCGCGGGGAAGGACACCCGGCGAACTTCTTTCGGCATCTACTAAATGAGGGGATGCTATTTGGAAAATCTCATTACCAATTCCTTATATTTGATGATGTAGTAATGGATTTGCTTTTATGAAATTTGGAAAAGTAGAACATCCGGAAAACATAGACTTCTCATTTCCCGAAGATCACCCGGATACAGTAACTGTTTTGTCGAAACACTCCACTGACAAGGACTTACACCTTTATGTGGGATGTGCTAAATGGAACCGTCAAGATCTAAAGAATTTCTATCCCAGAGGAACAAAAGACGAGTTGGGTTATTACAGTACGCAATTTAATTCCATAGAACTCAATGCAACATTTTACCGATTGTTTCCATCGGAACAATTCTCAAAATGGTACGATAAAACCCCGGAAGATTTCCGGTTTTTTCCAAAACTATCGCAAGACATCAGCCATTTGAGACGCTTAAATGACAAGGTATACCCTTTTGTAGATGCGTATCTGGATGCCGCCAGCCACTTAAAGGAAAAGCTGGGGACTATTTTTTTACAAATGCACAATAACTTCGGTCCGAAAAACTGGGATAGGGTTGTGCAATTTGTGGAATACTGGCCAAAGGAATTCCCACTGGCCATAGAGTTCAGGCATACGGATTGGTTTAACGACGAAAAAGTCGCCTCAGAACTATATCACCTACTTGAAAGCCACAATATCGCTAATGTACTGGTGGATACCGCCGGAAGAAGGGACTTGATGCACATGCGTTTAACCAATAATGAAGCCTTCATACGTTATGTGGGGGCTAACCATCCTTCGGATTATCAAAGGCTTGACGACTGGGTTCAAAAGTTAAAACACTGGGTGGGATCCGGACTTTCCAATATTCATTTTTTCGTACATCAGAACCTGGAATTAGAATCGCCCTTGCTATCGGCCTATTTCATAGAGCAGCTTAACAGGGTGTTAAACGCGAAATTACCTGTCCCTGTAACACAAACCGGTGCCCAAAACAAGTTATTTTAATAGGACATTCCTACTTCTACAAAGGTATTCTTTTCATGAAATCGTGGGGATAGGGGAGCAGCCATACAGCAAGTAGAGCCGAGGTAAAACAATCCAAGCTGGTGTAATTTTTTTATCGCTGCGCCTACTTTTACTTTAGGGTCCAGGGCTATTGTGCCTACAGCAGGACCACCAACAATGGATACATACCAAATTCTTCCCTCGGGATCGGTTATATCGATATTGTAGCGTTCATTTCTAAAAGCGGGAAGTGAAGGATTTTGCTTGTATATCCAGGGGCGTAATACCACCAGATCTCCGGGAACATGCGCTATCCGGCTAATAGTACCATCTATGGGCGCATGAATTCTGTGATAATTTTTGTTATGCAGAAAAACATTGGTAAACGTATAGTTGGAGGGAATAGTACCGTCTGGCAGACCGAAAACGGTATTCACATTGCGCTCATCGCATTTTACATGTACTACCTGAATGCTGTTTACTTTACCTTCTTCACAAAGCAGTCCCTCGCACGGCCATACCCAGGGACTTGGATTTTTAGGAAGATCCTTAAACTCTCGCGTAAAAAAATCCTGAAAACTATCGAAGTTTGTCTTCCCCTGGGGTGGGGTAAACTTGTTTAAATAATCCCGGTCCGAATAGTTGACGGCCAAATAGGGTTTGATCAAATATTTTGATAACGCAGTGGTGTACACCGAAGCGTACCATGCAGAAATTGCCTTTTGCAGCGGACTGGGGATGTTCCCCCAAACTTTTACGGATAGGAAACGATAGAAATACGCCCGCCACCTTGGCACACGGAATACTCTAAACGTCGGATCAAATTGAAAGGTTGTTGACGTGTCCATTTTATTGATTAGATGATAAATGCCGCGTCAAGTTATTTTTTTGACAACAGCTGAACTAGAGAATTAAGAAAACTTTATTCTTGAGTTAACAATTTTTAGAGATTGTCAATTTTTGATAAGCAAGTAGGCATTAGGCAATGGACACAAATAATTATCTCTAATTTTGAGTAAAATTGCTTCGCATGAAATTTCACACCAGAAAATGGGTAAAACCGGAGGACCTTAATGCCAATGGAACGCTCTTTGCCGGGCGGTTGCTCGCCTGGCTGGACGAGCAAGCTGTAATTTATGGCATAATCCAACTGGAGAATAAGCGTGTTGTTACCAAATACATGTCCGAAATCAATTTTATGAGCACCGCTGTTCAAGGTGACATCATCGAAGTGGGCATCGCTGTCACAAAATTTGGCAAAAGTTCATTAAACCTGAACTGTGAAGTGCGCAATAAGATGACCCACGAGACCATCGTTACGGTTGATAACATCATTTTGGTAAATCTTGATGTGCATGGAAAACCTACCCCTCATGGCAAGACCAAAGTGGAATATGTTAAGGACCGTTTAGAAAAACAAGCCAGCGAGACCTCCTGAATATACAAAGCTTGAGCTACGAACATTTCTTACTGCTTCAAAGAACATAAATACGCAAGTTACTGTAAGTTTTACAACTAATTATTGATTTTAATTTAAATCAATTATTTATATAAATATACCTATTGTACTTAATATTAGTATTTTACTAATATTTATAAAATACCAAATTATAGGTATGGCAGCATCTTAAAAGACATTGCTATACGGGGATTTGGTGTTTCTTTTGTCCGCCTGTGCAGCCAAAACTTGAATAGTACAGGAAAAGGGTGTTTTCCTATACCTACAAATAAAGCCCGTTGACAACAAAAAACCAGTTTTAGAGAACATTTAATTGTAGACGCTGCGTGAAATAACCAGTTTTAAGGTAATAATAACCAGATTGTTAGTTCTTCCAACAGTCTTTTAATCAAAATACCTTGGATACTCGGGAATTGTTAATGCACCTGGAAAAGTTAGAAAATGGATTAGACAGCTTTTCATTTACGGAATTGAAAAGCAATGAAGCTTCCAAGCTTAAGAAATCCTTCGAATCATTTAAGAACGGTTTGGAAGAAAAGGTTTTTGGATTGCCTTCAGATCCTATTGCATTACCGGAAAACACCGATGCTATTGCCACTGCTACTCCGCGTGAACGTGCTTTGGTGGCAGAGGTAAGTCATGAAATTCGAACGCCGTTGAACGGTATTATCGGATTCTTGGATCTGTTGAAAGAGACGTCTTTAACGCAGGAGCAAATGAAATTGACGACAGCAATGGATGCCGCTTCTAAAAACCTCCTAGAGTTGATCAATGAGATTCTGGAATTTTCAAAATTGGCTTCAGGACAGGAAAAATTTGAATGTGTCCCTTTCAACATCTTTAATCTGGTTAACGAGATCGCCTTTTTATCCAAAACCTTGATCAATGAAAAAGAGGTGCAGTTCCATCTGAATTTTGACAACAACATACCAAGTATACTCTTGGGAGATCCGTCCAAACTCTCGCAGGTTTTACTGAACCTTACAGGAAATGCTGTCAAATTTGTTGAAAAAGGGGAAATACGTTTAGCGGTTAATCTCAAAGAAATCAATAACAAGCGGGCATTCCTGGAATTCGTGATCTCAGATACAGGGATAGGAATAGCCAGTGAAGAACTCAAATCTATATTTGACACTTACAGGCAAACCGCAACTGCCAACGCTATTAACTATGGGGGATCCGGGTTAGGGCTTAGTATCGTTAAGGAGATTATTGATAAACAGAACGGTTGTATCGCTGTTTCCAGTGCTTTAGGAACCGGAACTACATTTAATGTAATTCTTCCCTTTAAAAGAACCCAGATTTCCAAAACAGAAAGCGGAAAAGATACACCCACAACTGCCAACCCTATTCTAAAAGACAAAAACATTCTTGTTGTTGAAGATGACCCTATAACACAAAGGCTTATGGAAACCCGCCTGCGACAATGGGGAGGGCATTCCTACATTACGGATAATGCTTTTGAAGCAATACGTCTTCTTGAAAAGGAAAGGATCGATCTGGTCTTATTGGATATGCGCCTTCCTGCATGGGACGGAATGGAGATCGCAGAAAAGATCCGAAAAACCTTTCCTCCTGAGGTTTTACCCATTATTGCGTTATCCGCGGACGTTCAACGTTATGAAAATTGGGCAAACCAGAAGACGCTCATCAATGATTTTATTTTGAAACCCTATACTTCCGAAGAATTGGCCAAAAAAATGCAAGAAAACATTAAAAAAACGATTCCTAGACAGGACAAACAGCCAGCGACCATCTCAGCGCAAAAAGACATCCCATCCGATACCTTGGTAAATTTGGGGCCTATCTTTAAAGAATGTCTGGGACAAAAAGCTTTACTGGAAGAACTATTGCGCTTGTTCGAACAAAATATTCTGGAGTTTGTTGGCAAAACAAAGATGCATCTCCAAAGTCGTAATTTTCAAGGAATAGGTTTTGCTGCACATAAAATAAAAGCATCCTTAAAAATGCTTCGCGTGCATTCCTTATTGCAAATTACCGAAGAAATAGCAGCAGAATGTAAGGGAAATGGGAACTACGATCGCATAAATACCCTTTTTGAAGCATTTTTAACAGCATACCCTAAGGTGGAAATCGCGATTACCCGGGAAGCGAGTCGGATCAAAAACCAGTAAGAGGATGGCTGAGCGCGTGTTACTTTTGGCGGAAGACGACCAAATGTTGGCTTCTTTATTGCAATATCGACTTGAGCGGGAAGGGTACAAGGTAATTATGACCTACGACGGCAGAGCGGTAAAGGAAAGCTTACAATCTGCTCTTCCGGATCTCATTGTTTGTGATATTATGATGCCGTATCTCTCCGGAATTGAGCTTGTAGATTTCGTCAGGAACGAATTGAATTCCGATATCCCGATAATACTCATCTCTTCGGCATCCAACGATGAAAATATTATTAGTGCCTTCGAAATGGGGGCCAATGATTTCGTAGCGAAACCAATGAGTCCTTCTGAGCTATTGGTGCGCATATCTCGCGAAATAAAAAGGCATTATTGTTCTTAAATTTTCTTACATACCATCCCCCCCTTAAGGTCCAAACAACAATGTTGTGGGACCTGGCCTTGCTCTTTGGCCTCCTGAGTGGATTTTGTTTTCTCTTTGTCCTATATTCTAAAAACAGTCGGACTAAAGTAGGGCGTAATATTGCCAGAAAACGATCTGAACTAGCTCCGGTGATCAGCAATTTTTTGTTTCATAGCCCCGAGGACCCTAAAACGGAGCAACAGGAATACGTAATCTTAAAAATTAATATCCGGGAATACCTCTATAAAAGGAAGTACAGAAGGGTCCTTTCTCAAATCCTGCTAGATCTACAAAAAGATGTTGCAGGAGTTACCCGGGAACGACTGTACAAACTGTACCTGGAACTGGGGTTGCATCACGACGCCTTGGCCAAATTAAAAAGTTGGCGGTGGTATGTGATATCACAAGGGATTCAGGAGCTTTCTCAAATGAAGGTCCCAAATGCTGAGATGTTAATACGAAAATTCATTAATGATAAGCGCGGAGTAGTTCGAAAACAAGCAGAGCTTTCTGTTGTGGGATCCAAGCCGGAAGGGATCGATTACTTTCTGGATACCACCACCTGTTCCATAAGTGAATGGCAACAGCTCAAACTCATTGAAACCCTGGGAAATATTCCGAATTATTGTCCCCCCCGATTTTGCAATTGGCTACTATCCAATAACAAAGATGTGGTCCTGTTTGCACTGCGTCTTATTAAACATTACAATCAAAAAGGAGCAGAGGCGGCCATCACAGAATTGGTAAAACATAAGAATGACCAGATCAAAGTTGCTGCAATCCAGTGCATTATCGATTTTAACTTTGAAGCGGCGCTTGATCTACTGAGCAAAATCTATCCTATTAGCAAAGAATCGGTTAAGATCGCCGTGCTTAACGCTTTTATGGCTTTAGGTAATGAAAAAAATATTTCCTTTTTGCAAAATATCGCAACAACGGAAAGCAACTTTTTGGTACGTACAAAAGCACTTGCCACAATTAATGCCATACGTCCGGAATCGGTGCTACCATCCTCGGGACTCATAGAAATAGCCAATGTCGATCAGCATAACACAGAAGTACCGGTAGCGGAAATTCAGGAGGAGGATGAAGTACCACAAAGGGAGCCGGTAGAAATTTCTACGGAAAATGATGTGCCATTAATAGCGCTTGATGTGGTGGATGCCGAAGAAGTGCAAGGGGAAGATCCTGCTGTAGCTATAGAACAAGTGCCTGCTGTATTGCCGGAATTTGCAATAGACCTTTCTAAAAATATAGTTGAACTATCCTTGCCGGGGCAACTTGATGAGGATGAATCTCCTCCTGATCTCATTTCAAAACCGGATTTGGAGGTGGCCTACAACACCATGTCAGAAGGAGAAAAACAGCAATTGATCGAGGCTTTTGAGGACAACACAGATGATCTGTCGTCCAAAGAACATGCCTTAGTAGCGTTTGTTGCGCAGGAGGAAACGAATTCCGAACTAGGATATCGGGCCTTTAGTATTCTACGCACACAAATCCAACAGGAAGCGACTGCTGAGGAAACAGTACCTATGGACACTACCAATGGGGAAGAACTTCCCTTAGCGCAACATACGATATTTTATGAGTTGTACCACCACGCTTCTGATCTGGATTCCCGATTGATCTTACTTAAAGAGATGGCGGCGATCGGAGACAACAAGGAACTTCCCTTCTTGTATGAATTAACCAACGATCCCCATGCTGGGATAAGAGATGCCGTAGATGCAGCGATCACTGCAATTAAAAATAATGTAGCAGCAACCCTAATTTCAAACCCCGTTAGCACAGCGGATGAGCATGAGGAATTGTTGGAACTGCAGGAGTTACCGGAAGATCATCGCCTGCCGCTGGAACTAGCCTTTCTTTACGAAGAGGTTGGGATACTACCAGCATCGGAAAAGCAAGCGGCAGCCATTTTTGATTTTGATCTTTCAGAAGCATTTGAACCACGATTTGATATAGAAAAAGGATACCATGGATAGTAGTTTTTTTGACATTGGTATCAAGTACATGAATATCGTATTTACGATGTTCACCGCAGTACTCATACTCATGTTTGTGTTGATGGGCTACTTTTCTTCACGCAACGCTATTCATTACAAAAACAAAAATAGTTTCGTTGATCTGTCCAAGTTAATGGCATCTCCGTTAGCCCCTTCAATTACCATTATAGCTCCTGCTTACAATGAAGGCGTTAATATTGTTGAGAACGTACGGTCCCTACTTTCGCTAAAATATGTGAATTATGAGGTGATGGTGGTTAACGACGGAAGTTCGGATGACACCTTGGAAAAACTTATTGAAGCCTACAGGCTAAAACCGGTAACCACAATTGCGCTACCCAAGTCCAATTCCAAAACCATTAGAGGTATTTATAAATCGGATCAAAAGTCATTTTCCAAATTGACTGTGGTGGACAAGGTAAACGGCGGGAAGTCCGATGCCCTTAATGCGGGCATTTTTCTTTCGGAGAGTCGTTATGTAGGATGTATCGATGTGGACTGCCTGCTGCATCCGGATGCACTACTGCATGTGGTAAAATCTTTTGCCCAACGTTCCAGGAAAAAAGTAATTGCTGTTGGCGGTGTTATCCGGGTTGCAAATTCATGTAAGATCTCAGGTGGGATGCTGGAAGAAATACAACTTCCCAAGAGCTGGCTAGCCCGATTTCAATTATTGGAATATACGCGTTCTTTTTTGTTGGGTAGAATGGCTTGGGGAAGAATAGACAGTTTGTTGATCATCTCAGGTGCTTTTGGATTTTTTGATAGAGAGACGGTGGTGGCGGTAGGAGGATATAGTACAGACACCGTAGGAGAAGATATGGAAATTATCTTTAGAATGCGACGTTATATGCATGAACTTCGGGAGCCCTACACCATTGAATACCTACCCGATCCCTTATGCTGGACAGAGGTCCCGGAAGATATCACCACATTTCTTAACCAAAGAGACCGATGGGCAAGGGGTAATCTGGAAACCCTATTCCGGCATAAAGACATGTTTTTTAACTCGAAATTCGGGAGGCTGGGCCTGATCAGTTATCCCTACTGGTTCTTTTACGAATGGCTTTCCCCACTTTTGGAGTTTTTCGGTTTTATAACCGTGGTTTTATTTTGGTATTTGGGTATCTTAAACTGGAATTTTTTTCTGGCCCTTACCGCGATGATCTACACCTTCTCCGTGATGTTTTCATTTTATGCCGTAATCTGGGAGGTGCTAACCTATAATCAATATCGCAAATCGAGCGATATGCTAAAACTC
Source organism: Bacteroidota bacterium (assembly GCA_038750505.1). Taxonomy (GTDB): domain Bacteria; phylum Bacteroidota; class Bacteroidia; order Flavobacteriales; family Flavobacteriaceae; genus Croceivirga. The sequence goes on along the minus strand of JBCDHD010000001.1, from coordinate 349,020 downwards.
GGCCTATGTGCTGTTATTGAGCCCTTTGTATTTCACCCTGTCGTTACCTGGGCTTCTGTTCGCGGAAACTATAAAAAGCTTATGGGTAGGAAAGCAGGGTGGGGACAACAAGTAAGAAAAGGCCTGAGTCGTGCCGCATAAATGAAGCTATGAATACCAGCAAACTAGATAGATATACCATAAAACATTATACGCGATTGATGATTGCGTTCTTCCTCAGTCTTTTCTTGCTCTCGGTTTTTCAATATGCTACGCTTTATTTTAAAGGAGTTTTGGATACCGTTATCAGTTGGAGTTTTTTCATTTCAATTACCCATCAATTGGGATATGCTTCAATAATTGGGGTGTTATTGACCCTTCCCTTCAATTTTTGGGAAAATTATCGTCCTAAATGGGGGTTCCATTTGGTGTTTGTTTTGCTGGTAGTACTTCTGATCATTGAAGTAATGCTTATAAGTTACTATTGCACCGCGTTGGTCCCTTTGGGTTCAGACTTGCTCGGGTATAGCCTGAAGGATATAAAAGAAACCATTGCCAATTCAGGCGGGGTTTCCTTTGCTATGATATTCGGACTACTTGTTGTTATCGTTGTTTTCTTCGGCTTTTATAAAGTTACTTCAAGATATTATCACTACATCATCAAGATGTACCCTTTTACCATAGTACTCTTTAGCCTTTTTATTGCTACGCTATTTCTTGAGGGAAAACCGATCAACCAAAACAAAACCCAATATTTGGCGATAAATCTGTACCAAAGTTCCACCGAAGATACCTCCTATAAAGCAGAGGAAGAGTATCCGTTGATCCATACGCTACCGATTAAAAATGTATTGGGTAACTATTTCAAGTTACAAGAACAAAAACCCAACATCGTAGTATTTATAGTTGAAGGATTGGGTAGGGATTTTGTTGGTGAAGGAGCAGAATTTGAAGGGTTCACGCCTTTTCTGGATTCGCTATCCAAAAGCTCTTTGTATTGGGAAAATTGCCTGAGCACTACAGGGAGAACCTTTGGAGTTTTACCCGCGTTAACGGGGTCACTGCCCTTTGGAAAAAGTGGATTTATGGAGTTGGAAAAGTATCCCAACAAGCTTACCCTTTTTAGTATTCTTAAAAACAATGGATACCATACCGCTTTCTTACAAGGTACTAACAGTTCTTTTGACGGGGTGGATCGATTCCTCCAGAGTGAAAATGTAGACTTCGTTTTGGATAAAGCCGGGTTTGGCCAGGAATATACCCTCCAGGCAGAGGACGATGCCGGTTCTACATGGGGATACCCGGATAGAGAGTTGTTTCGGAAAAGCATGACCTTGCCCAGGGAAAAAGGGCAGTCCAGATTGGAGGTGTATATGACAATTAGCAATCATGAACCTTTTATCCCGCCAAATCGAAAGCATTATGAACAACAGGTCAACTCGATCTTATCTGAACGCAATTTTGATAAAAAGGTAGGGAAGATGATTCGCAAGAACCGTAACGTTTTTGCTACTTTGTTATATACAGATGCTTCACTTCGATATGCTTTGGAAGCCTACAAAAGCCAACCCGATTTCGATAATACTATTTTTGTTATAACCGGGGATCATCGACTCATTCCTATTCCACAGCGCAACAATCTCAGCAGGTTCCACGTGCCGCTAATTGTGTATAGTCCAATGCTAAAATCACCGAAGCGGATCAGTGCGGTTTCGTCGCATTTCGATTTTACGCCCTCCATTTTGGCGATGCTTGAAGGAAAATACGAAATGAAAATGCCAAAAAAAGTAGCATGGATGGGGAACGCACTGGATATGGAAACGCAATTCAGGTCCATAAAGGATATTCCATTAATGCGAAATAAGAATGAACTCAAAGAATATGTAAGTGGTGAAAAATTTTACTCAGACGGAAAGATGTACAGTCTTGAGGCAGGTTTGAGTTTGGGGAAATCCTTTTCAGGAGGCAATGTTGAAAGTAAACTTAACAATTTTAAATCCCTGAATGCTTATGTCACCTTGAACGACAAGATCATTCCGGATAGCCTGGCCATATTTACGATAAAAAAGGAAAAGTTTACTGAGAGTGAAATGGTTTGGATAAGCAGTTTGTACAACGGCTTTAACTCCGACACCTACTATAAGATCGCCCGCAAGATTGCGTTTGATGATGAATACGACAAAGCACTACTGCTCTGTAGGTATATACTCTCGGAACGGCCAAGTCATATGGACACCAGGGTGTTATCCGGCAGAATAAACGCATGGAAAGGGGAGCGGGAGACTGCAATTACTATTCTTAGGGAATGTATTAAACTAAACCCCAACTATATCGATTCCTATGCCGCACTTTTTGATGTCTTCTATTGGGAGGGGCGGCATCAAGATGCGCTGGAACTTATACAACTGGTGAGACATAACAGTTCTGGGGTAGATGAAGTAGCAGACAAAATAGAACGGGCAAAACGGGAGGCGAGAAAACACGGTATTTCTTATGTAGGGGATCTAAGAAACGCATTGACCAGTAATGAATAGTCTACACCATTATATAGCACTCTTTTTTCTGTTCCTTATGTTTTTGGGATACAGTCAGCATAGGACTTCACAAAGGCCTGAAAAGTTTGCGATAGCCTATGAGCTTGCGCGTAAAGGGGAACATTCTGCTGCCAAGAAGGTACTTTCCGAAATGATAGCCGTGGATCCTAAAGATGACAACGTATTGTTGCTGTTGGCCAAAGTAAACAGTTGGACCGGGGAATATGACCGAGCCAGGAGAGAATTTAATAGAATAACCTCCAAAAAAAGAGGGGATAGAGAGATTTGGATTGCCGCTATAAAGAATGAACTATATGCCGGAGCGGAGAGCACGGCATTAGGATTGGCCAATAAGGCGTTGCATTTTTTAGAGGAAGATGCTGAAGTACAACGCCTAAAGGCTATTTCCATAGACCGAATTGCAAATAAGGAATATCCGGATTACACCCTGGAAGTAAACCCGAATCCGAAAAAACCGGCTACAGCCAATAAAGTGGTTCAGGAGCCCAATGAGATCGTTCGAGAACGGCGGGAGCTACCCAATAGACTAAACATAAACAATACCGTAACTGTTTTTGACGACCAAAACGACCCTATTATCTTCTCAAGCCTTTCCTATCGCTACCTTACTCCGGTTGGAAGCGTCATACCCAGGATAAATTACACCAATAGAACCGGACGGAGTGGTGTACAGTACGATCTTGATTTTTATCCAAGATTCCTAAAACGGTGCTATGCCTATATTAATTATGGGTATTCCAGCTCTACACTATATCCCAATCATAAATTTGGAGGCGATATTTATGTTAATCTCCCTAAAGGGATCGAGCTTTCCGCGGGAGGGCGCTATATTAAAACCAATACCCAAGATATTACGGCTGTAACCAATTCTGCAGGGTACTATACCGGAAACTATTACTTTTCAATGCGTTCATACATTACACCACGTCCCAATGGGTTAACCCGTTTTTCTGCTAACCTATTAGTTCGAAAATACGGAAAGGATGCTGAAAACTTTATGGGGGTAACTGTCGGCATGGGTGTTTCACCGGGCTTGCGACAGTTTATTGTGGACAATGAATTACTTGCAGAAACCATATTTTACACAGAATCGCAACGTATGAATCTCACCTATCAATTCACAGGTAAGAAGCATAATAATGGTTGCAGATTAAGTGCAGGGGTGCGTAGACAGGAGGTAGCATTTGAATCGGGTAACTTCTTTTGGGCGTTCACTACAGGAGTTACGTATCAGATCAAAATGTAAGGGTATTATTGCATGGGCTGTCCGCCGTAGTTGTCAAAGATCCATTTATCGGCATACATACCGTAGATCAAGCCTAATTCGTTCTCCTGGACATATTTTTCATCCTTCCCGGGATCAAAATTTACATTGTACGCATACACCTTTATTCCTTCTTTTCGTAATTGATCCAGAAATTCGGTTTGCTGCCGGATAATCCTGCGAGAAACCGCAACATCTTTGATGTTATTTATTTCCAGGAAACCCATTTTATCCCCTTTGAGCGCCATGAGCACCTCCTGGGATATAATTACCTTAATATCATTATTTACAGCTTCTTCGATAGCCATAACGCTGAACAACTCCATGGATAGCCGTTTTCGATCTGTAAACTGGCTTCCAAACGCCAAAGGTGTATTGATCTTATCTGTTATTAAACGTGCATCCGGATGGCTTTCAAACCAGGCGTTAATCCCTTCCATATCCAGGGTAGTGTAGGAACCGTAGATCTTTCGTTTTAAAAACGCTTCATGTGTAGGTGGCAAGCTGCCTTCGTAATCTGTAAAACGCGCCCACATTTTCCAATCATGGGCGGCTACAAATGTATTGTCCGTAGTAGTGATAATATCCAATTCAAAAAGTCGGAATCCTTTTCTGTAATTTTCATTAAGCGCTTCCAAGGAGTTTGTGGAGGCCACGCCATCAATTTCACCTCCTGCATGTGCAATGTACCTGTCGTTACTAGGTGTAAATTCATACGTTATCTTAGGAAAATATTCCTTAGCAGCAATAGGTCCTTTTGCTAAAGATATTGTTGTTGCTGTTGAAATATCCCCCAGGGCTTCATAGATCTCCCCGTTAAGATTATGCATAAGATACGCCTGCCTGCCTTTTAAGGTGGGAAGCGCAACTATTCCCAAAGCTTTCAACTCGGAAGCATGACCAAAAGTACCTGAGGTAGCGGAATCATGGGCAAGTAGGGCGAAAAGCGCATTGTCTTTTTGCATTTTTTGAAGTAAGGCTACAACTGCTGTTCCCTCCGCTTTATTGCCATACGTATCAAATGTTTTATACTCAAATGTTCCCTCTGGGAGAAAGTGAATCAACGTCAATCCCCGACCGGGTTGTTCGATTATTCCGTTAACAACAAAACTACTTCGCTTTTTTGCATTAAAACTATTACTGTTTAGTTCCACCTTAATTGCCGATGGGCGAGTAGTCTGCGACAGTAGCAATCCCGCTAAAAGTAAAAGTAGCGGTAGATGAAAAACCCAAATTAATCGATATGGTGTAGTTGTATTTGACCATCTTGTTCGCATATCCTGATAGGTAGTTTTAGGGGTTCATTATTAAGAAAACGATGTATTAAAATCCTTATTGCCAATTGTTTACATAATTTTTATTCTGGTGTTCAAAGCCGCTTTCTTAACAATTTCACAACACTTTTTAGCAGGTTCACCACAAAATATTGTGTTAACATAATCTTTGGAATATGTTAGCGTTAAGCAAATAAGACCCGAATTAAAACCTAATCTACAACTATGTTATACGATACCTACGGCGAAGAATATCTTGCCTTTTTGCAAGAACTGAACGAAATTTTGAGTATGAACAAATTGGCCGAATTAGATTACCTATAAACTGAAGTAACCCAAACGCTATGGACAAGCAGTATCAAGAAAACAGTGCGTATACCAATTTCATTAATGATTTAAATGAAATTTTAACGAATTACAATATCAATCAGTTGAATTGTTCTTAAGTTTAAGTGTTTATCAAAAAAAAGGGCTTCATAATGAAGCCCTTTTTTTTATCCCAGATAGGTCTTAAGTATTTTACACTTGGAGCTATGGCGTAGTTTTCGTATCGCCTTTTCTCGTATTTGTCGCACCCTCTCCCGGGTAAGGTCAAAAGTGCTTCCTATTTCTTCCAGCGTCATAGAAGGCTGTTGTCCGATACCGTAATACAACCGGACTACATCTGCCTCTCTTGGCGATAACGTATCCAACGCCCTATTGATTTCCGTATACAGGGATTCATGCATCAGATCCTTGTCGGGTCGTGGAGATTCTCCTGCTTTCATTACATCATAAAGATTAGAATCTTCCCCTTCTTTCAAAGGGGCGTCCATAGACACATGTCTGCCTGTATTCTTCATAGACTGTTTTACCTCGGTTACCGTCATATCCAGTTCCCTGGCAATTTCTTCTGCGGAAGGGGGGCGTTCGTGTGCCTGTTCCAGATAGGAAAATGTCTTTTTGATCTTATTGATAGAGCCAATTTTATTAAGTGGCAGCCGCACTACACGAGACTGCTCGGCAAGGGCCTGTAGAATAGATTGTCGGATCCACCAAACTGCATAAGAAATAAATTTAAACCCACGGGTTTCATCAAATCGCTTCGCAGCCTTCACCAAACCAACGTTACCCTCGTTAATTAAATCCGGAAGGGTGAGCCCTTGATTTTGATATTGTTTGGCAACGGAAACTACAAAACGAAGATTGGCATTCGTTAATTTTTCTAAGGCAAATTGATCTCCACGTTTAATTCTTTGGGCCAACTCCACTTCTTCCTCCGCTGTGATCAATTCAATTTTACTGATATCCTGTAGGTATTTGTCAAGGGATTTGGATTCGCGGTTGGTAACCTGCTTAATGATTTTTAATTGCCTCATTCGTGTGTATGGTTTAATGGATATAAACGCTCATTATACATTTTTAAACCCGTAAATCCAAATGGGTTTTTGTAATATTTTACAAAAAATATCAGCAGTTTTTACCTATTCAGGCAACCAGCCATTGTTAATACTATCTTGATATTAAGCCTTTCTTAAATTTTCATTAGGCCCCAAAAATCTACTAATTTTGCAAGGTTTGCTAATTCATTGCCATAACCGATATCGCTTTGGATATTCAAAAAGAAGTTGTTAGGAAAACCCTTTATGATTATCAACAGGAAGACCTGGAGAAGATCTTCGCTGTGATTGCCGAACTCCCGGACGGAAGCAACTTGTTGTATCAACTGCCCACCGGAGGTGGAAAGACTGTGGTTTTTTCTGAAATCACACGAAGGTATATTCAAAACACACGCAAAAAAGTAGTTGTACTTACCCATAGGATAGAGTTAAGCCATCAAACCTCCAGAATGTTGCACGGTTTTGGTGTTAGTAACAAAATTATCAACAGCAGTGTAAAAGAACTTACCGATCAGGACGACTATATGTGCTTTGTAGCCATGGTAGAAACACTGAACAACCGGCTACAGGAAGAAAAGGTTACGATCAATAATATTGGTCTTGTAATTATAGATGAGGCGCATTATAACTCGTTTAGAAAGCTTTTTAAGTATTTTGAAGAAGCTACCATACTTGGTGTTACCGCCACCCCGCTTAGTTCGAATATCAAATTACCCATGAAAGATCACTACAAAAAGTTGATTGTGGGTAAATCCATAAAATCGTTGATTGAAAAAGGTTTTTTAGCGCAAGCCAAGCTATTCAATTACGACGTAAGCTTAAAAAGTTTAAAACTAGGTATTCATGGGGACTACACGGTGAAGTCCTCAGATGAATTCTACGGAAATCAGAATATGCTGGGTAAGCTGTTAACTGCATATGAACAAGTAGCTAAAAACACGAAAACCCTGATTTTTAATAATGGGATCAATAGTTCCTTTTATGTCTATGAAACCTTTAAGAAGGCAGGGTATGACATTCGACATTTAGACAACCGCAATACCGCATCGGAACGAAAAGAGATCTTGGAATGGTTTTCAAAGACCCCCGGTGCTATCCTGACCTCCGTGAGTATTCTTACCACTGGTTTTGATGAGCCCACCGTAGAATCTGTAATTCTAAATCGCGCTACACGTTCCCTCACCCTTTACTTCCAGATGATAGGGAGGGGGTCGCGAATACTTCCTGATAAAGATGAGTTTAAGGTAATAGACCTTGGGAATAACATCGCCCGTTTTGGCCCCTGGGACGAGCCTATTGATTGGCAGGAAATTTTTCATTTTCCTGATTTCTATTTGGAAAACATCAAAAATGATGAGGAAATAGAGCGGGAGTTTGTTTATGAAATGCCCGAAGAACTGCGACAGCAATTCAGTAAATCTGAAAACATCCATTTTGATGTAAAGGCAGAATACAAAAAAGTATTTGCAGAAGGAAAAAAATCCAAAGTAGTGCTGGAAAGAAGTATAGAGCAGCATGCTAAGATCTGTGTAGAGAATAGTGAAGATGTTTTTGATGCCCGGATACTAGCCAAAGCGTTAAAAGATGAGATTTCCTATCGCGTACGCCAGTATTCCTATTGCATTATGAATAACACCAAAAATTACAAAGAATGGTTGGAGGAAGACTATGAACGTAAATTGCGTTCCAGTATCTCTAAAAAGTTTGCGGAGCGTCTGTAGCCTTGGTGGTATTTAGCGTTTTATACCTACAAATAGTTTGCAACTTAAAAACAAAAAAAAGATTCTGGTGATCGGTCATGTTTGGCCGGAACCTAATACAACAGCCGCAGGAGAAAGGATATTGCAACTTATTCAGCTCTTCCAGGCAGAAAATCACCAGGTCGTTTTTGTCTCAGCTGCCTCAGAAACAAAGCATTCGGCAAATTTGACGGAACTGGGCATACAAACCTCCTTTATCAATTTAAATGATCCCGCTTTTGACCGACTTATTTCCGAATTGGAACCGGATATCGTCATCTTTGACCGCTTTATGGTAGAAGAACAATTTGGATGGCGGGTGACGGAAAACTGTCCGGAAGCCATCCGTATTTTAAATACGGAAGACCTACATTCCTTACGGGAATATCGCGAAACCTGTTTTAAGAAAGATCAAACCTTTAGCGCTCCAGCATGGCTACAACAAGATAAGACCAAGCGGGAAATCGCCAGTATATACCGTTCTGACCTTACCTTACTCACCTCGTCTTTTGAAGAAAAAATTTTACTGGAAGCGTTAAAGATTGCCTCAGAATTGTTGTTGCATCTGCCATTTATGTATGCCCTGCCCGAGAAGCAAACAATTACAGGATGGCCAACATTTTCCGAACGAGTTGATTTTGTTACCTACGGTAACGGGAAGCATACACCAAATATAGATTCGTTTGAGTATTTGAAAACAACGATCTGGCCTTTGATCCGAAAAGCCCTTCCAGAAGCAAAATTACACGTTTACGGCGCCTATTTTTCACAGCATTTGATTCAAATGAATGATCCTTCCAATGGGTTTCTGGTACATGGATGGGAGCAAGATCTTGCCAGTGCCGTTCAAAGCGCAAGAGTGCTCTTGGCTCCACTGCGTTTTGGTGCAGGGATAAAAGGCAAGTTAACCTTTGCCATGGGCCATGGCACACCTTCTGTTACTACGGCAATTGGAGCTGAGGGGATGCACGCAGATTTCCCCTGGGCAGGCGAAATAGAAGATACCCCGGAACTATTCTCGCAAAAAGCGATCGCATTGTATCAAGATGAACAACAATGGCGGCAGCAACAACAGAATGGGCTCATTATTCTGAAAAGTATATACTCCAGAGAACAAGGCACAAAACGATTTATGGATAAACTACTGCTTATCCGCAATTCGTTAAAAGCGCATAGAGCAGGTAACTTTATTGGTGCTCTTTTACGGCATCAAACCATGGCAGCCACCAAATATATGGGGAAATGGATAGCGGAAAAGAATAAAAATAGCTAACGTCTGGCCGGGTTTACTTTTTGTAATTCGGCAATGTTTTTTACCCCCAACTGTACCATATTATTTTGTAAATCATCTATAAGGAGGTGGGCCACATAATCGCCGCCATATTTTCCCAAGGCGGCGACCCCGCAGATAAACGGCCGCCCTAATAAAACGAAATCAGCTCCCAAGGCCAATGCGCGCATGACATCCAATCCACTGCGTACACCACTATCAAAAACTATGGGTACCTGGCCCTTTACAGCAGTAACAATATCCGGAAGCGCTTCAATACTGGGTATCCCTCCGTTAAATTGCCGGGCGCCGTGGTTAGAGACATAGACCCCATCAAGCCCTATGGACACCGCTTTTTTTGCATCCTCCGGATGCAAAACCCCCTTTAAGAGTACCGGGCCTTGCCACTTTTCTTTCACTGCTTCGCAGTATTCCCAGTCCAAGGTTCCTCCAAGACGATTGCCCACAAAACCACTTACGAATTTCATATCGGTGTTTTGGGTATAATGCTCCACGGTACGTAATCTGGGAAGTCCGCGTCGCAGGGTGTAATACGACCAAACCGGATGCGTAATTCCCTGCCATATCAGCCCTGGCGTAATTTTCGGAGGAACGGACAAACCAGCTTTTTTACTACGTTCCCTTCTGCTTGCCATAGGAACATCAGCTGTGATTACCAGCGCATGGAATCCTGCATCTTTTGCCCGCTCCAGGAGGGAATCCCGCATTTTGGCATCTTTTGGGGGATACAATTGGAACCATCCCATTTCACCTGCCAATGCACCCACGGTTTCGGGGGTCTCTGTAGCGACAGTACTTAGACAAAATGGAATTTGTCTTCTTTGGGCACTGGCAGCAAGATAGTGTTCTGTATTCGGCCACATTAAGCCCGTTAGTCCTACCGGGGCCATACCAATTGGAGCAGAATAGGTCTTGCCAAAGAGGGGTATTCTGGTATCCGCATCAAGTGCCCCTTTGCAAAATCTCGGAAGGAATTGAATGGCATTGAACGCATGCGTATTCCGATGCAACAAATCTTCGTCTCCGGTACCGGAATCCAAATATTCCCATGCTACCTTGGGGATTCTTTTTTTAGCCTTTGTCATTAAATCCGTAATTCGCGGGTAGTGCTTGGAAAAACGAGCTAATTTACTTTCATAGGACATTGTAGAAAATTACATTAATTTGATCAAATTCATTTTCTCCAAATTGTACTTTATAGCACCTATGCCTTAAAAAGGGGCACCACCATTCTGGTTATCTTTGTTAAAAACTAAAATTATGATCCAACCCAATTGGAAGACAGCGATCGATTTTGATGACATCACCTACAAAAAAAGTAACGGGGTAGCGCGTATCGCGTTTAATCGTCCGGAAGTCCGAAACGCCTTCCGCCCAAAAACTACACGTGAACTGTATACTGCTTTTTACGATGCACAGGAAGATACCTCCATTGGTGTGGTACTCCTTTCCGGCGAAGGTCCCTCACCAAAAGATGGCAAATGGGCATTCTGTAGCGGAGGAGATCAAAAAGCCAGAGGACATCAAGGTTATGTGGGGGAGGATGGTTATCATCGACTGAATATTTTAGAGGTACAACGGTTGATCCGTTTTATGCCAAAGGTGGTGATTGCAGTGGTACCCGGTTGGGCTGTAGGAGGGGGGCATAGCCTACATGTGGTTTGCGATTTAACCCTGGCCAGTAAAGAGCATGCGATATTTAAACAAACAGATGCCGATGTAACAAGCTTCGACGGAGGCTATGGCTCAGCGTATCTGGCAAAAATGGTGGGCCAAAAGAAGGCCCGAGAGATTTTTTTTCTTGGAAGAAACTATTCCGCCCAGGAAGCCCTGGACATGGGAATGGTAAATGCTGTAATTCCACATAGTGCGTTAGAAGATACGGCATACCAATGGGCACAAGAGATTTTAGCAAAATCCCCAACCTCAATAAAAATGCTAAAATTTGCTATGAATCTTACGGATGACGGTATGGTAGGGCAACAGGTATTTGCAGGGGAGGCTACCCGCTTGGCCTACATGACAGATGAAGCAAAAGAGGGCCGCAATGCATTTCTCGAAAAACGTAAACCGGAGTTTGGAAAAAAGAAGTGGATCCCTTAAAACTAAAAAGAGCCTTGTCAATTGATCAAGGCCCTTTTCACGAGAACACTATATGAAAATGAAAAAATTTACTTGTTTTATTATTACATTGTAAATGTACTACAGGACTTCAGGCAAGTGAAATTATTGTTGTGAACCCCCCTCGTTTTGTGGTGAGGGGTATGAAAGCTGTAAGTATTCTGCCGAAGATACTATTCTATGGCAGCGACTAAAGCGGTAAGAAAGCTGTTAATATCAAAATCCGGATATTCTGCCAGCCCCGTTCGGACCACCACTAACTCCTTGGATGGAATTATAAATACATATTGTCCTTGGTAACCATTCATTGAATAAAGGTCTTTCGGGGTATCTGGATATTTACCTTCTGCATTTAACCAGAAATGAGCGCCATAGGTCCCATCAGACCCAACAGTAGGTTGGGTGATATAGTCTACCCAGTCCGGAGCAAACAGTTGTTCTCCATTCCATTCTCCTCGATTGAGGTAAAGCTGACCTAATCGCGCCCAATCCCGGGTATTCGCCCATCCATACGAAGAGCCGACAAAATTCCCCTCCAGATCCGCTTCAATAAGCATGCTAGTTGCCCCTATTTTATCAATGAATCCTTTGTAGGGAAAATCGAGATATTCCTGATGTGTTCTAAACTGTTGCCGTAAGATACCCGAAAGTAAATTGGTTGTGCCAGACGAATAGTTCCATATTTCTGTAGGAGCAGCTTCGGCCGCTTTGTCCTTTTGTGCTTGTGTCATATCACTTTCCAAAAAGAGCATTTTAGTCACGTCCGAGATCTTCCCATAATCCTCATCCCATTCCAATCCGCTCTGCATACGCAACAGATGATTAAGCGTTATCTCCTTTCGGGAATCCTGCTTCCATTCCGGAATAGGAGCCGGCCACGCTACATCTATTTTGCCCATTTGTTCCAAGACCCCGAAACAAGTCGCAAGAACACTTTTGGTCATAGACCAGCCTAAAATTGGGGTATTCTGGTCAAAACCTTCTATATAGTTTTCGTGTAACAAATGCCCTTTATAGAGCACCAACAGTGTTCTGGTTTTTTGAATTTCCGGCCGATCGAAAGGCATTGCCACCGCTTTGCCTAATGCGTCGTAATCAATTTCGCTAAAAAGCGTATCCTTTGGAGGCAAATGCCCCATCGGATAAGGAAGTGAATCAAATCGAGACGCCCTGTAAGGTTGCGGAAACGCACCATCAGGGGAATAGTCCGTATTGACCAAAACAGCACCAAGGCCATCTCGATAAATCGTTTTTCGTTCTAATAAACCGTAAACATTAGCAGAGGCCTGGTCGTTATCCGCATCGAACTCCGTAGTCGCAAGATTTACCAACGGAATGTTTAAATCGTTAGCAACAATATAAGCAGGGTCCCTTTCACCGATCAACACACTGGAAGCCATATACTTTGAAGCGTAACCAGAGATGATATTGAGTTTGGGATAGTTTTCCAGAACCGTAATGGCAATGATAATTACTAATAGCAGCAGGATTCTCTTTAACCATTTCATAGACAGGCGGTGTATTTATTGTAACTTTCTTTGGTTAAATATAAGTATTTGCAGCATGTCTAACATAGGTTTGATCATTGAAGAACGCAGCAGAGATATTGGCGATTTTTTAGTAGGACGGCTGATCCCCTTTCGCAAAAAGCGCATGATCGGGCCTTTTATCTTTATCGATCATATGGGACCTACACGCCTAGGTCCTGAAAAATATATGGATGTAGATCAGCATCCGCATATCGGATTGTCTACACTTACCTATATGTTAGAAGGAGAGATCATGCATGAAGACAGTACGGGAACCCGGCAGTTAATTCAACCTGGGGCGGTCAACTGGATGACCGCGGGAAGTGGTGTTTCCCACTCAGAGCGCACCCCGGTATATCTTAGAAATGGGAAGCAATTCACCGCACATGGCTACCAGATATGGGTGGCCTTACCTAAAGCACTGGAAGATATGGAACCCGCTTTTCAACATGTCCCTGCGGAACAATTGCCAAGATGGGAAGAAGGTAGTGCCACCTTTACGCTAATTGCTGGAACGGGCTATGGAAAGCGCTCACCGCTCCAGGTATATTCTCCGCTTTTTATGATAGAAATTAAGAACAAAGGGACATTTTCACTTGATGTTCACGGCAAACTTCAGGGGGAAATCGGGATTTGTATTGTTGATGGGACTATTAGGGCCTGTGGAGAAACCGTACCCAAAGGAAATATTTTGGTCTCTAAAGTGGAAGATACCTGTATCATTGATTTACTTCCGGAAACCCATATCTTGTTATTTGGAGGAGAACCTTTTCCGGAAGAACGACATATTTTTTGGAACTTTGTAGCATCGTCAAAAGAAAAAATTGAAAAGGCCAAGCGGGACTGGGAACAAAAGACGTTTCCTATGATGCCCCACGACGCTAGCTATGTTCCCTTACCCGCCAATCGTTAACCTAATTTCTGATCGCTTGATACGGAAGCAAGTGCACTTTATTTCTGTTATTGGCCTTACTATGGCACTCGTAGTACAAGCCTGTAAGGCGCCAGAAGAACAAAAGGAAGCAGCATTATATACCAAGTATTGCGCAAGCTGCCATATAGCACCGGATATAGAAGCACTACCAAAACATATTTGGGAAAACGCTGTGCTACCAGACATGCTTTCGCGTATGGATATTGTTGAACTTTACCAGGGTCCAGATCAACCACCTGCCGCATTTCGCCCAAAAATTAGATTGTCGGAATGGATACAGCTAAAAAATTATATTGTTTCCTTAGCGCCCGATAGTTTACACTCCTATCCTTTGCCCGAAACCTTCGATTTGAAAAACTTCAAATCACATCCAATTAAAATCGATGACAAAAAAGGAGCCTTTTACACTTTTCTCAAATACAACAGTTCCAAACAGCAACTTTGGCTAGGAGATATTCAAGGTTCCCTAACCCGTCATGATTTTATATCGCATACCACGCAAAAGATCTATCAAGGACAAACCCCAATTACCTGGTATAGTAAGCTTAAGGATACGGAATACATCACTGAGGTAGGGATACTGGATCCTTCGGAACAGGTGCGAGGTAAGATAATTACCCGAGTTGAAAAAGACACCACAGTTTTTCAAAGTGCCCTGCATCGGCCAGTACATCATTTAGCAGCTGATCTTAATAACGACGGTCTGGAGGAAGTAATCGTCTCAGAATTTGGTAACGAAACCGGACGACTTTCCTTACTATTTCGGAATGATTCCCTGGGTGTTAGTAAAAAGGTATTGCTCAATCAGCCGGGTTGTATAAAAACTGTTGCCCGGGATATGAATCGGGATGGAAAGATGGATTTGATCACCCTAACATCCCAAAGTAATGAGGGGATTACCATACTGTATCAGCAAGAGGAGTTACAATTTGTAGCTAAGAATGCCCTAGTATTCGGCCCTGTATGGGGAAGCAGTTGGTTTGAGCTTGTTGATTACAATAAGGATGGATATGAAGATATTATAACCGTTCATGGTGATAATGCCGATAAATCGTATGTACACAAGCCGTATCATGGTATGCGCATTCATATTAATGATGGCACTAATACGTTTACGGAAGCTTACTTTTATCCGTTATATGGCGCTACCCGATGCATTGCCAGGGACTTCGACCAGGACGGAGACCTGGATATGGCATTGCTAAGTACCTTCCCCGATTATGAACGTGCCCCGCAATTCGATTTTGTATACCTGGAAAACAAGGATGCTGCCACTTTTGATTTTCAAACAAAAGTGTTAGCAGAACCTAATAAGGCACGTTGGTTCCTTATGGATGCCGGTGATGTAGACAACGACGGAGATGAAGATATCATCTTGAGTAGTTTTACGTACACCTTCACGCCAGTTCCGGACCAGCTATCGCAACAATGGGACAAAGCGGATATCGATCTTCTGTTTCTAGAGAATACCGTACATTAGAGTATATGAAAAAAGGAATACCTCTGCTTTTTCTACTAGTACTTTTCGCTGCTAATGCTAGTCGGGCACAAGATATCACCGAACAGCTGTATACGACCTACGAAAAATATAAAGAACCCAGCTTGCAGATCAGGAGAATAAAATATGTTGATTTACAACCCCTTATTGCCCGGGCCAGAACCAATCCGAAATATAAAGTACAGAAAGTAGGGGAGTCGATAGAAGGGAGAGACCTTACCTTAATTAGCTTGGGAGAAGGCGAGATCGATGTTTTTCTATGGTCTCAAATGCACGGCGACGAGCCCACGGCTACTCAAGCCATCTTTGATATTCTAAATTTTTTCACTTCAACCGATTTTGAAACAGAAAAGGACCAGATCCTTTCACGCGTTACGCTCCATTTTCTACCGATGCTTAATCCGGATGGGGCAGAAGTCTATGAACGCCGTAACGCACTTGGGATAGATATCAATCGCGATGCCTTAAGGTTGCAATCCCCTGAAGGAAGAACATTAAAACGAATACGGGACAGCTTGGAAGCTGATTTCGGTTTTAACCTGCACGACCAAAGCAGATATTACAATGCCGAACGCACCCCTAAGCCTGCTACCATTTCGTATTTGGCCACAGCATATAACTATGAGAAGGACATTAATCTAGTTCGTGAGCGGGCGATGAAAGTCATTGTTTTTATGAATAATATTATCCAGAAATATGCTCCCGGCCAAGTAGGACGGTATAGTGATGCTTTTGAGCCCCGGGCGTTTGGGGATAATATTGCCAAATGGGGAACCAGTCTTATTCTTATAGAATCCGGAGGATACGTAAATGATAGGGAAAAACAAGAGATACGAAAACTGAATTACGTTTCCATGCTATCGGCTTTGCATGCCATTGCTACCGGTGCCTATGAAACTATACCAATTAAGGAGTATGAAAAAATACCCCGAAACGACAGAAAGCTGTTTGATCTGAAAATTACCAACCTTACCTACGAGTTACTGGGTAACCCGTATATCCTGGATCTGGGGATCCAGCGTCAGGAGATCGACCTGTCAGGGCATTCAGATTTTTATTTCAAAAGCATAATTGTAGATCAGGGCGATCTTTCTACCTATTTTGGATATGAGACCTTTGATGCTACCGGGTATACTGTTGTAGCGCCCGCTTTTACGAATTCAGATCAACCCTCCATATCCTTAAGTAATGCAAAAGATCTTCTGCAGCGGGGTATTGCTTACCGTTCCACAACTTCACCGGAAATGGGGTTTTCCACCGCAACACCGATTCATCAGATCAAAACACCGAAACAACTGCCAGACTTTCGCTTGGCCGTAGGCCAAAATCCAACTTTCTTTCTAAAAAAGGAGAATGTAATAACCCATGCGGTGATCAACGGATTCCTGATTGACCTCACTAAGCCCCTAAAAGGGCAATACCTCGGGAATGCATTGATCTACAGATAGCTAATATCCAAATTGCAGATTGATTTCAGACCCGTAGCGCAATAAAAAGGCAAACATGGTGATCAATGTTGTTACAATCGCAGAGAACAACAGCAATACAAGACTTTTGCTCCATAGGGGCAGTACGCCTAAAGGACCATTTTTCATTATTTCTTTAATAACACCCATAATCGTAATTTTTTGGTTCCACTTAATTGTTGGATGTTGATAGCTGTTGTTTACTAGGAACAACGATCATGCCAAAAACCCTACTTTCTGTAGTATTCTGATGGGCCTGGCGATCTAAACAACGGTTTCAAGATAGGAAATCCCTGGGATGAACCGGTACGATCATGGGTAGCGGAGTAGTAGTACGATTATTTTTCTATCGTACTTACTTCAAACTTTCGAAATTCTACCGGTCCGTGATCGCCCTGTATCACAAATGGTCCGGGTGCTGCTTCATCGCTATCTAGGGCGCCTCCGGTAATCCCGGGAATGGTTTGATCTTCGATTATTGTTTTCCCGTTAGCAACTATGGTGACCCGTCTTCCGATTAAGGTGATCTCATAACTTTGCCATTCTCCTGCTTGTTTTGCAGCATTCTCATTGGGTTCTAGAAAACCATAAACACCGCCAAAGTAAATATCCATCGGGGGTAAACCATAGTTGTCTGCTATTTGTACTTCGTAGCGTCCACGAAGGTATATTCCGCTATTGCTCCCTTCGGGATACCGAAATTCAACAGTAGCCTTAAAGTCGGTAAATTTTTCATCACTGATAAGATTGGCACCGGATTTGGGATTTTTTAAAACCCCATCATCAATAACCCATTGGTTTTCCGGTTTATCTGCATGCCAGCCTTTGAGATCCTTTGTGTTGAATAAGGCCATGGGTTGGCTCCATTTAGGAGCTGCGATATACGGCAGGTTTGGAGCAGGCTTTCCCGTCCAGGATACCACACTACCATCTGTGTAGACCATGGTCCCTTTTAGCTTCCCCTCCGTTAATTCGCCATGAAAAACCATATCGTTCCCCTCCGGTTCCCATTGCCGGGGAATACTAAAGGAAAACCGGTTGCCATTCGTTTTTACTTCCGCAACAGGCCGGGCACTTCCAAAAGCAAAAACAAAACGTCCTACCAGCGTTTCGTGACCGGAGTGCCGCACCTCAAGCCAGGAAGGTGCTGTTTTTCCCATAAACTGCATTTCCAGATCCCATCTGCCCTCTAAAGGATGTAATTCCTGAGCAAAAAGTTCGGTCTTAGGGAGTAATGTATAAAAAATGACAAGTAGTCCGCCAAATACTATTTTTTTCATGTCTTCCGGATTTCTCCGCGGAAGATACAGAATATTACAGAAAAGGCAGCGCGTTTACTCGCAGCCTCCTGTGAATCCGTCAGCTCGGAATTTTGTTTGAACAGCCCCTTGAAGCACCCCTTCGGTAAGCTGAATAACCAAATTGTTTTCCCCGCTACCATCCCGTTTTGGCGTACAGTATTCAAAAAGGTAGAAACTGTTGGCTTGTTCCGATACCCGGGCGGATATTTGATTAAATGTGGCCTCCAATTCTGCTGCATTTCCAGCAACCACACTTGCCGTTTTTCCGATATCCTCTAATATTTGCTGATCAATTTCCGAACCTAAGCCAATAGTAAAAAACGAAATGTTAGGATCGGCATCATTTACAGCGTCTAAAGCACTTTCTTCACTAAATCTTGAGGCCTGGTCGGTGCCGTCGGTAAATAGTACCACAGAGGCGGCAACAATAGGGGAACCTTCACTATCTCTGCCTGCCTCAATAAGATCCTCGGCAATCGCTGTGGATTTTAGTACTGCGCCATAGAGATCGGTAGAAGGATCGTTGCTAATATTCTCATCTATCCCCGCTATTGCCGCACTTAATTCTGCGGTTGAGGAGGTTAACGGATTCAGAAGATGTAACGTATCCTCACCGTCAAACCAATAAATACCAATCTTAAAAGATTCGGTTTCGGGTGATGGCATCACGTTGGTTATAAAACTGGTTGCCGCAGTTTTTAATTCTTCCAAACTACCCTGTAACACAGAATTACTCAGATCTAATACCAAGAGGGTATTATTACTAAAAACCTGACTGTTCGGAGAAATACGTGCTAACGACTCGGAAGAGGAAATCGTATTAAAACAATCGTCATTCCTACCTTGTTCATAAATGGTAAACTGGTTCGCGCTAAGATCGGAAATTGGATTTCCTTGCGTATCTGAAACCCTAAAGAGAATAGAAACCTTGGCCGGCGGTGTCACAAATTGATCCTGAATAGAAAGTAACAATTCGTTTTCGCCAAATTCAAGGCAGTCATCGGGTTCTTCTCCCTGACCAAGCTCTCCCTGATTAGGATCAAAGTTAACATCGTCATCTGCGTTTCCACAGGATGTGCACAGTATTACCAATAAAAAAACTGAAAAAAAGGAGCTCAGAGCGGTTTTCATTTTCATAGATTTTAGGTTCCTCTCTCCAAACGCAAAAACCAAGCCAATAGTATTCCCGGGGAAAAATTTGTATTTTCCAACAAGAACCTTTTACAATGAAATTTGCATTCTTACCCCTTGTTTTTATGTTGGGAGTCCATTGGAGCTGGTCTCAAAATGTGGCCGAAAAATTGGGATATCCTCCGGACACTAAATTATTGATCATTCACGCTGATGACCTTGGGGTTACGCATTCTGAGAATGCAGCAAGTATTGTAGGCATGTCCGAAGGCTGCGTAAATTCAGGGAGTATCATGGTGCCCTGCCCATGGTTTATGGAAATTGCTAAAACTGCAGCAGCCAACCCAGCCATGGACATTGGTGTTCATCTTACCCTTACCAGTGAATGGGCTACTTTCAAATGGGGGCCGGTAGCTGGCCAAAGTAAAGTGCCCAGTTTGGTAGATCGCAATGGTTATTTTTTTGATAACGTCCCGGAAGTTGCAGAAAAAGGAGATGCCATGGAAGTAAAGGTGGAACTAACCTATCAGATAAATATGGCTCTTGCGAACCATATTGAGGTTACGCATTTGGATACGCATATGGGCGCACTATTAGCAAACAAAGGTTTTCTAAAATCGTATCTCGAGATAGGGAATCAATTCCAGCTACCTGTGCTAGTAAGCAAAGAACTACCGCGTATTGAAGATCCTGAAATAGTTGCTTTACTACAGGCAGGAAATCAGGTAGTCGCTGATCGCGTTATAGGAGCCAGTCCCAGGGATTTTGAATCCGGAATGGATACTTTTTACAAGACGGTTCTTACCAATTTAAAACCCGGATTTACAGTGCTCCTTATTCATTTGGCGTATGATGATGCGGAAATGCAGGCGGTAACTATTGACCACCCCAACTGGGGCGCAGCGTGGCGACAAGCTGATCTCGATTTCTTCAAAAGTGCACAATGCGCCGATCTTTTAGCCGAAAACAAGGTCGTATTACTACAATGGCGAGAAATACGGGATAAGATCATTAGGGCAAAATAGCGCAACCTTAAACCTTTGTTAAATGCAGTGCCGCACAAGTTAAAAAAATCGAGCCAGGAACTATAAATTGTTAACTTCAACGAGAGAACACAAACAAACATATTATGCCAACGTATCAAATTAAAGTCAATGGGGCCACAAGTTCCGTTGATGTTTCTACGGATACCCCATTGCTATGGGTACTGCGCGATCATTTAGACTTAGTGGGCACCAAATACGGCTGTGGAATAGGCCAATGCGGTGCATGCACTGTACATGTAGAGGGAACTGCTATGCGGAGTTGCTCCCTAACCCTTGAACAGATTCAGGGAAAATCAATAACTACTATTGAAGGCCTTTCAGAAAACGGAGACCATCCGGTTCAAGAAGCTTGGAAAGAGGTGGATGTACCGCAATGTGGCTACTGTCAGGCAGGCCAGATCATGACAGCTGCTGCTTTCTTGGAGCGAAATCCGACCCCTAGCGAGCAAGACATTAAAAACGCTATGCACGGCAATATTTGTCGTTGTGCAACGTACAACCGAATTCATCGCGCGGTGGAAAAAGCCGCGGAAAACATGGACTAATCCATCAAACCGAAAAAATGTCTAAGAATCCTAATATCACCTTTAGCAGAAGAGCTTTTATGCGAACCACTGGTTTGGCCGGTGGGGGCATGTTAATTGGTTTTAACTTGTTTCAGGCTTGCAAACCACAGGCAGAACCACCGGTAGACCTTTCACAGTTAGATTACAACGATTTTAATGCTTTTATTAAAATAGCCGATAATGGGGCGGTAACCATTTTCTCTCCAAACCCGGAGATCGGGCAAGGCGTGAAAACATCCATGCCCATGATCATAGCAGAGGAGCTAGACGTTGCCTGGAAAGATGTTTACGTAGAACAGGGGGTCCTGGATACGGAAAACTACACGCGTCAAGTTGCCGGTGGAAGCCAGTCCATACGCTTTGGCTGGGACGCACTACGCCAAACCGGGGCCACCGCAAAGCAAATGTTAGTAAACGCGGCAGCGGCACGTTGGGGGGTAGAAGCCTCAGATTGTACGGTAAGTGAAGGCGTAATCACAAATACCAAAACCAATGAGACCACGGGCTATGGAGAAGTAGTAAATGATGCAGCTCAGTTGGAAATCCCGGAAGAGGTTGCATTAAAAAAACCCAAGGAATATACGATAATTGGAACCGAGCAGCGCAATGTTGATATCGATGAAATAATTACCGGCAAACCCCTTTACGGCCTCGACTACAAGGAGGACGGTATGGTTTATGCCGCTGTGGCAAGACCACCGGCATTTGGGCAAAAGTTAGTAGCCTTTGACGATAGCGAAGCCCGTGCCATGCCCGGTGTAATTGATATCATCCGTTTTGGGGATAAGGTTCACAAGATGGCAGAAGAAAATCCGAGACTA
Organism: Bacteroidota bacterium; assembly: GCA_038750505.1. Taxonomy (GTDB): domain Bacteria; phylum Bacteroidota; class Bacteroidia; order Flavobacteriales; family Flavobacteriaceae; genus Croceivirga. The sequence goes on along the minus strand of JBCDHD010000001.1, from coordinate 327,126 downwards.
TCAGGAATGATGGGAGAAAGCGAAAAAGTGGCCGTAATTGCGGCAACCACCTGGCAAGCCTTGAAAGCGAAAGAAGCTCTGCAATTGGAATGGGAAGATGGGGACCTGGAAAGTACGGAGGATCATGATAAAATATTGATCGATCTTCTGGATGGAAATGAGTTTAGAACCATGCGATCGGATGGGAATGTAGATAGGGCATTTGCTACAGCAGATACGGTATTGGAACGCACCTATGAATCCCCATTCCTACCGCATAACTGCCTTGAACCTATGAATTTCTTTGCCCATGTTACTGACGAGAAAATCCATATGGTAGGACCCATTCAAACCCCAGAGGGTACGGCAAACATGGCCGCTGGAATATTGGGTAGGACTCCTGAAGAGGTGCATTTGGAAATGACCCGAATGGGAGGTGGTTTTGGAAGACGACTGTATGGTGATTTCGCATTAGAAGCAGTTGAAATTGCAGATAAAATAGGTAAGCCTGTAAAAGTGGTATTTTCGCGGGAGGATGATATGAACGACGGTATTTACCGAATGGCTATTAAGTATCGCATAAAAGCAGGCATCAAAGATGGAAAAGTAGTGGCTTACCATCTCAAAGAAGCCGCTGTCAATTCGAATATGTACGGTTTAATACCGCATTTTTTTCCGGCTGGAGCGATAGATAACTATAAGGTAGATGTAGCCAATTACAATAGTAATATTACCACAGGAGCCTGGCGTGCACCGTACACCAATTTTCTGGCTTACGCGGAACAGAGCTTCTTTGATGAATTGGCAGAGTTGATGGATGTAGATAGGGTCCAGTTGCGTTTAGATCTCCTGAAAAAAGTAGATGCGGCGGCGGATGAAAACATTCAATATTCTCCGGAGCGTATGATTGAGGTGGTAAATAAGGCCGTAGAGTTATCCAACTGGGGCAATACGCCAAGTAATGTTTACCAGGGCTTTGTAAACTATTACTGCCATAACACCCACGTTGCCGAAGTTGCAGATGTTGAAATTGACAATGGAGAGGCCATTGTAAAGAAAATAACCTGTGTAGTAGATTGCGGTATCGTTGTTAATCCGCTTGGAGCTTTGAACCAGATCGAAGGTGGTGTTATCGACGGGGTAGGGCATTCCATGTATGGCGAACTGGCCTTTGAGAATGGAAAACCCATGGCGACCAACTTTGATAAATATCGGTTGATACGAATGAAGGAGGCGCCCAAGGTGGAAGTGCATCTGATGCAAAATGAATACTCTCCTACGGGACTGGGAGAACCTACTTTACCACCGGCCGGAGGAGCAATTGCCAATGCCCTTAAGGCCGCTACAGGAAATCGTTTATACAAACAGCCCTTTGCTAAATATCCCGAATTATTAAAACCAAAACCGCAGGAAATAATAGGCTAAAAATATGACCGTATTACTGTTTGGGGTTGCCAAAGATATTGTTGGCAGCCCTTCCCTTTCCATACCTACAACAACCAATGGCAAAAGAATTCCCAGGACAGTTGGAGAACTTCGGGCCTTCTTGGGGAAAAGCTATCCTAAATTGGATGAGCTCTCTTCCCTTGCCGTTGCGGTAAACAATGCTTATGCAAATGACAACGATGAAATTAATTCCTACGACGAAATAGCCCTTATTCCTCCGGTAAGTGGGGGATAATGTGGAAGTAGTTCGTTTGAATGAAATCGGTATACTATGTTGGTAGACAACCATAACAGGAAAATCAATTATTTGCGTCTTGCGGTTACGGATCGTTGTAATCTTAGATGCAATTATTGTATGCCATCGGAAGGCATCAACTTTGTAAAAAATGATAAGCTGCTTACCATTGCCGAATTAAAAAGGGTTGCTGAAATTCTGGTGGAACAGGGCATCGATAAAATCAGGATCACCGGAGGAGAACCTTTTGTGCGTAAAGACCTTATGGAATTACTGCATCATCTTACTACCCTTCCGGGGCTAAAAGACATTTCCGTTACTACCAACGCCACTTTAATAGGGCCGCATATTGATCGGTTAAAAGCATTAGGGATACAAAACATCAATGTTAGCCTGGATGCCATAGACCGTAAAACCTTTGAGCGTATCACCCGAAGGGATCAGTATGACAAGGTGCAGGAAAACCTTATCCGTTTAATAACAGAAGGATTTAATGTCAGGATTAACTTTATCGTCCTGGAGGGACAAAATGAGCAGGATATCCTTCCGATATTAGAGGTGATGAAGCATTATCCGGTTGCCGTTCGTTTTCTTGAAGAAATGCCTTTTAACGGAGGTTCCCGAAGTTTTCAAAAGATAAAATGGAACTATACAACCATTCTGGAGTATATCACAAAGCACTATCCGGAGTATAAAAAATTGAGCGCTCCGGATACCTCTACCTCAATTAACTATCAGATATCAGGCCACAAGAGCACTTTTGGGCTAATTCCTTCTTTTAGTAGAACCTTTTGTGGAAGTTGCAATCGACTACGTATAACTGCTACAGGAGATGTAGTAACTTGTTTATACGGAAAACCAAAAACAAATTTAAGGGAGATTATACGTGAAGAAAACGCGGTAGGAAACGTCAAAGATGCAATAATAGCAGCTATTGGTTCCCGGGCTAGAACTGGATTTGATGCACAACAGGAACACGCTGCGGTGTTTCAAAACAGCATGACTTCGATCGGAGGTTAAACATTGTAATTTTTCCAATGACCATAGAAAACACCATGAATACCGTACCAGCAATTTATGGCCTAGTGCTTTCGGGGGGAAAAAGTACACGGATGGGGTCAGATAAGGGCGCGTTAACCTATTACGATGTCCCCCAAAGGGAATATTGCTACACGATGTTAGCGCAGTTGTGCGATCGCGTATTTTTAAGTCTCCGTAAGGATCAACAACAGGAAATTCCAAATACATTGGAGCGTGTTATAGATGTGGAAACGTTTAGAGGGCCCTTCAACGGTATATTGAGTGCGCACAAAAGATTTCCGGATAAGGCATGGTTAGTTGTAGCCTGTGATCTACCCTTGCTAGATGTGAATACGTTAAAAATACTTCTACGCGAAAGAGACCCAAACCGATACGCTACCGCCATGGCTACCAGGAATACAAAACTTCCGGAACCCTTGGTGGCCATATGGGAACCGAAGGCACTCGCGGGTGCAATAGGGTATTTACAATCCGCTGAAGGTTCTTCTCCCAGGAAGTACTTGGTTACATCCGATACTAAACTGGTGTACCCCTCAGAGGATCAATTTTTGTACAATGCGAATTCCCAGGAAGAATACCATTTTGCTAAATCCCAACTAAAATGATGGAACATTCCCCCCGATATATTCGACAAACAAGCCTCCCTGATTTTGGCCCCGAAGGTCAAATGCAATTACGAAAAGGGAAGGTACTTATTGTAGGATTGGGAGGATTGGGTGTTCCCGTGGCGCAATATTTAAATGCCATGGGTATCGGTACTTTAGGGCTAATGGACAACGATAGTATCGCTTTGCACAATTTGCAACGACAGGTACTCTACGCTGAGGAAGATGTTGGCCAACCTAAGATAGCAATAGCCAAAAAGAAATTGGAAGCACAAAACTGTGAAACCCATATTGACCTGCATCAGGAGTATTTGAGCGCTAAAAATGCACTCGATATCCTTTCTAAATATGATGTTATAGTAGATGCTACGGATAATTTTGGAACCCGTTACCTTATCAACGATGCTTGTGTATTGCTTAATAAGCCCTTTGTGTATGGGGCATTGCAAGGATTTGAAGGACAGGTTTCCGTATTCAATTACAAAGCGGGACCTACCTATCGCTGTGTTTTTCCTGATCCTCCCAAAGGTGGGGAAATTCCCAGTTGTAATGAGAACGGTATTCTGGGGGTGCTACCGGGGATTATTGGAACGTTACAAGCGCTTGAAGTGGTAAAGTTACTTTCGGGGAAAGGACAACTGCTGTCGGGAACGTTGCTGCTCTACGACGGAAATATCCAAATGATGCAGAAAATCAAATTGAAGACCTTTCCCAAAAATAAAAAGATCACTGCTTTACAACCAACGTATGGCATTCCTGGTTGTGAAACAACTAGCCCGGTAGTGCGCTTTGAAGTGATCCAGGATCGTACTGTGATGGAAAACATACAGTTAATTGATGTCCGAGATCCTGAGGAATTCGTTTCCTATCATCTAAAATCAGCAATCAACATCCCTTTAACTAATTTGGAGGACCATTTAATACGTATCGATCTTAAGCGTCCTGTATATTTTATCTGTCAAAGCGGGAAGCGAAGCGGTTATGCTGTTCGTAAGATGCAAGAACTTTTACCAAAGGCAGAAGTGTATTCCATAGAAGGTGGCATGATAGCCCTTCCGGATACAATTAAGCTTTCGTTATGATAGCATTTGAAGCGGCATATCGCATTGTTCTCGAAAATTATACTTCTTTTGGAGAGGAAACAGTTCCTTTACAAGAAAGCCTGGGTAAACTACTTGCCGAAGCTATTGTCGCTGATCGCGATTTCCCCCCCTATGATCGCTCCACCAGAGATGGAATTGCCATCAGGTACACCGATTCGCAAGCTGGGGCGTCTTCTTTGCCTATCCAGGGAATCGCTTATGCGGGTGAACCGCAAATGCAATTGCAAAACGATGGTGCCTGTATTGAGATCATGACCGGGGCAATTCTACCCTCCGGAACGGATACCGTGGTAATGTATGAACACTTAAAAATAGAGAAGGGGTATGCCACCCTTATGCAACCTGTACTTAACGGGCAAAATATCCATAAAAAAGGGAGCGATACGCAGAAGGGGGCGGTTGTTTTGGAAAAAGGGACAATGATTGGTCCTGCCGCGATCGGGGTATTGGCCGCAGTGGGAAAAACAGAAGTGCTGGTTAAAAAGTTACCCAAAATAGCTATTGTATCGACCGGAAACGAGTTGGTTCCTCCAGAAGCAAGTCCGGAACCTCATCAAATACGGACCTCAAATAGCTTCACCCTGGCGGCCGCCTTAAAAAGAGAACAAATTACCGGCACTTTATTCCACTTTTCAGACGATAAAGAACGTATTAGAACAGGCCTTGAACAAGTAGTCCGGGATTTTGATGTGATCTTAGTAAGCGGTGGCGTCTCTAAAGGAAAATATGATTTCTTGCCTACAGTACTCGAATCCCTTGGCGTTGATCAACTATTTCATCGGGTAAAGCAACGACCTGGTAAGCCGTTCTGGTTTGGAAAACATCAGGCGATGCGTACCACAATTTTTGCCTTTCCCGGAAATCCCGGTTCCACTTTTGCGAATTATCACGTTTATTTTCTGCCATGGCTATGCAAATCATTAGGGGTACAAATAAATCGCCCTCACGTTAGGCTGAACGAAGCTTTTGAAAACAATACCGATCTTACACGATTTATTCGTGTAAACGCTTATCTTAATAGCAATGAATTATGTGCCAACCTTGTAAAAGCAAATGGCTCCGGAGATTTAACAAGTTTGGTTACGACTAGCGGTTTTACAATACTACCACCCAATACAAAATATGAAGGCGGGGAACTACTTCCCTTTATTCCAACAGAAAAGATATTCCACCAATGATGCACGAATTAAAACGGATAATTAGTGCCTTTGAGGCGGCAACAACCCAAAGGAAGTCCTGTATCCTGGCTACAGTCGTGGCCCTGGAAGGATCTTCCTATCGCAGGCCTGGTGTTCGAATGCTTATTCGGGAAGACGGTAAAATGATTGGTGCCGTAAGTGGGGGATGTGTGGAAAAAGAAGTGTTCCGGCAGGCGGAAAGTGTTTTCCGCGACGGTGTGCCTAAAGTAATGACCTACGATGGCCGGTACCGCCTGGGTTGTGAAGGCATTCTTTACATTCTTTTGGAACCTTTTCAGTTGCCACGAGCTACACTTGAACAGTTCAAAGAGAACCTAGGAGAAAGAACACCGCTTTTGGTAAAAAGTAGTTTTCAACGCTTGCATGGCACCAGTGAAAATTTTGGTTCGTATTTCGAAGTAGGAGGTAAGTGGTATCCCTTCCGCAAGGGGGTATTAACCGAAAAGAACGATGCGGAAATCTATGAACAACACGTACCGCCCTGTTTCCGCTTGGTAATCGTTGGTGCAGAACACGATACCGTTCAATTGGTTGCTTTGGCAGCTGGATTAGGCTGGGAAGTGACCGTAGTTACGGAGGCAAAAGAAGAAAAACAAAAAGCAGACTTCCCGGGGACTACGTATTTCATAGCAAACGACAGTGATACCCCACAATTGAGGATAGATTCCGAAACAGCTGTCCTACTTATGACCCATAGTTTTGTAAAAGATCTTAAATATCTGATCGCCCTTAAGGAGCAATACCCTGCTTATTTTGGCCTTTTAGGGCCCGCCCGCAGAAGGGAAAAGCTGTTCGATGCGCTACTCGAGCAAGAATCGGATATTGAACCTGATTTTCTATCTCAAATACATGGGCCCACGGGATTGGATATAGGGGCAGAAACCCCTGAGGAAATTGCGGTATCCATTCTTGCAGAGATTTTAGCGGCCACCCGAAAAAAAACAGTTATCCCTTTACGCGAAAAACTTGGAAATATCCATGCCCGATAGAGCGATCCACTCCCTTGCGGGACTTATTCTTGCGGCAGGTAGTTCAAGTAGGATGGGACAACCCAAACAGTTGCTTCCATGGCAAAACACCACCCTTTTGGGGCATACGGTCCAACAACTACAAAATGTGGTAAATGATGTTTACGTAGTCGTAGGAGCCTGTCATACCGAGATCAGATCGAGCATAACGAATACCAATGTCCAGATCATTCATAATAGGGAATGGAAGAAGGGCATGGGGGCTTCTATTGCTAAGGGAATGGCATACCTTTCAAAAACGACCAGTTATGATGCAGTCCTGATTGTTTTAGTAGATCAGCCCTTATTGGGAAGTGAATACTACCAAAAGATGCTAGCCTGCTTTCGTAAAGGAAAACACCCTGTAGTGGCTACCGGCTATGCGGAAAACTGTGGCGTCCCGGCCATCTTTGATCGTTCCTTGTTTCAGCCACTTCAAAACCTCCCCGAGGAATATGGCGCTAAAAAGCTGATAGGTAAGTACAACGCACAACGGAAATGCTTAGAGGCGGAGGGAGCGCAACAGGATATTGATACTCCGGAAGTATACGAACAACTGTATAAAACATGGGGAAGAAAGTGATCCAAGTATCAGAAATGGACCGGCTGCTGCTTAATAATTTGGTTTTTTACATAGTCCAGTATAGACATCCAGTTCATTTTTAATATCAATGCTGCCGTTGGTAGGTTATCTTCTGCTATGGCACGGACGATAGCCTCGTTTTGATTATCCGTTTTTTCGTAGAAGGTCGCATCCGTGATAAAAACTTGTTCATAAAACAAGATCCTGGATTCCAAATCGCGCAGTACTTGTAATAAGATGGTATTCGTACATTTTTTTACCAAACATCTATGGAAAGCCACCCGATGCCGTAGTCGTGTTGTTTCCGTATGTGCCTGCTGCAGCCGTAGTAATTCCCTACTGAGTTGGGCAATAGTATCGGCATCAAATTTGGAATGTTCTAACGCCATAACTTCTAATTCTGCAAGGGTATGATACAAATCGGATGCTTCCTGCAGGGAGAGTTCCGGAACAATGAAACCTCTATTTGGAATGGCCTTTATGATGCGGGCTTGTTCTAATTGACTCAGTGCCTCGCGAACCGGGGTAACACTTACGTTCAACTGTCTTGAGACCTTGGCCAGATTAATTGTTTTACCGATTTTCAATCTTCCTTTTAAGATTTCATGAAGGAGATATGTTTTTACCCGGTTCCGAAGAATCATCTTAAATCGTATACGATTACAACTTACAATCTATGGTTTTATTGCCTTATATTTAGCTGTAATACCCAATTTATAAGCAATGACATTTAGAAATTCTTTGTTTCTGATCGCTTTTTTAAGTATCGCTCTCGCATGCAAAAGGGAACAGCCCGTAACAGCAACTACCCTTTACGAAACCGAATTGTTTAAGGATGTACAGCTCGCCGGCCTTTATGAAGATTCTAAAACCTTTGTGGATTTAGTACCCCAGGCCAACTTTATTGCCCTGGAAAAAAAGTATCTGTTGGAGCGAGAAAAGGAAGGATTTGACCTTAGGGCCTTTGTAACAGACAATTTCATGGACAAATCCATGAGATCTCTCGAGTTTACTACGGATACTACCAAAACCATGTATGAACATATAGAACTGATGTGGGATAAATTAACCAGAGGACCCGATGAGCGTATTGAAAATGCTTCCAGAATACCCCTTCCTTACAAATATGTTGTGCCCGGAGGACGTTTTCAGGAGATCTATTACTGGGACAGTTATTTTACGGTAGAGGGATTGCTTGCTGCCGGAAGAAAAGATCTGGCAAAGGGGATGGTAGATAATTTTGCTTTCTTATTGGATTCTATTGGCTTTATCCCAAATGGGACAAGAGATTATTATGAGACCCGTTCGCAACCTCCCTTCTTTTCGCTAATGGTGAAGGCCTTGTCCACAGATGCAACGGATATGGCCTTATATTATGCTCCGGAACTGGCAGCGGAATACGCTTTTTTTATGGCATACGACAGCCTTAGCGAGCAATATAGTGCAAGTAAGCATTTGGTTCAAATGGGGAGTGGCTACTTGAACCGGTATTGGGACGCTGCAAATACACCCAGACCCGAAGCCTATAAGGAAGACCTGCATTTGGCAGATGGGCTTACCGATTCGGTGGCGAAAAAAAAGCTTTTTAGGGATTTGCGTTCTGCCGCAGAATCCGGTTGGGACTTCAGTTCCCGATGGTACGGTACCCCAGGCGCTTTTTCAAGCACTACTACCACTACTATACTTCCTGTGGATCTGAATTGTCTGATGTATCATTTGGAGCAACAATTGGAAAAAGCGGCACGATTACAAGGTGACCAGGAAGCAGTAGATCGATATAAATTGGCCCAGGAGCAGCGGAGCCTATTGATCAATGAATACCTGTGGAATCCATCCGAACAGTTCTACACCGATTACGATTTTGAAAAAGCTTCCCCAACCGAAGTGCTAAGCCTGGCTGGAGCATTCCCACTGTTTTTTGGAATTGCTTCCCGCGAGCAAGCTGAGGGGATCAAAACTGTTCTGATGGATAAGTTCCTTAAGGAAGGGGGGTTGGTTACCACTCTGGTAAACTCTGGTCAACAATGGGACGCCCCAAATGGCTGGGCACCCTTGCAGTGGATTGCAGTTAAAGGATTATTGCGATACGGCTATGAAGCGGAAGCCCGTGAAATTATGGAAAGATGGTTGGCCTTGAACGAAAGGGTGTTTAAAAATACCGGCAAAATGATGGAAAAATACAATGTGGAAGACCTGTCCCTATTATCAGGGGGAGGAGAATATGAAACGCAAGATGGATTTGGATGGACCAATGGTGTGGCGCTCGGGTTTAAGAAAATTTTGGAGGAGATGGAGCCGAAATAACCCTATTTTTAAGTGTAATCCCGATCAATGTCGAAATCCTTACTTTTTATTCCGGATATTTCCGGCTATACTCAATTTGTTCAAACTACGGAGATTGAGCATAGTCAGCATGTGATCGCAGAACTGCTGGAAGTACTCATTTCGGCTAATACAGAAAACCTTGAACTTGCCGAAATTGAAGGAGACGCCTTGTTCTTTTATTTGGAGAATGCCATTCCCTCCCAGGAAAGACTCCTCGCACTGATCGAGTCTATGTTCACGGCATTTTACAGCCACTTAAAAAAGTTTGAAACACATAGGATATGCCCCTGTAACGCCTGTGCTACAGCACCCAACCTTAAATTGAAAATAATTGCACATTCCGGCACATTGCAACACCTTGAGGTATTGGGACAGCGAAAACCTTTTGGGCAGGAGGTAATACAGGCACATCGTTTGTTAAAGAACTCTATTGAGAGTGATAACTATGTATTGATCAGCCGTGCATTGGCGCTGGAAATCCAGCTATTGTATTCGTATTCCAGTAAATTGTATCGGTTCCGAAAAGGAAAAGATGAATACGATGGCAAATCGATAGAATATCTATACGCCCTTATTGAAACGGATAAGCTATCGCTACTAGAGGTCCCGCCCATTAAAAGCATATCCTTTGAATTTCCTCCGAAACTAACCGCCACAAGGAGCTATCCTATTTCCGCCCAGGCACTTTACGAACAGATCGCTAATTTCGATAAGCGTATTAATTGGGTAAAAGGGGTGTACGAATTCCGTCATAATCGCAATGAGGTCAATCGTCAGGGAACAACACATCAATGTGTTATTGATGGTAAAACCCTGGATTTTATTACTGTAGTGAAGCCGGTAGAAGCATCCCAGTTGGTTTTTGGCGAGCTTACTAAAAGTCTACCCTTTGCGGACGAAGTATACCATTTTTATATTTTTGATCCAATCGATACGCACAGTTGTAGCTTGCGAATAGAGGTCTATTGGAAAGCCGATTCGCCTTTTAAGAAAATGGCAATAGCGTTGTTTGCAAAAAGAGTTTTACGTACCAACCTCCAAAAAACCTTAAATTGGTTAGAGGACTACCTCGATCAAAATCTGATACGCACGAGTAGTCCCTAAATTTAAGAATGGAAGAAATCGCTCAAATACCGACAGGATAATGCCAACACCCTCAGGATATTCAGGAACGCCACTTGCAAAAAAGCTGGGGATTAAACCCGGATTCCAACTATGGATAAAAAATCCTCCTGTTCCGTACACTTCATTTTTTAACGCACTCCCGGATGACGTCACTATTCTGGATAATGCGAAAAAGGCGACTGTGGATTTTGTGCATTTGTTCTGCACCACCTATGCCGAATTGGAGGTCTGTGCTCTGGAATGTAAATCGCTGCTAAAAAAAACCGGAATGCTTTGGGTAAGCTGGCCCAAAGGTAGTTCCAAGATCCCTACAGACTTAAAGCGCGACCCCATCCGGGAATACTTGTTAAAGGTAGGTTTGGTAGATGTTAAAGTTGCGGCAGTTAACGAAGATTGGAGTGGATTAAAATTTGTTTACCGTACCAAAGATCGTTAAGATTTTGAGCACCTTGTCGATTAATTCGCGAAGTAGGCACTAAACCAATAGCCATAGCGTTATGCCTGCGTAACCTCAAAAAACGTACTAAAAATGAAAAAGATGAGAATCGCTTTTTCCCTTACCCTATCTGCTTTGGTCCTGGCTTCTTGTAGCGATGACGCAGAAGATAACGGTGCTATCGAACAAGAACTAACGCAAACAGAAGTACAGAGCATTCTGGAAACAGATGAAGTAACTAGCGTAGTAGACAATGCGTTGGCAGAATTGTATTCGGCCAATACTACTACAAGCAAGTCAGCAACCAGCAATGAATGCTATTCCGCAGAGTATACGGAAACCGGATTCACAGCAACCTTTAACAATTGTGTATTGAATACCACCGAAAACATCAACGGTACCTTAACGGTAACCTACGGTTTGGAGGGTTCCACTGCATCCTATACCGCTACCTATGAGGATTTCTTTGTAGGCAACATTCGCATTAATGGAACCAGGACCTATACCCTTATGGGTTCTGATCTGGAAACTTCAGTAGCTTTCTCTATTACCAGCAACATTTCAATTCAATTTGAGGATGGAGCGTCCGTCTCGGAAAATGGCACAAAAACGTATGCCATCGTCTTTGAAGAAGGTCAGGATACCCTTTGGAACCTTTCCGGGAATTGGACGGTTCAGGTGGATGGAAATACGTATGCCATTTCAGGTGATGTTTCCAAGAATCTTATTTGTGAATATTGGACGCAAGGTACAATGGCCGTTAACAAAAACGGGTTAGGAATAGATGTTGACTTCGGCGATGGTACTTGTGACGATCAGGCTACAGTGATCTATCCCAATGGTGCCACAGAACAGATTTCCTTGTAAAAAAAGAGTAACACAACTACAAAAGATAAAGCCCCTTTTCAGGGGCTTTTTTTATGTCCTGCGGCTAAATTTAAGTATCTTACCGCTTGAGAATTACTAATTATCCAACGAATGAAACTCACTTTCCAATCTACCTGTTTTGCAGTCCTATCTTTCCTGTTTATGGCGACCCTTGTTGCTCAGGATAACGCTAGTAAAAAAGAGGATATTTACAAAGGACTTGAATTTAGAAATATTGGGCCGGCCCTTACTTCGGGCAGAATTGCGGATATCGCCATCCATCCTCAAAATGAAAGTACCTGGTACATTGCCGTGGGTTCAGGTGGGGTATGGAAGACCACGAATGCAGGAACCACGTTTAGCCCGATCTTTGACAATGAAAAGAGTTACTCTATTGGTTGCCTAACGATTGATCCCAACACACCCAGTACCATTTGGGTGGGAACCGGTGAAAATGTAGGGGGGCGGCATGTGGGCTTTGGAGACGGCATTTATGTCAGTTATGATGCTGGCAAATCGTGGAAGAACAAAGGGTTAAGCGCTTCCGAACATATTTCTAAAATTATTGTCCATCCGGAGAATTCTCAAATTGTTTATGTGGCGGCACAAGGGCCACTGTGGAGTAAAGGAGGGGAACGTGGCTTTTACCGCTCTGAAGACGGCGGGACTAGCTGGACGAAGACCCTGGGGAATGACGAATGGACGGGAGTTACCGATATGGTCATGGATCCTACCGATCCTGAAGTGATCTATGCAGCAACCTGGGACCGGCATCGAACCGTAGCCGCTTATATGGGAGGAGGACCAGGATCTGGAATTCACAAATCTACAGATGGCGGGAAGACCTGGAAGAAACTCACTTCCGGTATCCCGAAGTCAAACCTTGGAAAAATTGGTTTAGCCCTATCTCATTTTGATTCGGAAACCCTATATGCGGCGATCGAATTGGATCGTAAAAAAGGAGGGCTTTACATCTCAACGAATGGTGGCGCTTCATGGAATAAACAATCCGATGCGGTCTCCGGAGGTACAGGACCACATTATTACCAGGAATTATACGCTTCACCCCACCAAGACGGTCGGTTGTATTTGATGAGTAATGTTGTTCAGTTTTCCGTGGATCACGGCAAGACGTTTAAACCGATGAACGAAAAGAACAAGCATGTGGATAGCCATGCTATGGCCTTCAAAAAGGACGATCCCAACTATGTCCTTTTTGGTACCGATGGCGGTTTGTATGAATCCTACGATCTCACCAAGACATGGCGCTATTTCGCTAATCTGCCGGTAATTCAGTACTACAAAGTAGCGGTGGACGATGCCGCTCCATTTTACCATGTCTATGGCGGTACGCAAGATAACGGTTCCCATGGTGGCCCTTCCCGAACCGATAGGGCCGATGGTATTTTAAATCAGGATTGGTGGATCACTTTAGGGGCCGATGGACATCAATCAGCCACCGAACCGGGAAATCCCGATATCACCTACGGAGAATTTCAACAGGGTTGGCTCTGGCGTATTGATCAAACTACGGGAGAAACCGTCTTTATACAGCCGCAGCCCTCGGCTGGTGATCCACACGAACGATTCAATTGGGATGCACCAATTTTGGTAAGTCCACATAAGCCTACCCGTTTGTATTTTGCCTCCTATCGGGTTTGGAAATCCGAGAATAGGGGAGACGACTGGACGGCCATTTCCGGTGACCTCACCCGCAACGAAGAACGAATTACACTTCCTATAATGGGAAGGCAACAAAGTTGGGACAATCCATGGGATGTAGGCGCAATGAGCGTTTACAATACAATTACTTCGTTATCGGAATCCCCTGTACAAGAAGGTCTGTTGTATGCCGGAACAGACGATGGTATCTTGCAAGTTTCCGAGGATGGTGGTGCCAACTGGAGGAAGATCAACCTGGGTAGTATCAAAGGAGTTCCGGACAGAGCTTTTGTAAATGATGTGCGTGCTGATCTCTACGATGCCAATACGGTGTATTTGGTATTGGACAATCATAAAGAAGGGGAGTATCAACCGTATTTATTAAAAAGTACCGATCGGGGTCGGACCTGGAGCTTTATCAATGGTGACTTGCCCAAAAGGTTGTTGACCTGGCGTATTGTTCAGGATCATAAAGAAGCGTCACTCTTGTTTGCCGCAACTGAATTCGGGGCGTATTTCACCAAAAACGGAGGAACGAACTGGAAGCCGTTAAAGGGGGGATTACCTACTATTTCGCTAAGGGATATTACCCTACAACGGCGGGAAAACGATCTGGTCGCTGCTTCCTTTGGACGTGGATTTTTTGTTCTTGACGATATCACTCCTTTACGGGAATACGATGCGACTAAGGCCGGAGAGGCACAGTTATTCAGCACCCGGGATGCGTATTGGTATGTGCCTAAAGATGCTATTTACGGACAGGGCGACAATACCTACAAGGCAAAGAATCCTGCTTTCGGTGCGCTGTTAACCTATTATTTGCCGGACAAACTAACTACACTAAAAGAAACCCGAAAGAAACAGGAAAAAGAGCTGAACAAACAAAAGGCTTCAGTGGCTTTCCCAGGTTGGGAGGCGCTAGCGAAAGAAACCCAACAGGAGGCACCGGAAATTGTATTGATCATCACCGATGCTGCCGGGAACAAGGTAAATAGCGTAAAGGGAAGCAACAAAAAAGGATTTAACCGAGTGAATTGGGACCTTACCTACGCGAGCAGGAGCGGGATTCCATTAAAGAAGCCTAAGCCTAGTGATGAAGATGACTTTTTTGGATCGCCCTACATGGCTACGCCAGGCACCTATCAGGCGGTGTTGTACCAAAGCGATGGCGGAAGTTTAACCCAATTGGCCGGTCCGATTTCCTTTGAAGTAAAGCGGTTACGGGAAGGTGCACTACCTCCAAAACCTGCTTCAGAAATCGAGACCTTCCGGGAAACCTTCCAGAATTTCCAGCAAGACCTTATGGCCAGCAACACCACGCTTAAAAAAGGCCTGGAAAAGGTGAATGCTATGAAAAGGGCTTTTAATCAGGCGAAAACCCCAACCCCCGATCTGTACAAGCGAATTCATGCTGCAGAAGCGGCATTGCGAGCAATTGACGAAAAAATGAATGGAAATGCCGCTAAAAATGAAATTGGGGAACGGAACCCTCCTTCACCGGGTGACGGCGCATTTGTGGGCTATGTCGCCCTAATCAATACCTATGGCCCCACAGGGAATCATACCAAAGCCTTTAATCGGGCTAACCAACAATTACAGCAGGTAAAAGGTGAACTCCGAACCGTAACGGAAACTACGCTTCCAGCCCTTGAAGCAGCGTTACGTGCTGCTGGAGCGCCCTGGATAGAGGGGCAATCCTTGCCAAAGAATTAAAATGGTTACAGTGTTGTGCAATTAAACGAAAGGGAAACGTGTACAAAGAAATATAAAATGCTGTAAAGACCATGGGCGTTCCGGCAGCGCTACAACAGAAGAAACTTAGGCATCAGATGTATACAATACAAAACAAGCTCAAGATTGGGAGATATCAGTAGGCAGTTCATAGATCTCCAGGTCAAAGTAAGATACTGCAGCTAAGACGTGATCAAAAATGTCCGCCATGATATACTCGTAATTCTGCCATCGTTTGTCACTGCTGAAGGCATAGATCTCTAAAGGAATTCCCTGAGGGGTAGGGGCCAGTTGGCGTGTCATCATGGTCATTTCACCATTAATAGCAGAATGGTTTTCCAAATAGGTCTCAATGTACTTTCGGAACACCCCAAGATTCGTGAGATTCCTACCATTGATGCTTAAGGTTTTATCGATTCCCTTTTCCGAATTAGATGCCTTAATTTTTGCGTGACGATCGTTCAGATACTGGGTGATCAACTGAATTTGGCGTAATCGCTTTACGTCCTCCTCCGTCAAGAATCGAATGCTTTGTTGTTTCAAAATAACCGCTCGCTTTATCCGCCTTCCTCCTGAGGACTGCATCCCTCGCCAGTTCTTAAAGCTATCAGAGATCAAGGCATAGGTCGGAATAGTGGTAATTGTCTTATCAAAATTCTGGACTTTGACCGTAGCAAGGTTGATCTCAATGACATCCCCGTCAGCGCCATACTTATCAAACGTGATCCAGTCCCCAATGCGCACCATATCATTAATACTAACCTGAATGCTGGCCACAAAACCAAGAATGGTATCTCGAAAAATGAGGAGTAAAATGGCAGAAGCTGCTCCTAATCCGGTAAGAAACTTCCAGATATCAGTATCGGTAATAATAGCCAATATCGTAAGTACCCCTGCCGCCCAGGCAAAGATCATAAAGACCTGAATGTAGCTGTTGATAGGTTTATCCTTAAACCGGGGAAGTGTTTTTAAGTAATCACTTACCGTTTGTAAAAGACTCCGGAACAAGCGCAAAACGAGCAGTACCATCAGAATTTGAAGACATTTCATCCCTACATTTTCTGCGTACTGATAATCATAGAAAACATAAGGGAGCATCTCAAAGGCGAGCAACAAAGGGATCAAATGCGCCAGATGGCGCGGTAAACGATTCGTAACTGCAAAATTGTCAAAATTGGTTTTAGTACGTTTGGCAAGTCGGGTAGAAAATCGCCGCAAAAGCTTCCAGATTACAAAGTCCAGAAGAAGTACGAGTAGCACCATGGCCACAAATAGCAAGAGCGCGTTCCAAAAGGCGGATTGACTTTCCGAAACGCCTTTTTTTAGTAAAAAATCGTGCAATATGCGCCACCAATTGATCTCCATAAAACCCTGTGAATTTAAGGAGGTAAAAATACAGAATTCAGCAATGTACCACAGCTTTTACGGCCTATGGTTTATCGCGGAAGGGCGAGGTGTTTTAATATTTTGTAATTTCAAGGATGTGGCCTCCGGGAAATTTGCGAAATAGTAGTGCTTTACTGAAAATACTTTTAGGGGTATCCCTGTGTTTTGGGCAAGAACCTGACTATGTCAGGCAACGAAGTTATATGGTAGAAATACAGCTGGAGGGAAGAGATATTTACAACAGCCATGTGTTGCGTGCTATGAAAGTAGTTCCGCGTCATTTATTTGTTCCCAAAGCGCAACGTGCTTATTCCTATTCGGACGGGCCTTTACCTATTGGACATCGGCAAACTATTTCACAACCGTACATTGTAGCGTTTATGACTCAGGCATTACGCCTAAAAAAAGAGGATAGGGTATTGGAAGTAGGCACCGGGAGCGGATACCAGGCGGCTGTGTTGGGAAAAATAGTAGATTCCGTATTCACCATTGAAATCGTTAAACCCTTAGGATGGGAAGCCAAAAAGCGACTCGAACGGCTGGGATACCGAAACGTTCAGGTTAACATCGGGGATGGGTATCATGGATGGGCTGAAAAGGCACCCTTTGATGCCATCATGGTTACTGCAGGCGCCGAAGTAATTCCCCAACCTTTGGTGGAACAATTGGCAGAAGGAGGGCGAATGATCATCCCCATAGGTCCTCATAATGGCATCCGCCAGTTAGTGTTGGTGCAAAAACGAAAAGGTAAGGTAAAAACCACCGAGCTTATGGCCGTGCGATTTGTCCCCTTTACCCGTAAAAACTAGGCTTTACTTCTCTACTTCTTGCATTAGGGTTTCGTAATCCCTGATCCAGGTATACAGATGCCCGCCTAAATTAATAATCGGATGCTGAAGGCTGTCCAGGGGTTGGTTCAGCATTTTAGCGAGTGATGCCTTTACTTTAGGCTTTTCTGGAAGCAAAATTTCTGTGAACAAAAAATGATTCGTTTTTAATTGTAATGCAATAGAATCGCATGAGGTACAGTTGCCCGGATTATAAAGGGTGATCTGTTTCTTAGGTGTTATCATTTTGGGAGGAACCTCAATTATGGTAAACTCGGGCCGCAAAACCAGTGGAGAAAGACTATCATTCACTTTAAGGGTGTAGGTATACTGCGGGGTTTTATCTCGTAGTAGAATTATCGTTTTTAGCAACACTTTTGAGGTGGCCGGCATTCGGATCCAGCGGGGTCGGGCTTTACTTTGCCTAAAATTGGTCCCTTTAACCTCAAAAAGCACATCGTAATCCGTATCATCTTCGTTTAGCCCGTAGAACAGCAAACGATTTCCTTGTTTTTCCTCTGCAATGCGCACCGAATGGTTTTGCGCAACACTTTGGTACATCACAACTACCATCAGCAAGAGTCCGATCTTTTTCATAAGCCAATTGAATGTACTTCAAGATACTGAATTCATTTTTTATGGAAAGCCCTAAAAAGTTGGTTTATTCGCCGTAATATTGGATCGTGATCCAATTTGTACCACAATGACGGAGAACCGCAACACCACCTTAATTATTTTGGCATTTTTTGCCATTTATGTAATATGGGGTTCTACCTATCTGCTGAACAAAATTGCGGTAAACGAACTCCCGCCATTTATGTTGGCAGGCATTCGTTTCCTAACAGCAGGATTGCTCATTTTTGCGATTGCCTTGATCAGCGGGAAGTCCATAAAAATTACGGCACGGCAGTTCAAAAATACCGTTATCGCTGGATTTTTGTTCTTGAGTTTTGGAAATGGCGTAGTGGTTTGGGCGCTGCGTTTTGTAGATAGTGGTTTCGCCGCTTTGGAAATATCAGCACAACCTCTGGTCATCTTGTTAATGATGTGGTTACTACAAGGGAAAAAGATCCAACCCATGTCAATTATTGGTGTTATCCTGGGTTTTGTGGGAATTTATCTGTTGGTCGGCCAGGAGGAGATCATCACACGTGAAAATGCCATATTGGGGATGGTAATGATTTTTGCCTGTATGTGCAGTTGGGGGTATGGTAGTCTTTTTGTGGGGAAAGCAGATCTTCCCAAGAATTATTTTGTAAATACCGGATATCAAATGTTTACAGGCGGCATTTTGTTAGGATGCATGAGTCTCGCCTTTGGTGAACCCTGGACCAATCCCTTGGAATGGAGTACGAAGGTGCAGTGGGTTATGGTGCTGCTTATCATTTTCGGAAGCATATTGGCATTCACCTCCTTTAATTATTTGTTGAAGACTGTGTCTCCTGAAAAAGTGGCAACATCAACCTATGTTAATCCTATAGTAGCTTTACTTTTAGGATGGTATTTTCTTGAGGAAACCATTACCTTACAGTCTATCATTGCCGCGGTCATTTTACTGACAGGGGTTTATTTTATTAATACAACAAAAAAACTGGTGCTCTTTGCCCGTTTTAGAAAACGAACGCATTAATAGCAGCAATATGAAACGCTTTCGGAATACTTTTCGGCAATTTATGATCTCCTTTCTACTGGGCATCACTGCCCTGGGTTGCAGTATTGAATCTGGTAAAAGCTTGATCAATGGCGAAGACCTTGAAGGCTGGTATATGGATGTTCCCTTGTTAGACAGCCTGCCCAATTCCCAAAAGCCGTTTGAAGTACGCGACGGTATGTTGGTGTCCCTTGGGGAGCCCCAAGGACATCTTATTTCCGAGCAAGGGTATCAGGATTACCGATTGGAAGTAGAATATCGCTTTGTTGGGAAGGGTGGAAATTGCGGCATACTTGTGCATGCTTCAACACCCAGGGCATTGTACAAAATGTTCCCAAAATCGATAGAGGTGCAAATGGAGTACAAAAATGCAGGAGATTTTTGGGTCATTGTTGAAGATATTGAAGTGGACAATATGGTAGACCGTAGAGGACCAGCAGCCCTTTGGGGGACCACTGAAGGGAAGAACAGAAGAATTAAAAATCTTACGGATACCTCGGAAAAGCCGCTTGGCCAATGGAATACAATGACCATAGAATGTCTGCAGGACCGCATTAAGGTTTGGGTGAATGGCGATCTTGTTAATGAAGGCCGGAACGCTACGGCCACCTCCGGGAAAATAGCGGTTCAGGCAGAGGGTACTGAAGTTGAATTTCGCAAGCTGGTGCTTACGCCAATTTCGGGATTAACACCATAACATAGCGAGCTTTGGGCGGTAACGTTCCTTTTGTTGCGCGCTAAAATTCGTAACTTAAAAGTATGAGGTGGGTATCTTTTTTATGCCTGGTGTTTTTCCCAATACTGTTATTGGGCCAGCAAAACCTTTCCAAAAAAGCATTGCGTGAACAACGTAAGGCGGAAAAAACGCTAAAACGACATCAACTGCTGGTTGTAGCGGCCAAGGACACCAGTTTTGCGCTACATATTCCATCAATGTCCAGAGTAGCCCAGTATGGAGACGATAAAGGTATTCTAACATTTGAGAAAACAGGTTTAACCCTGTATAATGTAATAATGCCGGTAACGGATGATGAAATCAAAGAAAAGATCCCTTCCTATATAACGCCAATTTTAGCCTACGCTGTAACCGAATCGCCTAGCGGGGATTTGACGATCACTTCCCGTTTTCAGTACTCAAAATGGGAATACGAGCTGGTTATAGCGAAAAGTCAAATGAACAATTTGGCAGTGGCTCAATTTTATGTGAGAGGGGGCCTCCTGGACACCTATGAGGGTAAAATCCGGCCTTAGGTCATTTTCTTTCCCAGGTATCGTTTTGGTTGACTATCTGGATATTGGCCATCTTTCTTTATTTCGTACGGTTCATTACACAAATTGTACAATCCATTACATTTCATTTTTGGAGTTGCAAATTCCAACTAATATTTGTGCTATCATCAATCAAAAAACGAACAATCATGAATCAAGCTGTTAAAATTGGAGTTGCTGTCCTCACCAAACTCATTTTAATTTTGGCCTTGCTTTGTGCCTCCCAATTAGAAGCGCAACGTAAGAGTACTTCTGTGAACGTTAATCGCAATGGAAAGACCACCATATCCATTAAAAATGGCTTTGGAAACAACTTCTCCGTGGAATACCAAGGCGATATTACCCTTACCGATGACGATTCCGATATAGCGGCTATTTCCAGAGGCGGCTACATAGAGATTAAACGATCGGCCTTTGGCAATCGCAGGCGCATCTTTATGGAACCTGATAATAGCGGACGACTTATAAAGCGGTACTACGTAGGAGGTTCCCAGCGTAATTTCGATACCGAAGGAAAAAAATGGCTGGCGGAAATCCTGTTAGAAGTCGTACGAAGTACTACCCTGGGTTCGGAAGAAAGGGTAAACCGAATGTATAAAAAGGGAGGATACTATCCGGTTTTGAAAGAGGTGGACCAGATTACCAGTAACTATGTAAAATCCCGCTATCTAAAACTATTATTAGAGAAGAATTTGGATGAGAAGGGTTTGGTTGCCGTTTTAAAAAGGGTAGGGGATATCGATTCGGATCATCACAAGGCGAGTATTTTAAAATACAATACCAAATCCTTTTTGTCTACAGCAGCAACAACTACCGGCTATATCAGGGCGGCATCTAAAATAGATTCGGATCACCATACCGCCACAGTATTGATCCCAGCCCTTAACGAAGCTACTATTTCAGCTACCCAAATGAATGCCTTGCTCGAAATTGTTAGCGATATTGATTCGGACCATCATAAGGCCAGTGTGTTGATCAGGTCGCTCGAAAACCGTTCTTTGCAACCCGAAAGTGTTAAGTTACTGCTTACTACAGCAGCTACCATTAATTCGGATCACCATACGGCTTCAGTTTTGAAAAGAGCACTTTCAAGTACGGAACTCTCTTCCAGTGGCGCACAAACCGTACTCGCTACCATAGAAAATATGGATTCGGATCACCACATTGCCAGTGTGCTTATCACCATGCTGGATACCCCCTTACAAAAAGAAGCATTAGCACGGCTTTTAGAAGAAGTAGATCGTGAAATGTCCTCGGATATACACAGGGCTACTGTATTGAGCAAGGTCATTCAGCGGCAAAATGTAAAACAAGCACTTGATACTTTTCTAGGCACCCTTACGGCGCTTGATTCCGACCATCATAAAGCCGAAGTATTTCGCCAGCTCGCCCGGGAGAACTTTGATACGGAACAGTTGATAGCCATAGTTGAAGCAACCACAAGTATCAATTCGGATCATCACCAATCCGCTGCACTACTTAGCTTTGCATCAGCAGTTTCAAATGCCGGAAAATTGGCGAGAGATGCGTATGTAGACGCCACGAGCACTATTTCCTCAGATGCCCATTTGGGCAGGACCTTACGTGCCATCCGATAGGGATGCGCTAGAATTCCGCCCAACATCGCCGAATAGGGAAACATAATATTCCCTAATTTGGGTGCATGGAACGGGCAATACAACAACTAGTCAACCAACCCACTGTGAGAAAACACCTGAGCCTGTTCCTTATTGGCGTTATCCTTGGTATCCTGGTATTCGGTTTTGTAAATTTCGAACAAGCTCAGGATCGTATCCCAAACATTTTAAGCGGGCTTCTGGGTGTTTCCATAGTGTATGTAACGTTCTACAGCAATACGGTGTTAAACCGCTTCTTTCCCTGGAGAAA
The DNA here is from genome assembly GCA_038750505.1 of Bacteroidota bacterium. Lineage (GTDB taxonomy): Bacteria > Bacteroidota > Bacteroidia > Flavobacteriales > Flavobacteriaceae > Croceivirga. The sequence goes on along the minus strand of JBCDHD010000001.1, from coordinate 304,762 downwards.
TTGGACTGGAGTTCGTTTGTTAACCGGCATACTATGGAATAGTACCAGCGCTTATGCCCTTATCGCATTAGGGATCTGGAGCTACGACCTGGGTAAAGGCATGGATACCTTCAACAAGGTCATGGAGCATGACACACTCGTTAAACTGGGTGTGTTGCTCTTCTGTGGGGCACTTATTTACAATGTCTTTTACTTTGCCTTTTACTCGTACAATCAATACAGCAAAGAACAAGTAGCTGCATTGCGTGTAGAACGCAAACAGGCAGAATTACAACTCGCCGCTCTAAAAGCCCAACTAAGCCCTCATTTCCTATTCAACTGTATGAATTCCTTGTCAGCCTTGTTTCAAAGCGATGTCATAAAGGCAGAGGCCTTTATTCGGGCCATGGCCAAATCGTATCAGTATACCTTGGGGCAGTACACTACCTCGCTCACCTCGGTCCGGGAAGAACTGGAATTTGTTCATTCCTATGGCTTTTTATTGCGGACCCGTTTCGGCGAAGGATTTCACCTCAAAGTACATTTGAACGCGGAGCAATTGGAGCGTAAAATACCGCCTTTAACCCTGCAAATCCTTGTAGAAAATGCCTTAAAACACAATACCGTAAGCAGCGCTACTCCCATACAAGTACATATCAGTGGGACTACCAAAGAATTGCGGATCACCAACAACAAGGTCCCCAAAAAGGAAAAGCGCCCCGCTGCCTCCACCGGTATAGGACTAAAGAATATTACAGCACGCTACCGTATCCTGTCAAAAAACGGAATTCGGATTGAGGATGCCGAAGACTTTATTGTAACCGTTCCCCTGTTATCATGACCCAGCGCCTCTTTGTACATCATCCTATGTTCCGGTTGATCAGCCCGCTTTTCGGCGGCACATTGGTGTATTTGTTGATCCTGCTCATCAACAACTCCATCGCTGTTTTGCAGGAGACCTTCCTAAGCCAGGAGCTCTACGTTTGTATTGGATTGGCCTATATTACCCAGGAAGGCTCACGCCTTTCTTTATTATTATTTCAGTCCCTTGACCGACCGAAGTCCTTTTTGCTGAAAATGGTATTGCAGCTCATTAGCTCTATTGTACTCACCATTGTACTGGTTTCCATAGCCATGTATTTTTACTTTAGATATATATTGTTATATACACTGAATTCCAGAGAGTTATTTGTATTCAACAGTATCTTTGGCTTTATTACACTGCTTTATGTGGTCATCGCGCTGGGACACTATTTCCTGAATCGGCGAAATACGGAAAAGATAGCACAGGAAGTTGCCGCCAAACAAGCCGTAGAAACCAATTTTATCGCATTCAAGCAGGGCATAAATCCAGATCTTTTGTTTGAAAGTCTGGAAGCCATGCTGGTAGTGATGAAGTCCGATCCCTGGAAAGCAGAAACGCTGGCAGATAATTTTTCAACGATTTATCGCTATATCTTATCTAAAAAGAATCGTGAGGTAGTGCCCTTACAAGAAGAGCTTCCCATCCTTGAGGCTTTGGTAGCGCTGTTCAATCAGCTACCGTATCGTAAGGTTATCCTGGAAATAGCAGGGGGTAAAGCAGCATGGGTAGTACCCACCAGCCTATTACTGTTGGTAGAGCGGATCATCAGAACAACCATTGCCGTAGAAAACCGTCCCCTCACCATTACGATAGCGGAAACGCCCGAACATATTACCGTACACTATCTCCCGGAAGAGCGATTACAGCGTAAATTGGACCTCGACAGTCTTGCAGACCTCATACGTTCTTACCGTTTTTACAGCGCTACACCCATCCGTATCCTGGAAAACGAAAACAGAACAAAAACCATACAACTACCAAAACTGAATTATAATGAAAGTAGTGATCCTTGAAGATGAGCCTCTGGCCGCCGAAAAGCTTACCCGATACCTTCAGAAATGTGATCCAACGATTGAGATCCTGCAGGTACTGGAATCCCTAGAAACCGCAATTCCCTGGATCCAGGAGAACAAAACCCAGGTGGATCTCTATTTTATGGATGTTCAATTGACGGATGGCTTGAGCTTTGACTTGTTTTCTGCTGTTAGCATTGACAAACCCGTTATTTTCACTACGGCCTTTGATGAATATGCTATCGATGCTTTTAAGGTAAATAGTATTGACTATCTGTTAAAACCCATCACCTTTACCGATCTCTCCAAAGCGCTGAAAAAATTAACCTCCCTGAAGCAACAGTTTTCCAATGGCAATGCCATCACGCCTGTGGTAACAAAATTGGGTAAAAATGCCTTTAAAGACCGGTTTTTGATCCGGATCGGGAATCATATTCGTGCAGTGACGCGTGAGGCTATTTTGATGTTCTATGCAGAAGGTAGGGACGTTTCGCTATTGAACACTGAGGGGAAGTCCTATCCCATTGACTATACTATTGAAGCACTACTGCCAATTTTAGATCCTGCACATTTCTTTCGTGTCAACCGGAGTTGCATCGTGGCCTTGGATGCTATTGCGGACGTAGTGGTCTACTCCAATAGACGTTTGCGCTTATATCTCAAGCAGCCGTTTGAAAAAGAAATTGTAGTGAGTCGGGAAAAGGTATCCGATTTTAAGCGCTGGTGGGAGGGGAACTAGGCCTGTTGGTTTCCTCGAAAATGTATACCTTAGAAGAAACCGCCAAAATGAAATGTTTTCCCTTTGCTCTTGTCTTTTCGTTATTGTTTGCCTGTCAATCTCCTGTACAGTATGATCGTGTCCTGCAGGATGCCTTAATATACGACGGTAACGGCGAGTCTCCATACCGTGGGGATATTGGGATACAGGCCGATACCATAGCCGCTATTGCAGAAGCCAATACCTTGAAAGGGAAGGAAGTAATTGCCGTAAACGGCTTGGCCACCGCCCCTGGCTTTATCAATATGTTGAGCTGGGCGAATATCGCTTTACTGGAAGACGGGCGATCCCAAAGCGATATCCGGCAAGGCGTTACCCTGGAGATCTTAGGCGAGGGACGATCTATGGGACCACTCAACCCGGAAATGAAAGAAGAAATGCGAAAGGGACAAGGAGATATCAAATTTGAGATCAACTGGACCTCTTTAGGCGAATACCTGCAGTATTTGGAAGACAAAGGCGTATCCACCAATGTGGCTTCCTTTGTGGGCAACGGTACCCTAAGACGTTATGCCATTGGCTATGAAAAACGTCCTGCCACCACAAAAGAAATCGAGGAAATGAAGCGCTTAACGCAACAGGCCATGGAAGAAGGCGCCGTAGGGATTTCAAGTGCATTACTCTATGCGCCCAGTAGTTATGCGAGTACTGAAGAATTAATTGCTTTGGCCAAGGAAGCGGCCCGATACGATGGTATGTATATTTCCCATATCCGGGATGAAGGGGATGGTCTTTTGGAAAGTTTGGACGAATTTATCCATATCGGTAAGGAAGCTAATATTCACGCGGAAGTATACCACCTTAAGGCTTCAGCCAAGCGGAACTGGGCAAAATTGGATACCGCTATCGCGAAAATCGATTCGGCCAGAACGGCCGGCTTACCTATCACTGCGGATGTATACACATATAACGCCAGCTCTACAGGCCTCCATGTTCAATTACCCAATTGGGCCAGGGAAGGAGGCATTGCTGCGATGCTGGACCGTCTTAGTGATGCAGAAAACCGAAAAAAAGCTATTGCCGAACTGGAATTTCGCAATGCCCCGGAAACCATACTACTGGTTGGGTTCCGATCGCAGGAACTGCGGAAGTATATTGGAAGATACCTGCCTGAGGTGGCGGAGGAGTGGGGGAAATCCCCTGCGGAAACCCTTGTAGATCTCATTCTCCAGGACCAAAGTCGTATCCAGGTCGTCTATTTTTCGATGTCCGAACCCAATATCCAGAAAAAAGTGGCACTTCCCTGGGTTAGCTTTTGCTCAGATGCCGGCTCGTATACCAATGAAGGTGTATTTATTAAGCAGAGTACACACCCCAGGGCCTATGGATCCTTTATTCGGGTGCTGGGAAAATTTTCCAGGGACGAAGGCGTGCTATCCCTGGAAGAAGCGATTCGAAAACTCACGGCATTGCCCGCCGATAATCTTAAATTACAAAAACGAGGACGCCTAACGGTAGGCCATTATGCAGACATTGTGGTATTTGACCCGGATCAGGTACGGGATAAGGCCACTTTTACCAACCCCCATCAATATGCTGAAGGTATGTGGCATGTTTTTGTCAATGGGGAACAAGTACTCAAAGATGGTGAGCATACCGGAGCAACTCCGGGGCGTTTTGTAAAAGGTCCGGGGTTTGGTAAGCCCCTTCCGGATACAAAGTAAAACGTACTGTTCCCTTTTTCCGGGGGACGATTCACACATTTTTGGTTTTTGGCAAAGGATTTGTGGGGTACTTTTGAAGAGAACTCAAAAAAAAGAATTATGAAAACTACCACGCTTGTTGTTTGCTGCACCATTGCACTCGGGTTGCTCTCCTGCGGCAGCCAGAAACCCAGTTATACCGAAGCAGAAAAGAACCAATTGGAAGAAATGATCGATGCGAAGACGTTTCGCCTAAATCCACGATGGGCCAACCCCTTGGCCACCCGTACCGTAAATGTCTTAGCTACTTCGGGGCTATTACAACCGGGAAGTACCCCAAATCGCATTGATATTATAGGTACAACCGCTTATTTAGAAGTAACCCAAGATAGTGTTCGCGCGGAATTACCCTATTATGGCGAGCGCCAATTTGGTAGTATTTACAATTCGGCGAATGCCGGGATACAGTTTAAGGGAGTTCCGGAAGACTTTAAAGTGGAGTATAACGAGAAAAAAGGATCCTACTATTTTACGTTCGATATTATTAACGATCTGGGTGAAGGATTTAACGTAAACGGTACCTTGTTCCCCAATCTAAAGACTACCTTTTACATTAATAGCACAGAACGCCTCACCATTGGGTACACCGGTACTGTAGCGGATACCCCACAGACCGAATAAAAACAAAAGAACACTATGAAGACATACCGTTGGTTGGCAGGAATTTGTCTCCTACTTATTACGGGGCAAGTTTACGCGCAAAGTACTTTTACGGGTACGTTTATGACACCCGATGCAACAATGCGTCTCCAATTTAAGCCGACTAATGGGGAAATCCACGGACTACTGGTATCCACAGCAGGAATGTATGCGCTAAAAGCAACCACCGGTTCCACTACCATAAGTGGGACCGTCTTCACCGATGCCGGCAATTATGCCTTTAGCGGGCAGGTAATGCAAGGGGGGCTGAGCATCGTTTCGGAAGGGGTGAGCTATAGCTTTTACCAAACTTCAACGGAACATCAACTGGACGGGGTAGACCTTAGCCCGTATTTTGAGGACACTACCGCGCAAAAACAGGCCAAAACCACTCCAACAACGCATACGTCTAATCCAAACTATTCCGCCAGCGAACAAGAAGTGTTTAATTATATCGCAGGAGGCCAGTTGGTATATTATCAACGCACATCCTATCTCAATGACAGCAATGCCAGTTCCCTGACCTATGTAAATTTTTGCGCCGATGGCCGTTTTAGTCTGAACTGGGATGGTGGATTTAGTGTAGAAGGGGACTACGGTGGCAATGCGCATGGTGTTACCCGGGGAAACACCTATGGCACCTGGTATCTCGAAGACCGACAGGGCACCCTTATGGGGATCCTGAATTTCGCCGACGGTACCCAAAATGCCTATGCTATCAACCAGCAGTATCTCGCGCAGGGGCGGTGGCGCATTGGAAATACGCAATATGCATTTGTTCGGAATAAAGCGGTCTGCCGATAGCGATACGTAACAACCAGAACGCGATTGTGTGCTGTTCGTGCTCCGCCGTAGCAGCTACATGACGGCGCAGTACCCTTCGACGTACTTCGGCATTCTCAGCATAGGTCACACGGGATACGCCAAGCCAAGAGTTTATTCAAAAAGGTCTTTTCCTTTTTTCTCCGACAAATAAATAGGGTAGTGGAAGTCGTCTAATTTTTTCAGTAACTGTAGCAATTGAATTTTTTCTTTCGGATTGAGATTTTTGGAGACAAGATTGGCCGCCTGGGGCACCTTTTGGTAGCCAAGCTGTACAGCTTTCTGTCCTTTTTCTGTCAATCGCAATAGTTTCCCCCGTTTATCCTCGGGGTTGGGAAATTCCTCAATGATCCCTTTTTCCAATAAACGCCGAATGACCCCCATGCCGGACGACCGATCAAAGGCCATCATGCGAATAAGATCGGTTTTACCCACTTCGCCGGCACCATGAAGGAGGGCTGTAAAGGCAAATTCCATATCCGTAGAAAAAGGTAAGCCCTCCAGAGTAGTTTTAATGTAGGTGTTGGCGTAGCGACTTAAACGACCGATATAGGCAGCCAACTCTGCTTCGATACTGAAACCGGTGATATGAAGGGTCTCAGGTTCAGGCAGCGTTGCCTCTTTTGAGGCCACCCAAGCCAAAAATGCGCCAAGGTCTTGTCCTTGACTTGGATGCGCATCACGGTAGTCGCCTACCAGATCTACTAAGGTCTTTATGAGTTCATAGGTATTCAAAACTACTTTTTAACACAAAATTAAATATAAATACTGTTATTTAATAGTTTTTTGTTCAATATTTGCGGCAAAATATTGAACATTATGAGGGCGAATGCTTTAATCCCCTGTATAGTACTACTTTTTTTGGGATTCTCACAAAACACCTTAGGGCAAATTACAGCGGAACTATTTGGTACGGTTACCGATGAAACCGGACAGGCGGTTTTTGGAGCATCTGTTTATTTGGAAGGCACCCAGCTTGGGACACAAACTGATTTTGATGGGAAGTATACCCTTACCAACATTCCTCCGGGCTCCTATAATTTAGTGGTAAGTTATGTGGGTTACGAGACACAAACCCAGTTTAACATTATTGTACGTACCAAAGGCACCCCCAATTACAACTTTGTCCTCAAAGAGGCCGCCCAACAACTGGATGAGGTAGTGGTTTCCAATGCGAATAGGATTAGCAGACCGCGGGAAACACCGCTGTCTACGCAAACGCTATCCGCAGTAGAGATTGCTACCTATCCCGGGAGTAACAACGATGTAGTACAGGTAGCACAGACCTTACCTGGCGTTTCCCCCTCCGTTGGTGGATTTCGAAACGATCTTATTATTCGGGGGGGCGCTCCTAATGAAACCGTATACTACCTGGATGGTATGGAAATTCCAAATGTGAACCATTTTGCTACTCAGGGGAGTGCCGGGGGGCCTGTTGGCTTGATCAATGTTTCTTTTATTGATAATGTGACGCTGTCTACGTCTGCCTTTGGTGCACAATACGACAACCCCTTATCTGGCGTGCTGCAGTTCAGTCAGCGGAACGGAAACAGCCGTAATTTTACCGGAAATTTTCGGGTCAGCGCCAGTGAGGCTGCGCTAACCCTGGAAGGGCCTTTGTTTAAAGGTGGTGAAGATGCTTCCAGGACCACTTTTATGGCTTCTGTTCGCCGCAGTTACCTGCAATTCTTGTTCGAGGTAATTGGCTTGCCTTTTCGGCCGAATTATTGGGATTACCAGTACAAAATCACCCATGAGTTCGATGCCTACAACAGCATTAGTCTTATAGGCGTAGGCTCAATTGATGATTTCAGCGTAGCCGCACCGGAAGACTTTGATGCGGAACAGCAGGCGCAATTGGAACAAGCCCCTTTTATTGAGCAACGGACCAATGCCATTGGGATCACCTGGAAAAACCGGTTTAAAGATGGCAAAGGTTTTATGGAAACCACCTTGAGCAACAATACCCTTATTAACGATTTTACCCGTTTTGAAGATCCCGAAAATGAGCTTGGGGTTATTTTTAGCAATGATGCGACCGAATCCGAAACTAAACTGCGTTTTGCGATGACCAACTTTCTTGGGGATTGGAAATTGACTTTGGGTTTTAATACCCAGTACTCCGACTACGAAAACGAAACCCTTAATCTTACCGATAACCAGGCTTTTAATACGGAAATTGATTTCTTTAAATACGGTTTCTTTTCAAATCTTACCCGTTCTTTCTTTGACGATAAACTGGATGTTTCCTTCGGGTTTCGGATGGACGATGATACATTTACCGAAGAAGATAACCTATTGTCTACCTTTTCCCCACGATTGTCACTTTCGTATGAATTCAAAGAAAACTGGCGCCTTAACGGTTCCGTGGGGCGCTATTTTAAATTGCCGCCGTACACCATCTTAGGCTTCCGGGACAACAACGGTACGCTGGTCAATCAGGATGTGCAGTACACCCAGAGTGATCATTTTGTGCTAGGCCTACAACACTATTTTGGGCCTTCTTCCAGTATTTCTTTGGAAGGTTTTTACAAACGCTATGAGGATTACCCGGTTTCCGTTCTGGACCAGGTATCCCTGGCGAACAAAGGGGCCGATTTTGAGATCCTGGGGAGCGAAGCTATCGAAACCGTAGGGCGGGGGAGAAGCTATGGGGCAGAATTACAGTTCCAGCAAAAATTGTCCAATAACTTTTATGGCATCTTTGCTTATACCTGGTTTTACAGTGAATTCACCGGCTTTGACCGTGATGTTTTCTTACCCTCGGTATGGGATAGCCGGCATTTGATCTCCTTTACCGGAGGCTATAAACTAAAACGCAATTGGGAGATCAGTGCGCGCTATCGCTTTGCGGGAGAGACCCCCTTTGTGCCCACCGACCTGGAGGCTACCCTGGCTAACTATCCGGAAGTGATTTTGGATTATTCCCGTTTAGGCGAGGAAAATCTGGATATTTTTAGTCAGTTGGACCTGCGTATCGACAAAAAATGGAATTTTAAACGCTTGTCGCTGGATGTCTTTGTGGAGGCCCAAAATGTATTGGGACAAGATATTCCCCAACCGCCTGAATTTGGGTTAAACCGCGATGTCAACGGCGCTATTGTGGATCCCAGAAGCCTGGTCGAAATTGAGAGCGATACCGGACAAATTATTCCTAGTATTGGGATTGTGGTCGATTTTTAGCGGTGCGTAATCGGTATTTGAATTCCCCGGACAGCGCGTTGATAACTAATACGCTGCTTGTACGTGGTTCTGCAGTAGGTTAGTAGTTACACCGGAAACCGGCCTACAGTTAGGTCTTTTGTTCATTTTGTCTTGAAACAAAACGAACCAAAACCGTTCCGCTGGATTTTCAGCGATTTCTTGTGAAATCTTCGGTCGTCCAATTGGTGTGAAGTAACATTTACTATTTGAATACCATTTTTCCAGGTAAAAACGGCAAGACAAAAGGAACACACGAACCCCTTTGTATTGCAAGTAAAACTACTTTTTTCATAAGGAAAATAACTACTTTTACCCTCCTAAATCCATGCTAAGGTGCTGCAACTTTCCCCTAAGGCAAGATGGAACCTATATCGTATTTTACCCTTTGGGATCATTTGGGCCGTGATAGGGCTCGTTTTTGTCATTTCCGATACCCTGGCCATTGGCGACAATCCGGTGCCCGAAGGGCATATTGACCCCAGTTCCAGGGTCGTCGTTTTTGCAGTGTTCGCAACGTTTTGCGCAGGGCTCACTGTAGGGGCCCTGGAAATGATCTATGTGGATCGAATGTTTCGCAAGGCAAGCCTCTTTCGCACCATACTCTACAAGTTTATCTTATACACCCTTCTGTTTCTCTTCCTGCTGGTAGTCGTATATCCTTTAGCCGCAAAAATTGAACTCCTAAAACCAATAAGTGATCCGGCGGTTTGGGAGAAATTCAAGAGTTTTTGGGGTAGTTTGGCTTTTCTAAGTACCGCGTTACAGTTAACCTTTAGCTTGTTGGTTTCTCTTATCTATGCCGCAATTAGTGAGAATTTAGGGCATTCCGTGTTAACGAACTTTTTTTCCGGCAAGTACCATACACCAAAGCAGGAGGAGCGCATTTTCCTCTTTCTGGATATGAAAGACTCTACCACCATTGCCGAAAGCCTGGGCCATCTGCGCTATTTTGATTTTTTACAACGGTATTACTACGATTTGGCCAATGCGATCATACAACACGAAGGGGAAGTGTACCAGTATGTCGGGGATGAGATCGTATTGACCTGGCCACTGGATAAGGGGATTGAAGCCAATAAGTGTATCCGCTGTTTTTTTGCCATGAAGCAGGCGCTGCAACGCAAAGCGGATCGCTACAACAAAATATTCGGTCATATCCCGAAATTTAAAGCAGGGATCCATCTGGGCGCGGTAACTACAGGTGAAGTAGGGGCCTTAAAAAAGGAAATCGTTTTTACCGGGGATGTCCTAAATACCGCGGCACGGATCCAGGGTTTATGTCGGGAGGCCAAGGAAGAATTGCTGATCTCGGAAGAAGTACGGGATGCCCTTCCGGAGCCTTCCTCTTATGTTTTTACCGAATTGGATCGTATCTATTTGCGCGGGAAGCAATTCGCGGTTACGATATATGGGGTAAAGGAGGGACATCCTAGTGTAAAAAACCCAGGGTCAACTCAGGTTTTCCAGGAAGGTTAACGAGCAGGAACACCAAAGAATGGTAAAATGCACCCTAGCGCCTTAATTTTTATGCGTTTACAGGCAGCATACGGGTATATTTTCCCTACTTTCAAAGCAGTAAACGCTCCCTACAAATTGTACGCCCCTTGAGAAGCCATTTCGCCTTTCCTAAAATGATCCCCATACGCACTATTCCTGTACTATCGGTACTTTTTCTTGTCCTAATGGCCTGGAGTTGTGCCCCAAAGATCTCGCAAGAAGCGGCCCTGGATATTGCGAAAACCTACATGGCCCAGGACAGTCTGATCACCCTGGATCTTTCGGAACGCCGGGAGGAAATTGTTAGCGAAAAAGGGGTCTGGCACGTGTCTTTCCCCCTGAAAGCTTCCGCGAACAAGGTTGGGGGAGAACCCCATTTTTTTATCGACCAAAAGACCGGGGAAATTATTGAAACCTTTTATACCCGATAAGGATGTATCGCAAGGCCATAATTGCAGTCGTCCTCTTACGTTGCTTTCTGACACCAGGGTTATGGGGACAAAGTTCGGTTTGTCCTTCCCTGGATATTTATGACATCTTACAAGATGCGGAAGTACAAAAAGCCCTGGATGAAGCCTGGGTAGACAGCGAGGAGGGCAGCCCTAATGAACATGAAGAGGGCGGGTGGATCACACATGAATACCTTGAAGACGGGGATGCTACTCCTTGCAGGGAATACGTAACCAAGATCTACCGGTGGAATTCAGGGACCACAGATACCGGAGTACCCACACCACGTCCTCGGGGAAGGAACCTGCGGGTAGTGGCCGAATTTCATACCCATCCGGGCCCGGTAAATGATCTGCAGTATACCAATCATGTGCCCAGTCGCAGCGACCTTGAACGTTCGGCAGCATTGAAGATCCCGGGTATTATCCGCTATGGGCGTGGACCCACTTCGGCCCAGACCTATGATATCATTTACGATGGCAGCCAGATGCAAAGCTATGATATACGTTCCCTGGTTCGCGGCCTAAACACCGGCGAGGCCGGCTTCTACGATACCCGGATCGCGTCCCAGTCGCAGTTGGAGAATGCGGACTACAAAGCCCGGGAGCCGGAATGGGAATGCGAGGAGATCACTCCCTTACCCGAAGGAGAAGAAGTATTTCGGGAGGCCTTTGAAAAATCAACCGGTATTCCGCGAAACCCGTTGGACCATAAAGAACGGCCCCTCCAGTTTGATTATGAACTTCGCGCTGAGATCCTATCGCCAGCGGATCTGAGTATTCGGGTATATGTGAATAGTGCCGACGGTTCGGTAGGGGTTTTTGAAGACGATATTGCCCCGCTGCTGCCTATGCTGGGCGAAATGGGCCCTACGGACGACTTTAGGGTACAGCACATCGTCTTGGGCACTACAGCTGGTGGGCATTCTAAGGCAGGCATCTATGGCGAAAGCACAGAAGTTTTTGAAGGCGCATCGCCCTTGGTGGGCGTATCCGTGATGACCCCGGCACCACCAGTTGGGGATTGTGTTTTTGGGCGACTTCGGAAAACAGAGCGGTATACCCGCTATAAAGGCGAGCAAGTGCCCTGGTACCGGATGACTGTGACCGAAGATGAGGAAACAGTAGACGTATGGATGGCGATGCAACCCACGGTAAACGTCGCTCAAGCGGCTGATTTCAGAAGTTTGGTAGGGATTATTAAAGATCCTATAGGGGGCCAGAACTATTTAGTAACGGAATATAAGGCCGAAGCGCTCCATATTAAACTCAAGGACCTGCAACAGCTGCGCAGCTATAAACGTATGGATCTAGCGGACTATACGGTGATGACCGAGTTAAATACAGCGACACAACGCCAACGTTTTGACGAAAGCCAGGATATGAATCAGGTTATGGCGCAGCTACAACAAGGTTATGAAGGGTACGATGAATGTGTAGACAACTATCGAGGCACCGAAACCGTAGAAGAAATGCAAGAATGTTGGGAACGGCATTTAGGCCCCTTACGAAAGTTGTATCCCCATTTGGTAGAACCGTTTCAGTATTAATCTTATCTACGAGCAAGGAGGAGAAGAAAACTATTTAATCGTTGTATCCATACTATTCTATTTTACATAATATATATTATGGAACAACCATATAAATTCCCGTAATAGCGGTTTTAACCGCTATTTGACATAATCAAGTTATAGTGCTTTAGCAGTATAACGACACTGATTATGACAAGGGAATTTACGTATGTAAAAGGAAATTCGTGTTATGTCCTTTAGTACGCTTTAACCCTTTAGTTACAACTACAGCCTTAGCTGTAATATAAGGTCCAGGATTATGACAAGGGAATTTAGATTAAAAGTTTTCTTATAATGCCAGCGCTTCAGTTCGCAGTCTAATAAAACTCATCTACTAAATAAATTTTATTCGCTCGTATTTATGTTATACGCAATTCTCAGCCACTTGGCCAGCGCCACCCGCCCGAACGTACCGTTCTGGTACGGGCGGGTTAAAAGCTTAGCTTTTCGTTTGCATTGAAACTTTTGGGTTAGCTGTGAATTCCGGAAAGAAAAATTTCAGCGGCTTCTCGTTAGCTTGCTGCAAAAGCTAAAATTCCCAACCGCACAGTCTCGCAGCTTTTTTAATTGATATTTAATTAATCAAAAAATCTCGTGAGCAAAATTCTTAGCACTAGCTAGCTTACTTATTCGAATTCTTGCTTTTTTGATACCTTACTTAAATTTTTATTGATGAATTTAAGATGCGATTTAGTATCATTTTTTTCAACATGTATTTCCCCCTTTCTACCAATAGTCAGCTTATAGATATTTGGATTTTTTTTAACCAATTTTATTATTTTATTTTCTTTTACAATTCGCCAGACAGCTAAAATTAAAGTTATGAAGCAAGAGGCACATATGGCAACCACTACAGCTAGTGCATAATCAGAATTGAGCCATATTTCTATTGTTTCTTTCAAACCAATACCTGGTATTTTTCTTTCGCTATTTTGTAAAGTTCAGCCGTCCCTTTTAACTCTAGTTTTTCTATCATATTTCTTTTATGGGCTTCTACCGTATGCTTTGATACTCCTAACTTTTTCGAAATATCAGATGAATTTAAATCCTGCCCTAACAATTTCAGGACTTCTTTTTCTCTATTCGAAAGCACATTTATTCCTTCAGAATTAATGTTATTCCTAAGAGTATTGATAATTCTTCTAATACAGACTTCATCAAAAAACTCCCCTCCTTTAGCTACTTTCCTTATTGCTGTAGCTAAATCCTGCACGCTACTATTTTTAATGATATAACCTGAAACACCATTCCTAATCGCTTCAATAATGACCTCAGTTTGATCAAACATTGTGAAGAAAATGACTGGAGTGTCTACACCACTTCCCTTCATTGCTTTCAACAAATCCATCCCACTCTCCAGTTCATTTTTGAGAAACATATGATTATCAATACTTATGTCCGCTACTAAAACATCTGGTTTTGATTTTTTTACTAGTAAAAATGCCTCATCAGGGTTTAAAGCGGTTCCAATTATCTTTATTGATGAATTATTTTCTAAAGTCTTTTTTAAACCCTCCAGTACAAATGGATGGTCGTCCAACAATACTATTGTTATTGAGTTTTTTAAAGTTGTCATATTTATATCGGTATTTTAATATCTATTAATGTTCCCTTTTTATGGGCAGAATCAATTGTAATCTTTCCCTTGAGATAGTTGACTCTAGATTTCACATTATTCAATCCAGCACCGAATGTTGTTTTATTTTTATCGAAACCAATCCCGTCATCTTCTACAAAAACTTCCAATTGATTATCTCTGTTAAAAAATTGCACGAATATCTGTTTAGCTTTTGAGTGCTTTACGGCATTTATAACAAGTTCTTGTATTATTCGATATATCTGAATTTGCTTGGATTTAGAAATTTCAAAATTGTTGTCCAACCCTCTGAAAACAGGTGTTATTTTAATGCTTTTTCTTTCCTCTATTGATCTTAATAGTTCTCTAATTGCATCTAAAAACACTCCTTCGGTTGAAATAGGAACACTTACGTCTCTTGATATATCTCTTGCCCTTCTGTATATACTATCCAAAGAATCCAGTAGTTCGTTTTTCTCTTTTTCATCAATTGTTGAGTTTTGAATTTTGAAGGATACCCCAAATATGTCATTTGCTAGTTCATCATGTATTCTGCGACTTAGCCTTTGCTCAGTTTCAAGAACTTGATTTAGTTTTTCTTGAACCACTTTTCTCTTTATAATTCTATATATAAGAAAAGTAGTGAAACCGATTAGTAGGGAAATTACTATTTTAACTAGCAGTTCGATATAATTAATTTTGCTTATAAATATAGTTAATTTTAACTATTATAAATAGTCAATTTTAATTATAAAAACAACACCTTTAACCTATGCCAACCCTTTTCAAAAATCTCATCCTTCAAATAGGAAACTAAAAGTCAATTAATAATGATCAATTATTGTGATGATATTGTTCCAAAATTGGAATCTTATTTCAATATCTTTTTTCTTGATGCTTCGACATTGCTCAGCAGAGCTAAAAAAGAAACAAAAAATCAAGAAGAGGACAGCATGAAAAAGGTAACGATTTACCTTTTGAATGATGTATTATTTTACCAAAGCTCTATAAGGCAACATATAGGAATAGTTCATTTTAGCTTACCCAGGATATTAATAAAAAAACAGGAATTAGGGCTCCCTATTAATAAATAAAAGGTAGTTATACTTTTGAGCCTTTTGAGTATTTTGTAAGAAATACATTTCTATAAGACTTAAATTTCTTTTCTGATGGGGGAATTATTGTCGTTTAAATCATTTAGGATCTAACTTATTGAAAATTATGGATGATAAGTTTTTATACCTGTATAAGCCTTCTACTTCAATAATAGAACCCCCGATTGAGGCGACAGCTCGTAAATTACCAATTGAAAATCTCGTTTGGGAGGACTTTGAAAGACTCTGCCTAAGGGTGGCAGAAACAATACACTCCATTGATGACTGTGAAATATATGGTGTAAAGGGCCAGAAACAAGATGGGATAGACATTTTTGCAATCAAGAATAATGACCAGTATTCCTCGTATCAATGTAAAAGATATAAGATTGTAACTGAGAATGTTTTAGAAAAAGCCATCAATAGCTTTCTTGATGGAGACTGGTTCGCCAAAAGCGACCAATTTATTTTTTGTACAACCTTTTCATTGAACAAGACTCAATTACAAAAAAAGTTTAATGGTCTTAAAGCGAAATTGAAAAGGAGAGGGAAAGAACTAAAAAAATGGGATAATGTTCAATTAAATCGGATTTTAAAACAACATCCTCAAATAGTTTATGATTTCTTCGGGAAAGAATGGGTCAAAAAATTCAATGGAGAATTAAAATTAAAACATATTGAAGCAAGCATTTTGCTTGATTCAAATCAAGTTGTAAATTACCGAAAGGAATTATTCCATATATATTCTACAATATTTCAACAGTACGATCCTAGCATTCCTTCAAGTGAACTGAATGATTTTTCTATTCTCTTGCAAGAGCGTTTTATTGTTCCTGATTTCTTTGAAAAGAAGCATTTTGATGAATCAAGTATTTACAAAGAATCAGAAAGAGACTTCTATGAAGAACAATTAAAACATCATTCATTAGATATCGCTTCAAACAACTCATTAAAATCAAAAAAGAGAAGAACAAATCATCAAGAGGTTACACTGAAAATAGAATCGAGAATAAATATTGATTCTATTTTACCTTCTCATGATAGAATAATGATTCTTGGTGAACCCGGTTCGGGCAAAAGCACGCTACTACACTATATCATATTAGATTTGCTTTCAAACAAACCACAATTAGAAAATATCGCTAAAAAATGGGGTAAACTACTTCCTATTTGGTTGCCTTTTGCTTTTATCACAAAAAATTTAAACAATGACCCTAACCTTAGTTTATCTGAACTATTAAGGATGTGGTTTAAAAGTATTGATAAGGCCGCTGTCTTTGAATTTGTAAAGTACGCATTAGAAGATAAGAGATTATTACTCGTAGTAGATGGAATTGATGAATGGACAAACGAAAATGTTGCTAAACAAGCTATTTCAAGGATTGAAATACAATCTCAATTAACAAATGCGAAAGTTATTTATTCAAGTAGGCCATATGGCTACAGAAAACAAAAGGAATCATTCTCCAAAATACAGGAGTTTAATATTGCCCCATTTTCTGAAACTCAACAAAGAAAATACATCAGCTATTGGTATAAAAAGTGGATTTCTCATATCAAATTGAATGATCCTGATTATGTGAATAATGAGACTTCTGACTTTCTCGTAGAGATTAAAAAATCTAATGACTTTATTCAGCTTGCAGGTAATCCTTTGCTATTGGGTATTTTGATCTCACAAAGATTTAAGTATTCTATTTTACCAAAAAACAAAATAAAAGCTCTACATAGCATTACAGAGCATTTAATAGACCACCATCCCAACAGAAGAAGAACATCTGCTAATATCATTGAGGAAAACGAGTTGGATTTTGAATTGTCAGAGATCTTTTCCGTTTTGGCTATACATATTCAAAAAGAATGTCATGATGGAGTTATAAATAAAAAAGATGCTCAAAAAGTTATAGAAAAATATCTTAGAGAATTTATAGGTTATGATGTCCCAAGAGCTAAAAAATTCAGTAAAAATCTGCTCAATATTGGAACGAATAGTATTGGTATAATAATTGAAAAATCTTCTAACGAAATTGCTTTTATGCATAGACAATTTCAAGAGTTTATGGCTGCCAAGTATCTTTTTGAATCCAATCAGAATATTTCAGAAGAGTTTATTAAGTCCTATTCATTTGATACACAATGGAATCAGGTGATAACATTCTTTTTTGGTCAAATTCCAAACATGAAAAAAAGTGATTTTGAACATTATCTTTCTTTAATTGAAGTTGATGATGCCAGAAGTCTCAGCTATGCTCATTTTTTAAAATTCTCATTAGTATTAAATCAAAATAATTCGCCTATAAATACTGCTAAAGATTACCTTCAAAAAATAATTAGTCAATTCGAATTAGAGACCAATCCGGCACATAAGCTAATTCTTTGGGACATTATTTTGGATTCTACGTTTAATGCTAAATTGAAATCTAGTGTTATAAAATTTCTATTCCAATACTTTCCCAATGAATATAAATTCGATGATTACAGAATAAGATCTGTTCGAAATATCTCCGCAGACAAACTGACTGTTCCTATTAGAGAATTTATGCTTAAATCTTTAATAAATGGGAATAGTCATCAAAAAATTGATGCGTCCTACACAATTAAAAAGTTTATTTCTGATGAATGGTTATATAATCAAATCATTCAAATTCTTGACAATTGCACAAACCCAGAGATTTTGCCGTATGCAATCAACACTATAGTATCTGATAAAATAGATTTTGATACCAAAAAAAAGTATTTAGACAAATTTCAAAACTCCGAACATTCAGAAGTTGCCTTGTTTTACATGAAACTTAAGGTTAACCTTAAACTACACCAAGACAGAGATTTGGAGCCATTTCTTTATAGCCAAAGGGATCCTGATTATGTAGTGGAAGACGAAGTTTTACAAATTTTAATTGATGGTTGGCCGACCAGTGAATTTTTATTGGATACGTCATTGAAGTCGGTAGGAAGGCATTTATCAAATAGAAAAATTGATTCGAAACTTGCTTGGAAAATACTTTTTCATTGCTTCAACAAAGAAGATAAGGTTGCCTTAAGAATGGTCGAGGAACTTAAAAACGAAGAATATCCTTTCATATCTCTGGACGCTCACCGTGGTTGGCCATATATATCAAATTACTTTAGAGATAATCAGATATTGATTCCCGAAATTGAAAAATGGATTGAAAAGCAAAAGCATAGAGAACCAGAAATAGCATATGCCAGTCTTATTGGAAGAACAGAAAACAACAAGAAATATTTGCTTGACAATCTTCCAAAATCAGGCATCCCTCATTGGTATGTTATGGCTTTAGTAGAAGGCTGGCCTAATGACGAGGAAGTCCATGAAAATCTAAAAAATTACTTTAGAAGTGATGCCAAAAACACTTTTTATGCAGCACAGTATATCGATACTGTTTTTAAAAATCATAAAAAAGAAGGTATAGAGATATTAGAAAAGATACTTTTCAATAGGGAAGTGTACTTTAGAGATAGAGCCGTTCAACCATTAATCGCATTAGATAAGAAGTATTTTGAAGATACTATTCTCGAAAGGTTTCTTAAAGATGAATTGATTCACCTTCCTAAAGGGGGTTTCAATCAGTATTTTAATGCTTTAAGACCAATAATTGATACATTTCCTAAACTTGATATAGTAAAGAAATATATTTCGAATCACAGCACTTCTCTTAGCTATATAATAGAATACTATCCAGACTGGACAGAAAAAATTGATAATATATTACAGTCGTCGCGACCTTTAGGTCTAGATTTCAGAATAAAAATAATTGATCTATTTAAAAATCGAAATATCTTAAACGACACTATATTAAATCAACTTTCTTTATTTCCAAAGGAAGAAGAAGAAGTTTTAAGAGCTTCTGCAGCTGTCATCTACTATAATTTTTTGAAAACAACATCTACAGAAACAATTATTGATAATTGCAAGAAATATGTTTTCGCCAGAGGTCATGATTATGTTGTCCAAAGACAGATAGCATTTTGTGGATATCTCATAAGCAAGAAACTTTCTGAATATTTTCAATTAAAAGAAGAAGGAACAAACGATAACGCTCGCCCTAGATTTTCGTTTGATTCTTCATACAGAGAAATGAGTCCCGTAATGATTAGACTTTTAATCCACAACTTTGAATATCTCTATTCTTCAATAGATGGTAACTTTTCCAAAATAGAAGAATATGAAAGTAATGATGCACAAAATGCATGGGGCTTTTGGGCTAAATATTCAGATGTTCATTCACCTACATTTCCATACATTTTAGAGTTCATAAAAAACAATAATTCCACAATTCAAAACAGAAATCTTATAGACTTTTTAAGGCGTACGGCCCCACAAAGCACACTACTGAAAAACATACTACTAAGAATACTGAAACAGGATAATACAAACGATGCCCTTTATTGTGGGCAAATTCTTGGTGAAAATTTTAATTCAGATATTGATGTTTATCAAGAAGTAAATACGATAACCCATTACTTTAAGGATGGCGGAAAAATATTAGCTATGTGTTATGGTTGGCCAAATGATATAATACTTAAGGAGATTTTTGAAAAAGTAATCCGAGAGCGACATCACATAGATTCAAAAGTAGGTTATAACCTGAAGTTTTTATTTCGGGATATAGATAACATCATGATGTTTTTTAAAGAAGTTTTTGACAATTACAACCGAGCGAAATTTGATCATAAAAACTTTATTGAACCTCTATATAAGAGAATAGTAAAAGATGAAACGCTACAAGAAGAAATAAAAAGCAAACTGTTGAATACCTCATCCAATTCGGAAATAATATCATACCACGCAATACTAGATTCTGTAAATAAAATTGATGAGGATATTACCAAATGGAAAGAAACTCAATTGTCAGAAAGCTTAATAAACGGCTATGGCTATAACATAATGACCAATATGATTAATTCAACTTCTGAAATTCTTGACAAAGTCTATTTTTAATGTCTTTTTTCAATTAAACTTATATCGTACTTATCATCACTTCTAATAGAAAATGCTAATCATGTTACCAATCCTAATTAACCTATAAAAAGTCCCATAAAAGGAGAATTAACAATTATTACATTCCACACCCATTCCCCTACCCTTGCGAGCAGTGTAAAAAGTGTTTACTCGCAGATATTTTATTGTTCGATTGGTGGAGCTCGTGAATCTCGTAAAGCTCGATTTCATTACCTTTTAAAGAGGATTTTTGGAGAAGAAATTTTTCAGAAAGTTCGGTATAAACTTTGCCAACGCATCAGCTCGCTCCTATTTCAAAAGGTCTACAAGACCTTTTTTATCCGGCCGTACCAAAGCTCAAGTTATCCCGAAACAAGTTCGGGACAGGCGCCACGCGGTACATTATAGAGCATTTTGGAAATACCACAATTCGCCGCGGTACCTGTGCTGAGATTGCCGAAGTATAAAATTGCTTCGGTCGTCGTTTATTATATAGGAATCCTTACCTATACAGTAGCAGTCCCCGGTTTGAAAAGCAAAAAAGAATTTCTTGAACGCATTCATCCCCAATATACCACGCTTATGTACATTGGCTTTGAAGATGCCAATTTATTGAATTACTTCGTAGGAAATATGGGATTGCTAAACAGAATATCACTTTATTGGAAATGCCAAATCATTTGGTGGGGATTGGTTTCCTTGTATTGGTTGTATGTTAGTTTACACGATCATAATGCCCCAATCATTTTGGCCATACTTAATTATTTTTTGGACGTGGCAATTTGTATAGGCCTGACACATATTTATAGGGTTCTGGCTGTAAAGTATAACTGGGGGGCAAATGCGATACCTAAATTACTGCTGATATTGATATTGTCTGTAGTGCTTCTTGCATTCAGTTTTATGATAATCGCCAACATAAAATACTATCTATTCTGGATTCATTTTGCCGATAATGATTTTGGGTTTTTTAAAATCCTGTTGAATTGGGATCCTGTATTAATTACCGGACTGCGACTGATGTCCATTTGGTTGCTCGCGTATCACCTTTATGGCTATCACAAAAGGGAATTGCAGATTTCAAAATTGAATGCGCAATTGGTGACCACGGCAAAACAGGCCCAATTGGATAATCTACTGAAACAGCTCAATCCGCACTTCTTGTTCAATTGCATGAATTCCATAAAATCATTGATTATAGAAAACCCCGCATCAGCGCGGAGATCCATTGATTTGCTTTCTGATTTACTGCGCTCATCACTTGATCAAAAAGAGAACGATCTTGTTCCGCTTAAGGAAGAATTGGAGTTGGTTCGGGATTATTTTGAACTGGAGAAAATTAGATATGAAAAACGGTTAGTGTACAGCATTGTTACCGATCCTATAGTGGAAACATTCAAAATACCCAAATTCAGTATTCAGTTATTGGCTGAAAATACCATAAAACACGGAGTTGACAAATTCATTGAAGGAGGTATGATTACCGTTTCCATAACTGCTAAAAACGAACTTGTCCGTATTAAAGTTACCAATCCAGGAAGCATGGAGCCAAAGAACAACAATGGAATTGGGTTAAAAAACCTAAAAGAAAGACTGCGAATCCAGTACGATGATAAGGCAAGTTTTACTTTGGAGGAAACAACTAACAATACGGTCGTCGCTACGATTTCAATACCCAAAACGAAATGAGTCAAAAGTTTAAAACAATCATTATTGATGATGAGCGCCTCGCGCGACAAGAAGTACTGAGGGCCCTAAAACCTTTTCCTCAATTTGAGGTTGTTGGTGAGGCCAGTAATGCAGAAGAGGCAAGCGCTTTAATCGCTGATCTGCAGGTTGATGTCATGTTTTTGGATATTCAAATGCCCGAGAAATCAGGACTCCAACTACTGGAGGAGCTAACCATGGTTCCTGAAGTAATCTTTACCACTGCCTACAATCAATATGCAGTAAAAGCCTTTGAATTGAATGCTCTGGATTATCTGGTAAAACCGCTCCGCCAAGAACGTTTTGCAAAGACGATTGAAAAAGTACTGGAAAAACTATCAGAGAGAGACCAAGATCAACAGCAAATCTCCATTCATCAAAAGGTGTTTGTCAAAGAGAAAGAGAATTTTCATTTAATCCAAGTAGAAGACATTTGGTTATTGGAATCCATGGAAAACTATGTCCGTATACACTATAGCGACCAATCCGTACTCTTAAAAAAGTCCCTAAATCTATTGGAGCAAATTTTGCCTTCGCAACATTTCTTTAGAATCAATAGAAGACAAATCATCAATATTGATTACATCAAAAAAATCGCACCTCATTTTAAAAATAAACTACAGTTGATATTCAAAACAGGCGAAATCTTTGAAGTATCAAGTAGGCAATCAGCAAAATTTAAAAATTGGATCAGTCTTTAATTCACAATTATTCATTTATCAAAAAACGAAATCATGTTACAATCTAAAAGAACAAAATTGAAGCAACTTTGTTGTGCCGTAGTATTCACCCTATTCGCGTCATGGTCATCATATGCGACCTGGTCAATTATAGCGGTGGACAGAGCAACGGGAGAAATTGGAATTGTAGGAGCCTCCTGCACCTTCGATGTGTCAGGGATTGCCTCGATCGTACCCGAAAAAGGAGCTATCGTCGTGCAGGCCGCAAGCAATTATTATGCCCGTATGAAAGGTGTTGAGCTCATGGAGACCGATGCCTCTTTGGCAGCCATTCTCAAAGCCATGAAGCAAAAGGAATTTACCCCTGAGTACCAGCAATATGGATTGATTCAACTCAATGGTGATGGTGCCCCAATGGTTTATTCAGGGCAACAAATCAAAGGTTGGAGTGGATCTAAAATAGGGGATGATTTTGCCGTTTTGGGGAACATTTTGGTCGATGAGAAGGTCATTGAAGATGCATTTGATGCCTTCAATGCTGCAAGGAGCCGCTCATTGGCCGAACGCTTGATGCTCTCATTACGAGCGGGTGAAATGGCTGGGGGCGATAGACGCTGCGGAGTGCAATATGCTCGGTCGGCATTTATTTCAGTATACCAACCGAAAGACAGGGCCATTCTAAGACTATCCATTCAGGGAATCGAACAAGGAGGAAAGCCTGCTGTGGGTTTATTACAGGAACAATTCAATGCTTGGAAATCATCCTCTAGTAAAAAGAATAATACCTGGGATGAGGGGTCAATTCGCTCTTTTAATGGAAGTCACATTTCGAAATCAAAAATGGATGCCTTTGTCAAACAACAAATGGATTCCTTAGCAATTCCCGGTCTATCCATCGCCTTTATCAATGACAACAAAATCATTTATAACGAGGTCTTGGGGGTAAAAAACATAGAAACCCAAGAAAAAGTTGCTGCCTCTACCCTATTTGATGCCGCGTCCATGTCTAAAACCGTATTTAGCTTTTTTGTGATGAAAATGGTCGATCAAGGACTTTTGGATTTGGATACCCCTTTGTACAAGTATATGGAGTATCCTGATATTGCTCATGACGAAAGATATAAGTTGATTACGGCCCGAATGGCGCTCTCACATACAAGTGGCTTTCCAAACTGGAGGTTTATCAATGATGAAGGGTATTTCGACGCTGACAATGAACTTTCCATAAAATTTCAACCAGGAACCAATTTTCTATATTCAGGGGAAGGTTTTGAGTTTTTAGCCTTGGTCATTGCACATTTAAAAGGGGTAACAAAAAATGAATTACAAGCCTTGATCAAAAAAGAGGTCTTTGATCCCTTGGATATGGGCCATAGTAGTTATGTATGGAATGACCATATAGAAAAACACAGGGCTAAGGGTCATTTCCAAGGCAAATTAAATAGTGGTTATGCCATCAATGCAGATAATCCAAATTTCATAGCTGCAGGCAGTTTACAGACAGACTCCAAGGCTTATGCCAATTTCTTGATTGGTATTATGGGTAATAAGCTCTTATCGGAAAAGAGTTATGAAGAATTTCTAAAGGTACAATCGGTTGCTCCCGCTGAACCAGAATACAATGAGCCCAGTTACAATTATGGATTGGGCATAGTTGTTGAAGCAACTGATTATGGAACAAATTATTCCCACGGAGGTGAAAATTACAGCCACACCTGCCGTTATTTGTTCAATAAAGAACAAGGCGTAGGTTATGTGTTCTTCACCAATTCAGAACATAAAATGGAATTTGATAAGAAACTAATGGCCTTTCTTTTAGGCAATTAATAAATTCCGAATTCATAATTTAATGGCCTATAGTATATAGGCCATTAAGTTTCTAATCCATTCCACACACCTGCCTACCGGTTTACCCGCCATTGGAGGGCAGGCAGGCATTACCCTCCCCTCCTACCCTTCGGCAGACTCAGGGACTACCGTCGGGTCGTGTAAAAAGTGTTCCATTATCTTTTAAAGAAGATATTTAGGAAGTACAGCACAGACCTGGTGAGCTTGTAACCTAGTCCCTGCTTTAAAAGGTTATGCCACCATTTTTATCCGGCCGTACCAAAGCAAAGTAACCCCTCGACAAGCTCAGGGCAGGGATACCCTGCCCGAAATGAATGTATTCATTTCATTCAGGCGGGCGCATTACATTATAGTACAAATGCTAATATGTAGCAAATTGCGTACAGCTTGCTGTTTTGTATAATATCAGATATGACAGTCTTTAGGCTCATATCGGTAACGATATTATGAAAAAGCATTTTGCTTATTGCTAACCGCATTCGTAAGCTATAACTATACTTAGGTAGAATACCCCTCAGCATTCCGTCATTTAAGGGAATTTTGAACAGGGTCATGAAACACTCCCTAACGATCGGCTGCGCACGAACTATCATTTGTATCTATAGTCTATATTAGAAAAATTTAGTATCTAGCCGTTCTTTATTTAACTCTATTACCGGTTCGTACTTTTTACCAAAACCAGAAAGTAATTTTATAGAACTTTCAACAAGCTCTCTGTTTACTAAAGAACGTGAATTAAGTACTGATTTTTTAGAGTTCTCATTAGACCAATCCAAATTATAAGCCGCTTTTGTAACTTCAGGTTTTGCTACATCATTAATGGCGTCCTGAACTCTTTTTCTTAATTTTTTTGCTGTTTCAGCATATTTATCGTCTAGTTGCACATACTCGTCTAATGTCAATTCACCTTTGGCAAGACGATCAACTAATAATGCCTGTAAAGTAATAAAGTCCTTGTAAGCTTTTAAAGCGGCCTTTATAGTCCATTGAACAGTTTCAATATCTTTTGTTTGAGCGAAATCTTGGTTACTTTCAATTAAAGCATAGTGCATTGCAGTTGCTGTTATTGCTTCCGTTCCAAAAGTTTGAATTTCTTTAATTGTGACAGATGTTGTGTAAACAAAAGCTATAATGCCTGGAGCCAATCTTGTGGCAGAAAAACTACCATTTGCAGCAGTTGAAGAGGATGATTTTGCGGCTTCACCAATTGATACAACAACTTCAGAATATGAGTCTGTTGCATTAGAACTTAACAAGGCGGTGGGGTTCGTTGCAATGGCTGAATCAGCAGCAGCTTGCAAAGCATCTTTTACTACTTCAACGATTTTATCTAAACTAAACTCACTTGCATATTCTACTTTTACATATGTATTTTCCTGTATAAATCTTTCGTCATCTACTCCCGCAAGGTCTAAGTATTCATTGATTCGTTTAAGAAATTCTTGCTTTCTCACACTCTCTTCAGATTTAACTTGGTCTTCAAGTTTTTTCAGTTGATTAATTGCTGCAGTAGCGTCATTAACAACCTCTTCTATTTTGGCGGTTCTACATACTCCCATATTTTAATTTTTTGTTTTGGTTAAACACCGACCATGTTTAAATATAATTTACATCGGCTCAGCTACTAAATCGCTATTATTCTCATAAGTTTTTAGCAAGCGTTACTTATTATCTTCCAAGAACAATTGACCTAAAACTTATCATATTGAAAGCTGGACCGGGGTCAATTTTTCTTCCTGGACTAATATCATCGTGACCCAATATGTCAATAAAATTATATCTATCGTTTAAGGCATTTGATACTTCGATAAGCGATTCTATTTGTTCATTAGTATACATTTGCCACCCATAATGAACTTGATACTTATCATTTTTATGTGGTCTGATTATGACTTCATTAGAACTAATATTCTTTCCAGACCAATTAATCCAGTCTCCAGAATCTGTTTTCTCTAATTTACCTGCATTTACTAATTCTATTCCAATTGAATAATGATTTAATCCATTAATTTCTCCCCAATTACTTATTCCAGCGTGCCAAGCCTTTCTGTTGAATTTTACCATCTGTACTACTGTGCCATCCTTATCAACAATAATATGCGCAGAAGCGTTTCCTCTTTGATATCTAGTCTTGAAGTGGTTAATCGCACCAGACATACTTATGCCAGCAGTATAATGGATAATTAGGTATAATGGATTATTGTTCGCCCAAGAATTATCAGTATGTTCATATCTTATTTGAGTACCACCATTATCAAATAGAAGATTGTTTTTTACGTACATAATTATTTAGTTTAATTACATTCAAAATATTTTCCCTTTTCTATCAGTCCAGTACACCATTTTTGACTATCAACAATGTATGCATCACTTTTTTTTCCTATTATTTGCTCGAGATTTTTATTGGCAATTTGATAATTATCAAATTCAATTACAGTTCTGTAACTTCCATTTCTATAAATAATCTTTGGTTCGAAGTTTGAATATTTGTTTTTCTCAAATTCTGCTTCTTCCAAAGTTTTATCACCGCCTACAATGATATAGTATTTTTTCTTCGGTTCATTTGGTAAAAGCAAATGGCTGTTCAGCTCAATTTCAGCTCGTTCAATTTTATTCCGTAAAATCTTTAATTGTTCTTTTTCACTTGAGTTTAACTGTGTACTGTCCTTCTTAAGAATTTCCTGTTTTTTTATCCTATTTAATGAGTCAACTTTTACCAAATCATGGTACTCTTTTTTAACATCGTCATAGTACCTAATCCAACCTTCTCTTTGGTCGTTATTGACAATAACATTCTTGAAGAATTGTGCTAACTTGTATCTTGGACCTACCTTATCATTTAGAACAATTAACTCTGTCATGTATTTTTCTGAGTAGAATTTAACTTCATCGAAACTTTTGTCCCTACTTGTAAAATTCCAGTTGACAATATTTGTGATTAAAACTAGCGCTACGCTCACTATAAACCATTTTGCTAGTTCAATCCAGTATTTCGTTTTTTCAAAATTGTCTTTTTCAATTTCCATAATCATTTATTTTGATGCTTATGAATTGTTCATATGAATATATAACATGCTTATATACCAACATCTAAGGCAAAACCTAGCTAGAAGTATGCCGTAGTGGCACCAGCTGATGTTCCGGCATACCAATTGAAATTACAATGAGCCCGTAATTCTTTTAGTGCACCCACGTATGCAATGCCTTTGATCCCACCACCTTTTAATATCAATGTACATTTTGCTTTGTCTTTATCCGGCATTTAGTCAATTATTAGATGGTTTTTAAACCCTTGTGAAGGCCTTAATTCTGAGTTTGTACAAGGTTCTTAAGCGACCGATAATTCAATCAAAAATTCAATAATAGATTACTAAATTCAATACCCATAAACAGGTATTTTAGGGGAGAGAAACCAAAGGAAGTAAGTCAATGGTTTAGAATACTGCAATATAGAAATTGCTAATAAAAAAGAATTACGGAAAACCTTACCCTCCTAAGATTTGAGGCCTTTCCAGGTCGAAGAAGGCCAGATATTTTGATTTCGCTACTTACTGAAAGAAGCTTTTGAGAAGAAATTTTTTAGGAATTGTAATGCAAACTTTGCCAGGGCATCACCTCGCTCCTACTTCAAAAAGGCTACCTTACCTTTTTCATTTGGTCGTCCAAAGCAAAGCTCTCCTTCGACAAGCTCAGGGCAGGGATACCCTGCCCGAAATAAATGCATTCATTTCATTCAGGCGGGCGCGGTACATTATAGCACAAATACTAATATGTAACAAATTTCGCATAGCGCTGCTATTTGACATAAAATACTTCCGCCCCATCTCGCCGAAAAAAGTAATCCCCCACCGGGTAAATTTCTTTCTATCCCTTAGGTCAAAGCCATTTTACGGAAAGGCTAGTCCTTATATACATAAAAAAAAGTTTTACGCGAATCTTCTGCCGTTCATGATTTTTTTGTTCCAATTGCTACCTACAGCTTCATTACAATTCATTACAATGATCGTCCAACTCGATACATTTTAGTTTTTTGAATGCAAAACGCGTTACATTTTTGGCATAGCAATAATCAAAAAACTACAATCATGATGAATTTATTCAAAATTTTCTTCAGCACTTCAGTAAAAGGATCCCTCCTTTTTATCGGAATCTTCGCCTTGGAAGTTGAAGCTCAGGAACAGATGTCTACAGCCTTGCCCGTACTAACAAAAAAAGAGATGCTAGCGGATTTTGATACCTACGTGGAATCGGTAAAGCGGTTCAGCCCACAGACCCCGGTACGAAAAGCATTGACAGGGATTAACCCCTTGTCCGAATTAAAAAAGATTCGCCTACAAATAGCTACGGTTACATCCACGGAAGCGTATGCAAAATTGATAAAATCGGCAATTACGGTACTTCAAGATGGGCATTCAAGCCTACTCTGGCCCCAAGCCTACTCCCCAGAGTACTTGAAAAAACTAGGGATCTCGGAGAGGGCTATCGCACTTTTCCCATCCTATTACGAGTTAAGGGCTACTGCATCCAAAAAGAAAAAGTTCAGGATAACACTAAAGTATATTGATGGACAGTATTACAATGTCATCCCTTTTGAACATAAGGGGACAAGCTATACATCGGGCTTGCAACTTACTGAAATAAATGACACAAAGGCACCGATTTTTATTGCGCAGCTCTATCCGTATTTAAGGAAAATGCGTTGGGATTATGCCTATGAACGCTATTACTCTGAAACGTTTTATCATGCGTTCAACTTATCTTCTGATCAAAGTCTACACTTGAAATTCGTCGATACGGCCGGAGCGGAAATTGAAGGGGTTTTTCCCTTAAACCAAGCCCTACAGTTTGAAGATGTAGCAACTAAAGCGCAGCAAAACCAAAGGTACAAGGTCGATTATTTTCCGGAGGATCAGGTACTCTATGTACGCATCCCGGCGATGAATTTGGAGTATTTGGATTTTTATCCCGAGGAGATTGTTGCCAAATCTTCTGGGAAACCTCTTAAAAAAGTAATTATCGACATACGCGGGAACAGGGGAGGTGCCGATAATGTTTGGTTGAATGCACTGGAAGCTATTATAGACAGGCCGATACATTTTGAAATGTTACTTCTTGCAAATCCTACGGAAGAATTAAAGCGTAAATATCCTAATGAAGAGCTTTCAGAATGGAAGTCGTACCGGGCATCATTTCTGGACAATTACGAGTATAAAATTTTTGCTTCAGGCCCCAGACAGATCAAGCCCTCTTCAAGTTCAATACGTTTTAAGGGTGCTATTTATATCCTTCAAGACGATGCTATTTATTCATCGGCCGGGGCGCTTGCGGCCATAGGGCAATTGGATGAAAGAATTTTTACGGTTGGCGAACGTACGGGATGGCTTCTGGGCCGCGGAATTAACCCGCTGGTCTTTGAACTACCGCACTCTAAAATCCTATATCGTATTGAACCTGTTATTGATTTTCAAAATGTTGAAAACACCAAAGATGTTTACCATGATCATGTTGAAATTCCAGTTTCCTTCAGTATAGAACAGTATCTCCATAGAATCAATTACGATGGTGATGTTTATGGAAAGGAATTTTTATTTAATCATGATCCTGTTTTCTTAAAAGCCCTTAAGGATTAAGTAGTTGTTCCTATTTAAGTAAGGAAAGTGCCCAATACACCGAGACACCATCGCGCGCTCTCCAAAAACATCTACTGGAAGTTTTTTCATCGGCCGTCCAAAGCAAAGAAACACCTGCCTGCATGCCTCGGTATATAAAATCGTAGGCAGGTAACCCAGGGCATTCGGTACGTCTTGGCGAATATTAGGAGAGGATAAACTAGTAGTTTAGTTGTTATAAATTCTTAGTTTATGCCGATTAAATAATAGTTTATGGATTTGGATAATTCAAACCTCAATGAGATCGCGATATCAAGAAATCCATTCCACACACCTGCCTACCGGTTTACCCGCCATTGGAGGGCAGGCAGGCATTCCCCTGCCCTTTCTCCTTCACTGTCCCAGCTTCAGAGAACAAGTCGGGTTGTGAAAAAAGTGTTTCATTATCTTTTAAAGAAGATATTTAGGAAGTACAGCATAAACTTGGCTAGCTTGTAACCTAGTCCCTGCTTTAAAAGGTTATGCCACCATTTTTATCCGGCCGTACCAAACCGCAAATTATCCCGAAACACCACTTCGACAGCACTTTGACAGCTCAGTGTCGTAGTTCGGGATGGGCTCCACGCTATACAGTATAGAACATATAACTATTGCCATAATCCGAGCACCGTCTTGGTATACAATTGCTCTGAGTATCGTTTTTGAAATAAAGAACCTTACAAAACAATAGAACCCTATTTCTGAAGATTCACGCGAACTGCATTCCTTCCTTTTTGGCCTTTCTCAAGCTCAAAAGTGACTTTGTCCTTCTCTCTTTTGCTAAAGGTTTACTGTGATTTTACCATCTATGGGTTTACATCGATAAGGTAGCTGATTTATTCGCCAACTAGGGATTTTTGGAAATAAAAAAGCCCATCAAAATCAGACGGGCTTGAAAAATAGACTTTATGAAGTTAGATGACCCTTACGTTTACCGCGTTCAATCCTTTTTTTCCTTGCTCTAAATCAAACTCAACTTGGTCACCTTCGCGAATTTCGTCGATTAATCCAGTAACATGTACAAAATGTTCTTTGTCAACACCTTCCTCATTGATAAATCCAAAACCTTTGGTGCCATTGAAGAACTTTACTGTTCCTTTACTCATGGTATTTAATTAAATATTAGGATGTAAAGGTGAGGCTAATTATTGGATATTCAGTGATTTATTTCAAAATCCCTTAAAAATCTAACCATTCCACACACGTACCTACGCCAGCCAACTTCGCCGTAGCACTACGGTGGCGTAGGCTGAAAAGGCTGAGGTGTACTTTGCTACGCTCCCCTCCTCCCGATAGCTATCAGGACGGGCAATAAAAAAAGTGTTTACTCTTTAATTTTTTATTTTTTTAGCGGCGCTCGTGAATCTCGTGTTTCGGTTTCATTACCTTTTCAAAGAAGATTTTTAGGAAGTACAGCACAAACTGGTGCGCTTGTAACCTAGTCCCTGCTTTAAAAGGTCTACCTCACCATTTTTATCCGGCCGTACCAAACTCAAGTTAGCCGCCTCCGATCAATCTACGGTGGGCAGTCATAATCCCCTACTCAAAAAAAGCTTCACGGAAAAACACTGCACATTTTGGAACATATGTGAAGTTATCTCTGATGCTACCAATTTCCGTATCGCGCCGTCATTTTATATCCTATCCGGTTCAGCGTGGTAACCCCAACTTAAGTTCAATTCCAAACAATAGGAGGACCTACGCATGCGTTATTGGTAAAACACTAGATCTTGCTAAATTAAATGTATTTACTTTGAGGCTTAAAAAACGCTGGAAATGGATGCTATCGGCGCTCATCTTGGTGCCCATCCTATGTACAGGAGGCCTGTTGCTCTATGTGCAAAGTCACCAATCCGAAATCATTACCGCTCAGATTGCCCAACTCAACCAAACGTACAAAGGCCGTATTGCGGTAGGCAATAGCAACTTGTCGCTATTCGGCAATTTTCCGGACCTCTCCATAAAAGTGTACGATGTTCAGATCTTTGAGACCAAGGCTGAAAATGCCGCCCTGATCATGGATGTTAGGGACATTTATGTGGGCTTTAATCTTTGGGATATGGTCCGTGGAAAGTATGATATTCACTCCTTACGGGTGGAAGACGGCGCTTTTACTATTGTTATTCACGAGGATACTTCCTCCAATATCCAAAATTTCCTGGCCACCACTACTGCGGATGGCACAGGAACCAGCAACATTCACTTAAAAAAGATCCGGTTAAAAAACCTGGATGTCCACACGTTTGATGAAGCGACCCATACGGATGTTGAAACGTTCATTTATGAAGGCAACGGAGGGTTTCGTATTCGAGACAGTGTCATTTCCGGCCATATTGATACCGAATTGGAACTGAACATCATCAAAGCCGGTGATACCACTTTTATCCGCAAAAAGCATTTCGAAATACACACAGACCTGGTATTCAATGAGTTCACAGGGCTGTTGGATATCGCTCCCTCCGGTATTGTTATGGAGAATGGTGATTTTGAGCTTGAGGGCACTATAGCAACCAAAAACAATGTAGACCTTGACCTTGTCCTAAAAGGAACCAAGCCCAATTTTGATATGCTCATCGCCTTTGCTCCCACAGATGTGATTCCCTTTTTGGAGAACTATAAAAATGCCGGGGAGATCTATTTCAATGCCACAATCAAGGGTCCGGCAAATAAAGGGAACCGGCCCGCGATCAATGCCGAATTTGGAGCCGGAAAGGCTTTTCTAGAAAATACGGCCAGGGCCAAAAAAATAGACAATATGGGGTTTCGGGGCCATTTTACTAACGGAGAAAAAAGGGATGCGAGCACCATGGAATTTTCGTTGACCGATATGACCGCCTCCCTGGAAAAAGGCGAGTTTAAAGGCGCGCTCCTGGTCAAGAATTTTAATGCGCCGGAAGTGGATATGCAAATTGATGCCAACTTCAATCTCGATTTTATCGCGGACTTCTTTGAACTCCAAAACGTACAGAACGCTTCAGGGAATATTACACTACAAATGAATTTTCATGATATCGTTGATATCGATAACCCCACAATGGCATTGCAGCAACTCAACCAAGCCTACTACGCAGCTTTGAAAGTAGAGCATTTGCATCTGGAAGCCAATGACCTTCCCGTTCCCCTGGACGCTTTAAATGTGCACCTGATCATGAATGGTAAGCAGGCCACCCTCAAACAATTTGATCTGCTCATGGGGGATTCCGATGTTTCCATACGTGGTTTCCTGTCTGACCTACCGTCTATTGTACATCATACCGACACCCCCGTAGAAGCGCATTTGGATATTACGTCCAAATCCTTGGATATTGCCGCCTTGACGGGATTTTCAGCACAAGACACTATCCCGAACGGGTACGATGAACAGGTAGAAAATCTCAGCCTTGGACTTTCTTTTGTTGGTTCTGCCAAAGACTTTACGGAATCTGAATATTTACCGAAAGGAGAATTTTTTATCGATAGTCTCAATGCCCAGTTAACCCACTATCCGCATCGTTTGCATGATTTTCAGGCCGATGTGTTAATTGATGATAAGGATATTCAAATCGTTGACTTCAAGGGCTATATTGACGACAGTGATTTTCATTTTGATGGATGGGTACATGCGTATGCCTTCTGGATGCAGCCCGAGCGCAATGGCGATGTGGAATTGGATTTAAACCTTAGCGCAAAACAATTACGGTTGGAAGATGTCTTTTCGTACAAGGGTGAAAATTACGTACCGGAAGAATATCGACATGAAATTTTTGACGATTTAACCCTGCATTGTACGGCTACCATGCAGTATACCGATTCTTCTTTGCAATCGATTGCCATTGCCCTGGATAAGCTAGACACCAAGATGGAACTCCATCCGCAACGCTTTCACGACTTTAAGGGGAACCTCCGTTATGAAAACGACCATATTGTGATCAATGATTTTCATGGCGAAATTGGATCGACCAATTTTAACGTGGAGTTAAATTACTTTTTGGGGGAAGACCCGACGATAAAAAAGCGCGATAATTACTTGGCAATACAAGCGGATTACATCGATTACGATGCGCTATTCAATTTTGACCGAAGTCCGCCACAAGCTATTGAAACCGGTGGTTCCACTACCGAAGACGTTGCACAACATGCGGCGGCCTTCAATATCTATGAATTGCCATTCACAGACATGCGCTTTACCGCAGACATAGCGCACTTTGTGTATCACAAGATAGACCTTCAAAACATAAAGGCGGATTTAAGAACAACGCCCGATCATTATCTCTATGTAGATACCCTAACTATGGATGCTGCCGGGGGCAGCATTCGTTTGAATGGCTATTTTAATGGCAGTGACCCAAAACACATTTATGTTCAGCCTGATTTGGTGATGACCAATGTTGATTTGGAAAAATTATTATTCAAATTTGAAAACTTTGGGCAGGACCACCTTGTTTCAGAAAATTTACAGGGAAAACTCACATCAAGAATTAGCGGTAACATTCGGGTATATCCCGATTTGGTGCCCGATTTGGACCAGTCTTCCATCGAATTGGAAGTGAAAGTCCTGAATGGAAAATTAAAGAACTATGACCCCATGTTAGCACTATCGGATTATATGGGAGATAAAAACCTCCGAAATATTCGGTTTGACACCTTACAAAATCGCTTGGCCATTGATAAGGGAAAAATCAATATACCCGCTATGACAATTGAATCAACCCTGGGTCATATGGAATTGTCGGGAACACACGACAGCGATCAAAATATTGACTATTACTTGCGCATCCCCTGGAAAACGGTGCGTAAGGCCGCCTGGCAAAAACTGTTTGGCAATAAGAAGGACACGGTTGTAGCGCAAGAGCAGGTAGACGAGATCGTAGAGGCAGACCCTAACCGAAAGACCAAGTTTCTCAATCTAAAGATACGAGGCACCGTTGATGACTATACCGTTTCATTGGGCAAGAAAAAGAAAAGTAGCCGCTGATCTTGAAAATTTTATGGAAGATGCACTATAGCAACTTTGTTAGCGCACGACTTCGCCCCTACTTCAAAAGGCTATAAGCCCTTTTCATTTCAGTCGTCCAAAGCAAAGTTGTATCTTAAATTCCTAACCCAACGCTTTCGTCCATTTAAAGCTTGCAATGGTCCGTCAAATACTCGTACAGTTCCGGTACAGTTCGAATGTTGGAATTGGTTTTCGTGATCGCTTTAACCAAGGCTGGGCAGTCTGAAAAATAGTCAGCCAATCGTTTTCTATTGGACCCGAAAATGCCTTGGGTCACTCTGACCATTTCCTTTGAACCCGGTCGGTAGAACAGTGGAAAGGCATCAATAGAGTTGTTATCATCATGCACAAATAACCGTTCGAAATACATGAGTTTTTCGGATGTCGCAAGCACCTTTAAAAAGACACTTGCCGCCTTTGCATCGCTGTAATAACGTAGCCTAAAGAAATTACTTTCCGCTCTAAGTGGGATGGATAAAAAATGTAGTTCTCGATAGCCGTAACCCAAAATGGCATCAGGGTTATATTTCTTGGTGCGCGCCCTGCCACCTTCTTTAAACCGAACTTTAGTGTACAGGCTCACAAAGGGTTCTGAGGATCGATCTTTAATCAAGCCGTAGATAGTATCCCCTTCTTTTTTGATGATATATCCCTCAGCGAACGATTTTTTCTGAGCGCTGATATGACATCCCCAATAAATGAAAACAACGAATAACCAAAATGTTTTGCAAGTCCTACTCATCGTAATCTAGCTTACCCTGCACCTTCTACCAAAATCTATACCATTATCACGAACAATACCCTACCGCTCCATTGCATTTCCTTTTTAGAGTAATTTTTAAAGAAATGCAGTACAAACCTTGCTAGCGTAGAACCTGTAGGTCATGATTCCATAGGGTGTATACCCGTGTTACATATCTGTTCAAGTTGGTTACAATTTTGGTATGGCCCGCTACTTGAAAGCTGTACTTTCATTTTTAAGATGCTATAAAAAGTAGCGTTTTGGGGAAAAGATGAAACGATCATACCATAGAATCTTGCAACCCATTCCCTATCCTAAGGTACCCTTAAATCTTAATGGATTAAACGTTGGGGATATACCATGAAACAACCTATTCAGTTAAACTATGGTAAACCTAACCTTAAAAAAATTATGAATACGAAAAAGAAAATCCTTCAGATAACCCTAGGTTTCCAGCTACTATTGTTGTTGCTTGGATGTTCTTCTGACGATAATGACATTGAAGCACCTTCAGGACCAATGGTAAATATTCCTACCTTGAACGAGGTTATTACCGGTGATGATTTTTTTAGAACTGCTAATGGCGATTACATTAACGACTACATTGATAATTATTCTACCTTATTTACCAGGGAGGGCAGTTCTACCGTGAGTTTCAACGGACCATCTACCCTATTAAAACAAGTGGTCGAGTTGGGAGGCGATCTAGGTTCTCAGGTTGAGGTTGCTACCATTCAATTAAAGTTCGAAGGTCAAAATGCACAAAGTGCTGGATTTTCCGATACAAGTTTAAACGGTACTATGGAAATTGTACGATTTAAAACATCGTCCTCAATTGCCCAATTCGGCGGCTTTAATAGTTCGGGACAGGGGCAGACCAATGTTTCAGCAATCGCTGCCTTCATAGCAGGCCATCAAGCTGTAATGGACAACTGGGTTTCCGCAGCGGCATCTGGGCAACCGGGAAGATTTGCAGATAGTGAAGGTATAACAAGACATGTAGACGCAAAAGGCCGTGAGTTAAATCAACTGTTTACAAAATCCTTAACCGGGGCCTTGGCCTACGATCAAGCTGTAAACCACTATTTAAATCGCTTGGATGACGAAAACAATGGCACAGGCAACTACCGCACATTGAACGACGAGGGAACCGTGGTAGAAGGAAGCAGTTACACCACAATGGAGCACCATTGGGATGAGGCCTTTGGTTGTGTTTACGGAAACACCCTCAGCCAGAACCTAATTTACAAGTACATTGATGATGTGGACGGATTGAGCAAATTTGCTGGTACGGAGAGCGATATTTTTACTGCCTTCGTTGTAGGCCGTATTGCAATTGCTGAGAAAGATTATGCTACCAGGGATGCCCAAATTGGCATCTTACGTGAAAAGTTGGGATTAATCATAGCGGTACGAGCCGTACACCATTTAAGTGCCGCGGCAAAGATTATTGATGCGATCAATGGTGGTGGCGCTGGAAAAAGAGAAGATGCCTTCCACGATATTTCGCAAGGATATGGTTTTGTAAACAGTTTGCGCTACTTGGTAAATGCTTCTGGTTCCAGATACTTTACGGATGCCGAAGTCAACAATTATCTTATGGTCCTGGATGTAGGAAACGCATTTTGGGATAGTACTTCAACGCAACTGACCGATTTAGCCAATGTCATCGCAGCAAAAGGTGCCGGAGGGTTATCCTGGACACCTGATGATGTACATCCTTAGCTACGGACGGATAACGTATCGCTGAACTGTGTAAGGCCTGACCATCGATGGTCAAAACACATTAGGGAAAACTATAGAAATTTCGAGGTTTTGACTATTCTACGGGTCTGTCTGCATGGCACAGGCATATATACTAGCATGCCGTCATGGCTCTACCCCTGCTGCCCTTCGCCAACACTTCGACGGCACTTCGACAGCACTTCGACACGCTCAGTGTAACAGCTCAGTGTAACAGCTCAGTTTGGCAGTTCGGGACAGGGATACCCTGCCCAACCGGAAATCACTGCCTCTAGGCGCATCTAAGTTATGCGTATTTAAAAAGAAATTAGAGGTGCTATTCACCAATCTTTAATTGACGTGCTCGGATACTGGTGCCATTCCCATCACCGGTCCAGGACCCCCAAACTGCAAACAGCGTACCGTCCGGTGCAGCAGCGATAGCCGGAAAGACTTGGTAGCTATCCGTTTTGCTATTCACTGTGAACATA
Source organism: Bacteroidota bacterium (assembly GCA_038750505.1). GTDB lineage: Bacteria > Bacteroidota > Bacteroidia > Flavobacteriales > Flavobacteriaceae > Croceivirga. The sequence continues at coordinate 266,799 of JBCDHD010000001.1, read as the reverse complement.
TCGCTATTGAATGTGCCTGTAGTTAGCAAACGGCGTCCATAGATTTCATCGCTACTGTCATTTGCTGAAGCATCGCCTTGCCAAATTGCTACGAAACCACCGCGGTAGTCCCTGGTAATTCCGAGGTTTTGATTACCACTGGTGTTTTGGCTTACTATAATTTCATCCGTTAAAGCGCTGCCATTACTGTCATACATGCGTGCCGCGATATCACTGGCCAATGTTTGAGCGCTACCACATTTCTCCGGATCTTCAAGGTGTTCCCAAACAATGATAAACGTTCCATCTGCTTGGGTTGCGATATCCGGGTTTTTTTGATCGCAGATCTCGCGGGTATTCACTTGCTGTTCCATGGTCATTACTGCCGTGCCGTCACTGTTAAAGCGCTTAAAAACGATGGCAATCCTTTCGGAATCGATATTTAGACTTTCCCATACCACAATAAAACCACTGGGTACAGCTGCGATTCTGGCCGTATTTTGCCATCCGTCTATAACCGTATTTACCCGAAATTCACCATTACTGATGTCGTTGAATTCGGCATCGTAAACGCGGGCGTAGATCTCACCGGCCTTGCCATCCTGTGAACTCTGCCAAATAACCATTAAGTTGCCATTGCTGTGATAAGCGGCATAGGCCTGGTCTTGATTGGAGTTCGTTGCTTCATTGATTCTAAATTCATTACCCACTGTATTCCCGGCATCATCATAGCGTTGGGCATACACCCCAAAGCCATCCCCATCTTGCTCTTTGCTCCGCCAGAAAATAATATGTGACCCATCATCTGCAATGGCTACCGTCGGTTGGCTTTGGGCCAATGCAGTTGCTGTGTTTACCATAAATTCATCACCCGATTTGGATCCGTCTGTAGTATACCGCTGAGCCGCTACGGCTAAGCCATCGTTATCCTGTCCATCGCTCTCCCAAACTACCACTGCTCTACCGTCCGGAGCAATAGCGACTTTGGGATAGTTCTGATTTTTATCAGTGTAGGAATTGACCTGGAAGTCGTCACCAAAAAAGGATAATGTACCGCTGTTCTCTATATCCACTTCCTCATCAGAAGCTTCATCATTTTCTTCTCCTATTTCCTCATTGGTCGCTTCACCGGTTGTATCACTAATTGTCTCCGGATTGTCTTTAGAACAGGAAATCAAGGTAAAAACAAGACTAAATAGAACAAAAGCTATTCTTTTCATAGGTATTTGGTTTACTAGATTTGGGGTATCAAATAGCAGACATCGTATGGGAAATCCATTGGTTCTCCCAACACTCTAACGCTGAAAATGCCGTTTTCGTTTTTAAGTAGCAGCTTTTGGCCTTTTGAGGGAGACGGTTTACTGGCAAACTTACGTTAACTTCGGAGGCTTTGCTCAGGGCAAAACAAAAACAAACAAGTAGTAGATTCATTTTTGTTGCATGCCTCCCTGTCCCTTTATCTCGCATACTTAAGAGAGATCGTCAGAGACCATAGAAATGGAGTATTTACTAGCTAAAGAACCTATAATCTATTTCTTCTTCAATTCATACGGATTGGAATACTCTTGAATGCAATCCGAAATTAAATGCCGATTCCAAATTCTTTTAGAATTATTTCCTATTCCCCAGATGTCTCAGCAACTCGCCGTTCAATTCACCACAGACTGGCAAATAGTAAGCAAAACGAATATTATTATATTAGACAACCATCATATCCGGTTGTTAACAAGCTATACAACCTTTTGAAATAGCAAAGGTGAAGTCAAAAATCAAAACATATAACTCTGAAGATTTTCGCAAGGAATATTTTAACGCAAGTCCGGAATTGGAAAAACTCTTTACGAGAAGTCTTGAAGACTTTTTCTGCCTGAGAATAGAAGATATCAGTGAAAGGGTATTTAAGCCCATATTGCCATCAAGAGAAAAAAGCCATACTATAATCTTCATAACAGAAGGTACCTATAAAACGAAAATCGGTTTTAAGGAATACACGGTTACACCGGACCAAATCGTAATATATCAAGCAGGTGCTGTTTTTTCGACAGAACAAATTAATACGAGTGTACGTGGCTTTACCTGTCATTTTCACCCGGATATACTTATTGGCAAATTTGGAAACCACACCTTACTCACCGATTTTGAGTTTTTGGTAGTTGGCAACCATCCTGTAATTGATGTAAGGCGAGGTAAATCAGCCCTTCTGAACCTATTTAAAAGGCTATGCTCCGAATTCAAAGCGGACGGGCGGCCAAACCAAGCCATTGTTCACTCCTACCTATATGCACTAATGGCCGAATTACAATTGCTATTTGGTCAAAATAACTTACTAAATCAAAGTGCATCCTTCCAAATCACCGCTCAATTCAGAAAATTGGCCCATAAGTATGTGAAGAAGAACCTGAAAGTAGCGGATTTTGCCCGAATGATGAATATCAGCCCCAATCATTTGAATAAATCCGTAAAAAGTAGTACCTCTAAATCCGCATCCGAAATCAATGACGAAATCAAACTAATTGAAATCAAGTTCTTACTATATCAGTCGGGTCTATCCATTAGCGAGATTGCTTATGAAATGGGATATTTCGATGCTTCTTATTTTACCCGGTTCTTTAAAAAGCAAACTAAAATTTCACCTACTGAATTTCAGAAAATGATTGAAAAGTCCTAGTATTGGAATAATTCTTTATAGCCAATTTCGAGGGGTGTATGGACCTTTGGCATATAAACCTAAGGTCTATGTATTCCACTGTTTTGATCCTGCATTCCGTATTCAGATGGCTTGTTTTATTCTCTTTATGCTATGCGATAGTAAGGGCATACCGAGGATACACAACCAAATCTGATTTTTCATTTGTGGACAACAAAGTTCGACATTGGACGGCGACTATCGCCCATCTTCAACTAGTTTTGGGTATCCTTGTCTACATTAAAAGTCCGATTATAACGTACTATTTCTCTGATTTCAAGAATTTGGTTACTGATTGGAATTTGACCTTTTTTGGTCTTTTCCATTTTGTACTAATGATTGTGGCTATCGTGATCATTACCATAGGCTCGGCAAAAGCAAAACGAAAGAAAACAGATAGGCAAAAGTTCAAAACAATGCTGGTCATGTTTTCCATTGCGCTTATAATAATTTTTATTGCCATACCCTGGCCATTTTCTCCATTGGCCAATAGACCCTACATAAGGACGTTTTAAATGAAATATACACTTAATTCAAGTATTGGAAGGTTACGGGTATTGGCAATATTGGAAGGGCTTTCGCTACTCGTGTTGCTATTTGTATCCGTTCCTTTAAAATACATTTTCGGAATAACCCAATTGTCCTCGGTTTTAGGTCCGATTCATGGAATTCTCTTTCTGCTATTCGTAGTTAATACCATTGGTGTAGGAATCGAATATAATTGGAAGTTTCGGCGAACAACCTGGAAGGTATTGATAGCGTGTATTATTCCTTTTGGCACATTTTATATTGACCGTAAAATTTTAAGCAAATTGTGAAAACGATATATATCCTTCTTGGCGTTTTAGAAAGCTCCCTTGCTTGTGTGGTATTGAAGTAAAGACAATTTTGAAAGACAACAGATTGGTGAAGGTTGAGATTGGTATGGCTATGTCCGATTTAGAAAAAGTATCGAACAAACGCAAGCGACTAAATGATATATGTATTTAAAACTACCGTCCATACAGAAACCCAAGTCCAGGAATTAAAACCCTACCTGGATAAACTATTTCCTTTATCAAAATGGAATTTTGATCTGGAAGATCGCGATAATATTTTTAGAATAGAAATACAGAGAACGTATGTATTTTGATCAAATTCTTATTCAATGTTTTCGACTTTACTTGTGAAGAACTGGAATAAAGCGAAAAGGCAAGATTACGCATGGGATTAGTAATGTCTATTTATTCATACTTGGCTAACCAACCCTTAAAACTACTACCTTGAAAGCTAACAACTATTTTACCAACCAACTAAATATAGAACTAGCCCCTAGAACTTTTAACATTCCTCTCCCGTCTTGATTGCTCTTTAATTCTCTTAGCCCGAAAACCGCTATTCAACCTTTTTGTATTCCAGTTCTTTTATGTTTTGCTGAACTAATTTTAAAACAAAGCTATTGTCCCCTATTTTAACCAGTTCAAATTCTCTTGTTAGACCATAACGTATTCCTGAATTTTTAGAAATCAATAATGAAAAGGAAGAGACTTTATTGGTATCATCCAATAATGGCCCCGTTCCGTTACGCACTTCTAGACTATCCGCAACTTCCGAATCCCCGTAATCATATTTTACCGTATTCGCATTTGATATGTTCTTATCAATTGCATATAGGGTACCATAAGAAGCTCCTGATGTTTCTGAAAAACTGAAGTAAACAAAGGGCTGTTGATTTAACCAAACCAATTTGGACTCCTGTAATAAAGCGCTGCCCGAATCGAAACGTATCAATGGTATCAGCCCATCCCCTTTCTTCTTGTATAGCGATATCCTATCCGTATAAGAAGAAGAAAAATTATGAAAACCATAAAACATTTTAGTTTGGTTTATGGTGCCAAGCTTCCTGATCGTTTCGGTTAAGACTTCTCGCTTTCCTGTAAATTGATTCGTCGTAACCTCACTTCTATAGTTGAACGTGTCTTTTGAGATTTCCTTCAGGTCTAATTTTTGATTATAGATGTATTTGGTAACGATCGACTCAATCCAATCGACCATATAATAGGTATCATCAGCCAAAGCTATAGATTCGATAGAGGTCACTCTAAAAATTGAATCATTTACAAACTCTGTTGACTTGGCATAGCTATCTAACCCGTCTCCACCAATCATTGAAAGCGTCAAATCAAAAACAGTATCTTTTCGTTTTATCCTTACTATTTTTTCCAATTGGTCGCCATAGGTATGTCGGTAATACATCAAGAAGAATACAGAATCAGTTTGTTCTTTTAAGAATTTTTCGTCAGCCAGAACGTAATAGGTATTCAGATCTAGTTTTGTAGTATCAAGATTAAGCGCAACGATTTCTTTTTTTGTAAACCTTTTTGAAAAGTCAAAATGTTTTTTGCGAAGCGTATCTGAAACATACTTCTTTTTACGAAGTAGGTCGAAAAATCTTAATCTCTGGATTGCTTTTTGATTCTTAATAAGGGCTTCAATATAGTAGGAATAATAGGGCTGTTCTGAATTGTTGGTTTTTAGGCTGATCATTCTTTTTTGATTTCCTCGTAGGTTGTGAGGCAAAAAGACAACAGTTATCTCAGTTGTTTCATTTGGTTTGAGAACCGAATCCTGAATGTGTATTTGTAAACCCTTGCCGCTCTTACTGATTTTCTCAATTACCAGGTCATAATCGAGCTGGTTCTTGAAAGTAAACCTTGTCCTCAGTGTGTCCGATTCTTTGACGAGTCCAAAATCATATACTGTACCATCAAGGTCGAATGTATTGTATTCCCTTTTTGGTTTTTGCTCATTACAGGCTAGAAATAACAGAATATAAAAAGCTAAAAGTTTTTTCATCCTATCGTTTGATTTTGAGGTGTGTGTTTCCCATAAAACCGTTTATTTAGGAAACCTCCAATTCTTTTTCAAGCGTAAATACGCCTGATAATCCTTGGATCTAGAACGAAACTGATTGTTCTCAAGGCCATGGGTAGTACTATGAATTTTATACCGCAATAAATACGAAAGGGCATGTTTTTTATTCCTTTTTATGGCCAAATTCACTTGCTTTTCCGCTGCGTCATATGTGTCGAGATTAAAAAGGGCTTTGGCCTTGTAATAATTCAATTTGTAGTTGTCAAACTTGCCTCCTTTTATAGCAGCAAAATCGTTCAATGCTTGATGGAGATATTTTTTTCTTTCACTTTTATGAATCGAAAAGGCGGCTTGAAGGTACATGGCCCCTTTAATCAATCTTAATTGCCTATTTTTTGGATGGGCCGAAACAAGGGTGTCCACATAAGGGAGCACTTCTTCAAATACGTCCTCGGATCCTCCATGATCCGCGAAAATGCGCCAATTACGAAGGGCGGCTTTTTCCCTTCCCAATAAGAACTTAACTTTTCCTAAATAATAATACGCCTCTCCAAAAATTAAATGGGTTTCGGGCTTTCCGTTGAAACTTTCAAAAGGTATCTGCTCTATTTTTTTAGTGTATGTATCGATTTCTTCCGAATAGTCATTTATACTGTGCAAATAAGCCGTTCTGTTATTCTTTGCATTCACATATAAGGATCTGTAGTATTTTTCAAATTTTACCGCATCTTTGGCATTCCTCATGCCATTACACGCTATTTTGACCATCGCATCAAAATCCTTAATTAGATTGCCCGTTTTTTTACGTTGCTTTCGCAACTCGATTTTCTTTTTCAGATTATCTATTGATAGATAGCTCTTCCAATAGGTATCGTAATGTTCTGGTTTGAAGGATATTTTGGCTAGTTTGGTTATCGTCCTTAACGCCTTTTTAGGGGTATTGTGGTACGTATAATACAAGTATAGCGTATACAAGAAATGCTGTTTTTCTTCGAAGGTCAGTTTTGAATATTTCACTATACGAATATCCGCGAAGGCCTTTTTTGGATCATTACTTATGTTAAGCCTTGCGCGATGAATAAAATAATAGGGTGAATATTCATCACAGATTTCCAGATTTGAAGGAATATTCATATTGGAAGATATACCGCCCAAATCTCCTAACTTTTTAATGCTTAAGGGTGTGAAACCATTCCTGAGCATTTGCCGGTCAAACGTATTTTGCTGATTTTCCAGCGTAAAATAGTTAGGGTTTCTAAAATACCGATGATACCCTTTTTTAAAGACTAAGGAATCCATCTCATCCACCCTACTACTATGATTAGCTGATGGAATACCATGAAAGTCAATGATCATTGTATCTTTTTCTCGTAGAACATAATATCTAAAACTATCCCAACGGAAGTGATAAGGGGTATCCCAATACCTGGTATTAAAATGACCAATGTATAATGGATTTGCCATGTAAAACTCATTTTCAATTGGGCTGCCAACAGTACTATCCTTTACGGTAAATACCCGAAATTTATAGTTGGGATCGGGCAATTTTACTGCTTTCAATTCTTCATCATAAAATTTTTCTATTCGGAGACCACCGCCGCCAAATCCTGGCTGGGCCAGTACAAAATTGGCAGAGACACCCATGAGAACTAAAATCCTGGCTACGCCTTTACTGCTTATATCCACGCCGTATCCTTACTTCACTTGCTTCCGATATTTGAAAGAGAGCTATTCTTACACCTAATAATCAATTAATCAACGTACTAATGTTGGGTACAGTATTCAGCGGTATTGTTAATCTATGCAAATACATAAATCGATTTGCATCTCATCCATGCGATATCCCTATCTGCATGCCACAGGCATGTATACTGGTAGGCAAGCAGTACCCTCCTATGCTCCTTCGTCAAAGTTTTAGCGGACAAGCTGCAATACATTAGGATACAAAGCTCCTTCTTTACGAAATAGCTATACCTTAGCGGTTGCCTTAAAAAAAGTATAACAGAAGGTACCTCCACCTGCGGCGGTTCGGTACAGGTCTTCAATACCGCCATCCAATTCCTGTTTACTGATCATTTTTTGGGCAAGGGCTTCCGCATAAATCCCTTCCATCATTGCTGTGAAGGTGTTTTTAATAAATCCCTCTACCAGATCAGGTTTGGAGTCATCTACATAAACGTGTCGCGGAGACACTGCAATATCTGTAAATCCGGACCGCTCCAGTATCGGATAGAGTTCTCTGCCTATATTAGGATTGCCGCCTTTCCCTTTTTGCAGCCTTACCTGGGCCTGTACAACGTTCATGGCCCTGGTGCTGTCCGGGTAGAAATAGGTAGAACCGTGGTCGCCCTCTATGAGGGTAATGGTCCCCTTGGGCTTCAGCACTCTTTTCAATTCCTGGATGGCCTCCATTGGCTTTGAAAGATGTTCCAGTACGAAACATAAGAAGACATGGTCAAAATGACCATCTTGAAAGGGCAGCTTGAGAATATCAGCGTGTTGAAAGTTCACATTTTCAATTTGGTGTTGATCAATAGCCTCCTCAGCCTTTCGTAACGACTTAGCAGAAAGGTCCACACAGACAAAACGCGATTCAGGATTTAGAGGGGCAATGATCTTTGTTTGTGAGCCCACACCGCAACCCGCCTCAAGGATCAAGGATCCCTTCTCCCATATCGAATCCCAATGTAGTAGCTGCTCCACCGATTTGGCCTGATTGTTTAATCGTACGGTCTCCGCTTGGGAATAGCCGTGAATATAGTCTTTCATCCTATCTTCCTTGGTTTCCTGGAGGGTGCTTTCCAAAAACTGCATCCTTTCCAGGACCTCTTTTGCGGTGTCTCGAATTGCCTTTCCCGAGGGGGTAAAAACCAAGGTATTATTGACCCTATGGAAGATCTTGGTCTCAAGTCGGGTTTCAAGATCTTTAAGCTGATGGCTTAGTGCCGATTGTGTTAAATGCAGGCGCTCTGCAGCATTTTTGAGGGATCCCACCTGGTGGATGGTATCTATTAGTATTAGGTGCTTCATTTCTATTACGCGCATACCTTCCGATGGTTTTAAAAGAAAAATACAATTTCAGCCTTGAAGTTATGCCATAAAAAACATGAAAAATCCTAATCCTTTGTATGACCGATTTTCAATTGGCTCGCGTGGGTAGCTGCTTTTGAAAAAGTAGGCTCCAGCTAAATTCTAAAAAGACATGGATCCGGTAAGCTTTGCTGTCACACCGCAACAGATGCGACCCATCCCCTTTCCTTTTAATTGTTGTTGAAGGACCAACTGTAGGAACTGATCAACTCATTTATCTTTACCCGGGAGGCGTTGCTGATACCATCACTCCCCGGATTGTTTTGAAAATCCATATAGCCATCGGATATGGTATTTGTGGTGGCTTGATTGTGAAGGTGGTCAATAAATAGGTCCAAGCTTTGGGCATCGAATTGGTTACCTCCAATTTCCAAATTGAATATTTTAGGGGTACTGCTCAGGTCTAAACTGCTAAAACTATTATCCTCAATGATTAGCCGTTCCAATTCAGGTGTATGGGAAAGGTCTATGGAAGACAATATATTCTCCTGGATGTACAGCGCTTCCAAATTAGGATTGCTGGAAAGATCAATAGCACTAATTTGATTGGTATACACATCTAAACGTTTCAGATTGCCATTTTGAGAAATATCAATAGTGCTTAAGCTATTGTCCCCGACGTTAAGGTTGATCAGATTGCTGTTTTGACGCACGTCTATGGTAGATAAAAGGTTGGAACCACAATCCAGATTATTAAGGAGGGTGTTGTTTGAGACATCAATACGGGTCAATAGATTATCTCGAACCGATAGTCCAAACAAAGTGGTATTATGGGTGAGATCCAGGGTGTTAATTTGATTGCTAAAGAGAAACAGAAATTCCAATTCCGTATTATTCGAAATATCCAGGGTAGTGAGTTGGTTATTTCTGGCAGTCAATAGCTTCAGCTTAGGGTTATTGGTAACGTCAAGATCGCCAATGTTGTTATAGCCCAACTCTAAGGACTCTAAAGCCACATGGGTACTTAGGTCAATATCTGTTAAATTCCCTTGAAATAGCGCTAAATCTTTTAATAGCACTAATTTTTCGAAGGCAACAGCAGTAGTATGTGTTCGAAAATTACTGGCCTGGTCACTAGCAAAGTGTAAAAGCTCGATAGTGGCCACAGGTCCGCTAACGTTAATGGTGTATTCCTTATTTTCCAAATAGTTGTGGGTTATGGTATTTTCAAATCCGGAATCCGTAACGTTCGAAACATATTCCGCTATGGTGCCGTCTCCCCAGTCTACAATGAACACCGCGCCGGTCACGGACTCCAGGGTGAGGATCTTTGGGGTAAAGCCCTCCGTTTCATCAACAAGTATACTAAAGAAATCGGTGTTCTCAGGAAAACTCAGATCCAATTCACCGTAACCAAAATCAATGGCCGTAAGACCCGCTGCTACAATGTTATCAGTAGCCGTGACATTACGCTGCTCTTCAACTACGGTAAACTCAAAAGGAAGTGTGGTATCCGTGAATACAGCCAGGGCTGATCCTGCTTTTGGTACCAGGGAAATGACCACATCATTAGCGTCTAGCACAATAAACTCTGTTATAGTAAACGTGCCCGTGTCCAACACAATCGGATCGGTTTCAAATTTTCCCTCGTTTTCGGACAAGCCGAAGCGTTCCCGGGTGTAAATCGCATCGTCAGAAGCATCCACTATACTTATCAATGCAAACGCCGGCTCCAGGGTCTGAAACTTGCCATCAGGTACACGCGTGCTTTCTATTGCACTAAAGTCAATTTGGAATAGTTGCGTACCCTGGGAAACTCCCGGCCCCTCCACTTCTTCCGGTGTAGGGGTCGTGCTAATTTCAGGTTCATTTTCACCATCGGAGGAACACGAAGCCACGAAAACAAACAATAGGATACCAAGAAAACGCTTCTTCATAGGATCGTTTGGTGGTCAATATGTTGTAGGGGTAATAAAGATAGTCCTTTAAAATTAGCATTATTTCCTAAGGGTATAACAGGTAACTGGATCATCTATTTTGAAGCGTGCCGATCATTGGCAGATAACCCAATGGTTTATAGCGTATTAATTCCAAGTAGAGGGGTGAACAACATACGAACACTTTAAAGGGGTTTCAGCACGCTTTGTCTATAAATGTTGTCCGTTACGACCCAAAGACTTAGTTTGCACTTCCCTAAATCAAATGACATGAAACTTGACCTCATTATTGTGGACGACTCCTCCTTGTGGTTATCGCTATCGGAAAAGCTGGCGTTACAACACCCTTTAGTGGGAAGGGTAACCACTTTTGAAGATTCCATCGATGCATGGGTCTATTTACAGCTTTGCAGACCACAGGTCGTAATGACCGATATTGAAATGCCCGGTATGGATGGCCTTTCCTTCCTTGAAATGTTCGGCAAGCGCGTTCCGTTTATATCCAGTTCTACACGAGCAGGGTATGCGGTACTTGCTAAGGAACTGGGTTGTGCGGATTTTTTGGGTAAACCCTTTTCAAAAAGTGATTTTGACAAGGCTATTCGCGCTGTCCATAAGGAATTTCATCACAATAGTGGTTCCGTCGTATCCTAACCGCCTTCTTCAGAGCAGTCCTTGTTTTAGTATACTCAAAACCAGTCGGAGCATTGCAGCGAGAATTACGCCTAACGCTAGATAGTGAATGCTATCGTTTTGACTGTCGTAAAAAGTCACCAGCATCAACATTATAACAAGTACCACACTTAAAATGTGCGCCTTTGCTCTTCGATCCATAGCAGTATGGTCCTTCCTTATCTTCTTAACAGTACTACTCTCATTTTTTTGAATACGCTTTACCGGTCTTTTGACTGAAACGCCTTTCGTCCCTTGGATTCCCAAAGGGTAACAGTAACGGTTAAAACGGGAACTGTTTCAACAGTTCCCGTATCATGATTGTTCTTTTTTGAAGGTATCATAATTTTACTTCAAGGCTTTGGCCTTTGCAAAAGCTTCTTCGGCTTGTTGGGTTTGTCCCATGGCTTGTAAGGCCGTACCCAAGCCTTCCCAAAAACCGGGGTTTTTTGGAAAACTTTCCACAAAAGTGCCAAACACAAAGGCTGCTGGCTGATACTGTTGCTGGTCCAATAGTAGTTGCCCTACCTGGCTAAACTCCTGTTCAAAATCAATGTGCTGGTATTTGGGATCTCGTAGAATGCGGTTGGCATCCGTTTTTAACTGTTCCAATTTGCCTTCTCGGAAGAGTTGTGTAAAATAGGCCATGGGGTCCACCACATCTGCGGGGTCTATGGTTGAGATAAGCGCTAGGACCGGATCTTGATTGGTGCGATATTCTTCAAAAGTAGGCGCCGCATAAAAATTGGGGGTGGTAGCGTCTTTGTTCTCCCATTGGGGTTTGTCTTGCCACCAGGCAAAGGATAAATAGGCTTTAATTCCTGAATTGGGCAGTAGTACTGATTTGGTATCGCCGTAAAAATTCTTATTTTCTGAAGTCGCCTCCCCTACCAGGATCGCCTCGGTATAGGTTTCCACATCATTGGTCAGGTTCTGGCAGGCGGAAAAGGTATTGCGACCAATAACAAAAAAGAAGTTCCCTTTTTTATTGAGCTCAGGCCGTGCCATTATGCCCTTTATAAAATGAATATTGTTATAATTGTCCCCGCCACCGTTCAGTCGAACGTCATAGATCAATTTTTCTACTCCCTGCGCATCGATAAACGCGAACAGCCGGGCGTAAAACTCTCTAAGCGTCTCTTCAGGATGGTCAAATACCGAACTTTGTCGTACATAGAGTGTCTTGGTGCCCTCGAGCAATTCAAAATAAAAGTACTTTTCCTTCAGGTGCTTGAGATACATTGGGGTAGCCCCGGCTTCACGACTACTTAACCAGTTCTCATTGGGCGTAGTATACAAATACTCCCGGGACATGTCTTTCAGGGGAATGGCCGAAAAGGAATGCGTAAAGCGCTTGCCCTCCTTTTCCAATGTTAAACTTACCTCCTGTTGCAAAGTTGCAGTTATCCCCTGGGCATGTAATACGGAAGGTACGGTGAGGAAACGAAGGCCATATCCCTTAAAATACTGGTTGTTCTCTGCCGGGACAACAGGCCTAATTTTTGCCAAGGCTTCTTCAATCGGCAATCCGTTTACCGCCACTACTTTTGCGCCTAAGGTCTCGGAATGCTCTTTATGCACCCCTTCTACATAGATCCCATCTGTAAAATGGTAGAGGTTTACCGGGAGTATGGCATCCTTCGCCAGGACGCTGAACGGAATTTGGGTATGGCCGTAACCAAAAGCCGAAACCATTCTGCTCAGCCCTACTTTAATCTCGTGTTCGGCAAGGTTTGGGATTTTGGCCCGAAACTCAGCGACCTGGGTATCCCAAGCTTCCTGTGTAATCTTTTTGAACAAAAACGGATATTCCGCATGCACTTGCTGTTGTAGGTAATCCAGGTCGGCTAGCCACTCAGATACACTGATTTCTTCTTGAGCTATAGTTTTGTTTGTTAATACTATACCTACTATAAAAAATAGTATTACTTTAAATTTGGTAGTTTTCATGATGTTGATGGATTTTTAACGTATTGGAGTACAAGAAAGGGGCTTTGTTACATTTTTGCAGCTTCATTTTTCTGAACTATCGTAATCTATGGTTCAACCAGCAACTTAGAGATTTGGACAACGTATTCCCTTAGGGAGTGGTATTCCAATACACTTTTTATCATCTCATATACTAGCAACCAGCCTTGGGGCTATCGATTTCTATATAGCACCTTATTGGTTTTAACCCATATAAAGAAATCCCTTAGACATTACTTGTAGTAGTCCTCACTGCAATCTCCTCGGTTAGTCTTTGAAAGTTCGTAAATGCGCCTTCAAATCGTTATACATGATACTATATAGGTCCTGATTAGTTTTCGCAAGGCTTCGTTGTACGCCGCGGTAGCTATCTAACCCTCCTACCCTTTACCCCCTTAAAAAGGGTGTTTTTGTTCCCATTCGGTCGATTTCATAGCCCCTATCAATTTATTTTGAGCTAAAAAGACGAGTTTCCCTAAACCGCAATAACGAAGATGTAAATTTTTATAAAACCCCCAAGCAAATGCACCCTAAACCATCAATCAACCCCTTTATTCTGACGGAATCGTGTTACTTTCGCACGTATTACAAATACCAAAGGTTACGTTACATCACATCGCTAGGGCGTACTTTTTTCAATGTAACGGATAATAGAAAACGATAATGAATTTTGATTTTATCAATACCATCACCCTGCTGGGTTTTGTCCAGGGTTTAATTCTCGCTACAGTACTGTATAAGGGCATCGGAAAAAACAAGGCGGCCAATAAACGATTGGCGCTGTTATTGGTGTTATTAAGCATCATGTTTTTAACCCGGGTACTTCTCTTAAAATACCCTAGTGTGCTGGTATTTCAAAGAGTACTTTTCTGTGAACCCGTCATTTTCTTGTTCGGCCCCCTAATCTATCGCTACCTGCGTGTATTGTTAAAGGTAGCACCCGCTGTTGACCTAAATCCAACGGTGTTTATGCCCGCTATCTTTTACACGGGCTTCGCTATTTATGCAAATATTTTGTCCGTAGAGGTCTTCCGAGATAAACTAATAAATGGCGATTTTACGCTTGCGTTCTTTATCGTAGAAGGGGCCGCATTGGCGCAGGCAAGCTACTACTTTGTACGCTCTAATACTTTAATCGTTAAATACAACGATCAAGAAAAGGGACAACTTTCCTTTAACCAAACCCCCATAAAGTTTGCAAAGGTTTCGAACTATTTAATTGGTGTGGTATTGGTATTTTGGTTGGTTGGTTTTGTAGGGACCAGTTTCTTTGAGATAAGCAGTTTTGCAGCCAGCTATCATTTTATCTGGATAGGCTTACCCTTGCTGGTTTACCTCATCGGGTATTATGCATTAAAACAACCAGAGATCTTTAGATTACAAGAGGCAATACCTGTTAAACAAGAGGAATCAAGATCGTATCAACGTCTTCAAAAGGAAGAAATTCAAGCCTTACAAGTGCAACTGAATACACTAATTGAAAAAGAGAAACTTTACTTGGATAATGAAATTACTTTGGCGGCTATGGCCAAAAAGCTAAAGACCTCCCCCAACAATCTTTCCTGGTTGCTCAACAAAGTGTATGGGTCTACCTTTTATGACTTTATCAACGAGTTACGTATAAAGGAGTTTATCCAAAAAGTTAAGGACAAGGAACATGTAAATAGCACCCTACTCGCACTATCCCTGGAAGTGGGCTTTAATTCAAAATCCACCTTTAACAAAGCCTTTAAATCCTTTCAACACGAAACGCCAACCAGTTTTATAAAGCGAATGAGTAAGTAAAGCGTTGCGTTGTATACAAGTAAACACATCTTCAGTATGCCTGTACACAAATGGTCGATTACGGCCTGTTTCAGGCCTTATCATTGTCTCGCAATTGTAAAGGTGGGGCGGTGAGAGGCCCTTCCAAAATAGAGATACACCATTAGTTTTGTTCTCATTTTTGATTTTTTGAATTAGCACTTCTACGTTTCTGCCGCCTGCCTTTCTCAGTTGCTTAATGCTTTAACTAAAACTCAAAATTTATGAAACAAAAACTAAGTTTTTTGTCCGTGCTATTGACATGCATTGTGGTTTTTAGCGGATTTGGACAGGAAAAGGAAATTCGGGGAAAAGTTACGGACAGTGAGAACCTACCACTGCCCGGGGTATCCATAGTTGTGCTGGAAACGACAAATGGAACACAAACCGATTTTGACGGGAACTACCTTATTTCCGTTAGCGAAGGTCAGGTATTGCGCTTTACGTATCTGGGACAAAAAACGGTCGAGATAGTGGTAGGAGCGTCTTCCGTTATCAATATGCAAATGGAAGAGGATGCCGAAGCCCTGGAAGAAGTAGTAGTACAGGGCTATCGAAACGCGACAAAAGCTACTTCCAGTATAGCCATAAGTACAGTAACGGCCGAAACTATTATTAACAGGCCCAACGCGAGCGCTATTCAAACCCTTTCAGGGCAGGTAGCAGGGCTTAATATCACAGCAGCTTCCGGACAGCCTGGGGCACCTCCCAGGGTAAATCTTAGAGGGGTTGGGTCAATCAACGGAAATACAGATCCACTTTATATTATAGACGGTGCACCGGTAGACGCCAATGCCTTCCGAAGTTTAGGCAACAACGACATTGAATCCGTTTCCGTCTTAAAGGATGCAGGGGCCACGGCAATTTATGGGAATAGAGGCGCCAACGGGGTGATCATTATTAAAACCCGACAAGGTGGTTATAATCAAAAGTTGCAGATAACCTATAGCGGTATTACCGAGTTTTCAAACTTGCAAAAAAACACTGAGGATTATGACTTACTGGATTCGCAACAACAGTTGCGACTGGAACGCGAATTAGGAACCGGTTTGGGCAACGGATTGTCGGATGCTGAGATCGGCGCCTTTCGCACCACCAATTGGCAAGATGTTATTTTTCGTACCGCTACCACACAACAGCATACGATTAGTTTAGCCAGTGGAGGTGAGAACTTTACACAATTCACCTCTTTGCAATTTAGAGATCAGCCCGGAATTCTTCTGAATAGTGGTTTAACGCGTTTTAATTTTAGAAACAACCTAACGGGAAAATCCAGCAATGATAGATTTAATTTTTCATCAAACATTGCCATTGGCTATTCTCAGAACGATGAACCCAACGCCATTGGCGGGACCGGAATTAATAGGAACCTTGTCCTTGGTGCCTATCAATCACTACCCTATTTACAACCCGAAGATCTGGTTTCCGGGGCAGAGTTAGTTGCCCTGGGTAATTTCTTTCCGAATACCCCTTTCCTTTTATTGGACCTCGTAAATACCTTTGAAAGACGGGAAGATGAACTGCAAATACTGGGAAATTTTAGCGCTAGTTATGAAATTTGGGACGGTTTACGGGCCAATGTTCGGTTGAGTGGGGAATACCGCCAGCAAATACTGAACAGAACCGAGTTTCCCAACTCTTTCAATGCCTTGATATTTGCAGGTCCTCAGGATCCTCCGGGGATCCAAGAGCAAGATTACGAGGCGCAGTTCCTGTATAACCAGGTAACCTCATTAACCTATAATCGGTCTTTCAACAAACATACTATCGATACAGGGGCATATATCGAATACTTTAGGGGGTTCTTTAGCGATTTTGGATTTACTGCAGACGGTCTGGTTCCCGCCCTGGCTGCTCCGGGAGATGGTGCTGCTTTTGTTCCCGATAATCCGGATAACGACCTTTTTGTGGATTCTATTAATGCCAACCGGCTTACTTCAGGTTTGTTCTCCTATTTTTTTCAGGGCGACTACGATTATGACAGGCGCTTTGGGATTACAGGTACCATCCGTAGAGATGCTTCCTTCCGATTCTCCGAAAGTAACCGATGGGGTACCTTCGGTTCTGTTGCAGCACGATGGAATATTAGCGATGAAGCTTGGTTTGGGTCCGATGGTTTTGTAAACCAATTAAAGCTTAGAGGGTCCTGGGGAGTTACCGGCAATCAGTTTATCGATAATACGCCACCACGCGGCATCAACTTTGATGCACCCGACCTCACCCGGGATCTTTTTGTGACCAACCCGGGCCTCGGGGGACAAAATGCCTTATTCCTGAATCAAATCGGGAACAACACCTTGCAATGGGAAACTACGGAGGAATTCAATATAGGGGCAGATTTTACACTATTTGATAACCGACTTAGGGGTTCGGTGGATTTTTATGACAGAACCACTTCCGACTTATTTTTGGCAGCCCCATTGTCTCCAATTAACGTACAGGAGTTGCAGATCAATACAAATGACGAGTTTCCAACCTTGAGTACAAATTCCGGGGAGATCAAAAATTCAGGGGTTGATTTGACGCTGGCCTATGACTTGTTGCGTTCCAAGGATCTGAACCTAAGCATTAACTTGGTCGGGAATTATAACAAGCAAGAGATCATTGATTTGCCCACGGATACAGGAGAAATTATTAATCCCGGTGGTATTGGTGCTATTGCCTTACAAGAAGGAGGATTGATCAATGAGTATTATTTAGTACGCTACGCCGGCGTTAATCCCGAAAACGGCAATCTGTTGTTTTTGGATGCCGATGGTAATGAAACGGAAAACCCGGATGTAGATACGGATCGGGTATTTTTGGGTACCAATCTGGCCCCGGATTATCAGGGTAGCTTTGGTTTTGATTTAAACTACAAAGGTCTTTTCTTATCCACCCAGTGGAATTATGCTATCGGTGTAGATCGAATAGACAATGACCTATTCAATTTTTCAGATCCTACGAATATTGGAATTTTCAGGGCTACCGGGGATCTTTTACGTGCCTGGACCCCGGAGAACACCGATACGGATGTGCCTTCATTAACAGCCACCAATCAGGCACTCGTTGGAAGTTCAGATCGCTTTTTACAAAGTGCGGATTTTTTGCGACTACGATTTGCAACGGTAGGATATAGCCTACCCCTAAAATATTTAGAAGGAACAGGGCTTACCAAGATCCGGGTTTTTCTTCAAGGCGAAAATTTACTGACGTTCACACCATGGCGCGGCTTTGATCCGGAAACCGTAAATACCTTCAATCCCGGACAAAGTAGACTGTTCCCAACACCGAAAGTATTCTCAGTAGGCTTAGAAGTAGGATTTTAAACAAAAAAAAGAACATGAAACATATTTTTAGACATTTACTATTAGTAGGGGCGTTTGGGATACTACTATCCTGTAACGATGCCATAGACATTATTCAACCGGGTAGGCTTGGTGCGGAAGATGCCTTCCAAAGTCTGGCAGATCTGGAGTCCGGATTATTGGGTACGCTGGCTACTATAGACAATACCACACAAATCCAGTTCAATTCTGTTTTCACAGATGAAATAGGTATTGGTCCGGACAATGGAGGCCAGGGATTAAATGATGGGTCCTATGGTTTTATTTTGAATGCAGGAAGTGATGCCCCCTTGGGCCTTTGGCTAAAACTTTACTCAACTTTAAATTCGGCAAACAGGCTCATCGCAGCTATTGAAACGGTAGAGGTAGCACCCGAAGAGCAGGCCCGAGAAAATGAAATATTGGGCCAGGCACTTGCGATACGGGCGTTTACCCATTTTGAAATACTCACCTATTTTTCTACTGATTATACCGATGATTCTGCCTTAGCCGGGTTTTTGGTGGATTTTGTACCTACAATAGACCAGCAACTGGATAGAGCCACAAATGGTGAGTTTTTTAGCCTAATTGACAGCGATCTGTCCAGAGCCGAACAATTGATCACTACGCAAAGTAATCCGCAAAACATAAGTTTGGATTTTGTGCGGTTCCTTAGGATCAAAATCGATGTGTACCGCCAAAATTACGGTCAAGTTGATGCAAGGGCAGCAGCATTACTAGCAGACTATCCATTGGCCAATAGAGCAGAATACGAAGATATCTTCTTTGATTTAGGAGAAACCGAAATCATCTTTGAGCTTTTACGTGTGATCAATGGTCCTTACGACAGGCAGGGCGATACCGGAAGTGCCTTTGCCACAGGATGGGTAGGCGCCAACTATGCTTTTGTTGATGCTACAATAGGAGGTGCTCCCTATTTTGATATCGGTCGTTCGCTTTTTGATGTCCTGGATCCGGCAGATGTACGTTACGACGTAATTGTGGGAGAAACCTCCCTTATCAGTCCTAATCCTGCTGCTGAAAGCGATTTTGTAAACAACGATGTGTTGTTGGTCAGTAAATATGAAGGTAAAGTGGGACAACCCCTGTTAAATGATCTGAAACTTTGCAGGTCTTCCGAACTTGTGCTTTTCCGGGCAGAAGCTGCAGCAGCGAACAATGATTTGCAGGGCGCTGCTACATTCTTAAAAACCCTTCGGGATGTCCGATTTGGTGCGGACACTCCATTGCCCAATTTCGGGTCAGCTCAGGAGGCTTTTGGAGCGATAGTGGATGAAAGAAGAATTGAATTTGCCTTTGAAGGATACCGCTGGGTGGATCTTAAACGGCTTGGGGAAAGAGGCAATAGGGGCATTCTTAGAAGTGATTTGGACTGTGCTGTAAACGATGCTTGTGCACTGCCTGCAACAGATTTCAGATTTACAATGCCTATTCCCCTAAATGAACTTAATGCAAATCCCGATGTTCAACAAAATCCAGGGTATTAAATTCTAATAACGCATAGGGTAGAAAAGGGGAATTGTCCGAAAGGACGTTCCCTTTTTCGTTGTACAGGCAAAAATGAAGCATCAGAAAATAGCTTGTATTTTTTGAGTTTGCACAAAACTTAAAAGAGGCCGCGGATTTTTTAAACAAGACCATGAAGTAAGAATAAGCGGGTATAAGGTTATTGTACTCGACTTTTGATCCCTGCAAACTGCATCTTCAACTCCTCATACCGTTCTAACACATCCTGGCCAATAACTTGGTCGGCACCAGTGACCATATTGTAGAGATAGGAAATTTGGGCAACCAACATCTGTTGCGGATAGGCGCCTTCTGCATTCTTTACCACTTGTAATGCTGTTTCCAGCGTTTTCAGTGTATCCGAATGCGCGGTGCCTTCTTTTTCTTCAAAGGTTTTCGAATCTTCTTCCAACCGCTGTTGCAATTGCCGGGCTTCAGACAGCAGTTGTGTTACTTTGCGCTGCATCTGGTGCTGCTTTTGTAGGATTTCCGGAGTTATCCCTTCTGCTTGCACACGGGGATCTGGTAGTACCTCAAATTCCTGCGTAAGGATTTGTTCTCCCACAGTGAGTTGGACAATATAGCTTCCGGGAGGCACCAGAGGTCCATTCTTAAAACGCCTTTTTTCTTCTTTGTGCCAGGGGCCTTTTTCCCTTAGGTCCCATGCAAAACGATTAAGGCCTTGCTTACCCTCTAATTTGGTATTCACAAAACGAAAAGTGGTACTTAAATTCATGTCTTCCTCCTCCTCTACCGAAGATTTCATCAGGGTACTATCACTCACTATGTTTACAAGTTGTGTTTTGTTCACGTCAAAAATTTCCAATTGCAATCCTTCCGTTGCTTCAGGCAAATAGTAATCAATGTACACTGCTGTTCTGGGATATTTGGGAAAGCTGTTGCCGGAACGTACCATCGGATAGCGATAGCGAATGGTTTTATCGGGTGGAAAAAGGTGAGGATCATCACTCAGATTCGTCATAGCAGCGTCCCGTAGCGGGGTAATATTGTCCAAAATCCAAAAACCGCGGCCCATAGTGCTAAGTACCAGATCTCCTCGAAAAATTTTTATATCGGTGATCGGGGTAATCGGAAGATTTTGTTGAAAGGTGTGCCAGTTGTTACCATCATCTAAGGAAACAAACATGCCGTATTCGGTACCGGCATACAAAAGCCCGGGTTGTACAGGGTCTTCGCGTAAGACCCGAGTCGTATGATCGGCGGGAATACCATTGGATGCTGTGCTTAACAAGGTCCAGCTGGCCCCATAATCGGTGGTTTTATACAAATAAGGGCGCGCGTCTCCCAACAGATGTCGATCCACAGCAATATAAGCGGTAGCTTTATCGTGGTGTGATGCTGCTATGGACTCTACCCTCCCCCCTTTTGGTAATTTCTTCGGTGTTACGTTTTCCCAAGTAGTACCCCCATTCTTAGTAACGGATACTACCCCATCGTTGGACCCTGTCCAAATCAAACCCTCCTGCAACGGAGACTCCCGTATGGAATACAACGTACTGTAATACTCCTCCCCGGTAATATCCCGGGTGATAGGACTTCCCGAGATAACCTGTTTATCCGCTTCAAAGGCGGTTAGATCCTGAGAAATGGTTTCCCAGGCGTACCCATCAGAATCGGTTTTGTGCAGAAATTGTGATCCGTGGTAGACCACATCAGGGTTATGTGGTGAAACATGTACCGGTGCCACTCGCTGAAACCGGTATTTCAGATCTTTGGGATTATGCCCGTAAATATTGGTAGCGCCGACGTAATAACTTTTCTCCACCCCGGTTAATTTGTTAAACACCCCAAAACGCCCCTTACAATTGGCATATACGATGTTGGGATTCCCAGGTTTGGGAACCGCGGGACCCGTTTCACAGCCCCCGGTATTGATTACCCAGGCTTCGCCGGCACGCTGTACTGCACTGGGGGGGAAACTGGGCACGGCAATCGTAGAGTAATTATCCTGTTGGCCGGCGTATAACCAATACGGGTATTGGTCATCCACTTCTACCTGATAGAGTTCGGCAGTAGGCTGATTGAATTGTGTGGACCAGGTCTTGCCTCCATTAAAGCTAACATTGGCCCCTCCATCGTTTGCCTGGATCAGGAGTTGAGGATTCTTGGGATTCAACCAAATATCATGGTTGTCGCCATGAGGCACCTCCATTTCTTTCCAGGTTTTGCCACCGTCCTCTGATTTGATCAGTGGATTGGCATTGGAGTAGACAATATCCGGATTGGTGGGATCCAGTTCTACATTGGTGTAATAAAAAGGACGGTTTACCAAGCGGATATCATCGGAAACATGTTCAAACGATTTCCCTTGATCCACTGATTTATACAAGCCCTGTTCTCCTTTGGGGGCTTCTATGATGGCATAAACAATACTGGAATTTACACGAGATACCGCCAGGTCTATCTTACCAATGGTATCCTTGGGTAATCCGTTTTCCAATTTGGTCCAGTCTTTTCCACCATTTACGGATTTATAAATACCCCCTTCCGCTTTCGTCCCACCCGAAATGATAGTCCAGGGTTTGCGTTCGGCTTTCCAGGCAGCAGCATAAATTACATTGGAGTTGCCGGGTAGTAATTCGATATCGGCAAAACCCACTTTATCAGAAATAAACAATACTTTTTCCCAGTTTTCCCCGCCATCTGTAGTTTTATACACGCCTCGCTCCGCATTGCTCTTAAAGGCATTACCAATAGCCGCCACCCAAACTACATTGCTATTGGTAGGGTCAATCTCCACTGCTCCTATTTGCCCCACATTCTTTAATCCGATATGTTCCCAGGTTTTCCCACCATCTATGGACTTATATACCCCTTTACCACTTATTACATTACTACGAAGTCCATCAGAACCTGTGCCGACATATACGATATTAGGATCGTTTTCCGCGACCTGTATCGCTCCAATAGACGGAGTTGCGAAAAAGCCATCGGAAACATTGTTCCAGGCGGTACCATAATCCTCCGATTTCCATACTCCCCCACCGGAAGCACCAAGATAAAAGGTACCCGGTTGCATCGCTACCCCGGTAATCGCGGTAACCCGACCTCCACGGGCCGGACCTACGGTACGGTATTCCAGGGACGCAAACTGGGTTGTAGCACTGGGTTGTGCAGTGGTGTTATCAGGAAAAAAGCAAAAGCTGGATAGTGCAAGCACCATCAGCAAGGTGTTGCTAGCGGTCTTCATACGGTTGGTATCTTATAGCTTTTAAATATAAGGAATAATGCTTACCCGAATGGTAGTGTTACATTTTACCAGAGCGGATGGCAACGGCCCGGAAAATTTTATTTCCGGGCTTTGTTAGTATATTATCGTACGGGTCTATATACTCGTACTCCCGGGAAGGAGGAAAAGAATACATTTGATAGGCCTAAAAAGAACTATGGGAAATTTTCATATACTCGATATACTATTGCTTCTTGGGATAGGGCAAGGTTTTTTTTTGAGTATTACGTTGCCGATACTTCACAATAACAATATTGCGGCTAATAAAATTTTGTCACTACAACTACTGGTAAGTTGCGTTGTTCTACTCACACGAATGGCAATTTATAAGGCAGAAGCCTTATGGATTATTCAAAGATTAGCCCCTTTGGAAGCATTGATCTTTGTTTTTGGCCCCTTAGGATATAGCTATCTAAAACGACTTTTGGAGCGCGAGCAAGCACATTTTAGACTTTCGTGGATCCATTATTTTCCTGCATTGATCTACCTTGGCTTTCTCGCTTACCTAAATACCTATTCTACCGAGGAATTTGGGAAAAAACTAATTGCCGGCGGTTTTTCCACCTTGTTTTTTAGAGCAGAATTATCAGCAATACTTTTTAATTGGTGGTATTGGTGGTTGAGCACCCGTTTCTTCCTTACCATTCTAAAAAAAGAAAAAGAACAGCTTTCCTTCCAACAGACGTCACTACTTTTTATTCAGGTGTTATTGCTAACATCAGGGCTTGTTTTGCTAGCTTGGACGGTAAGTTTTCTTAGTACCCACGTATTTAACGTACTACTACCTGTACTCAACTATAATTTGGTTTGGATCACTATCCCTTTACTAATCTATGTTGTTGGCTTTTTCGCCTTAAAACAACCTGAAATCTTTAGAATTATGGTTAAGGAGAAATCAAAAATACGGTCAAGGGAGTTACTCAAACCAAAAGAAGTCTCTGTATTGAAAAAAGAGTTGAATCAAGTCATGGAGAAGGAAAAAATATACTTGGATAACGAACTAACCCTAGCGGGTCTTGCAAAGCGTTTAAACACCTCTACAAACAACCTTTCCTGGCTCCTGAACACCGTTTATCAATCCAATTTCTATGATTTTATCAATGGCTACAGAATACGGGAATTTGTCTACAAATTGGAACGGGAAGAGCATAAGGTAAAAACAATATTCTCACTATCCCTGGAGGTAGGGTTTAATTCGAAATCTACCTTTAATAAGGCCTTTAAGACCGAACTGAAACAGACGCCAAGTAACTACATCAAGAATTTGGTCATTTAAGTTTTGTTCGATGTTATAGCATCGGTCGACAGATAATACTATCCTGACATAAGATTGCCATTTAACGTTTAAATAGCAATCTTATGAGAAACCTAACGTATTTAAGAATTTGTAGCGGAGTCGCCCTATTAGTTACCTTGAGTGTCTTTCAGCTTTGCTCCTGCTCTTCCGACTCTGACGATAGGGTAGTGGAAAATGAAAATCCCGGACCAGGAGCAAACGAAGATCCGGCACCGGAACCAGAACCCATTATGGAAGATGTGGTACAAACCCTGGTGGCCAACTTTGGTGCAAACGACGGACTTTCAGTGGCAGCTGACGGTACGATCTATGCTAGCAATTTTGGTAGTTTTACCGGTACACAAGTGCTAGCTGTCAATCCCGAAACCGGGGTCGTAGAAGTCGCTGTGGATAATCTACAAGCCCCCACAGGTAATTGTATTGATGCTGAAGAAAACATATACGTAGTTCATAATGTTAGACGAACAGCACCGGAGTCCAATGCAACAATCGGTGACGTTATTCGAGTGGACAGCGACGGAAATAGAACAACCCTGGCTACCTTACCGGGCTTTCCTTCGGGAATTACCTTGGACGATGAAGGCAATCTATATGTATCCAATTTCGCATTTCCCGGAGTACATCGCATAAGTGCCGAGGGGGAAACAACAATTTATGTCCAGGATAACAGGCTCGCAGGAGGTGTGGGAATTGATTTCGATGAAAACGGAAATCTGTTTGTCGGTAACTTTACTACTGGGGATATCCTGGAAATAGCTCCCGATACATCCATTGAGGTATTGGTAACACTACCAACCGATGAACCTGGTGTTGTAATAGGCTATATTACCTATCTGAACGGATCCATCTACGCCACTGCTCCCGGGGAACATGTTATCTATGAAGTATCGTTATCCGGTGAAGCATCGGTTTTAGCCGGTTCAGGATCAGAAAGTACAAGGGATGGAAGTCTTACCGAGGCATCTTTTGACACGCCCAATGGTATTGTTGGAGATGCCAATAGAAATGTACTTTACGTAACAGAATCTGAAAACCTTCGTGTAATAGATTTAAATTAGGTGTTACCGCCTAAAATAAAGCGTTAACACAAATACTTAGCTTGAAGGGGTTTCCTTAATGGGATACCCCTTGTTATGCTTCCAATACCGGTAATGTTCAAAAGCCAGAAGAACCGATAAGCCAAAAACCAGCACCAACAGGGAAATTTGTGACGGACTCCGTTCCGGAGTAAAGAGTTCGCCAACAAGGTGAGCCAGGTGAGATAATGAATACCCCGCACTCACCAAAAACAACCCCAAACGCAGCCACAAAGTACGGCCATAGATCACCAATAGTATCCATAGCATAGGGAAATGGTAATACAGGGTGCGGATAATCACTACCCCGACGGGCACTTCGCCATTGGCGTCAGCCCGGGTAATATCAATACCGTAAAATAGCTCCCCAATGTGATAATTGAAATGCAAGATCATTCCAATAATTGTGAGAAGCCATAACGTAGCGATGCGCTGTTGTATACCCATAACTTACTATTCTAAGTAACTGCAAAAATACATTCTGTGCGAAAAAGGGTATCAAGATGCACAAAAAAAACCGCCGGAATCCGACGGATATATAGTTTTCCTAAAAACAAATGAGGAAAGCTAATGTCATTAGATAGCGTATACCTCTGTAATGCCTCTAAAACACATCATAGACCATACAACCTGCAATAATCAGCAGATTAACAAGGGTACTTAAGACCAAAAGTCTATAGATAACAATAGGTTTCTGTACGGTTAGTATGGCTGCGTTATGTGCGTTACATACGGCTACAGTCAATAGTACCACTAGCATAGGTAGCAATCCGTTACTAATGCTTAAGGTGTAAAGAATGGCGATCCCGCCCAGACAGGTAGAAAGTACTATTCCTAAAGAGGAGTATCCGTTTATGTTTTGAACAAAATCATTTTTGATATGCGTTAGGG
The DNA here is from genome assembly GCA_038750505.1 of Bacteroidota bacterium. Classification (GTDB taxonomy): domain Bacteria; phylum Bacteroidota; class Bacteroidia; order Flavobacteriales; family Flavobacteriaceae; genus Croceivirga. Next base: position 240,525 of record JBCDHD010000001.1, on the reverse strand, counting down.
TTGCCATGATCTTCTTTTTACGTTATACTTCAAAACTACTGGGCCTCAATCGGTTATTTTATGATATTAATCATGTTTTGGTTCTCTCTTTTTGACCATAACAACCTTTTAAGTTGTAACTTTAGGTCGAAATAAAAGTTTCTTAGGAAATTTTATGTCTTCAATTTCTAATAGATTTCAAGTTGCCAAACCTAGTCTAAGGACGATCATTGATGTCACCGCGCATTACGTTGTAGCCCTATGGATTTTGGTATTGCTGTATTTCCTTTTTGACGCTAAAGTGTGGTTGGGTGTTAACGCGGGGCTATCCTGTGCAGGGGCAGCATTGTTGATGATCCCTATTCGTGTATTTGCTTTGCGCGTATTACACGCTCATGAACGGGACAAATACATAAAAAAAATTATGGATGAACTGGTTAACAGTGATCCTAAGGACTGAGGGGTTCTTTTCGCTTTAGTACATCAAGGGTATCCCCAACCCGTATCCATTCTCCGAAATTTTGTACCACTTTAAAATACTGACCGAAGAGGATTTTGCGGTCCTGAAGTCGGTATTTGGAAAGACGTAATAAGGGTTCCTCCCCTTGTTTTCCGGTTTTCTGGTCGATCGTAATCACGGTACATCTGGCGCATGCCTTGGTATTTTCAAAATTGCAGTTTCCAATTTGAATAGTTTGCCAGGTATCCTCATCATGGGGTGCCCCACCTTGGAATACTATATTGGGTCTAAATCTATCCATGGGAATAGGTGAATTATTTTTTTCATTTAAATACCCTAAGGCGGCTTCCCCTACTACCAAATACGGGCTGCTGTCCGGAAAATGTACTTTAGAAGGTGCATGCCTTTTTACGTATCGGACGGAATTGGGGGCCATGCATACCAATCTGACCTGTTGCCCCAGGTGTTTGGAAAACCATTTGGAAACTTCGCCGGATACCTCTACCGCCCATACCGTATCTTCCCAAATACGACATTCCATGGTAGAAGTTGTCGTTGTGGTATTCGGTATTGCTACAGCTGTATCGTTAAAGCGCACTTTAATGCCCTCCGCTATGAATTGCACTTGAAAAAGCGCCATTATAGGAAACTCGCGCTGGGTTAGGCATTTTCTGTTGGAATCGACCAACATCCAATACCGGTCAAATGCAAAACCCGTATCGGTAAGCCGGGCACTTTTTAAGGAAATGCCTCCCATCGATTTGATGGGATACACGTAGAGTTCATTGATGCGATACACAGCTTGGGGTGGTATTATATCTTGAGGTTATCTTTTTTTGTGCTTTTTGTTCTAGCCGTTTTTACCATTTCCACAAGAACTGTTCTAAAATCATGAGGCCCCTGTAAAGGGCTTGGAAAATCTACTCTCATTTTCTGTTCCTCTTTTTCTTCCTGTACCACGATCAATTCCATACCTTCCGCGTCATAATCCATTACGGTAACATCCGAAGCCCCTGTTAAATCGGTAAACTCTTGAACGATCATCACCATTTCCTTATGATGGTCCGCGTTGACATGGTTTATCGCATAGTCCATAAACTTTCTGTTACTAAATGTGGTATTCGCCATCCTCCAATTTTATATGAATATACGCATATTCCCAGGCATACTCGCTTTGTAATTTAAACTGCAACAGTGCGCGCTTTGCTAAGGTAGATGATCCCCTAACCGGAATTTATCAATTTCATCCGGCAGCATAAGGTTGATCTCCTATTTCTGGATATTAAGATGCCTGAATTTACTGGTCTGGAAATATTGAATTCACTACTCCACCCTCTCAAAGTTATTTTAACGACAGCGTATTCCGAGTATGCCTTGGAAAGTTACAACTCCGGTGTAGTAGATTATTTATTGAAACCCATAAGCATTGAACGGTTTTTAAAAGTGATAAACAAGGTTACTGCTTCAACATTAATACCAGCTAAAAAGGCTAATAATACCGAAGAACTTCAAATAAAACAGGATCGCCTACACCTTACTATTCCCTTTACATCGATCCTATATGTTCAGAGTTTTGGAAACTATTTGAAGATCTTCACAGATTTTAGAATGTATCTGATCTCTGAGACACTGACTCATATTACCACGATACTATCAGAGAACTTCCAGCGCACACATAAATCCTACATCGCCAATTTAAGTCGGGTTACAGCAGCCACCCGAACCCATTTGCTCATTGAAAACAACAAAGTACCTGTCAGTGCAACGTATAGGGTTTTGGTTTTTAAAAAAATGGAAACTATTCAAAAGCACATTTAATTTTTTAACTAACCAGGAACCTTACCTTATTTTAACCGGTAATTGCTTTACACCAGTTTATAATAATCTGCGGAACGTTCTCATCCCAAATACCAGGATTCCCTAAAAAGGAATCTTTTGGCGTCTCGTGAATCGTATTCCAATGATCCAGGCCAGGATATATCAAAAGCTCGTGGTCTTGATGGCCGTTGCGTTGTAAAACATCTATGATCATTCTATTGTCAAATTCGGACATGATCCAATCATTAGCGCCATATAGGATACGAACAGGAACCTTTATTTTTTCCCATTCCCCGGCAAGATCAAGATCCTGCAACTGATGATAATACTCCACGGGTCTGCCGTACATATGCCTTGGCGAGTGGTAATTGTAATCCTTAAGTACCGGATTTGCTTCAACGACTTCCTGATAGCTTTTCTTTTCAATAAGCATCCCGTAGTACAAGGGAATATAGGCTTCGTTCATTTTTTTAACGATGGTACTTTCGTCATCGCCGCTCATTTGTCGGATTCTACGTTCTATCTCCAACATATGCTCGTACCATGTTTTGAAAAACGTTCCATCGGAAATGACACCTGCCAAATCAAATCTATTGGCCAGCAGAGGTGCAAGGGCACTGCCCATACTGGCGCCGTACACCACGATTTTGTCCGGATCTACATAATCCTTTGACTTTAACAGTCTAATGGCTGCCTTATATCCTGAAAGTTCCGTGAAAAAATCGGTTTCTGCACAATCCCCTTCACTATCGCCTACCCCCGGCTTATCTACGCGCATCACCACCATACCCGAGTTTTCAACGATGCTATTAATATGTTGTGCCCAATTTCCACCCCTTCCGGAATACTTTTCAATCGTACTACAGCTTAATCCCTGTACCAAAAAAATAGCCGGTTGTTTTCCTACCTTATTTTCCGGTTGAGTAATAATGACCCGTTGTCGAATTCCATAATCATTTGTGATATGTTCATAAGAAGTGACCAACCCAACATGTTCTTCATACGCCAAAGCGTTAAGGGTAACCATTTTTTCAAAGACCTTGCCTTTTCTTCTTACCAGGATCTCGGTGGGCCTGTTGGCTCTTAAAGCATAGACAATTGAGGTCCAGGTTTCTGATGAACCTGCCAAAACACCGTTGACCCTTAAAATGATATCTCCGGCTTGTAGTCCAATTTTTTGCAAAGGACTGTCCGCTTCAACAGACGTAATAATCGCTCCCGGACCCGCGTTAGGGGGCTCAATTTTTGCTTGCCAGGAAGCCCTTCTTTCTAAATCCTGGGCAAGGCCCTGAATCGAAAAAACAACGAGAAAAATCATGGTGAATACTTGCTTCATTGTACTGTTTTAGGGGTTGAAGACTTTTACTTTGTTCTGGAAATTATAACTTCATACCGCATAAAAAACAGAATTTATGCCTTTAGGCCCTTTTTTTATGTGTACTAGCTAAATCTCATGACCAACAAGGACCAACAACAGTTCAAGAGCTATGACCTTTTCGGATCGAGGGTGATGACCCATATTCTTTTCTGGGTGCTGTACTACATTTTTTTCGGACTCCTATGGGCCCGTGATGGAGATTACTTTAAGTCGTTCAGTCTGGAGCTGGTGCTTATGCCCTTACGGATTGGAACCACCTACTTCTGTATTTATTACCTAATGCCCCACTTGCTGCTTCAGGGCAAAGTAGTGCGGTTTCTTTTCGCCTATCTGGGAATGCTGATCGTTGCCGGGATGGGACAACGTTTGCTTATCTTCTTTTTCTATGAACAGTTCTTTCCTAATGAGCGTCACGATCTTTTCGATTTTATGCTTTTGGTTCGTGCCATTGTCCTGGTCAATTCTACGGTAATGCTTATTTCGGCTTTTAAAATGTATAGGTATTGGGCAGAAGAAAAGCAGAAAAACCAAAAACTACGGGAGCAACCGATTGAAATACGTTCCGAAAAGCGATTTTACCGGGTTTTGCCCTCCAATATTCAATACATTGAGGGTTTGGGTAATTATGTAACCATATACCAGAAAGGACAGAAACCGCTGATAAGTTATATGACCTTAAAAGAGGCCAAAGCAAAACTGCCCGATTATTTTTTACGCATTCACAAATCGTTCATCATAAACAAAGCTCTTGTGGATTCGTATAACCATGAAAGCGTGGAAATCAATGCGAGAATCCTGCCGATTGGAAAGTCATTTGACATGGAACTTCTCAGTTTCTAAATGTGTCGCTATTCCAGGAGCTTTCGGTTTACGCTTTTTGATCATGACCTGTAAATCAAAATAGCAATGTGTACTGTATTTAAATGACAAAGTGGTATTGATACATCAACCGGTCCTCTAAAACTATTACGGTTGCCAAAGCAAACCCACTCCTCCGTATTGATTAGTATATCCTCGAAAAGAACGAGAGGCCAAATCAATGGTATTGGTTTCACGAAAACGGCTGTAGGCCGTACCGGTGAACAATACCCCCGGAATGGGCAATTGATGTTCAAATCTGAGAGAGACATCCGTATATTGGTAGCGTAGTTTGTCGTCTTCAGCGCCGGGTGCCGTGATCACCGTGTAATCCCTTAAGTAATACTTTATAGCTGCGCTGATCTTTGTCTTTTCGTTGTCGAACCGTAAGCGCAGGCCGGGACCATATTGATGGAATCCGGAACGATTTTCGAGTCGATCAAAGCGTCCATAGTAGGTCAATTGAGGTGCAATCTCCAAATAACTCCCCAACGGCAATTCGTAAAAGGCTGAGATCTTAGCATAGTCCCAATCACGCCGACCGCTCTGGGGCGTATCTTGGGCATTAAAGGTAGCATATAAGCGCTTTTTGTAATAGGTGGTAAGTCCAATGGCATGCTCATAACGTCCGGGTCTAAATTCCTGTTTTGTGGTTAATTGCAACCCATATTCATTAAATTGAAGATCGCGGATGCCGTACGCATCAAAATTTTTAAAGTTGTAAAAGCCTTCTATCGTTGTTTTGTTTTGCTGTAAAAATCGAAAGGCCGTCCCTACCAAGCCTCCATAATTGGTATAGCCTAAAGGATTAACTAAAACATCTTGTGCTCCGTCCAATCCTTCCCGATTCATGCGCTGAAAATTAAGTTCGGCCAATACCTTCGTTTTTTTGGAAAGCCTGTAATCGTATTTCACTGCCGTGACCAAGCTCCAATAACTGTCCGACCCGTTTTCCTGAAATACACGTGCAAAAGGAGCCACAGAAGCACGAAGGCGGTGCCCCCTCCATTTATAACGGTAATCGTAATCCAAGAATAGATCCAGATAACCACTACTGGCAATCAAATCATTTTCATTTAAAAGTGACCCGTTTACCAAAACTTGATCCGGACTCTTAAAATAATTGTATTCATATCCTGTTTGACTGCCTACCTCAAAACGATGTCGCTCTTGTGCATACGACAGTACATATACCAGGACCAACAAAGGCCAGTATCTATTTTTCATGATGTTGTCTTTTAAAAATGAAGGGGTAAGGTGGACCGAAGACCACATTTATTAACAAGTTGAATGCCAAGACCTGGTCGTACATTAACCTCCATAATCTGGGGCCCTTTATTACGATCAATGACCAAATCAATGCCCAGGTACTCCAGCGGAAAGGCCCCGGCGGTTTCTTTTGCGAGTTGTAGCATCGTAAACCAATAGGGAATTTTTATGCCATTTACACTACATGCATTATCCGGATGGTGATCGGAATACGTTTTCCCATCATATACCTGGGTCAGTGTGCCCTGTTTCATATCCACACCAATACCCACCCCATTTTGGTGGAGGTTGGCCTTGCCATCAGATTTTGAAGTGGGCATGCGTAACATGGCCATTAAAGGTTTTCCTTTTAACGTGATGATTCGGAAGTCCGGCACCCCTTCATCATAGATCCCGGCAAAAAAAGGATGCGGCACGATACACTCCTCTATCAGACAGACATCACTTGAAACCATGGAATACACGCCTGAAATAATACGCGTGATATGTTGAAAGATCTCCGCATTGGTAAGGATTTTGCCACTACTTTGCCATTGACCATTTTTGTCTTTTTTCAAAATTTTAATCCCGCCACCACCACAGCCTCTTGCGGGTTTGAGTACCAAGGCGCTATGGTGCTGCAAACCGGCCCATAGGGTCTTTATTTGACTGATCCGTTCAATGACCGCAAAGGTGCTGGCACAAGCAATGTTGTTTTCATGAAGGATACACTTTGCCTTCACTTTATCATCCGCCAAGGTGTAGTGTTCTCGCTGGTTATGTGGATATATAAATTCAATATTGCGGCGATTAAGGCCAACCACTCCCAGGGGGTTGTTGACCCGGAACATCTTCTTCAACATAACTAAGCAAATTTGGAATTCAAAAGGGGTTGAAATCTCAACAACTCGGTCCATCTAAGGCCGACATAACGACCCAATACCATACAAGCGCCAATAACCAACAACAACAATTCGGGAAAGAGAATTAAAATAGCATCCAGGCCTTTCACCGAAAAGAGCAAAAAACAAACCCCTACTGCCAACAGGGTCTGCAACAAGGTACCGGTTGCTTTTTGAAATCCATCCTCTACGATCAGTTTTGAAAAGCGCTCTGCGGATATGGTTAAAATTATAGTAGGGAAAAGTGTTAAGGAGCCCAACCATGGAATTCCAAATGAAATCCCCAAATAATTTCCTAAGGCCATCACAAGCACCATCAGCGTCAATGAAATGACCAATTTTGGGGTATGCAACAAGCCCATGGCGTCAAAAGGGCGGGTAATTAGTCCAACAAATAAGATCAAAAATAAAAAGAGTACCATTCCTGTGGTAAAGCCGGTTTCCAGTAAGGAAAAGGCAATGAGAACCGGTAGGAACACTCCAAAAGTCTGTATACCAACCACATTTCGTAACAGAGCTACGATCAAACCTCCCAAGGGAAGTAATAACAATAAAAAAAGGTTCTTTTTTGAAATGGATCTATTTTTAACCAAACCCCAAAGCGAAAATGTCGTTATTTTTTTCCCTTGCTCGGCTTCCTCATCAAGCAGCGGTAAGGACTCCTTTCTCTGAATGTCGTAGGAATAATCAAATTGGATACCGGGGCTATGCTTGATAAGATAGGCATCCCCTTCATACAGTTCCAGGTAATTGGCGGGCAAATAGGCAAAATGTCCGTTTAAGGCATCGAACGGGACCCAAACCCCGTCAATGAAAAGTTCGGTCCAGGCATGCGAGGTCCGCTTGTTCGACGCTTTCAAAATGATACCTCCCCGAATTCGGGCCGGATATCCCAAGTTCCTGGCCAATGCTACTAACAAACGGCTTTTGCCATTACAGGAAGCCTTATTACGCTCTAACGCGGCCAGGGCATCCGTAAGTGTAATAATAGGTGCCGAGGGTATGTTGTACACATAATTGAACAGGGCCTGTAGGGTCGCTCTGTCCGAAGTGGCACTTTGTTTTAAATTCTCTGCCAGTTGTGCAATCGGGGCCGCAGTGGCCTGAATGTTTTCGGTAGCACCTAAATACAATTCCATCCCCATAGGAGGCGGTTTAAAATTCATAGGCAATCCGAATACTTTTCCTTTGCCCTTAAATACAAAGGAATAACTCACACTTTCATAGGTGTTGTCAGCCTCAGTTAACCATTTGCCTATTAGGTTTGTCCCTTCGGCCCAAGTAGAAAAGCGGATGTGTTGTGGTAAACTATTCTTTTGCCCCGTAATTTGTTGCCGGTCATTGTTCTTTGGTAAATAGGTTTTGATGAAAGTACTTCCCGTATCCGTCTTAAAAAAATAACGATAGGTAATGCTGTAACTGTCATCAGCTTTAAAAGTATTTTCTTGCTTGGACAACAACTTGCCTTTGTACACGATAGAAACCACCGACAGGACCCCTAACCCAAGAAGGAGAAACTTAAATTGCTTTGGGACATTCATAACCAGGATTTTTTTAGTTTTGATAGTAGAACCGGATACTTTGAATTCACCCCACCCCCTTAGCAAAAAATTCTTTTCATGAGCCAAAAGGAAAGATCTGTTTGCGATCAAAAGGTTTTTAATGAGGTATTCGACTTAAATTCGGAGTCGTTACGGAATTACCTATACTATCAGTGTGGCAATATGCAACAGGCGGAGGATTTGGTGCAGGAGGCTTTTGTCAAATTGTGGAACAATTGTAAAAAAGTACTTTTTGAAAAAGCCAGAGGTTTTCTGTTTGCCGTAGCCAAAAATGCATTTTACAATCAGGTAGAGCACCAAAAAGTGGTGTTGAAGTATTCCAAACAACCTCAAAAAAATACAGATATCGAAACCCCTGAATTCCAATTGGAGGAAAAAGAGTTCATGGAGCGCTTGCAAAATGCCATTGCCAATTTACCTGAAGGGCAACGGGAGGTCTTTTTGTTGAATCGCATGGATCAAATGACCTATAAAGAAATTGCTGGGTTTTTAGGAGTTTCACAGAAAGCTGTGGAGAAGCGTATGCATAAGGCGCTTGTTAAATTAAGAAGGGCCTTAGGAAATATTTAATCAAGGGGTAGGGTAAAAAAGCATTGGCCTGTTCCTTATAAAAATTTGTAATTGGAAAGCGTAGTACACATACGATTAGTTGAATCTTTGTTTGGCAAAAGAAGAAAACAACACCCTTGCCTACCTAAACTATGTACTTGCGAAATGGCTGTAACATCATTTGAAGTTGGAACTTCCGAATGGCTGTATTTCCGTTAATTGTAATTTGACTAGAGAAACAAAACGATGTTCGAAGAAAAAGATGATACCATAATGGCACGTTGGCTTGCAGGAAAGCTCACAGAAGCTGAACGTGCCGAGTTCGAGGCATCATCGGAATATGAAGAATACCAACGGTTGGCCAAAGGATTGGCGGCCTTCAAAAAACCAGATTTTGACAAAGAAGGACTTCGAGAGCGCGTTTGGAAAGGGATTAAAAATCAAAAATCCAATACCGTAATTCGGCTAAAACCATTCTATTATGCAGCAGGGATTGCCGCTTCAATTTTAGTCCTTTTGGGCCTATTTTTGAGCAAAGTGACCTATACTACGGCTATTGGGGAGAAAATGACGATTGCTTTGGCTGACGGTACGGAAGTACATTTAAATGCACAATCCACGCTGTCGCACAAACGCTTCTTTTGGTTAAGTAATAAAACCGTAAGCCTTGAGGGAGAAGGTTACTTTTCCGTAACCCAAGGTGACAACTTTAGTGTTGAAACCGAATCCGGCACTATTAGCGTACTTGGAACTGCATTCAACGTAAAGGCTAGGCCCATATCGTTTGAATTGTACTGTTATGAAGGACAAGTACGCTACAAAAATGATAGTGAGCAGCAAGAGGCCTACTTGAGTGCCGGAGATGCCGTTCAGTTGAATGGAAAGATATTATTGGAATTTAAGCACGAGGATACCCGCCCGTTGTGGCCAACGGGCATGAGTCGCTTTTCCAATACGGAACTTATGATTGTCATTAAAGAGTTGGGCGCCTACTACGATATTTCATTTGATTATACCCCTGAGATGGTTCAAGGTCACTATACCGGAAGCTTTGTACACGATGATCTGGAACTTGCCCTCAAAACTGTTTTCGTTCCTATGGGAATAACCTATGAATTCAGCGAAGACAAAAAAACTGTTTTTCTTAATGTGCTTGAACCCCGGTAGGCTGCTCTTCCTATTTTTCGTATTCCTTTCTGTGATCGCAGTTTCTGCGCAACAATCTGTTCAGGTGGACTACAGGGATACCCCGCTAAAAACGGTATTGCTGGATTTGGAACAGCAGACCGGATTGCTTTTTTCGTTTTCAGATGAATTGGTAGCCGACAAATCCATTACCAAAAAAGCGAGATCCATAGAACTTGACGAGCTGCTTGTCTTTTTACGTAAGACCACCCTACTCAACTTTGAGCGCATTGGAGCGAACCAGGTGATTATTAGTGCACCTGATAATCGCATCTCGGTATGTGGTTATCTGTTTGACAGGCTTACCAAAAAAGCACTACCCAATGCCACCATTGTCTTAAAGGGGAATACCAAAGGGTTTACCACAGACGAATATGGATATTTCGCTATTGAAAATGAAAACTTAACCAAAGGTGTATTGGTGCAATATATAGGGTATGCCAGTGAAATACTATTTCCAGGGGACTTTGCTAAAAGTAATTGCTCCGATATCTTTTTGAATCCCAAAGCGGAATCGCTCCAGGAAGTTGTAGTACAATCCTATTTGATAAAAGGAATAGACAAAAATGCAGATGGATCCTTAGCCCTAAACTCCAATAGTCAAGGCGTATTGCCAGGTTTGGTGGAATCGGATGTTTTCCAATCTTCGCAATGGATCCCGGGGATCACAAGTATTAACGAGACGGTTTCTGATATTCAGATCCGAGGAGGTTCGGCAGACCAAAACCTGATTTTATACGATGGTATAAAAATGTACAATACGGGTCATTTTTTTGGGATGATCTCGATATTCAATCCGAATATTACCACCGGCGCTACCATTTTCAAAGGAGGCACCAGCGCAGCCTACGGCGATCGTATAGCTGGGGTTATCGATATTCGGGGCGAAACCCAAGTACCTGAAAAAACTACTGCTGGCGCAGGGGTAAATGGTACCCAAGCAGACGCCTATGTAAAAACCAGATTTAACGAGTCGGTTGGTATGGTCATTGCAGGTCGACGCTCCTATGCAGATATTGAGGGATTGAGCACACCAACATTCGAAGCAATTTCCGAAAAGGTTTTTCAAAATACCATAGTGGTAAATGATGCCACAGGACAGGTGATTGATGATGAAGAAGATGAGGAAACCCTTGTGGAAGGGGAAGAAACCTTCGCTTTTTACGATGCCAATCTAAAGCTTATCATACAACCTTCGGAACAAGATAGTATCTATCTAAGCGGCTTGCTTACCAATAATGATCTCGACTTTCGTTTACGTGATGATGAGAATCAATCACGGGATGCCCTGACCACAGAAAACCAAGGTTTAAGCTTTAATTGGAGCGGTGTAAAGGCCGATAAGTGGCATCACGGTATTCGTGGTTATTATTCCAACTATGAAAGCCGGTATACCAATCAGTTTTCGGATGGGCAGGATTTGAACGAAGAAAACCTAAGGAGAAACGCAGTGACCGATTATGGGTTAGATATTACCATTGCCTATGACTTCAACAAAAAAAATACACTGCTGCTAGGGTATCAGATCTCACGGAACGAAGTGTTCTACCAGCTCTTTCGCAACGTTTCGGGAACAGAGAACATAGCATCCGATGACAATGATGAAGATAGCGTTACTGCTGAGGATGAACGTGACTTTAGCGAGATATCGGATAGAAAAAACAATTCCAATTCCCTTCATGCTACCTATTATTATCGCACCAAAAACAAAGGATTGATCAGCCTTGGACTACGCGCATCAACATTTTCCGTACTAGAGGGGTGGTATTTTGAACCACGCGCAAATATTGAATATCCCATAAGCAATTCGCTACGCCTGAAACTAACCGGAGAAAAAAAGTTCCAAACGCTTAGCCAGTTAGTAGAGTTTGAAGATACCGGTTTGCGTCTGCAAAGTGGCATATGGACCTTAACTGAAGGCGATGTATTTCCGTTATTGGAGAGTGAACAGTTTTCCACCGGCATGCTGTTTGATTCCCGGGGTTGGACCATTGATTTGGATGGGTATTTAAAAAAGATTGATGGACTTACCTCTTTTACCAATGGGTTCACCAGTGCTTCCGAAGAATACTCACAGGGTACCAGTGATGTTCTTGGTGTAGATCTTTTGATTAAAAAGCAATGGACAAATTATCGTATTTGGCTAGGATACACCTATAACACTATTGACTATCGCTTTGATGAGTTGGCCTCCGGTGCGTTTCCCGGAAACAATGATATTACCCACAATTTAACGCTTTCCAACACCTATGAGTGGGGTAACTGGCGCTTTTCCCTGGGATGGAATTTTAGGACAGGAACTCCTTTCACTCCTGTATCTGGATTTGATGTTGTTGAGGACAATATTGAATTTGGTGAGATCAATAGTGAACGTTTACCCAGTTACCATCGTTTGGATGCTTCTACACAATACAAATTCAACTGGTCTTCCAAAAAAAATCGTAGCGGTACGCTTGGAATATCCTTACAAAATATCTACGCCCGTCAGGTACCCCTTTCGGTCTTTTATCGTGTTGATGAAAATCCCGAAACCGGTTTGCAGGAAATTGACCAATTGGAACAGCTATCACTTGGTTTTACCCCAAATTTTTTATTGCGTTTTTACTTTTGAGCCTACCAGGTGGTGTCTAAGGTTTAAAAAATAGTTGAATTTGGCGGTAAGGGAACTCTAGGTCTACGCTACAACAGCGCCATTAATTGCTTCTGAACGCCCAGTCATAAGAACTGATCAATTCGTTAATTCTTACCAAGGTAGCATTGCTTATTCCTTCTGCGCCCGGATTATCCCTAAAATCCACATACCCGCTCCTAGTGCCTGTTGTGGTGGCTTGCTCATGTACTTCAGATAAGATGGCGTCCAAGCGTATAGCATCAAATTGATTCCCATTGATTTGAAGTTCAAAAATTTCGGGGATACCACTTAAATCCAAACTGCTAAAGCTATTATTCCCGATGATCAAACGTTCCAATCTTGGTGTATTCGATAGATCGATATCCGAAAGTAAATTGTCATTGATATACAATTTCTCTAAATCCGGAGTATGTGACAGATCAATAGTACTAATCTGGTTATTGTCCAGGTCGATACGGTTAAGCTTATTGTTTTGGGAAAAATCAATAGCCGTAAGTGCATTTGATCCTACATTAATATTGGTCAAATTTATGTTGTTGGAAACGTCAATCGCTGTTAGAAGGTTGTCGTTTACATCCAGAAAATTTAGGTTAACACTGTTTGAGACATCCAGGGTTGTCAATTGATTGGCTCGTGCGGATAACCCGAATAGCGTTCGGTTATTAGAAACATCCATGCTGGTAATTTGATTTCCAAACACGGAGACGAATTCCAAGTTAACATTATTGGATAGGTCAATGCCCGTTAATTGATTATGTCGTATGCTCAAACTTTTGAGATTCGGGTTTTTGCTAAGATCAATAGTTGTGATCTGATTACCGTCTAATCCCAAAAACTCTAAAGCAGAATTCGTTGTAAGGTCTACCTTAGTTAGCGTACCGCCATAGATACCACAATGTTTTAAGAGCACCAATTTTTCCACCGATACGGAACTGATCTGAGTTCGTCCACTGCTTTCCTGATCACTGGTCAACTCAAGGAGTTCAATGGTTGCTATGGGACCGCTCACGTTGATATTGTATTCCCCATTTTCCGAATAGTTGTGCGTTACGGTGTTTTCAAATCCGGAAGCGATAACGTTGGAAACATATTCCTCAATACTACCGTCTCCCCAATCGACAATAAATACTGCCCCGGTAAGGGATTCCAAGGTGAGGATCTTTGTTGTTAACCCCTGCGTTTCGTCAACAGTCATGCTAAAAAAATCCGTGTTTTCCGGAAAATCAAGATTTAATTCCCCATAGCCAAAATCAATGGCGGTAAGACCAGCTGCTTCAATAGTATCGGTAGGTGAAGTAGTGGTTTGCGCTTCAAGCACGGTGAATTCAAAAGGAAGTGTAGTGTCGCTAAACACAGCCAGAGCCGATCCTGCCTGAGGTACCATGGAAATGACCACATCATTGGTATCCAAAACAATGAACTCCGTTAAATCATAGGTCCCTACTTCCAGTGGTATTTCTTCCGTTTCATAACTACCTTCTCGCCCGACCAGCGCAAATGGTTCTCTGGTGTAGACTTCATTATTTGAAGCATCAACCATACTTACCAATACAAAAGCGGGTTCTCCATTTTTGGAGGCTGCTTTAAATTTTTTATTCGAAGTCAATTCTTTCACCTCAATTTGAAATACCTGACTTCCTTCAGCAGGAACAGTCTCCTCCCCTTCCGATATTTCTTCATTAGGTGTTGGCGGGGTGATGGTATCAGGATCAGCCTCGGTATCCGAATCGGACGAACATGCAGTTAACAGGAACATCAGAAGCAGTAAAAGGATGTTAGTTTTCATAAGTTGGTCGTTAGGCTATTCAATCGTGCTAAACGGGCTAACCCTCTAAATATAGCGTATTTCCTATTCTATAACGGTTTCGATTTCCATCTATTTTAGCAGTATTCCTTGTTGTACTACCGAAGGTAGGCACTTTAATGCGTCTCTTAAGAAAGAATCTTTTACGGCCTCATCAATACTGCCTAAGCGATTTTACGTGAGCTACTATTTTTATGCCATGGATAACCGCTTCTACCTCCTCACTAAACATTTTAAGCCCCTTTACATGATTCACACCTTCTTTTGGCGAGATCGATATCACATTATATTGTCTTTGCTCTTTGTCTATGGCCCGGATGTCTATGATACTTCCCATTTTACTTACTCCTTTAACATCCAATAGTTCCCCATCCTCCCCTATTGCCTTAACATCAAGTATTCTGCCTTCATCATCTATGGCTTTTACCGGGTAATACTGGTCGCCTTTTTTTACAATCATTTTTACAGGGAGGGTTTGTCCATTTACCAGAGCCTTGACGCTTAACAGACTACTATCATACGAATCTTGTAAAGCTTTAACATCATAATGGTTGCCTTCTTCGTCAATTGCCTTGATGTCTAATAATTGGGCTTCTGGGAGCACTGCTTTGATATCCCAAAAGATGATATTTTCGTTCGGTAAGCTTTGTGCCTGGATATAGGAGATGCTACAAAGTGCGACCACTAAAACCCTGAGGTACTTTACCACCGCTGCGGGGTGTTCCGCTGTTTTCATAGATGCTGATTTAGCTCAAATGTACCCCGGTTTCCCTGTAGAGAATATGATAATAATCAGGATAGGATCCGTGCGGCTAGGGTAAAACTCAAACGTGCTGGGTTAAACTTCTCTTAATATGGTAATAGTTTAGGTTGTTTTTCGTCTAACAAGGCGTGTGGAAAGGGTGCATATTGCATTCATCACACGTATAAAATGATATACCATGAAAGATATAAAGCGAACTAGTACAAAGAATACTACAATTATAGACAAGTTATTTAACCGCCATGAAAGCTGGCGAAATTACCGAAGGCATACCGGATTGAAACTAATACGGTTTGCTTAAGGACAATACAATTTATAAAGGGGGCTTCCGCCCCCTTTTTTGTTTTGTCCCCCAGGAAACAATGGTTTTATGCTAGGAGCAATAGCAGTCTACAAATTGGAAGTAGACTATAGTCCAGGGTATCAGCCTAGGGGTGAAACGGTATAACGTAAACGTTTTGCTTCACTCTGAACGTGTACAGCGGGACAGGCTTCGGAGGTAAGCAATAAAACCGTTCTAGGAGGGTTTTGGTCGCACGCCTCTTTGTACCACAAAAAGCCCTTGAACGTTTGATGATAATCTTTCAGTAAGGGATTCTTTCGCTCTGCTTTGATAAAGGTCAGGGTTAACAGCTCCATGGGTTCGGCATAGGTATTGGAAATCCTAGTGCCACAATAGTTATCCAAATACCTATTCCTTGAGCACGCTCCAGGGAACGGAAGATCTAAAAGTACAATTCAGTCAAACAGGGTCACAAAAAATGTTCAATTCGTTTTTGTATTTCCTCTTTTTCGGCTACGGAAAGGCTTAAATCGAAAGAACTACGGCAGGTAATTACAGCGGTATAGTTATTGTGGTCTATTTTGGGGATAGCAACTTACTCCAAACGGAGACGGTCTGCCTAGCCAGTTGCTTATCCACCAAAACGTAAAATGGCTGCAAACGGAGTATTCATATTTTTTCGCCGGATATGATCTTTATTGAGATTCAAGCGGTTACCTTTTTTAGGTTCCGGTATATCTGTTTCCGCCAATAGCCCTGTACAAGTAAAGACCCCTAGCCGGTATATTAACTACAAACTCTTAATCTTCTCGGGTTGTAGTGATGGCATCCCGTAATTTGAATATGTCTATCTTTAATAGGAAAGAGTTATTGTTTTCATTCTAAATGTGGTATTTAAATCTTCCAAAATCAGTATTTAAATTCATAGTGGTTGTATTTAGTCTAGCTTCATGCCAGAGAAGTGATTCTTTCGACCTAAAGATTACTTCTGAAACCTCAGCTATAGATAGCCTATTTCTGGAAGAATCAATTTCCAAAAAAGTAATTTTTAAAATTCCAATTTCTAAATCCTCTACCACAATTAGTCAAGTAGTCAATACTATAACAATTGGGAGCGTACATTTCAAAGATGGAAAACAGGGCTACTTAACCATACTTAGACCGGGTAAAAGGGTAAAAATGCACATCAAAGCAGATTCATCTATAAGTACCGGACATGTTGAAGATTCCCTCCTGACTTATTTGTGGAAAAGCAATAATTCATTTCTAGCCGACAATGGCGATTTTATATTTTCTACCCAAAGCCCTGATTCCCTAATCGCGTTATTCAATGGTTTTCGACTAAAGCGGAAAGCAGTTATTGAAAAGTATTCTCCCATACTAGATTCAGAAGTGAGCGATTTACTCCATTTTCAAAATACTGCCAGGCTCTATTCCTTCTTGTTCTTTTATGGGAGGATACTAAAAAAACTATCTCCCCGAAATACGTTCTACGACTTTGTTAAACAGATGGAAACCGATAGCAAATGGATAAAGACCTTTCCGAGTAACACCCTTTACAGATATGAAGTTGAATATTTGAAAGTACATGACGCAATCAAAAGCATTGATTCATTTTTAGGTTTTATCGAAAAACAAAAAATAGACCAAGACCATAAGGACTTTTTAAAATCAATGTATATTACCGACCTGATTGAAAAGCCCTTTAAATTTGAACGGCACAAGGATTTACTTAATTCCAAATCCTTGAGACATGTAATTCAAAGGGAAAAAGACAATCGTTATGTATCCCTAATAAAAAGGTCTGCTCAACTCTTTTTTTCCATTCAACATGGAGAACCTGCATATAATTTCACTGCCGAAACCGTAACAGGGAAAAAGGTTAGTTTGTCTGACTTTGAAGGTAAAATTGTATTTATCGACAATTGGGCGAGTTGGTGTGGCCCTTGTATTGTGGAAAGGCCTAAAGTTTTGAAAATGGCTGATAAATATAGCGGCAATACAAACGTCACTTTTCTGATGATATCAGTAGATGCCAAAAAATCGGATTGGATGAACTTTCTTAAAAATCAAGGATTATCCAGTCATTATGGAATAGATCTAATCATTGAAAACGGAATGCACTCAGAATACGGTAAAAACTACAATATTAAGTTCATCCCCAAATATATGTTAATAGATCAAAAAGGTTTTATTATCAATTCGAATATACATGATCTGCCTTCATCCGTTGAAAAGTTGATTAACGTGAATTTAAAAAATAGGTGATCTACAGCTAATTTTTGAGATTTAACTGGCTACCAGCAGCAATTATAGCTGTTTAATTATTAAGGTTTATTTTGAGGATAGCAACTTACTCCAAACGAAGAAGGTTTACTTAGCGAGGGACTAATCTGCTAAAAAGTACAATGGCTTCAAATTCACTTTGTGCAGTATACCCACTTTTGGTTGCAGCCGAAGTATTAATATCTTTTTCACAGTTGCAGACTTGCATTTTGGAGTTTAAGTGCCTGCAATGTACGTTATTCCGAGGGCTACTAAAGGAAATCGACACTACTTAAGGGTTATGAAATTGGATCCAACACCTTAATGACCTTTACTTGTATTATATTTTGGTACTTTCCCTGAAAGTACATGTACCGGCATAACCTGGCAGAAGTACTTTTCCATAACTATTACCTCACAACGCCTCAAACACTTAGCGTTTAGCAATAGTAACCTCTAAAAATAGGGGTCATAGGATTGTATTAGTTGTTGTTTAACGTCCAGTTATAGTCGGCTACAAGTTCATTAAGCTTCGCTATCGTGGAAGCATCAACATCTGCAAAACCAGGATTGTTTTGATAATCGATATAGCCATTTACGGTTGCATTAGCAATTGCGAAAGTGTGAATTTGCGCTATAATAGTATCCAATTCTGTAGCATTAAATTGATTTTTTCCTATGTGAGCAATAAAGATCTTCGGATTGGATGTCAGGTCCAGTTCACTAAACATATTGCCTTCTATGACCAAGTATTCCAATGCTGTATTGTTGGAAAGGTCCAAAGTACTTAACTGGTTATTGCCTATATACAAACCTTTCAAATTTAAATTGGCGGATACATCAATACTCGCAATCTGATTTCCAGATAAATACGCAAACCGTAAATCCGGATTCATGGAAACGTCTAGTTCGGTTAGTGCGTTATCTCTAAGGGTAATATCAAGCAACTTGGTATTGTTGGAAATATCCAAAGTCGTTATCCTATTTTCGTGAAGATCCAATAACCGCAGTTCCGGATTGTTGGAAAGTTCAATAGCACTTAACTGATTTCTCCTTAAGAACAAGACCTCAAGACTAGTATTAACAGACACGTCAAGATCAGTCAATTGATTGCCTTGAACATTAAGGTATCGCAAATCCAAATGGGGAGCGACATCAATACTGGTTAAGGCGTTATATTCAAGAAAAACCTCTTTTAAATTGGGATTGTTGGAGAGGTCAATATTGGTAAGCTGATTACTGCGTACTGAAAGGTTCTCCAATGCGGTATTCTTAGAAATATCTATATTGGTTAATTTCCCTTTAAACACATTAAAATCCTTTAATAAGCTGAGTTGACTCAAATCAACAGCAACTAAATTGGATTCATATTGATAAAGTTCACCAGGGATTTCGCCAATAAAGGAAAGTGTTTCTATAGCTGCGACAGCTCCGCTGACTTTAATGGTAAATTCCCCATTTTCGACATAGAGATGAGTTATCTCGTTTTCTGTGCTAGAATCTTTAGTTGTGGATACATATTCCTCTACAATACCATCGCCCCAGTCTACCACATACACAGATCCAGTAATGGATTCTAACTTTAAGGTTTTTTGAGTGCGTAGTTCCGAATCATCTACGGTAAGACTAAAGAAATCCGTGTTTTCGGGAAATACCAAACTTAATCCGGTGTACCCAAAATCTACGGGAGTATACCCAGCGGCGTTAATGTTTTCTGTCACCGTTTCACGGGGTATATCGCTGGATATTTCAAATTCAATAGGCAAAGGGGCAGTTGCAAATTGTGCTAAAACCGAATTTTCCTGAGGTGCCAAAGAAATAACAATATCATTTTCATCCGTCACTATAAATTCAGTTAAACGGTAGGTTCCACCGGCTAATGTTAATTCGGAGGTACGATACCCGTCTTCTTCTTTGATCAATGCGATCTTTTCTCTACTAAGCACGGGGGCGCTATTGTTGTCCAGTATACTTACCAATGCAAAAGCCGGTTCAAGATTCTTTTGAGCCACCCCCGATGTTTTTGCCGATACTTCCACAAAATCAACACGAAATACTTGTTTTCCCTCAACTGCTACAGGTACAGGGGTAGTATCCATTGGCGTACTTTCATCTCCGCCATCAGAACTACATGACATACCTAAAAGACCTGCCAAAAGAATAGTATATATTTTTTTCATAAGCTATAACTTACACTTGCCAAACACGAATATAACGCAATACCAGTAAGCTTAAGTATGCTAATCTGAAATCTATAGCGTATGCAACATAAGCCCTTTTTCGATTACGGTAGAGGGAATCCATCTTTATTAAGGGGTCTTCTATAAAGTAGTTTTCAGAGCACTCCATTGTGTATCCATTAGAAAGGTGTGATCTTCAGGAAACCCTATAATATAAAGCTTAGCATGCTATTTTTTGTAAGGTTTACAGGGTCTTAGCGATTCGATTATCTGGGTATACTCCCAATAGATGCTTTTCGTTTTACCATTGCCTGTGGCATTTTCCTTTGCAAATCTCTTGGTTCTCAAAAGTGTTATTTCAAGTGCTTATCCAAAAAAGCGATAATCTTAGCGATATTTTCATCACTTGAAAACTTGGAACCACCGTGCTTGCCCCCCACTATAAGATCAAAAGCTACCTTATTCTCACCAAGTACCTGCAATAATTGATCGGCAAACTTTTGGCCTTGTAAATAGGGTATTAACGGATCCCGGTCACCGACTTGCACATAAAATGGAGGGTCAGTTACATCAATGTAGTTTGTGGGATTAGCCCGTTGCACCAGGGAGTTATTTTTTGCATCTGATACATCGACTCCCATATATCTGCTCTCAAGGGATACATCAAATTTTTCTGAAAACCCTAGCTGTTTTGCATCTTTTTTCATCCTAAAAAAGTTGATAGGTGGGAACCAAACCACACAAGCTTGTATACTACTTGATGTATCGATACCCCCTCCAACACTTCCCTCAAGGAACCCAATTCCTGACGAAACACCTATCATTGCTGAAAGATTACCCCCGGCCGAAGCACCCCAACTTGCAATTCTATTAGGATCTACAGCATAGGCTTTTGCATTTTCCCTTAGGAAACGCAGCGCTGCCTTAATATCGTGAATTGCTGCAGGAAATACAGCCTCATCACTCAAACGATAATTCACGCATATTGCTACATATTCGTTGGCAACTAACTGTTTTGCCAGCGCATATTGCCCTTTTTTATCTCCCGATTTGAAACCTCCGCCATGGATAAGGATAACCGCAGGAAAGGGACCATTGCCTTCAGGTATAAATACGTCCATTTTTTGAGTATCAGTATCGTTGGCATAGGCTAAGTCACGATATTGTCTTTTAATGGAAGACATATTTGTACACCCAAATAGGAGTAAAACGTGTACCAAAAGAAGTACATTTGATTTCATTGCTGCCCGGTTGTTACATTTGGCATTTTCCACTGCCAACATTTATCTGATCCGGCTCAACCATTCCGGCGAGACCCCCATAAATTCCGCAATGTATTTGGCAGGTATCTGCCGTACGATTTCGGGACATTCTTCTAATAGATAGTCATACATGGCTTTAGTGGTAAGCGTTATTAATTTTGTATGGAATTCGTTGATGGCTAAAAGGGCATATATAGTTTCATCAATATAGGCTTTTTTTAAGGTGGCGTCGTTTTCCAAACCTTTTAGTATCATACTTTTTTGCAACAGTAAGACCTCAGATTTCATAATTGCTTTTAACTGGCAGTTAGCCGCAGAATCACTGTAAAAGCTTTGTATAACGGTCATTATCGGATGAAATGTTTGCAGATGGAAATTGATGGTCCGCAATCGATCAGAAGTGACATTGTAATTCTGGCAAACAAACCCGCCCTCTAAAATCAAAAATACCTTATCGCATTTCTCTCCGATGTTCACGATACATTCCGAAGGCCGTATGGTCTTCGGTTTACCGTAGTTCTTAAAATAGTCAAGGAGTTTGTTTTTAGCATGGTATCGGGATTGGTCCATTGCGTACTTGTAGTTTCTAAGGGTATTTACTTCTAAAGTTAGGCAAGTTGATGGTATGAAAAAAAAGGTGAAAAATTCTTTAACTAAGTCAATTTTATTTTTCCTTGTTCCTGCGAATTTTAGAAAGCTGATCCTGGTAAGATGTACCATGGGATCACTGCCATAAATACGTAATATATGAGCCAATCTAAAAACTTAGTTGTCCCTAAAGCCCGAGACTTTGGTTGGGAACTAAAACCCACTACTTCGGCCTATTTTGAAGTAATCCGGAACAGATCCAATCAAATATGTGTGGTATTAGAACATGCATTACTGCGAGGCGTTACTACGGAGATGCTCTTTTGGTGGTTTAGGAATTTTACCCGGTTAAAGATCCAATTAACAGATGTTCCGGGATATGAAGGACAGACCCTTCCAGCTTACTTACTATGGCATCCATCAGATCATATAAGCGCCCGATTAAAAGGCAAAGTTGGCCCGGAGGGAACCGCCAGAACCGGTGCAAAAATCCACATTCAGGAAGTGATGCAATACGAGAAGTATCAACTCAAATATCCGGTGGATCAGGCACTCAGTATATTTTATCATGAAAAAGATGGGTGGGGCATGGGAAAAAAACTTCCTCTTATTGGTCCACTGATGGTGCTACGGATTAGTTTTAAGGATGTATACGAAGGAGCAAAAATAATAGGAGTACACTACCATTATGAAGTCGTTGCCGGATCAAACCAGCAAAATTTACTGGCAAAAAAAGTGACCAAAAAAATCGTTGGAAATTTCGGAACGGAATTTTGGGAAGCCTGGTTGACCCATAACGTTATTGAAGTTGGTGTATTTGAAAATTTTTTGCCCGTTTTATTTGAACAGCGTCATCAGGGCAGCACCCTCTCCTACTCCCCAAAAATGAATCCGGTTATAGAGCGCCCGGCAATACAAAAGGGGTTTAGCAGAACACTATTTGAAGAACGCGTACAGGGATATACTGAAAGCAACAACGGGTTTTTATATCAAGGGGTAACAAAGAAGAGTTTTTTATAAGCTGTTTCTTAGGAATAGAGCGAAAACTATTTGTTCTGTTGCAAAATTGAACGTACCTTAAAAGAAAAAATCCTTTCGGAGTAGATAGCGCTGGACTATTCATGTTCCGAACTAAAAAAAGTAGCTATGGAACCCTATAAAGCATTTTTATTTGGATGTGTGAGTACCTGTCTTCTCACCTTGTTGGTTAATCTCGTATTTAAAAAACAACCCCAGAAAGCTGATGTCGTCATTGATTATCTTATGTTTTCCTCTATGGCCATTCTCATCGGTTATGCGATTTCGGTTACAAAATGGGATCCGGTTGAGAAAAAGCTCTCCAAAGAACTAAAGGAGTATCGCGACACCCAAAAGAATTTTTGGCGACGGAGATAAGGCAACACTTCCTTAAGGGTATCGCTTCTTCCCGAAGATTTTATTGGGCTTTTCTATCCCGGGAAGGATCGTACTCTTCAATAACGAAGTTTTGTGCTTCACCACTTAAGACGTAAATTTTGGTATTGAGCGCTACGGATTGAAATCTAGCTCGAGGATAGATCATCGCACTAACTGTTTTCCAGCTATTTTGTGCAATATCATATTCTTCCACGTCTCGTTTTTCCGGGCCAAAATTATCCCCTCCCATAACATATAAACGTCCATTGACTATCTGCGATGCTGCATCGGCACGTCCTTCTCCGGTAAAGAACATTTCAGACCAAGCATCTGCATCTGTAGATGCAGCGGTATCGTACACCCTGACCCGGGTTTCAAATTGACCAGAGCGGAAGGTACCGGAAAAATACACTTTATCCCCATAAGAACTAACCGTTGACCGACTCATATGTACCCAGGGACTCGTCCTTCCACTTGACCAGGTGTTCGCCGCGGTATTTAGTATTCGTACGGATCCTCTTTGGGTCTGTTGAATAGGAAAGAAATAGATCGCATCTCCAATTGCGGTTAGGTAGCATGGAATCCCCTGGAACCCATCTAGATCAGGGCCTGTTTCCCAGGAATTGTTGATGGGATCATAAATCAAGATATAATCTCCAATTGGTCCTACAGTACGGATGAAGTAGATTTTATCACCAACAACAAGAGCGCTATAGGTCCCATTTTGGGATGTGGCTAAATCAATAGGGGTTTGTCCCTCTTGTGACCAAACATCCGCTTCAGGATCATAGCTGTAGATCTGCCGGGAACTATTGCGATCTTTGTCCAGGCCTCCAAAAAAATAAAGTTTTCCCTGCCAGGGGGCAACTGGACTAAAAGTAAAGTCTTCAGGTAGCGTGGTTTTTTCCTGCCAGGGAGGTAAGGTTGGCACAAAACCATCATCCGCTGAAAAGGATGTTGCTACAAGACCGATCTGAAATGTAAATTCCGAAGACGTGGTAAATCCGCCCCCCTGATCAAAAACCCTACGGTTAAGATTATAACCCACTGGCCCTATCCCTGCTTTAAAATAATCATCGACCAGCAAGGTAAACGAATCGTCATTGGCACAAATACGTTCTCCTGCAATAATTTCACAAATTCTTTGACCGTCCTGATACGTTGCTACAATAGCTTGTGTGGCAATAAATTCATTATCAATTTCGCCTTCAAAAGTATTGATCGTGGCCTCATCATCAAAGTTGGCAAAAAAACCTCCTCCTTTCCATTGCCCCGTTAATGCATTAAAAATGGTATCTAAAGTGATCCCATCCATGGAGCCAAGTAGCAGGTTATCTGTGGCAGCAAGGTAGGTCCAACGAGGTCCGGCATACTCTTCCAGGTTGGTACCCGATACGTTCACTTCAAAAGCCGCTACCCCTTCAATGTTTTGCTGCGCTCCCAGTTCTACATGAAAGCGTCCATTACCGGTATTGGCTGAAACATTGCCCTGGGCAACAAAAACATCCTCGGCAATCCAATAGTATTCCCAGTAATCCCCAGCACCAAAGCTAAGATCAAATCCATCTAACTGTGCAGGTTCTTCATCATTATCAGGATCCTGTGTGTTTTGTTCTTGCTGTTGTGGATTGTCTACGCCCATATCATTGGGTTCATCGGTACTACAAGACAGGAGTAGTAAAAACTGTAAGATGCCTATTCCAATCCAATGGATTTTTGCTTTTTTCATGCCTTTAAACTTTAAAATGAAATTACTATTCCCGCTTCGAGCGCCTTAGCAGTGGTGTTACAATTGTTGGCATTGATGATACCAGCCTTAATTAAATACGATTCCTATCCGAAGCACAAGCAGGGGAGAAAAAGTAGTATTGAAATCGTCATTACCTCCTGCCGGTTGGGTAATGAACCCCAGATCTACAAAGGGCTTAAAACTTTCGGAAATGTCTAATTGAAGCTCATTGGTCAAATTCAAACCCAATCCTTGTATCGTGTCTAGGTCATCGGAAGCAATTAAACGATACCCCAGATTAAAGCCCGGTTTATAGGACAGCGTAGGACTTAATTCAAATTTGACCTTTAAGGCTAGTGCCAGTTCATAAAAGGTAATCGTTTCCCCAAGAAATTCTTGTGAGGGGAATGCGATATTCACATTGCCTCCTAAGGCAAATTTATCCGTAAGAAAGAAATCATAGAACCCCAAAAGAGACAATCCACTCTCCAGATCAAAAAACTGGTCAAACTCGGCAATATATAGTTCACCACCCCCTAAAATACCTAAGGAGAAACCCCATTCATTATCGTTCGTGCCTCCCTGTGGAGTAGCTGTTTCCTGGCCATAAACACTTCCTAACAGGAAAAGGAAGAAGAAGAATAGTATATATTTTTTCATGATTTTTGTTTTTTTATGATTCCTAAGCTACCGTATCAAGCTCATATCCAAATTAGTGGCCTCAAAGCTCCCGTTACCGTCAAAATCAAACTCAAGAATTCCGGAAAGTAGCAAGATATCTTCCGGGGTTAAGGTAATATTGATAAAGGCTTCATCTCCCGGTTCGTCATCATCATCCAATAGCACAAGCTGGGAACCGGAAAAACCCAACTGACAGGAAAATGACTCAGCAGTCTCTCCAGGAAAACCAATAGTTGAAGTAAATCTTCCGTTGTTTTGAATGTTTAAAGTGACGCTTCCCCCTGCACCCACTAATTCTATAGCACCGCCAGGAACACTTGCTCCCTCAAATACTGCGGAAGTTGCGGTCCAGTTACCCGTAATATCTGCCATCGTAAGGGTAGTACCTTCTAAGGGAAAGTTAAATTCCGGAATATCGTCGTCGTCATTGCTACAAGCAAGGCCTACTACTATCAGTAACACTACTAAGAAGATGGGTAGTCTACCGTTACGTTCAAAAGGTCGTACTGTGTGTTTTAATTGTGCGTCCATAATTTTGCTTTTTTCAAAGCTACTTATGGACTTTCTTAAGGTTTATCACAGAAGTTACCATCTATGACACCAGTGTTACATAGCCATTTAAAGCACTGATTGTTAAAAACTTAAATGACAAAAACTATGGAAATCGGAACTTTGGGATATTGAAATTACCACTGGTACACATTCAACTAATACAGAAGTATCCTATTGCTTCACTTTTTGTAACAGGTCTGAAGGTTTACAGTGATATATCTCCTTAAAGGCTTTGGTGAAATAGGACAAATTGTTAAAGCCCACATCATAGGCAATTTCGGAAACGGTGCCTTTTTTATTTTCAAGATATTCATAGGCCTTTTTCAGACGATACTGTCGGATAAAATCGGATACGCTGTATCCAATTGTGGCCTTCATTTTCCGATAAAGTTGTACACGACTCATCCCAATATCTGAAGCAAAATCATCTACGGTAAATTCGCTATTGTCCAGATTTTTAGCCAGAATATTTCCCACTTGCTGCAAGAAACGATCATTACTGGAGGTAATCGCTTCAGCTTTGGGGTTGGTTAAAAATTGTGATTTGTGGTAATCCTGTATGCGTTGGCGTTGGTCCAGCAAACTCTTTATGCGCACTTTAAGTTCCTCAACATCGAAAGGTTTGGTAAGAAAATGATCTGCCCCTTTACCAATGGTATTCAACTTACTTTGTTGCTCAGTCTTTGCAGTGAGCATAATTACCGGGATGTGCTGTGTTTTAGAATCGTTACGCAACTTTTCCAGGAGGGCTTCACCGTCCATTTCCGGCATCATCAGGTCTGTAATGATAAGATCGGGTAACTCCGTAACTGCTACTTCCCAGGCCTCCCTGCCCTGCTTGGCCTCTTTTACGGTGTATAATTCATTCAGTTGGACACGCATATAATTTCGCAGATCATTACTGTCTTCCGCGAGTAGTACAATGGGCAAATCCGAAGGATGGTCCAGGTTTCCGGGAAGTGCTTCAGGAAGGGATACCGGCGGATCGTTTTCAAGGGTAACAGCAGCCCCGGCTGCCTTAAGATCGCTAGTATAAACAGCATCATTTAGCGGTAAGGTAAAGGAGAATGTAGTATGCTGTTCGTCCGAATGTACACGTACCGAGCCGTGATGTAGCTCGGTGAACTCTTTCACAAGGGCAAGACCTATTCCAGTCCCCTGAGAATAGTGCTGGGCATCCGTTTGATAAAACCTTTCAAATATGCGTACTTGATCTTTTTCCGAAATTTGGGTACCCGTGTTACGTACCTCAATATAAAGTAGATCACTTTTTCGAGAGACTCTTAATCTGACGCTTCCGCCTTGGGGGGTAAACTTCATGGCGTTGGAAAGCAAATTAGAAAGGATCTGTTCTACTTTTTCCCGATCAAAAAAGGAGATAATGCTGTCTTCCGGAAAATCCTGAACAAATGCGATATCCTTACTATCCGCTAAGGAGGTGAAAGAAGCTGAGATCACCCGCAGCCAGGAAACAATCTCCTCTTTAGCCACTTGCAGTGCTAATTTTCCTGCTTCCAGCTTAGAAAGATCTAAAATTTGGTTGATCAGTTTTAGTAATCGGTTTGCATTTTGACGAATGAGGTCTAGCATCCAATGGGTTTCCTTTTCATCTGTGTATTTACGTTGCAGTTGTAGCACCGGTGCAGCGATCAGGGTAAGTGGTGTTCTAAACTCATGGGAAATCCCTGCAAAGAAACGCGTGCGGATCGCTTCGGTCTCCTGTTGATTTTTTTGTATGAGTTCCTTGGCGGCCAGTCGTTGCTTATAACTGTAGGCAATCAAAAAAACCACAATCGTAAGAAGCGCTAAACCAGCAATCAAAATATTACGTTGTAAACGACTTGTGCGCAAGCTCGCCTCTTGCTGCACAAGTTGCGCCTGCTGCAATTCCTCGTTTTTCTTCAGCAACGCTATCTCATTTTCCTTTTTTTCGCTTTCGTAACGCGCCGCCAATTCTGTGATCTTAGTTGCTTTTTCTGCATTGAGCAAACTATCGTTCAATTCGAGAAAACCTTCGTAGTAATTCAATGCCAGTTGGTAGCGCCCTTGTTTTTTGTAGGCCCTTGCCAAACCTTCATACGCCATTTTTAAAGCTTCCAGAGAGCCTGCTTCTTTAGCATGTTCAAGAGCTGATCGATAGAACTGCAGTGCTTTGGCAGCGTTGTCCTCTACAAGATACAACTGCCCAAGATTATTTTCGGTAGAACTTATGCCATACAGGTCTCCCAGTTCTTTTCGCATGGTCAACGCTTTGTTAAAGTACTCCTCTGCCCTATCCAAGTCACCCAATTCCTTATATACCGACCCCAGATTGTTGTATTTTAAGGCAATCCCATTCGTATCTCCAAATTCCTTTTCCAGTGCCAAACTCTTTGTGTAGAACTCCGCTGCCCTTTGGAATTCGTGCTGTTCAAAATAAATGGACCCAATATTATTATAAGCATGAGCAATATAAATTTCCTGGTTCCCCATAGCCTTGCAAGTAGCCACAATATCTAAAAAATACGCAATAGCGCTGTCGTAGTTTTTAAGGTAAAAATTGATGTTTCCCAGACTCATTTGTGACGACAAAATACCCGGTTGGTAGTCCAAGGCCTCATCAATTTTAAGACTTCTTAGGACGTACGGCATCGCATCTTCGTAGCGTCCTATGTTAATCAATACAGCCCCCGAATTATTACTAGCAGCCGAAATACAGGTAGAATCTGCAAGCAGTTCGCATTGTGCAAGCCGCTCCAGAAAGTGATAGAGGGTGGTATTGTAGTCCCCTTTATAGTAGAAAACAGTACCTAAATTGTCGTGATGACGCGCTATGCCGGTAACGTTCCCTCGGTTTTCATCAAGTTTAAGTGCCTTTTGGTAATAGGTTACTGCTGTATCGTAAGCGTTGGTTTTTAAATAGTAATTCCCAATAGCTTCAAAGGCACCAACCGACGCGTCTGGTTCGGTAAGTCCTTGACTGATCGTCAGTGCAGCTTGTAACAAGGAATCGGACTTTCCAGATGGTGTATTTGTATACAGCTCGGCGGTTTTAATAAGAAGTTGTAGGCGCGTAGCATCGGGCAATTTGCCGGCCAGGAGGTGTTCCAGACTATCGCGCTCGGCAGACTGCCCCACAACATTTAAGCAGGCTAACAGTATACCAAAAAACAGCAGTCGAGTCATAAACGGCCTTTATTCAAAGAAGCGATCTAGGCTTTACTCTGCCTTAAATTACAGCTTTATACCCTGATTTGGCAATTAAATCGATGAAAACAGCTTTACTTTTTCAGTAGAACTTATGATTTAACGAGTTGACGCTGTACGTTCTCAGGTACAGATTCAAAAGAAGCAAAATCTGAGGTAAAGGTGGCTTTACCTTGTGTTAATGAGCGCAGATCTGTAGAATATCCACTAAGCTCAGCCGCAGGGGTTGTACACTTTAACACCTGATACTGTGCTGCTGTTTCAAAGCCCAGAATAACGGATCTACGTGATTGTAAATCGGTCATTACATTGCCCAACATTTCCTCTGGCACACGAACGGTTAGCTCATGCATTGGTTCCATCAACCGGGGTTTTGCATTTAGAAATGCTTCTTTAAAAGCGTGGGCTCCCGCAATTTTAAAAGAAATATCGTTGGAATCTACCGAGTGCATTTTACCATCATAGACTAACACGCGAACATCACGCACATATGAACCGGTCAATGGTCCGGATTCCATTACCTCTAAAACTCCTTTTTTGATGGCCGGCAAATACCGTAAATCAATAACCCCTCCTACAATACAATTGTAAAAGACCAATTTACCGCCCCAAGGTAAGTCCACTTCCTCTTTGCCACGGATGTTAAATCCTTCTGGCTCCGGTAAACCTTCATACCAGCGCTCTATCTTCATATGTACTTCGGCGAATTGCCCTGCCCCTCCGGATTGTTTTTTGTGGCGATAGCTGGCGCGTGCCGAGCGCTTAATCGTTTCGCGATAGGCAATTTTGGGGTTTTCAAAATGCGGATGTACCTCATAGGTGTTTTCCAAGATCCATTTTACCGTAGCCAGATGTAATTCGCCCTGAAAACCGACTAGTTGTTGTTTCAATTCAGAAGAATAACTTACCACAACGGTAGGGTCCTGGCTTTGGATTTTCTTCAAGGCCTCAGTTAGCTTTTCTTCCTCATGTTGTGAAACTGCCGAAACGGCCTTGGTCAAACGGGATTGGGGATATTTTATCGGCTTAATGGTTATTCTGTGTCCTTCCTGATGAAGCGTGTCATTGGTTTCGGTATCCTTTAGTTTTAATGTGGCCCCAATATCTCCCACTACCAATTTGGAAACCGGTTCGCGTTTTTTACCATCCACAATGAACAACTGATGTAAAACCTCGGATACTCCGGTTCTTGCATTGATCAATTTATCATTGACCTGAACCGTTCCGGATTTTACTTTGAAAAAATTCAACTGGCCTACATTAGGTAGGTTAACCGTCTTAAATACGAACAAACTTGTAGGAGCATCCGCCTTGGGTGGAATACTCAAGCCTTCCGCACTTTGTTCGGGTTTTAGATCGCCTGCTGCGGGCGCCACATTATCAATAAATCCCATCAATCTGCCACTACCCATATCCTGAAGTGCCGATACACAGAATACCGGAAATACCTCGTGGTTCAGCATACCAGCCTTAATCCCCTGTCGCATCTCATCTTCATTTAGCGTTCCTTTTTCAAAGAAAAGCTCCATGAGATTTTCGTCGTTTTCGGCGGCTTTTTCAACCAATTCGTTATGTAACTTGTCCGCCATTGCTTTTTGGTCTTCAGGAATAGGATGTTTCTCCGGTTTGCCCCCTTGAGGTCCAAACTTGTACATTTTCATCTTAAGCACATCTATAATGCATTGTGCACCATCTATTCGTAGGGGGTACTGTATTTTAACGGCATGATTTCCCACCAATTCTTTAATGCCTTCAAAACTATCCTCAAAATTAGCATTGGGATGGTCAATCTGGTTAATAACAAAGAGTGTGGGTTTATGATAAGTGTCCACATAGTTCCAGATGATCTCCGTACCGACTTCCACACCATTCTTCGCATTAATAATAGTGACCACCGTATCGGCAACTCGAATTGAAGATATAATTTCCCCAACAAAATCGTCAAGTCCCGGAGTGTCTATAATATTAATCTTATAGTTGCGCCACTCTGTATGCAAGGGCGTGGCAAATACCGAAGTTCCCCTTTCATGTTCTATAGGATGGTAATCTGAGACTGTATTTTTATTGGCTATGGAGCCTCTTCTATTGAGCAAACCTGCTTCAAAAAGCATCGTCTCGGATAGCGTGGTCATTCCACAGCCATGGGCCCCCACGAATACTATATTTTTGATATGTTTTTCGTCATATATTTTCATTGCAGAACTATTAAGGTGTTGGTATGCTAATCATGATCCCATAAAAATATTGGTATATTTCTAGATAAAACATGTTGTTTTGTCATATATCCTCAGTGTGAATTGCGCTATATTTTCAACACCTGGTGGTAGGTCCAAGGGCGACATAATCTTTGGATATCAGTAAACCCTTAGGGTCGTTTTGTTTGGTACATCTATACCTATTTAAACCTAATATCGAGCAGCTTCCCGGCATTTCTTTGTACTACAGATAATGGAATTTCCCTGTATACAGAACAAGCACTATAAGTTACGATAAAATGTAAACAATACGATAGGATTGGACCAGGGTAAATTCTCAGTAGAAAAGAGGGATACCCAGTATTTCACCTTAGTAAAAAAAGTGACTTCTACTAAGAACCTTCAAGTGCATATCTAAATTCCCTGCTACCTTTATATGGGGAATTGGGATGCCACCTCATGACGAAATAGTAACCTACTAATGCGTTGAAAACACGGTTGGTGCCTTTCCAAGATCGTTATGGATATCAAGACAGCGAAACCGATTAGAATTGAAATTAATCCCAATGACAAGATGTTGTAAAGACTCCGATTAATACAAGGTTTACTTTTTACCTGCGTTACTGGATGCTACCAGAAGTTGCATTTGCGAGCGAGGACGAGAATGTATTTTTACCGAATTTTTTAGAAAAGAAAAGGCCGCTCATAAGAGCAGCCTTCCCATTCTTTATTGCCAGCGTCCTATTGTCCCTGGCCCAGAGAAAATCCTAGTGCCCCATCGAAGCGGTATAGATTTTCCGTCTTAATAATGTCGAAGCCTGCTTCATTTAAGGAAGCGGACAACGCAACTACATCCTTATAAGCAGCTGCATGGTCCATTTTCTTGGACGAAAAGCGGCACCTCCAGTGATCCGTACAGAAGGTTTCCTCCATTCCTCCGGGATATACCTTAACGCCGCGGTTGGTAATTAGCTGCAGGGACAAAGGTCCTGCCGTATGTTGTGAAAGCGCGTCTCCAAGTTTTTTGGCATCCCTACCGGTTTCATCCCAGTCCAGGAAAA
Organism: Bacteroidota bacterium; assembly: GCA_038750505.1. Lineage (GTDB taxonomy): Bacteria > Bacteroidota > Bacteroidia > Flavobacteriales > Flavobacteriaceae > Croceivirga. The sequence goes on along the minus strand of JBCDHD010000001.1, from coordinate 208,010 downwards.
CATCTACTCCAACCAACTCCTTGGTTGCTCGTTTTTCGGGCGTATACTCGAATAGCGCAGGTTGGCTAGCCCCGGCGTAAGACACCACCGGCAAGGTTGTAGGGTTCTGACCCAGTCTTTCGATAACTGCATCGGCAAAGCCTTGTGTTCCCACTTTTTCTTTGCTACTGTTAGCATCATAAAGGTCATAGGTATGTATACCGTCTTCCAAAGTCTTTAACCAGGCGTTATGTACCTTTTCAGCTACGTCCGGTTGACCAATGTATACCATCATTTGAATGGCACCCAGCAATAATCCTGACGGATTTGCCAAATCCTGACCTGCCCTTCGGGGTGCTGAGCCATGAATAGCTTCAAACATAGCGTAACCGGAACCCACATTAGCAGACCCCCCAAGTCCAACAGAACCGGTTATTTGAGCAGCTACATCCGATAGGATATCTCCATAAAGGTTGGGCATTACCACAACATCAAAGTTTTCCGGAGTATCGGCAAGTTTTGCGGCTCCAATATCAACAATCCAATGTTCCGCTTCAATTTCCGGATACTCCTTGGCAATTTCGTCGAACGTATTATGAAATAGGCCGTCGGTCAATTTCATAATATTATCTTTAGTAAAACACGTTACTTTTTTCCGGCCATAGGTTTTGGCATATTCGAATGCAAACCGGATGATCTTTTCGGTCCCTGGTTTGGTAATTAGTTTCAAACATTGTGTAACCTCTTGGGTTTGACGGTGTTCGATACCTGCATATAAATCTTCTTCATTCTCCCGAATAATAACAACATCCATAACCGGATGTTTGGTAGTTACAAAAGGGTGGTAGGAAATGCAAGGGCGTACATTGGCATACAAGCCCAAGCTTTTACGGATAGTAACATTTAAGCTTTTGTAGCCTCCTCCCTGTGGAGTGGTTATAGGGGCCTTCAAAAATACCCTTGTTCGTTTAAGGGATTCCCAGGCTCCCGGTTCAATTCCGGCAGTATGCCCACGTTTGTATACATTTTCGCCTATTTCAATCTCTTCTGTCTTTATTTTGGCGCCAGCCGCAAATAGAATTTTTAGGGTGGCATCCATAATTTCAGGGCCGATACCATCTCCCTTTGCAACGGTTATATCCTTCATGTTTTTATTTTGAGTGCAAATTAAATGAGTTACTACGGGAAATAGCGTAAATATAATCCATATTTAACATTTAAATAATCTATAAACTACTTCGATACTAGCTGACAATTATCCAATCTGTTGGCTATAAGTTGCTTTGCACTTCCCTGGAATTCCTACCCAAATACACCTTGCCGGATCCAGTACCCCTGTGGAAGAAGACCTATCCGCTTTAAAATGGTATTAGGATTTGCAGGTGTAAGCGGTATCCTTAAAAAGCATCAAAAAAGGCACGAAATGTATTTCGTGCCGCTTTCTGGATACATACTCTTTACCCTATTCCTTAGTATCAATAAGCATTGGGGTCTTACCGTCGGTCAAAATGATCTTTGTATTGGGAGAACTGGACAAATTATTAAAGGCCTCAATACTTCGGATCTTAATAATCTCTTCCGTCAAACCTTCGGAAAGTATCTTTTGGGCATCTCGTTCTCCTTCCGCATCAATAATTTTTCGGTCAGCCTCCAGCTTGGCCTGTTGTAGCACGAATTCCATACGCATGGCATCTTGCTCGGCCTGCAGTTTGCGCTCTATAGAGTTGGCGAGTCCCGGCGGTAACTGAATACTCTTCATCAAAACGGCGATCAACTCAATCCCATCGGCCTGTTTTTTTAGGTTTTCATTCATTTTTACCTTGATTTCCTCCTCAATGTTGGAACGCATCCCGGAATGCATATCCTTGGCGTAAAATTGTGCACAAACATCGGAGGAAGCCGAACGAAATACACTGGTTATGATTGATTCGTAGCCTTGCCCTAAATTTTGTAAAACACTGGGGATCTTGTCCCGTTCCAGTCGATATAAGATAGAGATTTCCGATTCTACACTTAAGCCTTCCTTACTGGGGAGCGTTAAAAGAAGTTTGATGTTATTGGTCTGGGTGGACTCCTTAATGACCTTGCTGGTAAACGGATTGAAGAAGACGGTACCTTCGGTAGCCACCTGATCGTCAAATTTTCCTAGCGTTTGCTTTACACCGGCTTCACCCGGTCGAATTACGGCGCAGCTTGAAAATAAAAGCATAGCTGCCGTGCTTACTATGTATACCTTTCTCATAGTACTGTTTTTGGATGAATAAAAAGTTAACTCGGTTGAACTACGGTGGTTATCCAGAAAATTGGAGGTAGTGCATTTTCCTCGTAATGGTTTGCACTATCTACTTGAAGATAACCAATAATTATGCCATTTCCCAGCCTATTTCCTTTCGTCCACCAAACTCGTGAGGAGAATTCGTGAAATTTGGGGGTTTACTTGATTTTCAAACGGAACTATGGATCAAACGGCTTTTTTTGAAAGTTTCCACTCCTGTAGTTAAAATTTATGTAAGAAAAATGTGACTATTTGTGAAGGTTGGTTTCCTATGATTAAGCTCGTCTTTAGGTAGCCCCATACGATTTACAAATGGATTCATTCAAACGGGATTGTTACCAGGGGCGAGCTTGGTTTTCTTCGGGAGATTTCCCTTTTATCCGTTGCCAGAGCGTTTGTAGTAAGAAGTTCGCGTCACGTCCGGTCTTCGGTACTTCCTCAGCAAAAATTTGTCCGTTTTCTTTTCGTAATGCATAGCTAAACGAAAAGAAGGGTGCATCGTTTTTTCTTGGGATCAAGCCAAAGCGCAAATCATAAAAGAACCACTGCCCTTGTTTTTGCTCTAAAATGAACCATCCTTCAGCGATATTTATTAACCGTTGCACATTAGGAAATGCCATCATTTCTTTGGAGGCTTCACGATTTTTAGGATACCGTTTAAATTGAATAGGAGCGGTATCAAAAAAGGAATAGTCAGCAATAAGATACTCCTCGGTAGTGTCAATGTTTGCGTTCCACAGGATAGTGTTCATAGGTGAGGGTCGGGTACTGATGGCCCTGTAGGAAATCTCCTGACGCTGCAAAGCCCTTTCAAACCGTTGATTAACCACTACCTTTATCACCAGGGTGAGCAACAAATACCCCGTAGACACCACCAAACCCAGCCTGTTCAGGCGTCGTCTTGTTTTGGATCCTCTTTTGTAAAAAAGCACCAAAAGTGTAAGCACCAAAAAGGGTATCGTATACATGGGGTCAATGACAAAAATTGAATTAAAAGCCAGGCGTATGTCAAAAGGCCAGAACAAGCGGGTTCCCCATGTGGTAAAGGCATCCAAAAGCGGATGCGTAAAAAGTCCCCAAAAAAAGAGCCATGACCAGGGTTTCCAACCCAGATTCAGCTTCTGCTCCATTTTATTCACCACTACCCCGAATACAGGAGCCAGCAAAATACTAAAGGCTATGGAATGGCTAAACCCCCGATGCAGCTCTATCGCCGTAATGGTGTCTGTAAAAGCATTGGCTATTACATCCAGATCGGGAATCGTACCCGCGATAGCCCCATATAACAAGGCTTTGTTTCCTGCTTTTTTTCCTAAGGTCGCCTCTCCTACTGCAGCGCCTAAAACGATTTGGGTGAGTGAGTCCAGAATACAAACGTTTACATGCTAAAATAGCAACTTTATTTTACCGTATGTATGAGAGAATTTTGACGTATGTAGCTATTTTATTTTTGTAAGATAAGTATTACAAAATTAATCTTTTCTTAACCCTAACTCATCCTATAAACTGTAACCTATTAGATAAATAATGTTAACCCAAAATTTTAGGAATCATGAAGAAAATGATGTTTTTACTAAGTGTAGTAGTATTTGGCCTGATGAGTTTCACTCTATTGGAAAGTACCAAAATAGATTACCCGGATGAAATCAGCGAAGAAGTGGCAGAAATTTTAGACAGCGAATACTTGACAACAATCGAAAATGAAGCATTGAAGTCTGATCTGGAAAAGAAATTTACCTTTCTATTTGACAAGGTCTACGAAATACGAGCGCAACATTCCGATGCCAACGGCTATTATTATCTCTTACTCGTTGATACGGAAGGTAAACAAAAAATTGAGCTCTTAAAGATTGAGGAAAGCGACTATCTCAACGAAACCTACAACTATATTAACTTTTCAAATATAACCGTTAACCAGAATTCAAAGACTTGCAAGATAGGTTTTGTAACAACCGTACCGGGGATTTACCCACTTATTTGTATACCATATGAGGATACTGCTGAATGTCTTGGTCTTCTTTGCGGTGTGTATAGAAATGGTGAATGTGTCACTGACCTGTAAATGGTGAATGGTATTATTGACCCGCGCTAGAGTCGTTCTTAGTAAAGAAAAGGTAGCTTTTTAGCTGCCTTTTTCTATTAACGGGAATGATAAAGGAATTTGGGTGGGTGAGTGATTGCTAAAAGTAGGAATTCCAAGAATTTTAGGTCGACTGCCATTATTAGTTTATGGATGTTTTTCTCTATCTTCCCTGCTAACAGGATTTTTCTAAAGTGGTATATTTTTACAGCTACCGATGGAAAAAGTTGGGCCATGAATCAATTTCAATTGAAAGCGAAAAGGAGATTACTCAATTTAAAGTTAAAGCGGCTGTATTATTTTGTGTTCATCGCCTTATTTGCCTGTACGGAGCCCACAAGTCCGGAATTTGAATTCGAAAGTGGTCTTATCTATGTTGATGCCTTTATTTCTGATATTCCTGGTTCTTCATTTGTAACGATCGCAGAATCTATTTTTGAATTTGGTTTTTTTAGAAATGAATTTATGGCGAATGCCCAGGTAGTACTTCGCGATGTAGCCAGCGGCAGGGAGATCACCCTGGCCGAAGAAGATGAAAGTTATATCCCAGCATCTGATTTTACGGTAGCACCGGGTGAAGTCTGGGAACTTCAAATTGAACTGGAAGATGGTAGACAGTACCAATCCCTTCCCGAAGCGGTTAGCAATCCAGTACCCATAAATGCGGTTGATGCTACCTATAATCCGGAACTTGTGTTTGATATTGAGGAAGATCGTTTTGTACCAGGGCATGCCTTGACGGTAACCTTTGACGATCCTACTGACGAAGACAATTTTTATCTTTGGCGATTCCGATCGTTTGAGCGACTTGTCATTTGCGCTGTCTGCGAAAATGGCGTGTTTAGAGAGGGGCAATGTCTTAGCTTTGATGAGTTCAGGAACCGATTTGGAATAGGTATTGACGAAAGTGCGGCAGAACCCCAATATACCTACACCTGCGCCTCAGAGTGCTGGCAGATACGATTTAATGAAACGATAGAGATCTTCTCAGATGAGTTTTCCAACGGCGCACTCGGAAATCGTTTAGCCGTGGCAGATGTGTTGTTGTACACAAAAAATGACATCCTGGTAGAACTTGAACAATACGCACTAACAGCCGAAGGGCATCGGTACTTTAGAATACTGAAAGACATTGTAGATAACAATGGTAATTTTAACGCCCCTCCTCCTGCGGCGCTGTTAGGAAATATGTTTAACCCCAACGATAGTGATGAATTTGTGTTGGGAAGATTTACCATTGCATTGGCGGCTTCAGCATCAATTTTCATTGATCGTACCAACATTCCGGAAGCAGCATTGGAAGCAATTCCCATAAATTCTGAATCCTCAGATCTGTTTTTCGGAGACGGATTACAGGTCCTTTCCACAATTCCTTGTGAGGAGGGGCGATTTAGAACCGGAACGCCTCCTGAAGGCTGGATAAGTAATTGATGTGATGGATTATACAACTTTTAGCCAAGGAAATCATGAAAACAGATGCTAGGTGTAGGGTATTTTTGTTGCTACTATGTCTAACCATTTTCCGTATTCAATCTCAGGAATATGCCCTGTCCTTTACCATAGTCGATGAAAAATCGGCAATTGCAGTAGAAAATGCAAACATTTTGATCAGTCCTTGTAATTGTGGTGGGGTTTCCGACAAGGATGGGAAGTTTTCCATCACCTTACCCCAAGATAATTACAGGGCAGTGATCACCTATGTGGGCTTTCAAAATGAGGTGGTAACCCTAGTATTGGATCGGGACACGGATTTGGTTATACGACTATCTGAGCGGGAAGAGCGTCTATCGGAAGTGATTGTTAGTGCAAAAAAGGCCAATGCAATGGTAACTTCTCCACAAATGGGGGTTTTACAACTAGAAAGCCAGGAGCTAAAAAAAATACCCACTGCCCTCGGAGAACTCGATGTCTTGAGGAGTTTGACCTTACTTCCCGGTGTGAACAATACGGGCGAAGTTAGTAATGGGCTTTCGGTTAGGGGGGGCTCATTAGATCAGAATTTGGTGTTATACGACTATGCGCCCATTTTCAATCCCACTCACCTATTTGGACTTTTCTCCATTTTTACACCGGATGTGATCTCTGAAATAGCGCTGTACCGGGCCAATATCCCTGCGCGCTACGGGGGCAGAATTACTTCAGTGCTTGATATTAAAGTAACCAATCCATATCTGGATACCTTGAAGCTAAGCGGAGGTATTGGGTTAGTTTCAAGCCGACTTAATATTGAGGCGCCCTTGATTAAAGATAAACTAATGGTAATGGCTGGAGCAAGGGCTGGTTTTACTGACTTTTTATTGCCGATATTCTCAGAGCGCCTAAAAAACACAAAGGCCAGATTTAACGATGGTACCGTGAAACTCCTGTATTTGCCTACGGCGAAAGACCAAATAACATTCACAGGCTTTTTTTCCAACGATTTTTATCAGTTGGACCTGATATCGAGAATTGAGAATATCGAAGCGGAAAATAATCAATACGATTTTCGAAACCTCAACGGCACATTAAGCTGGCTCCATTCTTTTGATGAAAATACCGCTTTACGGAACATTCTGGTATCCGGAATATATAATGCCGATAATATTTTTCCGGAGATAGATACATCCAATGAAATTGAATTTCGGTCAAGAATCAAACATTCAAGTTTTATATCCGAGTTCTCAAAATTTGTCAATGATCGTTTTGATTATTATCTGGGTACTCAGATCAACCGCTATAAAATAGAACCCGGAACATTAGATCCAGGATCTGCTACCTCGATCTCGCCTGTAACGCTAGATCCGGAAACCAGTTATGAGTTTTCCGGCTATGCTAATCTTAATTGGCAGCCGCTGGATTTTTTAACCCTTTCAACAGGCCTACGCTACACCTACTATTTGTTAGAAGGCCCCTATGTGTCAAATACTTATGACGACATTACCGGAGATATTTTAAGTACCAGGCTATTTGAAAAGGGAGAGACAGCAGCCACCTACAATGGCTGGGAACCAAGGTTGGGGGCAAGTATCCTCCTAAACGAGACCACTTCCTTAAAACTAAGCTACGCGCGCTTGAATCAATATTTGCAGAACATTTATAACAGTACCACCCCTTTGCCCACATCCCGATGGAAAACGGCGGACCCCAACATAGTACCTCAAACAAGTGATGCCTTTGGTTTGGGTATCTACAGTAGTTTGAAGCAGAATACAATTGAAGCGAGTCTTGAAGGGTATTATAGAACATCAGAAAACAATCTTACCTACAGGCCCGGGGCAGACTTCTTTTTGGAACAGTTTGTGGATCGTGAAGTAGTACAGGGACCTGGAAGGGCATACGGTGTAGAATTTAGTTTAAAAAAAACCAATGGGCCTATAAACGGATGGCTAAACTATAGCTGGTCCAGAAGTCAATTACGTACCGAAAGTGAGGCCTTAAGCGGTAGAATTAACAATAACCAATGGTTTAATTCGGATTTTGACCGTCCCCACACCTTTAACTCCACAGTAAATTTTGAAGCCGACGAATATAATACCCTAAGTTTCAATTTCGTGGTACAAACAGGAAGGCCGCTTACCGTGCCTAATGGCGTAGTAGAATTCAGTGACGGTATACGGGCACCTATATTCCTGGAAAGAAATAATTCTCGCCTTCCTACCTACCATCGTCTCGATCTCTCCTATGACGTTCATTTCAGCAAAAGCAAGGAAAACAAACGCTGGTCGAATTACTGGACATTTACGATATACAATATTTACGGAAGAAAAAATCCTTTGAACATATTTTATACCCAAAGGAATGGGCTTCAAAATGCCGATGTGTTTCTGGACAGCCCCCTGGGCTCTTTTGAGCTTTTGGTATTGAACGCCCCGTTATTTTCCTTGACGTATAATTTTACGTTTCAGTAAGCAATTGGTTTGTGGTTTTCAACATCAGAACCACGCCTCCACTAGCCAAAAAAATAGAAGGCAGCCCTGTCTTTTCCCTTTGGAGCAACCAACAAACGGATGGTACACTTTGCTTTTACAAAGAACTACCTCAGCCTTACACCAGATAGCAAAGAGACGATCACACTACAACCGATTACCCTTCCTTCCTGTTTTCCCTAAAGTTGGATGGTGTTATCCCTTCGAATTTTCTAAATGCGCTGTTAAATGAGGATAAACTATTAAAGCCAACGTCAAATGCGATAGATGAAATCGTGTATCTATCACTTTTAGGGTCGGAAAGAAGCCTTTTGGCATGTTCAATGCGGTAGTGATTTACAAAATCGTTAAAGTTGCGCTTTGCATACTGATTAATAGCCGAAGATATTTGTTGCGTACTCTTTCCCAACCTCCTACTAAGGGTTGGAAGCGACAGATCAGTTTCGAGGAATAATTTCTCGCTCACAAGCAATGCCACAACCGTATCAAACACGATACCATTGGTATTGTCTTTAAATACGTCGCCATTCAAGTCTACTGTTTTTAATTGAAAAGCTTTGTAGCTTAAATAATAGATAACTACAGAATACATGATAGGCCCGATTACATATGGGACCGTATCATCTAAAATGTTTAAAACGTAAGATCCCCAAATGATACTATAACCTATCAGTAAAAAATGGAGCCAGTTGAATACGGCCTTTTGCGATTTGGTTGGTGATCTTTGCGTATATTTTCTTTTTGCAAAATCAAAAGCACGCCAGGTTAAAACGATATACAACAGGAGATGGAGATAGATAAAGATAAGCCCACTTGAAAAAACAATAATAACCCATTTACTGTTTTCAAACCATGTTTTGGTGACAAAAAGGCTTGGCAAAACAACCAGAGCAAAGGGAATGAATTCCACTAAATACTGCTTGGGGAGTGTAAAATTTGGTTGTAGCATACTTAGTACATACCATCGTAAAAGCGGCCCTATCACCAAAAGGAATGCTAGCCCTAAAAATATAAAGATGGGTTCTAAATTGTCCCCAAAGTTCAGCAGGACCGATTTGCCAATCCGAAATGCCATACAAATCAAAATGAGTCCCAGCAATAGATTGGATAAGCGTTTTTTCTTTTTAAAAACGATGAGGTAAAAAGCAAAAAGAATACCATGTAAAAGACCTGCACTACTAAGAAGAATCAATACGATATCTGAAACCTTCAATGGACTATTTTTAGTGAAAGTAGGAATATTTGATATAGTAAACGCATGGGCACCATGCAGCTTGTACATCAATAATCATAGACGAGACCCTAGATACTTATACGGTTGTAGCTACTTTTTTAGCATATGATGTTAAACGAACCAAAGCAAAGAACCGACCAATATCACCTTGCATAAGGGCAAGGACCCCATGCTTTGCTATGAGTAGTCTTGCAATTGTATGTTGTTCTTCACCATAGGTGTGTTTAATAAGATCTCTTGCTTTTTGAAAACCTTCTTTCTCAAATACCTTCAATACCGCTACAGCATTTTCTTCCGCAGTAATTTCTCTGTACTTTGGCGTGTATCCCATTTGTTTTACCATAGTTTCGGATAACTTCCAGGTAGACCACGGATTTTGACCGGTCAGTATATTTTTATCATGGCTGATATGCTCTAAATACATAGCCCCTTCACTAAAATGCGCTCCCTGAGCAACCAGTTTATCTTGCAAAAGGAAAGGAAATAGCGTCGCAGCCTCTGGAATAAGCAGTAATTCTTCCTCATTTGTAAATCCACTCACCTGCTTATTCTCTAATACATGACGACCATTATCGAGTGTAACATTCACCAAGGCAGCTGGACCATGACATACAGCTCCAATAACCTTATTGGATTGATACAGTTTACGCACGATTGCCTGTATAGCTTTATTTTCCGGAAAATCGAACATAGCGCCTTTGCCTCCAACAAAGAATACCGCCTCATATTCTTCTGCAACAACCTTATGTACAGGGATGGTATGCTTTACCTTAGTTTGGGCGGTACTATCATTCAAAAAGGCATAATCGAATCTTCCCATATCCTCATCGTCGATCACCACCTGAGGTTCACCGCCAGAAGGACTAGCAATATCAACCTCAAAGCCGTTGGCCTGAAATACATAATACGCACGCGAAAGTTCGGTGAGTTCATAACCGGTAGTTTTACCGGTATCGCCTATGGTTTTAGTGCTGGTCACTACGGCCAAAACTTTTCCTCTGTATGGTGGAATGTTTTGTGTAACATAAGGTAAATCGCTTACCGCGGTAGTGGTCAGATCACCAGCCTCATCTTTCGTGGGTAGTAAACGCATAAACCACCAACCAAAAGAAAAAAGAAAAACGATCAAAGCGGAAAGGACAATAACGCTCCATTTAAGGACAGGATATTTTTTAAGCATCACCCGAATAGTTAAAATTATAGGGCGAAGTACGATTGTTCTATTGGTAAAAGCTGTCGAAATGATAATTCCGTCAGAACGAAACCTTAGTTTCGAAATAAAAAAGGTCTGAAGAATACATTGGACTTAAAGTGAAATGTGGGTCAAAAACCAATGGAAGGGATTTGGGGAATGCGACGTCTTTGAATTCCCGCTATACAGCTTCTAGTTTTTCCCAAACGTAATCCGAACCTAGGCGGAAACTCCCAACATGGTCAAAATTACACTCATTAGGTGCCAGAATGGAGAGAAAAGCAGCGCCGTCTTTGTTCTTATACAAGTGATAGGTATGACCCACTACCGGTTGAAAACTAAATTTCGAAGCATATACCAGGGAATTGTATTCAAAGCGTTCCTGCATCTGCTGATACCGCCTCCTTATCTCTTCGTATTCCGCAGCCATAGCTGCATTTAGCATTCCCACCCCCTTATTCTTCCAAGGGGCCAAATTCTCTCGCTCAATTACCGGAGCCCCAACATTGGTGGCATAGGGTTTTAGGGCAGCATCATATTTCTTTTCTGCTTCGTTAAATACCACGTTGTCGGGTTTTTTATCCTTCATGGTTCAAAAGAATACGCACGCAAGTTACACGATATTCCTGGTGATTTTTCTACTCAATGGGTTTGTGGTAGAATAATAAAAACTGATCAATTGTCCTTCAGGTTCTACCAAGTACTTTTGAAAATTCCAACGTACCGTACTGTTTATCTTACCATTGTGCTCTTTCTGTGTTAGCCATTGATACAACGGATGCTGGTTGGGACCCTTAACTGCAATCTTTTCGGTTAGGGTAAAACTGACCCCGTAGTTGACCGTACAAAAATTTTGGATCTCTGTTGAAGATCCTGGCTCTTGCCCACCAAACTGGTTACAGGGGAGACCGATTACGGCAAGTTTTTCCTTGTACTTGTTGTGCAGCTTTTCAAGATCCCTGTACTGCCCGGTAAACCCACATTTGGAGGCAACGTTAACAAAAAGCAGGTATTTCCCTTTACAATCAGAAAGTACGATTGGCGCACCCGTCAAATCGTTAATAGCGATATCATAAAGGGAAGTGCGACTAGGAACTTCCGCAGATCCCAGATTCCGGGCAAATGCTTTTTTACTTATGGTTTCAAGGATTTTCAACCTTACGACTGTTTAGTTATTGATATAATTATACAACTCCTGGATCTTTTCCGGAGTATTGAAAGCTCCCCCGTAAAACGACGTTACTGTAGCAGAAGTATCATCCTGTATCCCACGAGAAGAGACACATAAATGTTTTGCATCAATAATCACAGCAACATCTGGTGTTTCCAAAACGGTTTGTAATTCAATGGCAATTTGATTGGTTAACCGCTCCTGAACCTGGGGCCGTTTGGCAAAATATTGCACAATGCGATTTAACTTGGAAAGTCCGATCACTTTTCCGGATGAGATATAGGCTACATGTGCCTTACCAATTATAGGTACAAAATGATGTTCACAGTTGGAATAAAAGGTAATGTCTTTTTCCACAAGCATCTGATTATAATGATACTTGTTATCAAAGAGTGCTATTTTGGGTTTATTAGCGGGATTGAGTCCGGAATAAATCTCATCGATAAACATTTTGGCTACCCGTTTTGGGGTGCCGCGCAAGGAATCATCATTTAGATCCAATCCCATTACATCCATTATTTGTCTAAAAAGCTGTGCGATCTGCTCCTTTTTTTCCGTATCGCTTAACGCAAAGGCATCGGGTTTCATTGGGGTTTCAATACCTGTAAACAGATGATCATCTCCTATTTCATCGTGTGTAAAGCCATTTAGTGGTTGTGGAGCATCTAGTATCGTATCGAGCAGTATATCTTGATCTTTCATGTCTATTTATTACTTGTTTTACATCGTATTGGGAAGCCTATAGATCAGTACTTCCAGAACGTAATTGTAAAACTATCTATTTTGTTTAATATTAATTGTTAAAGTTTAAACAAAATTAACAAATTAAAATAGGATATACCGGATATTGCTTCTTTATCACCTGTATCCAGTAATATAAAATCCCTTTGAAGATAAAAACGGCATTCTAACCGATAGGCACCGATCCTATTCTATTAAAATTCGGTTTGGGGTATACGGGGCTTTTGCATCTTCTAACTGTTTCTGAAATGCAACCAAATCGCGAGTAATTAAACTTCGTAGTTGCGCCCGTAATGGTTCAAATTCTTCCTTTACAATTTTCAGGCCTTCCACATTGGTTGTTGTGGGTTCTGAGGTTGAGTTGAACATTGCATAATGAATATTTCCCAAACGCCTGGTAATAGGCATTGGTGTATCTATATCCAATTGAGCAGCGACACGGTCACCACTGAGTTTTTCTTCAATTACAGCCAACTTTTTTCGAATCGCCAAATAGGTTAACGTAAGATCTTGCTGATCCGACGAAGTTCGGGCTATTGCCTTTTTAATATATTTCATTTCGTCGTTAACTTCTTTGATACTTCTTTGAAACCCCTGCACTAATCTTGCTGTTTGTAAGACTTCTTCCTGAAAAACAGCTAATTCTTCACGATCCTCAGCGGGCAAAACCGTATTGTTCAGTGCTTTCACGCTAAAGGAGACGGGGCCGGAAAGGGCCGTAAATTGACCATCTACAAATTGGGACAGGCTTACAGAATAGTTTCCAGGAGGTACTAAAGTGCCTGCATCCGGACCTGAAAACGGATTGTAAAATGCAGGAGGCGTAAGTCGTATAGGGTCTGTGGAAGGTAAGCGCAAATCCCATAGTATGCGATGCACGCCCTTTTTCCCTGGGGTTGTAAGCTTTCGTACGATTTCTCCGTTAGAATTCTTTACCGTAAACAGTAGGTAAGGAGCTTCCTCATTCTTTTCCGCTTTTAAAGCTTCATAAGAAGGATAGGTATCATCTGTGGTCTTCTTTTCGCGATCTAATCTTTTTTCCTTCTTAGAAGATAGGCCCTCCTTCAGGTAATAGGTAAAAATAGCGTTGGCACCTAAATTATCTCCCAGATAGTAATCATCACCCTGAAAAGACTTCCCCGGGAGTCCAAGGGGATATCTGTACTCAAAAGCAAAGGCGTCGCGTACGGGAAACAGCTCAGCCATTTTGTTCTCCAGTGCAGGCACCTGCCGAAGACTGGAATAATCGTCCAAAATATAAAATCCCCTACCAAAAGTACCCAATACCAGGTCGTCTTCCCTTTCCTGGATAGCAATATCTCGGACTGCAATAGTAGGAAGGCCTGTTTTCAAGGCGTTCCATTTTTTACCTCCATCGTTTGAAAAGAAAACGCCAAACTCTGTGCTGGCAAAAATAAGGTTGGGATCAACATGATCTTCTTCTAAGGCGTATACCGAACCTCTAAGAGGCAAATCACTGCCAATTGAGGTCCAGGTCCTACCGCGGTCTGTACTTTTGTATACATAGGGTTTGAAATCGCCATACTTGTGATGATTGAATGCAGCATAAACTACATTTTCGTTGTGTTTGGAGGCCATGACCTCGTTTACATATGTAGCACTGGGAACCCCTTTTATTCCGGTCACTTTTCTCCAATTCAAACCCCCATCTTCCGTTACCTGAATCAAGCCATCATCCGTACCTGCGTAGAGTAGATTTTCATTTTTAGGAGACTCTGAAAAAGCTACAATGGTGCCATAAGGTGAGGTAGAACGGTTCTTGGCCACAGCGTCTGTACTCCAGACCTGTCCCATGACCTTTAATTCATTTCGGTTGATTTGCGCCGATAGATCATCGCTGATGACCTGCCAGCTATTGCCCCGATCATCACTTCTAAAGACTTTGTTAGCAGCAAAAAAGATCCTACCAGGTTGGTGGGCACTGACCTGTAATGGAGCGTCCCAGTTCCATCGATACGCATTTTCCCCTTTTCCCGGCTGAGGCTGAATTCCCGTTTCTTCTCCACTTAACTTATCGTAACGTACCAAATAACCATACTGGGATTGCGCATAGACAATGTTAGGATTATCGGGGTCTATTGCGGATTCAAAACCATCACCGCCATGCGTCATAAACCATTCGGAATTCGCAATACCATTCCCACTGGTTGTCCGCGAGGGTCCTCCCATACTAAAATTATCTTGGGTCCCTCCATATATAAAATAGAAGGGCTCCGCATTGTCCACAGCTACTTTGTAAAACTGTGTAATGGGTAAATTGGCTTTGAATTGCCAGGTTGCCGCGGCATCAAAGGTCTCATAAATACCTCCGTCACATCCCGCCAGTAGATGATCGGTATCATTTGGGTCTATCCATAGACAGTGATTATCAACGTGTTTGAAATCTTCTCCTAAATTCTTGAACGTCTTTCCCCCATCCCTGGATACCTGCATCCAGGTATCCATCCCATAGATTACATTTTCATTCAGTGGGTCCACTACAATTTCCTGATAGTAATTGCCCGAAGAAGTATACGTACCCTGTTTGGTCCAGGAAGCCCCACCGTTACGGGATCGGTAAAACCCTCCCTTCCCTTGGGCGGCTTCCACTATGGCATAAAGTGTCTCCGGATCAGATGGGGCAATGGCCAGGCCTATTCGACCGAGATCTACCTTTGGGAGTCCTTTGTTTACCTTCACCCAATTCATTCCCCCGTCTATCGACTTATAAATTCCGGATTGCGGCCCTCCCCCCAGATAGGTAAAGACATGTCGCCTTCTTTGGAAGGCTGATGCATAGAGCACGTCTGGATTTCTTGGATCCATAACGATTTCATTTACCCCGGTATGTTCATCTATGGTAAGTACCGCTTTCCATGTTGCGCCCCCGTCCGTGGTTTTGTATACACCGCGTTCCCCTCCGCTACTCCAAAGTGGTCCTATGGCAGCAACAAATACAGTATCCGAATTCTCAGGATGTACAATAATATTGCCAATATGCTCACTGGTAGATAAACCCATATGCTCCCAGCTTTGACCGCCATCCACGGATTTGTAAATACCATCACCGTAAGCAACACTCCGTTGGTTATTGTTTTCTCCGGAACCTACCCAAACGACATTACTAGTATTCGGGTCCATTGTTATGCAACCTATGGAGTAGCTTTTCTGACTATCGAATACAGGAGTGTAGGTGGTTCCCGAATTTGTGGTCTTCCATACTCCTCCCGATGCTGTGGCTACATAATACGTTTTAGGATTGTCCGGGTTTACAGCAAAATCAGCAATTCTTCCTGACGTAATTGCGGGTCCGATAGACCGAAATTTAAGCCCGCTTAAATCAAGATTTTCTTCTTTATCATCAGTTGCCGCACTGCTATTGCGTTGTGCACTAATGGTAAAACTAAACAGTAGGGTAAGGGCAAATAGTAGTGTTCTTTTCATGGTACTCGGCATTTCTTGGTTTGGCTTAACAAACTACTAAATATTTAGAAGTCCCCGAAATGTATTTTGGTCTATGATTCGTGAGAACTTAGGTGTATCCTAAGGTTTGTCCCTTGGTGCTTTAAAACGGTGCTAAAATTCTTTTTTAAATCACTATTTTTCAGGTGTAATTTATCACGTATTCTTGATGGAAACACCTACACCAAAACTTAAGAAGTTCGGTACTTTCGGGGGTGTCTTCACCCCTACCCTTTTGACCATCCTTGGCGTTATTATGTATTTGCGCCTGGGCTGGGTGGTGGGCAATGCTGGTCTTCTGGGTACCTGGTTAATTATTGGCATATCCTTCTTAATTACCCTTTGTACAGCACTTTCTATGTCTGCTATTACCACCAATATCCGAATTGGAGCGGGCGGTGCATACGCCATAGTTTCCCAGGCTTTAGGTCTGGAAGTTGGTGGTAGTCTCGGCATTCCAAGATACATCTCACAGGGCCTGGCAGTCACCATGTATATCTTTGGTTTTCGAGAGGGTTGGTTGGGTATTTTTCCAGATCACAATGCGTTTTTGGTGGATATCATCGTATTCGCAGTGCTCATTACTATAGCGTATATCAGTGCAAATCTGGCCATCAAAACCCAGTACATTATCATGGGTATTATTGCACTTTCACTGATTTCTATTGTTATTGCGGCCTATGAAGGTTCTATGGCGATCCCAACAAGCGATGCCCTAGCTTGGGGGACCTTTAAAGGTGCTATTGAGACCGATTTTCGCGGTAGTAATTTCTGGTTGGTATTCGCAGTTTTTTTTCCGGCTGCAACAGGAATTATGGCCGGTGCCAATATGTCCGGCGAATTAAAAGATCCCAAACGTAGCATTCCAGCCGGCACCCTGTGGGCCATAGGGGTCAGTTTTGTTATTTATATGCTTATTGCTTTTTGGATAGCGCGAAGTGCTACCGAATACGAATTGCTCCATAACTACTATATTATGGTAGAAAAGGCATATATCGGGCCACTGATCCTTGCGGGAATACTTGGAGCAACATTTTCTTCTGCGCTTGCCTCCATCGTGGGGTCTTCCCGGATCCTATTTGCTATGGGAGAACACAAGGTGCTTCCCTTTTCTAATTTTCTTTCCGGGCAAAGTGCCAACGGCCAACCCAGAAATGCTATGATCGTAACGGGTATTCTCATTTTTGTTACCCTTCTCTTACGCAATATCAATGCTGTGGCGCCATTGGTAACGCTCTTTTTTCTAATTACCTATGCTATGATCAATATTGTTGTGATCATTGAACAAAATCTTGGATTGATCAGCTATCGTCCCTTATTCAAGATCCACAAATGGGTACCCTGGTTCGGGTTGGTATCCTCGGTATTCGCCATGTTTATTATTAATCCCACTGTGAGTTTAATTTCCATAATGATCGTGTTAATGGTCTACTGGTATTTATCGCGTCAAAATTTAGAAACCCCCTTTGAAGATGTACGCTCCGGTTTGTTTTTTTCTTTCGCCGAATGGGCGGCAAAACACACCTGGGGTATGAAAAAAATGCAACAACGGGCCTGGAAAGCCAATCTTATGGTTCCTGTGCGAGATATTAACGGGCTGCGAGGCACATTTGAGTTTTTGCGAAATATAGCTAAGCCCAAAGGTTCTATTAAACTATTGGGTATTGAATCCTATTCGGAAACTAGTCGCCTTGCGGAAGAACTTGAACTCGTTTCTACCGCTTTTCGGGAAAAAGAAGTCTTTTCCTCTTCATCTGTTATCCATACCGAAGAATTTGCAAAGGGTATTAATTATGGGAACCAAGCCCTTCAAGGGGCCTTTTTCAGACCTAACATCATCTTTTTAAATCTGCAGCATC
Organism: Bacteroidota bacterium; assembly: GCA_038750505.1. Taxonomy (GTDB): domain Bacteria; phylum Bacteroidota; class Bacteroidia; order Flavobacteriales; family Flavobacteriaceae; genus Croceivirga. The sequence continues at coordinate 190,112 of JBCDHD010000001.1, read as the reverse complement.
ATGACGACTATGAAACCGAGTTACGACCGGTTATGAAAGAAGCCATCCGACTAGAAGTGGGCGTACTTTTGTTTTTATCCCATCCTACAGCCCTAATGGGGCAACGAAATACTATTAACGTTTGGGTAAGTGACCGAAGAGCCAACTGGGATCTGGGCTGGGATATTGGTAATCTGGATCTCTCCATGCTGGTGGCGTATAAACTAAAGATGAACTGGGGTGCCCGTATCCGTATTATAACGGTTATTCGTGATCCTAAGGAGGAACCCAATGCGCAAAAATTCCTGAATTTGCTGATCAATCTGGCCCGGCTGCCTGAAACCCTTACCGAAGTCTATGTGGGTGACTTCCATTCCGTTGTAAAAAAAGCACCTTCCGCTGATCTGAATATTTTTGGTATGGATGCGGATCTAAAGTTTGAGTTTGTCGAGGAGATGTCGGCTAAAACCCAAAGTTCTTGCTTGTTTGTTAAAGACTCCGGGCATGAAAGCATTTTGGCATAGTCTTCCCCATAGTAAAAACCACTTGTGAGGTAGCTACATCGCACCCTCTGAAGCAAACAGGACCGGCTAAGGCCGTTCTTTTCGATTTGATTGCTCAACGCATAGCTTTCCCTATTTTACAGCGCCACAAGTACTCGCCGTACCTTCCACATGGCTTTTGGAATTGCCTTTGTTGTCGTTACCGGAACCAATGGCAATAATAGCAAGGCCGGGTTATATACTTTTACTTTGGATTATCCTTTCTTTACAATAAATACGAACCTTGCTTGTCGCATTCCGTTTAGTGAGTTCATCTTCATCTCTTGTGAATTTCTCGGGAAGTCTTAAATTTAGACCACAAAAACAATGCCTGTGGAATTGGGAACAAAGAACACCTTGGCTAGGGTATTGTTGTTGCTATGAAAACTCTAGGAAATGCGTCCAGCGATCAATATAGTATGGTTGAAACGCGATTTGCGTTTACAACATCATCAACCGTTGTATGCCGCAGAGTACGCGGGAATACCGTATCGCATTATTTACATATTTGACAAACAATTAACCTCACGTCCGGATTCTTCCCTTAGACATTTGCAGTTCATTTACCATTCCCTAATGGATATGAACCGCCGATTGCAACCCTACAATCGTAAAGTAGAGGTGTTCTATGGTCATTCCGAAGCAATTTTTACGTATTTGTGCAAAACACAGGATATTCAACAACTATTTTCTTACGAAGAAATTGGCGTACGAGAAAGCTGGGATCGGGATAAGGCCATATCTGCTATTGTCCAACGGCAACAAATACGTTGGACGGAATATGCTACTAATGGCGTTTTACGGGGTATCCGAGATCGGAAAGGATGGGATAAAAAGTGGTTTATTACGATGTATAAGCCACTTGTAAAGAACCGTTATTCCAAGACGGATAGTGTTCCCCTTAAACACGGTTTTGAAATTCCATTGCATCTAAAACAAAAGCTTCAAAACTATCCTTCAACCTATCAACCTGCTGGTGAATCTCAAGCTTGGAAATATTTGTATTCCTTTGCCGATCAACGAGGAATGAATTACCACTACCATATTTCCAAGCCTACAGCAAGTAGGAATTCTTGCTCTCGTATTTCCACATACCTTGCATGGGGGAATATCAGTACCGCCCAAGTGTATCAATTTATTAAAGCGCATAAGAATTACGGCGCCCATAAGAAGGCATTTTCCGCCTTCCTGATGCGATTAAAATGGCGCTGTCATTTTATGCAAAAATTTGAAGTGGAATGTGATTATGAAACCCGTTGTGTAAACCGTGGCTATGAATTGCTAGCCCATCAAAACTCCGCACAGTTCCTTTCGGCCTGGCAAAATGGACGCACTGGGTTCCCTTTAATCGATGCTTGTATGCGTGCGGTTACGCAAACGGGGTGGTTAAATTTTAGAATGCGTGCTATGTTGGTATCCTTTCTTTGTCATCATTTGGATCAGGACTGGCGTAGAGGGGTATATCATTTAGCCCGGCAATTTTTAGATTATGAACCGGGAATCCATTATCCACAATTTCAAATGCAAGCAGGTACTACAGGCGTGAATACGGTCCGAATTTACAATCCTGTGAAACAATCCAAAGATCACGATCCGGAAGGGATATTTATTAGACAATGGGTGCCGGAACTCGCAGAGGTGTCAGAACCTTATATTCATGAACCCTGGAAAATGCCTGCTATGGAACAAGAGTTTAGCGGGGTATTTTTAGGTAGGGATTATCCGCTACCTATTGTAGATCTAACGGAAAGTGGAAAAAGCGCCAGGAAAAAGATCTGGGGCCATCGCAATTTGGCAGCAGTTAAAGAAGAACAAAAACGCATCCTAAAAACCCATACGCGAAGCGGGTAGCTAAGCTTAAAAAACGCGACTTAAAGCTGCTGTTGTTAAAACTACGCTCCGTATGGTTGTGAAACCCCAAAATAGCTGGTACGATTATTTAGGAATAAGGGTCACTTTAACCGCATTCAACCCTTTAGGCCCCATCTCCAACTCAAAACTAACACGATCGTTTTCATTGATCTCATCCACCAAGCCACTTACATGACAGAAGTATTTTTCATTGCTTTCGGTATCGATAATAAATCCGAAGCCTTTGGAGTGATCAAAAAAAGAAACTTTTCCAGTATGCACCGGATCTTCCTCCACTTCTTCCTTTTTAGGAATCCCTAATACAATGTCCTCTGCTTCCACATTCGATTTTTCGGCTGGATCTGGCGGAGTATCGGTCAAGTTACCGTATTGATCTACATAGGCAAATGGGATTCCTCCATCGCCATCCTTTGCCTCAGCTTTTCGTGCCGCTTTCTTTTTTTGCTTCTCCTCCCGCTTTTTTGCTCGCTGTTTTTCTTTTTCTCTTTTGTTGAAAGATTGTTGGGATTTTGCCATAGTACTTATTATGAAGGTAAGGTACTACTTATCCTTTCAAAAATGGAATTCTTATAGGAAAAAAGCCTACTCTTTCTGGATATACTTCCTGATTTTTATCCATTCGGGTCTAAAGACGACTTAAATGTCCCCTATACAATGACCGCTGGGCAGCGCAAAAAAGGCTCCGGATCTCAATACGATGGTTTTGATTTGATCGCCTCTTTTTGATGAGTACACTGCTTGTGCTTTAGTGATCTTTGGACGACTGTCCCCGTTTTTTTTAGCTCTTTGTGGTTATGGGTCCATTACATCTGCTGTAGCGTTCAACTTTTCCTAGCGCGGTTTTTAGATTTTCCGGCTGGAGCTTAGCACAGTATTCTTGGCTGGTTTGTGCCGTTATTACATTCCAAATTAATTTTACTAAGAAAGCGAACGGTCCTTAGAATACATCTTTTTTTAAAAAATCTGTTCTAATTTTGGTGAATGACCTAGTTCTAAAAGAGCGTATGTGTAGGAACTAGTAACATACAATTATATTCTACAAACCACCGTTACTACTATAGAAAGATTTGGATTGGGAACTTGGGGGGGGTATCCCATACGGGTAAATTATTAGTTAGCAACATTTTTCATAGCATTCCCCACAAATATTTTAATACTACCCGGGATTCCATTCCTTTGACAACAATTTGTACCACATAGATATATAGACTAGCCAATGAACAATATGAAAACAGCCGCTGCAATACTAATTCTCACCTTTTTAGGTAGCGCAAGTAGGGCGCAAAAGGCGCTGGATACGCTTTCCTTTCAGCATATAAAAACAGGAATGTCACAAAGCTCGGCAACACAAATCTTTGAGGACAGTGAGGGGTTTCTTTGGGTAGGTACTCCGAATGGTCTGAACAAATTTGATGGTACTACTTTCCAGGCTTTTGAGAAAAGTGATGATGAAGGAGTTGGTTTAACGGATGGCTACGTTGAAAGTATTTATGAAGACAAGGATGGAATGCTCTATATAGGCACTAATCAGGGTCTAAACTTATATAATAGAAAATTTAATAGGGTTAAACCGTATACGTTCAAACCCAAAGGGCAGTTTTTACAGACCAAATATATCAGTGCAATCTCAAGATCCGGGGACTACCTTTGGTTGGGTACGGATAACAGTGGATTGTATCGATACAATATTCAAACCGGGGAAACCAAGCAGATTATTTTTGATGAGATCGACAAAGGCGGCCCCAGTAATCATTTTATAGTTGCCCTATTTCCCTTAGAGGAAGATAAACTGCTTATGATCACCCAGGTGTCGATCTACATTATTAATGACGATCTACAGGTAGTATCTCAAATAGAAAAACCCCAAGATCTAAGTAGTGCTCTTCGTAGCTCGGAAACAAAGTATTATCTAGGGTCCCATGACGGACAATTAATTACATTAGATATACGACCGGACTATACGTTGTTTATCAACACGCTCCCTATATTTCCGGGGTATTCCATTTTATCGCTGGAGGAGGACGACCAGGGGACAATTTGGCTGGGCAGTGAAAATGCAGGCCTCTCACTATATTCCCCGGATTCCGGAATTGTTTCCAACATTCAAGCCGATGTTCGACACCCCAATTCAATAACAAGTAATTCCATTTGGTCGATCCATAAATCCAGAAATGGGGTAATGTGGTTAGGCCCTTTTAAAAATGGACTTAGTTTCTACGATCCGGAATATTACAAGTTTTTACACTATAAAGCAGATCCCTTCGATACGGGCGCCATAAACAATAATCTGGTCAATAGTTTCCTAGCTGCAGATAAGGGCAATATCTGGGTAGGAACGGATGGCGGAGGACTTAGTTATTGGAATAGGGCCACTGATTCCTTTGAGGCCTATTCCCTGGATAATGGAAAGCTTAATACCAATGTAGTGCTGTCTTTGTTTAAGGATAACAAGGATCAACTTTGGATAGGTTCCTGGGCTAATGGATTGGCAATACTGAACCTGGAGACCATGGAATACACTACGTGGAATCGTGAGAATTCCTTTTTAGGTTCCAATAATGTTACGGATATGTTGCAGGATAGTGAAGGAAGGATCTGGATAGTAACCTTGTTTGGTGGAGTACATGTCTATTATCCTGAAAGCGGGGAACACAAACATGTTAGTGTACGTTCCGAAAAGGACGGTTCCGAAGCGATAACCGTGGCCCGCCTGTTAGAAGATAGTCATGGACAAATTTGGGTGGGATCCCAAACTTCCGGACTGTTTCGGTTAGAGGAGCAAAATGATAAATGGATTCCGTTGCACTACCATGCATTGCACGAAAAACGTCCTATTAGCAATGACTTTATCAATACCATGGTACAGGATCAATCCGGTACACTTTGGGTGGGTACTCAGGCTGGGCTGAACCAATACCAGCCCGAATCAGATACTTTTATAACCATTACCAAAAAGGATGGACTTGTTAATGATGCGATAAAGGGCATCATCCGGGACGAAGAAGGGTATTTATGGCTTAGTACAGGAAAAGGAATAGTACAATACGATCCTGCTGGGCATACCTTTGTGAACTATGATGAAGATGATGGGCTTCAGGGGAATGAGTTTAATGCAGCAGCTTTTTACAAAACCCAATCCGGAGAGTTACTTTTTGGAGGTAGTAATGGGTTTAACATTTTTACACCAGCTGCCGTAAAAAAAAGGCAAGATGTTCCCAAAGTCTTTATTTCCAACTTACAGCTTTTTAATCAATCTGTAGTGCCCAATGATGGGTCCGGTATACTACACCGCGATATCAGTCAAACGGACACCTTGGTGTTATCTTACGATCAGGATGTGGTTAACTTTGAATTTCACACCCTAACCTATCGTCACCCGGAACGGGTAAATTTTGCCTACTTTTTAGAGGGGTTTGAAGAAGAATGGAATTACGTAGGGAATGACCCGCATGCCACGTATACTAATCTCAGTCCGGGATCGTACACCCTGCGGATCAAATCCACTAACTCCGATGGGGTTTGGGTAGATAATGAAACCAAACTTTTCCTCAGTATAACTCCTCCGTATTGGAAGACATGGTGGTTTATAACAATAATAGTTATTGCAAGTATTCTTTTGGTGTATTTGTTATACTCTTTGCGAATTCGAAATTTAAAGCGTTATCAATTCCGATTGGAACAGCAAATTGACCAACGCACCTCAGAACTGCAGCTAAAACAGAAGAAATTAATGAACGCTGCCGACAAGCTGTCGGAGAGAAATGAAGAAATACAACGTTTTGCCTTTGCGGTATCTCACGATTTAAAGAGTCCCTTGAATAGCATAAAGGGTATAGCTAGTCTAATTCCAATGGAAATCGATATAAAGTCCTACCCCGAAATGGAAGAGTACGTTACCTATATTGATGAGACCTGCGATACCATGAACAGCCTGATCAACGATATTACCAAAATTGCCAGGTTGGGCAAGATTGAAAACAAGATGGAACTGCTCAACACCAATGAGATCATTGCTATGGCAGGTAATTTGGTACAAGGTAGGCTCACTGCTTCTCATACCAAACTCTATATAAGTAAAAATCTTCCTCAGATAGTCGGAGATAAAAACCGAATTCTCCAGGTTTTCGAAAATCTTTTAGACAATGGTATAAAATATATGGGTAATCAGGAAGATCCTGTCATCCGGGTGGAAGCCAGGAGGCATGAAACAAGAAATCAGTTTCTTGTAATTGATAACGGCTCCGGAATGGATCCTGAATCGCTGGAAAAGCTTTTTACCCCTTTCGAACGTTTTGATGGTAACGTCGAAGGCTCCGGGCTTGGATTGTACATGGTAAAGAAAATTATAGAATCTCATAAAGGAGAAATAACTGCTACCTCAGAAGGGAAAGGGAAGGGAACAACATTTATTGTCTCTTTACCGCTTATTGAGAATTCTTCAACAGCTCCGAAGGTTAATTCAGTTAAAAACAGCTAAACGCCTAAGCATTACCTCCAAAAAGGAGGTAATAGCGTCTTGTAATCCGTGATCCCAAAAAAATTGGCACTATCTTTAGTACAAGTTCAGTGTTATGCTAATCCGTTTAGTTCTTGTTTTTCTGTATGTCCTTTTTCCATGTGGTTTTTTAAGCCTCAATGCGCAAGAAGCATTTTTTGATCCTACCAAAGACCTGTTAATAGCGCAGTTTGACTGTAAAACCGATGTCGACGATTTGCACACTGTCGCGGCACTTGCTACACTTTTGAATCACAAGGAGTATAAAGATATCCACTACCACGCTGTGGCCGGCGCCTATGGTATTCAAGAAGGGCTATACGTTCTTCCTAATGCATTATTTCAACTTGCTTTTGGCACCCATTGGTCAGATGCCCATGAGGACGGTAACAAGGCCACCCAGGAGGTACTTTCCCTTGTGGAGGCTCAGCTGGATTCAGGGGGTAATATTTGGGTAGCGGAAGCAGGACAATCGGACTTCTCGGCAAAATGGATACGTGCTTTACAAGCACTTCGCCCGCAACTCAACACGAAACAAAGAATTCATATTGTTCAGCACAGTAAGTGGAATGAAGAAGTCACCGCTCCTGAAAGCTTCGAATATGTGAACAGGGTTACCGATTACAGAAAGATTCCGGATGGAAATGCAGTTGGCAATGGTACTCCGGGGTTTCGTTCCGATGAAATAATTGACTGGAGAAGGCAAATCAGTACGCCCAATCTGGTACAAATATGGGAAATGGCTTTGCGAATTGGACAAGAATACAATGGAAAGGACGGCAGGTACCTTAATACAGCTATTGCCAATGGAGGGCTAGACTTTTCCGATCTCTCCGAGACATGCTACCTTTTACAATTAGATCATCTAAAGGATGCCGTGGCCTTCTTCGCCTATTTTGCGGATAAGTAATCCTTTATCTTTCCTTAATGGCATCACGCTTTTTGCGGGTATACCGTGTAGAAGTTCCTTTTAATTAATATAATGCTTCAAGGTAAGGAGATGCGCTTAGACTTTTGCAAAGCCTTATTTTATCGGACTAGCAATACGTTTGCCTTTAATTTATGTAGCATTTTTTTGGGAAAACGGGCTTCCATTCCTCTTGGAATACAGAACAATTCGGTTTTGGTTTTAACGGTATATTCTATCATGTTGGCTATGGCATTACTACCTTTTGAAAAGATAAAATGATTTCGCTCCCTAGGAACAGATGCAGTCTGATCTTCAATACTGAAATAGCGGATTTGTTTGGCGTCATTTTGAAATATGGATTCCAGAATACCTAGTTCTGTAGCGCTATTTCCTTTTAGTATTCCAACGGATAGTTTTTCCGATCCGGGAATAGGTTGTGCGGCATCCACAATTAGTATAGATGCTTTACTTTTTGAGTTTAGCAAGGTATCTATGACGCGGTCGCCAAGAATTCCTCCAAGCTTACGAGATTGTTTTCCAAGCACTATAATATCGGGATCGTTTTGAGAAAGAGCTTCAAGGACGTTATTCTTTAAATTTCCGTAAACTACTTCGTATGCGGCGCCTGGGGCATATTTTTGAACCAGGGCTTCCAAACTACTCCGTGTAGTGCGTAAATCTTGAAAGAGTTCTTTCTTGGCAGAGAACTGGTTTTCCTGTTGTATTACGGAAAGTGGTGCTTTGACATACACTACTTTTAATTTGTACTGTAGTTGTTTCGCAAAGGCGTTTGCTGCGGTGAGCACATTAACCGCATTTTGGCTCAGGTCAACAAAAGCTAGAATTGCATTGGCCGAAGTGTTTTCAGTTGGTACCATAATTGCCTCCAAAATAGATTACACAGGGAACGAAATGTTCCCCTATCATTGTTGCCACCAAGCTTCTCTAATAAAGTAACAGGAAAATCCTCAGACGAGAAGGTGCTTTAACCTTTTGTTATGAGGATTGAATAACAAGAGAGTACTACTTGTCTGAGCTTTTGTTAATTACCACCAGTTCATCTTCCTCCCAAAGACCGCTGGCAATCACATCACCTTTTTTTCCATAAAACACACCTTCTCCCGTACGTTCGTCGTCCGACCAGAGTCCCACAAATTTCTCACCATTTGGCCAGAAATACGTGCCCTCACCATTTCTTTTATCATCCGAATACGCTCCTATGTAATAATGCCCGTCTGTCCAATAAAACTTTCCCTGGCCATGTCTATGGTTGTCTTTCCACTGCCCTTCATAACGACTACCTGTACTGAGAATAGCCACTCCAAAACCATTGGCTTTTCCATTTTTAACCTGTCCAATGTAATGTAGTTTACTTCCCTTGCTGGTCGTAAAGGTGAGATACTCTCCACTTCCGTTTTGCTGTAACTGGCGCTGTGCCCTTTCCAGTTTCACTTTGGTTTTTTCAAGAACAAAACCCATGGAATCTAACTGTTGCAATGTATGTTCCTTAGCACCAGCTGCTAAAGCCGCTAATTCCAAAGAATCGTTTATAGGAGTCTCTGATGCTGCGATAGCGGACAGCACATTTGTACGATGAAGTCGTTGTAATTTTTTGGTCAGTGCCACTCTCAACTCAATACCCATAAAATCATCTTCTATCGGTTGCTCCAATTGGTCGTTATATGCCATAAGCGCCTCCTGATAGTTCTCTCCTGCAACCACCATAGAATCAATTTGCAACAATCGTTCTTGTTGGGTCCGCTGCTGTTCCATCGCTACATTATCCTGAACTATCTGGTCCAAACGTTGCTCCAGCTTCTTGTTCTCAACAAAATAATAGCATGTTATGCCTAACGCTGCCAGTACTACGAGGTAGTGAAATCGGATCTGCTTTATTCGATTCATAGGTTAGTTTTATGAGGAAACAAAAGATATACGTATCTAATCACTAAAATGGATCGCGGGAAGTTTATCTTTTACTCTTCTAATGTCCGGAGAGAAATAAACATGGAACCTCAAGGTCCAGTTTTGCTTGAAATTTCCTGCATTTTCAAGCGTTTGTCCCTGTGAATACATTAATCCCCCCGCTATTTGTAATCTCGGATTCAAGATATAACCCAAGGTAGCAGTAAGCCTGAGGTCTTCCATAACACTACCTACTACCGCTTTTCCGCTCTGCATGATAAGTTCTGCCTCAGGAGACACATACATGGTTCCAGGTTCTAACTTGGTGCTGTTCAGCGGGACCTTTGCTCTAAACATATAGCGCCAGCGGTTTCTAAAAATAAACTCGCTATCCTCCGCAAACCCCCTGGTCCAGCGATGTTCAATCCGAATTCTGTGATAGATCATTGCGGTATATACCGGCATTGCAAATTGGTATTGATGCCAAATCCGCCATTCCGGAACTACATTTTGATCTTCCGAGGATTCATCCGTATTAAAATTGACACGTAAAACTCCACCCAAACTGAAGTTGATATTTTTGGAATAGATATATCCGATTGCATGCCGGTTGTAGATCTGTCCTATTTGTCCTATAAAGGGCGTTGCTTCAGTTTCTTCGAATCGAAAATGGGTTTGGGCATCCCAAAAAAGCCGTTTAGAAATCCGTATAAGTCCATAAGTATTGAACCAAATTCTCGTTTTAGGATCCTCAAATGTAGATGTTTCGGGAAGTACCTCGCCTTCTTGAGCAATAGTACCCCAGGAAACCAAAATTGCAAGTATTATCCCAAGACAAAGCGAGCGTTGAAGATACTGTTTCATCCCTTATTTTTGGTTTTCCGTATTCAGAAGGTTCAACAATTGCAATATCTCAGCGGGATCTTGCGTTTTCTTCAATTTTCGCTCGAGCTTCCGAGTCTCTTCCTCCCTTAGTTCCAGCATACGAACATGCAGTTTTTCAAGGATCGTAGTATAGGTTTTAGCGTTGTCACAATCCAGTTCTGTCGCGATTTGTTCCAAGAGATAGGGTATCAGTACTCGGTTATAACTATTGGTAATCCGCTTTTTCACCCTTTCATTCATTATGGTCGCGGTAAAAGGGTTCCAAACAGCATCCTGATAGATATCGGCTATTGCTTTTGATTGTTCTGGCAATTGTTTCACTGCCAGTACCAGCGTGTCCATTTGGGCAAAGCACCGGTTCAATTGTTTACCATAGCGTACTTTTTTATCGGGTTGTTCTTCCGAAGAATATGTCGTAAGATAGTCCGCAACCGTTTTTTTAATATGCTGAAGAGCACGTAAATGAGGTGGTGGTAGATCCTGAACCAGGCTATCAACCGTTGTATTTAGATGATTTACTTGGGCAAGTAATTTTTCTTCCAACTGAATCTCTTCTTGTTGTCGTTGCTCCTCAGCAGATTTATCTCGTAACACAACGGCAACCGAATCTAAACTCCGTGCGGCATATTTTGTTAGCTGCAATACAGCATCGAGATCGTTTGCTTGCCATTTACGTGCAGCGCCCGCAACACCTTGAAAGGTCCTGAACTCATTTTGGTCTTCGCCCAAAGTAATCGAAATGCTTTCTGAGGGTTTCCCGTCAGGCCAAAGTTGACTGATAAGTTTTTCACGGGATACATGTTCCAGAACACCATCCGATTGATAGCCTACTATCTTACCTACCGGGACAAGAAATTGCTCTGAAATACCAGCAACAACATTGTATAAATATTCCGTTTCCTTTTCAGATAGTTTCAGAATATTAAGATGGGTATCATTTAATACGCCTTGGCTTAACGTATTTGAAGTTGCAAACAGTTGGGTTATACTGTCCAACTGACTTCTTTCAAGGGTATCCAAGGGGAAATAAGGTACGCGAACTTTAAACTCGGGGCGGAAAGATGATTTTCCCAATGCAGAAAGTATCCCATCAATCCTAGCGTAAAAATCTGCATTTTGAGACAATAATACAGCTACCTGCCCTTGAGAAGAAACACCAGGGTTTTTAAAACCGCGCCAAAGTTCAACGATTTGGAGATATCGCTTATCGAGGTTAATTATAGTATCGATGCTAAAGGGGAAATCAAAAATAGCGTTTACTATTATTTCCGTATCGCTTCGCGTTTGTATCCCTTTTAATACCCCTTCCTCAAAGTTCCAAACTTCTACAGCTTCGGTAGTACCATCGGTGTAGAGTTCCCAATTGTCATGGGCAACCCCATCTCGAAGAAACCGCCCTACAAGTGTATTTATGCTGTCTGCAATCTGAAAGCTCTGCTGTGGGATACCGCTTTCAAATAAAATCTGACTCTTAAATAGGTTCCTTTCTACCTGAGAACCCTGGATTTGATCCCTACTAATCCGCCATAGCCCTTGTGGTTTTCCCATAGTTAATTCCCCCGCTGCAGTGGTTTGAAACCCACTTATGGCTAGGGTGTATTGGAAATCCACAACTTGTGTGGTATTATCTGATTTAAACTCACCAAACTGGAATTTCCAGGAACCATTTGGATATCCTTTGCTGAATGCCCCTAAAAACGAAAAAGATACATCTTTGTTTTCCAAAAGGGCAGTGAGACTAGAGCGTTGCATTGCAAAGGGTCCCTCTAACAAGGTATCCCCCTCAGTAACCAAATAGGTGTATTCCGCTTCTCCAAGGAAATCCCCTAATTGAAGTGGCCCTTCATAACGTTGCTTTAGCTGTCCTTGCACCTCCAATGGCAGCAGAAGAATTAAGGAAAGTAAACTACCTATAAAACAGCTTGCAATTCTGGTTGGGTATTCTATTCGATTCATGGATAACAATGGCATTGTGGTTCCCAAAAGTATCGTATCAACACTTCTAATACGTAAAAGCTAGACAAATGGATTATTGCGATAGCAAATTATCGCAATGTATTTTCCCGATAGGTTAGAAAACGAATTTAGCTAATCCAATGGCTAAGGGTGTCCTTCCTGGGTAATATTGCCCTGTTGTAACCGGTGGCCCGATTAGTTATCCCCAACAGCGGCAAGCGCATCGCCCCTGTAGCTTACTCTGTAGATCGCGTCACCATAATCGTCCGAAATCAGCATGGAACCATCTTCTAAGAAAAGAATATCTACAGGCCTGCCAAATTGTTCTTGTGTTTCATCATTCAACCATCCCTCTATAAATGTCTCGTATGCTACCGCTTTGTTGTTCTCTAATTGTACCAGGGAAATCCGATAGCCCACTTTTGCTGATCTGTTCCATGAACCGTGTTCCGCAATAAACAGGTAGTCTTTGTACTTCTCCGGAAACATGTTACCCCGATAAAACTTAACGGCCAGCGGTGCTACATGTGCCCCCAGATTCTGTACCGGCTCATTAAATTCTGAACACGGTTGCTTTTCTCCAAATTCAGGATCTTTGATCGTCCCGCCATGACAGAAGGGATAGCCAAAATGTTGCCCGGCCTGACTGACCCGATTAAGTTCACAAGGCGGAATATCATCGCCCATCATATCCCTACCATTATCGGTAAACCATAATTCTCCTGTTTCTGGATGCCATGTAAATCCGACTGTGTTGCGTACCCCATGGGCATAAATCTCTCTATCACTACCATCCGGATTCATTCTAGTTATACTGGCAAAAATAGGATCTTCGCTTTCACAAATGTTACATGGAGCCCCAACCGGAACATATAACTTTTCATCAGGGCCAAAAGCAATATATTTCCAACCATGGTGAAACTTATCCGGATAGTCATCATAAATAATTTCAGGAGTAGGAAGACGATCTAAATTTTGTTCAATATTTGGAAATTTTAACAGGCGGTTTATTTCGGCCACGTACAGGTCGCCATCTTTAAAGGCGACGCCATTGGGTGTATTCATTGCTGTATCTAAAACAATCACCTGATCTGCTTTAAAGTCACCATCTTTATCCTTTATGGCATACACCGTATTTTCGTTACGGGTACCCACAAAAAGGGTTCCCTCCTCACCCAAGGCCATGGACCGCGCACCGTCCAGGTTCTCAACGAAGGTGTCTATGTGAAATCCGGGTGGTAGTTTTAGCCGTTCTAAAGGCAAGGAAGAAGAAGTCGTTGTCGCCTCGCTTTCCGTTGGCTTTTTTTGTTCCTGCTTTCCGACACAGGAAACCAGTAGTACCGTGGTAAAAAAGAATAGTACAGGCTTGCGAAAAGATAAAACTGAGAGCAGATGCATACTAAAGGTAATTTCTGCCTAAAGTACGATTTTAACAAAAACTATTAGGGATTTGTTCGGATTAACAATTTTTTGCCTCCAGGATATACGCAGTCATTACACTTTCTAATTCTCGAAAGCGCCGAAGAATGCGGTTTATGTCTTTCCGTGCATTCTCCAGACTAGTATCACGATGCTGGATGCTGTCAAACAATTGCATTTGATCCTCAGCGAGCACCTGTAATCCACTGCGCAAATCTCGAAGTTGAATAAAGCACTCATAATTTCGAGGCTCATATTTGTAAGACGCTAACTTGTGTGTTAGGCGAAGTACACATGTGTGATTACGCTCCAGATGGATGACCAACTGATCAAAATCCTTTGTTATCGTATTGGGAGCAGTAATCTCCATTATTTTTTGTTTAACGTAAAAAACCCAATTAAAAATACGAATTATCTTATAAATTTCTTCCTGACATCTGTCATATTTTGAAACTTTAACATCCATTACTTTTGTTTTACCGCCATTTATAATGGTCTGGTTTTATGATTTTTACCTATAAAATTTTAGTATTTTTTACACCAATAATTTTTTGATGATGGACGTTACTTTTGAATATGACGGAATACACTCCAGCAACCGACTGGAACTGATGATTTTAGAAAAGTTAAACAAACTAGAAGCAAAATACGACTTCATAATACGAGCTCGGGTCTTCCTAAAGACCACCAATACCAGCAGTCCACAGACCGGAAAAATTTGCAAAATTCAACTTAGTGTTCCAGGTCCTCTACTTTTTGCGGAAACCAATGCAGCCAATTTTGAAACTGCTTTGGCAGAAACCCTAAATGATCTCTCCCGACAGCTCTCCAAGAAAAAGGAAAAAATGAAATCCCATTAGGACGGTATCTTTAAAGGTAACCTACTAACTTCGCCAAAAAGTTTTGGATGAAGTCAATACATATTTTCCTATTCTTAGGTTTTCTGGGAGGTTTATTAGCGGTACATGCACAAGACCTGAAGCTAAGCAATGCTAAAATAACTTTTGAATTTCCGTCAAAAAATGTAACCGGAAGTATTTCCGGATTTACTTCCAAATCCAGGATCAACTGGGAGGCTTTGGAATCTTCAGTATTTGAAGGTTCTGTAGACGCGAGTTCCCTGGACACCAATAATGGTTTAAGGAACTGGCATCTTCGAAGCAGTCGTTACTTTGCTACTAAAACGTACCCTCGCATCTATTTTAAGAGTAGTGAAGTTAAATGGAAGGAAGACCTCTTAGTGGTAAAAGGAAAGTTAACGCTTAAGGGGACTACAAAACCCATCACTATTTCATTTCGCCGACAAGGTAGACAGTTACTCGGTAGCTGTTCTATTTATTCTTCTGATTATGGCATTTCTATCAAAAAAAAGCGTGAGGACAATCTTGTAACTATTGATTTCAGCTTTGTGGCGGAGTGAATCCATAAAACAACTATCCATACTACTCTAAGTGAGAAGGTATTGCACAGCACCTAATTGAAGTAATAACTTAAATAGTAAATCACAACACCCTGTTAATCAATATTTAATGTCCTCTTTATGTGTTAGATATTGAAAATACCTTCATACTACCGATCTTGCTCTAAAAATCCCGCTTTGATTAGTAGCACCACTCCTAAAACAACCCCACAAAGCGAGAAAGTACCGGCAATTACCCACATGTACCACGGCGCTCCTTCATGTTTTAAAAACCCGCTTTCAATTGCTCCACAAAGGCCAAAACACAAGAGGGAAGCTCCTGAGCCTCCGGTCCACAACCATTTTCCGCGCTTACGCATTTAAGTGGGTTTTTGATCTATTTTTTGGGTAATAATAGTTAGGGCATCCTTTACGGTATGCATGCCGTCCATATCTTCATTCTCCAGCATGATGTCAAAAGCGTCTTCAACATCCAAAACAATGTCAACCAAATTGGCGGAATTAATGTTTAATTCCTGCATAAAACTACTGTTCATCTCAATGCTATCAGCAGTAACATCATCTGGCAAATATTCACCAACAATTTCCTTGAGCTTTTGATAATGCTCTAAATTTTCATTTTCCATAAGCTATTTAGAATACGCCTTAAAAATAGCACAGGCATTGACATCACCAAAACCAAAACTAGCTTTAGCAATAATCTTTGGACTAAAAGCAATAGTGCGTTGCAGTACTTTGGAAGGATCTACATGGCTGATAATTTCCGGATGTATGGTTTCACAGTTAAGTGTTCCGAAGAGTTGATTGCGATGGAATTGTGCAACTACGCCAACGTTTTCAATGCTTCCGGAAGCGGCAAGACAATGTCCAAAATGGCCCTTAAAACTATTTATATAGGGGAAATGTACACCAAAACGATCAAGCGCTATAGCCCAATTTTCGATTTCCACGGGATCTCGGGTCGTTGCGGTAAGGTGCCCATTTATCGCGTCTATCTCCGCGGCAGCCAGGTTAGTGTTGGCTAATGCATCGGAAATACAACGTTGCACGCCATCGTTATTTGCAGCGGTCATACTTCCTCCTCTGCGTTGACCTCCACTATTTATTGCCCCTCCCAAAACCTCACAATAAATTGGAGCTCCACGTTGCTGAGCCAGCTCTAACGACTCCAGCACCAAGGCGCCAGCCCCGCTTCCGGGAACAAATCCTGATGCCGAATCACTCATAGGCCTGCTGGCCTTTTCCGGTTGTTCATTAAACCCCCTGGGTAAAATACGCATGGCATCAAAACCTCCCCAAACGTAGGGGCCGCTATCGCTGCAACTCCCCACTAACATGCGTTTCGCTTTACCGGAGGCAATGCGTTCATATCCCATAAGTAATGCCTCCGTCCCTGTAGCACATGCAGAAGAATTTGAAGTCACCAGATTCCCCGTACCCAATAGTCCCCCCAGATAAGCACTTATACCACTTGCCATGGTCTGTGCCACCACAGTGCTCCCTAAACGCCGTACCTCCCCGCGATCTACACTGTATATAGATTCTCGGAGTTTATCCACACCAAGGATACCCGTACCGAAAATGATACCGGTATTCCAGTCAGGAGCTTCGTCGGCAGGCTGTAGCCCTGCATCTTCCCAGGCATCCTTACCGGCAATCATACCAAAAACCAGGCCCGAAGAATTCAGACTTTTTAGCTGAACTCTTGTGAAGTAATTGTTTAGATCTATTTGAGCAATATTTGGACTTCCAGCAACTTGACATGAAAAATTTAATCTATGAAGTTCTTCTTGCCATCTAAGTCCTGAGGTACCTAGCGCAAGGGAGTCGGAAAACGCCTCTAGCCCAATTCCGTTTGGAGCACAAACTCCTAAACCTGTTACAACTACCCTATTTTTCACCTGCAAACCTTGTCAACATTCCTGCGATCTCCCCTTTGCATACCAATTGATTTCCCGCATTGATCATCTTTACCTTGCATTTTAGTTTTTGGAACCTAAAGTATATCTTTTCTGCATGAACCGTAACGGTTTCTCCCGGTTCAACCGGCAGTAAAAATTCCATCGCTGTGCTTGTTAGGGCGATAGCAGGTTTTGAAATCACTGCTTCCCCATAGAGGTATATCCCTAAACAGACTACCCCGATCTGAGCACAACACTCTGTAAGCAGCGCTCCCGGAGTAATAGGATGATCCTTGAAATGCCCCTTGTAAAAGTAGGAATCCTTGTGAAAAGTATATTGTCCGACAACCCCATCGGCATCAATATGTACTAGCTGGTCTACAAACAAAAAGGGAGGAGCATAGGGCAGCTTTTGTATGATCTTATCGCTATTCATTATCGCAAGCTTTCTCCTCCGTCTACCTTAACCACCGTTCCATTTATCCAATTCGCTTCAGGAAGTGTTAACAAATAAACGGCATTAGCAACATCTTCTGCTGTAGTTAGCCGTCCAAAAGGATTGCGTTGTAAAGCAGCTGATCTCAAGCCTTGACTGTTAGGAATTCTTTGAAAAGAGACGGTATCCGTAACACCTGCCTGAATGCAATTGGCCTTGAGTCCCAAAGGTGCAAATTCAAGAGCAATACTTCGGATAATTGCTTCAAGTGATGCCTTAGCAGCACTCACTGCTGCATAATAGGGCCATGCTTTGGCACTACCCTCGCTGGTGAATGCCAGTACTCTGGCGTCCGCTGCAAACAAGTTTTGTTTGGCAAGAAGTGCAGTCCATTCGTAGAGACTTATAGCCATTGCCTCTAAGGTAAGCGTAAAGTCGGAACGATTTAATACAGATTCCCCTTGGGCATACATTGCTTTCAAATTGCCTTTCGCAATACTGTGAAGCAGCACCTTAATGTTTCCCTTCCCAAAATGTGCCTCAATACTTGTGGCGATCTCATTTTGTTTTTCGGTGTTGACCGCATCTACGTTAAACGTCAGTACCTGTGCACCCAAAAGACGAAGCTGTTCAAATTCCTCCTCTATGGCTGCTAAGACATTTCTTCTATCGCGATGCACAATACAGAGGTCGTACCCCTCAACGGCAAGTTTCCTGGCAGTGGCCAGTCCCAAACCACTACTACCGCCTAAAATTAGTGCGACCGCTCTCTTTTTTTGTGTTCCTACCATTCAATCAAAACCCTTTGGGCTGAAAAGCCAGGTCCAAAGCTCAAAATAAGTCCTTGCTCTCCTTTAGAAATATCTTTTTTCAAAAACCGCTCTAAAACATAGAGTACGGTAACGCTACTCATATTGCCGAACTTACTCAATACCTGTCTGGTATCTTCTATGGTTTTGCCCATTTGGCCAAAAAGCCCTTCAACCGTCTGCACAATTTTTTTCCCCCCCGGGTGAAAAATGAGGTGGTGCACCTTGTCTATCGTCGAATCCAATTGTTTGAGGAAAGGATACGTTAATTTGGGAAAATGTGTAGCAATAGTTTTTGGCACCTCCGGATCCAGGATCATTTTAAGTCCGGTATTGGTAAGATCAAAACCCATTAAATGGGTGGCGTCAAAAAAATGATACATCCCCTCTCCTACGATCTTCGGACCGAGATCCGATGGCTTTGAGGAAAGTAATACGCAAGCTGCGCCATCCCCAAAGATGGCAGCACTAACCATATTGGCCATGGAATAATCATTTAGCTGAAAGGTGGCTGTGGGACTTTCTACAGCCACAACAGCTGCTCTTTTTCCCGGATTTGCTCTTAAAAAGTTGGCTGCGTATATCATACCGGAAACTCCGGCGGCACAACCCATTTCCGTCACAGGTAACCGAACGATATCTTGCCGTAGCCGCAAGCTATTAATTAAATAAGCGTCTAAAGAGGGGATCATTATTCCGGTGCAACTTACTGTAATAATGTAATCCAGACTATTCGCTTCCCATTGCTGATCCGCTAGTGCGGATCGCAATGCACTACTACCCAAGGCCTTAACGCCTTCAATATACATCTCGTTCTTTTGTTCAAAAGAAGTAGCCGTAAACACATCTTCAATAGACATTATGCCAAATCGTTTCTCTACGCCTGCTCCTTCAAAAATCTTCACCGCTTTCCGACGATAGCGGTCCTCTTGCCCAGACAGCCAAAAGTTGACATAGGGTATAATCTCTTCGGTAGTTCGGCTAAAAGAAGGTAAGGCCTTGGCTACCCCTACTATTTTCGCATGTTGCATCATCTCCATTTATTGACCCGGTTGAATAATCCACAGATACCGAAACAATAACTTCCATTGTATTTTATGTGTGTACTTTTTCATAGTTCCAGCCCAATGCTTTAATTCATACTTTCGAAACCCGCGTCGGATGGATACTAATCCATCATTTTTTGCTACTGGTGAGGTTAAAAAAAAGAAACTAAACGTTTTGAATAAAAAATGTGCCAATGGACTGCGTTCCAGGTCGTTAATTACTACGCCAACTTTTGCTAACGCAGCGAACTTTTCCAAAAACCTAGGAATGCTTTCCTCTTCAAGATGATGAAGCATCAACGTGCAAATTAAAATATCACACTTGAGCCCAGTAGCCGTTAATACATCTAAATTATAATATTGGATGTTCGAAAAATCCCGGGATTCTTGTTTTGCAATATCGAGGATAGTAGCATTGATGTCGATACCAACAAAATTGAAGGTGGTTCCGCTTCGTCCTAATCGTTTTGCCAATTGGCGAAGCATGTAACCGTCCCCACACCCGACATCCAAAATCGTATACGATTTTTTTGGATACCTCTGCATTAACTGTTTTACCGCTTTTCTCGTAATGACTACTCCCCCTAACCAGCGATTACAAAGATTAATGTCCGTTAATGCCTCCTGAAGCTCCTTTTTGTCGAGATCAGGAGCATCCATACGTTCCAATTCTGTACTTCGGATAGAAATATCCATTACACTAAGATAGGTTTTCCGTGGGTACGCTGAACTATGGCCTGGACTATTTTTTTGTGATTTGCGATAATGGAAAATGTCCATTTTGTGATATTGGGCCGCAATAATAAGGCCTGTATCTGTCTGCCGTAATACAAACGGCTGCTAAAATGTTGCTTCCAAAGGTCTTGGTATTGGCGTTCCATATGCGAACGATCATATTTAGGACCGGTAAAGAACTGAACAATACAATCGGAAGCCAATTTTGCAGCGTGGATAGCCATAGCCATCCCGTTGCCACAGAGCGGATGTATAAGCCCTGCACTGTCACCACACATTAGAATATGGTTTTCTACAGCTTCTTTTCCGGCAAATGCGATCTGTGCAATACTCAACGGTCGCTCAAATCTGGGAGTGGCGCAACTTAAAAATTCCTTCAAGATCGGATTGCTGCTAACAACAGAAGTATTGTAATCCGCTATGTTGCTATAGGCTTTGAAACTGCTGTAGTTGGCCAAATAACAAAAATTAACCGCGCCTTCCTCCGTCTTGGACAAACCGCCATACCCGCCTGGAAAAGTATGCAATGCCACATGATTTTCCGGAAAATCCGGATAGTCGTAATGACATTTTACGCCTAGCCATGGCGATTTCTGTTGTATAAACGGGCGATGCATCGATTTATCCAGATTTGCTCGTTTTCCAAATGCACCAATGACAACTTTTGCATTATATTCCCCTTTAGTGGTGCGAAGTATAGCGCCATTCTGTTTGTGGTAGATATCTAAAACAGTTTCAAAACGAAAAACCACCCCGAGGGCTTTTGCTCTTTCGAACAATGCCTGATCCAGGGCAAAACGACTGATTCCAAATCCGCCCAACGGCAATTGCGCCTCCAGGCACTTTCCATTGCTATCGCTCAATACTAGTGTGTCTATTGCTTTAACGCCTAATGCACTGATATCCAATCCTAAATGCTCCAGCAAAGGACGCACTTCATTGGAAACGTATTCGCCACATACCTTATGATTCGGATAGGAATTCTTCTCTAGTAGTAGTACTGGTATTCTTGCTTTTGCAAGACAAAGCGCTGCGGTCAATCCGGCTAAGCCACCCCCTACAATACATACTTCAATCTCTTCCACTGATCTAAGATAGTATTTATGTGCAAAAAAAGCCCGGAACCTAAATCCCGGGCTTCGCAATAATCAAGTACAAAAGACTTTGTTTCTTTATCCTTTTGTATTGTTGTATGCTTCTTGTTTCAGGTCATCACTTGCCACAATGGCCAATTCCACTCGCCTGTTCTTTGCCTTGCCTTCTGAAGTTTCATTTGTGGCCCTTGGTTGCGTTTCCCCATACCATTTTGTGGTGAATCGATTCGCGGCAATGCCTTTACTGATCAAATATTGGGTAACCGATTCCGCACGTTGTTGCGATAAACTCCAATTGTACTCCTCCGAGCCTGCGCTATCCGTATGCCCCTCGATTAAAATATTCGATTTAGGATATTCGTTAAAAATACCAGCTAGTTTATCCAAAGTAGCCGCAGAAGCACCTTTAACATCGGATTTATTAGTATCGAAGAAAACACCAGCATCCTGGGTAAATGTTACGTTGATACCCTCTCCAACACGTTGAACTTCAGCGCCAGGAATCTCCTCTTCAATTCTTTCGGCCTGCCGGTCCATTCTACTTCCGATATAACCGCCAGCGGCACCTCCTACTACGGCACCAATTATAGCACCTAGTGCAGTATTTCCCTTACCAACGTTATTTCCTATTACACCGCCAATAACGGCACCTCCGGTTGCACCTATGGCACCTCCTTTTTGAGCATTATTTGCATTCTTAATCGCGTTACAACTTAGCAACAAAGCCATGGTTACAACTACGGAAACTGTCTTTTTAAGTGTCTTCATCATTTCTTATTTTCTTGAAAATTCATAAACCAGGGTTACTAATTCCCCATCAACATTTGCATTGGAGCGCAGCACCATACTTTGTTCCGTTAGACTCGAAATAGTTAAGCGATATCCCTTGCCTCCGGAAATATCTTTGTAGTTCTCATCAATAAACTTGAATTGGAGCTGGCTACTGTAATTCGCTTCGGGCTCTACTACCGACCATCTAAAACGACGATCCCCGCCATTGCAAAGGCTACCAGACGCTATTGTATACCTTCCGGTGCTGTTGTTATCCCTAAAAAACCACTCGCTGCCTTCGAAACAAATATCACGAGCATCATCAAAAAGCACCGCCTGAAAATTTCCGGCGTTATTTTGATACGAAACATTGTCCAAAGACCAGGTGCCACTAAAAAGGTTTCGCTGTGTACGGGCCGACTTACTTACGGTACATGACCAAAGCAGGATGACCATCGCTAACAATAAAATATGAGATCTTTTTTTCATAAAATCAGTTTAGTTTTTTGAATATACGTAACAAACCCTTTTTTCGATCTTAAGAAATCACTTTTTAATAGTAAAATTCGTTAATTGGCTTGTACATATTTCCTTATCGGCGAGCGAACAATACCACTAATAGGCCACAAGCCCTAAAAGCGCTTGCTCAAATCGTGTTTTTGGCAAAAAGTGTTGTTCCAGGTTTTTAGCAAAGGGGACTGGAGTTTCTAGGCTACCAACACGTTTCACGGGAGCATCCAGATATTCAAAGCAGTTTTCCATAACCAATGCCGATATATCGCTGGCTACACCTCCAAATAGGGTATCTTCCTGCAGAACGATCAGCTTCCCTGTTTTTTGTACAGATTGGTATATCTTTTCCATATCTAAGGGCATTAATGTTCTTAGATCAATAAGATCCGCGGAAATAGCAAGGTGTTTATCCAGGATTTCGATTGCCCAATGCACACCTGCACCATAGGTGACCACTGAAATTTCTTTACCGGTTCTGATCAAACGTGCTTTGCCCAGCGGTAAGGTGTAATAGTTTGTGGGCACTTCGCCATAAATACTTCGATACAACCCTTTATGTTCAAAAAACAACACCGGATTTGGATCGTTGATACTTGCTGCCAGCAATCCTTTGGCATCTTCCGGAAACGCAGGATACACCACCTTAAGCCCAGGTGTTTTAGTAAACCAGGCCTCATTGGTTTGCGAATGAAAAGGGCCCGCACCTACCCCACCCCCACAAGGCATTCGGATCACAACATCGGCATTCTGTCCCCATCGATAATGTACCTTGGCAAGGTAATTTACAATTGGGTTGAAACCGCTACTGGCAAAATCTGCAAACTGCATTTCAACCACGGCCTTTATTCCTTTTACAGACAATCCCATTGCCATAGAAACAATGATGGATTCGCAGATGGGTGTGTTCTTAACCCTACGGCGACCAAACTCTTTTACAAATCCTTCAGTGATCTTGAATACACCTCCGTATTCAGCAATATCCTGACCCAGCAGTACAAGCTCGTTATGTTCTTGCATGGATTGTCGTAAACCTTCAGAAACCGCATCTACAAAACGTATTTTTTTTGTTTCTAATATTGGATCAATACATTCTTCTTCAATATTTTGATATACATCACCTAATTCATTACTTTCATTAAATACCGGTTCCGGGGCATTAAACGCAATTTCCAGATTACTATTTATTTCTGATGTGATTTCTTCCTTTATACTTTCAATTTGTTTTGCGGTCAGCACTTCCTTATCCAACAAAAAGGCCTCATAGTTGGCTATGGGGTCTTTGGCGGCCCATTTTTTCATCATCTTTTCCGGAACATATTTTGTGCCACTCGCCTCTTCATGTCCCCGCATACGAAAGGTCTTAAATTCCAGGAGCACCGGTCGCGGCCTTTTACGAAGGGCCTGGCACAATTCACTCACCTTAGCATACACCTCCAAAATGTTATTGCCATCTAGTATGCGTCCTTCAATACCATACCCTTTTGCCCGATCCACCAGATGTTCACAATTATATTGCTCATTAATTGGTGTTGAAAGGCCATAACCATTGTTTTCAATACAGAACAATACCGGTAAATTCCAAACCGATGCCACATTAAGGGCTTCGTGAAAATCCCCCTCACTGGTAGCTCCTTCTCCTGTAAAAACTGCAGTGACCCTTCGTTTTCTTCCCAACACTTCCGCTAAGGCAATGCCGTTGGCAACGCCTAATTGTGGTCCCAAATGAGAGATCATCCCTACTATTCTGTGTTCTTTGCTACCAAAATGGAAGCTTCTATCCCTACCTTTGGTAAAACCATCCGCTTTCCCCTGCCATTGGGCAAATAATCGATCTAAGGGAATATCTCGGGTTGTGAAAACACCCAGATTTCGATGCATCGGTAAAATGTATTCGGAATTTTTCAGGGATCTGGCAACTCCAACGGCTATAGCCTCTTGCCCTATGCCACTGAACCACTTGGAAATCCTTCCTTGCCGTAAAAGAATCAGCATCTTTTCTTCGATCATCCGGGGTTTTAACATCCCAGTATACAATTCAATCAATGTAGCAGCATCAAGATTCCCAATATGGTAGCGCATTCTAAAGACTTTGTCGAGGGGATAAAAGTAGCAAAAAGGCAAAGATTCCTTACTTTTGATTTTATTAATACTGTAAAAAATGAAGGCTATTCCGAGTGTTGATTTGAGTGATTTTCTGTCCAATGATCCCTCAAGAAAAGAAAAGTTCGTTCAAGAGATTGGAGCGGCATTTGAGAATATCGGATTTGTGGCCTTGCGGGGCCATTTCCTGTCAGACACCTTAGTCACCAATTTATACGAGCAGATCAAACAGTTTTTTGCTTTACCTGAAAAAGTGAAGGAAGCCTACGAAATTGAGGGGATTGGCGGCCAAAGAGGCTACACCTCTTTTGGAAAGGAACATGCAAAAGGCCGAACCGAAGGCGATTTGAAGGAATTTTGGCACTTTGGGCAATACGTAGAGGGTGACCCCAGATTGCTGGAAGAATATCCTGAAAATGTAATAGTAAGAGAACTTCCGGAGTTCAATAGTGTTGGGGAGGAGACTTACAAGATGCTGGAAAAGACGGCCAAATATGTTCTTCGGGCTTTGGCCATTCATCTAGATTTGGAAGAAACGTATTTTGATGAATACATTAAAAACGGCAACAGTATTTTACGGCCCATTCACTACCCGCCCATTGTGAAAGAACCAAAAGCTGCTGTTCGTGCCGCTGCCCATGGCGATATTAATTTAATTACGTTATTAATGGGAGCGCATGGCAAGGGATTACAAGTACAAAATCACGAAGGAGAATGGGTTGATGCAATTGCCCAACCGGAGGAACTGATGATCAATGTAGGGGATATGCTATCCCGATTGACCAACAATAGACTTAAGTCCACTATCCATCAAGTGGTTAATCCTCCACGAGAACTCTGGGGCACTTCCAGGTATTCCATTCCCTTTTTTATGCATCCTATTAGCAGCATGCCGCTTAATTGTCTAGAAAATTGTACAGACGAAGACCACCCGAAACAATTTGAAGATATTAGTGCTGGCGCCTACTTGAATGAGCGACTCGTAGAACTGGGACTCATTAAAAAGTAGCGCATGGATCTACAAGATCAATTAAAAAAGCTTTTTCCGGAGCATACACCAGTTGAAAGTGAAAAGGATGCTGAAAGCAGACCTGAATTCTGGGTGCCGCAAACGCCTATCCTTTGCAAGTATGAAAAAAGAAAGGGAAAACCTGTCACTTTACTTGAAGGATATACCGGTACTTCTGAAGATTTCAAAAAATTAACGAAAGCACTTCAGTCTTTACTAAACGTTGGAGGCAGCTACAAGAAAGAGGTTATCATAATTCAGGGTGACTACAGAGATAAGATCATGAACTTTTTAAAAAGTAAGGGCTTCACAGTGAAAAGAGTTGGAGGCTGATTCTTAGCAGATTGCACTAATTCAATTTTATTCGGCTAACTGTTAAATTTATCGGTGACCGACCTAGCTTTTCCATAAAATATTTTTGTTTTGTTAGTATTACTCTTACTTTTAACTATTCTAACCAACGAAAACTACACTTGGCAATGAAATCACTGTTGCACATCACCAACGGGGATAGTTTTACAGAACGTCTGAAAACATTCCCCCTAAAAGGAGATATTATCACATGGCGGGAAATGCTATGCGAAGGAAAGACCCTAAGTACTGTGGGCAGCGAGTCTTTTTGGAAAACCCGGTTTGAGTTTCTGAACAAGAATTACAAAGTGAGTAAATCGTGGTTCCTCGAAAAAACCCTTAAGGAATATCGCTCACTTTGCAATCACAAACAACAGGATCGTATTGTGCTGTGGTTTGAATATGACTTGTTTTGTCAAATTAACATGTTGGCTGTACTAAGTTGGCTAAAAACCCACAGAAGACACGCAGAGATCTCTTTGGTATGCAGTGGAAAGGAAGATGAAACGGATAGACTTTATGCACTCAACGAACTATCCGATGAGCAACTGCTAACCCTTTATGAGAATAAAACCGTCCTTACTCAGGATGACATTGAGTATGCGGATTATGTTTGGCAGTTGTACTGTAGTGACAATCCTATTCGACTTGAGAATCTTGCCGATTTTGACAACTTTCAGTTCAAATACCTATCCGAAGCTGTAGAAGCTCATCTTCAACGTTTTCCTTCCATTAAGAACGGTTTAAATACTTTAGAGAATAAGATTTTGCAAGTTGCGGTTGCGGAAAAACCAAAATCGAAAAAAGAACTTACCGGCCAAATCCTGTCTGATCAGGGATTTTATGGTTTTGGCGACACACAATATGATAGAATAATTACAAGTCTTAGGCCTTTATTCTCTTCTTTTAATCCTGTACGGTTGAGTGCCAAAGGGAGGCAAGCCTTACAGAGTAAATCTAATTTTTATTCTCAACTTCGTGATAGTGAGTATTATTTGGGTGGCGCTTTAAAGTATAACTTTCTATATAATACTACAACAGGACGCATTCTGAAACTATAGAAGGATTCAATGTCTATTGGCCAATCTGAATTGATCTTAAATGCTGATGGCAGTGTATATCACCTTAATTTACTACCGGAGGACATCGCCCCGACCGTGATAGTGGTTGGTGACCCCGATAGGGTTGAAAAAGTAAGTGGTTACTTCGATCATATCGACACCAAAAAACAGAAGCGCGAATTTTTAACCCATACCGGAACATATAAGGGAAAGCGAATAACGGTAATAGGAACCGGTATAGGGACGGATAATATCGATATTGTACTGAACGAATTGGATGCGTTGGTAAATATTGATCTCCCTTCCAGAGGTATAAAAGAAGAAAAAACCTCCCTGGATATCATCCGAATCGGTACTTCAGGATCCATCCAGGATGATATTCCTGTAGACACCTTCGTAGTCTCTAAATTTGCAATAGGATTTGATGGTTTGTTACATTTTTATGAACACGAGGGCGAGGATATTAGTGCGCTCACTTCCCATCTTAAGAAATATATGGGCTGGGGCAACCACTATATTCAACCCTATTCGTTTGCCAGTGATGCCCAGCTGCTAAAAAAGATGTCTTCAAATCGTATACGATTTGGAATAACCCTCACAAACTCTGGTTTTTACGGACCACAAGGCCGAAAATTACGCCTTTCTAATACGTTGGAAACCATTCATGATAGCCTCGCAAATTTTGAGTTCGAAAATGCTAAAATCACCAATCTGGAAATGGAGACTGCAGCAATTTATGGTTTGGCGAAGTTGTTGGGGCACCGGGCAATTTCTTTAAACGCCATTTTGGCCAACCGGCCTAGCAAAAGTTTTTCTAAGCATCCTGCTAAAACTGTTGATACGCTGATCCGATATTGTCTTGAACGACTCTCTTAACATTGGCTTTAAATAGATTCCTGGCCTAATCCTTATTTTAGCGCTTATGAGGGATCAGCCTGTAAAAAACAGAGATGTTAATTGGTTGTTTTTTAATGAAAGGGTATTGCTAGAGGCTGCCAACACCTCCACTCCCCTACTAGAGCGCCTAAAGTTTTTGGCCATATTTTCTTCCAATCTGGATGAGTATTTTAAGGTACGTATTTCACAACTACGCCAGCTGAGGTCCGTGGATAAAACGCTTCGGAAAAAACTAGTGCTTAAAGCCAACAAAAAGCTAAAGTTTATACTAAAAACAGTAGATCAGCAGCAGATCCTATTTGGTAGCATTATTGCCGATACCCTTGCTGCGTTACGGTTGCATCACATTTATATACGAAACCTATCCGAGTTAACCGATAAACAGCGTATTGCCGCTACCCTTTTCTTTGAAAAAGAAATGCGCGCACATGCTAAAACGATCGATCTAACGCATCTTTCCGACGTAAAAGATGGCGGACTATATCTTGTGGTGTATTTTGGAGCGGCGGAATTTACTTTAGTGGTCATTCCAACGGAACATTGTCCCCGATTTCTAAAAATCCCAGGGGAAGGGCATAATTACCTTTACCTGGACGACGCCCTGAAACTAAATATCCATAGCCTATTTCCTGATCGAAAAATTGAACATACGTATGCCATAAAACTATCAAGAGATGCCGAGTTGTATCTTGAAGATGACTATGAAAATCTGGAACTGGTAGAAAAGATATATCAGTCTTTGGGAAAACGAAGATATGGCCAACCCACCCGCCTACTGTATGATAACACAATGCCTCACGTATTGCAATCAGCACTAAAAGAAACTCTGGAACTCGGAGATGTAGATATGGTTCCCGGAGGCGAATACCACAATCTATCGGATTTTTTCGGATTTCCGGAACTTGATGGGACCAAGATGTTGAAATACGCGCCAAAACCCCCGATCCCTCACCCAACATTGTCCTCCACAAAAGATATTTTCCAAAGTATCCTGGAAAAAGACCAATTGGTTCATTTTCCCTTTCAAGAATTCGACGTCGTAGAACGTTTTATTCATGCTGCCGCTGTTGATCCCTGGGTACGAAGCATTCGGATGTCTTTGTATCGTATTGCAAAAACATCAGTACTTACCGACGCCATTCTTAAAGCATTGGACAACAACAAAGCTGTGGTTTTATTTGTAGAAGCGCAGGCACGATTTGATGAGGAGAACAACATTAGGTGGGGGCGTATTTTTGAGGAGAAAGGTGCAAAGGTGCTATACAGCGTTCCTAATATTAAGGTGCACTCCAAAATAGCATTAATTCAGCGTGAAATAAACGGTGAGCAACACAACTTTGCGTATATCGGCACAGGAAATTTTAACGCAAAGACCGCTAGATTGTATTGTGATCACGGATTATTTACTGCACATAGGCAAATAACCAGGGATCTTGGTGAGGTTTTTGGCGTACTGGAACGCAAATTGATCTTGCCAAAGACCAAGCAACTTCTGGTTTCCCCCTTTACCACAAGGACTACCCTATTAGATCGTATTCAACAGGAAATAGACTTTGCTACCACGGGAAGACCGGCCAAAATCACATTAAAAATGAACGCCCTGGAAGATACCAAAATGATTCAGGCGCTGCACCGCGCCAGTGAAGCCGGGGTGGAAGTGCGATTGTTGGTACGTGGGTTTTGTTGTCTGGTGCCAAAAAAAAAGCAAGACCTCCTGGAAAACGAAAAACCCATTGTTATAACAAGTATTGTAGACCGATATTTAGAACACGGACGAATTTACTTGTTTGAAAACGGGGGAAATGAGATCATGTATATGGGTTCTGCGGATTGGATGACTAGAAATTTGGACAGGCGAATTGAAGTTCTGGTTCCTATACTAGACCGCACGGTTTTTAAGGAACTCAAGGACATTTTGCGAATACAGTTAAATGATAATGTCAAGGCCAGAATAATAGATGCCGATGATTCCAACGAATTGGTGAAACAAAAACCGGGAACTCCCCAGCTGCGTTCGCAATATGCCATTTTCGACTATCTTCAACAAAAACTTAAATGAAGACAGTTAGCGTATGTGGTGTTCCTGAACATTTCAATATGCCCTGGCATCTAGCCATGGCCGAAGGCGCTTTCGAAAAGCGGGGTATCGTTCTGGAATGGATATCTGTTCCTGAAGGAACAGGAAGAATGTCTCAAATGCTCGCGAAAAACGAAACTGATCTTGCCATTATTCTCACAGAGGGCATTGTAAAAAGTATTTCTGAGGGGAATCCTGCTAAAATTGTTCAAACCTATGTAGACTCTCCGCTGTTATGGGGTATCCATGTCGCTGCAAATAGTAGTTTTACCACCATTCCGGAATTGATTGGTAAAAAAGCAGCGATCAGCAGGTTGGGAAGCGGAAGTCATCTTATGGCCTTTGTGCACGCCCGTCAGCAAGGTTGGGATATCCATAAATTACGTTTTGAAGTAGTTCACACCCTGGAAGGCGCCGTAGAAAGCCTAAAACAGGGTCGCGCAGACTATTTTATGTGGGAACACTTCACCACCAAACCCTTGGTAGACAACGGTACTTTTAGATGGCTCGGTGATTGCCCTACACCCTGGCCTTGTTTTGTAATTGCGGCTTCAGGACACTTCCTTGAAAAGGATAACGCCATTGTGCAACATATCTTGGAGACCATAAATCTTTTTACAAGAGAATTTAAATATATTCCTAGTATTGATAGCGCCTTAGCGAATAGATATGGTCAGCAGTTGGAGGATATCCGGCTTTGGTTAACCAAAACGCAATGGGGACAACAACAGCTTGATCCAAAAACCCTGAGTACGGTTATTGATACCCTCAGCACCCTGCAACTGTTAGGTAAAATGAACGATCCCAGAGGGTTTATAACCTCTTAGCTAAAGTGCTTTCTAATCAGCACCTTGAACTTAACATCAGAAAGCGGTTTCTGAGCCGTGTCGGCTACATTGCCATCTGCCATCGCTTCTTGCCGTGCGTTCTCGGTGTCTACTGCGGTTAGCATTACTACGGTGATCTTTTTTCGAAACTCTGGACTAAAACGTTTTCCAAACGCCTTTAAAAATTCCCAACCGTCCATTACCGGCATGTTGGTGTCTAAAATTAGAAGGCAAGGAACAATTTCATCCTTTTGATGTAATTCTAGAAAATCGATAGCCTCTTTACCATTGGAAGCTACATTGACTTCCAGAGCAGCATCTAGCTGTTTAATAAAGAATTTATTTAAGAAATTAGTAGTATCGTCATCGTCTACCAATAATATAGATTTCAATTTTGCCACCCTAATTAAGAAATTTCTTTACAATCAGTAAGTAACAAACGTAATATTTTTCTTAATGTTTTAACAGATATTCTACAGTATTAATTCACCATTTTATTAACGGTTTTCCCATTCCCTTAAGGAGATCGTTCGTTTTGCTAAAATGATTATTCCCAAACCAAAGGCCACGATTGGCACTTAAAGGAGATGGGTGCCCGGAGGTAAGAATATGATGTTTGGCCCTGTTGATCAGTGTGGCCTTTTTCTTTGCAAACCCTCCCCACAACAAAAAGACTACCCCTTCCAAGTTTTGTGAAATGGCTGTTATAACTGCATTAGTAAACTGCTCCCAGCCCCTGTTTTGATGACTTCCGGCAGAATTAGCACGAACCGTTAAGGTAGCATTTAATAATAAAACCCCCTGTGCTGCCCATCGCTCAAGATTACCACTTTGTGGGTAGGGCGTACCGGTATCCACTTTAATTTCTTTAAATATGTTAACCAAAGACGGTGGATGAGGAATACGGTCTTTCACAGAAAAGCAAAGGCCATTAGCCTGGTTAGGCCCATGATACGGATCCTGACCAATAATAACTACTTTGGTTGCAAAGAAAGGACAATGATCAAAGGCCGCAAAAATATCTTTTCCCTTAGGATAACAGGTATGTGATTTATACTCCATCCGCACAAAACGTGTTAATTGCTCAAAATAAGGTTGTTGAAATTCGGTCTTAAGCTGCTCTTTCCAGGAAGGCTCTATGGTAACGTTCATAGGATAGGGTTTCAAAATGATTTAGGCGGCAACAGGGCCTGTTCTACCCTGAAGTACTTTTTTTGCAGCACGGCTACCCTTCAAAAAGAATTCAGATAGAAGTTGTTCAAATTTAACAATAGCGCATATATTTACAAGGAACAGCCAATGGATCAATTATGAAGGTATCTTTTGAAATTCGGTATCTAAAAAAAAGATTTCCACTACGAATAAGTCGTGGAGTAAGAGATGGCCAATACAATCTATTCGTATCTGTCACGGATGGTAATTACACCGGATGGGGCGAAACCTCTCCAGGGGAAACCGAAGGCGCCGCAACCGCAGAAGTAGCGCAGCAACAATTGGAGGACTTTTTACAGGATCATTCGGATTTGAACTCCCCCTTTCTTGTATACGATGCCGCCCTTGAAGCTGGAGTTGGTCCCTGTGCTTTGGCTGCTTTGGATATGGCACTTTGGGATCTAAAGGCGCAACAGGCAAATATGCCCTTATACCGTTTTTTAGGTTTTCCTAAACCTACGCAACCAACCTCCGTTACCTTGGGTATAATGACGCCTGATGAAGCCCGGGAAAGGCTGCCTTTGATACTGGAAAGTGAAGGAGTAAAGACCCTTAAGGTCAAATTAGGGAGTCCGGAAGGTATATCTGCAGATAAAGCAATGTACGAGGCCGTGTTGACCTATCACAAAAAATATCCCGTTTCCATACGTGTAGATGCTAACGGAGGATGGAATCTTGAAGACGCACAAAAAATGATGCGATGGCTTTCAGAACGTCATTGTGAATACCTGGAGCAACCGCTTAAAGAAGGAAAAGAAGATGAGCTACCTTATTTATTCAAAAACAGGACGTTACCCATTTTTGTTGATGAAAGTTGCCGGTTAGCAAGTGATATCCCGGGATGGGCAGATGCTGTAGATGGGGTAAATATGAAATTGATGAAATGCGGAGGGATTACCGGCGCTTTACGCATCATTTCCACCGCTTATGCGTTTGGGTTAAAAACAATGATAGGGTGCATGGGAGAGACCTCAATATCCATTGCCGCTGGTGCCGCTGTTTCCGGAATGTTGGATCATATTGACCTGGATTCCCACCTTAACTTAAATCCCGATCCGTGTGAGGGTGCACCCTTGATAAATGAGATTACCATGCCCACTGAAGCTCACGGACACGGAGGACAATTTAAACAGTCAGAAGTTTGAAATGCAAATAACAAAATTCGTGAGGGACGTTTAAAATGCTAACTTTTGAAAGCGATGTACGCTGTACTAATGCAATAGGAAATGTTTAATTCATCACAAAAACTAGCCATTTACATGGAAGGCGCGCTAGACAACGACTCCGGTAAAATGGGCTTTGGACTAATGCGTTTTTCCAAACATCCTATCGTTGGCATTATTGACAGTAAACATGCCAACCAATCGGTCCGCGAGGCCGTGGGCTTACCGTATGACATTCCGGTTGTGTCTACTGTTGATCAAGCAATCGCTTTGCATGCTGAGATCCTTGTTCTGGGCACTGCTCCCAGTGGTGGGCGTTTCCCCGCGGAATGGGATATTCCTATATCCCGAGCTCTTGCTAAGGGACTGTCTCTTATTAATGGTTTGCACGATGACCTAAATGCACGTTTTGGACACGTATTAGGAACGAATATGATTTGGGATGTACGTAAACCAAAGCACTCGTATCCTATTGCCACCGGAAAAGCAGCTACTCTTGGCAATACACGCATTTTAATGATAGGAACGGATATGGCTGCTGGAAAAATGACGGCGGGTCTTGAATTGTATGCTGCGCTGCAACAAGAAGGTCATAACGTTGGCTTTGTCCCCACAGGACAAATTGGGATAACCCTCATGGGGAATGGTATTCCCTTAGATGCTATAAAAGTGGATCAAGCGGCCGGTGCAGTAGAGCAAGCAGTGCTAGAGCAAGCTGATAAAGCTATTGTGATCATAGAAGGCCAGGGTTCTCTGGCCCACCCCGGAAGTACCGCTACTTTGCCGCTGATCCGTGGATCCCAACCCACCCATTTTGTTTTATGTCATAAAGCGATCCATTCCCATCTCCGAGATCCCGTATCTCATATCCCTATTCCCCCTTTAAGAGAATTTATAGCCCTAAATGAAGCCGTAGCCAAAGTTTGCGGTTCTCAAACTACTGCAAGAACAATAGGGGTTGCACTTAATACAGTAGGTATGGACGATGCTACCGCAGCGGCTAAAATTCAGGAGGTGGAACAACTTACAGGTTTACCGGTAACTGATGTGGTGCGGTTCGGAACTGAAGAATTAATTGCTGCATTTGCAGCGGATAAAAGCTAAATTTCAGCAGTCGTTTTGATGCTAATTTTCCAGCTAAAAAACTACTTTTTAGAACGCTGGATGTACATTTCCTATGTGCTCCTTTTTGTTACTATCTTTGCCCCGCTAGAAAAAGCGTATGCACCCCATTCATCCAAAAACCCTTCAAGATCTCGAGTTTCCGCAGGTGCTGGAACAGCTTTCGGAGCGATGTACTACTGAACTGGGAAAAGCTGCAGCATTGGAGTTGGAACCCTTAACACAGAGAGAAACCCTTCTGGAGCAATTGGGGCAAACCTCGGAATACCTGGCTTCGTTTTCTAATGATAATCGGATTCCCAATCACGGTTTTGACGCTATTGACAAAGAACTCAAACTCCTTCAAATTGAAAATACCGTACTGGAGGTCTCTGGTTTTAGAAGGATCGCACATTTGTGCAGCACTATTGCTATCCATAAAAAATTCTTTAAAAAGTTCAAGGAGTATTACCCTTTGCTTTTTAGTTCAGTAGATAAAATTCAGGAAAACACTGAGATTCCTACCGAAATAGGAACTATCATTGACAAATTCGGGGAGATCCGTGACAACGCCTCGGTCGATTTAAAGCGTATTCGTTTGGATATCAATAGTGTCCGAGGGAAGATCAATCAAAGTTTTGGTTCCGTGCTATCGCGCTATCAATCTGCCGATTTTCTGGACGACATTAAAGAATCTATTGTAGAAAACCGCAGAGTTCTCGCCGTAAAGGCAATGCATCGTCGTAAAGTAAAGGGGACGGTAATGGGCAATTCGAAAACCGGAAGTATTGTTTACATTGTTCCGGAAGCCACATTGCAATACAGCACAGAACTAAGCAATCTGGAATATGAGGAGAAAGAGGAGATACGCCGTATACTAATGGCGCTTACCAATGCCATTCGCCCCGAAACGCCTCTTCTTGAGACCTATCAGTATTTTCTAACATACGTTGACGTTACCGCGGCCAAGGCAAGGTACGCCTCTGAAATGAATGCCTTACTTCCCAAGATCAATACGGAACGTGAGCTTTATTTGAGAGAGGCCTTTCACCCCTTACTGTATTTGACCAATATAGCGAAACAAGAAAAGACCTGGCCACAAACCATAGCGCTGCAACAAAACAACCGGATCATTGTTATTTCCGGGCCCAACGCAGGAGGGAAAAGTATCACACTTAAGACCATCGGTTTACTTCAAGTAATGCTTCAATCAGGGCTTTTAATCCCCGTTCACGAAAGGAGTTCTGTTTGTTTATTTGATAAAATTTTGACGGATATCGGAGATAATCAATCCATAGAGAATCATTTAAGCACGTACAGCTACCGATTGAAGAATATGAATCAATTTTTAAAACGTTGCAATACCAATACCCTGTTCCTGATCGATGAATTTGGCACTGGCTCAGATCCGGAGTTGGGCGGAGCACTGGCGGAAGCATTTTTAGAAGTATTCTACGAACGGGAAGCCTTTGGGGTTATAACTACCCACTATGCCAACTTAAAATTACTGGCAAACGAGCTACCGTATATGACCAATGCCAATATGCAGTTCGACAACCGTACCCTGGAACCCACCTTTAAATTGGTCCTCGGAGAAGCGGGAAGCTCTTTTACCTTTGAGGTAGCGCAAAAAAATGGAATCCCCTACTCCCTGATCAACAAAGCAAAAAAGAAAATCGATCGTGGCAAGGTGCGTTTTGATGCTACCATTTCCAAGTTGCAAAAAGAACGCAGCAAAATGGAAAAAACCGAGTCGCGCTTACAGGATGAGGAGGCTAAAGCAAAAGAAGAGGCACAGCGGCTGGAAACCTTAAATGCGAAGATCAAGTCCAAGCTGGAAAACTATCAGGAATTGTACGATCATAATCAACGAATGATCCATTTAGGTAATAAGGTTAATGATAGTGCCGAGCGCTACTTCCATGATAAGAAGAAACGTCCCTTAATTTCCGAACTCCTGCGAATAGTAGAAACCGAAAACAGCAAGCGAAGAAAATCTTCGGCCAAGGAAGCCAAAACCAAAAAGGCCATTAAGAAACAGACGGCTAACGAACTGGAACAGAAGATCGTTAAGGTTCGCGAAGAAAAAAAGGCGAAAAAAAAGAAGGCGATCCAACAGGAAAAGGCTAGGCCAAGACCGGTTTTTAAGATTGGCGACCGCGTACGCATGCATGATGGTAAAGCAGTGGGAAGCATTGACATTTTAGAGAAAGGAAAAGCGGTGGTGAACTATGGTATGTTTACTACCAATGTTAGTGTGGATCTGTTAGAATTGGTAGAGGCAAAAAAATGACCTCGTTCTTTTGCAACTTACGGTCCTAGAATTCCAGAAAGATATAATTAACCGCTAATTTTTTAGATAAAATTGTAAGTAAGCGTATTTCCTATTATTTTGGCAAATAGTAAACAAATTCCCAATGAAACAAAGCATCATAATTATCGCGATTAGTCTGTTCCTTACCATCTCTTGCCGTACGAAACCGGACAGCAATTCAGCATCCGAAAATATATCGGAAACCGCCCAGGAAATGGAGACACAAACACCTGATTTTCAAATCTCATTGGCCCAATGGTCCTTTCACAATACCTTTTTGGGTCCAAAGAAAGAGGGATATTGGGAATGGTTCGTAAAAACGCTGCAAGAATCGCCTGATGACATATTATTGGGTGATGTAGACCCAAAGGACTTTCCGGGAATGGCTGCCAAATTTGGGGTCAATTCCATAGAATTGGTAAACACCTTTTACTATAGCAAAGTAAATGACCAAGCTTTTTGGGACGATTTTAAAAAACGATGCGATGCAGCCGGGGTTAGTGTGGGACTGATTATGTGCGATGCCTTGGGCAATCTTGGAGATGCCGATCCGGAAGCCCGAAAAAAAACCGTGGAGAATCATCATAAATGGGTAGATATCGCCAAGTTTCTGGGGGCACATTCTATCCGTGTCAACGCCGCCGGAGCAGGGAGTGCAGAAGAAGTGGCCGCCAATGCTGTTGATGGTCTTAAGCAATTAGGAGCGTATGGCGCGAGCCAAGGCATCAATATCCTAGTGGAAAATCATGGCGGGTATTCTTCAGATGGGTCCTGGTTGTCCGGAGTTATGGCCCAAGTAAATATGGACAATGTAGGTACACTTCCGGATTACGGTAATTTCTGTATGGAGCGAGGCCCTGAGGCTTGCGTCAATGAATACGATAGATATAAAGGAATGGCCGAGTTAATGCCCTATGCAAAAGGAGTAAGTGCAAAATCCCATGATTTCGATGAAAATGGAAATGAAACCAGCACCGATTTCTACAAAATGTTGAAAATCGTCAAAGATTCGGGTTTCAGGGGATATATTGGCATCGAATACGAAGGCCGCGTACTTTCGGAAGAAGAAGGCATCGAGGCTACCCTGGCCCTACTACGCAAGGCAATAGATAGTATAGGGTAAACCGCTAAAAAAAGGGGGGTTCTGAATCCCTTGCATTCAAAATAGCAGCCGGCATCAGATTGTTGAATCCAACCTGAGCGGCCGACTGCGGCTAAAGCAATACTCTATATACTCTATCTACAGGTTACTCGCTGTATTTCAAGACAACATCCTAAAAAGCCCGTGGTAGCTCTATGACAACTGTTACTTCCCGTTGTGGTATCACCAATGTCATATTGATATACGTCTTTCTGGTCGTCATCCTGTACATATAATCGAATATCATACGCCCCATTCGGTGCCTGCAATTCATTGATACTTCCACTCACAGTTACTGGTACCCAACCTCTTTCAGTATCCGTGTCCAATTGCGCTTTTGAAATACCACCACCTCCACCGGGCAGGCTGTTCTTGTAGGTTAGTCCTACGCGAAATTCGCGGCCGGTATCGTTAATAAAGTCAATGGTACGGTGCTGTACGCCTTCACTGCTACAGTTCTCCGCCTGATAGTCTTCAGTATAGCCCATTTTAGCAATGGTATTGTCCTTTAAGAAGCGAACAGTATACGAAATAGGCGCTCCGGGATTATCCCTGCTGTAAACCGCATTTTCTCCTTTGATAATGGGTGATAGATCCCCAAAGTTTCTGGCCGTAACGGCTTCTGCAGCCACCTCGGCATTACCCCCGATGACCACAGTGGTAATATTTGAGGTTGCCAGGATTTCCTTACTTGTAAATTCCGACTCGACGCTTATGCTCCCTGCTTTTCCAGCTGCATAATCCAATGCTGCTTCCAATTCAAGATCCGTCGCTTCATAGGTCGTCTCCAATCGGAACATGATGATGCGCCCATAACTTACGGACTGGATGTAGCCCGGAGGAGCTGATGAACTAAAGGCTGAGGAAACTTGTGCTGAAGTTACTTCATCGCTGAAAACTGCTGACGGATTAGCAGGAGTAGGCATGGAAACCGTATAGAATACCTGCTTGTACACCATATTGGCCACCCGGTTGATCTTGGTACTTTCATAGCTCAGTTGAGAACTGAAGTCCGTGGACGCCCATTCAATGTTCACCCCGAGATCTAAACTAACCTGTTTTGAACTGAACGAGGTCTTAGAATCGGAAAAGGAACTGGCTTCATTCACATAGCCTTCTACATAAGCATTAGCGTTCCACCATTCCAGGGCACCGTCGATACCTGCATCAACACTGTTGAAATCGGGATTGTCTACAGCCACATTTCCATTTTCCCCAATCCCGGGTAAATCGACGCGCACACTTATTGGAGCCCTTGTTATGGCTATAGGGGTGGGCAGTCCATTCCGCAACGAAGCATCGATCTTAACCAAAGCACCGGGCCAAACGATGCCCGAATTGGGCTTTAGAATGGCGATATCCTCAAAATTGGTCTTTAAATTGTAGTCGGTAGTGGTACAGGTCTGGGTAACGTTGTTCTCAAAGTTTGACTCTTGTTCTGACTCTCCCTCCGTACGCAAGGTATTTCCACTACCGGTATCGACAACGCCTAATAATTGATCCGGATCATAGGTGAAATTGGCAACGACCTCATCTATGGTTTCCCCTGCTACCGGAACCTCATCATCATCTCCACCTCCTTCTAAGGATTCGGTTGTTTCATCCTTGCTACAAGCATGGACAATAAACAGTAGTGCAAATAGCAGCACACCTACCATTGATTTGAACTGTAATTGATTTGTTTTCATAACTTCTTGGTTTTTAAGATTCAACACTTCGAAATTATTTTACAGTCAAGCCCTTACCTAAATATGTCCATGGACAAACCATGGACGACATCGATGGAAAAGCCTTGTTTTACCCCTAGACAAGCGCTTAAACGCCAGTAGACTATTATTACGTATATATTTGAATATCAATTAATTATAAAAAAAGCATAACGGATATGCAGCCGGTAAGGCATGGACAAACTATGGACAAGACGTTTTAGCTGAATTAATGGTCTAACTTGGGGGATATGTACGTTAAAAAGCTTCGAATACTAGTAGTAAGAACAGGCATAGCACTCTGCTTTTTGTCTATGTATATAGGTAATGCTCAAGGTGAAAACCGGAAAAAAGTGGATAGCCTTTTAACGGTTTATCAGGCTATACAACCTATTGAATCAAAAGTGGAAATTCTGGATGATATCATTGATCTTTTAATTTATAACGACTCCGAAAAAGCCAAGGTATATATACAAGAAATGCGGAGAATTTCCGCTGACCAGAAATATGAGCACGGTATCCTCCAAGGGGATTTTAATCTTGGTTACCATTACTTCAATTTGCAACAAATGGATTCTGCCAAATTCTATTTTGATAAGACCCTGGTAAAATCAAAAATTGACAATGATGATTCATTTGTAAGAAGCACTTTAAAAAACCTGTCGATCTTATATGCCCATGAGGGAAACTATGCTAAAGCTATCCAACTCATGGATAGCGTTGCCCAAATTAGCCTTGTAGACCGTGATTATCTCAGGTACGGCTCCGCCTTAAGTGATACTGGCGTTCATTACTATGAAATGGGAAATTACCCAAAGGCCATGACGTTTTATAAAAAGGCCCTGGAAACCTACGATACCTTGGAAATAAATACCTACCACAAAGCAGACTTGTTCCGAAACCTCGGCAAATTGCACAATGTGCAAAGTAACCATAGTAGTGCGCTTAGTTATTTTGAGAAGGCCGTTACAGTCTATAGAGCCCTAGGTGACAACATGTTTTTGGCCAATACACTTTCGGATATGGGTAGCGTCTATTCCTTCAAACGGCAGCATAATAAAGCTATCGAAAAATATAAGGAATGTCTTGAAACAGCTATCGCTAACAATTTCCCCTCGGCTGAAATCATTGCATATGGCAACCTTGGAAGTGAATATTTAACTATGGGACAAAACGAAGCGGCTATTGCATTTCTTGAAAAAGCCTTAGAAATGGGGCAACGAACTTCTGCAGATAACAACTTAGTAACCGATATGTCCAATTTGGGTTTGGCCTATACCAACAACAACGATTTTAACAAGGGGTTGGGACTCCTTAACCTAGCGGTGAGCAAAGCAGATGCCATTGGAATCACCAACGAGTTACAGTCTGCACTTTTAAATAGAGCTGTAGCGTACGAAAAAAATGGAATGCCGTTAAAAGCTATAGCAGACTACAAGCGATCGCGAATGATCAATGACAGTTTGTTTTCCATCACAAAAACGAAACAGATCAATGAGCTACAGACCATCTATGAAACGGAAAAAAAAGAAGCGGAAATTGCTTTGCAGCAAGAGGAAATCAATACCCTCAATGAGAAGGTAAAAGTTGATAGATTGACCAGAGGTTTGTTTGCAGGTGGAATGTTCACCTTTGTTGCCATATCCGGATTACTGTTTTTTGGTTTCCGTCAACGGATAAAAAAGAACCGCATTGCTCGGGAAAAGCAGGAGGAAATCTATAAACAAGAAATTGAACATAAACAAAAAGAATTGGCAAGCCAGACCCTCCATCTTGTTCAAAAAAACACCTTTATCCAGGAATTGATGCGGAATCTTGAAAAGATTAAAAAGTCACCGGAAACCTTTAAAATGGAGTTTCGCCGTATTGTAATGTTACTTAAAAAAGAGAACGCTTCCGATAAGGATTGGGAGGTGTTTAAAACGTATTTTGCTGACGTTCACAATGACTTCGACCAAAAATTAAAGACACTTTATTCCGAGATTTCTGAAAAAGAAATCCGCTTAGCGGCTTTCTTGCGCATGAATTTGACTACCAAAGAAATTGCAGCAACCTTAAATGTACTTCCGGACAGTATTTTAAAGTCCAAATACAGATTAAAAAAGAAGCTGGGATTGGCTAAGGCAACCGATTTGACTGGCTTTTTAAATACACTATAACAAAGACCTAATAAAAAATAGCGGTCCAGAAACCTGCTCAATTGGGATTAATTGGTCGTATTAGACAATACCGAGGCGCCGAAATCATAAAAGTATACGAAATCCCACTCCTTGTACTCCAGGCAATTGGTTGGTGCTAAATTATCTGCTAATCGTGTACGCACTAGATGCTGTCCATGGACAAAGTATAGACGGGATGTCGGGACGTCATTACTAAGTAGTATGGACACACTCATAACATCTTTAATTACAAATAGATTTAAGTATATGATATTCAAATAGTTATAAATGAATAAGGCTTCAATAAAAATTAGATTATATGGACTCGACAAGGCATAAGCGCTTATAGCCATGAAATTGCGGGTTTCCCTTTAGGCTATTTATTGGTTATCTTGGAAAATCTATTCCCGTAAAATGATAACAAGACTTCTCATCCTAGTACCCGTATTGTTTTGTCAAAGTTTCGTCTTTTCCCAGCTTCAAGGGCAGCAAAGAATAGATAGTCTGGAATCAATTTTTGAAGAATTGCCTAATGGGAGTCAAAAAATTGAGGTTTTGGAAGAACTATTTTATGAAACAATTTACAGCACGCCAACTCAAGGTCTGGGATACGCCCTAAAAGGCCTTGATCTGTCAAAAAGAATTGAGAACTGGGATGGTGTTGGAATAGCGTATTACCACATAGGGGTTTACCATAAACTGCTTTTTGAGCCAGATTCCGCCAGGTACTATTACAACAAATCCATGGGGGTTTGGAAAAAACACCCCAATGAACAATTTAAGGCGATTACTTTGGGGTCTATTGCAGCACTGGAGTATGAAAAAGGTAATATTGATAGTGCCATAGTGATGCAGACGGCTGTAAATAGCATTCTTAAGGATAAAAAGCTGTGGTTAAAATATGCCGTCGGCCTGGGATGCCTCGGGGATTTCTACCACAGTAAAGGTAATTTCAAGACCGCATATGAATACACACTTGAGGGACTTAACTATTTGGATACTATTCCAGAAGAACCTTGGCGCAAAGCAGATTTTAAGAAACAAATTGGGCTTATAGAACTTTCGAGGGGTAATTTTAGGCAGTCGCTAACCTATTTTAAAGACGCTTTAACATTCTATTCGGATAGTAAGGATAGTATTTATATGGGACATACCCTGGTTGACATGGGCAATGCCTATTCCGGACTGCAAAAATTAGATTCCGCAGTCAACCATTACACAAAAGGATTAGAGATTGGCAAAAGAACAAAGGTTTTAGACGTTCAAGCCAACGCCATGACCCATTTGGGTAAAACGTACTCGTCCATGCGTAAACTAGATTCGGCTTTGGTTTATTTCTCGAAAGCAATAACGCTTAATACCAGAAATAACACCGCGAACAACCTGGCTATTTGCTTAGCTGAAATGGGAAACACCTACAGGCTTTTAAAACAAGATGACCAGGCCTTATTTTTTCTGAATCGAGGACTACACATTGCTGATTCCATAAGCGCATTGGATGTTAAAAAAGAAATTCTAAGCTATCGGTCTGCGCTATATCGAGATCAAAAAAGCTATTTGGAGGCACTTGAGGATTATCAATCTTTTTCCGAACTAAAGGACAGTCTATTCAATACAATAAAATCCCAGCAGATAGAAGCGTTAAAAACCATCTACGAAACCGAAAAAAAAGAAGCTGAAATCGCCTTGCAGCAAGAAGAGATCAACACCTTAAACGAAAAAGCACGGGCAGACAACCTAAAAAAAGGATTGTATGCCAGCGGCATGGCTTCTACCCTGGCGTTGTCCGGATTATTGATTTTTGGGTTTCGACAACGGATCAAGAAAAACAGAATTGCTCGAGAAAAGCAAGAAGAAATTTACAAACAGGAAATCGAACACAAGAAAAAAGAACTGGCGAGTCAAACCCTGCACTTGGTACAGAAAAACACCTTTATCCAGGAACTAAAGGAAAATCTTGTACATCTAAGGAATTCTCCGGAAAAGTTCAAAGCGGAATTCCGGCGTATTGCCATGCTGCTCAAAAAGGAGAACGCTTCCGATAAAGACTGGGAGGTCTTTAAAACCTACTTTGCGGAAGTGCATAACGATTTTGACCAAAAACTCAAGACCTTGTATGCGGATATTTCACAAAAAGAGATCCGCCTGGCGGCTTTTTTACGGATGAACCTAACTACTAAGGAAATTGCAGCCACTATGAATGTCCTACCGGATAGTATTCTAAAATCCAAATACCGTTTGAAAAAGAAATTGGGGTTGGACAAGGAAACCGACTTCAATCAGT
Source organism: Bacteroidota bacterium (assembly GCA_038750505.1). Taxonomy (GTDB): domain Bacteria; phylum Bacteroidota; class Bacteroidia; order Flavobacteriales; family Flavobacteriaceae; genus Croceivirga. The sequence continues at coordinate 146,022 of JBCDHD010000001.1, read as the reverse complement.
TTTTGAATTCATTATGAGCACCCCTTTAAAATTGTTTTTACTGGTTGGTTTTTTTCTGATCAATCCTCTGAACGCACAAGAATACAAAAATATAGATAGTTTAATCATCGAGTATAACAAACAAATCGATGATACGACCAAAATATTCCTAGGATCACTCATCTTTCAGAATTTAAGTTTCACAAATCCGGAAGAAGCGTATACCTATGCGCGGAAATCGGTTGCCATATCCAAACAAATAAACAATGATAAGGGCCTGGGTCAGGCCTACAACAATCTAAGTTTTTATTTTTTAAACAAAGACCTGTTAGACTCAGCCCTTTATTATAAAAAAGCAGCGCTAAACATAGCTCAAAGACTGCAAAACATAAGAGCCATTCTTACCGTAAATATGGGACTAGCTGTCTTGTACAATAAAAAAAATGATTTTAACAAGGCTAAAGAATTTTTGTATACCAATATTGAAATTTTCCGGAATAAGGATACGATCAAAAACGCAAGGGAGATTGATTTTAAATATATTGGATCTACATATCATGCACTTGGGGATATTAATGTAAAGGAAGGACAATACAACCTTGCACTAAAAAATCAATTACATGCTCTGGAATTATACAAAACCCGAACTCGAGACTCACTTTTCGTTGCTGACGCTTACAATGCCCTAGGGCAAACAGAACTGAAACTGGAGAATTATAGCCAAAGTTTAAAATATCTCAAGCAAGCCCTCCAGGTATACCGTGATTTTAAAGATGTACTTTGGGAAAGCGATGTCTTAAAATTGATTGGGGAGAACCTTGTTCTTCAGGAAAAACCCGAAGAAGCTATAAAGTATTTAATGCGTTGCATCAGAATTGCAAACGCAAATCAGTTTCAATTAACGCAAGCAAGCGCCCACAATATGTTAGGCAAGGCGTATGGCAAACTAAATCGCAGTGAGGAGGCGTTATCAAGTTTTAATGAAGCAATAGCGGTGTATTCAAGAATGGAAAACCCTACAGAACTTAATGAGGTTTATATCAACTTAGGAATATACTATAACAACACCCGGGGGTATAAAAATGCAATCACGTACTTTGACAAAGCTATAGCTATTTCCGATAGTATAGGTGCAATTCCTGAAGCAGCAAATGCCTACCTACAACGATCAAAATCTTTTAGCGCTTTAAAGTACTATCAGGAATCAATAGAAGACCTGGAGGTACATAACCTATTAAAGGATAGTATTTACTCTATTAGGAAATCACAACAGATTGAAGAAATGCGAACCTTATTTGAATTGGAACAAAGGGAAGCAGAAATTACTTTGCAGCAAGAAGAAATAAAGAATCTCAATCAAACAGTAGAGATCAGCAATCTTAAAAAGGGACTCTATGCCGGGGGTATGGCTTCCGCTTTGGCGCTGTCCGGGCTATTGGTCTTTGGGTTTCGACAACGGATCAAGAAAAACCGCATTGCCCGAGAAAAGCAAGAGGCCATTTATAAACAGGAAATTGCCTATAAAAAGAAGGAACTGACCAGCCAAACCTTACATTTGGTTCAGAAGAACACGTTTATTCAGGAGCTTAAGGAAAACCTGGAAAACCTAAAAAGTTCCCCGGAAAAGTTTAAAGCGGAATTCCGGCGTATTGCCATGCTCCTTAAAAAGGAGAATGCTTCGGATAAGGACTGGGAAGTCTTTAAAACCTATTTCGCCGAAGTCCATAACGACTTTGACCAGAAACTGAAAACGCTATATTCCGATATCTCCGAAAAGGAAATCCGTCTGGCGGCTTTTTTACGGATGAACCTAACTACTAAGGAAATTGCAGCCACTATGAATGTCCTACCGGATAGTATTTTAAAATCCAAGTATCGTTTGAAAAAGAAATTAAGATTGGATAAGGAAACGGATTTAGGCACTTTCTTAAATACCTTATAAAAAATAGGCCAACAAAAGGCGCTGCTTTATCTTTGTATAGTGGTAAAGGATAAAAAAATAATTTTGTTTGATGGTGTCTGTAATCTTTGCAACGGCGCTATTCAATTTATCATAAAACGAGATAAAAAGGACGTTTTTCGCTACGCGGCCTTGCAAAGCGAGCTCGGCAAACAATTGGTTAACGAACGCGGTATAGACACTTCGAAGATAGATTCTTTTGTGCTGATCGAACCGGGTACTGCTTACTATATCAAATCCAGTGCTGCATTAGAGATTGCAAATAACTTCAGCGGCCTTTGGAAACTTACACAAATTTTTAAATGGATCCCGGAGGCTATGCGAAACTCAGTATACGACCTTGTAGCGCGCAATCGGTATAAGTGGTTTGGCCGTAAGGATCAATGTATGATCCCCACTCCGGAATTGCAGGCCAAGTTTTTAGGATAACTCACTGAACTAACCGCTTCACTCACCCAACCACCCGTCACAAGTATTTCAATTTTCAGAGGATCACTTTTCATACGAAGTTTGGTACGCACTTTAATACCAAACGTTATGAAAAATACAATTCTTCTTGTTTTACTGATCGCTACTTCAGTTTTCCCGAATGCTCAAAACGTTCCTTCTAAAATCAAGAAAGTTACCGTGTATTTAAGTGGTGCAGAAATCACCCGGACAGCACAATGCTCACTAAAAGAAGGCTCCAATATAGTTATTTTTACAGGGCTTTCTCATAAAATTGATGAAAGTAGTATTCAGGTTTCCGGTTTAAATGTGGTGTCTATTCTTTCCTTATCCTATGACATTAACTATTTAGAAAAAATGGAAAGTGAACCGCAGTTTACGGCCTGGGAAGACGAACATAAGCGACTGGAATACCAGATCACCTTGCTTAAAAACAAGGTTTTGGGTTTAGAAGAAGAGGAAAAGGTCATCACCACAAATCGCATGGTAAGCACAGATAACCAAGCCTTAAGCTTAGAAAAGGTCAAGGAAATCAGTCAGTACTATCGGGAACGCATAACGGCCATTAAAAATGAAATTTTCGAAACCAATCTAAAGATTAACCGATTAAAGCAAAAAGCCAAAGCACTGCAACGTCAAATGGCAGAAGTGAATAATGCTCCCGAAAAGGAACAGGGAGAAATAACCATAAAGTTTGATACCCCTATCGCCACCCAACTGGAAGTTACCCTGAAGTATCTGGTTAAGGAAGCAGGGTGGGTACCCAACTATGACATCAAATCCAATTCCTTAAATGCACCCTTGCAACTTACCTATAAGGCGAATGTATACCAAAATACCGGGAAGGATTGGAACAATGTGAATGTGGTACTTTCTACTGGAAATCCGGAATACAATATCAGCAAGCCTGAATTGGAGGCCCACTACCTAAATTTCACCTCATCGTACTCCAGAAGGAACGCAAGCACTCAAAAGAAAAAGGGGTATGCGTACAATCCCAACGTTAAAAAGGTAGTTGGTACGGTCACCGATGCTGCCGGGCAGCCATTACCTGGTGCCAATGTTATAATTAAAGGAACGAACAAGGGAACGCAAACCGATTTTGATGGCAATTATGTTTTGGAAGTACCTTACGGGCAGGAATTGGTCTTTTCTTATATCGGAATGCAAGGACAAGACATACCGCTGTATTCCTCCGTTATCAATGTCAGCATGGAAGAAGATGCGTTTGCATTGGAGGAAGTAGTGGTCGCCGGGTATACTTCTGCAGTTTCATCGGTGAATCCGGAACAAGTGCTTCAGGGTCGGGTAGCTGGAATAAATATCCGAGGGAGCTCCTCCATAAAATCCCAATCCCAACCGTTATATATTATTGACGGTGTTCCAGCGGAGGGATTTGCAGAAGGGGATTTGGACATCAGCGAAATTCAAAATGTTGAAGTCCTTAAAGGCGATGATGCCCTTGCGATTTACGGTAGTCGTAGCCATGCGGGTGTAATTGTGATTACCACTTCAAAAAGCAATACCGAAGAAGGCTCCACCAAAACGGAATTTAGTATCAAAAAAACGTATTCCATTCCTTCGGACAATGATATTACCGCTATCGAAATCAACACCTTTACGCTACCGGCCAATTATGAATATTTTGCAGCGCCAATCATCAATGAAAATGTTTTTCTAACGGCCAGTTTTACCGATTGGGAAAAACATCAACTCTTGCCCGGAGAAGCAAATATCTACTTTGAAGGTACCTATGCCGGAAAAACGGTATTAGATCCTTATACCACAAAGAAAGAAATGGTACTCTCGCTAGGCATCGATCCCAATATTACGGTCACCAGAAAGCAAGAACGTAACTTTAAGAGCAAGTCGTTCACGGGAAGTACCCGTATCCTGAATAGAACCTACAATTTGGAAATCAAGAACAACAAAAGTGTGGCCATTGACCTAAGGTTATTGGATAGAGTTCCCAAGTCACAGAACAAGGAGATACGGGTTGGCGACGTAGTTACCAATGATGCGAAATACGAGACTAAAAAAGGGGTATTGACCTGGGCCATGAACGTAAAACCCCAGGAAAGTAAAACAGTCCATTTTTCGTTTCAGGTGAAGTATCCTCGGGGAAAATACATATCACTTTAAAAGTATGACGGGGCGATTTCAGAATCGCCCCGAGCATTACTCATATGACATCGGTGTGGTTAATAATTTAATGACCTCTTCGTCTCCTTCAAATTGCTTTTCAAAATTGTATTCCACTTGTTTATAGGGGTTATAGCCCAGTGCTATAAATTTCTGTTGTGCTTTGAGTTCAACAAACCGATATAAATAAGAGGGTTTGGTATCTGGGTTTTCTTCCAAGTACTCTTTTAGCATAGGGCCAACCGACTCCCGAACGGTAAGTGCCTCAATCATGGCTTCCCGCGTAACTTCGTCGTAGCCCGGAGCATCTTCTAATAGCTTTGTTTTCGCTTCTGAGAAAATCCATTTTACCGTCAGCGCATTCCAAGCCGGTAGTCCTGCATTGGTATAAGCAGTCTCAACAGCCTGTGCCGAATTGGAGGGATGGTAAAAGCCCACGGCTTTAATTGTACCCTCAACGATTTGTGAAGCTGCCATTAAAGCGAATTCTTCGTTTCCCCTGGGATTTACAACCACATATATCGAATCATTGATGCGCTTTTCAATATAAACAGTATCTACACGGGCCGGGTAAGGACTCGCTTCCTCCCTAACCTCCTCATATAAAATAACTTCTTCCAACTCCGTTATTTTTTGCTTATCGCCATACAGGTTATACGAATACCAAATACTATTTTCCTGGCCCCAAGCGGTGAGAAAAGTAAAGAAGCAAATCGCAAGTAACACGGTAGAAACTGTATTTTTCATGTTGTTGTTTTATACTTCTAATATAAATTTCAGAATTGAGTTGGCCTATACTTTCTGTACAAATGAACAGATTCTCTGTGCAATTGGTTGTTAAAGACCGTAGGCCATACCTTTTAAAACAAGAAGATACTATGCCTAAAGGAGGAATATGATTTCAGTTAAGCCGTCTCTATGCGATTTTTCCATGAATTTGCTATTTAAGCGACCATTTTTAACAATAAAAACCGTCCCCAACACCATTTTAACAAGGGCTGGCATACAATTTGTGATGTTTTTATGACAGGCTTCGATTTTCCGGTCGTATTTTATTGTTCAGGATAGCAATCGTTACCGTCAAACATAACACCTAATACTAATTCAAAAAAATAAAGATGCTATGAAAAATCTTGTTCTTTTTTTATTCGTACTGAGTTCTTCTATTGCACTAAGTCAAGGCAACTCAAAAAATGATATTATTGTCACCAAAAATGGTGAGCTTATTCAGGCCAAGGTGGTAAAAGTGACCTCAGATATGATAAGCTTCAACTACCCCGGAGAAACCGTGATCAATGAAGTGGCCAAAGATCAGTTAGAAAAAATTGTATTTTCCAGCGGAAGGACACAAACGTTTGGAGAAGGGGCTGCTACTTCAAATAGCGGTGTGACTATTGTTACCGAAGATCCTCAAAATAAACCAATCCCTAAGGAAGAAATATCGCTATTCCCAAGCGTAACGTCGAATAGCGTAGCGGTTGTTCCGGCAACTTTCACAAAAAATGGCAGCTATAGCAAGGAGCTGTCCAGTGAGTTAAGTAGCTTTATTTCCGGGTATTTGGCGCAAAGTACCTCGGGAAAGGGAGTTACCGTACAAGATATGACCCAAACCATACGGAATCTGGTTGATAATGGTATTGGGTACCAGGAGTTGAAAAATGCTTCAACCACAACCCTACGAAACGCATTAGGCACCGAGTTCTTAGTACGGGTAGAATTGGAGGAACGCCAAAGCGGAACCGTTAAAAAAGGATTCTACGGAGATGAGGAGCCCACCACAGCAGCCGGCACAACAGCACAAATCACTATAACTGTGTTTGGATCGGAAAGCGAAGCCGCTGTTTTCTCTGCCCAAATCTCTCAAGAAGTTCAAGGCGCTACAAATACACCGGATGGATGGCGGACCCTAACCACCTACGTTTTAGACCAGTTTCTAGCTTCGAATACCATGTAAAAGAGGTAACGTAACTTTCTTTCCCAGTGTCATAAAAGGAAGGGATACTAGGCAATACAATGAACACTTCTAGTGCCGTTACGGTACCAAGGAGAATTACTGCAGATTTCTCAAAATGAAATCTAAGGTGCTATTGGTGTTTAATTTCTGATCAAAGGAAAGACTTTTATGAGCAATAGGCCGCATAAGGCCCCGACTGTTTAAGTACTTTATGGTGTTTTCCTGGTCCAGGCTCACTTTCCCCAGAAATAATACGTCCATATTCCTTTCATTACTGTAGCGATCATAAATTTTCCGTAGCCCGCTAAGGTAAAGCCTGTCCTTAGTAAACCCTCCTCCGCGATGCGCGCGAAGTGTAATACCAAAGGCTTCCTCACGGTCCAGTTTGTAATGTCCATGAATCAGGTCAAACGTATCTGCAAAGGAATACCCTTTTATCAAGCTATCCGCTGCAAGTACCCGATACGCCAACTCTTTCAAACGTTTTAAGGTTAGTGCCCCTCCCATATACTCACTAAAAACCGCTAAGCCTTCCTGAGTTTCTACATTTTTAGGCAAGCCATTGGAAAATATCTTTAATGGCTGATCCAATCCATTATAGGTGGTTACCAGATGTACCCCTATCTCATGATTCGCAAGCGTTAGCAATTGATTTTTGCTAAAGCGTGCATTCTTTTTAATAATTAAACTGCGTTCGCTATTGCTCACCATAGCATCTGCCGCAATGTGGGTGGAGAGCTTTATGTTCAAAGGAAAGTTATAACGCCCCATAAAGTCTTCAAAATAGGCTTTAGCTGTATCCGCTGAGCAGAATGGTTCCATGTCTTCAGTAAGGGGTTCATCTGCAAAATGAAGGATGAATTTTGCATTTTGTACATCGCGTTCCGTTGGAGTACCAAAAACCCGAAGAGAATTGTAGTAAAACTGTTGTCCCTTACCAATCGTTTCAATGCATTGGATCATATTGGCATAGTAATACACTACGTCTTCATAGAGGTCATAAAGCGTATCATCCTTAATACGTTCCAAGCGTTGTGAGAAGAAGAGACGATGCAATTTGTAGGGATTGAACCGCAACTTGGGATACTTAAACCTTGGGGTATAGTTATACTTGGAGGCGTAAAACTGCTGCTTCTCCTTTTCAATATTTATCGGATTTACATAGGCCAGTAATTCGATACGACGGACCAGGCGATCCAAATTTGAATCAATTTCAAATACATTGGGGTACAGTTGTTGTAATTCTTGCTGTTGGCCGGTTGCTAGCATGACGATTCTTCAAATTCCCTGGCCTGCAAAGGTATCAAATCTTTTAACTGCTCTTCCACGGCCTTCACTACTTCCGGAAATACTATTCCTGTCAGCTCATCACAATACACCTTTGCGATCTCCGTAGCCAAAACCAGCGTGTTTTCAAAGTTTTTAGTAATCGATTTTAGAAAATGGCCATTACCGAAAAAAGTGTCATTGATTTGGGAGGTAGTGGGTGTATAGGGCACACCAATACCTTCCAATTTAGTGCTCCAGGATGCTGCAATACTTCCAAAACGATCATTGTTGATATTTTTAGTACCTAAGTTCCAAACGGGTACTTCTCTGTCCCAACGCTTCCAGTTATAACTGTGCATATCAAAAACAATAACTTTTGGATGAAGGGATTCTAATTTAGCGATCAAGGCGTAGACTACCTGGTAGAAGTCCTGATGTTTTTTTAGGCTTTGCGCTTTTTCCATTGCCGAGATTGGGGTTTTCCAAAGTTGTTTTCCCCAGGCGGTCTCAAAAACGGCTTCTTCCGGAGGACGATTGAGATCATATTCAAATCTACTATCACGGCCAGCAATCACAATAGGATGCGATTGTATCATTTGCAGGGTGGCCGGATCTTCCTCGTACCAGCGATCATAGGCGGTATGCGTACAATTTTCCCACAGCGACTTTCGGAACTGGTGCCCATCGTGGATAGCAGCGCAGACATAGGGTACGTATTTTTCCACCTTCAAGGTGAATGAATATGCTTCCGAAACCGCTTCAAAGGACTCGCCGGCTTCTATTTTATTAATGATTTCCGTTACAGCATACCTATGCATCTTCTACCTCTTTGCGAAGCCGGGATCTACGATCAAAGGCCTGTAGTTTCGCAGAGACCTTACTCTCAATAAAGTCAATAACCTGACATTGGATCTTGGTCTTATATACTTTGTTCATGTAGGTAACGCCACCGGGAGACATCACATTTACCTCAACGAGTTTCCCGCCAATTACGTCTATTCCAACAAAATAAAGACCGTCCTTTACCAATTTAGGGCCTATCTGCTTACAGAGCGCCTTTTCCTCCTTGGTAAGCGTATGTTTGGCAACAGAACCTCCCGCAGACACATTAGAGCGATGATCATCGGTTCCCGGCACACGGCGCATAGCGCCAATAGGTTCTCCGTTCAGCAGCAATATACGGATATCCCCCTGATCCGCACCTTCAATATACTCTTGAAGTATTACATAGTTAGAAGTTCCGTCTGAGTTGGTTACATAAAAATCAAGTAACGATTTGATATTACTCATGGCCGATTTTTCAATCAGGATAACCCCGGAACCTCCAAAACCGTTTAGCGGTTTTAAGATCATTTTATCCGCTGGGGATTCTTTGATCTGCTCTACCAAGTACTTTTTGTTTTTAGAGACATGGGTGACCGGAATAATATTACTATGACTATCGCCGAAGGCGGCAGTATACAGTTTGTTATTTGCCTCGCGTAACCCTTGCAGGGAATTGACAATAAAAACATCGTCTTTAACCGAATCCAGAAAATTAAGCATTAGCGGATCCAAAGGTGGGTTAGCCCGCATAAAAATTACATCGAAACCGGCCAGTGGGAGCATTTCCTCTCTGATCTGCGCTTGTTTGTAGAACGATTTTAAACTGCTTGGGATCTTTTCTATCCGCCCGACCACCGTGCAGAAGGCACTGGTTACACTATTGCGTATCGTTAAATTGGCGGGAGTGCACAAGGCTACACCATGGCGGCGTTTAACACATTCATGAATTAAAGCCAGACTGGTATCATTTTCCGGGTCGATCTCATCCCAGGGATACATTAAAAAGCAAATATTCATTGCGGTTCCGATTAGTTGATAGCCCTCAAGTTAACAGATGTTTCCGAACTTTACAAAGAAGTTAATGCCATGGTTTTGAAATTAGGGATCACTTCACCTCCTGGTAGTGATCATCCCATTCCTTTACCTGGGGTTTACCTAACTTTCCTATTGACTTTGCTACTATCATAGAAACTGTGGCATCACCCGTTACATTAACAACGGTGCGACACATATCCAACGGACGATCCACCGCAAATATCAATGCCAAACCGATAGCAAGTTTATCCCCGGGGAAACCTATAGATTCCAGAACGATAACCAGCATTACCATCCCCGCTCCCGGCACGGCAGCGGATCCAATCGAGGCCAGAAGCGCAGTAAGTACTATGGTCAATTGGTCAGCAAAAGTCAAATCAAATCCCAGGGCCTGAGCAATGAATACCGCCGCAACGCCTTGATACAAACTGGTGCCATCCATATTAATAGTTGCGCCCACAGGCAACACAAAACTGGACACTTCCTTATCCACCCCGATATGTTCTTCAACACGTTCCATGGTAACCGGTAAGGTCGCAGCACTGGAACTCGTGGAAAACGCTAATAATTGTGCCGGACTTATTTCCTTTAAAAACCAAAATGGATTTTTTTTAGTAAACGTACCTACCACAGTGGCATAAAATACGATCATCAACAACAAGCCGCCCACTACTACACCTGAGTATTTTAAAAGTGCTAAAAGTAAATCGGGATCACTCGAAGACACCACTACCCCAGCTAAAAGGGCGAAAACAGCATAAGGCGCAGAGAGCATGATCAAATCTACCATTTTAAGCACTACATCATTTAGAGCGTCAAAGAAGTCCTTAAGCGGTTTTGCCCGATCTTCGCCAATAAGCAACATGGAAATTCCCAAAAAAATAGTGAAAAAGATCACCTGGAGCATGAGTCCATTATCACTCATGGCTTTTAACGCATTATCCGGAACCATATCCACTAAAAATTGCAAGGGACCACTATCTTTTTGCCGGGTTGCCTCCGCAATTTTTGAAGTTACGCCTGCATCACCGGCGTAGGTTTGTGTTAGTTTGGTAACCGTTTCATCAGAAATACCATCGCCTGGTTGCAGAAGGTTAACAAGAACCAGTCCTATTGTAATGGCAACGACGGTGGTAACAATATAGATCCCTATGGTCCTTACCCCGATATCTCTGAATTTTGAAATGTCTTTTAAATCGGAAATCCCCTTAACCAGGGAAGCGATAATAAGCGGAATTGCGATAAGTTTTAGGAGTTTAACAAATATGGTTCCCAGCGGTTGTATCCAGTCCGAAACAAAACCCCCACCCCATGAAAACCCGGTCATTACAAATCCAAATACGATGCCTAACACCATTCCAATAAGGATTTGCCAATGAAGTTCCAATCTGCGCATAGGTTTACTTTTAGCGAACAATATAAGCTTTTGAAGCAAAACCTACCAAGGCCTATTCCATTTTGTTCGCTCTGGCCAGAAGGGTAAAATCCGCTAAAACCAGAGCAGTCATTGCCTCTACGATAGGTACTGCTCTTGGCACAACACAAGGATCGTGCCGCCCCTTGCCCTTGGTCTGGACCTTATTCCCGCTCTTATCTATGGTTTCATACCCTTGTAACACCGTAGCCACAGGTTTAAAGGCTACATTAAAATAAATATCCATCCCGTTGCTAATACCCCCTTGTACCCCACCGCTATTATTCGTTTTGGTGGTACCATCGGGATTAAAAGCATCGTTATGCTCGCTTCCCTTCAACTGCACCCCATTGAAGCCACTACCATACTCAAAGCCTTTTACCGCATTAATAGAGAGCATCGCTTTTCCCAAGGTGGCGTGAAGTTTATCAAATACCGGCTCCCCAAGACCGATAGGTACATTTTGCACAACTCCTGTAATTACACCGCCAATAGTATCGCCGGCCTTTTTTATTTTCTTGATATAGTCCTCCATTGTTTGCGCCATTTTAACATCAGGACAACGCACAGGGTTAGATTCGATTAGTGAAAAATCCAAGGCATCATAAGGTACATCAAGTCTCAGTTCCCCCACCTGGGAGACATAGGCGGTAATTTGAATATCTTTCAGAAATTGCCTGGCTATTGCACCGGCTACTACCCGGCTGGCCGTCTCACGGGCAGAACTCCTGCCACCGCCGCGATAGTCCCGAAAGCCATATTTCTTATCATAGACGTAATCAGCATGAGAAGGACGATACGAGTCTTTAATATGGGAATAGTCCTTAGATTTTTGATTCGTATTATGAATGGCAAAACCAATAGGAGTTCCCGTAGTTACCCCTTCAAATAGGCCTGAATAAAACACCACAGTATCCGGTTCCTTGCGTTGGGTCACAATAGCAGATTGCCCCGGCCTTCTGCGGTCCAGTTCTTGTTGTACTGCCTCCATATCCAACCGTAATCCGGAGGGACATCCTTCAAGAATACCCCCTATGGCCTTACCATGAGATTCCCCAAAAGTGGTTAGTTTAAATAACGTTCCGAAGGTATTACCAGCCATAATAAGTACAGATCAAAAAGTAAAGGTAGGCCTTATCCCCCTTTTACAAAAACACCGGACAGCTTAAAGATTTCAAAACATATAGCTAGTACCCTTGATGTTTACTTAACAGTTATCTGATGAACAATTCACTTACAATTGATTTTAAGTTTATTCCCACACTTTTACTTTGCAGTTAAACTAGTTGTATTGAAGAAACGTAAGATTGAATTGGCTGTAATTTCGGATGTTCACCTTGGCACTTACGGTTGTCATGCGGATGAGTTGATAGCTTACCTCAACAGTATTCAACCCAAAAAGTTAATTCTTAATGGCGATATCATAGATATCTGGCAGTTTAGTAAACGCTACTTTCCGGCCTCCCATCTAAAAGTACTGAAAAAGCTAATCGGAATGGCTTCTAAGGGTACAGAGGTACATTATATTACCGGCAATCACGATGAAATGCTCCGTAAATTCAGTCCTACCGCTATGGGAAATTTTAAGATCGCAAATAAATTACTACTCAACTTGGATGGTAAAAAAGCTTGGATATTTCACGGAGATGTTTTTGATATATCTATCCAAAAAGCAAAATGGATAGCAAAACTAGGGGGGTATGGCTATGATTTACTCATATTGATCAACAGTTTTGTGAATTGGTGTCTGGTTAAAATGGGGAGAGAAAAATATTCCTTATCCAAAAAAATTAAGAATAGCGTTAAAGGTGCCGTTAAATATATCAATGACTTTGAAAGGGTTGCCGCAGAGCTCGCTATTGAGAATGATTATGACTATGTAATATGTGGTCATATTCATCAACCGAAAAAGGAACTCTTTCAAAATCGCCATGGAAAAACCACCTATTTGAATTCCGGGGACTGGGTGGAAAATTTGACCGCCTTGGAATATTCATTTAAACGGTGGAGGGTATATCACTATAACCATGATAAATTACTTCCTTTCTTTGTGGATGAGGATTTGAAAGAAATGGACATGAACGAGCTTATCGCCTCCATCACCGATAGTTCCGATATTGAAAACATGGAAGTTCACGAAGAAAAAGAGGAATCAAACAAAAAGCAAGGCCGCGCTAAAGACCGTGATGGGTTGTAGCGCTAATGAACAACCCGCTTATACCTAAAGAAAACTACTGGCAGGGATCCTCAAAAAGCGCATGAGCTACTTCCAATATTTAAGCTTGCTTGTCTGCCCAATCCCAGGATTAAACCTATTGGTAGGATCCAAGGTTTTATAGAATTGTTCTAAGATGGGTTTAGCCGCATATTCGTGCCCAACGTTATGTTCTGCGGGGTATTCTGCTCCCCGCTCGTCAAACGTTTTTAAGAGTTTATTTTTCAGCATTTTGGCATCTACCCCTTTTTTGACGATGTAGTTTTGATGGAATACATGACAAAACAAATGCCCGTAGTGCAGTTTAATTTCAAACAGATCGTCAATCTCCGGAGGTAAGTTCTCGAACCAGTCTTTCTCATTGCGCGGAAAAGCCACATCTATTGACATCATTTCCCCTACTTCTTTTTGGTGAATTGCATGGTAACGGCCTATAGCGCTTCCGGCCACAAACCGATGCAGCAGTGCTTTTTCCCCTTCTTTTTCGTTACATTCGAAAAAATCGCCCTCATTTTTCTTGAAAAATTCCTCAAAATAAGCCCTTGATTCGTCAATAGCGGCATCTGCAGTTTCAATAATCCAATGATGTTCATACAAATCACGATATTCTTCCATTCGGCGGGGCAAATGATTGGGCCATAACCTACTTAAAAACTGCATCAGTCGATCCGAAAATTTATCAGGAAGAAAGGTAAATCTACCAGCAATAAGATCTACCCTCCGCTTCAGTGCAAAAAGGGTAGGGATAAATTTTGTCCCCAACTTGTGGATAACAATAAAGTTGTCCTTGCTGTATTTTTTAGTAGCATCATAACAAGCACGGTGCAAATAATCGCCTGTAACCGGTAAGTTTTTGAATTGAGATAAAATATCTCTTCGGATCTTGGCGAGTACATCCGGATGGTTGGTACCTACATAGAATACTTTGTAACGTTCTGCAGCGGGATAGGTATCCACACGAACTGCAAAAACAACAACCTTGCCAGCAGAGCCCGATGCTCCATGCAGACGCCTGTTGTCCGAATTAAAACGCGCTGGGGTGTCCTCGTCTATTGCTCGCAAACGCGCCTGATATTCGTTGTCCGATGCGAGTTTATCGGGAAATCGTACTTGATCCTGGTTGTATTTTTTTTGCTGTAAGTTGGTTAGTATCTCTTCCGGGCTAGCACCAAGCTCAATACCCAAATCGTTGACCAATTGGAGTTCTCCGTTTTCATTGATCTTCGCATAGAGCGCTAGCTCGGTGTAGGCCGGCCCCCTTTGAATCAATGACCCTCCGGAATTATTACAGATGCCTCCAATAATTGTAGCTCCAATAGAAGTAGAACCGATAACCGAATGTGGCTCTCTTTTGTAGGGCGCCAATTTGCTTTCTAAATCAAACAACGTGCTTCCCGGTAGTGCCACAATCTGTTTTCCTTCATTAATTACATGGATATCATCGATACGCATAGTGTTTATGGCCACAATAGGGCGGTCATAACCGATGCCATACGGTGTAGAGCCTCCGGTAAGTCCTGTATTTGCAGCCTGCATAAGCACGATAATGTCGGCTTCCACACACAGTTGTAACACCCTCCAGATCTCTAGTAAACTTCCTGGCTTTACCACGGCCAAAACATCTCCTGAACCATAGCGATACCCTTTGGAATACGGGATTTTTTTTGCTGAATCAGTAATGACATACTTAGTACCTAAAAGAGCTTTAAATTCTTCAATAACTGCGTTATTTTCCAGTATCTGCGCCATCTCAAAATGCTTGATAGGGTAAAAATAAGGCCTTACGACCATTAGGCAAAACTATTTTCAAAACCAGAATTCATCTGGCTGTAGTTCTTGAGGATAAAAAAGTGACTCGATAACCAGTGCAACACTTTTCTATGGATGTAGGGATATGTAAACGCCTAAGCCCCTCACAAAAGTAAACCTTCGGTACTACGAAAATACTAGGGTAGCTCATAAAAAAATACCTCCTTTCTAAGCCCGTATTACGGATAGGGAAGATGAAAATTTCTGCTGTTTGGAACAATTTTTGGTACTGGATTTGAGTTTTGTTTCTCTAAGGATAAACAAGAACATTCCAAAATTTTCAACTAAAACGAATTCTATGAGGATTACCACAATTTTTATTGGTCTTTTTTTATGTGCCAGCTGTTTTTTAAGTGCTCAAAGTATTTCAGAACATACCCTGGGGTTACGTTTGGGGGATAGTGATGGCTTTGGGGCCGAGATTTCCTACCAAAAATCAATTGGACGGTATAATAGGGCGGAGTTTAATCTGGGTTGGCGAGACAGCCGTGAGTTTGATGCTTTTAAGTTAACGGGCGTCTATCATTGGGTCCATAATTTGGATGGAGGATTTAATTGGTATTACGGATTCGGTGGCGGTGTTGGTAGTGTAGATTTTGAAGCCATCCCAAATGACGACAATGACGATGACGGCCTTTTCGTATTTGCCGCTGGCAATCTGGGCGTTGAATACGATTTTGACATTCCTCTGCTTATCTCATTAGACTTTAGGCCCGAAATAGGACTTCTGGGTTATGATGGTTTTGACGACAATTTTGATTTTGATATCGCCTTGGGGCTTCGCTATCAATTCTAATTGGTTGCACGAATTAAGATTTCCAAAGGTGTCGCAAAGACACCTTTTTTTATGCCTTGTAATATCTGTACCTTTGGGCCAAATACGTAAAGGAATGAAAAAAACCGGATTGGCTTTTGTACTTATTGGATTTCTACTGGCTTGCACTAACACACCGGAAGGGTTCTTAATAAATGGTGAATTCACCGGGGAGATTGAGAATGGGACGAAAGTATTCCTCAAAACACCGGATTCGTTACGAAGAACGATGATCGATGTGGATACGGCAGTAGTTGAAAACGGAAAGTTTACCTTTTCAGGTACTTCTAAATTTCCAGAGCTCTATTATGTGTTTGTAGACGGTGTGCGAGGCAACTCGCCCATCATTTTAGAAAATGGCGAGATCAGCTTTAAAGCTCAAAAAGACAGTCTTTCCTTCGCACGACTTCGTGGAACACTCCAAAACGAATTGTTTATGGACTACCTAGAGGAAACACGGACTCTTTCTTCTATGTCGCGTTCAATGAATGATGATTTCAGAAAAGCGAGTGCGGCCAAGGATACAGGAGCGGTGGAGGCCTTACGAGAGGAGTATTTTGAATTGCAGGAAAGAGCAAAAAACTTTGAGATCGACTATTTAAAAGAAAATCCTAACGCCTTGATTTCAGCACTTATTCTGGAGAAGGTACTGGCTGGCAAAGCGCTTCCGCTGGAAGAAATTGAAAGTTTGTTTGATGGCCTGACCCCGGAGATTAAAGCTTCAAAACCCGGGAAACGGGTAAAAGAGCAACTGGATCGGGCAAAGACCACCGCAATTGGAACAGTGGCCCCTGACTTCTCGGGTCCTACTCCTGAAGGAGCGGACCTTGCCCTAAGCCAGGTTAAGGGCAAAGTTACCCTTATCGATTTCTGGGCGGCATGGTGTAAACCTTGTCGCATTGAAAACCCCAATATTGTTTCAGTGTATCAGAAATACAAGGAGAAAGGCCTCAACGTTGTAGGGGTATCCCTGGACAGGAAGAAGGAAGATTGGTTAAATGCAATAGCAACCGACAGTTTGGCATGGGATCATGTTTCTCACCTACAATATTTTCAGGGGCCCATTGCCCAGCTCTATAATGTAAATGCCATTCCTGCAGCTTTTCTTTTGGATGAAAACGGTGTTATCATAGCAAAAAATCTGCGAGGGCAAGCGTTGGAAGCTAAAGTGGCCGAGTTGTTGAACTAATAAAAAGCGCCCCGAGATTTTTCCGGGGCGCTTTTTATCTGTTTTATGTTGAATGGTTTAAAACTTGTCCTGAACGTCGTCAAATTCTCCGATTACACTTGCGGAGTCTGCTATTTCCGCCGATCCAAAAACGTTTACCCGTGAGTCACTACCTAAAAATTCCAAGGTAGCGCCTTCCTCAAGAATAAGGTCGCCATAAATGGTTAAGTCGCCTTCCACTCGTAACACTCCATTTTCGCCGACGGTTATATCCTCTCGTCTGTTATTTCTGGCAACGATCAATGTACCGCGCATCTCAAATACCCCTCCTGGTCCAACATTCACTTCTTCCCGTACGGTCCAGGTACCACAGAGCAAAAGATTTCCGTTTATGGTTAACGTTCTGAATCGCCTGGATCCACTATAGGCATTTTCTTCCCCGGCAGGTACGGTTAGGCGCGCGCTTCCTGAATAAGTTGGTGTTCCTTCACACCTCGCTTCAAGACTCGCGTCCGGTTTATTCATTTTTATGATCTGAAGACCGCTTCTTCCCGAAGCAGCGAAGATATAATCGCCTTTAGAGGCCACATAGTTTATAGACCCATTCAATTCCACCACACCCACTACATCCAAAGAGGTAGCTGTATTCTCTGCAATAGCAAGACCTGCACCCCCATTGGCCATAAGCATCACATCTTCATTAAATGCTGCGGCATTGGTAACTACGTCAGATGGTGATACATTTTCAGGATCTACCAGAATAGGAACCCGTTCTTGTAGCGCTCCGGAAGATACATCGTATACTCCGGCACCGGCATCACCTTCAGCTACCACCAGTAGATTGTCGGCAATATCCAAGGTGCGTTTATCTGCAATTCTAAAATCGGCATTAATAGGAATCTGACGGGTCTCAGATAATCCGGAGTCTAAAAAACGAACGCCAAAAGAAGCATCTAAAACCACTATTTTTTCGTTATCCACAGCTATGGAACGTAAATCCTGAAAAGGAGCCTCATTGATAATTTCAAGGTCGTTCTTATTGTACGCTGTAACGAAGCCATCCTTACCGCTGGTTACCAAAACCGTAGTTGGAGTTACTACCACATCATTGGCTACAAAACCTTCTTGAAAGCCAAAACTTACTCCGGCACTGATATTAAATCGGCTACCATTGGTTACCTGTAATTTTGCAACAAATGAATTGGCAGTAGCAGTTACGGATTGCTCTGCATCTACACCTCCAACGGCATATACGTATCCGTTGTCGTATTTTAAGGAACTGATATCCGCGTTTACGAAATAGAGTCTTGACGTTACCGTGGGTCTGGCCGGATCTCCAACGTTTACAATATCTATACCTCCGGCATACACATCATCTACCGTATTGTAAGAAATGTAGGCATAATCTCCAACCAGATCCACATGGGACGCTGTTAGATTATCCGCTCCACTAAAAGTGGGAGGATTGATTTGTGCCACCAAAGATAGCGGATACGTTCCGGCTTGTTCCTCTAAGAAACGGGATCGTTCGCCGGTAATTTGATTTTCCTCATAAATATCCAAAACCCCACTCTCTTCAAAATTCAAACTGTTCGCCAGCACGGCAGCGTTGGTCTCCTCCTGGAGGTCGTCCGCGCTATCTTCAAAAACAGTAGTGGTATCAGAACAAGAAATAAAAATAAAAACTAAGACAAAAGATAATAGTAGGTTTCTATTCATAGCAAAAAAGGTTTGGTTTGTCTGGCCTTGTATAACGCACCAACCCCTGGTTCGTATATACTTAACCGTATTTTTTCGACAAAAGGGGATATTTAGACCTGGAAATGGAAAAAATGCTAAGAATAGTCTTACAATTTAAAGCTTACCGGTCTTCTCAAGGATAAGCAGCAAAATAATGGGAATTGCCAGCAGTACTACCATCAGGGTATCGGTAGCCAGCAGGGAAGGACGGAATAACAAGGTTGTAAGATATCCACCTACAGCCCCTCCAAAGTGCGCCGTATGCCCAATGTTCCCCAATCTACTTTTCATACCGTAGATGGAGTATAACAAATATGCTATACCCAATACATAGGCCGGAAGTGGTATCGGAATGAACATAATTCCCAAACGCATATCGGGCTGAAGCAGAATAGCGGCGTATAATACGCCAGTTACCGCGCCACTTGCGCCTACCGCACTATAATACGGTTCATCTTTATGGAAGAAGAGGGCCAAAAGGCTTCCAGCTATTAGGCTCACAAAGTATAGTATCAAAAACCGCGTTGGACCGAACCAGGTGATCACAACGTTTGCAAAAAAAAACAGGGTAAACATGTTGAAGAACAGATGCGAAAAATCAACATGCAAAAAGCCAGAAGTTACACTACGTTCGCGTTGTCCTGCTTTAATAGCACCAACACTGAATTTATACCGTTCAAAAAAACGTTGGTCGCTAAATCCTCTTAGAGACACCACCACATTGGCCGCCATAATGGCAATTGTGGCCATGTGTAAATTGTACATACTACCGCTGTTTGGAGGTAAATATAGCTATATTTGATCAGACGAATTCTACATGCAGTTATTGGTTTATCTATTGGCCTATCCCATTCTGTGGCTGATCTCCAGGCTACCTTTTCCCTTAGTTTATACACTATCTTCTCTGGTATATTACTTGGTATATTACGGTATTGGTTATCGAAAAAAAGTGGTACGCGAAAATCTGGAAATGGTCTTACCTGAAAAATCGGTCAAAGAACGGCGAATGATCGAAAAAGCGTTTTTCAAGCACATGTGCGATATGTTTCTTGAAATGATAAAAACAATGGGGATTTCGGAGAAATCCCTTCAACAACGTTTTGTGTTCACTAATCTTGACGTACTACATGAATTAGAGAAAAAAGACAGAAGTATTATGCTACTTTTCCCGCATTACGCCAGTTGGGAATGGGTTATTGCTTTAGATGCTCATATTCAATCCAAAGGATATGCCATATACCAGCCGGTACAAAATCGGTATTTCGACAAACTAATACGGGCGATACGGGAAAAATTCGGCACCACGCTAATCACCACTACAGGGACAAAAGAAATTGTAGCGCAAAACCGGTTAAAGGGTCAGCTAAGTATGTATGGCATTCTTAGCGATCAGTCCCCTATGGTTTCTCGCACAAAATACTGGGCACCCTTTATGGGTATAAAAGTGCCTGTACATGTAGGCGCTGAAATACTTTGCAAAGCCTTGAATTTGCCTGCCGTATATCTTAAGGTTGAAAAGCTGAAACGCGGTCATTATCAAGGTACTTTTAAGGTCTTAAGTGAAGCACCTAAGACGGTTCCGGATTTTAAAATTACCGACGCTTTTTTGAAAGAGGTGGAGCGGTCTATAGCAGAAGCACCGGAATACTACTTTTGGACCCACAAACGTTGGAAGCACCGAAATAAAGCTCCGAAACAATAAGCACCCGGGGAGTATACGCATTCCTGATCATTTTTTATCAAGTACCAATTTTACACTTCATTTGATAGCTGTAATGCTTACCTTTAAATGGTAATCCTTGCAAAATGACTGACCTCGAAATTGCCCAAAATGTTACCCTACAGCCCATTGCGCATATCGCAGAAAAACTGGGGTTGCCCGAAAATTCCATAGAACCTTACGGTAGGGACAAAGCCAAGATCCCGTTATCTTTAATTAATAAGAAAGCTGCTGAACGGTCTAATCTTGTACTGGTCTCGGCAATATCCCCCACCCCGGCAGGAGAAGGAAAAACGACAATGTCTATTGGCCTTACCGAAGGTTTAAACCGACTAGGGAAAAAGACAACCGTTGTCTTACGTGAACCTTCCCTAGGTCCTGTTTTTGGAATAAAAGGAGGGGCCACAGGTGGTGGGTATTCCCAAGTGTTGCCCATGGAAGATATTAACCTCCATTTCACCGGTGACTTTTCTGCGATTGAAAAAGCACATAATTTATTGGCCGCCGTAATTGATAATAATATTCAAAGCAAGACTTCCAGTATTGGATTGGATCCAAGAACGATCTCCTGGAAACGTGTTGTGGATATGAATGACCGTTCGTTGCGTAATATCATAGTTGGACTGGGCGGAACAGCTTCTGGTGTTCCCCGGGAAACGGGTTTTGATATCACAGCAGCTTCTGAAATAATGGCAATACTATGTCTTGCTGAGAATCGTATTGATCTAAAGGAAAGGCTAGGTAACGTTTTTGTTGGGTATACTTTTGACAAAACACCTGTTTACGCCAGGGATCTGAAAGCACAGGGAGCAATGGCTGCCTTGTTAAAAGACGCTATAAAGCCCAATTTGGTCCAAACGCTGGAAGGTAATCCGGCAATTATCCATGGTGGCCCTTTTGCCAATATTGCGCAGGGGACCAATTCAGTGATCGCAACTCGAATGGGCATGACCTTTTCTGAGTTTACGGTTACAGAAGCTGGTTTTGGTTTTGACCTTGGCGCTGAGAAATTTTTTGACATTAAATGCCAAAGTGCAGGGCTGTCACCAAAGGCGGTTGTGCTCACCACCACGATCAGGGCATTAAAATATCATGGTGGGGCCGCGCTGGATATCCTTACACAACCGGATACCGATGTTTTACGAAAAGGATTGCCAAATCTTGAGAAACATATTGAAAATATCAGACGGTTTAATGTAACCCCGGTAATTGCGGTAAATCAATTTACCTCTGATTCAGAGGAAGAAATTGAAGTGATCCGAAGTACTGCAAAAACATTGAATGTCCCAATGGCCCTGGCCAATGTATGGGGGAAAGGCGGTGAAGGTGCCCTCGAATTGGCCCAAAAAGTGGTAGACATTTGCCAGGGAGTGAAAGAAAATTATGCCCCGCTTTACGATTGGAACCGCCCCGTAAAGGAAAAAATTGAGACCATTGCTACAAAGATCTATGGGGCAGAATATGTGGATTATTCGCATCAGGCTAAACGGGACCTCAAAAAGATAGCAGCGCTCGGACTGGATAACTTGCCGGTTTGTATTGCTAAGACCCAAAAATCCCTTTCTGATAACCCAAAATTGCTAGGCCGTCCAAAAGATTTTATTATTACCGTGCGGGAAATAGAGATTGCAGCGGGAGCTCGTTTTTTAATTCCCATTACCGGAAATATCATGAGAATGCCTGGATTACCTGCGCATCCCGCATCTGAACGAATTAACATTGACGAAAACGGTAATATTAGTGGTCTTTTCTAGTAATACTACTGTGCCGTTAGCGACAAAAATTATAGATGGTACAACAGCGCTCCGGTAAAATACGTCCGAAAAAGTTTAAAAAAAGATATGTACTTATATTCTTATCGCTTAGCTATCTATTTTTTAACTATTCGTGTTTGACCATGCGGAGTTCTTCGAAGGAAACCCACACGTTTTTTGCGTCCAGGAAAATTCCTTATACCGATTCCATTATCCAAATAGCGGAGCAAAAGATACATTATCTCCAAACCGGAAAGGCAGATGCCCCCACTTTGGTTTTTATCCATGGTTCTCCGGGAAGTTGGGACGCCTGGAAAAACTACCTTTCAGATTCTATGCTATTGCAGCATTTTAGATTGATTGCCCCCGATAGGCCTGGCTTCGGTTATAGTGGTTTCCGAAAAAGTATGGATCTAGAAGGTCAAACCAAGGTTTTAAATGCCCTGCTCAAAAAATTGCACAATGGACAACCCACCACCGTGATCGGTCATTCTTATGGCGGGCCACTAGTTGTAAATATGGCCCTTGAAGCACCTGAACTATTTGATCATCTATTCATTCTTGCCGGGGCGTTGGACCCGGAAGCTGAAAAACCGGAAAAATGGCGCAAGGTATTCATACGCTTTCCTTTCAGGTATTTGGTCCCGGGATCTTTTAGACCCTCTAACGATGAACTTTGGTGGCTTAAGGAAGATCTATTCGTACTACGGGATAAACTGGCCGACTTAACCCAGGATATCACCATTATTCATGGAACCGAGGACCGATTGGTCCCTTTTACAAATGTCGCATTTATGGAACAAGCCTTTACTAGTGTAGGTGACCTACAAGTATTCCCTTTGGAAGGAGAGCGCCATTTTATTGTTTGGGACCAAGAACAATTTATTAAGAATACCGTATCCAATCGGTTACAAAAGGCTCCCTAAATTCCGGCTATTTCCTTTATTTCAAATAGTATTTTATCGGCTAGCCTATCTGCTTTACCCTGGCTCTTAGCTTCGGTATACACTCGTATAATGGGTTCAGTATTCGATTTTCTAAGGTGTACCCAGGAATCCGAAAAGTCGATCTTAACGCCATCAACAGTAGAAATTTCCTCTTGCTGGTAGTTCACTTCCATTTTCCGTAAAATAGCGTCTACATCTAATTCCGGGGTAAGCATAATCTTCTTTTTGCTCATAAAATACTGGGGATAACCCGCTCTTAGGGCTGCCACCGTACCCCCACGTTCAGATAATAACATTAGAAATAATGCAGTCCCTACCAGAGCGTCTCTTCCGTAGTGACTTTCCGGATAGATTATCCCACCATTACCTTCGCCTCCGATAACCGCATTTGTGGCCTTCATTTGGGCAACTACATTTACTTCACCAACCGCTGCAGCGGTATAACTCCCTCCATGCTTTTCAGTGATATCCCTTAATGCTCTTGAGGAGGAGAGGTTAGAAACCGTATTTCCTTTTACTTTTCCCAGCACATAATCTGCACATGCCACAAGCGTATATTCCTCCCCAAACATTTCCCCATTATTGCTGATAAAAGCCAATCGATCGACATCGGGATCTACCACTATCCCAAAATCGGCATCTTCCTCCACTACTTTCGTGCAAATGGCCCCCAAATGTTCTTTAAGCGGTTCCGGATTATGTGGAAATTGCCCATTTGGTTCGCAATACAGTTCCACCACCTCCACATTAAGTGCTCGAAGCAACATAGGAAGGGCTATTCCACCTGTTGAATTTACCCCATCAACTACAACTTTAAACTTCTTTCTTCGGATCGTCTCGGCATCTACCAAAGACAGTTGAAGCACCTGTTGTACATGAATATCGATGTAATCGTCCCGTTTTTTAACCACTCCAAGATGGTCTACTTCAACAAAATCAAAATCCGCTTCTGTAACTAATTCCAATATTCTGCTTCCTTGTCTTGCATCCAGAAACTCCCCTTTTTCATTTAAGAGCTTTAAGGCATTCCATTGTTTTGGATTATGGCTAGCCGTTAATATTATCCCTCCATCAGCCGTTTCCATAGGGACCGCTATTTCCACAGTAGGTGTAGTAGACAGTCCTAAATCCACCACGTCAATACCCATACCTATTAGGGTGGAAACCACTAGATTTTGCAACATTTCCCCTGATATCCTGGCGTCTCTACCAATGACCACGGTCAAATTGTTTTTTCCGGTATATTCTCGTAACCAACTGCCATAGGCCGCTGCGAACTTAACAGCATCCAAAGGGGTAAGGTTTTCAGAAGGTTTTCCTCCAATGGTACCACGTATTCCTGAGATGGACTTAATTAGGGTCATGTTTTAAAAGTTTTTGCAAATATAGCAGGAAGGCTGTGACGGGAGGTTTCGAATTTGTAATTTCGAATGGTGAATTTTTTAGCCCATATTTATCTTTCTTTTGAAGATCCAGAGATCAGCTTGGGCAACTTTTTTGCGGATCACGTTAAGGGTAAAAAATTTCAACATTTTCCGAAACAAATTGGAAGAGGAATTGTATTGCATCGCGCTATTGACGCCTTTACAGATGCGCACCCCATTCATAAACAAAGTAGTAAACGCCTCCATAAAAATTATCGTCACTACAGCCGGGTTATTGTTGACATTTTCTACGACCATTTTCTGGCCAAAAACTGGAAGGACTACGCCCAAGAACCCCTGATTGATTTTGCGGCCAATTTTTATGATCTGCTCAAGGCAAATTATGATCTACTTCCCCTGAGAACACGGCATTTACTGCCCTATATGATCGCTGACAATTGGTTGGTGAATTACGCCAATCTGGAGGGAATATCTGAAGTATTGCGGGGTATGAATCGAAGAACGCAAAACAAGTCAAAAATGGATAAGGCCATCTTCGATTTGAAAGAGCACTATGCCTTGTTTGAAAAGGAATTTCAATTATTTTTTCCGGAATTGATTACCTTTTCCAAACAAAAACTAACTGAACTATGCGAAAATTGATCTTTTGGGCCATCCTCCTTATGTGGTTTGGGTGTACTACCAAAACTCCCGAACCTACCGGACTGGTCACCGATAATGCAATGGTAGTATCCGCCCGGGAAGAAGCTTCAAAAATTGGAGTAGACATTATAGCGCAAGGTGGCAATGCTTTTGATGCCATGGTAGCAACAGAGCTCGCCCTTGCTGTGGCTTTCCCCTTTGCAGGGAACCTTGGCGGTGGCGGCTTTATGGTGTATCGAAAGAACAATGGTGAAGTAGGCGGTATTGATTACCGCGAAAAAGCACCCCTATCGGCCCATAAGGATATGTATTTGGATTCCCTGGGCAATGTCATACCAAATATGAGTACAGTTGGTGCTACAGCTGTAGGCGTGCCAGGTACGGTAGCAGGAGTATTTGAAGTGCACAAGAAGTTCGGTTCCTTACCAATAGAAACAATTTTAGCGCCTGTAATTGCTTTAGCGGAACGCGGGGTAGTGGTAACAGAAAAGCAGGCTAAACGATTGGAAGGTTATCGAGAACGGTTTATAGAGGTGAACGGTGACAGCACCAAGTTTGCACAAAACTTTAAACCAGGAGATACCATTAAATATATCGCTTTGGCCCAAACTTTAACGGCGATTAAAGAAAAAGGTAGAGATGGCTTTTACAAAGGAGAAATAGCCCAAAAGTTAGTCACCTTTATTCAGGAAAACGGAGGTTTTATTACTGAGGACGACTTAGCAAAGTACGAAGCAAAATGGCGCCAACCTGTAATTTTCAATTACAAGGACCTTAAAATTATTTCCATGAGTCCGCCCAGTAGTGGTGGAGTGACGATGAACCAAATGTTCAAGATGATAGAGCCGTATGACATTGGTCAGTATGAACATAATTCAACTGAAGCCATACAACTCTTTACCGAAGCCGCAAGGCGGGCCTATGCAGACCGAAACTACTTTTTAGGTGACCCTGATTTTGTGGATATTCCATTAGATGTGCTCCTGAGTCAATCCTATTTAGCAGAACGTTTTGCTAATTTTTCTTTTGAGCAGGCAACGCCTTCAGATAGTGTTTCCCATGGAAAAGTGGAAATTCTGGAAAGCACAGAAACCACACACTACTCCATAGTGGATAACAAGGGCAATGCAATTTCTGCAACAACCACCCTCAACGGTGGGTACGGATCAAAGTTGTACCACCCAGAACTGGGCTTCTTTTTCAACAATGAAATGGACGACTTTAGTTCCAAACCTGGAGTGCCTAATATGTTTGGTCTCATTGGGGCAGAGGCCAACAGCATCGCCCCTGAAAAGCGGATGTTGAGCAGTATGACACCAACAATAGTAGAAAAAGACGGTACGTTGTTTATGGTTGTTGGAACCCCCGGGGGATCTACCATTATCAATTTTGTCGCGCAGACCATTTTAAACGTGTATGAGTTTGACCTCAGCATGCAGGAAGCCGTAAACGCACCTAGATTTCATCACCAGTGGATGCCTGACATCGTTATGTTTGAGACTGAGGGATTTTCCGAAGAATTGAAATCCTCCTTAAAAGAAAAGGGATACAACATTTTTGAGGGCCCATCACGAATTGGAGGCAAAGTGGATGCTATACGAATCTTACCTGACGGACAGCTTGAAGGTGGCGCAGATAAACGAGGTGATGACAAAGCAATGGGATTCTAGTTGCTTATGATTTATGATATCACGCTTCTGGTAGACAAGCGATATCTTCACCCCAATGAGGGAGACGCTTTTGTTACCAATGTTTTATTAGAAGACAAACTGATAGCGGACGCTTTGGTAGCTGAAGGGCTTCGTGTAAACCGTATAGCCTGGGATGATCCTCATTTTGATTGGTCCTCAACCCGATATGCACTCTTTCGTTCGGTTTGGGACTGCTTCGACCGAATAGATGAGTTTACCCAATGGTATCGCAACACCTCTAAAAACACGCAATTCATCAATTCTAAAGCCCTTATTGATTGGAACATTGACAAACACTATCTTAAGGAATTAGAAAACAAAGGAATTACTATTGCAAACACCCTCTTTATTGAGCAGGGATCGCCGCTAGATCTTCGTAGTGCTATTACTACGTTTAAACATCGCTTTGGCACTGACACTGAGGAATTTGTTTTAAAACCCTGCGTTGCGGGTGGTGCGCGACACACCTATAAATTCGATAGCGACGAGTGGGAGCCGTATGCTACTGTCTTTGAAGAATTGATCGCGAACGAAGCCTTGATGTTACAAGAATTTCAGAAGAACGTAGTAACCGAAGGCGAGTTATCCCTTATGCTCTTTAACGGTGAATATACGCACACCATTTTGAAACAAGCGAAACCAGGCGATTTCAGAGTTCAGGATGATTACGGAGGATCTGTTACTACACACATTCCAAAGGAAGAAGCGATTGCGTTTGCCAGAAAAGCAATGAATGCATGCCCGGAACCTCCGCTTTATGGAAGAGCGGACATTTTTAAAGACAATAGGGGAAATTGGGCCTTGGCTGAGTTAGAGATTTTTGAACCCGAACTGTGGTTTAGATTTTACCCGGATGCCGCAAAAGTAATGGCAAAAGAACTTAAAAACACCTTGTTTTCATGAAAAAAATACTCAAAATACTTGGGGCGGTAGTTGTGGTACTACTGCTCATTGGTGTCCTCATAGGCTGGATTGCACATGAGCCTCTTCCCGAAGGAAGGTCCGGTGCTGAAGCCGATGCCCTAGCACATAAAATGCTAAAGGCCCTGAACTACAAAAACTACCAAACCACGCGCTATCTGGAGTGGTCCTTCCAGGGTGGGAAGAATCACTATCTCTGGGATAAAGCAAGGGGGACGTGTAGGGTACAATGGGAGAATTATACCGTAGCCCTCAATCTTGTTGATCCGAAACAAAGTACGGTAACCAGTTCCGGAGCATCTGTTCCTTCCGGTACTTCCGAAAAAATCATTGATACGGCACTCGCCTACTTTAATAATGATTCCTTTTGGTTGGTAGCGCCTTATAAAGTATTTGATACGGGCACCTCGCGAAGTATTGTTGCTCTTGAAAATGGGAAACAAGGCCTATTGGTAACCTATACTAGCGGAGGAACCACTCCGGGAGATAGTTACCTGTGGATATTGAATGATGCGGGTTTCCCTGAAGCCTATAAAATGTGGGTACAGATACTTCCTATTGGCGGCTTAGAAGCTTCGTGGAAGGATTGGACAACGACCAAAAGTGGCGCTTTTTTGCCAAGTTTACATCAGCTGGGACCCATTAGCTTGTCTATGGGAGATGTTAAAGGCTATAACTAGCCCACCTAGATTTCGCTTAACCCAAATTCCGCAAGAATTACCTCCCACTCCTGACTTTCTACAATTTCAAGAATTCGCTGTGAAATCGCTTGCTCTAGATCCACGGCATCTTTCTTGATCCCAAAGGCATAGAATTGTACATCAAATTTTAAAGGTAGCACCTCTAGTTCGTTGAATTCCTTGGTTTTGCTAATCCGATATTGAAGAATCGGTTCATCATATATAAATGCGTCAATATGATGTTTTCTCAATTCTTTTAATGCGGGAGTAACCCCTTCAAATTCCCGGATATCTTTAAAGAAATGGGCTTTGAGGTACTCATTTGCTTCAGAGCTTTTAACCGTTCCTACTTTTTTGTCTTTAAACGCACCAAAACTGTCATTTGAATTTGCCAACTGATCCACTGTTAGGCTGGAGGCAATACTGGCCGTAAGTCCGGAAACAAATAATAGTCCACTTAACATCAGGCCCATAGCCGCGATCTTCCCCCCTCTTGTCTTGGGCGATTTATCCCCATAGCCAACAGTGGTAAGCGTAACAGCAGACCACCATAAACCATCCCAAATCCCTTTATGGTTCTTTCTGAATTCGGGATTCCCTTTACGTTCAAATAACCAGGCTAAGGTTCCAAAAAATAGCAGAATTATTAACAAAATCAGAAATCCTCTTAAAAAATTCAATTGAAAAAAAGACGCTACAAATTCTTTTACTCTTTGAAAAGAGGATTTCTGCGCTACGGCTATGGTTGAATGTGACGCAAAAAAGGAATGGGTAAACTCCATCTCCTTACTACGGTCACCGGTTATAGTAAGGGGATTAATACTAATATCGATCTGACCCGCTTTTAAAGCATCTAACATTGTGCTAAAATCAAGTGCTACGAGTTGATATTCCAAATTCAAATCCTCAGCAACCCGCTGCCACAACCATACATTTATACCTTCTAACAAGCCATTTTCTTCAATTATAAAGGGAGGTGCCGAGGTATAGCCGACAACAAGCGTATCTCTAGGCAATTGCCCGAACAAGGTTTGAGAAATAAGAAGTAGTACTAGTGCGGTCCTTTTCATAATACAGAATTCCAGTGGGTCTTATTTTTTAAATATAGTTAAACTGCTGTAATGAATTCAGTTCTATGACTACTGTCATTGTTCTGCGGTAGCACTACGCTTAGTTTTGTTTTAAATTGTAAAACAGAATGGTATGAGACATATATTTAAATCCATATGGGTACTTATTGGGTTGATCTGCTTTATAGCATCTGCGCAAGAAGACGTTAAAACATCGGAACGTACCATGGCCTTCGACTTGCCCGTTGAAATGGTGGAATTAGATGGTGTAGCGCTAAATTTGGTGGAAGGGCTGGGTCTCCGTCATCTGGACAACTTAGACCCTGGGATGTACCTGATCCTGAAAACCCCGGAAACACAAGAAGTCATTTATGTAAACTTGGGTCCGGCATGGGCGGTTTCTATCTGGACAGAGGGTATTGAAGGACAACCGGTAAAGCTAATCGCCTTTCGCACCGAGAAATTACCCGAACACCACTTTATCGCAAAAGAATTGGAATGGGATGGGCAAAAGGCCGTATTCCGCGACGGTTACCTCAAGCCGTTTTGGGCGGATCGTCATGAGAAAGAAATTTGGTAAGACTATACACTGAAGGGCGGTGTAACGACTAAGAATTAGCGATCCGCCCTTCCATTTTTTGTTTTAGCTCCTCCATAGATTCCTGCAATTGCCGCAGTAATCCTTTTTCCGTAGTAGCTTCTACCCCAAAGGTCAGTTTACTACTCACTTCCCAAATCTCCTGGATCTGAAAGGGCTTTATCATATAGGGCGGATAGTTCTCATTTAAAGAAATTAGGGTAATATTATTAGAATTAGGAGGTCTTTCAATTTTTTTTACCATTACAGCATCCTGAAGGACTACCACGTACATTTTGTTAGGGCTAACGTGATCTATGTGCTCAATGGCCCGAGCCATCACCCAGTCCCCGGGACGTAAGTTAGGCAACATACTATCCCCCTCTACCTGGAAGCCGCGATAGGTAGCATTTCTAAACTCCGGAATGGGTAGGTCAAATGCCGGTAACTGTTTGTACCAACTGGTATCTACAATGTTTTGCGGATATCCGGCCGCCGCCTTGGCATTGACCAATACCATATTTTCCTGATCCGAACGATCAACTGTTACAACTTTGGGAATAACACTGGTTTTGGTCGTATCCAAATGTTTTTCCTCGCTTTCCCCAAACAACCACAAAGGATTTACCTGGAACTGACGTAGCAGTTCCGCCACCACTCTGCCAGATAACTTGGTACGCCCCCTTTCAATATCGGCTGTGGTATTGGAAACCCCAATTAGCCTGGCAAACTCGGCTTGGGTATATCCCAATTCTCGCCGTAGATCCGTAAAACGTTTTAAGGTTACTTCATTTTCCATAACAACTTTCCTTGTTCTTCTGAAGAAAGATACGACTTCCCTCCACCTCAAATATACTAAAATTGGATTATTTCCAAAAAAATATTGGATTATTTCCATATTTTGGATTTAATCCATATTTTTGGATACAAACCATATTGCTTTGAACTTTGAACGGATAAAAGAAAAACTGAATATTTTGGCAGACGCAGCGAAATACGATGTTTCCTGCGCCAGTAGTGGCAGTACACGAAGCAATACCAATAAAGGATTGGGCAATAGTACCGGCATGGGTATCTGTCATAGTTACACCGAAGACGGGCGCTGTGTTTCCTTGTTGAAAATTCTATTGACCAATTATTGTATTTACGATTGTGCTTATTGCGTTTCCAGACGCAGTAATGATATTAAGCGAGCGGGGTTTAAGATCCAAGAGGTAGTAGATCTTACCATCAATTTTTACCGCAGGAATTATATCGAAGGTTTGTTTTTAAGCTCCGGTATCTTTAAATCCCCGGATCATACCATGGAGCGGTTGGTGCGTGTGGCCAAAAAGCTTCGGGAGGAAGAAAATTTTAACGGTTATATCCATCTAAAATCTATTCCCGGATGTAGCGATGAGCTGATGTATCAGGCCGGGTTATATGCGGACCGCCTTTCGGTCAATATAGAGATACCTACCATTTCCGGCCTAAAACTTTTGGCTCCGGAAAAAGACCATAAAGATTTTACCAAGCCGATGCGTAAAGTGAAAAACGAAATTGTGCGCTATACCAATGAACGAAAAGTTATTCGCAATACCCCAAAATATGCTCCTGCGGGTCAGAGTACGCAAATGATCGTTGGAGCAACCGGGGAGACCGATAAAGACATCATGTATTCAGCCACCTACTATTACAAAACCTACAGTATGAAACGGGTGTACTATTCGGGCTATGTTCCCGTCTTAGAAGATAGTCGTCTCCCCTCCTTAACGGCAAAAGTGCCCATGCTGCGGGAAAATAGGTTGTACCAAACGGATTGGTTGCTAAGGTTTTACGGTTTTGCGGTAAATGAACTTTTGAACGACACCTACCCTAATCTCGATGTGGATATTGATCCCAAGTTATCCTGGGCGCTACGAAACCTGCATTATTTTCCTGTGAATGTAAACACAGCAGATAAACGAATGTTAGCCCGGGTTCCGGGATTAGGGATGCAATCGGTAGGAAAAATAGTAAGTGCACGAAGGTTCCGAAAGTTAAACTGGGATCATATCCGAAAGATTGGAGTGGCCCTCAACCGGGCAAAATACTTCCTGGTATGTGATTCCCGGTATTGGGAACGACGCGATTTGGAAGCAGAACAAATCAAGGGGTTGATCTTACAAAATTCAAGCGGGAAGTTTCGGAAACAGTACAGTCAACAATTATCCTTGTTTAATTGAGAACAGCAAATAAGAAAGATATGAATACGATCCTTAAAAAAACAGGTTATATGGAACGAAAACGCCAGGCCATACTAAATCTGGGCTATGACTATGTAAAATTCCGAAGTAAGGCCAAAAAATCGGTAATACAGATAAAACGTATAATTATCAACAATGCGTATCATTTTTAAAGTTCTCCCAATCAAGGAAAAAAGCAGCTGACGTAATGCGCGTAATGAAAGAAAACATTCAAAAACATCGTTTTTTCTTCTTCCGCAGTATGGGAATCCATTTTTGTAAAGAATTCCTGAAGCCCTGGAAGGGATTTAGGAAATGGATGTCGGTTTTTGCCAATACGGCAAAAAATACCTCGGAAGAAGCGCCTTTTCTTCCCGCCCGTACCGAAAGGTACGTTCGGGCGAGTTGGTTCATTTTCGATTGTCTCCGACGACCCCTGAACAGTATTCAGTATCGAGGGAGAGGAAGACAACGCAAAGAAAATACAGGAAGGAATATGGGATATGTATTCTAAACTCTCTGCCCAAACCTTGTGTTCAGGTGAATTCACGAAATCGTAAAATATCAAAAAATAGAGCATCATGAAAAACGCAACAACCTTAATTTATGACGGAAGCTTTAATGGTTTTCTTACCTCGGTCTACATTGCTTTTGAAGAAAAAATGAATGTAGCGGACATTCAAAAGAACAGTCAAGGACAGAATGGACTGTTTTCAGAGACAACCACCATTTTCACGAATGTGGAAAAGGCCAAACGGGTATGGAATGGTATTCGCAGCAAGAGCTATAATACCATCAGTACCATCTATTTTGCCTTTTTAAGTGAAACGGAAGGAATTGAATATATGCTGTACACCTACATCAAAAAATTCATGGCGCATAAGGGCAAACAAGCCGATTTTTCGGATGATACTATACTGTACATTTCTCAATTAGCAAGGAAGGTAGGGCGTGAAAAACATCGGATGGAAGCTTTCGTTCGTTTTCAGTTGACCCAGGACACTATTTATTTTGCAAATATTGAACCCGATTTCAATGTATTGCCGTTGATCTCAAAACACTTCCGTAACCGCTATGCCGATCAGCAATGGTTGATCTATGATGTAAAGCGGCGCTATGGCATTTATTACGATCTGGAAGGTGTAGAAATTGTTTCTTTAAACCTTGAGGAAGTGCATTACAATCGTATCCGCAAGAGCAATGCCTTTACAAAAGGGGAATACGATTATCAGGAGCTATGGAACAATTACTTTAAAAGCACCCATATAAAATCTCGGATAAATCGGAAATTGCATACCCAACACGTCCCCAAACGGTATTGGAAATACCTTAGCGAAAAGAAGGAGGCGGTGTAACTATTTAGATATCAAGCCCTAAAACTAGGGATGAATATGGATTTCGCTATTCTGCTAGGTGATACGCTTCGTACACAAGGGATTACCATAGCCAAAAAAGCCTTTTTGCAACTTGAGAAACAGTGTATTGGATATTGGGTAGCTCGTACCACCAAAGATTGAAAATAGATCATTAAATACGGGTGTTGAATTTGATAAGGGCGGGTTATGGGTAAGCAAAAACAATTTTGCTTTATCTTAAAAAAGGATCGTATACAGTCGTTCTCCCTTTTTTAGGGTATTCCTTATTTTAGTAGTTATTTTCGAGCATCTTTGAAGTATTTAAATCCATCCCTACAACATCATATGATCATTGGAATGCTCGTTGCATTCTGGAGTTTCCTTTTTACTTTTTTCTCGCGTCCTTTTGAACATGGCACCATGGATTTGGAAAAATGGATATCGGTAAGTATCGGCTATAGCATCATAGCTTTCATTTCCTATGGCATGGTAAGCCTTTATCAATATTATCTTTACTCGAGATTAGGGCGGTGGGGCCTTCCTTTAGAACTCAGTGTTTACCTTATTTTTTATCTCCTTTTTACTGTTTTTTCTTTTGGCTATTACAGTAGCGAAATTATCAAGGGCTATTACGGATTCGCTACCTACTTCAAAGAGATCATCCTTAATGTCATTTTAATTCTCACGCCTTTGCTCTTTTTTATTCGGCGTTATACGGTTAAGCTGATACCTAAAAAGGAAGACTTCCTAACACTGCGCGGCGAAAATAAAATGGATGTCTTAAAGATCAAAAAATCAGACTTGATCTGTATTTCTAACGCTCAAAATTACGTCGAGATCTTCTTTCTGGATAACAATACCCTTAGCTCCAAACTCCTACGCAGTTCCTTAAAAAAAAATGCGATCTGATTTTGACTTTTTAATACAAGTGCATCGTTCCCATCTGATCAATCCTACGCATTTCAAATCCTGGAAGGATGCCAACAGCATTGTGTTAACGCAAATGGAATTGCCTATTTCCAAAAATTATAAAAGTCAACTGCTACGCCTTTAAGTTCATACCAAAAACTCGGGGTTTTATCCCAAATATGCACCAAATCCCCCTAAAACAGTCGCCTTCATACCTTCTTGTAACGATTTACAAGTGTTCCTGATTTTCTGATGCAACTTAGCGGCAGTTAATCAAACGAACGGCATCATGAAAACAGCTAAGGTAAAAAGAGGAATACGATATTTTGCTTTTAGTTTGGGCGTTATCCTCATCATAGTATTGATCTACACGCTCATACCGACAGTGCGCGATCCCTCCCCGGATTTTCAGACGGAATTAACCTATGGCGAACCCCTTCCGGCACCGGTAGCAGATCTTTTAACCCCAAAAGAAAAACCAGCCAGGACACGAGCCCTACTTGTGCTGGAGAACGAAAAAATCGTTTATGAATACGGGCCAACGGATAAAATAATGAATATCGCCTCCATACGTAAAGCCATTATGAGTGTGCTGTATGGCATAGCTGTTCACAAAGGCCAAGTTGATTTAAACAAATCGCTGGCCACTCTGGGTATTGACGAACTTACCCCTTTAACACAACAGGAAAAAACGGCTACGATACGAGATCTGCTTATGGGGAAATCAGGTATTTACCTACCTGCGCAAGGGGAGCATGATAACCAGATCACACAACGGCCAAAAAGGGAAAGCCATCTGCCTGGCACCTATTTTTTTGCGAACAATTTTGACGCCAACGCACTGGGCACCATATTCATACAAGAAACCGGAATGTCCATTGGAAAATTTATGGAGGGATATCTGGCAAAGCCTCTGGGTATACAGGATTTTTCTGAGGATAACGTAGTAATGGGTGGGCCGTGGTTTTGGCCGAAGAAAAAATCAATGCACCAACAATATTACCTGTATATGAGTACGCGAGATCTGGGCAGAATTGGTGCTATGATAGCGAATGACGGCCGTTGGGGAAAGCAACAGATCCTACCCGAAAGTTGGGTAAAGGAAAGTACTCGTTCGTACAGCAACCTCAAAGAGAGCCCAATACCATACGGCCGCTATGATGGTTTTGGATATCAGTGGTGGCTTTCCTCGGACAGTAATTCCATTTGGGCCGATGGTTACGGTGGACGGTTTTTAATTATTTCTCCCGATAAAAAACTAAGTATGGTCGAACAAAATTTCACCGGAAATTCTTTGCTTTCCACGGGACTTTGGCTTAAAAACAGAAACCAGGATACTGGCTTGGGAAATTTGATCGAGGCACATAAGGTGCTTATTCGAAACTAAAGTCGAACTACGGGGTACATCATAGTATCTCTTGCGATGTGTAGTGAAACAGAGAAATTCCCTCAGTGCAATGCATTTTAAAGTCTTGTTCTTAGGAAATCTTCAATTTCCGGTACCCGATCCAACATATAAAATCCGCCAGGGGTAATAAAAACAATTTCATTGTTTTTCCTAAAATAGGTAATGGGCGATTTACTGACCACATCCCAGGGATGTCTC
Source organism: Bacteroidota bacterium (assembly GCA_038750505.1). GTDB lineage: Bacteria > Bacteroidota > Bacteroidia > Flavobacteriales > Flavobacteriaceae > Croceivirga. Next base: position 109,790 of record JBCDHD010000001.1, on the reverse strand, counting down.
GCCCTTATGGTATCTATCCGTTGTAAAAGGACAATAGCATCTTGTCGACTGTAACATTCCCAGGATTCTATCATTGCCCTTGGATAAAGCGAGGCCCCTATTTCTTCGTCGCTTTTTACTTTTGCCCTGCGCACCTGTTTAATCCCTGAAAAATCTATTGGAGGTTCGATTTCACGGTCCTTTACTTCCAGGTATCGGTTTAGGCGTTCGAGGCAGGCAACAAAAAAATGGTCCTCAACAGGTGGTTCTTTGTATGCTTTGATGAAATAGCGGATCTCCTTCATTTGTTCAATACTTTTTTTAAAGGTATTGTCAGCGACCTCCTGGGAGGTAGTAAAAAGCTCACCAGGGATCACTTTAGGTTGAATTTGGTTTTCCGTAGTAACCCATTGTACGCCATAACCTCCGAGTGCAAAGGATACGGTAAATAGTAAAATAATCATATGTTGCAAATGGCTCAAAAGCTTACTTTTTTAAATCATCCACCCCTGCTGTTGTTAACACCTAAAAAGACTACCACAGTATCCTGAAAATAGCCCTCTTTTTATGCCAAAGATAGCGCCAGAGTCACCATTTCCCGTAGTGATTCCTCACGCTCGTGTTGACTCAATTCTTTTTTTGTCACCAATGAATCCGAAATGGTTAGCAAGGTGAGGGCTTCAATGCCGTGTTTTGCTGCCAGGGTATAGATGCCAGCAGTCTCCATTTCTGCGCAAAGCACACCATAGGCGGCCCATTTTTTGTAATAGTCCGGATGGTCATCGTAAAAAATATCGGTAGAAAGGATATTCCCTGCTTTCACAGAAATGTCATTTGTTTCGGCGTATTGAATTGCCCTATGAAACAATTCAAAGCTTGCGGTAGGTGCAAAAGTGGCATTTGGAAATCGATTAGCGTTAAAATTCGAATCCGTAGATGCGCTCATGGCTACTACAATATCTCGTAGCACCACATCCGGTTGATAAGATCCTGCCGTACCCACCCTGATAATTTTCTTGACGTCATACTCGGTAATAAGTTCATGGCAATAGATTAAAATAGAGGGAATGCCCATACCACTCCCCTGTACGGATATGGGTTTCCCCTTGTAGTGCCCCGTATACCCCAACATGCCTCGAACCTTGTTGTAGCACACTACATCTTCCAGAAACGTGCTGGCGATCCATTGCGCCCGCAAGGGGTCTCCGGGTAATAAAACGTTAGGGGCAATTTCCTCCTTTTTGGCGGCTAAGTGGATGGACATAGATTGCAATTATTCGGTAAGCAGTTTTACACCAGAGGAAGTGCCTATACGAGACACGCCAATTGAAATATATCGGAGTGCGGTCTCTCTGTTACGAACGCCCCCAGAGGCTTTAATTAATGCCTTATCGCCTACTACCGTCCTCATTAACAGAACATCTTCAAAAGTGGCCCCTCCTGTTCCGAATCCGGTGGATGTTTTGACAAAATCCGCCCGGGCAGCAACCGCTAGCTCACAAGCCTTCTCTATCTCATCATCGTTCAGATAACAAGTTTCTAAAATTACCTTGAGTATGCTGTTTCCCACGGCCTTCTTTACGCGATCAATATCTTCCTGAACCCTATCGTACTGTTGGGATTTCAACCACCCCAAGTTCAAGACCATATCCACTTCATCTGCCCCACTGTTTACAGCATCTTCAGCCTCGGTTACTTTAGCATCAGTGCTCATCGCCCCTAAAGGAAAACCCACTACTGTAGCCACCCGAACCTCGGAATCTTTCAGGAGTTCAAAAGCAAAGGCCACCCAACAACCGTTGACGCAAACCGCTTTAAAACCATAGGCCAAGGCCTCTTCGCACAGCATGCGTATCTCTGTCTCCGTTGCGGTAGGCTTTAAAAGGGTGTGGTCTATATATTTGGCTAATGACATCAAATCTTTTTTTTACTTTTTAAATCACAAGTCGCAACTGCTCCAACCATTACCTCACTTCTTTACTGCTTTAAAGCACATAAAGGCCGGAAACTTCATCAACTCTTTATAGTGTCTTGGATTATACTTTTCAAATTCACGGACAGGTAAGGGTTCAACCAAAGCATCAATATAAAACCCGTTTTCCGTAAAAGGCTGTAAACACGCCATTAAGGGTCTTCGATAACTAGGTACCACTACACGTCCTCCGAAACCTCTCCAGGTTGCGCTTACTTCCTCTACCTTAAAATAATCTTTTGATTTAAAATAGTTGTATTCGAAAAAGGGATGTTCAATGGATACAACGACACTTCCTCCTTTCCGAAGCACTCTGGAAAATTCCTGAATCACAGGTTGCCAGTCCTCAATATAATGCAGGGCCAGAGCACATAGCACAGCATCAAAGTTTTCATCTTCGAACCTATTCAGCGGTTGGGTGAGATCATGAACAAAAAAGAGGGTATCCTTACCGTTCCTTTTTCGTGCCATTTCAATCATTTTCGGGCTCAGATCAAAACCTACTACTTCCGCACCTTTTCCCAAGAGTATTTCCGCATATTTACCCGGGCCGCAGGCTGCGTCCAAAATGTGTTTTCCTGCAACTTCCCCTAGTAATTTCAGGGTATTAGGCCTGTCGTAATATGCGTTGTGGGGTTTATGATCAATGCGTTCATTGTACCGCTCCGCCAGGGTCTCATAAGCCCCTAGTATCTTTTCCCTTGTAGTACCGCTATTTACTTTTCTCCCCCACAAACCGATCGCTTTCGTTTTTAAAAAGCACATTAAAACTTGTTAATGAGCCATAGGTCCTTGTAATATACTGTTGTAGGTCTACCTTTTCCTGGTCGTCCAGGTTTTTACTGCTATTGATCTTTTGTTCCATTACACGAAGTCGGTCACGTACCATAACGATCTTATGAAAAAAAGTGGCAATTGGCATTTCCTTATTCGCCAGGTTATCTCCGGGCTCCAGAATTAACTTCCCGCCTTTCCATTTATCTGCAATGGCCACCCTTTCATGGGTATCCCCCCACTTCTTCAGGATGTCTACTAACGATTTTTCCACATCAAAAAGACTTACGGTATCTACATCGTCTTCGGCACGTTCAATAATGGTAAACTCGGCATCTAAATCAATGGTTTCCAATCCTTTTTCGATAAAGGTTACCCAATAGTGTTGTGAAGTAACATTGGTGACCACCCCTTTTCCGTACTCCGGATGATCAATTCGCGATCCTATTCCTAATAATTTCATTACGTTAATACTAGTTGTCAGGTTAATGCAGTCTGGACCTAACGATATCCTTCCATCCGAAAAGTCCTCTCAACTGCGCTCCAGGTTACTGTTGTTTTAGCGCTTAAAAATACCCTACTCTCGTTCAAAAGCCAACAAGGTTTTGTAAAAATCCTGATACACGGTTTCCGCATCCAGGCTTTTATAGAATTGGATCGGTCGGTTACCACTATCTCTGGAAGTGGTAATAGTTTCTTTTTGAGCAAATTCCGGGTGAATATAAGCCGTTATCAGTCCTAAATCCCATAAAACACGTTTTTTTCGGGAACCGTCTAAATGATCCTCCCAACGTCGTAACAAATAGTTCCCGACAGGGTGTGATGCAATAGCTGCCTTCAATTTTGCGTAGTCAATTTCCATGGCAGTAGCCACATTAATAGGCATAATGTGCATTTCCACTTCAGAATCCAAGAGGTAATCCAACGCAAAAGGATCCATCATTGCATTAAAATCATTACGTTTTACTACTTGGGTTTTAAAATCAACCGTGGTTCCCAGCCAATACACCTTGAGTTTTTTAGCGATAGCTGGTTGTATAAAAACGGCAGAGGCGATATTGGTCAGTGCGCCAAGGGCTAGAATTGTAACTTCCTCTTTTTCTGTGGCCTGACGAAGTATCTCATAAGCAGCAGCGGAGTGCTGGGCACGATCTCCCCAGTCGTACATCCGTGCTGCTCCCCCTCGCAATGTTTTTACATCTAACCGCAGTTCTCCAAGCAATTGTTGGTTAAGCCTGTGGCTATTTTCCATAGAACGCGGTACTGTCCAATGACTCGTTTGCCAATGCGTGGCATTTAAAGCAGTTACTTCAACTGACGGTTCCAAAAGTATGCGTACCAGGGCATAGAGATCGTCAACTTCGTTGCCACTATCCGCATCTACAATGATTTGACGTTTTTGTCCGATAACCAAAGTGGTACAGCAAAACAAGGCAAAGAGAAAAAAACAGGATAAAATACGGCCTACGATAAACATGCATTACGATTTCCAGTAAGATAGCTATCCTCCTCTATTTCACAAAATCACCATAGGAACCAGCTTCTTTTTTACCAGTCAAAACCGTACTTTTGAAGTTTTGCTATGATCATATGACCAATTATGAAGAAAACATCGAGGTACGGGGGGCCCGGGTACATAATTTAAAAAACATAGACGTCACCATCCCCAGAGAAAAGCTGGTGGTGATCACCGGACTATCGGGAAGTGGTAAATCCTCTTTAGCCTTTGATACCATTTATGCTGAGGGACAACGCCGATATATAGAAACCTTTTCCGCTTATGCAAGACAGTTCCTGGGCGGCCTGGAACGTCCGGATGTAGATAAGATAGATGGCCTATCTCCGGTAATTGCCATTGAACAAAAGACAACATCAAAGTCACCCCGCTCTACGGTTGGAACCATTACCGAAGTATACGATTTTCTTCGACTACTATTTGCTCGTGCTGGAGCGGCCTATAGCTATAACACCGGCGAGAAAATGGTGAGCTACAGCGACGAACAAATCCAACAACTCATCATTAGTGCGTATAACGGTAAAAAAATCAACCTTCTGGCCCCTGTAATTAAATCCAGAAAAGGACATTACCGGGAACTTTTTGAACAGATCGGAAAACAAGGGTTTGTAAAGGTTCGCATTGATGGAGCGATCGTTGATATTACCAAAGGCATGAAGGTTGATCGTTATAAAACCCACGATATCGAAATTGTAATTGATCGATTGCTTATCTCAGATGAAGAGGAAACGGGTAAACGGCTGAGCGAATCTATCAATACCGCAATGTACAGCGGTAATAATGTGTTGATGGTCTTGGGAGAAGACAATAATGAACCACGCTATTTTAGCCGGGATCTTATGTGTCCCAGCACTGGTATTTCATATCCTACTCCCGAACCCAATACCTTTTCCTTTAATTCTCCTAAAGGTATGTGTCCGGATTGCAATGGTCTTGGACACATTTATGAAGTAAATCCCCAAAAGATCTTCCCTAATAAAAAGCTTGCTATAAAAAATGGGGGGATTGCCCCACTTGGAGAATATAAACGCTCCTGGGCCTTTAAACAACTGGAAACGATTGGCCAACGTTACGGCTTTGATATGACCACTCCTATTGAGAAGATCCCGGAACCTGCTATGGAAATCATATTGAACGGGGGGAAAGAAAGCTTTACGGTAGACTCTAAAACACTGGGGGTACAACGAAACTATTCCATCGATTATGAGGGTATTGCCAATTTTATCAAGAATCAATTTGAGGAATCAAATTCTACCTCCATAAAGCGGTGGGCCAAGGAATATATGGATAAAATTACCTGCCCTAGCTGTAATGGTTCCCGTTTGCGCAAAGAATCGCTATACTTCAAAATTGCAGGTAAGAACATAGCGGAGCTTGCCCAAATGGATATCGCAGAACTGGCTGCTTTTTTCGAGCAGTTGGAAGATCATTTGGAGGGTAACCAAAAAAAGATCGCAGAAGAGATCATAAAAGAAATTAAAGCCCGAATCGGTTTTCTATTGGATGTTGGCCTGGACTATCTTTCTTTAAACAGAGGATCAAAAACCTTATCCGGTGGCGAGGCGCAACGTATCCGACTCGCTACTCAGATCGGGTCGCAATTGGTGGGTGTCCTCTATATCTTGGATGAACCCAGTATAGGGTTGCACCAACGCGATAATGAACGTTTGATTCGAAGCCTGGAATCGCTACGAGATATTGGTAATTCGGTTATAGTAGTAGAACATGATCGCGACATGATAGAAGCCTCAGACCATGTTATCGATATAGGGCCTCAAGCGGGTAAACATGGAGGAGAGATTATTTCCCAAGGGCCCCCGAAGGAATTAAAACATCACCACACACTTACTGCTGACTACATAACCGGAGAAAAAGAGATCCCTGTTCCCCAGTTGCGAAGAAAAGGAACAGGAAAGAAAATCGTTCTTTCGGGTTGTACAGGAAACAATTTAAAAAACCTCACGGTAGCTTTCCCACTTGGAAAGATGATTGGGGTTACGGGAGTATCCGGTAGTGGAAAATCGACCTTGATCAACGAGACCCTCTACCCTATCATGAACGCGCACTATTTTAACGGGGTAAAAAAACCTATGCCGTACAAAAGGATTACAGGCTTACAGCATATTGATAAGGTTATTGATATTAATCAATCCCCCATTGGCAGGACACCAAGATCTAATCCGGCGACCTATACTGGAGTTTTTAGCGAGATCCGCGCCCTCTTCTCCAAGACTACGGAAGCTACTATACGCGGTTACAAACCTGGGCGTTTCAGCTTTAATGTGGCCGGAGGGCGATGTGAAACATGTCAGGGAGGAGGATTGAGGGTGATTGAAATGAATTTTTTACCTGATGTCTATGTTGAATGCGAAACCTGCAATGGCAAACGTTTTAATAGGGAAACCCTTGAAATCCGTTACAAGGGAAAATCGATATCTGATGTATTGGAAATGACCATTAATGAAGCGGTTGATTTTTTTGAAAATATCCCAAAGATCCATCGGAAACTAAAGACCATTAAAGATGTTGGGCTTGGATACATTTCCCTTGGGCAGCAGTCCACTACCCTATCCGGGGGAGAAGCGCAGCGGGTGAAGCTAGCCACTGAGCTATCTAAGCGCGATACTGGAAACACCTTTTACATTTTGGACGAGCCCACAACTGGTCTTCATTTTGAGGATATACGGGTATTGATGCAGGTTTTAGAAAAATTGGTAGATAAGGGAAATACTGTTCTTGTTATTGAGCACAATATGGATGTTATTAAGATGATGGACCATATTATTGATATCGGGTATGAAGGTGGTCGTGGCGGTGGTATGATCGTTGCTACGGGTACACCGGAAGCAGTTGCCCAAGATGACAAGAGCTACACGGCACAATTTCTAAAAAAGGAACTGGAGCATTCTAAAAAAGCAATTGCCAAAGCGGTATAAATTATAATTATGCGAAAAGAGCAACACCACAAGGGATGGAACGAGATAAAAACCAACGACTCCTGGGCCATCTTTAAAATAATGGGGGAGTTTGTTAATGGTTTTGAAAGCATGAGCCGTATTGGTCCTTGTGTATCCATTTTTGGTTCCGCACGTATGCGCCCCGGGGATCGTTATTACGAGCTGGGTGTAACGATTGCCAAAAAAATTGCAGAAGCTGGATATGGTGTTATTACCGGGGGAGGTCCGGGGATTATGGAGGCTGGTAACAAAGGGGCTAACCTTGCGGGTGGCACTTCTGTAGGCCTTAATATTGACCTACCCTTCGAACAACATGACAACCCGTATATCGATGATGACAAAAGCTTAGATTTTGACTACTTTTTTGTTCGTAAAGTAATGTTTGTTAAGTACTCTCAAGGGTTCGTTGTTATGCCTGGCGGCTTTGGCACCTTGGATGAATTGTTTGAGGCGATTACCCTTATTCAAACGAATAAAATTCACAAATTCCCAATAATTCTTGTGGGTACTGACTTTTGGAGCGGACTTTGGAACTGGATTCGTGGCACGATGCTTGAAGCAGGCACTATCAGTCCCGAAGATATGGATTTGGTAAAACTGGTAGATACGGAGGCGGAAGTGGTACAGATCATTGATGCCTTTTATAAGGGAAATACCCTTAGTCCAAACTTTTAATTGGTTCTCTTGAAGTTAAAACATCGCAACGTATTGCTGGCTGCTTTTGGGCTTGTGGCTATGTACTCAATAAGAGGGCAACATCTAAATGAAATAAAAGCCACGCTAAACGCTGAAGATCATACCATCCAAATTAAACAAGCCTTTACCTATCGAAACGATGCCCAAAGCACCTTAGACACCCTGTTTTTTAATGACTGGAATCATGCCTATTCCAGCAAGAAGTCTGCACTTGCCAAACGATTTGGCGAAGAGTTTAAACGTAGCCTTCATCTAGCCAAAGACAAAGACCGGGGCTTCACCAGGATTATGAGCATTGTGGATAACAACTATAATGGATTAGAATGGTCTAGAACGGCGGATCGCGATATTTTACAGATAGCACTACCTTCCTCACTTTCTCCAGGTGAAGAAATCAAACTTTTTCTAACCTATACTGTAGATCTTCCCAACAGTAAATTCACCCGATATGGGCACGGGTATTTGGGCGGTTACTTTTTACGGGATTGGTACCTTACACCAGCCTTATTTGATGGGGATTGGAAATTATATCCAAATAAAGATCTTAACGACCTTGCTACCGAAGCCATGGATACAAAAATTGACTTTACCTATCCAAATGGCCTCTTTGTAGCAAGTAATTTTGAAATTACGCACAGCACTGATTTTTCGTCAGGGAACTTCGCGCGATTAACCGCCAAACAAAGAAAAGGATGTGACATTATCCTCACTCCTCAACAACGATTCACCGAACATAACATAGGTTCACTCCGCCTCTCATTAGATATTGTAACGGCTAAATATAGTGAACTGGGTAAAAGTATATCCATAGCGCGGGCAGCGAATTTTATTGAAGAAAATCTAGGGCCCTACCCTCATAAAAAGTTACTGGTTTCGGAATTGGATTATTCACGAAATCCCTTTTATGGCCCCAATTTACTTCCCAGTTTTATTCGGCCCTATAGTGAACAGTTTCAATTTGAAATGAAATTATTGAAAACAGCACTGAATAGTGTGGTAAAGGAAACGCTATATCTGGACGAACGAAAGGAGCGATGGGTATATGACGCCATCGTTTATTATCTATTGATCAAATACGTAGAGGAATTTTATCCTGAAAAGAAGTTCACCGGTAAATTGGCAAATACCTGGGGATTTCGTTCCTACAATTTGGCCAAAATGGATTTCAATGAACAATACTATTTGTTCCAAATGGCTTCTGTAAGGAGGAATGACCATCAATCTTTAAGCACGCCTAATGATTCGTTAACCCGGTGGAATCAAAAAATAGCGAATCGCTATAAAGCGGGACTTGGGATGGCCTATTTAGGGGAATACGTAGGTTATGGAACTATTGATAAAAGTATTCAAAACTTTTACAACACCTATAAGTTAACTCCCAAATTAAAAGCCAAAACCTTTGAAACCTATTTAAAGGACAATGCTTCCAAAGACATTGATTGGTTTTTTAAGGAGTTTGTAGAGCAACGCGATAATATTGATTTTAAAATAGGGAAGGTAATTAAGCAGGAAGACTCCATTTCTGTGGTAATTAAGAATAGAACCGGCGCCAAAGTACCCATATCCTTATTTGGGTTGAAAAATGATTCCGTAATTTCCAAATATTGGTTAACGGATATTGATACAAGCAGGACATTTTTCATTCCCAATAATGATGAGGGTCGACTTGTACTTAATTATGATAAAAAAATTCCGGAGGTTAACCAACGGGACAATTGGAAGAGCTTGAGTGGCTTCCTTTCGAGCAATAAAAAACTACAACTTCGCTTTTTTAAAGACAGTGAAAACCCCTACTACAATCAACTCTTTTGGGTGCCGGAATTTAAATTTGATGCAAATAATGGAATATCTGCGGGAATCACGATAAACAACCGCACGTTTATCAATCGTAAATTCAATTTTTCTATTAAGCCAAGGTATGCTAGTAAGGAAAATGCTATTGTGGGCAATGTGGGATTTATAAGACGGCATTTTTTTAATGACGGAAAACTGAATTCCTTTAACTATTCCTTAAGCGCAGGCACTTCATTTTTCGATGTAAATTCTCGCTTTACCACAATTACCCCGGCCCTGAGTCTTATATGGCGACCCGAAGATTATTTATCAAATAGAAGGCAAGGGCTATTGTTCAGAGTGCGAAACGTATTTCGAAATATAGACGAAAGCATCGTTGATCAAATTGATACCGAACCGGATTTCACTGTCTTCAACCTTCGGTATTCGGATATAGATGACAATATTTTAAAATTTCGGTCCTGGATAATAGATGCGCAGGTAGCAAGTGATTTTTCCAAGCTTTCGTTCGAATGGGAACAACGGACACTTTATTTTACCAACCGGCAACTGAACCTAAGATTTTATGCCGGGAAGTTTATCACCAATACTACAGATTCCGATTTCTTTAGTTTTGCCTTGGACCGTCCAACGGATTATCTGTTCGATTTGAATTATTTGAACAGATCGCAAAACGCCACGGGCATCACCAGTCAGCAATTTATTCTGGCAGAGGGAGGATTCAAATCCATTTTTGAGGATCGTTTTGCCAACGATTGGATCGTTACTGGTAATTTGAGCTTCAATCTATGGCAATGGATAGAGGTCTACGGGGATATTGGAGCCATACGAGATAGAGGTTCTCCCGCTCGTTTTGTTTATGACTCCGGAATTCGCCTTAATTTTGTCACCGATTTTTTTGAACTCTATTTTCCGGTTTACTCGAATAACGGGTATGAAATTGCACAACCTAACTACGGCGAACGGATTCGATTTGTCATAACACCCAGTTTACGAACCTTAACACAGCTTTTCACCAGGAAGTGGTTTTGATTGCTAATTCATCAAAATAGTAGTGCTAAATCCTTATTATTTTTTCATATTTTCTTTTTTAACCTCCTTTTTTTGTCATTTTAAGAATAAAATAGGGTACTGGTCGTTAGCAAAAACAGAGTTATTTTCGTAATTTTGCAAAAAATCCCAAGGCATAGTGAAAACCCATCCAAAGACCAGCAACGATATTTCCTTTGAAGATTTCAAAACGCAGATATTAGAGGATTACCGGATTGCAACTATTAGTCGGGAATGTAGTCTTTTAGGAAGACGGGAAGTGTTAACCGGGAAAGCAAAATTCGGCATTTTTGGTGATGGTAAGGAATTACCGCAACTAGCGATGGCAAGAGCGTTCCGAAACGGCGACTTTAGAAGCGGCTATTATCGGGATCAGACCTTTATGATGTCTTTAGGTTACCTGGGACCAAAGGAATTTTTCCATGGGCTATACGCTACAACGGATATTGAAAAAGAGCCTATGAGCGCCGGGCGGCAGATGGGGGGACATTTTGTGACCCACAGCCTTAACGAAGACGGCACCTGGAAAGACCTTACCCAACAAAAGAATAGCAGTGCAGATATCTCCTGCACCGCAGGTCAAATGCCACGCCTACTTGGTTTGGCGCAGGCCTCTAAAATTTACAGGCATGTGGAGGGTATCCCTAAGGCCCTTTTTTCGGATAATGGAAATGAAGTAGCCTGGGGTACTATAGGGAATGCCAGCACAAGCGAGGGCCATTTCTTCGAGACGCTTAATGCGGCTGGAGTGATGCAAGTACCGATGATCATTAGTATTTGGGATGATGCCTATGGTATATCAGTGCCTGCCGAATTCCACACCATAAAATCAGATATCTCAGAGGCATTAAAAGGCTTTCAACGCGATGGAGAACATCCTGGTTTTGAAATCATAAAAGTACCTGGGTGGGACTATACCGCATTGATTCATGCGTATGAGAATGCTTCGGATATCGCAAGGGAAGAGCATGTTCCGGTACTCATTCACGTTACAGAACTTACACAGCCTCAAGGACACTCTACTTCTGGCTCTCACGAGCGATACAAAAGCCCGGAGCGCCTTGAATGGGAGCGCGAAAATGATTGCAACAAACGCTTCAGAGAGTGGATATTGGAGAATAATATTGCCGATGAAGACAGTTTAAAAGCGGTTGAAAAAAGATGCAAGCAAGAGGTTAGAAATGCCAAAAAAGAAGCATGGTCCGAATTTCTTATGCCCAATCTGTCCCACAAAAACGAGTTAGTAGCCTTACTGGAAAACCTCGCGGAAAACAGCCCAAATAAAACCTTTGTGAATAAGGTAAAAAATGATCTTATCGCAATAGAAGAGCCAATTAAAAAGGATATCGCCTCACTTGGAAGAAAAGCACTGCGCTATGTGACAGGAGAATCCGGTGATACATTACAACAATTGAAGCATTGGATTACCACCTATTTGGAGGAAACACAGCCGAAGTATAGTTCGCAACTCTTCAACGAGAGTGCTGGAAATGCTGTTTCCGTTACGGAGGTGGCGCCCACCTATGATACTACACCGGAAACTGTGGATGGCCGTGTTATTTTGAGGGATAATTTTGATAAGCTCTTCGAAAACTATCCAAAAGCTTTGGTCTTTGGTGAAGATACCGGCACTATTGGGGATGTTAATCAGGGCTTGGAAGGACTTCAGAAAAAATACGGTTCTCTGCGAATAGCAGATACGGGAATACGCGAGACCACAATAATTGGCCAGGGAATTGGTATGGCTATGCGCGGTTTGCGTCCTATAGCCGAAATACAATATTTAGATTATATTTTATATGCGCTGCAAACATTAAGCGATGATCTTGCCTCCTTGCGTTATAGAACTGTAGGAAAGCAAATAGCACCACTCATTATTCGCACTCGGGGACATCGGTTAGAAGGAATATGGCATTCCGGATCTCCTATGGGTGGTTTAGTACATCTTCTAAGAGGAATCTACATTCTTGCTCCCAGAAACATGACCAAAGCCGCAGGTTTCTACAATACCTTAATGAAAAGTGATGAACCTGCCTTGATTATTGAGAGTCTGAATGGCTATCGCTTAAAAGAACAAAAACCAAACAATCTGGGTGAATTTTGCACGCCAATTGGTATAGTGGAAACAGTAAAAGAAGGCACGGATATTACCTTGCTCTCCTATGGATCTACCCTTCGCATGGTTCAAAAGGTAGCGCAAGAACTTCAGGAAGTCAGCATAGATGCAGAAGTTATAGATGCCCAAACCCTTCTTCCCTTTGACATCCATCATAAAGTGGTCAATAGTCTGAAGAAAACCAATCGTTTGCTGGTAATTGATGAAGACGTCCCGGGAGGATGTTCAGCGTACTTGATGCAGGAAATTTTGGAGAAACAGGGGGCCTACCGCTATCTGGATAGTGCTCCACAAACCCTTACTGCCAAAGCCCACCGTCCTGCCTATGCTACGGATGGTGATTATTTTTCGAAACCTAGTGAAGAAGATATTTTTGAGAAGGTGTATGAGATCATGCACGAGTCGGACCCCGAGGGCTATCCGGCACTTCGCTAAAAACCAAAGCCGCTGATTTCAGAGGCTTTTTCTTTACGCTTTGTTGGCCATATCCGGATGGCATATCGCTTTTCTCCAGGAATTCACCTGAAATATTTATTTTAGCTCAAAAGGGCTATATGTTTTTATCCTTTCCGGAATTTGATATTTGGAGTACTCCCCTCCTTATTCTTTCCTTGCAGGGACTAATTTTTGCGGTCCTTCTCTTATCCCGGTATTTAAAAACCAGTAATCCATCTGATCTTTTTCTTTTTCTTATCCTTATAATTACATGTTACCACCAAACCTGCTACACTGTAGGATTTATGGGCTGGTACGATACCTTTAGGAACACAAAGATCAACTATGCCCTAATATACCTCTCTGTAGCTATTTTACCGTTGATCTATTTCTACGTGAAATCCGTTACCATGTCCTATTTCACTTTCAACAAAAGGGACTGGTTGCATTTTACTCCAGCTTTCGCGATCATACTCTATCGCATTGTTATCTATATATACGATGCACAACAACCCGGTTTCAATGCTACTCAGAATGGCTACTTAAAATTACGATTGGACGAACCCATAGTACTACCGATTTACGCCGTATTTGGATTCTTACAAAACCTGTTTTACCTGACCATTACGTTCCAGTTGTTCTACGCCTATCGAAAAAAAATAAAAGTATATTTCTCCAATACCTATCGATTGGAATTAAATTGGATCTTGTCTTTTCTTATTCTCTATGGCGCACTGTTTTTATATGATCTGGCCCAAACGTTGATCTCTGAATATATTATGCCGCTGAGTTACATGCAACGATGGTGGTTGAACCTTTTCACCGGAATGGTCATACTATACGTGGGGATAAAAGGCTATTTTACAGATACCACTAAACTGAAAAAATTGAATTTTAGTTTTAGCCCTCAGTTGTATAGTGTATCAGAGATTTCTGATAGTTCTCAAAAAAGTATTCCACCCGAGAAGATCACGGAGCTCGAACAGCTTATGGAAACGGAAAAACCGTATTTAGATCCTGATCTAAACCTAGCGGACCTGGCTGAGATTGCCAATATGAAGAGAGCGCAACTTTCAGAAACTATTAATAGCGGGTTTGGCAAGAACTTTAATGACTTTATCAATCAATATCGTGTGAATGCATTTAAGACCATGTTAAAGGCAAATAAGCAGGACAAATTGTCTCTTTTGGGAATTGCATTTGAATGTGGCTTTAACAGCAAGGCCACCTTTAACAGAGTATTTCGCAAACTCACCGACCAATCTCCTTCGGAATATTTGAAAATCTTATCCTAGCTGAGGATTTGGGACGCCTCAAATCGTATTTGATACGCCATACTACCATTTGAAGCGTAAATATTTCCGCCGTTTTTCATCTTTGATCCAACAAACAATCATCATCATGAAAAACCTTTTACAAATTCTGGTAACGCCTATTCTACAACAACACTGGATAGCCGATTTACTTTTTGCTATCCCGAGGTTTATCTGCGGGATACTACTTGCCTTGGATTTTGGTGCCTCAAAATTTGGTATGCCCTGGACTGCTGATAGTCAAAATCTAAAGTTGTTTGAAGTTGCAGCATGGTTCCCGCAGGATGTTGCGGAATACGGAGGCATTTTTGCGGCGATGCCGGTTTTTTTTGCATGGATGGGTGCTTTTAGTGAGGCCGTTGGAGGCCTCTTTTTTGCATTTGGTCTTAAAACCAGGGTAGCTGCATTTTTAATACTATGTACAATGTTGGTGGCCATTTTTCTGCAGAAATGGGGGCAAGGAACCTGGGGGATGCTTCCTGCATTGGGATTCCTTTGGGTCGCATTGTATCATCTTTATTTCGGATCGGGAAGATTCGGAATAGACCAGTTGATTTCAAAATTCATATTTAAAAAACACACAAATGAAAAACCTTAAAAACCGGGTAATACTAAGTATACTATTGCTAGTGATTTCCGGGTGCGTACAAGAAGAACATCGGAAAAAAGTAACCTTTACCGTAGATACGAACGCTATGGATTCAGTAAGCGAAGTAGGCGTTCGCGGACAATTCACTTCTCCACCCTGGCAAGTTACCGTTCCCATGTTTGACAAGGATAAGGATGGTATTTTCGAAGTAACTATCGAGGATAAAACTGCGCAGTCCAGTGTTGAATTCAAATTTGTTATCGAGGGCGATCAGTATGAATTGGAGTGCCAACCCAATCGCATCCTAAAATTTAAATATCAGCCGGAAGAAATAATATATAGCGGCGTATTCGATCAAGGTGATGGCGAACAAAAGGATCTTTAATCCTACTGTAGGCGCTAGCTACTACTTAAGCACCCTTACCACCGGTTTAATGCATAGTAAGAGTCGCCAATTTGCGTAAGTAGCAGAACCCATTCGAAAAGTGTTTTACGGGGCGTAAAAAGGAGCTATTACCACCTTTGTTTGCAAAAAAGGTAAAAGCTCATATTGAAATCATACTTTTGCACGAATAAATCCCCCGAAAAATGAGAAATGCTATTTTAACGTCGATTGGTCTGGCTGCTTTGCGAATTGGTGCCTCCCTAATGATGATCACCCATGGTTTTCCAAAATTTCAGAAACTGATCCGCGGCGATTTCCAATTTGCCAACCCGATAGGTATTGGAGAAAGTCCTTCCCTCTTCCTCACCGTAGTTGGCGAGTTCATTGCGCCGATAATGATCATAATTGGTTATAAGACCCGGATTGCAACAGTCCCAACCATACTTACCATGCTAGTGGCAGCTTTCATTGTTCATGGATCCGATCCGTTTGGCAAAAAGGAACTGGCACTGTTGTACGCATTGGCATTTTTGGTAGTGTTGCTCCTGGGACCTGGAAAATACAGCTTGGACAAACGCTAATTAGAATACCAAGGCAAGGAGCTCTTTCAGCAGGTCGGCCTGACTGGCATTTTGTGTTCCCAAACCCTTTCCTTTCATATCCAATTCTCGTAATCCGGAAATAATCCCGCTTACCTGTTTCATAGAGTACCGCTTAGAAGCAGATTGGTACTCCCCAACAAAATACGGATTTACACGCAGCGTGTGGGCAACTGATCTGGGAGAACGATCTTTTAAACTGTGGTACTGCAAAAGTTGTGAGAAAAAATTGTGCAAAAGGGTAATGGTAACTACCAATGGATTTTCCCGAGGGTTCTGAGTGAAATAGTGAACAATAGTACTTGCCTTTTTCTTATTGCCTTCTGCTATGGCTTTTTTTAATTCAAAGTTGTTGTAATCTTTACTAACGCCAATATGTTTCTCGATTAACTCTTCCGTAATCGCGGTATTTTGCGGCACGACCAAAAAAAGTTTCTGCAGATCATTATCTATTTTACTCAAATCCGTGCCTAAATACTCCACTAACAAAGCTGCCGCTTTTGGCGTTATCTTATATCCCTTTCCTGAAAGCACTCTTCGTATCCAGTCCACCACCTGATTTTCGTATAACTTCTTACTTTCGAAAAGTACCCCTGAAGAAAGCACTGCGTTGTGCAACTTTTTCCGTTTATCAAGCTTTTTGTATTTGTAACAAATTACCAGGACCGTTGTGGGTTGCAGGTTATTAGCGTAGTGGGCAAGTTGCTCAATGGTCCTGGACAGGTGTTGTGCTTCCTTTATAATAACCACCTGCCGTTCGGCCATCATAGGATACCGCTTAGCCTGTGCAATGATCGCATCTATTGACGTTTCTTTCCCGTAAAGCGTAATTTGATTAAATCCTTTCTCTTCTTCAGAAAGTACGGTACTCCCAATAAATTCCGCTATTTTATCAATATAATAGGGTTCTTCACCCATAAGGAAGTACAGGGGCTTTATTTCTCCTGACTTTATTTCTTCAACAATTCGGCGGGCTTCCTCCATCTCAAAAAAATACAGACTTTTGTGGCATGCAGCAACTCAATTTTCCAAAATTCGAATTCCGATTTAAAAGTACCGAAAATCGCATCCAAATATTTGACATTATCCGGAAAAAATTTGTGGTACTACATCCGGAGGAATGGGTTAGACAGCACGTTATTCACTATCTTATTTCGGTAAAAAAGTATCCCAAGCAACATATAAATGTAGAAAAGCAGTTGCTCATTAATGGATTGCAAAAACGATATGATGTGATTGTCCTTACCACTAGTGGAAAAATCCGAATTTTAGTAGAGTGTAAAGCGCCAGGGATACGCCTGGACCAGGATACCTTTGATCAAATAGCACGATACAATCTAAAAGCAGCGGCAGACTATATGATGGTAACTAATGGCATACACCATATTTTCTGTCAGATCGACCACAACAATGAAAAATATACTTTTCTACCCGAAATTCCTGATTTTAGCCGTTAATTTGCATCCGTTTTGAAGGTTGCCATTGTAATATTGAACTGGAACGGAGCTCAGCTGCTCAAACAATTTATTCCCATTGTCCTGCGCTATTCCTCCGAATATGCAGTTTACGTGATTGACAATGCCTCCACGGATACCTCGGTCTCCCTTTTGGAACAAGAATTTCCAGAGGTGCATATTGTCCGAAATAAAGAAAACCTTGGCTTTGCAGGGGGATATAACGAAGGGCTTCGTACGATAAAGGCTGATATTTATTGTTTGTTGAACTCCGATGTGAAAATTACTGAGAATTGGGTTCCCCCACTTTTACGACTTTTTGAAAAAGACAATACTATTGCCATTGTACAACCCAAAATATTGGATTTAAAGCAACCGGATTACTTTGAATATGCCGGTGCTGCCGGAGGATTTATTGATCGCCTGGGGTATCCCTTTTGCCGTGGGAGAATATTTCAAGCCCTGGAAAAAGATCACGGACAGTACGATGATGATGTAGAGATTTTTTGGGCCACCGGAGCATGTATGTTTATCCGAAGTTCCGTATTCTGGGAACTCAACGGTTTTGATATGGACTATTTTGCCCATCAAGAAGAAATTGATCTTTGCTGGCGCGCAAAAAACACCGGATACAAGGTTTGGTATACCGGACAAAGCAAAGTATACCATTTAGGAGGATCTACTCTTGAAAACTCCAATCCCAAAAAAACCTACCTGAATTTTAGAAACTCTCTTTTTTCTATTATTAAAAACTTGCCAGATAGCACGGCGCTGCCCTTAATTGTTGCGCGATTAGTACTTGACGGGATTGCTGCGGGTAGATTTTTACTGCAGTTTCGGGGAAAGCATGCAGTTGCTATAATCAGCGCACACTTAAGCTTTTACGCTAATTTTAGAAGGGTGCGAAGGAAACGAAAACGAGGTGTACAACCCTTAAAATATCATGTGGTGACATCCATTGTATGGTCGCACTTCGTACATCAAGAGAAGAATTTTAACAATTTAGTAAAAGATTAACGACGGACTACTATTGATGGCTTTCTTTTTATCTAATTTTGGCGCATCATTATAAAAAGTTGTATCTAATTAACCATTAAAATATGCATGTTATGAGAAAAGTGTTTTTGGGTGTTTTTAGCATGGCCATCCTACTTAGTTCTTGTGTTTCGCAAAAAAAATATGCTGATTTGGAAGCCAAGCAGCAAGAAACTCAGGATTTGTTGAATTCCGCTACGGTTAAACTCAACGAATGCCTGGAGGAAAAAGCCACAGCAATGTCCCAAATGGAAGCTTTGGAAGAACAAAATTCCTTCTTGAAAGCAAATAATCAAGAGTTGATCAACAACATGGGGAATTTAACGACACTTACCGCCAAAGGAGCGGAAAATCTTGAAAAATCCTTAGAAAGCCTTAGAGAAAAGGATTTGACCATTCGTAAACTACAAGATGCAGTAACCCGAAGAGACTCGGTAAACTTGGCTTTGGTACAGAGCTTGAAGGGTGTATTGGGCAATTTGGATGATGAAGACATTGAAGTTACTGTGGAGAAAGGCGTGGTTTTCGTCTCCATATCCGATAAGCTACTTTTTAGTAGTGGAAGCTACAACGTAACCGGTGCAGCCAAAGAAGTTCTTGGAAAAGTGGCCAAAGTGGTAAACAACAAACCCGATTTTGAGTTCATGGTAGAAGGACATACGGATAATGTGCCTTATGCCAGTGGTGTGCTGCTAGACAACTGGGATTTGAGCGCCAAAAGAGCAACTTCTATTGTACGCGTCTTGCAGAATGATTTTGGCGTAGATCCTGCGAGAATGACAGCTGCAGGACGTAGCTACTATGTGCCTTTAACGAGCAACGATAGTGCGACAGATAGAGCTAGAAACAGAAGAACACGAATAGTGGTACTCCCTAAATTAGATCAATTTTACAGCATGATCGAGGAGGGAATGAAAGACCCTGCAATTGGTGGTAGTGGTGAATAATAGCACTTATAATGAAACTAAAGAAAAGCGGTCTTTTAGGCCGCTTTCCTTTTTTAGGTTAATACCTCAAGGGACCCCAATCCCTCTCGAATTACTTTTGGCTCTGTTTCGGACAGGTCAATAACCGTAGAAGCCACATTTCCTCCATATCCCCCATCGACTACTATATCTACAAGATTCTGCCATTTTTCAAAAATTAACTCAGGATCCGTGGTATATTCCAAAACATCGTCTTCATCGTGTATAGAAGTAGAAACGATAGGATGGCCTAAATTTTTTACTATCGCCCTGGCAATAGTATTATCCGGTATACGTATTCCTACGGTCTTCTTTTTTTTAAAATCCCTGGGAAGATTGGTACTACCCGGCAAAATAAAGGTATACGGTCCCGGAAATGCCCTTTTTAATATCTTAAAAGTTGCCGTATCTATCTGCTTAACATAATCTGACAAGTTACTGAGGTCCGGGCAAATAAATGACCAGTGCGCTTTGGCCGGCTTCACCCCTTTTATTCTAGCGATTTTTTCCAAAGCTCTTGAGTTGGTTATATCGCAGCCCAAACCATAAACCGTATCGGTTGGATAAATGATAAGACCACCTTGTTGCAGCGTGCGTACCACCTCTATTATCCTTCGTTCGTCCGGGTTCTCTTCGTAGATTTTAATGAACTTCGCCATGGTTTCGTCAATATGTAGGTTTAACGGCACTCTATGCAATTTAACGTGTTTCCCAACGTTTTATAGCTGTCCCATTTTACTCAGATGAATAGCATTAAAGGAAGAATCCTACTTGCATTTCTCGCATTTTGTGTCCTTATCACACCTTTCGTCCTGTTTTCCATTAGTGCGTTAAAAAAGATCAATTCCGGTAAAGCCCTCAAAGAACAGGTCGCCGTTTTTAACATTAACCGCCTGAAAGCCTATAATCGCTTTTCTGAGCTTATCGATGCCGATATCAAAATAGATTCTTTCTATCAGTATGGGACCACCTACACTCAAAAAGAGTACGAAAAACTGGTTGCATCTGCAACTTCCGTACTTCATGGGATACAAGTATCTAGCACTACTAAAGATAAGATAATCGAAAGACGATTACAAAACATTAATTCAAGCCTCGAACAACTCAAAATCCATGTCGATACCGTATTACAATTACAACGTAAAAGGGGTTTTAAAGACTTTGGCCTTGAAGGGACAATGCGGCAAAACATACATCGTCTTGAACAAGATAAAAAAGGGATTTCCCTGGCCGAAAATTTAATGCTAAGACGTAGGGAAAAGGATTTCTTTTTGCGAAATGACCCGCATTATGCCGCTCTTTTAAACAAAGAAGCGGATTCATTGCTCAAGAGAATGGTAACAGATGAAGCAGCCAATTCAGGATCCATAGCTATTCTGAAGGAATACAAAACGAGTTTCAACACCATGGTGGCACTTGAGAATAGGATCCGTAATCAATCCTCTGGACTGATACAGGAAATTAAGACCATTAACTACCAACTGGATCACGAGGTCAATAAGCTTTACGAAACTGTAAATATCAATTTACAATTGTTAATCAATCGTTTACGCTCGTATATCATTCTTTTTTTCTGTATCACGGCATTATTTGCCACTTTCTTCACTTTAGCTTTTTCGTGGCACCTATCCAAACCCATCCAACAACTAATTGATGATATGGACGATGCAGCGGATAACAACTTCAAAGGTAATTTTGAGGTTAAAACAAGTATTAATGTTAGAGAGATCAACCAACTTGCCCATACGTACAATTCCCTTGCCGAAAAAATAAGACGCCAAATCTCCGATTTAAATACCAAAA
Source organism: Bacteroidota bacterium (assembly GCA_038750505.1). Classification (GTDB taxonomy): domain Bacteria; phylum Bacteroidota; class Bacteroidia; order Flavobacteriales; family Flavobacteriaceae; genus Croceivirga. The sequence goes on along the minus strand of JBCDHD010000001.1, from coordinate 88,358 downwards.
ATGACGAGTTAAATCACCTCAACGAAAAACTGAAAGAGTCTGAGCATGAATTGCAGGAAGCTTCCGGGATCAAGGATAAGTTCTTTTCTATTATTTCCCATGATCTTAGAGGACATACGGGGAACGTTCTTTCTCTTGCCCAAATACTCAATGAAGATTCGGCATTAAGTGGAAAGGAGAAAGCGGTATTTACCCAATATCTCATGGATGCCTCGCGAAAGCTTCAATTGCTTTTAGACAACCTACTTAACTGGGCAAAAACCCAAATGAACGATCATACCCTTTCAAAAAAAGCATTCAATCTGGTTTCACTTATAGAAGAGAATATTGTTCTCGTTGCGGATAACGCCGCAAGAAAAGGAGTAGTACTCGCTTTATTACCTACCGAGGTTTCTAATGCATATGCCGATAAAAATATGGTCGATTTCATTATCAGAAACCTTATCTCCAACGCTTTGAAGTTTACAAAAAAGGGAGACCGTATAACATTGGAAGTACGCGAAGAAAATAATTTTCTGGAAATACGGGTAAAGGATACTGGTGTAGGAATGACCGAGAAACAAATTACACAGTTGTTACTTTCGGATAAAGAAAACAGTTCTACCAAGGGCACACAAAATGAGATTGGAACCGGTCTTGGTTTTGCCATTTGCAAGGACTTTATCCAGAGAAACGGCGGCGCTGTTCAGATTACCTCAAAAAAGGGAAAAGGCAGTACTTTTACTTTCACTTTACCTACCACGCTTACACGAGATAGTATCTTGTCTTCCTAATCGGAAAGCACCTCTAATTTGGCAAACCGCAGTAACAGTTTTTTTATGTCTCCCCTTTCAAACTGAATTTCTGCCTTTTTGTCCTGGCCTACACCTTCCAATTTTAGTACTTTCCCCTTTCCAAAACGAGAATGATTCACTACAGTTCCTTCCTGCAGTTTAAGGGATTCCGAGCTATCTGGGTTTCTTGGAGCATCAATATTAGGTTTCAATTTTCTAAGTTTTCGCAATTGATTTTCCGTAGGTGTATTGGCCCTGGGTGGTACTCCATTTTTTGGCTTGATCGTTCGTAATTTACTTTTATCCGGTTCACCCCACAAATCATTGTCTAACAGCGACTTGTATCGGTAACTATCGTTGATAGGAGTAAGATTGTCCAAATACACCTCATCAATTTCCTCCAGAAATCGACTCGGTTCAGAATCGATCAGCTTTCCCCAACGATATCTATTCAGCGTATACGTTAAATAGGCTTGTTTTTCAGCCCTTGTCAGGGCAACGTAAAACAACCTCCGTTCTTCCTCTAGCTCACTTCTGGTATTCATGCTCATGGCAGAAGGAAATAGATCCTCCTCCATACCTACAATGTATACATAAGGGAACTCCAGCCCTTTGGCGAGATGGATAGTCATCAACGCCACCCGGTCATCATCCCCGGTATCTTTATCGAGATCTGTAGCCAGAGCTACATCTGCTAAAAATTCTGTTAGATCTCCATTGGTATCCGCCAATTCCGCCTGACCCTCCACAAAATCTTTTATCCCATTCAGCAGTTCCTCAATGTTTTCCATACGGGCAATACCTTCCGGAGTACCGTCTTTTTTAAACTCCAACAAGATACCGGTTTTCTTTGCCACATGTTCCGCTACAACAAAAGCGTTCGCTTTAGTATTCATGATTTGAAAACTCTTGATCATCGTTACGAAATCTTCCAGTTTTCGTTTGGTACCGGCATTTATGTTGAGGTCGAGATGTTGAAGGTTCGCAATGATCTCAAAAATAGAACGCTCGTGATGATTGGCAGCCACGGTTAGTTTTTCTAGCGTCGTTTGGCCAATACCCCTCGAAGGAAAGTTAATTACCCGTACAAGGGCTTCTTCATCGTTAGGATTGATAATTAAGCGTAAGTAGGCCAGCACATCCTTTATTTCTTTGCGTTGATAAAAAGATAGCCCACCATAAATGCGATACGGAATATCTCTTTTACGCAGGGCATCTTCAATAGCCCTGGATTGCGAATTGGTCCTATAAAGCACCGCAAAATCTTTATTTTTCAACTGGTGTTGCATCCTATTTTCGAACACTGAACCGGCCACATACCGCCCCTCTTCTGCGTCGGTAGTACTGCGATGCACTTTTATTTTGTTCCCCTCTTGATTATCCGTCCAAACCACTTTTTCCAGTTGGTTCTTATTCTTGGCAATGATGGAGTTCGCTGCATTGACGATAGTTTTAGTAGAGCGATAGTTTTGCTCGAGTCGATATACCGTTACGTCATCGTAGTCCCTTTGAAAATTGAGAATATTGCTGATGTTGGCCCCTCGAAAGGAATAAATACTCTGGGCATCATCCCCTACCACGCAGATGTTCTGATACCGATCTGCCAGCGCCCGTACGATCAGATATTGGGAATGATTGGTGTCTTGATACTCATCAACCAGGATGTACTTAAATCGTTCCTGATATTTCATGAGCACATCAGGAAATCGATTTAACAACTCATTGGTGCGCAGCAACAGATCATCAAAATCCATAGCCCCTGATTTAAAACAGCGCTCTACATAATTCTGATAGATCTCTCCCATTCTGGGACGCTTGGCCATGGCATCCGCTTCAACAAGTTCAGGATGCTGAAAATACGCTTTCACGGTAATAAGACTGTTCTTGTAAGAAGAAATTCGATTTTGGATCTGCTTGTATTTGTAGATATCTTTATCCAAGCCCATTTCTTTAATAATAGAAGCGATCAAGCGTTGTGAGTCTTGCGTATCGTAGATGGTAAAGTTGCTGGGAAAACCTAATTTATCCCCTTCATATCGCAGCAATCGTGCAAAAATGGAATGAAAAGTACCCATCCACAAGTTCTTGGCTTCAGATTGGCCTACGATCGTTGCAATTCTCTTTTTCATTTCCCTCGCAGCTTTGTTGGTAAAGGTCAGTGCGAGGATGTTAAATGGGTCTACCCCCTGCTCCATTAAATAGGCAATGCGATAGGTAAGCACCCTGGTCTTTCCCGATCCTGCCCCTGCGATAACCATCAACGGACCGTCCTTGTGCAAAACCGGTTTTTGCTGTGCTTCGTTCAACTCATCCAAATACCCCATGCCATGTCTGCTATAGAAAAGTGAAATTAGCCATTATCCCACGTTTGTTAAAACCTTTACTACATTAATTGTAAACACCAATCGTGCATCCATTGCTTTTAAATATATTTAATGTCATGAAAACACTAGTGCTTGTTCTGTTTCTATTGCTTTTAGGATCTCAAAACCATGCTCAAAATAAAAGTAGTGGACCTATAATCAAGACCTACGGCCCGGTCTATACAATTGACAACCCAAGCTACCCAACAGAGACCGCTGCTACATTTAAGGTCGTTTTTGACATCATGGATAGCCCGGACGATCCCGGAATTTTGAATGCTAAAATTGAGACTGCTGCACGTTTTTTAAATATGCATGCTCAGAGCGGTATTCCCAAAGAGCATATGAAAGTTGCCTTGGTAGTGCACAATACAGCTTCAAAAGATATTATTACAAATGCTGCGTATCGCCAACGTTTTGGGATAGACAATCCCAATGCACAAATGATAGCAGCTCTCTTGGATGCTGATGTAGCTATCATCCTTTGCGGGCAATCCGCTGCATCACGAAATCTTCCTATGGAAGACCTACAACCCGGGGTACAGTTGTCGCTTTCGGCTATGACGGCACTTATACAATTACAAAATGAGGATTATCGCCTTATTCAATTTTAAACTAAAAGCTTATGAGAACATTAAGTACAATCGGCACTCTTGCCCTAACCTTCTCGGTATTTGGACAAGGACCTAATTTAGAAAATGACTATGCTTCCGTTGAACAAAAGGTAATTAGCTGGCGGCATGAAATTCACGAAAATCCAGAACTTGGTAACCGCGAGTTTGAGACGGCGAAAAAAATAGCGGATCACTTGACCCGTTTAGGCATCTCTGTTCAAACTGGGGTAGCTTATACCGGGGTGGTGGGCATCTTGAAAGGAGATCATCCGGGAAAAGTAGTAGCACTTCGTGCAGATATTGATGCCTTACCTGTTACCGAACGCAACGATCTCCCTTTCAAATCGACGGTTACCTCAGAGTTTCTTGGCGAAAAAGTTGGCGTGATGCACGCCTGTGGACATGATACGCATACGGCTATTTTGATGGGTGTGGCAGAGGTTTTAGCGAAAAATACAGATAAGATCTACGGTACAGTGAAATTCATTTTTCAACCTTCGGAAGAAGGACCACCCCCCGGAGAGGAAGGCGGGGCATTATTGATGGTTAAGGAAGGCGTGCTTCAAAATCCTGAGGTCGACGCCATTTTTGGACTACATATCAATTCCCAAACTCCTGTAGGTACCATTCGCTTTAAAATGGGCGGTGCCTTAGCAGCGGCGCAAAGTTTTACGATAAAAGTCAAAGGAAAGCAAAGTCATGGCTCCCAACCCTGGTCGGGGGTCGATCCTATTCTTATCAGTGCGAAGATCATTGACGGGTTGCAAACGATTATCAGCCGGGAATCGAATTTAACCAATGAAGCCGCAGTAATTACTGTAGGAAAGATAAAAAGTGGTGTGCGTTTTAATATTATTCCGGAATCTGCCGAAATGCTGGGAACCATTCGCACCCTGGACTACGACATGAAAGACCATATTAACCGTCGGATGAAGGAGATGGTGGCTACCATTGCAAAGGCCTATGGCGGGGAAGCCACTTGTGAAATTAAGGATGCCACGGACATTACCTATAACGAACCTGACCTGGTCACCACTATGTTACCTACTTTACAACGAGTGGCTGGAATGGAAAACGTGATCGCACAAAAAGCAATAACAGGAGCCGAGGATTTCTCTTATTATCAGCGCGAAGTTCCCGGTTTTTTCTTTTTTCTGGGGGGAATGACCCCTGGAAATACTACCCCTTATCCCCATCATACGCCAGATTTTTTAATTGATGATGCTGGTATGCAGCTTGGGGTAAAGGCGATGACGGAGTTGGCATTGGATTATCTTAACAGGTCTTAAAAAAAAGAGGCGCCAGGCGCCTCTTTACTTTTGTATTTTACAGTGTACTCGCTAGAGGAGCCAAAATCCTACGGATATCTGGAAAACACTATTCCTGGCATCCACATCCTCCGCAACATCCGTAAAACCAAGATTATATCTGGCTTGGGCAAAAAATTTACTGATGTTCACCTCAAGGCCAAAAGCACCACTAAGATCAAAACTTTCCAGATCTTCAAAATCCCCTTCATTTACCTTAAATCCAAATTGAGGTCCTGCTTGAACACTAAACATTTCTGTCAATTTGATTTCAGCCAAAACAGGCAAATTCAAATAATCTATGTTGAGATCCAATACACTTTCATCTGCCCCTTGAGTCGAGTAAATTAATTCCGGTTGAATCGCAAACTTTTCTGACAATCCAAGTTCTACAACCGCGCCAATATGATAGCCTGTTCTACCATCAAAATCAGCGTCATCCCCTGTTATACTTGCAAAATTGACCCCACCTTTAGCCCCTAAATGAATGCTTTGGGCATTTAGAATCATTCCAAAACCTATCACTAAAAGTGCCGTAAAAAGTAATTTTTTCATCTTTTGATTTTTTATGAATATTCATACAAAGCTACTAACTTTTGTCATCCCTTCCTTACGTTTCTTTTTGTATTCCCTAATGTTACTTTTCCAGGCAATAGGTATTGAGGAATGAAATGACTATGTATCTTTACGCCCATAAATCCAGGTTTATGGTTAAAACTACTACGCTCATTGTACTTTGTATCGGTTTCATCTTTACTTCCAACGCCCAAAAAAAAAGGGAGTTGCTGGAGCAAGTTGAAACATTGGAAGCCACTATCTCCACCTTAACGGATTCGCTATCCAAGGCAACTCGGCAGATTACTACCAGTACATCCCGGGCAACCCTACTGGAATCGGAAAATCAGGAGCTACGTGATGCGAATCAGACCCTCTTGCAAAATCTCACCAGCTTCTCTAAAGTATCCAAACAGAGTACCGAAACGGTGAACAAGGCATTAGCAAGTTTAAAAGAAAAAGAGCAGCAAATGCGCATTATAACGGATACCTTTTCAAAGAATGATTCTGTTGCCATAGCTATTTTAACCCAGGCGAAGCAAACCTTAGGTCCAGATGCGAAAATAGGAGTTAGCAATGGCGATGTCCTGATCTCTACTAGCCTGGATTTTCTTTTCGGCGAAGATACGGGAGTAACGGTCTCTGAGGCAGCTACCGCTTTTCTTGGCAAGGTAGGTCAACTTATCATTGCCCATCCGGAAAGAGCAATTCACCTAGAAGGGCTAAATATCACCGGAGAATTTGACATCACCTATAACCAGGTTGTAGCTGTTGCCAATACGCTATCGGCAGTAGAAGGTGTTGCTGCAGACCGTTTACTGCTCCTTGCCAAAGACGGTAACTTCAAGGAAGGGATCAATATTCGCTTTGCTGCAAATGGCGATACATTTTATGAAAAGTTAAAGGCAGAATTTAAGTAAGGGGGTGCTCATACTTTTACTTCCGAAAAACCGTTCTTACATCATCAAAATCAAACGAAACAATGAACGGAGATAGTATACTTCAATTATTTGCCTATTTGCTGCCTGCTGTTGTAACGGGGGTGGTTGCCTTTTATTTTTTCAGACTTCACACCAAAAATGAGGAAGGACGAAGACGGTTTTTGCTCCATAAAGATTCGCAAAAAGAGACCTTACCTGTTCGACTACAGGCGTATGAGCGTATGGCGCTTTTTTTAGAGCGAATTGCGATCAATAACCTGGTAGTCCGTGTTGGCCCAAAAGGTCAGGACAAGTCCAACTATGAAAACCTACTCATCAAACAAATAGAAAAAGAGTTTGAACACAATCTGTCTCAGCAGATCTACATGAGTGACGAGTGTTGGAACATCATAAAGGCAGCCAAGAGTGCCACCATTCAAATTATTCGCTCGGCCGGGATGAGCGAATCCGAAACGGCCGATAAACTAAGGGAAGATATCCTGAATCAAACCATGGATAAACAATCGCCTTCTGCTACTGCCCTGGCATTTGTAAAAAAAGAAATCAGCGATTTGTGGTAAGCAGCTCATTCCTGTAGATCGGGTTCAATAGGCATGCTCTCACTATTTTTGTTCTTGGCGTAGAGATAGCCCTTTTTCCACCATAAAGTCATCTTTTCCTTATTGAAAATTAAGGAGTTTGTAGTTAAAACAGCAGGGGTATAGTACAGGTTTATGATGGCATCCTGCTGACCGGCAACCATCTTGCCAATGCGAATATTTTGATTCTCAATACGATCCAATACGAATGACATCATACTGGTCAATAATTCAAAAGGATTTCTGGAGGGCATACGGTTATAGTAGCTTACTTCTGTTCTAAGTACAACTACATCCACTTCTGTAGCCCCCCGCTTAATGGCTTCTTCAATGGGTACAAGGCTCCCCAATCCGCCATCGGCATATTCACAACCATTTTTACGAACCAGGCTCATAAATGGTGTATAGTTAGAGGATATCCAGATCCAATCGCAGAATTCGTCATAATCAAAATCATTGATCGACTTATACTCTACCTGATTCAACGAGAGATTGGAAACCGTTACCACAATATCTTTTGGGCCATTTTTCAGTATCTCAAACTCTTCATGGGTTATGCTGTCGCGAATTAGATCCCTGAGGTTTTCGCTTTCCCCAAAGGTTTTTTTACCCTGAATAAAGTTCTTCACAATATTCCAGTGATTCATAGTAATGAGATCGGAACCGTGTTTATGCTTTATTTTAAACGGGCAGCTGTTGAAAATACTCTCTTGGTTTACAGAAGAGTATATTTCTTTTATTTTATCAATTTTTTTAAGTGCTAAATGCGAAATGAGAAGACTTCCCGTAGAGGTACCCACAAAAATATCATACTCTTTTTTTGCTTCTTCAATCAAAAAGTGGGCGACTCCCCCGGCAAAGGCACCTTTACTACCACCCCCTGAAATCACCATCGCTCTCATTTGACCAATACTTGATTAAGAATTTCCAATTGTTCGGTGGATAATTGTTGTCTGAGTTTACGCAACTGTTCCTTCCCGGATGTCGTGTTGTTTACCGAATTCAATAGTTTCCGGGAAGATTTTTTAAAGCGCCAAACGGCGGATGCACTGGCTTGTATCAGGTTTTCTAATGAGGTATCGTTAAGCGCTTGAATTTGAAACAAATATTGGAATGCCAACTGACGTACTTCAAAGTTATGGTGCAAAGCCGTATAGCCGTTCAGTTCGTCGTAAAAGGCCTTTTTCTTATGGGGTTGGTATTCAGGCGTTATTAAGGCTAATGTTAGCCAGAGCAAACGAACGTTTTTATTGGGTAGCCCTACAGTTGCCGATAAACGATCCAAATAATCCGCTCTTTTTACGGGAAATGCTTCCCAGAGTCTAAATAAAACCGTTTCCTGCGTAACATAACTAGGGTCCGAAAGCATGGATTCATATGCTGATCTCAGCGTATCATTTACCTTAGATTTAGCCAATACGGCAGCTTGCCGTACCAGAATATCCTCGGATGCCAGAATATTAACCAGAGCGGAATCGGAGATCTTTTCATGGAATTCAAAGAGCAATTGTTGTTTAAATGGGATAGGGGTCTTTACGCTGGGCGTATTTAGCAACTCAGGGGTAAGCACCCCAATCTCGTTAACGTTCTCTTTAATTTCAAGGAACCGTTGTAGCGATGGTTCCTTGTTTACCAGATACGACCTTACAGATTCCCAGGGAAACTCTTCGTTTTCCAACCATTCTTCCCGAAAATCAGAAAGATCTTTCCCGGCAGCTTTTTCCATTTCAACGATCAAATCCGAGATGGTAACATTACTGTAGGCATATTTTTCCAAATACCGCTTTATCCCGATCTGAAACGCCTCATTTCCTACCTCTGCCCGCAACATAAGTAAAGCAAATGCCCCTTTTTCGTAAAAGGTAAGACTACTGGCATTTGGATCAGTCAATGCCTCCCCATCGCCGTTTTCAGATAAATTTGCGAGGGTTTTTCCCATCTTATAGAGTTTCCAATAAAAATGAGTGTCGCCAAAAAGTGCTTGCTCCGCCAGATAGGCATAGTAGGTGGCAAAGCCTTCATGCAGCCAATGATGATCGCCACTTTGTTCCGTAACGAAGTTACCAAACCACTGATGCGCCAATTCATGGGCATTTACGTTTACATAATTTTTATCGATAAAGGCTGTAGAATCGATCATGTATTGATTGGAAAAAAAAGTACTGGTGGTATTTTCCATCCCCGCGTACAAAAAATCCTGCACAGGCACTTGTTTATAGACCTGCCATGGGTAGGAAACCCCTATTTCAGTCTCTAAAAAATCAAAGATGGCCTTGGTATAACGGTAGGTAGGCTCCACTTTTAAGCTATCTTTTTGTTCATAATACAGTTCTATGGGTACTCCGGACGACGCATACATTACTTTCTTTTCAAAATGACCTACTACAAACGCTACCAGATAGCTGCTCATAGGATGGGCCATATCAAACTGCCAAGTCTTGAATCCCGCCGTAGTTGTTACATTTTTCAATGCCCCATTGGCTATCACGGTATATTTTTCGGGAACATGAAAAGCAAGGTCAAATTCTACTTTTTCAGTCATATCATCAAAACTAGGTAACCAATGACTCGTGTATTTTCCCTGGCCCTGGGTCCAAATCTGTTCGTTGCCTGTAACCTTGTCATTCCAACCCATAAAATAAACGGTTTGTTTGGGTTGTGCAGTATACCCTAATTTGATCTCATATTCACCAGGTTTGAGATCCACCTGTAAAATGAGGGTATTTCCATCATACCTTACCTCGCTTTCCAACTTTCTGTTTTCCAAATAGATATCAGAAAACTCCATATTCACCGCATCAAAGGCAATTGATCCTGCGTTTTCAGCAACGGTAACACTATAGCGAACGGTTCCTGCTATAGCCCCTCCTTCATATAGTTTGATCAAAGCATCAGCACGGGTAAAGTCAACCGAGTTTTCTTGTTGACTATAATTCCCCATGGGCAGCAGGAAGAAAAGCAACACTAGCGATCTCATATAGTAGTAGCAACAAAAGTCAAGCCAATTTAGCTATTTTCGTTAGATGCAAGCTAATGTTTTGCAAACGCTATTGGTCTATTTAAAAGGGGTTGGCCCAACTCGTGCCGAAATCCTGAAATCCGAATTGGGTCTTGCGACCTTTGGGGATTTACTACAACTCTATCCCAACCGCTATCTGGATAAAACCCAGTATTATAAGATCAATCAACTACAGGATAGCAGAGCCGATGTACAGATCATTGGTAAGATCATACACCTTAAAACCGTGGACCAAAAGCGTGGAAAGCGATTGGAAGCCACTTTTGTGGACGAAACCGGGGAAATGAAACTGGTATGGTTTAGAGGGCAGAAGTGGTTGCGCGATCATCTGAAAATTAACACCCCTTATGTGATCTTTGGACGGATAAATCGTTATGGAGGGCTATTTTCGATGCCCCATCCCGAAATGGAATTACTTAGTGAACATCAGGCGGGAATAAAGATCAGCATGCAGCCCATTTACCCATCCACCGAGAAGTTGAGCGCTAAAGGGATTACCAATCGTGCAGTCAGCAAAATGATACAACAGCTCTTCCTGGAGACAAAAGCAAATTTTTCCGAGACCTTGTCCGAAGAAATAATGCATCCCCTAAGGCTCATTTCCAGAGCAGATGCACTATTGAATATTCACTTCCCAAAAGATCAGGAACTACTGGCCAAAGCCCAATTCCGACTGAAATTTGAAGAGCTTTTTTTTATTCAACTACAATTGCTTTCTAAAAAAGCGGCCCGCAAGCGAAAGATCAAAGGGCTTACTTTTACCAGGGTTGGGGAGCAGTTCAATACCTTTTTCAACACTTATCTTCCTTTTGCCCTAACGGAGGCCCAAAAACGAGTAATTAAGGAAATACGAAAAGATATGGGGGGAAGCGCCCAGATGAATCGATTGTTGCAAGGTGATGTCGGATCTGGAAAAACCATAGTTGCCTTACTCTGCATGCTTTTAGCTTTAGACAATGGTTTTCAGGCATGCCTCATGGCCCCAACCGAAATTTTAGCACAGCAGCACTACAATGGCCTTAAAGAACTACTTGGCGCAATGTCCGTAAAGATTGCCTTGCTCACCGGTTCTACTAAAAAATCGGAACGTACCTTACTCCACAACCAATTGCAAAATGGAAACCTAAATATTCTTGTAGGAACACATGCTGTCCTGGAGGACAAGGTACAGTTTAAAGAACTGGGATTGGCGATCATTGACGAGCAACATCGCTTTGGTGTGGCGCAACGTTCTAAACTTTGGCAAAAGGGAAGCCCACCCCTAACCCCTCCCGAAGGGAAGATGAAAGCGATTCGTCATAAATATCAAACTGCTAGACCATCTATCTACAAACTACTAGAAGAATTTCAAGTAGAGCGAAAGGAACAAACTACCCCGGCAGCGCAAATTCTTTGGACACAACTAAAGACCGAGCAACTTAGTGATACGTTTAAAAGACAGCATGTAATTGACGTGTTTACCGTCGATTTCGTTTGCCTTGCCAAAAGATTGATCGTTGAGATAGATGGTGGCTATCACGATAATCCGTCTCAAAAAGAAGCGGATGCCCTTAGGATGCAGATCTTAAAAGATTTTGGGTATACCATTATCCGGTTCAAAAATGAAGAGGTGACCGGGGCGATGGATTCAGTTTTAAAGAAAATACAGATCAAGCTGAATAGCCTGCCCTTAGGGGAGCCTGCCTCGCCGTCAGGCAGGGTTGGAGGGGCTTTACCGCCGCATATTCTGGTAATGACCGCTACACCAATTCCAAGGACGTTGGCCATGAGTCTTTACGGAGATTTGGATATTTCTGTAATTGATGAACTCCCTCCCGGGCGAAAAGCGGTAAAAACTTCGCACCGCTATGACGCAAACCGATTACAGGTTTTTCGATTTATTAAGGACGAGATCAAGAAAGGCCGGCAGATATATGTGGTCTACCCGCTTATTCAGGAAAGTGAAGCATTGGACTACAAGGACCTCATGGACGGGTATGAAAGCATTGTTCGGGAATTCCCTTTGCCTGACTACCAAATTTCAATTGTACACGGCAAGATGAAACCAAAGGACAAGGATTATGAAATGGAACGTTTTGTGAAAGGTGAAACCCAACTTATGGTAGCTACTACGGTTATTGAAGTGGGAGTAAATGTCCCTAATGCCTCCGTAATGATCATTGAAAGTGCGGAGCGTTTTGGCTTGTCACAATTGCATCAGCTAAGAGGCCGTGTAGGAAGAGGTGCCGATCAAAGTTATTGTATCCTAATGACGGGACATAAATTGAGCGAGGAAGCGCGTACGCGATTGGATACAATGTGCCAAACCAATGATGGTTTCGAAATTGCAGAAGTAGACTTGAAACTAAGGGGCCCTGGCGATCTTATGGGTACGCAACAAAGTGGATTGCTCCACCTAAAAATTGCAGATATTGTAAAGGACAACCCCATTTTGAAACTCGCCCGATACCACGCCATTCAAACACTTAAAAGCGATCCCAGGTTGGAAAAATCGCAAAATCAAATTATCAGAAAGGCCTATGCCGAACTGGTCAAGGATAAGGCCATTTGGGGGTACATCAGTTAATTCTTAAAACCTGGTTAAAGTTGCGTTAATTGCCAACACATTGACTACTAGAGCGTTCAAAAGTTAATAAATTACAGGAAACAACAGGAACATGAAAAAACTACTCTACTTCTTCTCGGCATTGACAATTGTATTTATATCAATTTCAGCCGGTTTAAACCGTACCTCCGATACGGCAGACCTTACTGCAAATTTTTCCGTTGGTGATCCTGCTATTGCATCTATTAATGCCATGAGCTTTGGCCCAGAAGGCATTTTGTTTATTGGAGATTCACAAAAAGCAGCTATTTACGCTTTAGATACGCAAGACAAGGCAAGAAAAGAAAAAGGCGGAGAAATTAGAATTGAAAAGTTCGATGAGAAAATTGCTGCTGCTTTGGGTACGACGGTTGCGACCATCAAGATTACCGACATGGCCGTTAATCCCCTGTCCAAAATGCCTTATTTTTCAATTAGTACAATGGATGGAACACCAGTTTTGCTTCGATTGAACGGAGAAAGTCTGGAAAATGTATCGCTAAAAGAAGTACGTTATTCTGAAATTAAAATTGATCAACCTATTGGTGAAGATGTAGTGGATAAACGGAACAGACCACAACGTGTTTGGTCTATTTCCGATCTAAAATATCACAATGGAAAAGTTATGGTTTCCGGACTTTCGAACAAGGAATTTGCTTCGACCTTCAGAAGCATACCGTTCCCTTTTGAGGATAACCAAATTGCTGCTTCGCTAGAAATTTGGCACGCTGCGCACGGTGCTTTCGAAACCCATGCTCCTATTAAAACTTTTGATGTTATACAGCTGGAAGGCGTCGATTATTTGATGGCCAGTTATACCTGTACCCCTTTGGTACTTTTCCCAATGGATGAGTTAAAAGATGGTGTTCATAAAAAAGGCCGTACCGTTGCCGAGTTGGGCGCCGGCAATTCACCGCTTGATATGATCTCCTATGAAAAAGAGGGTAAACAATACTTTTTAATGTCCAATACCAATCGTCCGGTAATGCGATTCGATTATTCAGATATTGCCAATTTTAAAGAGACACTGATGGAACCGGTTGAAGAGTTTGCCGTTGCTACAGGCGTACCTTACGACAATCTTCCCTTTCCCCACGTGTTACAGATGGATTTGCTTGACAAGGAAAATGTAGTATATGTGCAACGCACTGCTAGCGGAGAGGTACTGTTACGAAGTCGGAGTACGAAATGGATGTGATACGCATTGGAAATAATACCAAACAAAAGATCAAGGGCTTCTTGGTCTTTTTTTGTACCATATCTATAATCGCTGGATGTTCGAATTCCGAAAAATCCATAGCCCCTATTGTAGTATACGAGAATAATAAGGCCGTTGGGGTTTCCTTTAAAGGGGAAGGAGATCACCAGGAATTTAGCGTATATATTCTTGACAAGAAAAATAGCCCCATTCTGGGAAGTTTTTCGACAAAAGGGGGGTATATCCGTTTCACACCTGTTATTCCATTCTCAACTACCCATGAATTTGGAATTGCCCATAAGGGTAAACAAATCGGAAATTTTAAGGTTAATACCGAGCAGGTTAAAAAAGTTCCTGAGGTACTGGTTATTCATCCGAGACAGGATACCGTACCGGTTAATATTCTTAAAATGTATTTGGAATTTTCAGAACCTATGCAATATGTGGGTAATCCTTTAGACTTTATTACCGTTTTTGATAAAACCGATCGTACCGAGGTAGAACCATTTTTGGATTTAGAGGCCGAGTTATGGGACAAAAACCATACGAGATTAACCCTTTGGTTTGATCCCGGGAGGATAAAGACGAACCTGATCCCAAATAAAGAAAGAGGACTTCCCCTTACACAAAATCACTCTTACAGCATCACTATTGATAAAAATTGGAGATCTGCGGATGGCATTCCTCTGGCGCAGTCCTATTCAAAAACCATCCATGTAGTCGGTAAAGATATAAAACGTCCAAACCCTAATAACTGGGTCATTACTCCCCCGAAAAAAAATACAAAAAGCCTCCTAAAAATTAATTTCAATGAACTCTTGGATCCCATCCTTGCTTTGGAAAGTATTAAATTGTTACAAGGCGATATTCCACTTTCTGGGAATTTAGAACTAACAAATACGGGTAACACCCTGCTATTTGCGCCTAGCGATTATTGGAAAGTAGGCCAATATAGTGTCCATATCGATCCTATTCTGGAAGATTTGGCTGGCAACAATTTGAATACACTTTTCGATACTGATTTAAGGAATACAAATACGGGGAATGAAATTATTACCTCATTAGAATTTCGCATCCAGTAAGCCTAAAAAACGCCCAACAATAATTTGCCGGGCGTTTTTCAAGGATAGTTAGGATGTTTTAGTTGATATCTGTTCCTGCTTCCAGTTTTTCCAAATTCGTAGCAATGGCATTTTGGTTTTGAGCATCCGGTGCCCTTCCCTCGGCAATTTTCAAATGTTTTAGGGCCGTTTTATAGTTCCCTACGGCGGAATACCCTCGTGCCAAACCATAATCTACCGGCCATTCTCCTTTGTTGCTCTTGGCGTTCCATTTGAATACTTCTAAGGCCTTATCGGCCTGTCCGGATGCAATTAATTGCCTGCCATACCCGTGTACTTCAAATACCGTTCCCATAGGCAATGCTTCCTGCATTACTACGTCAGCATCTTGTGCTTTTCCTTGCTTCGCTAAGATCCGTGCTTTTATCGCCAGGTTGTTGAAGGTCTTTTGACTAAAAAATTGTCCTTCAATAGCTGCATTCACCCACCCTAAGGCTTCATCAAGGTCACCCTCGTTATTCAGGGCAAAATTAGCTGCTTGCTCCCAGCTTTGCCGGTTAAATCCTGCTTGGTTTTGCATCTTAGAACGGATATCGGCCAATACAATTTCCGTTACAGGTACTTCAATGGTAAAAGGAATCTGTTTCTTTTCCCAGTTTAGTGAAGCTACCGCAGAGGTGGCATTTACTTCATTAAATTCAAAGCGGAGTTGTTCCACATGAGAAATTTCATTTGTGGAGACCTCTACCTGAAGTACGTCTTCCTCAGGATTGTAAAAATAACTTCCCCAGGCCCCATGGTTTTTTGAAAAGATAACGGTAGCCGTATTGTCTTCACTAACGATCATATGCAAACCGTATTTACCCGCAGGCAGGGTTTTACCTCCTATGGTAACATCATGTGTGGTTGTAAAGATCGTATTTTCGTTCGCCCCGGCGCGCCACGGGGATTCCGCTGCCGTACCAAATCCCAAATTATTCATACCGTAAGGAACCAAATTCCCCCATATTTCCCTGTCGTTTACGCTGGGACGAGAATACATAATGGTGAGATCAGTAATACCAACCCGCTGCGAAACCTTTGCCATTTGGCTTCCCCTCGGTAGATCCAATTGTGCAAAAGAAAGGGTGATACAAGTTAAAGACAGTACACAGGACAACGCCACTGCCTTTAGATAGTGTAGTTTCATGAATTCGTTTTTATTGATTTGTGAATAAACTAAGGTTGCATAGGCAAATTATTCATCCTATTCAATCAGGGACGTTAGGTATCTGTTAAAGTATGCAAATACTGCGTTAAAGAAAGTCCTTATCTATCGGATACCGAAAAATTATCAACTTTAAAGTATCCAATCCCAGCTATTAATAAGCACATTTGGCTGGTAATCAGAGTAGATAGTCTGTACTGAGGAAGTTGCTTGCTTTGGCTTCCAGTAATTCTTCTACCGCCTTATTATTTAGATCGTTGTCTTTGAATGCCACAAAGGTTCGTATACTAAAAGACCGCAATGCATCATGCACACTTAACGTAGATTGTGCGGAATCTTTCCTTCCCGTAAACGGATAGACATCCGGGCCACGTTGACAGGAGCTATTGAGATTCACCCTACAGACCAAGTTGGCTAAGGTATCGATCAAGGGGGAAAGCGTGTATACATCCTTACCAAAAAGACTTACCTGTTGTCCATAATTGCTTTCGGCCATATCATCAAGAGGTTGTGCAATATCGGTAAAGGAAATGACAGGAATGACAGGTCCAAATTGCTCCTCCTCGTATACCTTCATGTCCTTGGTAACAGGATATAGTATTGAAGGCCAGATAAAATTTTGAGTTTGTTCACCTCCTCTGGGATTGATGATCTGTGCCCCTTTTTCCCGGGCATCATCGATTAATTCTTTGATATATTTTGGCTTCCCAGGTTCGGGCAGTGGCGTTAGTTGTACCCCTTCGTCCCAAGGATTACCATACTTTAACGCATCAACGGCTACCGAAAACTTTTGAAGGAATTGTTCTTTAACTTCTTCATGTACATAAATAATCTTTAAAGCCGTACAACGTTGTCCATCGTAAGACAAGGTCCCCGAAATACACTCTTTTACGGTTAAATCGAGGTCGGCATCCGGAAGTATGATGGCTGGATTTTTAGCTTCCAATCCCAACACTTGTCTGAGCCTATTGCTTTTTGGATGTTGGTTTACCAAAGCATTTGCAGAAGAACTATGCCCTATCAGGGCCAAAACGTCTATTTTCCCGGTTTTCATTATTGGTCCGGCAATAGCCCTGCCACGTCCAAATAAAATATTAACAACACCTTTGGGAAAACTGTTTTGAAACGCCTCCAATAAGGGTGTTATTAAAAGTACTCCGTGTTTCGCCGGCTTAAAAATGGTAGTGTTTCCCATAATTAAGGCAGGGATTAACAACGTAAAGGTTTCGTTCAGGGGGTAATTATAAGGGCCCAGGCATAGTACAACACCTAAAGGTCCCCTGCGTATATGGGCATAAACACCATCGTGCTTGTGAAACTTGGCCGAGTCGCGATCGAGTTGTTTGTAATCCTCAATAGTATCATAAATGTACGTTACCGTCCTGTCGAATTCTTTATATGCATCCGGTTTCGATTTACCAATCTCCCACATTAAAAGCTTAACCACAGCTTCTCGTTTGGTCTCCATTTGCTTAACAAAGGTTTCCATACAATTTATCCGGTCTTTCACTTTCATGGTCGGCCATACTCCCTGGCCCTGGCCCCATGCCCCCAAAGCAGCATCTAGTGCATCCAAGGCTTCTGCCTCCCCGTTCGTTGGAATGCTGCCCAAAACGGTCTGCTGGTATTCTTCCGTTGATGAAATTGTAGAGATCACCTCACTTATTGGCCCCTCCCAACTACGTAGTGCTCCATTGACCAAATAGGTACGTTGATGAATTTGGCTTTCAATTTGAAATTCCTGGGGAATACTATTTACACCGGCCATAACAAAATCTATATTATTTCTGTTTAATTAAAATTGAAATACTTTAAACAAAAATAATGAATTAAAGTTCACCTTAGTTTCAAGAAACTAGAAAATTAAATGAGATACTGAAACAAATCGGGTTTATCATTCAAATAGTCACCAAAAAAATTATTGGCTTTCATTCGTTCTATCAGGGGCGCCAGATCATCTGGGGATTTTAACTCAATCCCCACCACTGCCGGTGCATTTTCTTTACTGGATTTTTTAGAGTACTCAAAATGTGTGATATCGTCATCAGGGCCTAAGATTTCTGCTACAAATTGCTTCAACGCACCTGGTCGTTGTGGAAAACGGATGATAAAATAATGCTTCAACCGTCCATAAAGCAAGGCACGTTCTTTAATCTCCGCAGTACGCGTAATATCATTGTTGCTACCCCCAATTATACATACTACTTTCTTCCCTTGTATTGCTTCCCGAAAACTGTATAGTGCTGCAATCGTTAGCGCCCCAGCGGGCTCCACCACAATAGCATCCCTGTTATACAGATCCAAAATGGTCTGGCATACTTTCCCCTCTGGAACGGTAATCATTTCATGTAGATGCTCCTTGCAAATCGAAAAGGTATAATCGCCTACTTTCTGTACCGCTGCACCATCGATAAACTTATCAATTGCTTCCAACTCCACCGGTTTTCCTTCTTCAATAGCGGTTTTCATTGAGGGTGCTCCCATCGGTTCTACCCCGATAATTTTAGTATTCGGGCTTAATGCTTTAAAGGCTCCGATAAGTCCTGAGGCCAGTCCACCCCCGCCCACGGCTACAAAAACATAATCAATAGGTGCTTCGGACTGCTCCAAAAGTTCCAGCCCTACGGTGGCCTGTCCCTCTATGGTTTTGGGATCGTCAAAAGGATGTACAAATGTCTTATTTTCTTTCTGGCAGGAGATTTTTGCTGCTTTGTAGGAATCATCAAAAGTGTCGCCTTCCAAAACGATCTCTACCCAGTCCTCACCAAACATCTTGGTTTGATCAATTTTCTGTTTTGGTGTCACCACAGGCATAAAAATTGTTCCTTTAACCTTAAGATGATTACAGGCAAAAGCTACGCCTTGCGCATGATTCCCCGCGCTGGCACAAACTACGCCATTGCTTAACTCCTCTTCATTTAAGGCACTAATTTTGTTGAAAGCCCCTCGTATCTTATAACTGCGAACGCGGTGTAGATCCTCTCTTTTAAGCAATATACTGGCCTTAAATTCCATGGAGTACCGAATACTTTGCTGTAAGGGCGTTTCCCGGGCTACCTGTCTTATGATCTTGGCGGCTCGATAAATATCTGCTATTTGAGGAAAATATGTAAGTGCGGTTCCTTCCATAATTTGTGTCTTGGATAACCGGTACGCATTTTAGATTAGCCTATCGGCTTCATGGCTGTCATGGAAGTGCGCAACCTGGCCCCGACCACTTCTACCGGATGTTCACGAATTACTTGGTTCACTGCGATTAAACGTCGGTTGTCAACACCGTTGTCTGCATCTTTCCCATACTTCTCTCCTATAACATCCGTTGCTATCTGTTGCATAAAATCGGTTAAGAGCGGTTTGCAAGCGTGGTCAAAAAGATAACAGCCATACTCGGCGGTATCCGATATCACCCGATTCATTTCGAACAATTTCTTTCTGGCAATGGTGTTCGCAATTAAAGGCGTTTCATGTAGCGATTCATAATAGGCCGACTCCGCAATAATACCAGATTCTGTCATGGTTTCAAAGGCCAGTTCTACGCCGGCCTTTACAAAAGCCACCATTAAGACGCCATGGTCATAGTATTCTTGTTCCGGGATCTCCTCGCCAGACGCAGGGGTCTTTTCAAAAGCCGTTTCTCCTGTTGCTGCTCTCCAATCCAGTAAGTTTTTGTCGTCGTTTTCCCAATCCTCCATCATAGTTTTGGAAAAATGCCCGCTCATAATATCATCCATATGCTTCTGGAATAGCGGACGCATAATTTGCTTCATTTCTGCAGCTAAATCGAAAGCCCTGATCTTTGCAGGATTGGATAAGCGGTCCATCATATTTGTAATTCCACCCTGTTTTAGACCTTCTGTGATCGTTTCCCAACCATATTGTACCAGGCGTGAAGCGTATTCGGGAGCGATCCCTTTTTCTACCATCTTGTCAAAACTCAGAATGGAACCAGTTTGAAGTAAACCGCACAGAATGGTCTGTTCGCCCATCAGATCAGATTTTACTTCAGCTACAAAAGACGATTCCAATACCCCCGCTTTATGTCCGCCTGTTGCCGCAGCATAAGCCTTGGCCTGGGCCAATCCTTTTCCTTCCGGATCATTTTCCGGGTGTACTGCAATTAAGGTAGGTACACCAAACCCTCTTTTGTACTCTTCGCGAACCTCGGATCCCGGACTTTTGGGAGCTACCATGATCACCGTAATATCCTCGCGTACCTGCATCCCTTCTTCCACAATATTAAATCCGTGGGAATACGAAAGCGTTGCCCCGTTCTTCATTAATGGCATAACTGCTCCCACCACATTTGTATGTTGTTTATCCGGAGTAAGATTGATAACCAGATCCGCAGTTGGGATCACTTCTTCATACGTTCCGGCGGTGAAATTGTTCTCTACGGCATTGTGATAGGATTGTCTTTTTTCCCGGATGGCAGCTTCCCGTAGCGCATAGGAAACATCCAGGCCCGAATCCCGCATATTTAACCCCTGATTGAGGCCCTGTGCACCACAACCAACAATTACAATTTTCTTTCCCTTCAACGCGGTTACACCATCCGAAAACTCATGAGGGTCCATGAACCTACATTTGCCCAATTGCTCTAACTGGTCCCGTAGCGAAAGTGTATTGAAGTAGTTTGCCATTTTTAAATCTTATTTTTGGTTTTAGTTATTGTTTAATTTGAATTCCTCTAACAGCCCGCTAATCTGCATTTCAGCCTTAGTGACGGCGATCCGGCCAGAGCGTACAAATTGCATGATCCCAAAGGGTTCTAGTTTATCGTGCATTTCATCAATTTCATGCCTTCTTCCGGTTTTGGCCAACACAAAGAACTCCCGGTGAACGGTTACAATTTTTGAGTTACTCTCTTTTATGGCATTTTGAATTTGCGGTTCATCAAAAAGCAGGGCAGATCTGATCTTAAAAAGTGCAGATTCCTGGTAGATGGTTTCGTCATCCCGGTGATAAAATGCCTTTATCACTTCTATCTGCTTCTCTATTTGCTGTACGATCTTTCGTGTCCAATCCTCAGTGGTAAAAACAACAATAGTAAATTTAGAAACGTGCTCAATCTCTGATTTTGATACGTTTAAGCTCTCAATATTGATATGCCTTTTTAAAAATATTCCGGATATCCTATTCAACAATCCTACATTGTTTTCTGCGTAGGCCGAAATAGTAAACCATTGTTTTTCCATCTTACTATATTTTAACCGCAACCACCAAGCCTGTTGCCCAGTCCAATCGCACCAACTGCATACTGCTCGTATGCTCAAGTGTATTGTAAAGTGCTTTTACCTTTTCTTCATGTCCTTCGGGCCAATTGGGCTGCTTGTGCATGTCGTCCACAACGTAAAACCCACCTGGCTTAATCCGCATTAGAACGTCATCCAGGTGGGTATACTTCCCTGCCCAAGTATCTGCAAATATTAAATCGAACGCTTTTCCCTGATAACCGGCAATCCACTTCGCTGCATCTTCACAGTGTATTGCTATTCTAGGGTCTTCTTCAAAATATTTTTTAGCAATTGCAATGGCCTTTGGATCATTATCAATGCTTGTTAAGGTTGCCTTATCATCCATTCCTTCCGCTATCCAGGCCAAGGCCAAACCCGTTCCCGTTCCAAGCTCTAAAAAATTTCCTCCTGGTTTAGAGGCTACCAAAACTTTGAGCAAAGCCCCCACAGCTTTATCCGAAGACATCTGAAAACCAATTTCTTCGGATTGCTTTAAAATGGCGTCGTACAGCATTGGTACGCTTGAAACGTTGTGCTCCTCCATGGAAATTACTTCAAACGAATATCAGAGACCGAAGCCCCGGAAGGGATCATGGGGAACACATTGTCTTCTTTCTCCACCACGACTTCCAGAAAATAGGGGCCATCAAATTCCATCATCTCCACTACGGCATCCTTTAGATCTTTGCGTTCTTGAACTCTTTTAGCTGTGATGTGATAGCCTTCCGCGATTTTTACAAAATCCGGATTGGTCATCACCGTAGATGCGTATCTACTTTCAAAAAAGAGCTCTTGCCATTGTCGCACCATTCCCAGGTGATCATTATTCAAGACCACAATTTTAACCCCAACATTATGCTGGAATATCACCCCCAGTTCCTGGATGGTCATTTGATACCCACCATCTCCTATAATAGCAACTACTTCTCTTTCCGGAGCTCCCATTTTTGCTCCAATCGCTGCTGGAAGTGCAAATCCCATCGTTCCCAATCCTCCGGAAGTAATATTACTTTTGGTTTGTTTGAATTTGGCGTAGCGACAAGCAATCATTTGGTGTTGTCCTACATCGGTTACAATAACCGCTTTATGTGACGAAGCCAGGTTAATTTCCTCAATAACTTCGCCCATGGTCAAACCGGGTTTTTCGGGTTTTAGATCCTTGTGTATTACTACGGAATATTCCTCTTCAAGCTTCTTATCAAATTCCTGGCGCCAGGCTTCATGGCTATTTGGATTGACCAGCGGTAATAAAGCAGCTAATGTTTCCTTGCAATTCCCCATCACGGCAACTTCAGGTTTTACATTTTTACCCACTTCAGCCGGGTCAATCTCAAAATGAATGACCTTGGCTTGTTTGGCATAGGTATCTAACTTTCCGGTTACCCGGTCGTCAAAACGCATCCCAATTGCCAAAAGCACATCACACTCATTCGTTAATACATTGGGGCCATAATTACCATGCATCCCTACCATACCTACATTTAAGGGATGATCCGTGTCCATTGCCGAAAGCCCCATAATGGTCCATGCTGCGGGAATCCCGGTTTTCTCTACAAAAGCCTTTAGTTCTGCTTCTGCTTCTCCCAAAATGACACCTTGTCCGTAAACGATATAAGGTCGCGTTGCCTGGTCAATTATTTTTGCCGCCTGCTGTAGCGCTTCATCATTCGGTTTCGGTACAGGTTTGTAACTCCGTACCCCTTTACATTTTTCGTAAACGAAATCCAATTCGTCGAACTGCGCATTTTTTGTGATGTCGATCAATACCGGTCCAGGCCTCCCTGATTTTGCAATAAAAAAAGCCTTGGCAAAGATCTCAGGAATTTCCGAGGCCTTGGTAATCTGGTAATTCCACTTGGTAACCGGCGTAGAAATGCCCACAATATCTGTTTCCTGGAAAGCATCAGATCCCAATAGGTGACGGGGTACCTGACCTGTAATACATACGATAGGTGTGGAATCGATCTGCGCATCCGCTAGACCGGTAACTAAATTCGTGGCACCGGGGCCCGAAGTAGCCATTGCCACCCCCACTCTACCGCTAACTCTGGCGTATCCCTGTGCAGCATGGGTAGCTCCTTGTTCGTGGCGTGTCAGAATGTGTGTCAACCTATCCTGGAATTTGTACAATTCGTCATATACCGGCATAATTGCTCCCCCAGGATATCCATAAATCAAATCTACTCCCTCTGCTAGTAAACAGTGAATAATCGCTTCCGCGCCAGACACTCGCATACGTTTCTTGGTTTCCTTTTCCTGCTGTACTGTTTTTACTGTTTCCATATGCCTGTCTATTAGAGTTGGTCTGTAACGCAGCCTTCCGAGGCAGACGCTACAATTTTTGCATATTTAAATAAGCTTCCCTTATTGACCTTTAAGGCGGGTTGTCGCCATTTTGATTTTCGTTCCCTTAGTTCTGCTTCCGTCAATGCCACGGAAATGGTATTTTCCTTGGCATCTATGGTAATTATATCGCCATCTTCCACTAAGCCTATTGTTCCTCCTTCTTGTGCCTCCGGCGTTATATGGCCTACCACAAAACCATGTGTACCGCCGGAAAACCTTCCATCGGTAATCAAGGCTACTTCCTTGCCGAGACCGGCACCCATAATGGCCGCCGTGGGTTTTAACATTTCCGGCATACCCGGTCCCCCTTTTGGTCCTTCATATCGAATTACCACTACGTTTCCTTGCTTTACCTGGCCTTGCCGAATTCCATCATTCGCCTCAAATTCTCCGTCAAATACCTTGGCGGGCCCTGAAAAATAGAGCCCTTCTTTACCTGTAATTTTGGCTACTGACCCTGCTGAGGCCAAATTACCAAAAAGGATACGAATATGACCCGTGGCTTTTATGGGATTCTTCAGATCATGGACTACCTGCTGCCCTTCTTTTAAACCAGGAACGGTTTCCAGGTTTTCTGCCACGGTCTTCCCCGTTACCGTTAAACAATCGCCGTGCAACATTCCATTTTCCAACATGAATTTCATCACCGCAGGAATTCCGCCTATGCGGTGTACATCCTCCATAAGGAACTTTCCACTAGGTTTTAAATCGGCTAGAAATGGTGTAGTATCGCTAATACGTTGAAAATCTTCTAAGGTGAGATCGATGGCAGCAGCTTTGGCAATTGCTAAGAAATGCAACACCGCGTTGGTAGATCCCCCTAAAACTGTAATTAATCGCAAGGCATTTTCCAGGGATCTTTTAGTGATGATATCCAAGGGTTTAATATCACGCTCCAATAAATACCTTAGGGCGCTACCCGACGCCATACAGTCCTCTTTTTTTTCGGTTCCCGTAGCTGGGTTTGAGGAATTATAGGGCATAGCCATTCCCAAAGCCTCGATAGCCGAGGCCATGGTATTTGCCGTATACATTCCCCCACAAGCGCCTGCTCCCGGGCAGGCATTTTGAATGACTGCTTTGTATTCCGCTTCATTGATCGTTCCGGCAACTTTTTCACCCCAGGCCTCAAACGCACTAACCACATCCAGTTTTCTGTCATTGAGACAACCCGATGCAATAGTCCCGCCATATACTAACACGGAAGGTCTGTTTAAACGGATCATTGCCATCAATGCACCTGGCATGTTTTTATCGCAGCCTACCACAGTTACCAAACCGTCGTAATTCATTGCCTGTACTACAGTTTCCATAGAATCTGCAATGATATCCCTGGAAGGCAAGGAATAGCGCATGCCGTAGGTTCCCATAGAAATCCCGTCACTTACTCCTATAGTATTAAAAATAAGTCCAACGAGCTTCTTGGAAAGAATTCCTTCTTTGACATATTTCGAGAGTTGGTTGAGGTGCATATTACAAGGATTACCTTCATACCCCGTACTCCCTATGCCTATTAATGGCTTTTTCAGATCCTCCTCGCTTAGTCCTATTGCATGTAACATTGCCTGAGCGGCGGGTTGCGTTGGATCTTGGGTTACATTCTTGCTGTATTTATTTAATTCCATTAAAAAATCCGGTGGTGGTAATTACGTCAGGTTTTCTTTAGCTTTCAAAGATAAATGATTCCAATACCCTAGGTATGGAACAGGTGACACCTATTTAAACCCATTGTGTCAAAAAAATAGTTAAATTATTGATAATAAATTAGTTAAATCTTTTTTTATTCCAATACCCAATTAAAGAAGCAGCATTAGAAAAGTTGCAACCCCTATCTTTGAGCGGTATGGAAAAAACTGTTTCACAGGCAATAGCCTATCGAAGATCTGTTCGGGTTTTCAAAGATCAACCTATAGCTACTGAAAAAGTAGTACAATGCCTTTGTAACGCCACCCTGGCTGCAACGAGCAGCAATCTCCAGTTATGGGAATTTTACCACGTTACGGATCAAGTCATGTTAAAGCAATTAACAATAGCCTGTTTAGGACAAAATGCAGCCAATTCCGCACAACAAATAGTTGTTGTTGTGGCGCGAAAAGACTTATGGAGGTCACGTGCAGACGCGAATCTTGCTTTTTTAAAAGAAAGTTTCAAACACAAAGCTCCGGAAGAATATGGAAGAAGGGAAAAAATGGTACTTAATTATTATCAGAAATTGATCCCCACCTTGTACTTCGATATTCTTGGTATCCTTGGGAGGGTGAAATATATACTGTTTCAGATCATAGGACTATTTCGCCCTATCTACAGGCAAGTCCGACATTCGGACTTACGGGTGGTAGCCCATAAAAGTGCGGGATTGGCCGCGCAGAATTTTATGATAAGTATGGCAGCCATAGGGTACGATACCTGTCCTATGGAGGGTAGCGATACCTTACGCATAAAAAAGTTGTTGAAACTACCCCGCGGTGCAGAAATAAATATGGTGATCGGTTGCGGTATCCGCGATGAAAAAGGGGTATATGGGCCAAGGTTCCGTGTTCCCTTTGAATCCGTATATTACAACGTTTAGCTTTTTTTGAATCGAATAGTATCTCCCGATTTTTTCTGTGCTAAAATGGCAATTGCTTTATCCGATAATTGAAGTATTCTAGGGTACCCACCGGTGGTTTGGCCATCTTTCATCAAAACAATGAGCTGTCCGGCAGGTGTCATTTGAACGGTTCCGGGCAATACCGCAGAGGTTAACATGCTATAGGCATGTTCCCCGATTTTTTCTTGTAGCTGATAGGCCATTCGATTGTTTTCTTTGGAAACAGTGAATTCCATTTCAAAAATCATCTGCTTTTGTTCCGCGGTAAGTATTGCGATTTCCGGGCCATAGGTTACCGCTATCTCTTTTTCCTCCAAATAATCTTCGGTCTTAATTTGAGATATCTTAGGTTCAAATTCCTTTATCGGATTGTAATGGATTTCTTCTCCTTCGATGATCTTTTTTTGCGGGGTAATGGGAAAGTACTGGGAAACACTTTCTAAAACCATAGGGGCCTGGAATCCTCCTTTTATCCCCAGATAGGATCTAAAGCCTTGCCGTAATCTGCCAAAAGACAAAACATCACCGACTTTAACTTTATACACCTGATAGTTCTGAATTGGCGCGTCATTTAAGGTGGGGGATAAATCTGCTCCGGTAAGGCAAAAGAAGTTTTCCGTTTCGAACACTACTTTCGGCCCGGTCATGGTAATTTCCAAAACTGCTGCTGAAACCGGGTTCTCTAATAGCGTATTAACATGATGCCTTGCTATATCATCCATTGTACCCGAAACGGGAACACCTTTATGGCGCCATTGCCATCTGCCCAAATCCTGAATTGTGGTATAAAAACCCGGTGTCACTACCTTAAGCATGGAGCTCTTTTTTTTGAGGCGCGTAAATCCCTACTTCGGCCTCAATTTTGCGAAGCTCGTATTCTGCTCTTTCTATGGGGGTGAATTGAACTTTGTCTCCCACCGAGACAAAACAAGGGTTTTTACTATTCGGGTTAAACATTGGGACGGGGCAACTCCCAATAATATTCCAACCTCCAGGGGAATCCTGTGGATAAATCCCGGTTTGCTTAGCTGCCAGACCCACAGCTCCTTTTTTCACATGTAATCGGGGGGATTTTCTCCTTGGGGTTTCTAACGCCTTTGGCAATCCGCCCAAATACATAAATCCAGGCAAAAAGCCGATTCCATAGACGGTATAAATGTTCGTGGTGTGTTGTTCAATGAGCTCTTCTATTGAGAGGGCCAATGTTTTGGTAAGGGCAGGTAGATCAATCCCGAATTCCAGGTCGTAACAAACCGGAATTTTCCATACATACCGTTGCAATGAAATGTCTTGTTTTGCTACACTATACCAGTCCAAAAGTTGTTTATGCATTTGATCCTGGTCGAAATTCGAACGGAGCTGAATTAAAGTGAGTGAATTATACGCGGGTACCATTTCCCAGGTATCCTCCAGACGATCGCGTAAAAAATCTTGAAAAGTTAAAATATCGTGTAAAATAGAAGCATCTACCCGCTGTGGCCATTCGATAAGTATCGCGTTATTGCCAAAAGGTTTAAGCGTTATGGGGAACTGGCTCACGTCTACAGCTGAATGTTAAACTTTGGTAATTCTTGATGAAGATACATTAATATTTTCAATGCAGAAGGGGTATCGCCATGTATACAGAAAGTACCTGCTTTAATTGGGATAACCTGGTCCGAAATTGTTTTTACCCGTTCTTCCAAAACCATCGTAAGCAGGTGGTGCAATACTTCCTCAGGCAAGGTGATCAATGCATTATGTTGTAGCCGGGACACCAGGCTTAAATCACTATTGTAGTTCCTGTCTGCAAACGCTTCGTACTTGATCTTAAACCCGGAATGTATGGCTATTTCAGCGATCCTGGATTGAAATGGAGCGTAGAGAAAGCAGTCGGATAGATAAGGGGCTATCGCTTCCAGAAATTCCAGGGCCAGGCGTTCATCTTTGGCAATAGCATTATACAAGGCTCCATGAGGTTTGATATGATGCCAATACCCTTGCTCCTCTTTTACAATTGCAGCAAAGGCAGCTAATTGGTGTTGCAGGCTTTCTTTTAGGTCTTCCTTGGAAATATCCAGCACTTTTCTGCCAAAATTTTCCTTGTCCGGGTAACCGGGATGCGCTCCTATCTTTAAGTTGTATTTTTTAGCCAAACGGAGGGTTTTCCGTATCGATGCTTCATCTCCGGCATGGCCTCCACAAGCAATATTGCAGGACGAGACCCAGGGCATAAGCGCTTCGTCATTTGCTACCCCTTCTCCAATATCACAGTTAATGTCTATGCGCTTATTCACGGTCTATGCAATTCCCAAAACTTTTAAAACGCTTTTTATCCCCAGTACCAAAGAAAGTAAAATAATAAAAAGTCCGATTAGATTTCGACCCCAGCTATTTTTGTATAGCCCCATTATGCGATTGTTTTGGGTTATCCAAACCAACAAAATGGCCATTACGGGAAGTAGGATCCCATTCGCTATTTGTGCAAATTTGATAATTTCTATTGGGGAAAAATTTAAGGAAAGTGAACCGACACCCAGAAACAATACCACCATCCAAACAGCGCGAAAACGTATATCCTTTTGGCTGGCGTTCCAGTTAAAACTGCTATTTGCTACATAAGCGGCGGCTAAGGGTGCGGTAATTGATGAGGTGATCCCTGCGGCAAAAAGCCCGATGCCCAGGAAAACTTTTGAGGCCTTCCCCATTAAGGGCTCCAGTCCCATAGCAAGATCCATAAGCCCGGTAACTTCCTGCGTAGGTATCGCCTTTGCGGCAATAATGATACACATGGAAACCAGCCCGCCTAATCCTACGGCCAATACGGTGTCTATCCTCGCTTTTTTTAAGTCGCCCGCGCCACGCCATTTTTCCTGAACCAGGGAAGCATGGAGAAAAAGGTTGTAAGGAACAATTGTGGTCCCTACCAACGCAAGAACGGTTAACCATCCTTGTTCCGGTAGTTGTGGTACAAATAGCCCCTTAAGTACTGCGATTAGATCAGGGCGTGTCAGTACTGCAGTGGCAATAAAGGATATACTCATTAAAAAAATAAGCCCGAAGAACACCTTTTCAAGAGATGAATAACTGCCGATCCAGAGAATACCAAATGCTACAGCTCCAATAATCCATGGAAACCAGGCCATGTATTTATTGCCAAATACCGCTTCCATTCCCAATACCGCCCCGCCAATATTTCCTCCTTCGTAGGCTGCATTTCCCAGCAAAATGGCTAAGAGTACAATGGCAATGATCCCATTTCTCATCCAAACATAGGGTAGGGATACACGGATCGCCTCCGGCAGTCCTTTATGGGTTACCAACCCTACCCTTGCAGCCATTTCCTGTAAAAAAATGGTAGCCCCGACGGATAGCAGCATTGCCCAAAGCAAAGCATATCCAAACCCCACACCTGCTATGGTACAGGCCGTAACCGTACCCGGGCCTATAAATGCCGCTGCTACTAATACCCCGGGACCTGAATTTTTAAACATGGTTAATGCTCTACCCCTGAAAAATACATTTTCTGAATCGCTTAGGAATGTATTTCATCTAAAAAATTGCATTTCGTCTAAAATTGGGGTGTCATACATCGAAGCAGCATACGAATCCTAAAATGCTTAAGTTATAATAGTCCCAAATCATAACATTGACCTAACTGACCTACTGTACATGACATGTAAAGACTGTAACAAACCAATTGATCCGGAACTAGGGTATTATACCACAAAATTTCTAGGTGTCCCATTATGCGAGCGGCATCAACGGCTTGTAGAAAAGGTAATTGAGGAAAACGATACCCCGAAAGAGGCCATTCAACTTTTCTATGCCCTAAAAGATGCCGGAGCAAATCCCATGTTGGAGTGGTGGGATGGCCAAAAATCGGTAGATATTGCTATTTCAAGGGTAAAGCTAAATATTGAAATTGAGACCGAATACCGTAACATTACCCATGAACAGGCCATTCACGACCTGGAAGAAGCCATGCATTCTTTTAAGAACGGATTTACTACCATTCGCATTCCGCACCTTACCATAACCCATCACCTGGACGATACCGTAAAATATATCTTGGGGATCATCCAGGGACTTAAGGCTAATTTGAAGGTGATCTAACGTTCTTCGTTGGCGGCCACCGAATCCATAAATGTCTTAAACTTCGTGAGTCGGGTTTTTAGGGTATCCTGATAACTGGTTCCCTTATACTTTTCAAAGGTATTTTTAGAAATTCCTTTGTACCAAACCGTTTCTGTAAGTTCTAAGGGTGTACTCGCCGTGAATTTGCGCTGAATATACATATTCCCGGAGGAAAGCTTATACCTTACGGTGTAGGATTCGCCTGGCTGGTATTCCACAATTTCTACCGCTACAATTTTTCCCGGACCCGTTATTACCTTACAGTTTTGATTCTTTTTTAATTCAGGGCACTGTACGGCAACTACGTTGTTATCCCATACACTAAAAGTAGAAATATCGGTAATTGCATTCCATACCGTTTCCTTTGTTCCGGATAGTTCTATGGAATATTCAAATTTTTTCTCTGCTTTTCCTTGTGCTAAAACAAGCATGGGCAGAATAAGTACTACTGATGTAATTGCTTTTTTCATGATGTTATCGTTTTAAATAATATCGTATTTCGATATCCTAAAGTTCAAAACTCCATTTGAAAAAAACAGTGTCAAATGACACATTCTGAGGGCGCGCTTTAAGCAGCGGCTAATTTTCTTCTGATTCGGTGCAGGGTCTCCCGAGAGGTACCCAGTAAAGAGGCAATTACGGCTACAGGTACGTGTTGTATCATAGCCGGCTTATTCTGAAGCAGATGCAGGTAACGCTCCTCTATGGTCATTTTTGACCGGTTATTGGCCTCAATTACCTTGGCCGAAAGTATCTGCTCCGTAATCGTTTGTATAAGGGTATTCAATTCCGGGTTTTCCGCTTTAATGCGCAAATAATCCGGCCGTTCTAATTTGTAATATTTTACCGGGGTAAGGGCAGTGCAGGCTCCCAGTGCGGGTTCCTGGTTGTAAAAACTCTCCAGGACCGTCCAACAGGTATCCGGGCTTATCACATTTAAGGTAATACGGTCGCCAAATTCGGAATAGGTGTAATAATGAAGAAAGCCTTCTTCTACACAATAAATGCTGTCCACTTTTTGATTGGCCCTAATTAAGGTTTCTCCTTTGGTAAGTTCTCCCTGATGCAGTAAGGACAACAACAGTTCCATACCCGATGTAGAGATTTCCCCAAAACGACTAAAATAGTGATACATAAAATGCATACCCTAAAGTTACGATTTTTTGATGGGGTTGTTGGTTTCATTTGGGGTATTATTGGGTTGTCTTTTAAGGCCAGGTTTATTTAAAACTACGCTAACCATAATCCTATCAATTAAAAGTTCTTTTTGCAATTTTGTAGCATGAGCCTGCGATTTCGGAATGTAAAACAAGAAAAGTACAATTTGGATGATTTGACGCTAGAGGAATATGAAGATGTCATTCCGGACAGACTCTATAAATACTTCACGCTTAATACATACTCCAAGGACACCCTAAAAAACAATAGGCTCTATTATTCCAAGCCCAGTTCATTTAATGATCCATTTGATTGCAGGATAAAAATGAATGTCGGTGATGAAAAGAGCATACTCAACACCTTGAAACTTTTATTGGGTGATGTGTTCCTAAAAAACAATCTAAGTGCAGAATCACTTAACAGCCTTATCTCAAATCCGGAAGGAACGAAGCGGGTTCTAAACGAAATCATCCTTCACGCCTTGGATGAAAATCTAGGGGTTTGTTGTTTTTCAGAATTGGCTACAAGTCCATTGATGTGGGCACATTATGCAGATTCACATAAAGGGTTTTGTCTCGAATTTGATCCAAAAAAAGAACCCAACATTGGAAAAAAACTAGTACCGGTTATCTATCATGAAGACTATCCGGAGTTCAATTTGCAGGAGACGAAAAAAAGTGATCTACAGGGGAGACTGTACCGGCTTATTGCCTCCAAATCTGATGATTGGGATTATGAATTTGAGTGGAGGGCAATTGTCACTCCAGAAGGTGGGAAATTATACGAATTTTCAAAAGAAAGTTTGACAGGAGTGCTATATGGTCTAAAGACATCTGATGAGGATAAAAACGAGATTCATGAATTGATTAAAAGTTGTAATTATGGGGAAGTAGATTTTCTACAGGTCCATGAAGTTGCCGATTCGTATAGAATCGATATCTCAACAACACAAAGGTAAACGCACGCTGCGATGTCCCCGCCGAAGATGTGTGGGGTCCTCACAGAGCGGGGAGTAGTATAACGCCTTAGAAAAACGATGGCCAGCTATTCGAAGTTTAAAACTTCACACTTTCTCACATTTCTTTGTAGTATTCCAGGGGCACCGGCTTTAAACAGTAGAAAACTTGGCTTTTATCCCGGCCTTTACGGGATAAAAGCTTAGCTTGCTATAGGTTAGGTTATGTTACCTAAGTCCGGATAATTTTAGTATTGCCCTCATGATTCAGAAGATTTATATCCCTAATGATCCTAAGCTTAGGCAGATTGTAAATTTTATGAGCTATGTTGAAATTACCCCCGAGGATGCGATCGAAGGATGGACTGCTATGTTTCCCAATGCCACCAGTAACCTTTTCATATCACTTTCGGATAAAATAGCAGTAGACCATACAACAACCGATAGTGCCATATATGTTTCTTGCAGCAGGACAACGGCATTTAAGCCATTTATTGGTTTTGCTTTTATTGCTGTCCAATTCAATAGCTACGGCATGTTCTATCTTAAGGGCATTCCAGTAAAGGAACTCCACAATTCCCTGGTTTCCTTAGCGGTTTTTTTTAAACCCAGTGAAATTGAAAGGATAACATCGCGATTGAAGGAAAGTGCCTCCATTTATGAAAAGTTCACCCTACTAGAGACATTTCTAAGTCAGCAAATGTACTCTTCTACCATTGATGACAGACTACCCTTTGCAATCGCATCTTTAAAATCACTAAAAATTGAACGGGTTGAGGCGCTTAGCGAGGCTTTATGTTTATCTAGCCGGGCAGTACATAAACTATTTCATAAACATGTTGGTTTAAATCCGGTGCAGTACAAGAGGATTTGCAGATTTAATCAAGCAGCACAGCTAATGTTACAAGATAATCCACTAAACCTCACGTCCATTGCCATGGACTGTGGGTATCATGACCAGTCCCATTTTATTCGTGATTTTCGAAAGTTCTCAGGTATTTCCCCTTCGGATTTTATGCGGTTAAAAGCAACAAGTTCTGATTTTTACAATTTTAACCTTAAAGACCTTGGTATTTTGCAGCAGTAACCTTTTTATCTAATGCAATGAAGTACAAAGCCGTAGTTACACTTTTTTGCCTTTGCAACCTGGGAGTCCTTGCTCAAGAGTATACCGGACCAATTATCGATATGCACATACATGCCTATAACGATACTACAGGTGGGTATATGTTTGGAATGAATCCCCGAAATCCGTTAAAGAACGAAACCTATACCGCTGTTACTACTGCGGAAGAGCAAAAACTGGAGACGTTCAAAAGATTTGATAAACATAATATTGTGTTGGCGGTGACCTCGGATGGACATATCTGGGAGGATAATTCGGATAGAATCTTGATAAGCCGAAGAGGACTTCCCGCAGAACAGCTACGAGTGATCTATAATCAAGGGAATTTAAAAGCTATAGGAGAATTAAGTCCTTTTTATGGGGGGATAACTGCGGATCATGCGTCGCAACAACACTATTTTGATATAGCAGAAGAGTTAGGACTTCCCGTAGGGTTCCATGTGATGCCAGGAGGTCCTCCCGGAGGGATTTATACTATGGGAATGGAGAAGGTCCGGGTGAAGAATGCTAACCCAAAACAACTGGAAGAGGTGCTGGTGCGACATCCCGATCTGAAAATCTATGTCATGCACGGAGGCTGGCCGTATCTGGAAGATATGAAAGCCATGATGTATGCCCATCCACAGTTATATATAGACATAGCAGCCATCATTTGGGTGCTCCCAAAAAAGGAAATTTACAGTTTTATACAAGGACTGGTGGAATCGGGATTTGGTAAGAGGATCATGTTTGGAAGCGATCAAATGGTTTGGCCTGAAACCATTGACATGGCGGTTGATACCCTAAATTCAGCCGATTTTTTAAGCTTGCAGCAAAAAGAAGACATCTTCTACAACAACGCGGCGCGATTTCTCGGATTGTCCGAAAGTGAAATTCAAAAACACAAGGCGCTTAACTGAGCGCAATAGCTGTAGTGTAACGCAAAATAATTCAGGGGTAGCCCTCAAGGAACGGGAACATGTATCTAGTGCCGTAACTCCGCCAAGCGTTGTACTATGGATTCATTTTTAGGGTCTAATTCCAGTGCCTTTTCGAAGCTTTCGATGGCTTTCTTGGTATTCCCTTTGGCCTTATATCCTTCAGCAAGGCCGTCCCATGCATACACCGAAGCAGGGTAATTCCTAGCATTATAAGTAAAGTAAAGTAACGCTTTATCATAGTCCGGAAAAGAATACACAAAAAAGTAGCCCAAATAGTTGATCAAATCCTCCCTTGGAAATACGGTGTAGCCAAGCCTATCCGAAAGTTGCTCGAACTTTTCGGCGATAACTTCCGGATGGGTATACATTTCATCCCGATTCATCATATGTCCTCTGAAAATGTATTTTAATCCATCAATAAATGAAATTAAAGCTAGTGTGTGATGATTCTCTTCTCTGTATGCATACTTCTTATAGCCCAGACTAATGTGTTCCGAATGGTTTTGCTTAAAATCTTTCATAAAACGCCACGTCGCATTATGCCTCGGGGAGTAATCGTCTAAGACCCTATCTACAGTGGTGAGATAAATATCTCTTTTTGGACCCTTATAATTTTTAAAGAAGGATTTTGCATTTTTCCAGGTTACCCTATCATCCCACCAGGCGCTAAAATCTATTACCAAATAGGAGTTGAACATCTCCGGACGCGTAAATAATGCATGTAAAACGGGAAGACCCGTAAAAGAATACCCCACAAAAGTTCTGTAGCTGTTACTTCTGTAGTTGGTATCCACATAGGGTATCAATTCTTTAGTAATAAAATCGATAAAAACGGTAGCGCCTCCACTATTCGCAAAAGCCTTGTCTTCTTTACCCAAATACCCCACGGTAGATTGTGTTGGAGAAGAATCGTACAATCTGTTCTGACTTTTGATTCCTACTAGAATGGCTTCGGGCATTTGTGGACTGGCATCACTACTAAGCTGTTCCACTGCACCGCTAAAGGCGTGAAAGAATTTTTCTCCGTCCAAAACATAGAGTACCGGGTACTGCGTGTAGTCATTATGGTAATATGACCTGGGCAGGTAAATTGAAATTTCCCGATTCGATTTTAGGATTTCCGATGCCAACTGAATGCGCTTACCGATAACAATGTCCGTTTCATTTTGACCAGACAGTAGAAATGGAACAAGGAGGAGGAACAACTGTAGGGTAAGACGGTTGTGTTTCATTTTGTTTTTCTTGGAATACCAGAGCGAGCTATCCCGCTTTGTGAATAAGGGTACACGAG
Source organism: Bacteroidota bacterium (assembly GCA_038750505.1). Classification (GTDB taxonomy): domain Bacteria; phylum Bacteroidota; class Bacteroidia; order Flavobacteriales; family Flavobacteriaceae; genus Croceivirga. The sequence goes on along the minus strand of JBCDHD010000001.1, from coordinate 52,422 downwards.
ATATCAACTCTTAGTTTTATTCTAGAGACTCATTTTCCCTTACAGGGTTACATCGGTCCTGAAATTATGTTTAATGGTAGGAATACTACGCTATCAATGATAGACTGGCGCAGCGTGTATTGTAACTTCTTACTCAAGCAATACCGTAGTTCACCCTCCTACCCTCCGCTCCGCAGTAGTTATACTGCTGCGGTCATTACTACATGAAACTAAACCGTTTCGGTCGATTATACACCACCCCAACGCTACTTCCCTGATCCAAACTTCGGTATTGTAGGGAAGTGATAAGGAAATATCCAGGGAAAACAACCGGCAAGTTATGCGGTTCACCTACCCGTCGATCCGGGAGGTTGAGCGCTGACTGCGGAATGATTCATAGGCATTGTGTTTGTATGGACCCGAAAGACCTCTTGAACGATAGTGTAAAGGTCAGTGATAACACGCTGGGCGATCTTGGATGGGCTGTTCAGCAGTACACAAATGCCCAGGTCTTCCTCGGGAAAGACGGCTATTTCATTGCGAAAGTGATTTACACTTCCCCCATGGTGCCATATCGTGCTTTCAACTTCGGCCTTATCTGACCTGAAGGTATGGATCCTCCAGCCCAAACCGTAATACGAAGCCGTATGTCCGGGCCAGCGTTGATAGTACTTCTGTCCTCCTGGGATCTCAATATAGGGTGTAAAAGCTTCCTGTAAAGCTGCTTCTGACATTATATCGGGACGGTGACCGAGCAAAAACTGCATCCACTTGGCCATATCTTCAGCATTCGAATTAATACCCCCGGCTGCAACAGCATTAAAGTAAGCATCAGTTAGGCTTTCGGAGCTCCATCCCTGCCGGGATTTAATATGGGGTTTGGCTGTATTCTCCGTCTTCTTTAATAGATCAAAGTCCATAGTGGTCGCGCACATTTCAAGCGGTTTGAAAAAGCGTTCTTCCAGGGACGTAGTGATGGCCTCTCCGGTAACTCTTTCCATCATCTCCCCGGAAAGTGCGAATAGCGCATTCTGATAGCTATACATTTCCCCCGGCTTGCTTATGGGCTCTACGGCAGCAAACCGGCTTACGATCTTGTCCAGGGATAGTCCGGCCTCCACCAGATTGGTGTAGCTGTGATAGGGTGCTCCCGAGGTATGTGATAATAAATGGGCCAGGGTAATGTTTTCCGTATTCTCCCGATCGCCCAACTCAAATTCTGTAATGCAGTCACTAACCCGGTCTTCCCAGGCCAACTTGCCTTCATGCTTTAGATCTGCGGCGAGCATCCCTGTAAATCCCTTTGAAAGCGAACCCAGTCGGAAAACCGTTTGCCCGTCTACCTTTTTTCCAGTTCGGTTATTCCGTATCCCGAATCCATCGGCCAGGAGGACGTGTTCCCCATGTACAATGCTTACCCCAGCACCTACAACTTCAGTAGCGGCTATGGCTTTATTAAAATACGAAGCCACCGCCTGTTGCAGGGCAAGCTGCAATTCCTTATCTACAACGGTAGTATGTTCCAGAGCAGTGGTATAGCTATCTTCATTCGAAGTTTCTTTTGAAGCATGGGTAGCCGAAATCTTCGCATTGTTGCTTGCGGTCAGCACTAATAGGAAAAGGACCAGGAGCGCCACATCAGCGAAGACTTTAAATGGGTACATGTATAACAATAGCTTTTGTCCGGATCCGGAGGAATACCGGACGTTTGGATATACAACCCATTACTCCCTTGATTATTATATGTTTCGGCATTTTTAACAAGAACTCGCTAAAAATAAAGAAAATCTATTGAAGGAATACCCCGAACCAGTGGTTTCCTTAAACGTCCCCTGGAAACCTCCGCTGGCGCGAGTTTGTAACTCGTGCCTATTACCCCAACCACCCCTCCCGATCCAGGCTGCGGTATTGTATGGATCTAACCCACTTTGACGTCGCCAATTGTATCCCATTTAGGGCATGGGCCAAATTTGATACAGAAAAAAAACAAAGAAATGAAGAACTTAAAATTTGAAGATTTACCTTCAGCTATCGAAAGAATTCTTGAATGCCTAGATAGGATCGAAATGGATTTGGACACCATTAAAGAAGGTCTTGATAACAAGAAAACTAACTTAACCGATTCATTGATGACTAGGAAAGAAGCTTCTGAATATCTGAAAGTATCTGTAACTACTCTTTGGAGCTGGTCAAAAAAAGGTGTACTTAAACCTTACCATATTTGTGGCAGAGTATATTTCAAGCGAAGTGAAATTGATGCTAAAACAATTTTGCAATCCTAGCCCCAACAAAAAAGCAAATCAAAACGGAAGAGGGGGTAGTAAAAAAAAGCACTTCTTAATTTGCTGTGTGTGATAAGTCGTTTAAGACACAATCACTCAAAGATTTTTTGTGAGGGACTACAGAAACCCCAGTATTTATATGGTTTTTGTACAATGGCTTTATTGAAAAAAAGGCTATTTTTCATGTCTTGAAATTCTCCCCCTAGATTATTACTTTCTTTCATTTTTGCAATGGGAGTTTCCAATCTACTTAAAAGTTAAAACACATTACAAATGGAGTTGACACTACTATCCTTGGATAAAACAATTTGGAGTAAAGTCGGATGTAAGAACCTTGTAAGACAGCTTTTGGCTAAAGAAGTTCGTGGTGAATTTGAATTCGAATCTGCTCACAAGGGATATTCAATTGTTAGCAACAACGACATTCAATATTGTTTGGCAACTAGTTCTGACTATATCCCAGAAAACTTTGAATATGCCTTGAAAGTGAATAAAAAGGTCACAGAGGAAAGGTTGTCCAATGATGAAATTACTTTTAAGAAGTGGATAAAGCATCCTAAATTATCCAATCATTCGAATCAGGAAATCATTGACTCATGGGATGGGAAATTCAGTTTTGTTGAGGAAGGAGAAGAAACTAACGGGCTTAGAGAACCGCAGATAGCCGCTCTTTATTCCATTTTAAGTCATTTGAAAGTTGGGGAGGAGATAGGAACAGTTGTAATGCCGACGGGTACAGGGAAGACTGAGACAATGTTGGCAACCTTGACTGCAAGCCAGTGTCAAAAACTTTTAGTGACGGTGCCATCTGATGCCCTGCGTAATCAGATTGCGAATAAATTTTTTGGCCTAGGACTGCTCAAAGATTTTGGGATTCTTGGCGAAGAAGCACTTTATCCTAAAGTCGGTATTCTGAGAGAAAATTTTAAATCAGAAGATGAATTGAAAGAATTCATAGATAACTGTAATGTCCTGGTTACAACTATGAATCTACTATCAATCAACACCACTGCTACTCTTTCAATATTCAACAAACATTTTTCAAACGTTTTTATTGATGAGGCACATCATATTGAAGCTTCATCCTGGAAAAAAGTACGTTCGGTTTTCGACAAAAACAAAGTGCTGCAATTTACTGCGACACCATTTCGAAATGACAGGAAAAGATTAGAAGGAAAAGTGATTTTTAATTTTTCACTGAAAAAAGCACAAGAACAAGGTTATTTCAAACCAATAAACTTTGTCCCCATAAGGGAGTACGATTTTGCAAAAGCAGATAAATTAATTTCTGAGAAAGCTTTAGAAATTCTCAGAGAGGACATCGAGAATGGAAAAAATCATATTCTCATGGCAAGGTGTCAAACTAAACATCGAGCAGAACAAGTTTATGAGTTATACAAGGACAATGAAGATTTAAATCCAGTTCTAGTACATTCAACTATACCAGGAAAAAAGGGAATATTGCAATCTATTGCAAATGCAGAACATAAAGTGATAGTAGCAGTGAATATGCTAGGTGAGGGTTTTGATTTACCTCAATTAAAAGTTGCAGCTTTTCATGACATTAGAAAAAGTCTACCTGTTACACTACAGTTTGCTGGCCGATTTACCAGAACCTCATTAGATGACGAATTGGGCCATGCTAGCTTTGTTGCAAATTTGGCAGATGTAAATACCGAAGATGAGTTAAGCGAACTTTATGCACAAGACTCTAATTGGAATTCTTTGCTGTCAACTATCAGTGAGGAAGAGATACAGGAACAGATAGATTTTAATGAGTTCATAAATGGTTTTCAACATTTAGACAATTCCAAAATACCATTTCAGAATATTAGGTTTGCTCTGAGCACCGTGGTTTATAAAAACAACGAGCAGAATAAACAATTTAATCTATCTCGATTCAAAAAAGGGGTAGTGGGCTATGAGGACTTGGAATACAAGTTCCATGATTTGAATCCTAATGAAAACACCTTAGTATTGATTACTGCTAATAAGGTGGTGGTAGATTGGGTAAATTACAAGGAGGTTTTTGGATTAGATTGGAATCTCCTAGTAATTTTTTATGATGATGACCAAGACTTGTTGTTCATTCATAGCTCAGATAAATCAAGCGTATATAAAGAAATTGCCAATGCAATTTTGTATGACTCGGCGGAACTGATTAACCAATTAGATGTTTTCAGAAGCTTTTATAACATAAATCGTGTTTCACTTCAAAATGTTGGTTTAAAAGAGTTTTTAAATCGGAAAATACGATTTACGATGAGAGTGGGGACGGATATAGAGGAAGCCCTGTCTTTAGCCGAGCAACAAAGAGGTCAAAAAGCTTTTGTTTTCGGTTCAGGTTACGAAGAGGGTGAAAAAGTTACGTTGGGGTGTTCTTACAAGAAAGGTCGTATCTGGAGTTATTTAAGAACAGATTTAAAGAGTTTTTTGAAATGGTGCAAAAACTTAGGGGAAAAACTCACTGATGATAATATTGACCCTAATCAGGTTCTCAGGCAAACCTTGATTCCTAAGGTGGTTTCAGAACCTCCTAAAATATATCCAACACATATTGATTGGGACGATAACTTTTATGACTTAGCTGAATCCAAAATCTCTTTTAAGATAGACAATAGCGAGTTTGGTTCCTATAACTGTTCAATAGAACTCATAAATCCAGATGACAATGGAGTTATCGAATTTGAAATAATAACACCATTATCTTCGGCAAAGTTCAGATTGGAATTATTTATTGATAAAGGAGCCGATGATAATGAGTTCCCAAATTTTAAAGTCATCTCTACCAACAATGTAAATTCTGAGATTATTTTGGGTAATAATACGATTGATTTAAAAACTTATTTAAATGATAATCCTGTGGTGATTTGGTTTGCTGATGGTTCCGCTCTTCAAGGCAATGAATATGTTGAACTAAAGCAAATCATTAAACCATACCCTAATGATAGATTAATAAGTTGGAATTGGAATGATGTTGATATTAGTAAGGAAGCTCAACGAATCAATCCATTACGAACGGACTCCATACAATATAGAGTAATTCAGGAACTGCTACACGGAGACTACGACATCGTTTATGACGACGACTATTCAGGTGAGATTGCTGATGTGATAGGCATCAAAGAATTGGATAATGAGATAAAAGTAGAATTCTATCATATTAAGTTTGCAAAAAAAGGTTTAGTTAATACTAGGGTAGATAACTTCTATGAAGTTTGTGGGCAAGCGCAAAAGTCCATTCATTGGAAGCACAAAAAGGGGATGGAGTTTTTTGAACATCTATTGCGAAGAAAGGTCAAGTCAAGAAATGGGGAAACTAGAAATAGACTGGAAAAAGGAACTGAAGATGACCTTGAAAGATTACTGGTTTTGGCAAAAAACAGGAAGCCTATGTCATTTGAGGTATTTATAGTTCAACCAAGTTTGTCTATAAATAATACTTCAGAACCAATTATGACCCTGCTAGGAGTGACAGAAAACTATTTAAAGGAGGTCGCAGATATTAATTTAAAGGTCATAATCAATGATATATAAATTGTTTTAAGTTCCTTGAACATAGGGATTTTTTAGATTGGTTATTCGCATATTTCTTGTAACATCATATTTTATTAATTCATAAATTAACAATTGTATCAGCCAACCAAGAATTGAAAAAGTTAAAAGAACATCTTTCTAGGTTTATTAAACCTATTTGGAACGATTCAGTAGGAAGCAAACTTATTGCTAGTTCAATTATTTATATAGTTATAGCAATTATACCGCCATTGGTTGATGGTTTTAAAAAAGGCGGGAAGTTTAATGAAGTGGCGTTATTGATATGGAACTATAAAGTTCCAATATGGATTGTTTTTATAGTTTTCCTTGTTCTGCTTTTAATATGGTCGTTTCCTAAAAATAAGGAAGCAAAAAAGACTTCTCCACTTTCAAAAATGATTTTTAGCCTATTGGATGCTTCCAATGCTGATTTTTACCACAAAAAAGTTGAATACAAAATAATACTACAAGAGGTACTTGGAAACAAAGTTTGGATTCAATTGGAATTCCAGCAGCACTCAATTAACTTAACGAATAACTCATATCAAAAACCAATTGAATTCCCTTTGTTCAATAGAAGAACAAAACTCGCTGAAGGTAGTATAAATGGAGAAAATTATAATTTCAATGGGTCATTAAACCATGCGACCAATAGAAATTATCAAATGGAATGCAATGTATTGCCAAATGAATCCTTGAATGTTAACTTTTCGGTTTGGATTGAATATGACATAAATGATTCAGAACTCTTTCAAACATATCGTTGTTGTGAAAAATTTATCTTCTCATACGAAGACAGAGTTTCAATCATCAGTAAAAAGGATTGTTTTGACTTTTATTGTCATTCGATGCATGATTACATCGGGATAGATGGACAAATAAAATATAGCCCTACTAACAAATTTAAAGGGAGGATAGCACTGGATAAAGGATTATTGCCTTATCAAGGAATTTATTTTAAATGGAATATGTTATGATAAACACAAAAGAAAAAGAGCTTTTATTGGACTCTAATTCAAGAGAAAAACTTGTTTTGAAGAAATTGACTAATAAGATTGACAAGAAAGCTGTAATTGATAATAATAGTTTAAAGCTGATGGCATTATGCGGCGGGAAATAACGACGGAACAACCTCATATCGATTTATGGATTGAGTTAACTAGTCTATGCAATTTCAAATGTAGTTTTTGTTATAATGAATTTGATAAACCTAAAATCAATCAAAACAAAAGAAAGTTGAATGCGGCCAAGTTAGAAGAAGTTTTGCGTAATCTAAGTAAATTAAGGCCAATTGATATAATAACGCTTTCTGGAGGAGAACCACTTTTAAAAAAAAATATCCATGAGTTCTTAGACGTTGCACATAAATTTTCATCCAACCTAATAATTGCAACAAATGGATTTTTAATCTCCAACTTGGATATAGCTATGCTAAAAAGATTTGATGAATTGCATTTTCAAATTTCGATAATGGCAGATAACAAGGAAGACTATGATTCCTTTTCTAAAACAAAAAATTCTTTTGAAAAGGTCATTGATGGAATTTGTCTATTGAAAAAACACAAGATTAAAGTCACCTTTGTTTTCGTATTTACTCCTAAAAATCATTTCTCACTTAAAGGGGTAATGGAATTAGCTTTTTTACTAGATGTAAAAAATATTATTGTTAATGAGGAAAGGATTTCACCTCATAAACTAATCTCTATTCCTAGAGATTTAATAATTGAAAGAAAAGAATTTTTCATCAATAAAATTATAGAATTGAAACCTTATGCTGTTAAATTAGGTGTAAACCTAATTTTACCCACCTATTTACCAGAAGATTACAATTCAATTTTAGAAAAAAACAACCTAGCTTTTCCCAAAGGGAATAAACGAAGACTGATTATTGATTCTAACGGAAAAATAAAGTTATGTGGAGCCTCTACTATTAGTTTTGAAAATATCTACAATTCAAATTACCAAGAGATTTTTGAAAAAATCGAACATTTAGAAGATAATTCTTGTCCTTGCGTAATAGAAGAAAAAATTGTTCAAAGCAAATCAGAAAACCTTACATACTAGTTCTTAATGTTTAGAATTTTGTTATTCAAATAATTGAAAACTAAAAGCTTCTTCTTTTAAATATCAACAAAACGTAACAATTTTTCCATTATCATTCCCCAAGTTTAATGACACATTCCGCAAGTAATTTTCTATGTCAAGAGACCCCTGAAATCCGCATACGGGTGTGAAGACTTACCCTTTTTCGTACAGTGGTTAAATTAAACAAATTGATGTTTCAAAGGGGCATGCCCCTTTGAAAATTCCTGTAAATATTCCAATGGACTTTTCCTGCCCAGGGATTTATGGGGATGGAACTGATTGTATTCCATCCTGAACCTATCGGTCTCCAAGTTGACTTCCTCAATATCCCTGAACAAGTGGGCGTCCAGTACATCTTCCCTGTAAGTGCGGTTGAACCTTTCGATATACCCGTTCTGATTGGGCTTTCCAGGCTGAATGTACTTGATCTCGATATCCTCGACCTCACAGTAGTTGACGAATACCCTGGAAAGGAACTCAGGTCCGTTGTCGACCCTTATCGCCAAGGGCTTGCCGTATATCTCTATGGCCTCCCTGAGATATTCCACGATACGTACCCCGGGCATGGAGAAGTTGCCCTTCATACAAAGTGCCTCACGGTTGAAGTCGTCCATTAGGTTGAACACCCTAAAGCTCCTTCCCGTTATAAGGCTATCGGACATGAAGTCCGCGCTCCATACCTCCCTAGGGGCTTCGGGCACCTCCAAGGGTTCCTTTATGCGCTTGGGCAATCGTTTCTTGGTCTTTCTTCTCAAGGAGAGCCCCAGGAGGCGGTACACCCTTAAGACCCGTTTACGGTTCCATTTGTGGCCCTGGTTGCGGATACGGTTGTAGAGCCAGTCAAAGCCACGGTTCGGCTTGGCCTCGGCCAGCTCGGTCAATTTGTCGATTACTTCACCATCGTCCCTCTGGCTGCGATAGTACCACATCGAACGACAAAGGCATACGATCAGACATGCACGTTGTATGCTCAGACCTTCCCGTTCCACAACATACTGCGCAAGCTCTTTCCGCTCACAGGGCCTTAGAGCTTTTTTTCAATGATGTCCTTTAGGATACGGTGGTCAAGGCTCAGATCGGCATACATTGCCTTAAGTCTTCGGTTCTCTTCTTGGAGGGATTTGAGCTCCTTGAGCTGTTGGGCGTCCATGCCACCATATTTACGTTTCCAACTGTAAAACGTGGCCGTGGTGATCCCCTTGTCCCGACAGATGTCGGTCACTTTCATCCCTGAATCATACTGTTGCAACATCGCAACGATCTGTGTCTCGGTGAATCTGCTCTTCTTCATGATCTAAAAATAATTGATTTTTGAACTGTCCGAAAAACAGGGAAGCCTTCAAAAAGGGTAAGTCTTCACAAGGAACACGGCATCAGTGCCGCCACCTTCTACAACTGGAAGGGCAAATACGGGGGCATAGACGCTTCCCAGCTCAAAAAGCTGAAGGAGATGGAATCGGAACTTTCCCGCTACAAACAGATGTATGCCGAGCTGGCCCACCAGAACTATGCCCTGAAGGACCTCATTGAAAAAAAGCTCTAGGGCCTACCGGAAAGCGCACTTCTGTCGATTATCTCTTGGAGGAGCACCAGTTGAGCCTGAGGACGGCCTGTGTGTTACTGTCCCTGAGCACCTCTGTGTACTATTACCGTCCTAAACAAAAGGACGATAGCGATATAATTGCAGAACTTGACCGGTTGGCCCAAGAACCCCTGCTACCGCGCGACTCCGGTCGCGTGGCGAATATCAATAACAAGCTACAAAAGTTTCAAATCACCCCAACCACCCTTCCCGATCCAGGCTGCGGTATTGTATGGCTTCGGAAATATGATGGCTCCCAATAGTTGCTTGCTGTTCGAGATCGGCAATGGTCCGTGCTACTTTTAGAATCCGGTCGTAGGCCCGGGCGGATAAGGACAGGCGTTCCATGGCCGTTTTAAGCAATTCCTTTGCTACAGGGGGTAATTGGCAATGTTTTTCAATCAGTCGGGTACTCATTTGGGCATTGTAGTGGATCGTTGCTAAGGCCGTAAATCTATGGTTCTGTATCTCCCGTGCGGCAATGACCCGGTTTCGAATAGCAGTGCTCTTCTCCCCTTTTCGATCTTCGGATAGCTTTTCGAAGGGAACCGGGCTTACTTCAATATGAATGTCTATCCGATCCAATAGCGGGCCGGAGATTTTCCCTAAATACCGCTGCATCTCTGCGGTAGAAGTGGTTACCGGGGCATCCGGATCATTAAAATAGCCGCCGGGACTCGGATTCATACTGGCTACCAGCATAAAGCTACTGGGGTAGGTAACTGTGAATTTAGCTCGGGATATGGTCACCTCCCGATCTTCCAGAGGTTGCCGCATCACCTCCAGCACACTTCGCTTAAATTCCGGCAGTTCATCCAAAAACAATACCCCATTATGCGCTAAAGAGATCTCACCGGGTTGGGGATAGGTCCCCCCGCCCACCAAGGCCACATCTGAAATGGTATGGTGGGGACTACGAAAAGGGCGTTCTGCCATTAGTCCGGAGCTGGTAACCTTTCCCACCACACTGTGGATCTTAGTGGTTTCCAGGGCTTCGTGCAACGACATTGGGGGCAAGATGGAGGGCAACCGCTTTGCTAGCATCGTTTTACCGGCCCCTGGCGGGCCGATAAGAATGATATTATGTCCTCCGGCAGCAGCAATTTCCATGCACCGCTTAATGCTTTCCTGTCCTTTTACATCGGAGAAATCATATTCCGGAAAGTTGAGATTGTTGTAGAACTCTTTCCGGGTATCTACAACCGTTGGGGCAATGGGAACACCTTTATCAAAGAAATCGATAACTTCCTTAATCGTCTCTACACCCAGGACTTTTAGTTTTCCGACAACAGCGGCTTCTCTGGCATTGGTCTTGGGCAGGATAAATCCCTCAAACCCCTCTTCCTGTGCCCGAATGGCAATGGGTAGCGCCCCTTTAATGGGCTGCACTGTTCCATCCAGGGAAAGTTCTCCCATGATCAAATACTTCCCGATCTCCGGTGCTTCTATTTGTTGGGAAGCAACTAAAATACCCAGGGCCAAGGTCAAATCATAGGCCGAACCCTCTTTTCGTAAATCAGCGGGGGCCATATTGATCGTGATCTTTTTTCCCGGAATTTTATAGCCATTGTTCTTTAGCGCTGCTGCAATACGGTAATTGCTTTCCTTGATGGCATTGTCCGGAAGTCCAACGAGATGATAGCCTACTCCCCGATCTACGTTGACTTCAACGATGATCGTTTGCGCCTCCACCCCAAATACGGCACTTCCATATACTTTGGTGAGCATTTTCTCATTTTATGACGAAAATACTCTTTTTTAGAAAATTTTCTATTATTATTTTACGCTTATCGAGGTGACTACGGAAATCGGTTTCCCATAGGAGGTAAATCCATCGAGGAAAACATCATACTCTCCCCGAATATCCGACGTAAAGAACTCAAAATCCAATGTATTGCCTGCTACGGTAATATGGGGTTCCCAAAACAGCACTGTTCTATAATCCGGAATTCTAGCGTAAGGATCCTCTTCTTGCCCATAGGTCTGTCGATAGTAGTTCTTTTTGGTCAGGGGTTTTACAATGGGAGCCTGTATCGCATTGGGCTGGAGATGTTCCTCATAGAAGTTTCCATCAAAAGTTTCTACAGCGAGTATCCCCTGGTATTCTTTACCCGCTAATTGAAACTGATCCTGCTGCACAGCTATTAACTTAATGGTTCTGGCATCAAACTCCTTTACCGTTTCATGATTGGGGATAAATACGCCGTCAAAGAGCACTATAGCCGGAAAATCGTTGTAGATCTCCGTAGATTTTTCAAAATCCTGTGCGATCCGGATATAGTCATTACCCTCCGGATTATTACGATATCCCGCATTGTTCAGAATTTCTACCAGGGTTTCCCGAAAAGTAGGAAATCGCGTGTAATCGTCTAATACAAAGATCTCAGGAATACCGCCATCAAAAGGATCTATTGGGTCTCCCAGCAATAGCGAATCCGGTTTAAGCGAAAAATATTGATTCTCTATTTGGTTATATACACTTCGTTGCCGAATAGCCTCATCCCATTCTTCCTGCAGCACGAAATTGGTAAAACGCAAGGGGGAGACATCCAGCTTTTTCGGTGATTTTACCTGAATGTCATAGACTTCCTCACCTTCTGTTTGAATAACTGCCTGAGACAGTTTATAGTCTTTGCGTAAATACGTGTAGAAATTACCTGCTTGATCGGTAGTCGCAAATTTTAATACAAACTCCTTCCCGGGTAAGGATACCACTACAGGGAGATTATCAACAAGGGTACCGCTGGACTTGTCCCGAACAGATCCGAAAAACAGTTCTCCGCGCTGCTCTGGTAAAAAAAGGCTGTCCCCTACTTCCAAAGCAAGTTGTTTCCCAACATTTAGATAGTCCCGGGCATATTTCATCGCATTTATTCCAAAACCTGTATTCGAGATATCGCGTTTCTTCACTTTTATCGTGTACACCCCGTTTCCAAGGTTCCCTTTATAGTTTCTAAGCGAAAGGCTAACCCTGTCCCGCGTGGTGTATACCTGTTTGTCGAAAGCCAAATTTACTGTACTGGAATCCAGGGACTGCGCTACACCTACGTCTTTTGGAATTTCATCGGCGGGCGTATCTTCTGCAGTTAGCAATGGGGACTGATCTGCCATGTACGGATTAATGATGACAATATCTTCCTTAAAAACCTGTTCTAGGCCGTTGTTTTTCATCCATTGGGTGTAGCCTAAAATCTTGTACGTACCGGAAGGCAGGTCGGTAGTCACAAAAAAATCGCCTTGTCCTAAGCCTTGTTCTAATTTTAGTTTTTGCTCCAGCACATATTCCTTATTCTCGTTTACCAGGGCTACATACCCTACTTTGCTGATGGTACTCAATCGGCTGTTCTGTGCGTTGAAACAGTAAAAACTATAGTACAGATATTCTCCCGAAAAAAGAATAGGACCTGTATGATTGAGATACACCTTTTCTTGAGGAAGTTGTTTCAGATTCTCCAGTTCTTCTCCGGTTTTAATGACATACTGTGCCTTTACAGCTCCAAAATGCAGTAGGCCCAACAGTACCCATACGATGTGTTTTTTCATATTCTTTGTTCTTTATTCTTCCCAAAATTCAGGGGCTACACTACTCCCCCACACGCTGCAGTCCCCACAGGGCTTAACCACGTAAATATCCGGCCCGGGGCAAAGACCTAAGTCCAGATCGTTCGTTGAAAAATACGTTATTAAATCCAAATCCACTTGTTCTATTACGGACTGGGGGCAGTCATCCGTATTTTCACCGGTGAAACAGAACGAAATATGCGATTCGGGGGAAGATCGCAAACTGCAATCTATAGGGTAATCGGGCTGTGGTTCGTCAGGGAATACATCCTCAAAATTGAAGAACAATCGCCGCTTTGACTGCGATGCCACCTCAAAAAACCCTATAACTGTACTTCCCGTCTCCGAAGTGATATTGCCCTGTAATACCCCAGGTTGCACCTGAGAAAAGACACTTTCACTCTGACTAAAATTGCGCAGCTGTTCGTAGAAGCCAAAAGCCTCTGGACTGGTTGTCAATTGTTGTATTTCAATACTATATCGGTTGGCAATGATATAGTTCTCTTTGCTTATAAACCGCACCATAAAACCTTCCAACCCAGTATCTGCCACACCCGTATCATTTAATAGTATGGTATTTGAGGATTCGGTGCGGAAACAAACTCTTGCTTCTTCTTCCCTGGGAACACGCTCGAGATTATAGGTAACCACCGGTAGCGCACAAGGATCGTAATCCGTAAGTTCATACTTCAGCGGTACCCAGCGTGGTGCGATGATCTTAAAGGTTTCTTCATAAGCAAACCGTATGCTCCGGGTAGTACCCGTACCACTTTGGTTATCGATAAATATCCCCACACCTTCCACTCCGGTATCCGATACCATAGGCCTGGTGTAAATGTTCTCCAACTCGGAACTTCCTTCAATTTGCATTGCCTCGGAGGTAAATGTATTCGTATTCGTACTGATATGAAGACGATACTCCAATCCAGGTTGTGCCGCGAACCGGTTTACAGACAGGTATCTGCCAGTATCTGCTTCTACAAAATTAAAGGTAGCGCCGTTGGAATCCGCAATGGTAACCACCGCATTTTCCGCATAGGGTACTCGATCGCGATCCATATCAAGTACAGGCATAAATGGATTAAAAAGGGAATCGATTTCCAAATCCTGTACGGTATCCAATCGACTGAGGGTCACCTCATGGAACTTGAGTTCATCGGTAAGTAAAGCTTCTACCACCAGAATATCCCCTATTTCCGTATTGCCCCCAATTAAAACATCTACCTCCTCAACACAGGAGAGCAAGGGTAAGACCAGAAATGCAACTGTTCTATTCATACTACTCTTCTATCCAAAATTCGGGTACCACATTACTACCCCATACCCTGCAATCACCACAGGGTTTTGACACATAAACATCCGGTCCCGGACAAACGCCTATCTCATTATCATTACGGCCAACATAGGTTATCAGATCCAGGTTTACCTGTTCAATTACGGATTGCGGACAAACATTTCCAACCGTGGTGGGCAAACAAAACGAGACATGGGATTCCGGGGAAGATCGCAAACTACAATCAATAGGATAGTCTGGAAGCGGTTCACCAGGAAATACTTCATCAAAATTGAAGAAAAACCGCGCTCTTGAAATGGAGGCAACCTCAAAAAATCCAATAGCACTACCGCTGTTAAGCGCTGTAATATTACCTTCTAAAAATCCTGGTTGTACTGCTGAAAAAAGACTTTCATTCTGACTAAAATTTCGCAATTGTTCGTAAAACCCGAAGGCTTCCGGACTCGTTACCAATTGCTGCACTTCAATGCTATACCGGTTAGCTATAATATAATTTTCCTTACTAATAAAACGCACCCTAAAGCGTTCCAGATCGGTATCGCCGATGCCTATATCGTTTAAGATTACGGTATTGGAGGATTCGGTACGAAAACACACTTGTGCCTCTTCTTCCCGTGGTATACGTTCCAGGTTATAGGTAACCACCGGAAGGGCACAGGGATCGTACTCGGTAAGCAGGTATTCCCGTTCCACCCATTGGGGTGCAACGATCTTATAGGTTTCATCATAGGTGAATCGAAGGTTTCCGCTGTTCCCCTGGATATTCTGATTGTCTACAACTATCCCCACACCCTCAACGCCGGTTTCCGAAATCGTAGGTTCCGCCGCTATATTTGCAATGGTAGCTTCGCCTTCAATTTGCATCTCATCGGAAAGAAACTCAGCACCAACGCTCGTACGAATACGCAAGCGGTATCCTATTCCAGTTTGAGCAGCAAATTGGTTTACCGACAAGTACCTACCTGCTTCTGCCTCCACAAAATCAAAGGTGGTGCCATTGGAGTCTTCTATAGTGACTGTAGCGTTTGCTTCCCAAGACACCAGATCACGATCGATCATGCGATCAGGAACAAAAGGATTGAAAATGGAATCAACTGTCAAATCGGTAATAGTATCCAATCGGCTAAGCAATACTTCCTGAAAATTAGCTTCATCCGTAAGCATTGCCTGCACGACAAGAACATTTTGTGCTTCTTCACTAGTACCAATAATTACATCAACCTCCTCTACACAGGAAAGCAAAAGAAACACCAGAAAAACGATAATTCTATTCATTTCATTCCTCTATCCAAAATTCAGGCACTACATTACTACCCCACACCCTACAGTCGCCACAAGGTTTTGCCACGTAAATGTCTGGTCCCGGACAGGTACCAATTTCCGAACTATTCATTCCAACATAGGCAATTAAATCCAAATCCACTTGTTCTATAACAGAGAGCGGACAGCTACCACCTCCCAAGCCGGGCGCACAGAACGAAGCATGTGACTCCGGAGAGGATTGCGGATTGCAACTGATCGGATATTCCGGAAAGGGTTCGTTGGGAAACACTTCATCAAAATTGAAGAATAACCGCGCTCTCGACATTGAAGCCACCTCGAAAAATCCAATAGCATTACCGCTATTAAGCGCTGTAATATTGCCCTCCAGAAAACCGGGTTGCACTGCTGAAAAAATACTTTCATTTTGGCTAAAATTCCGCAGTTGTTCATAAAAACCAAATGCTTCGGAGCTTGTTACCAATTGCTGTATCTCAATACTGTAGCGGTTAGCTATGATATAGTTCTCCTTACTTATAAAACGCACCATAAAGCGTTCCAGGTTGTTATCCCCTAAGTCGGTATCATTCAGAATTACCATATTGGAAGATTCGGTACGGAAACACACCCTTGCCTCTTCTTCCCGTGGTATCCGTTCTAAATTATAGGTCACTACAGGCAGTGCACAAGGATCATAATCTGTGAGTTCATATTCCAATTGTACCCAACTAGGTGCAATGATCTTATAGGTCTCATCGTAGGTAAAGCGTAGGTTTGCCGTATTTCCCTGAATACTTTCGTTCGCCACAAAAATTCCTACCCCTTCAACTCCATTTTCTGAAATTATGCGTTCTGTCGCTACGTTTTCAATACGCGCCGCACCCTCTATATGCATTTCGTCTGAAATAAATTCATCACCACTACTGGTAAGGATCCGAAGGCGATAGCTCCTTCCTGCTTGCGCCGCAAATGGGTTTGCAGATCGATATCTGCCCGACTCAGGCTCTGTGAAAGTATAGACCGTACCATCCGAGGCCTCAATAGTTACCGTAGCATTTTCTTCATACGGTACCAGATCGCGCTCAATATCCCGAACCGGAACGAATGGATTAAAAACAGAATCAATTTCCAAATCAGTAATGGAATCCAGCCGACTTAAAGTGACCTCTTGAAACGCTACCTCATCGGTAATTAGGGCTTGTACTACCAGGATACCCTGTGCTTCCGCATTGCTCCCTATAAAAACATCTACTTCTTCAATACAAGAAAGTACAGGCAAAACCAGAAACACGATTATTCGCTTCATATTACTCTTCAGTCCAAAATTCAGGTACCACATTACTCCCTAAGTCCGTACAATCTCCACAGGCCCTGGCCCAGGTAAAATAGGGTCGATTGCCATTTTCCTCATTGGTATCCGCATAGGCAATAACACCAGCCAGAATCGCTTCTATTAACGGAGATTCACAATCTCCGTCACATATACCAAAGCCCGCACAGTGATAGCCCCTACTATACAAGCGCGGATTGCCAGGAGTTTCACAGCTAATAGGATATGGGGGTAGTGGTTCATCGGGAAAAAGATCCGCATAATTAAAATAGAGACGCTGTTCAGAAACAGCGGCCACCTCAAAATAGCCTAATACCGCTTCCGCTTCCCTATCCGAGGTAATATTTCCTTCCAATAAACCTGGCTGTACCTGAGAAAACAGACTCTCGGAGGAGGCAAAGTCATCCAAACGCTCATAAAACGAATGGGCGTCAACGGTTTGGGAAAACTGTTTTACATTAATACTGTAACGATGCGACATGATATAGTTTTCCCGGGATATAAATCGAATTTCCATATTTTGAATCTCGTTATTCACGAGGTCTTCAGTAGAGGCCTGGATAATCTGGGTAGACCTATTGGATGAAAAGCAAACCCGTCGCTCCTCCTGTCTTACTACGATTGCCACCTCATAAAGCCTATCCGTACAAGGTTCATAGTACACTACTTCAAAATCGAAAGGATCCCATCTCGGAGCGATGATCTTGTAGGTCTCTTCATATTCATATCGAAAGAAGCTAGGTTCGGGAGTTGCGGAAGTATTATCCAGATAAATACCTACGCCTTCTTCGCCAAGATCGTTAGTGACGCGTACGGCTCTCATATCGGTGATGGGTACCTTATCGGGAAGCGGGGTGGCTTCGGATGCATAATTGTCTCCACTAGCCGTTACAATTTGTAAAGTATAGGTTCTCCCGGTTTGGGCTGCAAATTCCGAATTGGAGTAGTATATACCCGTTTCAGCCTCTGCAAACTCCTGGGTCAGCCCTTGATCATCCACGATGAGCACTGTAGCATTAGTTTCCGGAACGGGGTCTGTAGCTCCAAAACGAAAGGTCCGATTTAGCCGTACTTGATGCCGTTTCAGCTCATCGGTAAGTCGGGCATCTACTACCAAAATACTTTCAAACTCCCGGGTTTCCGCTTCAAATTGTTCTACACAGGAATACAAGAGCAATCCAAGTAGCCCTAACAGCAGCCAATACTTCTTATTCATTTTTCGCCTTCTCATACTACCATCTATTCTATCCAAAATTCAGGTACCACATTACTGCCCAACTCCGTACAATCTCCACAGGCTCTGGGCCAGGTAAAATAGGGTCGGGGGTTTTCACTTGTAGCAGCATAGGAAATGACGCCAGCCAAAATAGCCTCAATTAAAGGAGACTCACAGTCCCCATCGCAAACCCCAAATTCGGCGCAATGATAGGCTGTTGAATACAAGCGTGGATTGCCTGGGGTTTCACAACTGATCGGATACGGTGGTAGCGGTTCATCCGGAAAAAGGTCTGCGTAATTAAAATAGAGACGCTGTTCCGTAACCGCGGCCACTTCAAAATAGCCCAATACTGCTTCCTCCTCCCTGTCGGAAACGATATTTCCTTCCAATAAACCCGGCTGTACCTGAGAAAACAGACTTTCAGAAGAGGCAAAGTCATCCAGGCGCTCGTAAAAAGAGTGCGCATCAACAGTTTGTGAAAACTGCTTTACATTGATACTATAGCGATGTGACATGATATAATTATCACGAGATATAAATCGGATCTCCTTGTTTTGAATCCCATTACTACTGAGTTCTGCGGTGGAGGCTTGGATAATTTGCGTAGAAGCTGCAGATGAAAAACAGACCCTTTGCTCCTCTTGTCTTGCTACAATAGCTACTTCATAGAATCTATCCGTACAAGGTTCATAATACACTACCTCAAAATCAAAAGGATCCCATCTTGGGGCAATGATCTTATAGGTTTCTTCGTATTCATATCGAAAAAAGGTAGGCTCGGCAGTCGCTGAGGTATTATCCAAATAGATCCCTACACCTTCTTCGCCAAGATCGTTGGTCACGCGTACGGCTCTCATATCGGTGATAGGTATGTTGGCAGGAAGGGGGGTAGCTTCGGATGCATAATTGTCCCCACTGGCCGTCACAATTTGTAAGGTGTAGGTTCTTCCGGTTTGGGCAGCAAATTCTGAATTGGCTTGGTATATACCCGCTTCGGTCTCGGCAAACCCGTAGGTAGTCCCTTGGTCATCTACGATACGTACTGTAGCACCCATCTCCGGAACCGGGTTTGCTTCCTCAAAACGAAAGGTCCGATGTAGTAGTACTTGATGTTGTTTTAATTCATCGGTAATTCGGGCATCCACTACCAAAATACTTTCGAACTCCCGGGTTTCGGCTTCAAATTGTTCTACACAGGAATACAAGAGCAACCCCAGCAAACCCGCTGATAGTAAACCATACTTCTTTTTCATTTTTTCGCTTTTTCATACCATTACTTATTCTTCCCAAAATTCAGGAACCACATTACTACCCAATTCCGTACAATCCCCACAGGTCCTGGCCCAGGTAAAATAGGGGCGATTAGCATCGCTTTCGTTTGTTGCTGCGTACGAAATAAGACCTGCCAAAATCTGCTCTATTAATGGAGATTCGCAATCCGCATCACAGTCGCGAAAAGCCCCGCATTGATACCCCTCTGAATATAAACGCGGATTGCCCGGGGCATCACAACTTGCAGGATATGGCGGTAAGGGTTCATCCGGAAATAGGTCTGCATAATTAAAATAAAGACGTTGTTCCGCCATTGCAGCCACTTCAAAATAACCTAACACCGCTTCCTCTTCTCGCTCGGCGATGATATTGCCTTCCAACAAGCCCGGTTGTACCTGGGAAAACAGACTCTCGGAAGAGGCAAAGTCATTCAGACGCTCATAAAAGGAATGGGCATCCACCGTTTGGGAGTACTGCTTGATATTTATACTGTAGCGATGCGACATAATATAATTTTCCCGCGATATAAACCGAATTTCTTTGTTGCGAATCCCATTATTTACCTGTTCTGCAGTGGAAGCCTGAATGATTCGCGTAGAAGCAGCGGACGAAAAGCAAATCCGTTGTTCTTGCTCCTTCGCCCGTATCCCAACCTCGTATGGAATAGTATCGCAGGCAATATAATGCACTACTTCAAACTCAAAAGGGTCCCACCTAGGCGCAATAATTTTGTAGGTTTCCTCATATTCAAAACGAAAAAAGCTAGGTTCGGCTGTTGGTGATGTATTATCCAAATAGATCCCAACCCCTTCTTGGCCGAGATCACTGGTCACACGAGTGGCACGCAACTCTGTTATGGGTACTTGTTGCGGAAGCGGGCTAGGTTCGGAGGTATAGTTCTCACCCGCTGCGGTAGTAATCAAAAGGGTATAGGTACGCCCAGCCTGCGCAGCGAACTCTGAATCGGATAGGTATATTCCGGGTGTGGTCTCGATAAAAGACTGCACTACTCCCTGATCGTCTCTAATGCGTACATTGGCACTGGATTCCGGGATAGGATCTACGTCTTCAAAGCGAAATGTTCGATTTAGAAGTACTTGATGCCGCTTCAGTTCATCAGTAAGTCGGGCATCCACAACCAAAATGCTATCAAACTCCTCGGTTTCTGCTTCAAATTGTTCTACACAGGAATACAGAAGTACTCCTAGCAGAACTAACATCATCCAATACTTCTTTTTCATTTTAAGCTGTCGCATAACTTACCTATTCTTCCCAAAAATCCGGTGGCACTACACTTCCAAACCGCCTACAATCCCCACAACCAGAGGGTAGCACTAAATACGGGGCAGCACCACTCAATCCTTCGGTTGCAAGCCAATCTTCATATCCCGGGTTATCTGAATGATAATCATACAAACCCGCTAGAATCCCTTCGATCAATGGTGAATTCCCGTTGCCGTCAATTACAAAACTTCCATCCCCGGCAGGTGTAAAGTGAAACCCGTCAGGATACAACGGAGGTGCGCCAACGGAACAATTGATAATATAAGGAGGTAAGGGTTCCCCAGGGAAATGATCCTCATAGTTAAAAAAGAACCGCTTTTCCGTATATGTACTCAATTCAAAGAAGCCCAACACCAGGTCTTCTTTGCTGTTCGAGCGAATGTTGCCTTCCAATAAACCGGGTTGCACATTGCTGAAAACGTCGTCAAAACTGCTAAAATCCTGTAGCGACTTAAAGAACGAATTCGCATTTACAGAATGGTGAAATTGTTTGACGAGGATACTGTATCTGTGGGCAATGAAGTAGTTTTCCCGACTAAGAAATCGGACTTCAAAATCCTTAATCCCCGAAAAAGAAGACCCTTCGCTTGAGGCCAGAATGAGATTGTTGGAAGCGTTGGAAGCATAACAGATCCTGGCCTCTTCCTCCCTGGCTTGCAGGGTTACTTCCCATCCGTCCCCATCGTTGATATCGTAATCGATTTGATCCCATTCGAAAGGATTGTATTCCGGGGCAATAATTTTATAGGTTTCCTCATATTCATACCGAAAGAACTGCGGTTGTCCTGAAGCAGCTGCGGTATTCAAAACAATAGCTACGCCATCCAATCCCGTATTGTTTGTTCTGCGAATTGCTTTTACGTCTTCTATCGGTAACGGTTGAGGCAATCTCTCAAAATCGGAAGTGTACGTTGCTCCATTGGATGTGATGATTTGAAGTTGATAACGATCTTCATGCGAGAGTTGCAACGAAGACACGCTGGTGTACGCCCCAGATTCCTCTTCTTCAAATCTAAAAACAACCCCCGATTCACTTAGCACGGTAACCGCTGCATTTTGCTCAGGGCTTGGTGCTTCGCTTTCAAACTCAAACGTTCTGGATAAATAAATGGTTTGCTGCCCCACCTTATCGGTCAGTCGGGCATCTACCACAAGCAGGCTCTGAAATTCTAAGGTTTCCGCCTCAAATTGTTCTACACAGGAAACCGCTAACAACGCGAAAAGCGATGCTAACAGCAAGTATGTGTTTTTTATTTCTCTGGTTTTCATAGCTACAAATACTTCCGGTCTAAAACTTAAAATTATAAGTAATAGAAGGGACAGGTATGGCAAAAATAGAACTCTGCAATGCTCGAACCTCCCCAGCTTCGGTCACAAAAAATACGGAATAGGGATTGTTACGCCCTAACACGTTGTATACGGATATGGTCCAAAAACTATGGGCCAGTTTGTTCTTTTTATGATTTCCCTCAATATTAACCCCAAGGTCCAGCCGATAGAAATCCGGGATCCGGAATGCATTTCTATCGCTAAACGCTACAAAATCCGCATTATTAAATCGAAAGGTTCCTATGGGATAGGTAACCGGTCTTCCGGTCTGATACACAAAGTTGGCAGAAAAACTATAGCGTTTGGTGAGTTTGTAGTTGGCAATTACACTGATATCATGGGGTTTATCAAAATTAGAGGGAAAAAACTCCCCGTTATTGATGCGCTCTTCGCTAAACTCACTATCAAAGCGATACATTGATCGGGCATAGGTATACCCCAGCCATCCATTGAGTTTGCCCCGGTTCTTTTTAATCAGAAACTCAACCCCATAGGCTTTTCCATCCCCTTGCAAGACCTCGGTTTCCACATTTTCATTGAGCAAAAGGTCTGCACCGGTTTTAAAATCCAATACATTGTCCATCCGCTTGTAATAGCCCTCCAAACTTACCTCAAACATATCGTCATTGAAGTTTCTATAAAAACCCAAGGCCGCTTGAAAACCTGTCTGTGGTTCAATATTCAGATCCGAAAGTTTCCATGTATCAATTGGAGAAACGGTGGTATTGTTTGTGAGGGTATGAACAAATTGATAGGCATTATTAAAACTTGCTTTCACCGAGAAATCAGGCGCCAAAAGATACCGGGCTGCTACGCGTACCTCAGGCCCCCCATAGGTTTCAATAACTTCCCCGCTGTTGTAACTGATCGTATCCAGCACAGTAGCTTCATTTCTGGGTTGTCCATCAAAATAGGTACGCTGCGTGCCGCTTCCCAGGGCTGCAAAAAAGGCGTATCGCAAACCCAAATCCACCTTAAGCCTATCCGTAACCGTTATTTCATCTCCTATGAACACCGCCCCTTCTACCGCATGTTCCTCATCTATAAAAATTGGAGCGACATCAGATCCGCCGCCAACAGGTTCAATACTACCGGGGTTTACAGCATACAACTTGGAGGTAATGCCATAATCCAAAATGTGCTTCTCATTAATTACCGTGTTAAGCTTGTATTTTAATTCTGTTTCATTAATGCTGTAGTTCAGATCAAAATCCGTATTGGCCTCACCATCAAAGTCAATTCCAAACCGATAATCGCTGTTTGCTACGAGCAAAGCTCCGCTGGTCTTTTCATTATACCTATGATTCCAGCGAACCGAAGCTAGTCTGTTGGTGTAGTTATAGAGAGAATCGGAAGTAATACTAAAATCGTCCCGGCTAAAATAGGCGGTTCCTTTGATCTCGTTGTTCTCATTAAACCTGTGATGGTATTTGACGATACCGTCAAAAAACGAAGCCTCGCTGTTGCTCAGGTCCTCATCATCGAGTGAACGCAGTATCCAATCGGCATACGCACCCCTACCCCCGATCACCAATGAAGAAGTATCCTTTTTTATAGGGATCTCTAACGCCAGATTGCCCGTTACTGGTCCAATAGACCCCTCCCCTGAGAACTCTTTCTCATTACCGTTCTTCGTACGTATATCAAATACAGAAGAAAGACGGCCTCCAAACTCCACCGGAACACTACCCTTGTAAATATCGGCTCCTTCTGTAGTAAAGGGATTTAATGCCTGAAAAATGCCAAAAAAATGAGTAGGATTGTAGATTACCGCATCATCCAGGAGTACCAGATTCTGGTCGGTTTTACCGCCTCGGACATTAATTCCCGTGGCACCTTCCCCAGCGGAAGATATTCCCGGCAGTGCTTTTGCTACCTGCAATAGATCACGTTCTCCCAGCACTAAAGGAATATTCTTAGATTCTTCCAGGTCAATGGTTTCAGTACCGGTACCCACATCCTCCACATTATCTACCGCATCTGCTTCTACCACTACTTCTTCCAATTGTTCCAATCCTTCTTCCAGAATAAGGTTCAATTCCCCATCATTGTACATAATTACTTCCCGTTCGGTATCGGCAATACCCAATGCACGGGTAGACAATTTGTTATACCCCGGAGCTAAACCCACCTCGAATTGCCCATTTTCATCTGTTACCACTAACTCATTTGTGCTTTGAATACGAATGGCAAGATCGGGTATGGGTTCTCCTGTTCTACTATTGATCGCCTTTCCTGAAAGCCGATATCTGGATTTGGAAGTAGTAGGGTCTGTCTTTCCTATTCTGGCCAGGGGATACTTTTTTGGTGTTGCAGCGGTGTTTTCTGATAAAAATACCGGTGGGGGCCTGTTCACGGCCCTATTGTTTTGCTGCGCATTTGGCAGGCTATCCATACGGCCAAAAAAACCCAAAGGCAATGCATCATACACCACCGTATTTCGAAGTACGACCACGCGATTTTCTTCTTCCAGGACGTAGTAATTGAATTCGGTTTCTGCAAACAATTGGTCCAGTGTTTCCGATAGTGTGGCATCGGTAACCTCCAGACTAACCGTTTTATCTTCCAGCCAGTTGGATGAAAAGAAAAACCGAATATCCAAGGCCTCTTCAACCACCAATAGGGCGTCCTCCAGTGGAATTTCGTCTAGACGTAATGAAATGGTTTTTTCTTGGCTGTAGGAAGGGATTGTGATTAAGACAATCAACAGTACCGTAATGATGTGAATTGATACACATGATCCGGCATTTACAAATCGATGGATCGACATAGTAATGAGAATCGAATTAGCTAGCTTTAGAAAAGATACAAAAAATGGTTAAAGGCTGCTTAATACCTATAGGCTTTACAACGTTTCTGCCCTTTTTATATATATTCCTTAATTTTTTGGTTTGAAAACTAAAAGATTCTCAGAAGTATTCTGGATCTCGGAACGATTCATCATCATTTTTCTGAACTCCCCTTTTACATACATTTCTGCCTGGTCTTTGTAGTGTTTGCTCAAGGGGTTTCCGGATTGTCCTGTAGGTAAAATGCTGATACTGTTTTCAATATCTGAAAAGTCGATAATTCGTCGGGTAGAAGGAATATTGATTACCTGGTAGCTACCGTCTTCTGCTGTTCGAAATCCCTGATTGTTCAATGTTTCTCCTGTACCTGTGGTAGCGAAGGGACCTACATTAAAAAAACGACGTAAAGCAGCCACCCTTCCGATAGGGTGACCGTGTTCAAGGAAATGCACCCTATCCCATGTCCAGGTTTGAAAATCACCTCCAAGCTGCTCGTTTAAGGCCTCCCAACTGGCTTGGAAAGCATTGTTAATGATCTGGCTTTTCGTCTCCTGTATCTCTGAGGTTGTAACATCGTCCCACCAAACGGAAGCGGGGTTATCAAACATTTTGTGCATTTTCAGTGGTCCAAGATAGGATCGATACTCCTCCGGGGAAGAAAATTCATCGGCAAAAATATGTTGATGTAGTTTGCCCTCCATTTTCTCAAAAAACACTCCCCCTACACTGTTCAAATCGTATTGGCCGTCCCAATTTCGCAATACATCAACAAGGGCTTCCTGTTGTTCGGAAAGCAATGCCATATCCAGATGATCCATCCAGTTGGTCATTTGCCCGGTAGCGGTCCTCAAATAGACGTCGTTGGCCATATTGGCCATATCTTCCTTGGTCCATCCCGTTGGTTTTTCGTTCATTAGATCTACGATCCTCCCCGCTCTGTATTGTGAATTCGCAAAATATCCGGGGAGATACCTTCCTTGTGTGGAGTCCGGCTGATTGTTTGCGGAATACACGTAATTCCAGGAGGGATTTATGCAACGTGGATTGTTCGCAAAATCCAAATACGCCAAAGGGTCTTCTTTGCCGGATGCCCCATCCAGGATCAGTTTTGTTCCGACACCTTCAGGCATTTGATACAGCTTTGCAGTTCCCCACCAGGCCACATTGCCGGAGGCATCCCCGTACATTACATTAAGTCCCGGAGCGTGAATATTAGGTAAAGCTGCTTCAAATTCCGCAATATTATCCGCATGGTTTATTCCGTACAAGCCTTGTAGCAGCGTGTTATCAAATTGGGTAAAAAGCCAATGCATACTCACTAAACGCTCCCCTTTTATTCGTGTACGATTTGCATAATTGGCGTTCATTATTGGTCCCCTATGCGTTTTTTTGAAGGTGAAATCTACCGTTTTACCTTCTTTTATTCCAATGGTCTTTTTAACGTATTCAAATTTTCGCCATTCTTCCCCATCCCGATACAGCGTAGTGTCCGTTGGGTGGACTTCTTCATAATAGAAATTGGTATCGTCATTGGCCAGCATCGTCAGTCCGTGGGCCATTTTACGATTATGGGATAGCAAAGGAAAGGGAACGCCAGCTAAGTAGTAACCGTATTTTTCATAGTCAGGAGTAACGATATGAGCTTCGTACCAAACACTAGGTTGTGCCTGGGCGATATGCGGATCATTTTCAAACAAGACTTTTCCGTTCGCTGTTTTTTCCGGTGCTAGAACCCAACTATTGCTTCCGTAGAAGACCGGAACAGGTAATTGTTCCATGATGGAAGAAATGTTTTTTGCGATCTCCAAAGCGTTTTCAAAGTCTGGAGTATTGGTATTTGGCAGTACGACCTCCTTGTGAGGTGTTTCCCTAAATAATTCCTGCGTGTAAACGGTATCCAGTTTTTGCAATAAGTTGGTGTTAATAATATCGCGTGCACCCTTATTAAACGTGAAGCCCATGTAGGCTACTGAATTTAATACATCTTCAAGTTGAAAAGGCTCTTTTTCCAGTCCGGTAAGATAAAACTCTACCGGGGTTGGTCCCTCTGCAATGAATTGATTAATACCATCTAAATAGGCTTTTGCAGAAGTTTTAACGGGATCCGATAGCTTTGATCCAGCCAGGGTTTTTTTTGTGTTTTCATCAATTCCGAGCGCTAAGAAAAACTTGTCCGTGTCCAGGGCAATTTCACCAAAAACCTCTGAGAGCCTTCCTGTTCCTGCCCTTCGGAGTAATTCCATTTGCCATAATCGATCCTGGGCATGAACGTAGCCAAGCGTTCGCAAAGCATCCATTTCGTTTTCGGCATAAATGTGCGGAATACCATAGGTGTCAAAATAAACTTCTACCTCACCGGAGAGTGCATTTAATTCCTTTTCTCCCTCATAGGTTGGGGTGAGCGTGTTCAAGAAGATAAGAGCGCTGATACATAGCAGCGCTACAATGGCCAGCAGAATGCCAAGCCCTTTTTTTAGTTTTCGCATGCAGGTAGAATTTAGTCATACAACTAAATTACTTATTTCATACTTAATTGATAGCGATTAAGACCGGAAGTGAGCCATTCTTTATAGGTTTCCGTATCTACGTACTGCACGGCCTCATTGAGTACCTCGAGATCAGGTGACAATAAGACGTAGTACGGTTGAGAAGCAGCACTGAAGTTTATGGTTTGAAATGTGCCCCATTTTTGCCCAACTGTTTTTATCGTTTTAATTCGACCCGATTGGTATTGAAAATCAAATTGCTCTTCAGTAGGGAGTTGCTTACGATCGTCAACATATAGCGAAATCAAAATATAATCATCTCGAAGCATGGGATAAATTCGTGGATCGCTCCATACATTTTCCTCCATTTTCCTGCAGTTAACGCAGGCCCATCCGGTAAAGTCGAGCAAAATTGGTTTGTTCTTCTGTTGTGCAACAGCTACCCCGGTTTCAAAATCTTTATAACATTCCAAACCCAAAGGACAATCCGTTTCCTTTTGTTGAACCGAGTAAAAATCCGGAGGGGGAAAACCGCTTAACACTTTTAGGGGAACTACCTGAAACAGCCCCAAAACAAGATAGACCGAAAAAGCAAGGCTTAAGAACCCAAAAGACGTTCTGGCTGGGGAAATGTTTTGTTTGGTATCATGCGGAAAGCGAAATAGTCCGAAGAGATAGGCTGCCATAAGGATAAACAACAGTATCCAAATGCCCAAAAAGATCTCCCGTTTGAACAAGCCCCAATTTCCTACAAGGTCTGCATTGGAAAGAAATTTAAAAGCGAGAGCTAATTCCAAAAAGCCTAAAACCACCTTTACCGTTGTCATCCAGCCACCGGATTTTGGCAGGGATTGCAGCCAGGCCGGAAAAAGGGCAAAAAGCGCAAAGGGTAATGCCAACGCTAAGCCAAAACCAGTCATTCCTACGGTAAGATTGGTTGCCACATTCCCTTGAGCCAGGGTAGTACTTCCTAACAGCCCCCCTAAAATAGGCCCCGTACAGGAAAAAGAAACAATAGCAAGCGTAAGGGCCATAAAAAAGATCCCCACACCCCCTCCTACTTTTGCCGCGGCACTGTCCAATTTATTCGCCCAGGAACTGGGTAGGGTCAAATCATAATACCCGAAAAAGGAGAAAGCAAAAAAGACAAAAACGACAAAGAAGAACAGATTGAGCCATACATTGGTAGCAATGGTATTTAGGATCTGAGAGTCTACCGAATCGAAAAGATGGAACGGCAGACTAAGTAAGAAGTAGATCAAAACAATAAAAAAACCATAAAGTAAAGCATTTGTTATCCCCTTGGAACGGTTCCCGCTATGCTTCGTAAAAAAGGATACGGTTAAGGGGATAAGGGGAAAAACGCAAGGCGTAAGGATGGCGATTAATCCCCCAAGAAAGCCCAGGCTAAATAGCATCCATAAATTCGACTTTTGGTCTTGTGAATTTAACACGGTTTGTTGCAGGCGGTCTTTATTTTTCAGTTCCAGCTTTAAGGCATTGGTCATGGCGCGACTTCTGGAGTCTATCGAAGCGGTTACCGTAGCAACGGCACCGCCATCTAAAGCAAACATAAAGGTCTCTTCTTTGAGCACACAAACCTCCTTACAAATCTGATAGTAGAGCGTAGCGCTAATCTGGGTTACTTCTGTATTTAACAGTTGAATACGTTGTTTAAAAAGCGCTTTTTCTTTGAAGAAGGTTTCCTCAACATCAAAGACCTCAGTGTATTTTTTATACGTTTTACCTTCTACCGTTTCCCCTACCAATTCATAGTCTATACCTACCTTCTCAAACTCAAACTCGCTGGGCATTGAGCCCCCTTCAGCAGTATACAAGGAGTAAATGAACCAATCCGTATAAATGTCCGCTGAGAAGATCAGTTCATATTCCCCATCACCCAATTCCCTGAATTCATGACTCCAAATGGCTGGATTTTCATCGGACTGCCCATAGAGCAAACCGGATACTCCAAGCAGTAGTACAAAAATGTTAATCAGATATTTTCTCAAATCACTGTGATTTTTACGATTTCTGTGGAAGTAGCGCTTACCTTAAAGCGTTCGTCAGCACGTTTACCAATAATCCAAACTACTTTGTCCCCGGAGCATAGCAACCATTGGGCCTCCTTGGCTACGGTATTGTACTTCTCATCCTTAAAAAACTTCGCTATTTTTTTTCTGCCTTTCATTCCTAACGGATAAAAATAGTCGCCAATTTTCCATTTTCTTATTTTTAACGGATAGTTTAACTTTTCCTTATCAACATAAAGGGTATTTTTAGCAAACGGACCTAAGGTAGAAACCGTTTCAATCTGAAGGTTAATTGGGTTTTTTACGTCTTTTTGTGCTTCAAAAAGAAAAAAAAACGCTTCTTTTTCTTCTTGTACGGCTACTAGCAGTAAAGCGTCCCTATCTTTAATCAATCGATGTGTAGCAGAACAAAGTTCCTTACCGCTGGCTGCACCCATTAAGGCTTCGATATCCTTCCAGAACGGAAATCCGTATTCCCGAAAAAGCAAATAAAAATATCCGGCTTTAGGGTGTAGCTTGCTTAGTTGCTCAATTGCAATATGAATCGCTTCCCCTTCCTGATGGAACAACTCTTTTTGTAGGATTCCCTTATACGCTTCAAGTAATTGGGCGCTGTGCTCCAAATATGCTTGTGTTTTCAGAAAATTGGCATAGAAAGTGGGATGCAGCGTCTCCAATTCGGGGATGATCCTGTGTCGTATCTTATTTCTTAGGTACTTGACATCGGAATTGCTTGCATCTTCCCGCCAGGAAATCTGATGCTGTTGGGCATATTCCAGAATCTCCCTCCGAGAAAAGGGTAAAAGCGGTCGGACTACTTTATTGGTATTTTCCGGGATCCCGGTCAACCCTTCAATTCCAGTGCCCCTGGAAAGATTAATAAGAAAAGTCTCCAGACTATCGTTCAAATGATGTGCCGTAACAAGATATTCGTATTTGTATTCCGCCATCAACTCAAAAAACCACTGGTAGCGAATTAAGCGGGCTTTAAGTTGGATCGAACCCGATGTATCGCTCAAATCAAATGATCTGGTATACACCTTTTTTCCCTGATCCTTAGCCCATTTTTTCACAAAGGCTTCGTCTTCATCGGAGGCTTCTCCCCGCAATTTAAAATTGCAATGGACCAGGTCAAAATCTGCTTTAGACGCTAAAAGCAAGTGGGCCAAAACCATACTATCTAATCCGCCGCTACAGGCCAATACTAGTTTGGATTTTGGCCATGATGGAAAAACGTCGATAAGATGATGCTTGAATTTTTCCAACATCTGCGCAGTGGTGAAATTAGAGGCTTTTTAAAAAAGTAGCGACGGCCTTGGCATGTTCCTCGCTAAGTTGACGGTTCGCAATACCTTGTTCCGGAATAAAATTCTCTTTGAATCCGGGTAAGGAAAATGTTGCAACTACCTCCGCTCCAAAGCCTTGTAACAGCTTCAAAGAAATTTCCATGGCCCCGGTGGCTCCCCATTTACCATTAGAAGTAGCCATTAGTAATACTTTTTTGGAATTGAGGAATTTGCGATCCAAGCGGGAAAGCCAATCTACCAGGTTTTTGAAGTAGGCAGAGGGGTTCCTGTTATGCTCATTTACCGAAAGTACCACACCATCTGCCTTACGAAGATCTTCTCGTAACTCCACTAAAGAATTCGAGTATCCCTCAGTGTGCTCTACATCTTCACTGAACATCGGGAACGGATAATGGGCCATGTTCAATAATTGTATTTCCTGATCGTTTAGTAATGTGGTAGTATACTTTACCAATTGAAAGTTAATGGATTGTGAAGAATTACTCCCCGCAAATGCCAGTATTTTAGCCATAGCTACATTGTTGATTTATTTGCAAAATAATCTAAAAACCAAGGAATTGGCTGTTTTTTAGCTAATTTTACGCGCTGAAAGATCCAAAGTAAGCGGAAAAACGAATAGTAAAGAAACAAAGAACGTTGGGAGCACAATCTAAAAGACTATTTTTCATTGATGCGATGCGTGCCTGGGCAATTCTGATGATGCTACAGGGTCACTTTATCGATGGCTTGTTAGATCCTATTTTCAGGGATCCTGAGCATCTTGCCTATTCCATTTGGTTGTATTTCAGAGGAATTACCGCACCCGTTTTCTTTACGGTTTCCGGATTCATTTTTACCTACTTGTTACTACGCTCGCCACAAATAGGATTTGAAAATCCAAGAATAAAAAAGGGAATTCGCAGAGGGGTACAGTTGCTCCTTATCGGTTACCTCTTGCGATTTAACCTATTTGGTTTGTTCAAAGGAGAACTTTACAGCAGCTTTTATTTGGTAGATGTGCTTCACTGTATTGGACTTTCTATCTTGGTGATTATAGGGATTTACTTGTTTTCTGCTTCCAAAAGGACCTATGTATTCCCCGCACTACTAATTGGAATTACCTTGCTGCTATTTCTATTTGAACCGCTCTACAAACAGTGGTCGTTTGCATTTTTACCTACAGCCTTAGCAAATTACTTTACCAAGGCCAATGGTTCGGTTTTCACTATTTTACCTTGGTTGGGCTATGCTACGATTGGGGCCTTTCTGTCCTTATGGTTTACAAAATTCAAAAATAACCTTAAGCTGTATCCCGTAGCTATTGGGATTGCTATTACCGTAGGAACCTTTTTAATTTTTTTCTCGTCTCCGGCTTTTGTAGGACTTTACGAGCTTACGGATATTTCACTTTTTCAATTAATTCAGAGCAATAACTACCTCTTTATACGTCTTGGTGATGTCTTTTTAGTATTTGCTGTATTTATGTTGATACGAAGAATCCTTACGCATCCAACCATCCTGACTATTGGAGCAAGTACCCTTTCCATTTATGTCATTCATTTTATTGTGCTATATGGTAGTTTCACTGGTTTAGGTCTTTATAAGTTCTTGCATCACCAGCTTACCCCCTGGTGGGCTATCTCGGGAGCAGTAGGTTTTATGGCGCTTTGCACCTTTTCGGCTATCCAGTACGGAAAACGCGAAACAGCAATTAAGGCGCGGTTAAGTACCGCAATGGAAATTGTGCGGCTAGAACTTTATGCGATTAGCAAACTAGTGCAACTTATTGCTAAAAATGTTGTACTGCGATTGCGGATATTTATAAACCGACTGTTTGCTATTACGCGTAACTAATACGCTGCTTTTTTACCATTACTTCTGAAATTTACGTTAAAGTACCGATAGTGAAGCTTTAGTTACGACCTAAAGTGAAACGGTTTACGTATGTTCCTTTATCCAAAACTAAAAAGCCTGGTACTATTCGGGCTTTATATGGGTTTTAGTACTACCTATCATTTTTATGATTACCCGGATTATCCGTCGGATACAGCTACCGGTACACTCCCATCATCTTCACCGACACAATTCCTAAGTCTTTTGGACAATTCAAATCCAAAAAAAACAAAGATGATCATTGATCGCATCGCTTCCGAATGGACAGGAGGCTATGAAATCATGGTATTGGAAACCGCTTATTATTCTAAAAGCCTGGATAACTCCCAAAAACTGATCAACCTGCTGGAAGAAAAAACACAACAAGAGTACGGAAGTGATTTTGAGCAATGGTTTCAATGGATCTGGAACAGAGATGCACAATATACCCCCGAATACCATAGTTTTAAGGCTGCACTGCACAAACGGATCGATCCCAGATTTGAAAATTATTTTTTGGGCCGGGCGCAACAATCCACTATCCGACTTGATGAAGTACGTTGGGGCGGAGTGCTACAAGATGGTATCCCTCCACTTCGCAATCCCAAAATGATTCCGGCATCCGAAGCAAAATACCTAAGGGACAGTGCTACGGTTTTTGGTATTGCCGTTAACGGAGATGTGCGCGCTTATCCAAAACAAGTACTGGCATGGCATGAACTATTTACCGACAAGATCGGTGGAATACAACTCGCAGGGGTCTATTGTACCCTTTGCGGGACGGTAATTCTTTATAAAACAGAAGATCAGGGCATACATCATCAATTAGGAACCAGTGGTTTTTTATACCGTTCAAATAAATTGATGTATGATAAGGCCACCCAATCCTTATGGAGTACTCTGGAAGGAAAACCAGTTATTGGACCTCTTGTAGGCAAAGGGATAACATTGGAGTATCTGAGTGTAGTCACGACCACTTGGGGCGAGTGGAAAGAAAGACATCCCAACACTCAGGTACTTTCTTTGGATACGGGATTCCGAAGGGATTATCGCGAAGGGGTTGCCTATCAAGACTACTTTGCCACCGATAAGCTCATGTTTTCTGTCCCAGAATTAGATAATCGATTGAAGAATAAGGACGAAATCCTGGCAATTCGCAGCCCGGAGGTTCCGGAACAAAATTTGGCCATTAGCAGTACATTTCTCCAGGGGCATCCTATTTATCAGGACAAGTTAGGGAACCTCCCTTTTACGGTCTTTACAGATACCTCCGGTGCACATCGGGTTTTTAAAACCGGGGCGTTACATTTTAACCATTATGATGGAAAAAGCACCGCCATTGACAATACCGGTGTTTCCTGGACCATAAAAGAGAACGCAATGGTTTCGAAGCAGCGTCGATTGGACCGACTAGAAAGTCATAATGCCTTTTGGTTTGGTTACCAGGCTGCTTTTCCAAATGTCAAATTAATTCAATAGATCTATTCCATTTCAGGAAATCCAGAATGCGCTACACATGCAATGCCCGATCTTCAGTCGCAGCTAAGGCCGCTTCCTTTACCGCTTCTGCATAGGTAGGATGGGCATGACTCATTCTCGCCATATCTTCTGCGGAAGCCCTAAATTCCATAGCAGTGACTGCTTCTGTAATGAGATCGGCGCAACGAGCGCCTATCATATGTACTCCTAATACTTCATCGGTTTGCGCGTCGGCCAATATCTTTACAAAACCATCAATATCCATGCTGGCACGAGCACGTCCTAAGGCACGCATGGGAAACTGCCCTACTTTGTAGGCCACTCCTGCTGTTTTAAGCTCTTCTTCCGTTTTTCCCACAGCGGCGACTTCCGGCCAGGTGTACACTACTCCAGGGATCAAATTATAATCGATGTGCGGTTTTTGGCCGGCCAGTAGCTCTGCTACCATCGTTCCCTCTTCTTCAGCCTTATGGGCCAACATTGCCCCCCGAACCACATCGCCAATAGCGTAGATATTTTCAACATTGGTACGCAAATGTTCATCAACGATCACACGTCCCTTCTCATCCAAATTCACCCCGGCAGCAGCAGCATTAAGTCCCTCGGTAAAGGGTCTGCGACCTACGGAGACCAGACAGTAATCGCCCTTGAACTCCACTTCCTCGCCTTTTTTATCATCCGCCTTTACAATTACCTCGTCCCCTTCCCTTTTCACAGCTTTCACCTTATGGGAGAGGAAGAACTTCACTTTTTGCTTCTTCATCACTTTCATCAGTTCTTTGGATAAGGCGCCATCCATACCCGGAATAATGCGATCCATATACTCAATAACGCTCACTTCTGCGCCCAACCTTTTGTATACCTGTCCTAGTTCCAGACCAATTACCCCACCACCTATGATAATCATATGTTTCGGAACCTCTTTTAGTTTCAGGGCTTCTGTTGAGGTGATGATCCGATCTTTGTCAATTTCGATAAAAGGTAAAGACGCAGGTTTGGAACCTGTAGCAATTATCGTATACTTCGCTTCTATAGATTGTTCACTGCCGTCTGCACTTTCAATACGGATTGTATTGGCATTGGTAAAGCTACCCAGGCCGTGAAATACCGTAATCTTATTTTTATCCATTAGGAATTGCACCCCTTTCGTGGTCTGATCCACTACGCCTTGTTTTCTTGCAATCATTTTTTCCAGATTCACTTTAACTTCTCCGGGGATCTCAATGCCGTGTTCTTCAAAGTGTTTTACTGCATCCTCGTAGTGATGTGAGGAATCTAACAGCGCCTTAGAGGGGATACACCCCACATTCAAACAAGTGCCTCCAAGGGTGTCGTATTTTTCAATGATAGCAGTTGACATTCCGAGTTGGGCACAGCGTATTGCAGCAACATAGCCCCCGGGGCCAGAACCGATTACGGCCACATCATATTGACTCATTTATTTTGTGTTAGAAGGGATTTAAACAATCGATTTTATTCCAGACAGGTAGCAAAAATACGATGTTTTTGGCCTTTAAAAAACCTTTACATCGGGGCCAGTGGAAATTTTTGGGCGCCTAGATTTCCAACCCAAATACCGCCTATCATGCAGATATGTACTCCAAACTCATAGAAAAAGGGAGCACTCCATGTAACACAAGAAATAACAAGATACATTTTGGCGAGGATTACAGCAGAAATCACATAATGCGGAATGCTATTGTCTCGTATAACGAGTAAGGCTGCTAAAAATCCGGTAATAATGGCGGATACTACCAGGAGTGCTGAACCAAAATACAGTTCGGAAGAAGAAGTAGAACAAAAATTCAATCCGTCAAAGAGGATATCTCGGGTTATTTTAGTAAATAAGAGTAAAGAAAAAACCCCTATTACGATGGACATACCAGTGACGGCTATCCGGTTTTTTGAAGACATGACAGTACGGTTGTTTTTGATTGATCCCTCTAAAATAGTTTTGATCCCGTCTACCTCCAATGGGTTTAACACCCCCTTAGGTTAAAGTTTACATAACAACTGCTGTACTTTTATGTACCGTATTGATCACAAAAGAACTTTGGGTACTGCCAATTTGATCGATTGCCGTAAGCTTATTCACCATAAACTCCCGGTAGGCTTTCATGTCTTCAACTGAGATGATCAGTATGTAATCATGGTCGCCACTGATGTGATGACACTCCAAGACTTCCCGCAACTGTAGCACCTGAGGTTCAAACCGCAGTATATTTTCCTTGGTATGCTGTACCAAACGTACATGGCAAAAAACAGTAAAGTCTTTTTTGATCGCCGGCTTATCCAGTAGGGCTACGTATTTTGTAATGACCCCTTGCCGTTCGAGCTTTCGAATCCGTTCAAATACCGCAGTGGTAGACAAACCCAGTTGTAAGGCATACCACTTGGTCGTTTTTTTGCAATCGGATTGTAAGAGGTTGAGCAGCTTTCTATCTATCGCATCCAGGTCCATCCCGAAAAATTTTAAGGTTAATTATCAATAACCAGATAAAAATAGAATTTAATTCGATTAAAATATTTTTATATAGATTTAAGTTCTTAAAAACAAAAAATATATTGATTTCTATCTAAAAATAGAATTTTTTTATGAAAAAAAATCATGACTACTAAAGGCGTAGATCAGCTACAGGATTTGCATTATTTTGGTGAGTTTGGGGGCGTAAATCCATCAATATCCGACGCTTCAACCTACACATTCCTTTCAGCGAAAACCATGTTTGATACTTTTGAGGGGAATACGGAGGGCTGTTATCTCTACAGCAGACATTCATCACCCTCTAATTTGTATCTCGGGGAAGCGTTGGCCGCTCTTGAAGGTACTGAGCGTGCGAACGTTTTTGCCAGTGGCATGGGTGCCATAGCTGCAGTAGTTTTTCAAATTTGCAATGCCGGAGATCAGATGGTCAGTAGCCGAACCATCTACGGAGGTACGTATGCCTTATTCAAAAACTTCCTACCTAAATTTAGCATACAAAGTGCCTTTGTAGACATAACGAATGTAGCGGCTGTTGAAAATAGTATTACGGAAAAGACCAAAATGATCTATTGTGAAGCGGTCAGTAATCCCCTTTTGGAAGTGGCGGACCTTCCCGCCCTATCCAAATTAGCAAAGAAGTACGGCATCCCGCTGGTGGTAGACAATACTTTTTCGCCTTTAAGTATATCTGCTGCGGGATTAGGTGCGGATATTGTTATTCACAGCCTCACCAAGTTCATTAATGGAAGCAGCGATTGTGTTGCAGGAGCGGTTTGTGCCTCCAAAGAATTCTGCTTGGGCCTTAAAGACGTAAATGACGGTGCAGGCATGCTGTTGGGAAGTACCCTGGACAGTTTGCGGGCCGCTTCCCTTCTTAAAAATATGCGAACACTTCATATTCGGATCAAAAAACATAGCGAAAATGCGCTATTTCTGGCTTCAAAATTCGAAGCAGATGGTTTAAAGGTGGTTTACCCGGGATTGCCTTCGCATTCGGGATATGCAGCAATGAAAAAACAAATGAACAAAGCATATGGCTTTGGTGGCCTTCTAACGCTGGACGTTGGCGATCAAGAGAAAGCCAACGCCCTAATGGAAATGATGCAAGGTGAAAACCTGGGGTATTTGGCGGTTAGCCTTGGTTTTTACAAAACTTTGTTTAGTGCCCCGGGAACCTCCACTTCTTCTGAGATACCTCTGGATGAACAACAGAAAATGGGACTTACCGATGGCCTTATCCGGTTTTCCGTTGGACTCGATGAAAACATTGAACATACGTATCAAAAGATGAAGAGATGCATGCAACGGCTAAGCATTCTGCATTCTGATAAGGTTTTCCCAACCTCCTAGGCCACAGGGTTTGGAGAAGAATCATCAAAGTTGTAATATTAGGGCTTGTACAGACCAACCCTATGAGCAAAAAAACCAAGAAAGCCAAATACCGACAGGACGAACAAATTATTGAAAACAAAGAACTAAATATCTGGGAAGCATTAATTCCCGTAGTCGCCCTTGTGGGCATGTTAGCGTATAATGTATATGTCTTTGGGGATGACGCGCTGAGTGGTTCAAATCAGTTTATTTTACTCCTGGGCGGAGCAGTTGCAGCCATTGTTGGCTTTTTCAACAAGGTATCCTATAAACGTATGTTAGCTGAGGTAGCCGAAAATGTACGCTCTACCACAGGAGCCCTTCTTATTTTGCTTATGGTAGGCGCTTTATCAGGAACATGGTTGGTAAGCGGTATTATCCCTGCCATGATCTATTACGGCTTACAAATCCTAAATCCCACTATCTTTCTTGCCGCCTGTGTCATTATTTGTGCTATCATTTCAATCGCAACAGGAAGTAGCTGGACTACGGCAGCCACGGTTGGGATTGCGCTTGTAGGAATTGGAGAAGCCTTGGGTATCTCTCTGGGCATGACCGCCGGAGCGGTACTTTCCGGCGCTTATTTTGGAGATAAAATGTCACCCCTAAGCGATACTACCAATCTCGCACCTGCAATGGCTGGAGGGGAATTGTTTTCTCATATTCGCTATATGGGCTGGACAACCATTCCAACAGTTTCAATCACGCTGATCGTTTTTATCATTATTGGTTTTACCTTGGAGCCTTCCGGGGTAGCAGATACTGGAGCTATTCTAGATACCATTTCTTCGACTTTTACGATAAATGGATGGTTATTCCTTGTCCCGGTAGCGGTTATCCTGATGATCGTTAAGAAAGCTCCCCCACTTCTGGGGCTGCTTATTGGCACCTTGCTGGGAGGACTATTTGCCCTTATTTTTCAACCGGATATTGTTGCTAAAATTGGCGGAGGTGAACTTTTGGATTTTGCTACGGGCTACAAAGGAATATTGAATGCCATAACCGTCGATACGGCCATCTCCACTCCAGATCCTGCACTAAATGATCTATTTTCTTCAGGAGGGATGGCCGGTATGTTGAGCACCATATGGCTTATTGTTTGTGCCATGGTCTTTGGAGGTATTATGGATGGTATTGGCGCATTGGAACGGATTACCAAATCGCTTTTACGTATGGCAAAAACTACTTTTGGCCTTTTTGCCAGTACGGTGGGAAGTTGTTTGGCCTTAAATGTGACCGCTTCGGACCAATATCTGGCGCTGGTAGTTCCAGGAAAAATGTTTTCCAAAGCCTATGAGGAACGCGGCCTGGCTCCGGAGAATTTAAGCCGTACGTTGGAGGATTCGGGTACTGTAACATCCGTTTTAGTACCCTGGAATACCTGTGGTGCGTATCATAGCGGTGTTTTGGGAGTGGCCGTTGGCGACTATTTCTTTTACGCTATTTTCAATTGGCTCAGCCCTTTTATGACCTTGTTGTTTGCTGCTTTTCAGATCAAGATCAAACAACTGGTAAAGCAACCGGCTAAAGCGTAAATTTTCGGATATTCTGTTGGCATTGATGTGGTACTTTTTTACCTTCACTCTCTACAAAAATTAAAGTTATTATGGCAACAGTCACCTTAAAAGGATCCGAAATACACACTATTGGTAATCTCCCTGCAATGGGTACAAAAGCTCCTGGCTTTACACTGGTTAAGAATGATCTAAGCAGTACTACCCTACAAGACTATCACGGGCAAAAAGTCGTATTAAATATCTTTCCAAGCGTTGATACGGGAACATGCGCCCAATCTGTTCGGCAGTTCAATAAAGAAGCGGGGGAACTGGAAAACACAAAGATCCTCTGCATCTCCAAGGATCTTCCCTTTGCCCAGGCACGATTCTGTGGTGCTGAAGGAATTGATCAAGTAGAGACCTTGTCCGATTTTAGAGATGGTAATTTTGGAGCTGCCTATGAGGTATCCTTTACGGATGGCCCGTTAGAAGGTCTTCATTCCCGGGCTGTGGTGGTTTTGGATGCGAACGGTGTTGTTACCTATTCCGAACAGGTTCCTGAAATTGTGGACGAACCCAACTATAAAGCTGCGCTACAAGCGCTAATGGATGCCTAAGGAGTCCTTTTTTCTAAACCGGATCAAAAGCGTCGGATTTGCCCTGCGTGGTGTATTCGTTTTGCTACGAACCGAAGGAAGTATTCAAATCCAATTTGTAATCGCCCTATCTGTTACCGCAGCAGGATTTTATTTTGACATTTCCGCCACTGAATGGGCATTGCAATGCCTTTGTATTGGGCTGGTAATGGGGATGGAAGGGCTAAATACTGCAGTAGAAAAACTGGCAGATTATGTACAACCCGACTATGATGAAAAAATAGGGCGACTTAAGGATATTTCTGCAGGCGCCGTGTTTTGGGTATCTATAACTGCGGTAATCGTTGGGCTCATCATATATATCCCTAAAGTTTTTTAGCAAAACATCCTCAGGGCGGTTCGGAAACGTAAATTTGTAAATTTGTCCCTGATCCTCGACCTATGGCCAAGAAACGAAGAACATCCAGAAAGACTTCGCCAAAGCGAAAAAAGCGCTTTGCGCTATCCAAAAAGAATACGATTATCCTGGGAAGTTTTCTGATCGTACTGGCTATCGCTTTGTTCTTTTCCTTTATCTCATTCTACTTTTCCTGGCAGGAAGATCAAAGCTTATTGTCGCAATTTTCCGATAGAAATGCTGAAGCTCAAAACCTTCTAAACAAGTTTGGCGCCGCTATAAGTCACTTTTTTATGTATCAGGGATTTGGCCTCGCTTCTTTCGTTTTTCCGGTCTTACTGGCGATCACCGGTTTGTATCTTTTTTTGGGGCTGGATGGAAAACGCCTTTGGAGCAAATGGATTTGGGGACTATTGGGAACCATTTGGGTTTCTATTGCTCTTGGATTTTTCTTTTTTGAACAACCCTTACTGGGCGGTTTGATCGGTTATGAACTAAACGATTTCCTACAGGACTACACTGGAAAAATAGGGGTGTTCTTACTACTTGTCTTTACCTTGGTGGTACTACTGGTTCGTCTGGTCAACTTTTCGCCGGAAGCCATAGGCAATTATTTCAGGGCAATTCGTTTTTCCCAACCAAAACCATCCGTAGCAGGCCCGGTGCAAGAAGCTATTGAATTGGATCTGGAACAGGAAGAGGAGGAACTAAAAATAGACACCTATACCCATAAAAAAGACATTCCTCCCCTCCAAGATGTGGCAGGGCTGGATGGGAATGTTCCGGAAATTGAGGAAAGTGATATTACGCTAAAAGTTGAGAAGACCACAAATGAGGAAGAAGAAAGTGATGTAAAAGCCAAGAAATTGGTAAAAGACTTTGGTGAATTCGATCCTAAGCTAGAGCTGGGCAACTACAAGTTTCCCCCTATAAATCTGTTGGATCCACACGGTTTGTCCGGTGGGATCACTATTAATC
Source organism: Bacteroidota bacterium (assembly GCA_038750505.1). Taxonomy (GTDB): domain Bacteria; phylum Bacteroidota; class Bacteroidia; order Flavobacteriales; family Flavobacteriaceae; genus Croceivirga. The sequence goes on along the minus strand of JBCDHD010000001.1, from coordinate 11,140 downwards.
AGGAGGAGCTCGAGGAAAACAAAAACAAGATCGTTGCCACCCTAAAAAACTACAAGATCGGGATTGCGCAAATTAAGGCTACCATAGGCCCTACCGTTACCCTTTACGAGATTGTGCCCGAGGCCGGTATCCGTATTTCTAAGATCAAGAATCTTGAAGATGATATAGCGCTATCCTTAGCAGCTTTGGGCATACGTATCATTGCACCCATTCCGGGCAAAGGTACTATTGGGATTGAAGTCCCCAACAAAAATGCAACGGTCGTTTCTATGCGCTCGGTAATCGCTTCCACCAAGTTTCAAAAAGCAGAGATGCAACTGCCCATAGCTTTTGGAAAAACCATTAGCAATGAAACCTTTGTTGTAGATCTGGCTAAAATGCCACATTTACTAATGGCAGGGGCTACCGGACAGGGAAAGTCTGTAGGATTAAATGCCGTTATCACCTCACTGTTATATAAAAAACATCCGGCTGAGATTAAATTTGTATTGGTTGATCCGAAAAAGGTAGAACTTACGCTCTACAACAAAATTGAACGTCACTTTCTTGCAAAGTTACCCGATGTTGAAGAAGCAATTATAACGGACAACACCAAGGTGATCAACACGTTAAATTCCATGTGTATTGAAATGGACCAGCGTTACGAACTCCTCAAGCTGGCCCTGGTACGGAACATTAAAGAGTACAATACAAAATTCAAGTCCAGGAAGCTCAATCCCAATGAAGGCCATAAATTCTTGCCCTATATCATACTGGTGATCGACGAATTTGCCGACCTGATCATGACCGCTGGGAAAGAAGTGGAGGCTCCAATTGCACGTCTTGCTCAACTTGCAAGGGCAATAGGCATTCACCTGATTATTGCTACGCAACGACCTTCGGTAAATGTGATCACGGGAATTATTAAGGCCAATTTCCCTGCCCGAATTGCTTTCCGGGTCACGTCAAAGATCGATTCAAGAACCATTTTGGATACACAGGGAGCAGATCAGCTTATCGGCCGCGGGGATATGCTCTTCACCCAGGGGAACGATATTACACGTTTGCAATGCGCCTTTGTAGACACTCCCGAAGTAGCCAAGATCACAGAATACATTGGGTCACAAAGGGCCTATCCCAGTGCCCATCTATTGCCAGAATACTTAGGGGAAGATTCTGGCACAGGAATTGATTACGATATCAGCGAACGGGATAGTATGTTTCGGGAAGCTGCTGAAGTTATTGTAACCGCGCAGCAAGGTTCTGCCTCTTTAATCCAAAGGAAATTGAAGTTGGGCTACAATCGCGCCGGAAGAATTATTGATCAATTGGAAGCCGCAGGGATTGTTGGCCCATTTGAAGGGAGTAAAGCGCGGCAGGTTTTGGTGCCGGATATCTTTGCCCTTGACCAATTACTTGAAAATGAAGTACAAAACAGAAATAGATAAAGTAACATACAAGATGAGTCTTAAAACATTGACCATAGTTTCTTTTTTAGCTGTAGTCTGCAGTGTAAGCGCCCAAAATTCAGAGAAGGCAAAGGCCCTTTTGGATGAGGTGTACAATAAAGTAATTTCCTATGACAATATCGGCATCGATTTTAAATATGCTTTGGAAAATACAGATGCCAATACAAAAAGTGAAACCCGAGGAACAGCTACTTTAAATGGCGACAAGTACCTTGTAGAGCTATTTGGCTCTAAACAATTATACGATGGTCTAAAGGTATATACTGTGGTTCCGGATAACGAGGAAGTGATCATCGAGGATAAGTCGGAGGGCGAAGAAACGATTACCCCTTCAAAAATGTTGACGTTTTATCGGGAAGGACACAACTACCAATGGGATATTTTACAGACCGTACAAGGAAGGAAAATCCAATTTGTGAAACTCATTCCTATAGATTCCAATTCGGATATCAGTTCCATTCTTTTGGGCATTGATGCGGAAACCAAACATATTTACAAATTGATCGAAACAGGAAAAAACGGCACAAAAACTACCATTACCGTTAATTCTTTCAAAACCAATCAGACATTACCCAAGAGCTTGTTTACCTTTGATGTGGCCAAATATGAAGATGAAGGCTATTACATCATTCGAAACTAGTAGGGAACTTAGTACTCCGGATGGGCCACTAATTCCATTGATCTCCGCTTGTGATAGAAAGAAGTACAAATCTCAATTCCTGTCGTGCTGCCTATAATTGACCGATACATATTATCGCGGTTCCTGTATAACTTCTTTAGCTCTTTCGCCATTTTAATGGTGATCTTTATTTTTCAAACGGTTTGGCTGTTTATAGATGATCTCGCGGGTAAAGATTTGGACATTTGGATCATAGGGAAGTTTCTCTTTTACTATATGCCCACCTTAATTGATAAGGTACTTCCCCTAACCGTGCTTTTAGCCTCTTTGTTAACGTTTGGAACATTTGCAGAAAACTATGAGTTTGCGGCAATGAAAGCGTCCGGGGTCTCCTTGCAAAAGGCAATGCGTAGCATAATAGGTTTTGTGCTGTTGCTGGGGGGCTGTGCTTTCTTCCTGGCCAACAATGTCATTCCGGCTTCGGAGCAGAAGATCTTTAATATGCGACGCAATATTGCTAAAGTGAAGCCAGCAGCTGTGATCGTAGAAGGGGTGTTTAGCGACATTGAAGGCTCGAATATGAACATGAAAGTGGCTAAAAAATCGGGAGAAAAAGACCAGTACCTGCAAGATGTTATTATTCACCAAAAGTCCCAAAGTAAAATAAATACTACGGTAATTAAGTCGAAGCAAGGGGAATTGATAAGCAGTGAAGCCTCGGACCTGATTCAGTTGGTTTTATATGACGGCTACTACTACGAAGAAATACAGTCGAAATCCTCAAAAAGCCGTAAAAAGAAGCCATTTACCAGAGTTAACTTTGAAACCTACGTCAAAAATATTGATGTCTCCGAACTGAATAACCAGGATATAGAAGCGGAATCGGATATCACGACGGACAAAATGAAAAATGTCTTTCGTCTTACAAAAGACATTGATTCTTTAAAAGATAACAATCTACGGCAGGTAAAAGCGTTTTCAAAAAATGTGTACACCCGCATGGGCGCTTTTCCAATACAACTCTCGGATAGCACGGCCTCCGATAGCACAAAGCTAAAGCAAGGTTTAACCCCAGAAGATCGTGCCAGAAAAATTGACACTACGGCCAATACCGATGACTTGGCGGCCTTACTTCCGCAATGGCAACGCTCCCAGATGTTGAGCAACGCCAAAAATTCCGTTTTGAATATTCTTAATACGGTTAAGGGAAAACGAGAAGAACTTGAAAAGCGCTATGAAATCTACAATCGACATATTTTGTCGCTACATAAAAAATTTGCCTTAGCCTTTGCCTGCATCATTCTTTTCTTTGTTGGGGCACCCCTTGGTGCCATTATCCGTAAAGGAGGGTTAGGCCTACCCATGGTTATTGCCATCATCTTATTTCTAGCGTATTATTTTATTGGGGTCTTTGCCGAGAATTCGGCCAAAAAAGGAGGCATTAATCCGATGTTAGGCGCCTGGATGTCCACGATTATAATGATGCCTCTGGGTATTTACCTTACCCGGCGTGCCACCGCGGACAGAGGTCTAATGGGTGACGGGAATGTAATACAACGCATCTCGCAATTTTTTAAGTTTAGAAAGAAAAAGAAAGGAAATGCTAAGTAACGAAAGTGTAGTCCAACTAAATACCGTAGAGGAGGCCATTTCAGCTATTCGGAATGGAAAAGTAATCATTGTGGTAGATGATGAAAATCGAGAAAATGAGGGTGACTTTTTAGCAGCAGCCGAATTGATAACCCCCGAAACTATAAATTTCATGGCCACGCATGGCCGCGGGCTTATTTGCGCTCCGTTGACCGAAGGAAGATGTCGTCAATTGGGATTGCACAAAATGGTGGACCATAATACCGACCCCCTGGAAACTGCGTTTACCGTTTCCGTTGATCTGCGGGGCAGCGGGGTTACGACCGGGATTTCAGCAGCCGACCGGGCCAAAACGGTGCTTGCCCTTACAGACGAAAACACAAAAGCACATGAGCTGGCCCGACCCGGGCATATTTTTCCCCTAATCGCCAAGGAAGGTGGCGTACTACGACGCACCGGCCATACCGAGGCAGCCATTGACTTTGCCCGCCTGGCGGGATTAAAGCCTGCTGGAGTGATTGTAGAGATCATGAACACCGATGGCAATATGGCACGCCTTCCGGACCTTTTAGAGGTGGCTCGAAAATTCGATCTAAAAATCGTTTCTATCGAAGATCTTATTGCCTACCGCATGGAGCACGATAGTTTGATTGAAAAAAAGGAAGATTTTCCAATTCGCACCCGTTTTGGGGAATACCGATTACGCGCGTATCAACAAACGACGAATGATCAGATCCATATTGCATTGACCAAAGGCGACTGGAAAAAAGGGGATCGTATCCTTACCCGTATCAACTCAACGCTCGTCAATAATGATATTCTGGGCACGCTAACCAATAATCCTGAAGACAAGCTTAAGGATATGTTTCGTGCGATAAATCAGGAAGAAAGAGGCGCTTTCGTTTTTATCAATCAAGATTCAAAATCAATTAATCTTCTGGCACGGCTGACGGATCTAAAGGAATTGCAATCTAAAGGGGATTACAAAGCTCCCAAAATTGAAATGGACGCTAAAGATTTTGGAGTTGGCGCCCAAATCCTTCACGATCTTAGCATTACCAAAATTCGATTACTTACCAATTCGCAACAAACCAAACGCGTAGGATTAATTGGATATGGGTTAGAGATTGTGGAGTATGTACAATATTGATTTATTATAGCGCGACCATTACATCATTTCGTGTAACAGTTCCTTCATTTTGAGTGCCCGTTGCGATACTTCATCTTCGGTCCATCCCAATTTTATAAGGCAGGAAATGTTCCTTCCCACCCAATGATCCGAGCTTGAGAAATTAGCCGTGGTGTACTCCGGAAGTTGCGCTATCACCTCGCCAGGAAGGTTGCCCAGGGATCTTGTATGAATAAGATGTTCCCATTTTCTGTAGTAATGCCAGTTATTGTCGTACCAATAAAAACAACCGTCTATTCCTTCTTTTCCTAAGGTAGTATGTACTTTTTTCGCAAGTTCCCTAGTGGGAAGAAAGAAGTTGAGAAAGGAATAGTTCTCTTCTCCCCCTTCCGGTACTGTCCTAAACATTATCCCTTCCACATCCTCCAGGGTTTCCCGGATAATAGTGTAGTGCTGTTTTTGGATGGCGAGGAACTCATCCAGGCGTTTGACCTGGGCACAACCCACAGCGGCATTCAATTCAGAGATCCGAAAATTATATCCCAGAAAAGGATGCCCCTCTGCCCCTCTATCGCTCCCAATATGATCGTGACCGTGGTCCGAATATTTATGGGCATTTTCATAAAACGCAGAAGAATTAGTAACCATGGCGCCCCCTTCGCCACAGGTGATCGTTTTTACAAAGTCGAACGAAAAACAGCCAATATCCCCTATGCTCCCCAGAGGTTTCCCCAGATACGTCCCCCCGATCGCCTGGCAGGCATCCTCGATCAATAGCAGCGCATTTTTAGAACAAATCGCCTGTAACGCGCCTAAATTAGCCATGGAGCCGCACATATGTACCACCATGACTACTTTGGTTCTTTTGGTGATGGCCGCTGCCACTGCAGCGGGTTGAAGCGTTAGGGTATCGTCCACATCTACCAAAACCGGTACTGCACCTACTGCCAAAACGGCTTCAAAACTCGCCACAAAAGTGAAGGTGGGAAGGATCACCTCATCCCCCGCTCCTACTCCGGCACTGGCCAATGCAACCGTTAGCGCAGCGGTACCGCTACTTACCACATGCGCATATTGGGTCTGCATTCGCATTGCGAGCGCTTGCTCGAGGGCTTTGGCTTTCCAGTGCCCTTTTCGCATCCCATCAAATCCGTAACGCATCAGGACACCACTGTTCAAAACATCCTGTACTTGCGCTTTTTCTGCTTCCCCAAAGTATTCAAATCCCGGCATATTGTATTATCTAAAAAAACCACAATTTGATGGCCATAGCCACCACCATTAATATTAAAAAAGTTTTGATAAACCCATCCCCTTTGTTGACCGACACCCGGCTAGAAACCCATGCCCCTAGTCCATTGCCAAAGGCAAGAAAAGCACCTACTTTCCTATTCACTTTATCATTAAGTATAAAAACACCCAAAGCGGCCAAGGTGTAGATAAAAACAACCGAAACCTTTGTCGCATTTACCTTCACCAAATTCATACGATTGACGTAATGTAAAAACAAAATGATAACAAACCCAATGCCTGCGTTAATAAAGCCACCATAGATACCAATAAAAAAGAACACGATCATTCCCAGCACCCTGTATTTTCCAGTAGTACGTTCGGCCAGATCCTCAATTTTGATCTTAGGTTTAAAGACGATCAGACAGACCACGGCAATCATAACGATAGCCAGGATACGATTAAAGGTTTCTCCCTTGATATCTACTGCGATCTGTGCGCCAACAATAGCGCCCAAAAAGGCGGTAACCCCCAAATACAAATTAAAAGGAAAATTAGTTACCCCCTTGCTCTTAAACCCTGCCGTAGCCATAGCAGTTTGTACGGTAATCGCTATCCGATTGGTCCCATTAGCTACAGCTGGAGGCAAGCCCAAAAAAATCAAGGTAGGCAATGAGATCAAAGAAGCGCCACCGGCAATGGTATTGATAAAACCAACTACAAATCCTACCAGTATCAGTAAGGGATAATGCCACCATTCGTTCATGGCGGCAAAAGTACCATCTTGATCAGAATTCCCAAATAGCAAAATTTGGAAGCTCTCCCACTATGCATTATGAAAAAGCTATGTATATTTGCACCCGCCTACGCAAAAGCTTCGGCGGGCAAGCCTGCCTAATGGAACAAACCTGAAGCTTTGGCAGAAGCTGGAAAAAAGGAAACGTAGTACAAATCGGGTTGGGGCAGAAAAAGGCTCAAATCGATTTTGGAGGAATCCCGTAACACGGGATAAATGGCAGACCACGTAGAACGTGGTAAGGGGGTTTAGGACGTTATACGTCCTCGAATGCGGAAATTTAAGTTTAGTGTTCTTTGTATATGCTTTGTGGAGTGAAAAGTACAACAAGATTTATGTTGGGTTTTCAAAAAATCCGGATCAAAGACTAAGGGAACATAATAGTGGAAAGAGTAGTTTTACTAAGAGATACGCACCTTGGAGTAGATTCTATCTGGAAAAAGCTGAAACTTCGGTAGAGGCGAGAAAAAAAGAAAAGTATTACAAATCGGGTTGGGGTAGAAAAAGGCTCAAATCGATTTTGGAGGAATGGCAGAGTGGTCGAATGCGGCAGTCTTGAAAACTGTTGAGGGTCACACCTCCGGGGGTTCGAATCCCTCTTCCTCCGCTTAAAGCAAAGCTCGATTTTTCATTGAAAAAATCGAGCTTTTGTTTTTGGAGTGACGCAACTTTAGTTGCATGAGTGAGGAAAAACAAAAGATCATAAATACGGAGCAATTAGAGCTTTATTTTCAGGCGCGTAGGTTGAGGGAACACGCAGTGAATCCCTCTTCCTTCACAAAATGAAACCCTGGTAAATTACTGGGGTTTTCTATTTTCTATAAGGTGTGTAGGTTGGTTCGTTTCAGCTATAGAAAATACCGTCAGCGTTCATCCATAAAATACATGGTGAATTTCAAGAAGATCATACGGATTGCCTATGCTGATGTGAAAAAGCTAAATAAGAACGATATCAATAAAGGAATTGACGGAGAGAACTGGATAAACACCGCTCGAACCAAGACCAAATCCAAAGCCAATATTCCCATTCTGCCAACGGCGCAAATGATATTGGATAAATACGTGGATAGTCCTTATTTGATTAATGATAGAGTACTTCCAGTGGTGACCAATCAAAAAATGAATGCCTATTTAAAAGAGATTGCTGACCTAAGCGGGATTGAAAAGAATTTAACTACCCATTTAGCAAGACATACCTTTGCAACCACAGTAACCCTTGCCAATGGTGTATCTATCGAATCTGTAAGTAAGATGTTAGGACATCGCAACCTCCGAACTACTCAGCATTATGCCAAGATTCTTAACATGAGGGTTAGTGAGGATATGCTATTGCTAAGAAAAAAATTTGAAGAAACGGCAAAAAAAGAAAAACACATCAAAGTCCCAAAATAAACTAGCTCTCTTATAAACTTGAGTCCCAATTTATTCAAAATTCTATTCTGCTGTCAGAAATTAAATTCTTATGACTAGAATAATGATTTGAATAGCAAGACGACAACACGCTAAAGCGACGTTGTTTTTGTAAATTATTGTATTTCAAATGATTACGCTTTTAAAGAAGTACAGAACTAGGACATTTTTATCATAACGTGCCTGGGAAGTCCCATCAACACTGGATTCCATTATCATAATACTAGGACGGTGATGGAAAAAATAGGTCCAACAATCCAACTAGTTCGAAAAATCTCCATACTTAAAAATGGATAAAATTAAAAAGCGAGCGAAATGAAAATTTCGCGCTGCAAGCGTCCCAAAACTTGCACAAACTAATACTACGGAGCGAGGCCGATACCTGTTTGACGAAAATTTGAGCCTATTTTAAAGGGCTGGGAGCGCATTTGACGAAAATTTTGGGTAATTACCATTTGATTTTCAAGACTTTACTCGAATTTAAACCACTGCACCACAGTGGTTTAAAAAGAAATTAATATTTGCAACGTGGGGTACCCGCGTTGCCCTCTTGCTATTCCATTCAAAAAGTATGGTGCGCCCTATTCCGATTTTACTTTACGCTTATCTGTCTGAACGCTATAAAACCGAAACAGGATCCAAGCGCAAAGTTTGAGGGTAAGGATTTGGGACGAACAGTGCGACACTCAAACGCTTTAACTTTATTAAGAAGTCTAATACAATAGTGACTTTTTTGAGTTTCATAAAAGGTCAATTAACGGTACTACTAAAAAAGACCAAGCATAGTACTTAAACCTTTAGCGAATATTCGATTCAGAATTTTGTTCTTTAAGTCGGCCCCTTTACGGTACCGCTGATTTATTAGGCATCTAAAATGAACAAATCAAATAGATTTTCAAGTTTGGACAAGACCATATTCCGGTATTTCTTTTGTTTAATTATTTCTTAAAAAAATTTAACAAAAGTTTAATTAGACTAATTATATGTTTGTTAACATCTAATTATCAAATGCTTACCAAATGTAGGATTGACTTAATTATTTAGAGTGATTCTAAACAATTTTTATTTAAGCGTTCTTAAACCTACATTCGTTAGGATTTGTTTTGCTCTTGGAAACTAATGAGGTTTTACATATCGAAAGTTTTTCAATAAGGACCGAAGAGGATTTTCGCAGGTTATATGACGCACACTGGGAAGAAGTATGTAGCATATGTTTGCGACTTACAGGTGATACGAGCCTTTCTGAGGACATGACCCAAGATATTTTTGTTTCCCTTTGGGAACGGAAAGAAAAACTCAGGCTAAGGGAATCCATTGGGGCCTATTTAGCAAAGTCAGCTAAGCTGAAAGTCTTTGAACACTACCGGAACTTGTCCATAAAGACCAAAAATCTTAATGAGATTCAAAGGAAAGGAAATAATTCGGTGCAAGATACAGACGTGCCTTTGGTACAATCCCTCTTATTGAAACAAATACAAAAGGTGGTGCAATCCTTTCCCCAGCAAAGGCGCGTCATATTTGATATGAGCCGTAACCATGGAATGAACAATCAAGAGATATCAGAAGCGCTAAATCTTTCTCCACGCAACGTGCGCTACCATCTTAAAAAAGCAGTACTCAAAATAAAAAGCGAACTTCATAAATTAAGCGTCCTCGTAATTATCTTTTTCTTCTCTTAAGCTCGTTTATAACAATCAATTCCAATACCCTTCTTTGAACGCTTTGGGTGACCACTTGTTTTTACATTCAAATGGTTAAAGTATTGTTAAAAGACCCTAATGTATTTCCACAAACCTTCGTTTGTGCAACATCACATTAAAAAGGATTGAATGGATATTGACAAAAAGTTAATTGAAAAGTATTTCAAGGGAGAGTGTACACTCGAAGAAGAGAAAAAGATACTTGATTGGCTAGAATCGGGAGATTTCGATGGCGGATTGGAACTACCTAATAAGGTCAAACAACAAATGAAAACTCGAATCTGGCAAAAAGTCTCTAATAAAGTTAGTTTTCCCGTCCTAAAAACAACGCCTGCCCATAGAAAGTACCTGCAAGTGGGTGTTGCCGCCTGTATAATATGTATTTCCTTTTTTGGAGGACGGCTTTCTGCCAAAAACCTTTCAGCCAATACAAAGGAAACATCGGCTTTAAAAGAACATCTATATGTCAATGGTGGCAAGGATATGATTATTGATATCCCAGGTGATGAATTCAAAATAAAGTTTGAAGGCACGTTGCAATTGTATAACGCTTCTCGAGAAATCCAGACCATAAATACCGGAGACAGTACTTTAACACTGCTGCCTTCAACAAAATACTTTCTCATTGGCTCAAGCGATAAACCAAAACTCATCCATCATCTTTCCCTAGGCCCAGGAGAAAAGTCACCGGTTCCCAACATCAAAGAAATATCAATTTTACGAACCGATTTCAAATAATGGGCAGACTAACAAGTTTAGCCGCACTTATGCTAATTCTTTACACAAATAGTTTGCAATCCCAGGAAATATTCTCCATTGCCGGCAAGGTTGTCAATCAAAGGGGACAGCCCCTACCCTTCGCCACTGTTATGATTGAATCTTTGGGTATTGGTACTGTAAGTGACGATAATGGCAACTATCTTTTGGAAGGCATAAAAAATGGGCGATACAAGCTCACAGTTAACGTATTGGGGTTTGGGGAAAAGAACCGAACTGTCACCGTGCAGAACGCAGATTTAACGAGGGTTGACTTCCGCTTGGAGGAGGAAACTAAAGACCTTGAAGAGGTCGTGGTCAAAGGCAAGAGCGATGCCAGTAAGCTGCAGGAATCGGCCCAGGCGGTGACAGTGGTCACTACCGAGACGCTAAAACTGCAGACCGCCGACCTTGGCGAGATCATGGCAAAGACCGAAGGGGTCAGTGTACAGCGCGGCGGTG